>JBDTUH010000007.1:0-268240 GCA_040007815.1 Chitinophagaceae bacterium
TCACGTACGGTTCTGTGAGGAGCAGGGGGTGCAATCCCCCTTGCTTACTCGACTATAGGCCGTTTTTTTTCCTTGTCGCTATAGCTGCGAAAATATTGAAGTAGTTTTGGCCAGTTACTCTTGCCAGTTTATTGTATAGTTCGATAGCGTCATTGTAATCTCCCTTTCTTTCTAGGGTCAAAGCCTTAAAATAAATTGTCGTAAAAGACCATTTGTATAGTTGAAGAAATTTGTCAAAGTCGACTAGCGCCTTGTCTAAATCGGAAATCTGAAAATACATCACACCCCTTTCCATGAAAAAATCCTTGTCTTGTTTAGATGCATCAATTTTACTAATGTTTTGAATTTCACTTTTAATTGAATCTTGATTCAGTCGGTGTATTTCGAAATATCTGGATGTGTCAATTAGGTTAAAATAAGGGTTGCAGCTGTATATCATTTTTACTGAAACAAGTGAATAAATTTGTTTTGTCAGTTTGGAGGCAGCTTCTCCTGAAGCATCTTTATTTGGAAAGATATTTGATTTTGATATCGAGTCTTTATTTTTTTCCAATGAGTTATTAAGGCAATTTCTAAATGTATCCGTAGTTAAATTTTTAGCAAGCATAATACATTTGCAGACATCATCTGAAACGAAGTCGATTACGTTATTTTGTCCAAATGTAGAAGAAAGAATAAGGACAAAAATTATTGAAATAAATGCTTTCATAAAAATGGCCTATAACGTCAGGGCTTGGCGATGTGGCGAATTCTGTGTTACGTTAGCCCGAACAGTTGTTGAGTAAAGATATGAAGATGAAAATATATTCTATAGCTCGGCTTTATTCGGCAGATTGATATGTCGCCGAGTAGCGATATATCGATGAGGCTTTGTTCGGTAAGCAGCCATATAGCCAAACCCCTTGTTGGCTGCTGTAGTTTTTTGTCACCCGAAGTAAATTAAATTTTTGTCAATAAATTTTGTAATAATTGAGTTGTGTTTTGCCAATAAATCCAATGTTCATTTAAATATTGCCCAGCATGTTTTAAATAAAAGGCTTTATATTTATTTTCTGGATTAAAGCCGACACATAAACTTCTTGCATTCATTTCAACTAGCCACTTTGTAAATTCTGTCAGCAACTTTGTTCCAATCTTTTGTTTTTGCTCTTCTTTTAAAACATAAAATGATTGAATTTCGGCGTCAAGGTTATAACGTGTCGTAAGGTGTCCTGCTAAATAACCAATAATTTTGTTTTTGTCATTTACGGCTTTAAAAATTACTCTTTCTGGCTTTGATGCTTGTGGTGATTGTTTGTTAAAATATGTCTGCCAGCGATAAAATCTTGAAGAATAGTCGATTTCATAATCTTCTATGCATTCTGGAATTGATTGCTTTTTACTTTCAATTTCGACATGAGTTAATTCGTCAATGTCTGTTTCGTTTGCAACAGTGATATTCATCTTTTCTGTTAGTTTGCCTGTCAGTCAGTCCAAAAAACTTGAAGGTCGCCTCACTATAGCAGCCAACGTCAGGGCTTTGCGTTCGGCAGGGCATTTGGAAAACGTCTAGCCCGGAACTAAAGCCGATTAAAGATACAAAAGTTGAAAACATATTCTATTGCTCATCCGTGTTCGGTCAGTCGGATATGTAGCTGATAGTAGCACTAAGATGAGGATTTATTCGTCGCCCCCTGCTGACGCAAAACCTCGCTGTTAGCTGTAGCTTTTTTATCATTTAGAGTTTGATAGAGAGTTTTAAGCATTTTTTCGAAATCATCTCTTGTTGTAAGGGTGTCATGAAAATATTTTAGTGTGTCACCTGAAACAAGTTTGATTTTCAGATTATAATACTGTGGGTCAAGACCACGACTAATATCTTTTATCTCACTCCATTTTATCACAATATCTTTGCCGTCTTGGAAAATAAATTTCTTCGTCCACACAATTTTTATTTCATTCTCGTCAATTGTCCATACTGTCCGTCCTGTCACAAATATTTGCCATAGAGTATAGCTGACAAAAACAACAATTGAAACAAGTAAGATAGATAATCCTTCATTTTTCAGTCCGCCGGGCGGCAAAAATGTCCCTGCACTAATAAGGAATACACCCAAAAGAACAATAATTAGTAGAATTGCGTGAGCCTGCGACACTAATTTAACTTTATAATTCATTTTTTGTAAAGATGGATGATGTTTGGGGTATGCGTTGAAAGTTACAGCTAACGTCCAGAGCTTGGCGATGTGGCGATATTCCGTGATTCGTCTGTCTGGACTGATGCTGGGTAAATATACAAAAGTTGAATTTATATTCTACAGCTCGGATATATTCGTAAGTTGGATATGTCGCTGAGTAGCGATATATCGATCAGTATTTATTCGCAAAGCCGCCATATAGCCAAACTCCCTGTTAGCTGCTTTAATATTGCGTCACCGGAGTTACTGCAGCTGGGCTTAATATTCTATTGCTTAATCAGGGCTATGGTCTTTTGAAATAAAGGAAACTTCGAGACCTGTTGATCAATCGGAGTTACTACAGCTTGGCACATATTCGTTAGCTCAATCAAGGCAGAAATTATTGCAGCTAACGTCCAGAGCTTGGCGATGTGGCGATATTCCGTGATCCGTAAGCCTGGACTGATGCTGAGTAAAGATATGAAGTTGAAAATATATTCTATAGCTTGGATATATTGGTAAGCCGGATATGTCGGTGCTCAACGATATATCGATGAGTATTTATTCGCAAAGCCGCCATATAGCCAAACTCCCTGTTAGCGGCACAGCCTACTCTTCAATGAAAAGTTTTTTCGAATAACGTCCCACAAATTTAAGAATCGCTGCGACCAGTAGAAAAATTCTCGTGCCGTTAAAATTTTATGAACTTCGATAACGAAGACAACTTTCAATTTTAAAAACTGCTTGAAAGGCTTGCCGCTAACGTATGTATTTACGTTATTGTGCGCTATGAATAAAAATAAACAATTTTTCTAAGTAATTCATTTCTATCAGGTTAATTAAAGATGCGCGGTAAGGGAAAAGTAGCGCAAATACAATCTACAGTAATTGTAGATTATCCAGCGGACTAATGATTTTTAGCAAATCCCTGTTAGTAGTATGAAGGTAACGCAAGGTTGTTTTAATATTGTTGTGCCCAAGCAACTTTTGAATCATCGTTACATCCATGCCCCTGTCCATCAAATGAGTGGCGAAACTGTGACGCAATGCATGAATGCTTCCGGGCTTCATTACTCCCGCTTTTATCTTGGCGGCCTGTATCACCTCCTGCAAACTGCGGATAGAATAACCCGAATCCTTCGTATTTCCTTCAAACAAAAACCCTTTTTTATCAGGTTTGTAGTTTAACGCATACTCCCTTAGCATGACAAGCAGTACCGGGCTTAAAGATGCTATCCTATCCTTTTTCCCTTTAGCCTGTCTTAAAAAAATTGTCATCCGTTTACTGTCTATGTCAAAGGTTTTTAACGAGACCACCTCGCTCACCCGCAATCCGGCGCTGTAAGCAAGCATCAGCATTACCTTGTGCTTTATATTTTTTATCGAATTAATGATGGCGGCAATTTCATCCTGGCTAAAAGTTTTCGGGAGCTCTGATTGCTTTTTAGGTCTGGGAATGCTCCAAAAGAATTTTTCCCGGCCAAGCACCTGCTCATAGTAGAATTTTAATGCGTTGATACGGCTGTGTAAAGTGTTTTCAGTGAGTTTTAATTTTTCAAAACAATAAACTAGGTACCGCCGCATGTGTTCCGGTGTCAACTCGTCCGCCGGTATGTTTTTAATCGTCAGCAGCAACTGCGCCATTTCATTGATATAGGTCTTAATGGTAGATGGACTATAGGCAAGCAATATTAACTGCTGCCGCATTAATGGTAGCACGTGCGCATTTACCGGGTCAATTCGTGGATTTGAATATACCACCGTATCTCTTCCCGTTTTCACAAGCTTTCCCTGGTCTGCAACCTGCACCAGCAACCTTGTCTCCCGGTTCTTCGATTTGTAGTGATCAAAAAGCGCTTGCTCATTTATAATAGCTATTCCATTCAGCGCAAACAAGAGCTTATAGTAATTGACCTTGCTCAATAAAACCCACCAGGCTTTCGCCGCGGGATCCCACCTGGCACCCGCATACTTTTTGAGGGCACCATTAATAGTTGAATGATTATCGTAATAGATACCAATACATTCCTTTCCTTCGATAGTCAGCGGTTTAAAAGAAACAGTTATCATACCTTAACTTAGAAAAACTATGTATTAAAGCCTTTGTTTTTTGACGTTTTCAAAACGTCTTTTTCTGTTAAGGGTAAAAGCCAGGTCGTTGAAAATAGCTTGTTCCGGCCATCAAACAATCCAAACTGATAATACTGGGTTTTAAAAGTCAGGCATACAACGGCTTACTAACCCTGATAGTTAGTATGTCTCAATTGGTTTGCCATCCAGGATGAGCCTTTTGAGATAGACGTTTTCAGAAAAACTCATTTTTGAAGAAAATAAAATTCGACATCCCCAAATCAAGGAAGTGGTTCTGCTGTTACTGGCCACAACAATGGTTTCAACAAAAAAGGGACAAGAAAAATTTTTGAAAACTTGCGTTGTACCATCAGCTTAACGAGATTCTCCTTGATTTGACCGGCTTCGGATCAATTTAAGTGAGATACTGGTGGAATTTATTTGCTGCCCGGCTATACCAGCCGACCAACTATCCGCATACCCTTGAAAAAATAACGATTCTTAAAAAACCATACGTAAAATCCCCGGTAGTTTTCCGTTACCCGCCCGCATTTATTTCTATTATTTTAGTACCGCCTTACCAAAATCCACTGTCTTGAAAAAAACCACTACCCTTTTTATCCTTATCGCCTGGATAAACACCGCCTTCACACAACCGCTAAATGATACCACGGGTACCCTGATAGCCCAGAAAGAAAATATCATTAAAGCCGAAACCATTATTAAGATCGAGAATATGGGCCAGAAGATCAATACAGAGTACCCGGAATTGAGGCCTACCGTATCAGCCGATGGAAACATTCTTTTCTTTATTTGCGAAAACCATCCTTCCAACACCAAATATAACTCCATCCGCAACTCACAGGATATATGGTATGCGGTTCGTGATGACAACGGGAAATGGAGTGAAGCTATACACATGGGATACCCCCTGAATACTTATTTCTACAACGCTGTATTCTGGATATCGCCGGATAATAACCGGATACTGATCAGGAATTCTTTTGTGGATGGTGATTACGTGGGCAATGGCGTAAGCATGAGCTACCTCGACAAAGATGGCTACTGGAGCAAACCGCAGATGCTGAAAATAAGAAATTACCAAAAGTATGATCGCGGTAAACAGAACGGGGCTTCCATGGCGCATGATGGCAAAACACTATTGCTTTATATGGCGCCTGAAAAAAACAGTTATAACAACGAGATCTATGTTTGCTTCTTATTGCCGGATGGTACCTGGTCGGAGCCAAAAAGCTTAGGCAAAAAAATAAACTCGCCTGACACGGATGAAATGACTCCCTATCTCGCTTCTGATGGCGCTACCTTATACTTTAGCAGCAATCGCCCTGGCGGCCTGGGTGATAATGATATCTGGATGACCAAACGCCTGGACAGTTCCTGGCAGAAATGGAGCGAGCCGGTGAATTTGGGTGCTCCTATCAATACGCCTGATTGGGATGCCTTCTTTACCCTGGATGCCGGTGGTGAATACGCCTACCTGACCAATAGCACGGATACCTATGGCGAAAGCGATATCGTAAGAGTAAAATTATTGGAAAGGGAAAGACCTGATCCCGTCATCATTGTCAGTGGCAATGTGTACAACAAAAAAACAAACCAACCACTCAGCGCTTCATTGCTCTATGAAACTTTGCCCGATGGTGAAGAAGCCGGAAACGCGATATCCAACCCGACGGACGGATCATTTAAGATCGTATTACCCTATGATAAAAATTATTTGATACGGGCTACAGCGGATAAATTCTTTGCACAATCGGAGAACTTCAACCTGGATTCTTTGGTAAGACACGGGTATAAAGAAATTCATAAAGATCTTTATCTAGTGCCAATTGAGATAGGCCAGGTAGTTCGGTTGAATAATGTATTCTTTGATTTTGATAAATGGGATATACGGGCGGAATCACATTTAGAACTGAACCGCGTAGTAAAACTGCTGGAAGAAAACCCGGCCATTGAAATAGAAATGAGTGCGCATACGGATAGTTATGGTTCGGATGAATATAATGTCAAACTAAGTGCTAACCGGGCTAAATCAGTGATGGATTATATTTTATCGAAAGGAATATCTCCGTCAAGGATCAGGTCGGAAGGCTATGGTGAAACGAAACCCGTAGCGCCAAACGATACTCCGGAGAACAGGCAATTGAACCGGAGGGTGGAGTTTACCATATTGAAGAACTAATAAAGATCAATTTTTATTTATCACACACCGGAATAGTAGTCCACTATTAAAAAACAGGCCGGCGAATTCGCTGGCCTGTTTCATTTATTTATCCGTACATATTTTTCAATGATCACCCGGTCGATACCAAGGTTTTCTAATTTTTCAATTCCCTGTTGAATTAATGTATCTCCTGTAACGCTAACAGTGAAATTAAAAACATGGCCTTCCCATTCTCTCGCATCGCAATAGTCCAATTGTTCGGTGTACTGATCACCGGTCAACGTATATCTTCCGCCACCGGAGCTATAGATGGCTTTTACTGAATCCTTTCCTTTTTCAAGATCATGCCTGAAAAAAGCGAAATGAGAATCATTGATGATCTTTATCATTTCCTGGTCTTTGGTATAGTCGGTTACCGTGCTGTCATTTTTAACGATGGTTGTGCCTGAAAAAAGTTTCCAGGTACCAGCAATGGAATTAGCAGATTGAGTGGATGATGAAGGTTTATCAGCACAGGAATATATTATTAAGCCAATAAGAATAATCGAAAACGATTTTATCACATCATTTGTTTTAGCTGGTAAAAAAATTTATTATAATTTGCCGGGCAACTGGCGCTTAAAGAAATCCCAGGCGAATAAAAACACATCGATATCGTTAGGAAAATCATGTTTGCCGCCGATCACTTTTAATAAAATAACTTCCGGCCTGCCTCTTTTTTTGAAGGTATAAGATTCAATGGTCTTTTTATCATTGGGATCAGTATCGGGCAGTGATTTTTTTACCGGCTCGCCTTTATATCCCGCCAGGCCTGCCCAGTATTGAAAAGAATTTTCCGTGCTGCGCACCACGCCAAAGCTGGCCTTGTTCACAAACATTTCTCCTCCCGCATAAGGATTGGTTGGATCAAGCGTACCATTAATAATTAATACCGGCAACGCTTTTTTAGCTTCACTGCAATCCGACCAGGCGGAGTCAGGCAGGTTAGCTATAATGGCGGTAATGGCGCGGATCTTTGCCGGCATTGTCAATGCGAGTTTATAGGCCATGTGTCCGCCCCCTGAAACGCCGGCGGCGAATACTTTCTTTTCATCTATACCATAACCCTTACTGAAATAACTGATCATCTGTTCAAAAAAATCATTTTCATTAATATTCTCTGTATTCGCCAATGCCGTCGACGATCTCCTGCATTCATTCCAGAAGTGGAGGTATCCATCGGGATAAACGACGAGCAGGTTTTCTTTCGCAGCGATCGCTTCCAGTTTAGCGGCATCTTTCATTATTCCCAACCCGCTGCCACCTGAGCCATGCATGATAAATAACAGGCTTTTTTCTTTGCTATTACCGGTGGGTTTATTAAAATGAAAGGTCCGGTAATGTCCTTCTACCGGGAGCGAGTCGGTTATCAACTGGCTATTGGCCGTTAATGTCAGCAGGATCAGCACCCATAGCATTAAATGTTTCATGTAATAAGTTGTATAGTCAAATTTAAAGCCATTGCGGTAAGTAAAACGAAAATTTCTTTGAATCACGATGACCTGAGTTTCATCAGCACTGCGGCCGGGCACTCATTTCAGTCAGCAGCATTATTAATTAGTGAAGGAACTATAAATTTTCCATTAGCTTTTTCAGATCCTGTTCTTTTTCAAAACTGATCTTGTTTGCTTTCAGGTAGGCCCGGGCTTTTTCTTGTTTGTCTGAAGGCAGCAGCAGTAACATATTAGATTTCGAAGCTTTTACTATTTTATCCTCTTCGTTCATCCAGAACCAGTCAATACTTTCTTTCACTATCATGTTCTCGCTTGTAGAAAAGCTGTAGACATTATTACCAATCGTATAATTGCTCACTTTATCCGTCGAACCAGTGGGATTCGATATACCGTATGCTCCGGTTGATTCCGGCCACATCCTGATGCGGGTTTTCTTTACTAAACGAAGAGGATCCGAACTGGCGGCAAGCTCCAGGAATCCATCATCATAATAAAAAACATTTTTTCCAATGATGATTGAATCAAAAAGAGATGGATTGATGAGATCGAGGGTATCGCCTCTTTCATTGATGAATTGAATTTTTGCGAAATAAATATTGTAATTGAAAAGCAGGTTTGAAGTCGTCTTTACGGTGCGTCGGAATAATTCCGCTTTACTAAATTGTGGCAGCCGGTAAAATCCATTGGGTGAGTACGTTTTTGCGATATCCTCTCCGGCTTTCACTAATATTGATTTACCGGTTTGCCCCTGTAGTAACAAAGTTTGCCAGCTCATTGCTAACACGAGTATGCTTATCGTTTTCATGTCATGAATTTAATAACCTTTAATCCTCCTAAAGTTAGCGGGAAAAACAAAAGTTATCAAAGATAGATGAAGGTTCCTTCATTGTTAAGGAGTCAAAAATCACGGTACGGATACAAAAAATCAATAAGGTTCGCCTTTTCATTTTATTCATAATTCCCTGAATAAAATCAACCAGGCTTTACACAGCTTTAAAGCCTTCTCTTGCCGGTTAAATATATTCATCGCTTTACAATTGTGGGGCGGAAGCAGGAATTGTGCCCTTACCACGGAAGATCTATTATTCGTATTTCCTTTGCAGTCATCGTGATACATTACAATTTGAATTATTAGTATTAATTGTCTATTTATGTACCAGGTTTACCCATTGCTTAACTATCGTGTCGTCAATGAAATCAAATAAATCTCCTTTATCAAACGGTATTATTTGCCATGTATGGGTTTTCTTATTGCTAATGTTCGCTGTGTCCTGTGCAAAGGATTTGCCTGAAACGGAAGCGGAGACGATAAAAGAAATTGTCAGTTTTTCCCTGAAGAATTCTAATGGAGTTGCTTTTGATACTGCCGAAATAAAAATCACTTTCAAAGATGATACGATAAAGGTCAACCTGCCGGCGGGAACAGCTACTACTAATCTTACCCCGGAGATAGTCATTAAGGGGAAAACTATAGAACCCGGCAGCGGCATAGCACAGAACTTTGATCAGCCTGTACATTATGTTGTTACCGCGCAAGACGGCAGCAGCAAAGAATATGTTGTGATGGTAAGTTTGGCAAAGCTGTCAGGCACTTTATTTTTTGGAGCCAGTGATAATACTTTTTATGCATTGGATATAAACTCAGGCACTTTAAAATGGAAATATTCCAGTACAGATGGGTTTGTTTATTCCAGCGCGACCTATAAAAACGGGGTGGTTTATGTAGGTGGTATTGACAGTTATGTATATGCTTTCAATGCTGCCAACGGAAGTGTTTTATGGAAATTCAAAGCGGGTGATGCTGGAATTGAATCCGATGCCGTAATAGTAGATAATACGGTATATGTAGGCAGTAATGATGATTACCTGTATGCCATTGATGCGGGCACGGGAAATTTAAAATGGAAATTTTTAACCGGTTCAAATGTAAGTGCAAGTCCTGTAGTAGAAAATGGCATCGTTTATTTTGGCAGCTCCGACGGAAACTTATATGCGTTGCAAGCTTCCACCGGAGATTTAGTTTGGAAATATCAAACGGGCGCTATGATCAATCAATCGGGCCCCTGCCTCGTGAATGGAACCATTTATGTAGGAAGCAGGGATACTTACCTGCATGCTGTTGATGCTTTGACAGGCGTGGAAAAATGGAAATTTTCGGCAAATGGCATTTCGCTGGAAATGTCGAGCCCCACGGTGGCCGACGGAATTGTTTATATCGGTGGATGGTACGATATACCTGGTTTTACATCCAAAGGAAGTGTCTATGCCGTTAATGCCGGTACTGGCGAACTTGTATGGGAAGGATTACCCGATAAAGGTTTCTCCGGAAGCCCCTGTGTAAAAAACGGAAGGTTATTTATTAGTTGTGATGATGGGTATATTAATGCGCTGGATATAACAAACGGTTCTTTACTCTGGCGAAAACAAATATTACCGAATGGCTCGAGTCCTGCTGAGGTGAACGGTATTGTCTATATAGGAGGCGGTGGCACCCGTTATTATTATGCACTTGATGCCGCCACTGGCAACGAAGTGTGGAGGTTTCCGATACCCAATGGCATAATGGCTTCAAGCCCTTTGATTGTTGACGATGCGGGAGAAACAGGCTATTCGGGCGATTCAGGAATAAAGCAATAACTATATATACCAAACATCATCAGTAGATAGCGATACGCCGACCTGGTCTCCAATTTTAAAAGTATGACTGCCTGTTTTTATTCTCAGTGATTGCTGGTCAATCATAACATCGTATGTATAATAACTACCCCAGAACAAAACCTTTGTTACTTTTCCGCTGAGAGCACCTTTACTTTCTACGCTAATATTGATATGCTCCGGGCGTATGAGCAATTTTTTGCCATTTATTTGAATACCCGGTATTGATGCAAACTCTTTTGCATAATTGAGATTTATCAAATTGTAATCGCCAAAAAGACCCGCGCAATATTCATTCACCGGTTGTCTATATACCTGCTCCGGAGTGGCTTGCTGAATGATGCGGCCATCTTTCATTACCAGTATGGTGTCTGCCCAGGAAAGAATATCCAACGCATCATGAGAAACAAGGATGCAACTGATCTTTAGTTTTTCACCAATATCG
This sequence comes from Chitinophagaceae bacterium, assembly GCA_040007815.1. GTDB lineage: Bacteria > Bacteroidota > Bacteroidia > Chitinophagales > Chitinophagaceae > Terrimonas_B. The sequence goes on from JBDTUH010000007.1 coordinate 11,005, forward strand.
TTTATAACTGATTTGATGATGTTTTTATGCACAGCATCCAGATTGGAGAAAGGTTCATCCAGTAATAACAGTTTGGGAGAAGTGGTCAATAGTCTTGCCAATGCAATGCGTTGCTTCTCGCCACCGGAGAGCTGATCCGTTTTTCGTTTTAATACATGTTGAATCCTGCAAACATCATACAAAGCATTTGCTTCTTTTTCGGTTAAAAGGTTTTTACATTCCAGCTCTTCCTCCACACTGTAGTTATTACGCAGTTCAAAATATTGGGAGAGATAGGCGATAGCAGGATGACCGGGTAATAATTTTTCATAAGGCCCCACTACCCTCTCCTTTTGTAAAAATATTTCGCCGGCATCCGGTTGCACCAACCCGGCGATCATTTTAAGCAGCGTTGTTTTCCCCGATCCCGTCTCCCCTGCGATAGCTATTTTTCGCAGAGGATGTTGAGTAAAGCTAATATTCTGTACTGTATAATTTCCTCTTTCCTGTTTACTAATACCTGATACGGTTAACAAAGCCATGCCCGAAAATAAACCATATCAGGTATATGGCAAGAATAACAGTTTAGTCATAGTTGCGCTGTATTGAAATAATATAGACTTACCCTGAAATAGTATTACTGTATCCACTTAAAATAATCATGAAATACAGAGACACAGCGGCCCAAAGACAAGGAGCATTTCGAAATCTCTGTGCCACCGTGCATTTTGCGCCGTAGTGTTTCAATGGCTTAAAAATCGGATTGAGCTGCTACAAAAACACCTAAACTTTGTTGGAATGCTATTGAAACCGTAAATTCATTATGATTGTCATTCAAAATTTTCTTTTAAAAATCAAATCATGAAACAGCTCGTATGGTTTCTATCTATCCTCCTGATTATTTCCTGTGCTAATAAACAAACGAAACAGGAAACAACCGTATTTACGAATGGCAAATGGATAGAACTCAGTTATTCCTTTTCGACTGAAACATTGTATTGGCCCAACAACCCGAAAGGATTCAGGATGGATACTTTGTTTGAAGGCACGACTCCCGGTGGATATTATTATTCTTCCTTCGGCTTTTGCGCACCGGAACATGGAGGCACTCATCTCGACGCTCCTGTTCATTTTGCTAAAGGACAGAAATCAGTTGACCAACTATCCCTGCAGCAATTAACGGGTTCTGCCGTAGTGATAGATGTTTCGGCCAAAGCACTTGACAACAGGGATTATCTTATCTCCATTGACGATATCACTTCCTGGGAAAAGGAAAATGGCCCGCTGCCCGACTCAATTATTCTATTATTCCGTACAGGCTATGGAAAATTTTATCCGGATGCCACCCGCTACTTCGGTACGGATAAAAAAGGCGATAGTGCGATAGCGCTTCTTCACTTTCCGGGTATTGATCCGCAATTGGCGGAATGGCTGTTGAAGAACAGGGCCATTAAAGCCGTTGGGCTCGACACTCCCAGTATTGACTACGGGCAGAGCCGCGATTTTAAAACACACCGTATCCTGCTGGCGCAAAATATTCCCGCTTTTGAGAATATCTCCAACCTGGATATGCTGCCTGTTAAGAATAGTTATATCGTAGCCTTACCCATGCAAATAAAAAAAGGGAGTGGCGCGCCACTCCATATCATCGCTTATATTCCAAACTGATACTTAACTATTTTACTTAAGCAAGGTTGCGAGAATGGCGTCTCTCATCTCTCCTGCTTTTGTGGGAAGAGTTCCATCTACCAATACACCAAGATTTGTTGAGAAAAAAACATACACTTTATGAGAAGGTATATACAATAACCCACAGCCAGCGCCAACACCGCCACCGCCATGACCATAGGCCGTAACACCATTAAGGTTGAAATAGATCATGCCCATTCCATAACGCTTATTTCCTTTTTCATCTTTTATAAAATCAAACATCTCTTTCATTGATTCCTGGTTCAGTAATTTACCTTCGATTACAGCTTTCAACAATTTAACCGCATCTACCGGTGTACATACGATCCCATCATCGCCTTTTGAAGACACAACTGTCATCTGCTGAAACTTTGTAACATTCGCCGGCCTGCCCACATTCAATATATCCCAGTATGAATCCGGAACGTCAAGACCCTTCAGGTATTTATGACCGTTGCCGTAATAAGTATTTTTTAAACCAAGCGGATTAAAAATATGCTTACTGATATACGCTGCATGGTTACCGGTAATAGCATCGCCTATCAGCGACAGCAACAGGTAATTCGTATTCACATATTCATATTTGCTCCCGGGTGTAAACCGCGACTCTTCACCCGCTATACTTTCCAGGCAATCTTCTCCTGAAAAATTGTCCAGGGGGTGTTGAATAACGCCTGAAAGAAAGCGGGGGTTGCTATTATATTCAGGAATGCCTGATGCATGGTTGAGCAACATACGAACAGTGATCGCCCCCGCGTTTTTGATATAGCGACTGTATTTCTCTGGCAGGTATTTTGTCATCGGTTCATCCAGCACTATTTTTCCCTGCTCTTTTAACTGCAATATTTCAATGGCCATATACATTTTTGAAACGCTTTGTATGTACTGGAGGTGAAAGTTTTCCATTGGTCTTTTCGTTTCCACATTGGCATATCCCTGGGCACCGGCCCACCAGCCTTCGGCCTCTGAGTACACAGCGACACATGCTCCCGGCAAAGCTTCTTTCGTATAATGTTTCAATATCGAATCCAAAGCAGCGGCCTTCGAATAATTATAGTTAATAGTTACTCCGAGGTCAAAATCTCCCGCAGGTTTTTTGATAGCCGAAATAGTTGAAAAAAATGCGCCGCTGGTGATTACGCTTGCTATTAAAATATTTTTCATTGTATTTTTTTTCTACAAAGCAACGATCGAAAGCCATCCTTTGCCAAGTTTTGGAGACAGCATTCAGGCGAGTTGCCTCAAAATTAGCATTGAATGGAGGGTCAATTCATTTGTTAACCAAGGTCCTGGGTTGAAGTGTAGCAAATCCGGGATTGAAATGCCGGTCTATTTGCCGGTTTCACCCGGCTGAAACCAATTTTTAAAAGGGACAGCCCTTGTCCGGCTAACCTGGATGGCTTTGGGAAAATTTTCGACAGCATTTACCTGCACGTCAATTTTGCCATCCCCGGTTCTTTTAAACCCAGCCAGCGCTTTTCGATGAACGATGTATTGGCGGTTAAGCCGGAAGAACAACTCTTCCGGAAGGGCTTCTTCAATTTTATCCAGCGATTTATCGGGAAAGTATTTTTTGTTGTCCCATGTGAGCAGTACGATATAACCTTCCTCCGCATAAAAACCAAGTATGTCCTGGAAAAGTATCAGCCTGTTTTCTTTCCCATGCTTAACCGTGTATCCTCCCGCCCTTATCTTTTTATCCTCCTGCCGTAGCAATTCTGATTGCTTCCATTCGTGATAATAATGCATACATATGTATATGCCATTAATTACCAGCAGCCACACACTGATAATAAAGAGATCAATAAGGTAAAAACTGGCCGGGGCAAAACGACCTTTCACCAGCCAACTGGTCAACTCAGTCAGCAGACTAATGACCAATAAACCTGCCGGAATGGCGAGCAGCAACTGGATACCAATTCTTTTCAAAGGCTTATTGGCATAAGGTAATTTTTTATCCAGGTAGATAATGATGCTCCGCATGGTCCACCAGGCCAGCCAACCCTGGACGACATCATTCGTAAACGTAAAAATGAAAAACCAATTGAAACGGACGTCGCTATAAGTGAGATAATAATTAAAGGCATTGATAAATACAATGGCGATAAGAAAAAATTTTGTGTCGTTATATTTTGGCTGTTCCGACATTCGATAGTTTGAAATGCAAGGATACGAAAATAATAAAACAGCGTGGCCTGATGAAAGCGGTCATGGCTTTTATAGAAGAAAGTAATATATTTATGGATAAGCCAACTTAGCTCAGCTGGCAGAGCATTTCATTCGTAATGAAAGGGTCGTCGGTTCGACTCCGATAGTTGGCTCAGACGAACATTTTTTTTGAAATACGTCAATAAACGATACGGCCATCTTCCATTTCGATGATGCGATGTGTCTTTGCCGCGAAGCCCTGGTCGTGGGTTACTATTAATAGGGTCTGATTGAATTCTTCCGCCAGCCGTTTAAAAATAGCAAAGACTATTTCGCTATTCTTTTTGTCCAGGTTACCGGTAGGTTCGTCTCCCATGATAATGTACGGATCGTTAATAAGGGCTCTTGCAATGGCTACCCGCTGTTTTTCTCCGCCCGATACCCTGTTGGCATATTTCAACGCCAATTGTTCAATACCTAACATCTTTAATTTTTCCATAGCCCTGTGCTCCACTTCCTTTTCTGAATATCTGTTTAATTTAAGTCCTGGCAGCATTACGTTTTTTAAAACGGTGAATTCATTTAACAAATAATGAAACTGGAATACAAAACCAATTTTTTCACTACGTATGCGGGCCAGTTGTGCTTCTTTCTTGTTTCGGACGGGTTCGTTGTCTATCAGCAATTCACCTTCATAGTCCGTATCCATCGTTGATAAAATATACAGTAAGGTAGATTTGCCGCAACCGGATTTACCTGTCACCGATACAAACTCACCCTTATTAACGGAAAAACTGATGTCCGACAATACCCTCACCGTTACAGGATCATGAAAATCTTTATTAATCTTTCTTGCTTCCAGGATAATATCACTCATGCTATTTACCTCTTATGATTACAACCGGATCTACTTTGCTTGCTTTACGGGCCGGAAACCAGCCAGCGAGGTAGGTGGTGACTAATGAAAAAGATGATCCGATTACGTAATATACCGGGTTGTAATTAATCGGATAGGTTTTTATGGTTGGCAAAGCCGCCGTATTGAACGGAATCTGATCAATAATTGACGAAAAGGTAAACCCCATCAGCAAACCAACCAGCCCGCCAAAAAAGCCAATGCTCAGGGCAATCACAAGGAACACTCTTTTTACATCACCACCCGAAAAACCGGTGGCTTTTAAAATAGCGATCGAATCCATTTTTTCATAGATCATCATGTTCAAAATATTGTAGATCCCAAACCCAGCCACAATCAGCAGCGTAATACCAACCGCATAGGAAATAAGTGTACGAATAAAACTACCTGTTTCAAATTGCGAATTGGCTGTTTGTATATCTTCTGCATCCAGGTTAAACAACTTTGCGTATTCCTTTGCCACAGCAGGGGCGGCCGTGACATCCGTCAGTTTCACCTGCATATCCGTTATATAGTTAGTGGTCTTGCCTGCTAATTTTTGTATCGTGCCCACGGATGCATAGCTCTGGACTTTGTCATATTCGCCTATGCCCGACTGAAAGTAACCTACTACTTTCAAAGGAAAGCGTTCGCCTTTCGCAGTGGTCACCTGCACCATATCCCCGATATCAGCCAATAATTTTTCCGCTAATCCTTTACCAAGTACAATGCTATTGGAAACTTTGCTAAGATCGGTACCCATACCCGCAACGATATAGTCATTGAAATGAAACAATTTATTTTCCGCCTGCACATCAATGCCATTAATAACACCGGTGATGTCAACCGTGCCATCGTTAAAAAAAACCTGCGCGGTGATTCTGGGTGAAAAGCCCAGAACCCGTTCATCCTTCTCAAGGGTCTGCATTATGGCAGCCACATTATAAATCTCCTGCCGGCTGTTCCCGGATTTAATGGATTGGATAAAATTATAGCGATCGCTATATTCAGTCGCTATATTAATTGGCTGGTTTTGATTGGGCTTTATTTCGTTATATAAACGGATATGCGGTGTACGGTTCAGAATCAGTCCATCCAGCAGGTTGTTAAGGCCGGTCATAAAACTCAGTAAAGTAATAAACATGGCGATACTAAAGGTAACGCCGATAGCCGCAACTAATGTTTGCCTCCATCGGGCTAATAACAATGATCCCGCTATACCTCCGATCAGTTTTAAATTCATAGAGCGGGATTAAGGATGATGTCATTAATAGTTAAGCCGCTCAGTATCTCTACTTTTTGATAATCTTTCAATCCTATTGTTACTTTTCTTTTTTCTTTACTGGCCAGCAATACATAATCACCCTCCAGCAGGCAGTTTCTTGGAATGGTCAGCGCTTTTTCTTTTTCCTGTATTACGATATTGGCTTCACAGGTTAAGTTGGGAAATAATGCCGGCGGTTGATTTATAAAACCGGCTTCAATGGTAAAAGACTTTGAGCGTTCATTCATGTATGGATTTATTTTTTCTACCACTGCCTTAAACACCTGTCCTTTATAGCTATCCATACCCAATATTATTTTTTGCCCAACTTTCACCTTTGCAATGTCGTATTCATCTGCCTGTAATTCCAGGATAAAAGATGTGGCATCGCCTACAAGTGCTACAGGACTTTGGGTGTTGACCATTTCTCCTTTTTCCTTTAATACACTATAGACTTTGCCATTGGTTTCACTCCTGATTGTATAGTCCGTAGCGGCTGTTTTGGAGATTTGTAAATTTTTTTGCGATTGTTTTTCCTGGAAATTAATCTGTTTCTGCAGTTCCGCATACCGGAGCTTTGCTGCTTCAAAAGCGTTGACTGAACTTTTATAGGTCAATTCCCGCTGATCCAGTTCATTCCTGGTGCCAATTTGTTGTTGCCACAAATTACGTTGGCGCTCCAGCAGCGAAGCATCAGTTTCCATTATTGTCCTGGCGAGATCTATGTTGTTCTTAAGATCATTTAATTTTTCAACGTTGGCTGACACCATAGAATAGTCGGCGGATAATTTTGCATTCTCCCTATTCAATTCTGCCGTTACACTGGATAAACGAATAAGAGGGTCGCCGGTTTTCACCAGGTCTCCTTCATTCACGAATACCTCGGCGACCAATCCGTTAACGACGGAAAATGCCTGGTATTGATTTTTACTTTTTACAATGCCGGAAGCATAGACGGACTCCGTTATTTTTTCTTCAACTGGTTTTATTTTTTCCTGTTTGCTTTTACACGAAATAAGAAGCAACCAAGCCAAGGGTAAGGGAATAATCCATCTTGTCATATTTAAAAATATAGTATTCATGTTACAAATCTATCATTTGCTGAGAGAATAGTACTGATTCTCGTCAGGATAGTCTATGATAAACTTACCTGTTAAATAGCATCGGTGATTGAAGAAACCGCGACCCACCAATATTGAGAAAGGATATAGTTAGAGCAAGAATTGATTTTTCAATCCAGGTTTTTTTTCTGCACCTTAGTTACCTGGTTATTTAAAAGTTTAAAGTAAGTTACTTTAAAGCGGCTCCCCGCAATCTCGCCCTGTACTTCAGCTTTTCGTATCGCTTTACAAAAACCATCTTTGGCATGCGCATCGCCATGCGAATCGATATCCGTGCCATCTACAAAATACGATTTGCCATCGATACGAACAGCCAGGTCACAACTTTTACCTTCAAGACCAAATTGGCATTCTCCACAGGCAGCTTCTACTATTTGTATCTTCTTTGCCGGATGGGGTTGAGCCGCCTTTGTTTCTTTGTTTTGCCCGATTGCTGTAAAAACAAAAAATCCGCAGGATATAATTGTAAGGAATGTTTTCATAAAATTAAAACGGCTTGTAAGGCGATTATTTATTTTCACGATAGAATTTGCAGACGGTAGTCATCAGGCACTCTTCACATTTGGGCTGAGGCCGGCAAATTTCACGACCTAAAAATGACATCGCCATGCCTGCATCCCAATCTTTTTGCGGCAATATTTCCATGATCTGCTTTTCAATTTTCTTGGGATCCGTTCCGGTCGCTATTCCCACTCTGGGCGCTACACGAACCACATGCAAATCTACAATTACTCCTTCGGCGGGTTTACCGGCTTCCCGTAAAATAACATTGGCGGATTTACTGCCAATACCTTTCAATTCCGTCAGCCCCTGATGCGTCAGCGGAATATTTTTGTTGTCTTTTAGCTGCTGTGCTATTCCTGTAAGCCATTTTGATTTATTGCCAAAATTTCTCACTTTGCTGATGGAAGGAAACAAGGTTTCGTCAGTTGCTTTTGACAAAGCCTTCATATCGGGAAAAGCCTCAAAAAGTTTTGGCGCCAGTTGGTTAATATTCCTGTCGGAATCCTGTGCGGACAAAACCACCATTACCAGTAGTTGATATATGTTTTTATAATCAAGTGGATGCTTTGTAGTCTTATACTTTTTAAGCAACGGTTGAATGGCTTTGGGCCAGTTGATATCAGCAGGCATGGTCAATATTTTCAGTGGATAAATCTACAATAAAATGGCAACAGTGATACAATCAAAATAGTATCCCCTACTATGATAGTCTGTCTGCTGAAAATAATAATGGCGAGTATTCGAACTCACCATTGCTTAAGAACTATGATACGGAATTACGAAACCGCGGTTCACTATTTTATTAGTGAATGCGCCTGCGTTATCGGCTTCCTTCGGTAGAAATTGCTCGTAAGTCTTGACGGAATGATCCGGGCTCCCAGCTGGATAACTCTTCCGAGGTCATCCGCATTGCGCCATGTTTCCTGTATTTTACCATTTTCAATCCGGTGGATGAACGTAGCGGAGAAAGTTTGCTTTCGGCCAAAGGCTGGAATGCCTAAAAAACTTTCCTGTATTACATTATTCGTCGCACGGACCACTACTTTATCGCCTTCCGCGATGATCTCAGTAAGCTTCCATTGTTGTTGGATGGGTCCAAAATTGGCAAAAAGTCTCCTGACTCCTTCTGGTCCGGCAGGAAGACCCGGCAAGCCACCATGCATTCTCCATTCAGGAGAAGTAATGCGGCAGATAGCTTCAATATTTCCGGTACTTATAAATTCAAGCCAGTACCTGGCGATTATCTTATTCAACCCTGTGTTGGATGTTGCTGACATTTTTAAAGATTTAATAGTTAATGATTCTTTTGAGAACACAAAGTTGCCATAGCGGCAAAAAGAATTTAATAACCAAAATTTATAAATGACACACCGAAAGTGGGGATTACCAGTTGTTATTCACGCTGAGTGCGCAGTACTCGCTGAGGCGGTTAAATAGTTGATGATACCATTACGATGCGAGACAGAACAAAACCATCTCTCTGCGATCCCGGCGCACCCTGCGCGATAATTGTTACTCCAAATAAGACAATGAATATTTAACCGCTGCTTCAGCAAGGAGCTTTGCGGGGTTCACCAAGTCAGGCGCATTCATATTTTCCCCAAGCAACAATGGTAACTCCGTACAACCGGGTATGATCCCATCCACATTTCTGCTCCGCAGATCGTTTATTATTTCCATAACCAACGCCCTGTCATCAGCATCATCCCGGCCTTCCATTACTTTCATGATCGAAACATCAAGTTTCTCCTGTAATTGACTGCTGATTGTTTCAAACTCAATTCCCATGTCTTTGAGGCGGCTCGTATAAACCAGGGCATTTTTATAACCAACCACGCCTACCCTTTTCCATTTTCTATTCTTTACTTCTTCCAATGTGGCGTCAATAATGCTTACTATTTTTCGGCCTGCTGCTTGTTCTATTTCATTTTGCATCATGTGCACTCCATTAGACGGGATTACTAAAAAATCTACCATCGTGCCCAATATTTTAGCGGCATCCAGCAGTCCCTGATCGGGCCTTAATGGAAATACAGGTGTCATATCTTTATTTATTTGAACCGGTGCGTAGCGATGATAAAAAACTATCACGGGCGGGTAGCCGCTATTTAACAAAGGCGGGATCAATCGCTGTGAAGCAAGATGTATATGTTCTTCGAAGTTCATGGTGGCCTGGGGTCCAACACCACCGAGAATGCCGATTGTTTTCATTTTAGTGTTACTGCTGCTCATTGTTTTTTCGTTATTGTTTAAATGTATTTGTTTATTGCCAGCGGTAAAGAAATCGCTGCTACGTTTGGAAAACCCAGGCAAACCGAGCACGCCGGTTGTGCCTAGTAATGTTATCAATTTCCGCCTCGTCATGCTATTTATTGTGTTACTTGTATTCCTTTTCATGTTAGATCTTTTTTTGCGACAAGGATAAGTCTGGGTGATTCGCTCTCACGGTAATTATTAAGTTGGTAATCACCATATACTTTTTGCAGGCGCAGGCCATGGCAACTAAAAAGGTTTTCAAAATCAGGAAGTGTTAATTTCGCGACCTGCTCTGTATACTCAAATGAACCTTCAGCCTGTACATCATCAATGATTATTTTTTTATAGAAATTTTTATTATCCGTCCAGCGGGTAAGATGATAAGTAATGCCGTCTATTTCTTTTTCTTCGGATGGGATAAGTTTTTTTTCAGACCATGCCACATTGATATAATCCATTACCAATATTCCACCTGGCTTCAGTCCATTGAAAATATTGCTGATGACCTTATGGTTATCTTCCTCGTCTTTGAAATAACCGAAACTTGTAAAGAAATTAAAAACATAGTCAAACCGGTTATGGCCAAATGGGGCTCGCATATCCTGCTGCTGAAATTGGAGATTGAAAGTTTCATATCTTTTCGCCATTTGAATACTGGAAAAAGCCAGGTCAATTCCTTTCACCCTGAATCCTTTTGATGCCAGGTATTTTGCATGACGGCCAGCCCCGCAGCCCAGGTCAAGCATGATAGAGTTGCGCAAAGGTTTCAATTCGGCAACTAATTCGTCAATAAAGTTCGCCGCCTCTTTTTCGTTCCGGTGGGCGTATAGCTGGTGATAAAAAGAGGAATCAAACCAGTGCTTAAACCAGGTGGTATTATTTACCGTCATTTCTGTTGTTGAATTTGTCATACTTAAGTGTTTAATTTTTTAAAACACAAAAATATCAGTGACAACAGCGGTCACCATTGACCTACATCAAGAACGAATAAAAGAGAATTATTTTTTTTGTGATTGAAGTTTGCGGATGCGGCTTATCGTTTCAGGAGTAACACCCAAATAGGAAGCCAGCATGTGCTGTGGTACACGTTGCACAATGGAAGGATAAGTTTCAAGAAAATCATTATAGCGCTCCTCGGCAGTGGCGGAGAGGGAATGAACGATTCTTTTGTCTTTGGCGGCGGCCCTTTTCTGGATGCCTGCCTGGAATAAAGCGGTATACCCGGGAATTTTACTCATCATGGTAAGATGTCCCGCCAGGTCACAAAGTATAATATCAGAATCTTCAATAGCGTCAATAAAAAAACTGGCTTTTATTCCTTCACTTATTCCGGCCTTGTCACTGATCCACCAGTTGTCCGGAGCGAATTGAACAATATGTTCTTTGCCTTTATTGTCTATGACGTAACTCCGCAAAAACCCTTTGGCAACAAATGCTCCGTAACGGACTATCTCCCCTTCACGTTGCAGAAATTCACCTTTCTTTAATTTTCTTTCCGATAAAACAGAACTGATAATCACCTTATCCGCTTCTGACAAGGAAAAGCTTTTTTCGAAGTATGAAAAAAGGATTTCGAACATAGACTGTCTTAGCAGACGAAAATACTAATTATTGCCGGAGAATCTGTCTACCCTTGCGGCGCCTGATAGATCAATATTTCACAATCCCTAACTTCAATTTTCCTTTGCTGATTTTACCGTCTGTAATCGTCAGCGTTTCCCCTTTGCCGCTTTTAACAATCGCGGAAAATTCGGCATTTAAAATACCTTTCACCGTATCAATAGATGTTATAGTAAACTCGCCATCGCCAAACTGATAGGGATTCATCAATTCTGAATCGTTGTCGGAAAAATAACTACCATATGCATAGCCGGCCTTATTGTAAGCGCCGCTACTTAAAAATTTATACCGGCCTGGTTTGTCTCCATTGATATTCAGGTTAATTGTTTTATGTTCTTCGTGCATATTACTGGTAACGTTCAATACCAGTTGGTTGTTCATCATTGAACGGCTGATATTCCATCCGCTGGTTACAACATGATCAGTATCCACTTTAAAGCTGATCTGGTTATTTGCATCTGTGGCTGCAATTTTTAAATCTTGTTTCGATGATTGCTTTTTAGAATTTACCGGTACATCACCGGCTTCACTATTTGTGCAGGAATAAAAAGCAAAACCGATCGCCAGGCTAATGATATAAGAAATATGCTTCATAATTTTTAATTTACTAATGTGAAACAAGCCGGGCAATCGCTGTATTTGGGGTGCAAAAATGAGGCGGTAAAAAATAGAAGTCTATCCCTATAATTAGTTTTCCGTATCCCCAAAACCGGTGAAACTCAAAAGGCTGACCATTTTGCCGGATAAATGGGAATATCTCCGGTTATCAACGGGTAAAGTTGCTGCGCAAAACGAATTCTCACAGGAATTTACCCACCAATTATTCCAAAAGGCCGCTTGCAAAGGGTGGGGAAAGGAAAATACTGTATCTTCAATGAAATCTGACGAAGACCTTACAACTTTTCCCCAGATCCTCTTGCCTCCCTCCTCACTACCCCGTATAAACAGAACAATTTTAAAATAAAACAGAAACGCATTATGGCAGAAACCTGGAACAAAAAAGAAAGAGAAAAGAAAAAGCAACAAGACAAAAAAGAAAAAGCGGAAAGAAAGCAGGAACGCAGGGAGAATTCAAAGCCGGGTAAAAGCCTGGATGATATGCTCGCCTATCTTGATGAAAATGGCAACCTTTCTTCCAAGCCCCCGGACCCCAGAAAAAAGATCACGATAAATGTAGAGGATATCGAGATTGGTGTACGCAAACAAGAACCAGTAAACCCTGAAGACCTGATCCGCAAAGGAATCGTTACTTTCTTTAATGACGCCAAAGGATATGGTTTTATTAAGGATACTGAAACGCAGGAAAGTGTTTTCGTTCACATCAATTCATTAAGTGAACCGATCAAGGAACAGAACAGGGTCACTTTCGAAGTTGAAATGGGCCCTAAAGGAGCAAATGCGGTAAACGTTAAGCTGGCAGGGTAAAAATTTTTTTACCCTTTTTTCAAAATGGTGAGCGATAGAAAAATATCCGCTCTTTTTTAAGACGCAAAAACTTTTGCTTTTGCTTTTGCTTCAGCTGAATTGATAACCGGTATTACTTCAAAATCCGCCAGGTCATTCCAATGGGTTATCCATTGATCAATCTTACCAGGTGAATCACTCTCCATCACCTGGTAACAAACCAGTACCGGTTCATTGATCCAACTGTTTATATAAACCACTCCTTCCGGCAGCATCCTGCCTTTTTCATCAAATCGTTTATAGAGCTCCTTTACTTTATCTACATGAAATTTTTCAATGATCATGTATTGCATAAAAAGATTTTGTCAGGTTTTGAATAATATTTAAAATTAGTTTTTATCATAAAAGAAACGGAGAAGTTCTGAAGATGTTTGACAAAATAAACAATCGAAGTAAACTCAAAATAACATCGTCAAAGTAAAAAGGGTATCTTTTCGGATTACAATCAAAAAATGAATGCTCAATTTGATGTTTTACTTGACAGCTACCTCGACACCAACCTGGGAATTGATGCCAATTTTTTAACCGGGGCTTTATCAAACGGACTGCAACAGAATATACTTCATCTGCAAAAGAATGAAATGATGACCGTCGCAGGCATCGGAAATGAAGAAGTCAAAGATCCTGATCAAAAAATGCGGGGCGATAAGATATACTGGATGAATAAAGATAGCGGTAACATTTATGAACAGCAATTCCTGCAGCTTGTAGATAATTTTATAGATCACCTGAATAGTACTTGTTATACCGGTATCAATGCTTATGAATTTCACTATGCGGTATATGAAGAAGGAAGTTTCTACAAGCGGCATAAAGACCAGTTTCAAAATGACAGCAACCGGAAATATTCGCTGATTAACTATTTGAATGAAAACTGGCTCGAAGAAGACGGCGGCCAATTACTGGTATATCAAAATGAAACAACCCAAAGAGTCTTACCTCAATCCAAAACAGCCGTATTTTTTAAAAGCGATGAGATGGAACATGAAGTAGCAAAAGCCAATCGCACCCGGATGAGCGTTTCCGGATGGCTGAAACGGATCTGATTTACTTCAACAAGATGAATGCCGATGCAATAAATTTTCATCTTTACGGTTATTACCTGTAAATGTGATATTAATACCACGTTTATTTGATTTTAGTAGTTTTCTAAAATCTTCCGGGTAAGTTTTTAAGACGTATTGTCCCGCTTGTTACCTGTAAAGGCCGGCAGGAAATATACAGGAGCAGTGCGTATTAACCCCCGAAATCTTCTGAAAGACTACGAGGCGTTAGAAAATCAGGACGCATTAGCATTATATTTGATACAAGATGAAATCCAATTACCAATCTAACTCCTATGAATAAACTCTACTCTGTACTTTTTATTCTCTTGATTTCCAGCGGCCTTTATAGCCAGGTTGCAATCCGGGCGGTTGAACTTCCTGACTCCCGTTTCCAGTTTATTAATAAGACTACCGGTCAAAAAGTAAATGATCTTGTATGGGATGAAACCGAGTCGTTTGTAAACGGCTTCGCCAAAGTCGCATCCAAACATAAATGGGGATTTGTTGACAAACTTGGCAACCCTGTTATCAATACTTCTTTTGATGCAGTCCGGAATTTCGTCAATAAGCTGGCGGCGGCTCAGCAAAATTCGAAATGGGGATTTGTAGATGAAAACGGAGCAACGATAATTCCTTTTGAATACGATATCGTCTATGATTTTAAAGAAAAAGTTACCGCTGCTTATAAAAACAACAAATGGTTTCTGATTGACAGGCAGGGAAATATTACTAAAGCACTGGATGTAGACATCTTCTGGGGATTTAAAAATGGAAAAGCGAAGATTACAAGACAAGGACTTTCAGGAGTAATGAATATTAATGGGGATGTCGTTTCCATGGAGGTCAAAAAAGGGCAATCGAAACCAACTGATCCAACCGCCGCCAGGCCGGGCTCGGTTCAAGGGCAGGGTTTGCCATGTCCTGACAATATAGGATTCGAACGTGGCGACTTTACAAACTGGAGTTGTTATACAGGTAATGTGGTTGCCAACGGAACAACCAATGTGATTACTGTAAACCCCTCGCCGCCTACACCTAACCGGCATGTTATTTATCCAAGAACCAATCCATCTGCGTTAGATCCTTATGGCCTGTTTCCCATTAACCCGCCGGATGGAAGCGGGTATGCATTCAAATTGGGCAATAATATAAATGGCGCGGAAGCGGAAAGAGTAAGATACCAGATCGATGTTCCCGCGAATGCTGCTGATTATTCTATTACTTACCGGTATGCCGTCGTATTCCAGGATCCGGGTCACTTCAGGTACCAGCAACCAAGGTTCAGCGTGAGACTGCTGGATATCGCGGCTAACAAATATTTGCCTTGCGCTTCGTATGAATATGTAGCGGATGATACCATACCCGGCTTTTTTAGTTCACCGGTTGATGACACGATAAAATGTAAAACCTGGGCTCCGGTGTTTATCAATTTAAGCGCTTATGCAGGTAAATCTTTAATGCTGGAATTTACTACCGCCGATTGTACACGAGGCGCACACTGGGGTTACGCTTATGTTGATGTTGGTGATTGTAATATCACTGCCGATATCCAGTATCAATGTAATCCAGACCTGGCCAAACTTACAGCGCCTCCTGGGTTTAAACTCTACAGATGGTGGGATGAAAATTATACCACGATGCTAGGCCCAACACAAAAGTTAACCTTAAACCCGGCGCCTCCGGCGAATACTGTTTTACACGTGGAAGTCATTCCATTAAATGGACTGGGCTGCAGTGATACATTACACGTAACAACCGTCAACAGGACACCTTCCGCCGATGCGGGCCCCGACAAAGTGATCGTCTGCGATGGTTCGGCTGTTAGATTAGGAACTACTTCTCTCGGAGGTCTTAGTTATTCCTGGGCGCCGGCGACGTATTTATCTAATCCAAATATTGCCAGGCCGCTCTGCACACCACTTGTTACAACAACTTATAAACTTACGGTAACAAATAATGCCACCGGATGTATTGACGAGGATAGCGTAACAGTTACCGTTATTCCCAAACCAACGGCTTTATTTGATCCGAGCCCGGATCAGTGTTTAACAGATAACAATTTTACGTTTACCAATAATTCTATCCTTGCTTCAATCTATGACTGGAGATTTGGAGATGGAGACTCATCGGTTGTCGCTGATCCAGCACATAGCTATGCAAAGGCGCAAACCTTTACAGTCAAATTGCTTGTTACTGCCTCTAATGGTTGCCAGGACAGTGTTACTCATGATGTAATTGTACATCCAAACCCGTTTGTAAAAACTATTGTCGATACATCCATTTGCCGGGGTAAGAGTGTCCGGTTGATAACAAACGGAGCATTGGTATATGAATGGACGCCGGTAAATGATCTTAATTGCACAGATTGTGCAGCCCCTGTAGCCGACCCGCTGACAAATGCCACTTATTTTGTAAAAGGAACCAACAGCTTTGGTTGTCCTGGTTATGATACCGTGGCGATTAATGTGTATCAACCTATACAAATAAATGTGTCACCTGATGCAGTGATATGCGCCAAACAATCCGTTAATCTCCTGGCGAGTGGTGCTGCTTCGTACGCCTGGTGGCCCGCACAGAGTTTAAACAATGCGACCATTGCTGATCCGGTAGCTACTCCGGCTGTTACTACCAAATATCGTGTTATAGGCTTTGACGGGCATAGTTGTTTTACCGATACGGCTTATGTAAACATAACAGTTAACCCGATTCCAACTATTGAATTGGGACCCGATTTGTTATTACCTACCGGAACTATCCATCCGTTTAACCCGGTAACTACCAAAGGCCCCATTGTTTCATGGCAATGGACTCCTCCTACTAACCTGAATTGCGCGGATTGTCCCGATCCTTCCGCTACGATAAAAAATGATATCACGTACCATGTGTCGATTGAAAATGTATATGGTTGCATCAACAGCGATTCCGTAAACATTAAAACATTCTGTGAAGGGTCGCAGGTTTTTATACCGAACGCATTTACACCGGATGGAGATGGCGTCAATGATATTTTAATGGTGAGGGCGAAAGGAATAGACGTGGTTCGTTCATTAAGGATATTCACCCGTTGGGGCGAACTGGTCTTTGAAAAAACCAATTTCCCGCCTAACTCTCCGGCGTATGGATGGGATGGAAAAATAAGAGGTGTAACAGCCCCTGCCGAAGTGTATGTGTACACCGCTGAAGTGACTTGTGATAATCTTCAGACATTTACTTACAAGGGGAATATTTCAATACTCAAATAAAAATCCACCACCATGAAACTAACTTTACTTTTACCATTCTTTCTTTTCCTGGTATTGAATAGTTTTCGAACCGAAGCGCAACAGGATATTAATTTTTCGCAATTCTATGAATTGCCTTTGCTGAGAAATCCGGCTTTGGCCGGCATATTTAATGGAAACGTAAGGTTCACGGCTGCCTACCGTAATCAATGGGAAAGTGTGACTGCTCCCTACCGGACAATGGCACTTGGTTCTGAAGTGAAATTTTTCAAAGGGCTTTCCGCCGGTGATTTTGTAACAGCGGGTTTCCAGTTTACCAATGATGTGGCCGGTGATTCAAAGCTTAGGCGAACTCAATTCTTTCCGGTTTTAAACTACCATAAATTATTAAATGAAGAACATAATACCATGATTGCATTGGCATTCATGGGTGGTTATGTGACCGAAAGTTTTGATCCGGGTAAATTGCAATTTGACGACCAGTTCGTGAATGGCACCTACAGCGCTTCCAATCCTACCAGTCAAACTTTTTCCAAAACAGGATTCAATTATCTCGATGCATCAACCGGTATAAGCTTTAGCAGCCTGATTAAGAATAATGCCAGGTTTTACATCGGCGCCGGTATGTATCATTTTACTAATCCCTCTTTATCATTCATGAATGATAACAAGATAAAGCTGAATAGAAAATACGTGTTTAATACGGGAGTGTCGGCTTATACCAGCACTTATAACAGGATAGTTATTTATGCTGACTATTTTATGCAGGGCGGTGACAGGTTGTTGCAGGGCGGGTTTTTATACACGCATAATTTTGATCACACGGGTGATGATGCGAGATTGTCTGTATCCGGTGGCGCTGTGTATCGCTTTAAGGATGCCATGATACCGGTAGTAAAAATAAATACCAATAAGCTAAGTATCGGTTTAAGCTATGATGTAAATACCAGCAAGCTTAAAACAGCTTCCTATTACAGGGGTGGTTTTGAACTGACGCTATCTTATCTTGATCTCTGGAATGGCAAGAACGCGGATGCAAGAAAAGTTGAATGCCCGATTAATATCTGGTAGCCGATTTTCCTTAAAGAGTTTCTGTCCGCTGTTAAAAATAAAGCTTGTCTTCAACTATCAACTTATATTCTCCTCTCCAGGAGAATTTTTTGTGCTAAAAATTATGTAAGTTACCCATCTGTTCAACAGAGCTTAAATTTTGACAACGCCATGGCAAAAAATAAAACAACAGAAAATACGAATAGCGTAACTGATTTTATTAATGCAGTTGCCGATGAAACAAAACGGAATGATTGTTTCCAAATTATCGAATTGATGCAAAAACAGACAAAATTCCCGGCTAAAATGTGGGGAGGGGCTATTGTTGGATTTGGGAGCTATCATTACAAATACGAAAGTGGGCGTGAAGGCGATGCGCCTTTAATTGGTTTCTCTCCGCGGGTAAACGCCATCACATTGTACCTTGCGGCCGGTTTTGATAAAAAGGAAGATCTATTGAAAAAATTAGGGAAGCATAAAACCGGTGGAGGATGCATCTACATTAAAAAACTCGGTGATGTCGATACGAAAGTATTAAAGGAAATGATAAAGATCTCGGTGGCGCATATGAAAAAGAAATATCCGTAGACTCAAATTATTTTGCAGATTAGCTCTGCGCTGAAACTTTAGCCTCCTTTCAAACTCATATAATATTCCTTTTGTTTTTTTGTAAGCTTTTCAATCGCATACCGGAGAAGAGTTCCTGGCATTGTCGCTGCGTATCTATCTAAAAAAATTAAAAGCTTCTTAGAATCTTTATCACCGGCAAAACGTAGCATCCAGCCCGTTGCCTTATGTATCAGATCGTCTTTGTCATTGACTAATAGTTCAGCGATCTTAAAAGTGTCAGTTAATTCTCCCTGCCTGATAAAATAGCAAGTACTGAGGATCGCCGTGCGGCGTTCCCATATATTTTTAGACCGCGCCAGTTTATATAAGACATCATGGGATTTATCAAACAGGTAACTCCCGGTCATATGCAAACAACCCAGATCCACCAGGTCCCAGTTGTTGACCCTGTCGTGGCGTCGCATATATAACTCATAAAATTCCTTTAAGCGGGTTTCCGTTATTTTTTTACTGCGGGATTCTTTATCCATAAGGCTTATACCGCCAGCTCTCGCTTCGTGGATAGGACTTTCGAGCAATTTTTCAATTTCCCTTATTGGCATACCATTAAACTCTATTGCCAATGCAAACAGCTGACCCATCTTTACCCCAATAAATTTATCGCCTTCACCATACTGACCTTCACCGGATTTAAAATACCGCTGAATCTTCTTCAGCTCTTCATCCGACCGAAGCGCTTTTAATCGTTCAATAAACTGCTTTGCAGTGAGAACGTTCGCCACAACCGGATCCTTTCCCTTTAGGGTAGATGCTTTTTGTTTTAATGGCGTACTTACTTTCTTAACTGTTTTACTTTTCGCCATCTGTTTATGCCGTGCTATTTTCCTTCGTATGCCTTTTCAAGGCCGGCGATTATTATTTTTTTCATTTGCATCATGGCTTGCATTACTCTGCCTGCTTTCGCCCGGTCTTTATCGCCCAGCAATTTACCCAAAACAGGTGGTACAATTTGCCAGGACAACCCAAACTTATCTTTCAGCCAGCCACACATGCTTTCCTTGCCACCATCAGTAGTCAATTTATTCCAGAAATGATCTATTTCTTCCTGTGTGTCACAATTCACATAAAAAGAAGTTGCTTCTGTAAATTTGAACTGCGGGCCAGCATCAAACGCATAAAATTTTTGCCCATCCAACTCAAATGTTCCATTCATGACCTGGTCTTTTGGAAAAGGGCTTCCTTCTCCCCAATAAGTGATGTTGATGATCCTTGAATTTTTAAAAACAGAAGTATACAATTTTATCGCTTCTTCCGCTTTTCCATCAAACCAAAGGAAGGGTGTTATCTTTTGCATATAATTTGATTTCAATTATACTTATACATTTTCCGTTTTAATGCTGTGCGTTTTGTGCCGGTGCGCCAAGAAATGGTTGTATCATGGAAAGCAACCAGGGAGTTTGCATCATCACGAATATATGAGATGTGCCGGGAAGTATGGCTAACTGAGTAGCCGGCGCCGGTCCGAAATCCACCATATATTTACCATTACGCAACCGAAACATTTCCACCGCATGTTCTGGTAACACTCCATCTCCGTCTCCTGTAATAATTAGCGTGGGAGATTTAATCGCCTTTATTTTTTCCGCTGTAAAATCATAAGGTGTAGTCACAAATTTTTTCATTTTAATTATAAATTGTGACCAATGTTTTGGATCGGGAGCTGACTTGTCGTACTCGGTTTTTATTGGCGTTCCTTCAAACATTTCAGGGCTAACCATTGGCAGGATCGATCTTGTTTCAGGAGTCCAGCCTTCATATTTATACACAGCAGAAGCAATCACCAGTTTCTTTACTAATTCAGGATGGCGGATGGCCAGTTGCCAGGCAACTCCGCCACCCATACTATAACCAAAAATATCGGCGCTGTCGGTCTTCAGGTATTTTAATAAAGCTGCCACATCATCCGCCATGGATTCAAAAGAAAAAGGACGGTCAATATCCGCTGTATGACCATGTCCCTGTAATTCAACTGCGATTACCTGGCGATTTTTTGACAATTCAGGGATCAACATTCCAAACGCCATATTAATTGTATTAAAGGCGCCATGCAATAAAACCAATGGTTTTCCTGATCCATACACTTCGTAATACATCTTCAGGCCATTCACCGGCGCATACCCGGTTTTTGCAGCGCCTTTCATGTTATCGTTTGCCTGGCTAAAACCCGTTGATGCCAACAAGCAGATAAAAATCGCCTTAAGAACAATTATCTTTTTAGATGCCGCAATAATGATGTTAATGTTCATGAAAAAAAATTTAGTCAGTTATTATTTATTTGTAAAGGTGAAATCCATCAAATGCATTTCAACATTTCATGAGTTGGTTATTTACACATCAAAGATGCGATCAAAAAAGATGAAGGAAAGGGTGCAAAAGCGACAAGATCAGGATCGTTTACGACAAAATTTATTCCTGCTTAATGATATTTGTTAAAAAAATAATTATTCAGTTCGCCGTTCAATTTTGTTTTACATTCTCGGATTAACGGGCTTTATGGGGTCAGTAAAAGTATTAGCACCCTTTGTTTTAAATTTACGGCGATATACTTTATCACCGGAGGATACATACAAGGTATTAAAGCCTGGTCCACCGAAACAAACATTGGACGTTTGCCCGTTGGCAGGAGGCGCCGGCAATATCGCATTGACCCGCCCGAGTTGATCCAGCACCTGTATTCCAATTCTTGAAGCAACAAATATTCTTCCCGCTGTATCGCATTTCAAACCATCCGACCATGCATTTTCTTCGATATCCGGTACATGAAGCCAGCCGTATTTTTGTTTATACGTCAGCATCCCATCAGGCTTTATTTTATACACCCACACCCAATGTGAAGCTGACTCCGTAGCATATAATTGTGTTTGATCGGGTGAAATGGTAACCCCATTCGGGAATTTCAATCCGTCATCCACTATTATTTTTTCACCATTAGGTCTAACCAGATAAAGCTTCCCCGGCTTGGCGGAACCATCAGGCGCCGTTACATAAATATTTCCATTGTTTGCCACAACGAGATCATTGCCACTAATGCTGTCTGCCAACACGGTTTCTTTTTCATTCGCGTCATAACTTAATAACTGCTTCGTAGCGCCCGCAACAGTGTAACGCCTACCATCGGGGCCAAAACAAGTACCACTTGCTCTTTTGGCATCAATATTCAGTGCTACTAATTTTCCATCCAATCCAACTTTATAAGTTTTAGATGTCGGTATGTCCTGGTAATACACTTCTCCCTTTGCATTAGCAGCTGTTCCTTCCGTAAATTTATAGTCCTGACCTACCAGTTCCCAATCCTCACCGGGAATAAGTAAGTCACTTAAAAATTGATTTTTTGAATTTCCTTTTGCAATTGGTTTTGGCCAATCTTTCCAAAGCCATCGCATTGCCTGCGGAAAAATTGCGGTACCCTGGTTACCATTATGACCACCTTCTCCCCATACATGATTCACTTCATACCCTGAAAATGTCAGGGCTCTCTCCATTGATTCATTCGCTTTCCACCAATCACCGGCATAGATATTAAGATCATTGGCACCATCCTGTAAAAAAATACGGATAGGTTTCGGTTCATATTTTCGAACAAGTATAGGATAACGGTCAGCTCCCCGTAAACCGGTATACGTGCCGATGGCGCTGAATACTCTTGAAAATTCTTCAGGATGTTCCCAGGCAGCGGTAAATGCGCAGACCGCACCGCTGCTTGATCCGCCAATAGCCCGGTCATTACCGCTTTTTGATAAACGGATAGCACGCCCATCGCTTGTTTTTTTCTTTTCAACTTCCGGCAATATTTCGGTGAGGATAAAACGGGTGTAGGCATCTCCCAAACCGTCATATTCAAAACTTCGGTTGAAACGGTTTAATGCATTGGAGCCGCTATCCGCTACCACTTTTCCAGGTGTTACAAATACCCCAATAGTAATCGGAATTTCGTTTTTATAGATTAGATTGTCAAATACAGTGGGAGCTTTCCATTGAATGCCATCCTGGTTTACGTATACACAGGCGGGTTTGTCTGGTTTATATTGCACAGGTACGTATACCCAGCATTCACGCCAGGTCCCCGGAAATATTTTTGACTGATCAAACACAAATCTCAATACCTCTCCCTTAGGCACACCCGGGTGTTCGACACTGGCGGAATCCATGGGATACGTTTCGGCAGCCTGAGCAAACAAATAGTTCTGCACGAGCAGGCACAGGAAAAAAATTAAAGACTTCATAACTAATCGTTAGTTGTTGTAAAATGAAAACCGGATGCTGAAGTTAAATAGTTTGATTCAAAGTTGTGCCTGGACACAATAAATACAGGAAGTGAGTATTTTTATTTCCCGATGCTGTCTATTACATTTTGCAAGGCCTTATTGAAATCAGCTGGTTTTTCAATCATCGGATAATGACTGGTTCCATGCACTAATTCCGCATGAAATCCTTTGCCGCAATATTTCAACAAAGAATCTGTTTTAATTGGTACCAGATCGCTGTTGACGAGGTACAATTTGTTCGAAAGTCCCTGCATTAATTGTTTTTCTTTTTGGGAAATATCCACCACCGATCGCAATACGCTGATGGCAATTGCCGAATCGGTCGTAAAAACGCTATTCATTACCCTGTTGACAATTGCCGTATCCGTTGAAGGTTGAAATAGTGGCGGCCTCAGGTAACGATTAACCGTGCTGTCGAAAGCCGAAGAAAGCATGTTAAAAAAAGCAGCCGTTTCTTTTTGCTGGTCTGTTGACATAGGCGAGCCGGGTTCATGCAGGTTATCTACTCCCACAATGCCTGCAAGAAGGCGGGGATATTTATTACTCACATTCAGAATTAAATCCCCCGACATGGAATGTCCTATCAATATCACATTCTTTAAATGCAGTTGCTCAATAACAGCTTTGATATCTTCTGTGTACTCATCGAAATTCCATGCCGTTCTGTTTTTACCTGATTGACCGAAACCCGGCAGATCAATAGCTACAATTTTATAACGGGCGCAAAAATAGTTTAGCTGGGGCTCCCAGTATTCTTTATTGATACACCAGCCATGAACAAAAAGCAAGCTGGTATCTGCGTCGCCACAACTATTATAACTGATCTGTAGTCCATTTCTTACTATATCAACAGGCTTGCTGCTATTGGGCTGGTTACAGGAGGCAAAAACAATGAATAAAAAAAAACAAATAACTAATTGCCGCATAAATATGATTTATATAAAGATAAAATATTCATGCCTGCCGGTGAAGAAACGATCAATACACAAACGATCCTATTGTAAATAGGTCAATAGAACAGCCTTACTCAAATTTTCCTTCTTTCTTCGTTAATGCGAAAAATTTATCCAGTTTGCCCCCTATTACTTCTTCAAAAGCAGCCTGCATATCTTCCGGTTGAGGATGTTTGTTTTTCCACCTGTTGAAATAATTATGAACAGCCAGCTCTACTTTATCCCAACCAATAGCTGATTCTAAAACATACATCCACAATGCTGTCTTTACGTATGATATAAGGCCATACTGTTCGCTGTCGGGAAACTTTTCCGCGGAGATATCCATGGCGGATTGCATGGGAATATTAGCTTCGATCGCATTGTAGATCAAACCCTGGAATTCGTCAAGCGTTTTTTCCTTCAATTCTTTTGGAATAGCATCTCCAAACACCGAGTTGGTTCTGTACTTTTCCGCTTCATACCTGAATTGAAAATAACTGTTCAATCCTTCGTCCATCCATGTATGCGCTCTTTCATTACTGCCGAGCATACTCATAAACCAGTTATGCCCTATCTCATGCGCTATCACGGCATCCAGTGTTTCCACTTTGGCATCCGGACTGGTAATAAGTGTGATAGTTGGATATTCCATACCGCCGCTAGAATTATTTTTCGGCCCTTCTACCACCTGCACTACAGGGTAGCCATACTCTCCTATCCATTCGCTATATTTTTTTACCCCATCTTTAATATAATCTATACTGTTATTCCAGATAGTGCCTTTTTTGTTATGATAATAAGAAAACGCTTCAATTACTTTACCACCTGGTAACTGGGTAGTGTCGTATTGAATCAAAAAATTTTTATCAGCAAACCAGGCGAAGTCAGGCACCTGTTCGATATAATAACTCAATGTTTTCTTTCCGTTTTTATTAGCAGGGACATAAAGCGCCGGCTTGCCATCGCGATCCTTAACGTTTTTCGCACCCACTTTTTTATAAGCATCCAGCTCTTCCTTTGTTTGCAATACGCCAGTCGCTCCTACAATATAATCAGAAGGAAGGGTGATGCTGACTGAATAATCCGCGTACTCACTATAAAACTCACCCATGTCCAAATAAGGAAACTCATGCCAGCCATTCTTATCAAACACCGCCGGTTTTGGATACCATTGACAAGCCATAAACTCGCCATCTGCATACCCTGACCTTGAGAAATAGGGCGGCAATATTACTTTAAAAGGAGTCGAAATGCTGATAGAATCCCCGGGCAACAATGGTTTGTTCAATAACAGTTTTGTTATATCAATAAATTGCGGGTTGGGATGCGGCTCTGTTTTAGCCGGTTGCTCATTTATTTTAAAAGCCAGGCCATCGATAGAACCTGTACCTACATTTTCCAGCTTTTTTGAACGGGCCGTATCATTTTTTATTTGTTGCAGTAATGCGGTAGAGTCGTTCTTATAGGCATTGGGCCAGAGATGGAACCAGATAAAATTGAGTGCGGATGGGGAATTGTTTTTATACACGATAGTTTCAAATCCCGTTATAGATTTTTCTTTATCATTTAATTCTGCTTTAATAGTATAGCGAAGCCGCTGCTGCCAGTAATCCTGCTGGGCGGTTAATTGGGTACTGATTAAAACGGCAATAACAAACGAAAGTAGTTTCATGGGCTAATTTTATAATCGATAAAAATAAGAAAAGATCGGGTTGCAACAACCCTGCCAGAAGATTTTATCAATTGTTCAACATTATAGTGTCGTGGCTCCGGGTATTTTCTGTTTTATAGCCGGCCGCAGTCTATCTATTGTAAGAACAATTAAGTGTAAACCATGTCTCCTAAACGGCAAGGATTTGCACTGGTGTGTGAGCCTCAATTTGACATTCGCTTTCACTGGATGAAAAAAGGCCGGAAGTAACACATACACTCCATTTTTTTATCCCCTTCTTCCTGCCTATTTTCACCACATGCATCCGCATATACAATTATTATTACAATGCATCACCCTGGAGGAAAAAGAACAGGTGAAGCGATACAGCCTCGATCAGGAGCATACGTTAAAGCAATTAAAAGCTGAAGGGTTGGCCTTGCATCCGCTTATTGTTGTTAGAAAAAACTTTGGCTATGCCGATTACCCCGAAATCAGTTTCAAGCTGACCTTTCCACCGGAAGCCAATATGTTCAGGGATGGTGCGGCCATTGAATGTTTTATATCCGGCGAAGAACCAGTGAAGGGTGTGTTAATAAGCCTCGACGGGAAAAATGGTGAGTTCCGTCTCTTTGCTCCTGATTTTCCTGACTGGATTGAAGATAATGGTGTTGGCATCAAGCTGTCCCCTGATACCAGGACAACCAGTATCATGAAAAAAGTGCTGAACGAACTTGAAAACAACCAGCCTTTATTTAAATTATTTGAACAGTTACATACCGATGCTACTGTTGCTACGCCGGTTACCAGGAACAGCTCAATATCTTTTCGCAACCAGGAGTTGAATAAAAGTCAGCAGCTCGCCGTAGATGCCATTATACAAAACGAATTAATCACCATTGTACATGGCCCACCAGGAACCGGCAAAACAACAACATTGATTGAAGCAATCCTCCAATTGATCAAGGTCGGTGAAAAGGTATTGGTATCTGCCCCGAGCAATGCGGCCGTTGATAATATTGCAAAAGGATTGATACAACATGGCGTCAGATTGCTAAGAGTCGGTAATACAAGCAAAGTAGATGAAACTATTTTTTCGCATACCCCGGAAGGGAAACTGGCCAATAGTAAACAACAAAAAGAAATCAAACAATTAAAAATAAGGGCTGAAGAATTTCGCAAGATGGCCCTGAGGTATAAACGCAGTTTTGGAAAAGCCGAAAGAGAGCAACGCAACCTGCTGTTCAAAGAAGTAAAAAATATACGAACAGAAATAAAAAAGCTACAGGCTTATAATGAAGAAAAATTGTTTGAGGAAGCTGAAGTAATTGCCGGCACACCGATCGGACTGTATGACGCCGGTGTTAATCACCTGCATTTTCAAACACTGGTAATTGATGAAGCCGGGCAATGTATTGAGCCATTGGCCTGGTGCATATTTCCTTTAGCGGAAAAGATTGTTTTAGCCGGTGACCATTGGCAGCTCCCTCCTACCGTGTTAAGTAATGAAGCCGCCCGTTTGGGTTTCAACCGTTCTATTTTAGAAACTGCGATTGAAACAGTAAGTATGGTTTTTCTTCTCAATACACAATACAGGATGAGAGAAACGATTGCAGGATTCAGCAGTGATTATTTTTATAATGGCTTGCTGCTTACCGCAGGACATCTTCACGATACTGGTGTACATCTTACATTTATTGATACGGCAGGTTCGGGTTATAATGAAGTTCGTGGCCCCGATGGTACCAGTTTGCAAAACGAAGGTGAATTACGCATTATTCAAAAGATACTTGAAACAGAATCGCTTGACCCGGTAAAAGCAGCAATCATTTCACCTTATTCAGGACAGGTAGCGGCTGCCAAAGAAATTTTGCCAAAGCAACTTCGCATCAGTACTATTGATAGTTTCCAGGGACAGGAAAAAGAAATTATTATCGTTTCATTGGTGCGCAGCAACGATGACGGTGATATCGGTTTTTTAAAAGACTATCGTCGTATGAACGTTGCCATCACCCGCGCCAAAGAACAGCTTTTTGTTATAGGCGACAGCGCTACTATTGGTGCTGATCCCTTTTACAATGCTTTCCTGACTTATATCGAACAACGAGGCAGTTACAGGACGGTGTGGGAATTTGAGATGTAGATAACGACGGCTGCTTTTATTTTGTGACAATTACACAGATTCTTGTGCCTTTACCTGATTCAGAATAAATAGATACATCTCCATTGATCGAGGCGGTGATTTCCCGGATGCGGGTTAAGCCGGAGGATTGCTCTATATGATCCGGGTTGAAGCCCCTGCCATCATCTGTAATAACAAGGCAAATCTTATCCTCAGCCTCTTTAACACTGATAACGACATTTGTTGCTTCTGCGTGATACATTATATTGGAAAGCGACTCCTGGCAGATCCTGAAAAAATCCAGCTTGACTTCATTGGACATAACAGATTCGTCATAGTCACTTTCAAACTGGCAGGGAATGCCGTTTAAAACGGAAAACTCGCCGCATTGCCATCTCAGCACTTCCGTCAGGCCGAGATCGTCCAGCATTCCCGGGCTTATTGAAAAGGAAATTCTCCTGATGGTACCGATCAGCAAATCAGCCATCATCAAAGCATGTTCCATCCGGTTGGTAAAAGCATCTGAAATATCAGTAAGACTATCCTTCAACCAATGGATATCCATTTTGACCACGGTGGCCAATTGAGCTAATTCTTCATGCAATTCAACCGCCAAAAATTTTCTGTCTTCTTCAATACTTTTTTTAAAATGCGTGGCTAAACTCTTAAATTTTTTATACCTGTCTTCAATCTCTTTTTCCTGCTGTTTCCTGACCGTAATATCTTTCGCAATGGCGAATACTATTTCCTTATCTGCTATATATATCGATGTCCATTCCAGCCATATAACAGATCCATCTTTCTTTACGTAACGGTTTTGAAAATTCAGTAAGGCTTCTCCGGTTAATAATTTGCTTCTTACCTGCCCGGTCGTGTCCCGGTCTTCATGATAAATAAAAGAAGAAATCGGACTGGCATACAATTCTTCAGCGCTATATCCTAATTTTTTGATAACAGCCGGGTTCACTTTTTTGAGAAAGCCATCCTTGCCGGCTACGCAAACCAGGTCGGGTGTCAGTTCAAAGAGATCAAACATCTCAAATTCTGTTGCTTTCAATGGGGCCATAGTTCAGGTAGGCAACTACTCTTATTTTAAAAAAATATAATACGGTTATTGATTCTATCAAAAGTAAGGCTTGTTTCAGACCCGGGAAAGCTTGATTTGACACAAGTAATAATGCTCGAAATACTGTCACAATATCATTTTATATTATTTATTATTGAACAAACCGGCATACAGAAAAGTAGAATAAACGTTAATATACGATAGTGAAGCCGGGGATAACCGTTTTGCGTATCGGTGAGAATGATCTTTTGCACAACTTTTTGAAAAACTGAAGGCTTCCGGCCATGCCTGAAAAATTAAATATATGGAATTGAAATTATTACCAATTACTACTTTGGCATGCTGACATGCAGCTTTATTTTTGCAACACATGTCATGCTGAAAATTGCTTAGGTGAAGGTCTTATTAATACTGTTTGTCACCTTAGTACAACAACAGCCAATTTTTTGCGCAACTTGGTGATAAAAGCCCCGTTGTGCTACGGCTACCTTCTGTTATTTTCATTAACGAGGTGTTAGGTAAGCCATTCAACCCTTCTGTAAATAATGATATTGGCGGTTCTGCTTTTATCAGCGATAGCTGGAAACTGTGTCTCATAAAACTTAAGGATGGAAGATATTTTAAAGATGTTCCTGCCAGGTTGGACATTTTTAATCAAACGGTACATTATCTCTCATCCGCCACCAGGATTGAAATGGAGGCGCCCACCGGTCTTATAACTGAGCTGCAAATGAACGATCCTCTGTTGGTGGCAAAATAGAAACCCGTCTTTTTCGCAATGGATTTAAACAAATAGACAAAAACGATGAGAATACATTTTATGAAGTACTTGATACAGGAAAAGCCGGGTTGCTCCTGCATAGAAAAGTAAAAGTGACCGAAACAAAAACCATTGGGTCAGCCATAACTGAAAAAGAATACCAGCCTTTCCAGGAGTATTACATTTTCATGAATGACACGCTTGTCAAATGCAGGAAAAGCAGGTCTTTTTTCATAGAGCTATTCACCGACAAAAAAAACCTGGTAGAACAATACATCGATATTTTTAAGATAAAATTCAAATCTGAAAAAGATTTCAGGCTTTTGGTTGTCTATTATAATTCCATTTGAAGTATTGATATTTTCCATTAGTGAATTTGAAAATCGATAAAAGTCCAAAGATGGCGTTGCTAAGAAAATGAACTTACTTTATGCGAAGCCTGATCCTTGTGTTAAAAGTTGTAATAATAATTGCATTATGTGCAAATTTGTTTCTTTGGTTAGCTGCACATACAAGTGGTCATAAAATCCCTTCCCTAAAACAGATTGGTCATTTGGCACAAGTGTCGTTCCGCTTATTAATACTTTTGTTCCTTTTCTTTATAACTCGCAAGAGAAAAAATAAAAGAGCCGCAACCACTGCGGCTCTTTTATTTCTCTATGAATCAAAATAAGTAGCCGTACAACGAGCCACGGCAACAAAACTGGAATGCGTACTATCTTGCTTCTGTATATTTTTTAAAATTATCCAATATCGCCTGCCAGCCTCCCTTTTGCATTTCTACCGGATTAGTAGCCTCGGCTTCGAAACTCTCCACGACTTTGGTCTTGTTTCCCTGGGAACTAAAAGTGACCTGCACTTTTCTGCCATCACCGATAGTATACTCCATGTAGTCGTTAATTCTTACGGCATCGTACACACCACCAAAATCAAAACCAAAACTTCCGTCTTTCGCTTCCATCCGGGTAGCGAAACTACCGCCAACCCGAACATCATTTTCCGCTTTTGGAGCGTGCCAGTCCTCGGATGCACTACACCATTGAATGATGTGTCCCGGCTTTGTCCAGGTTTCCCAAACTTTTTCTACAGGCGCATTGATGGTAGTCTCTACCGTAATTACCGTTTTTTCCATGGTTTCCATTTTTAAAATTTTATGGTTATTGTTTTTTGTTTTATTATACAAATATCCGCATACTTTTTAAAACAGATACTGTGCGAAACCGACAATCAAAGGTATGTTTGCGACAGTATACAACGCCGCTATAAATGCCTGAACTTTGCCAATAACCATTCATCAAGGAAATCAGGCAGCAGGTGGAACTTATTTTCAAGCCCCGGCTGGTTGGCTCAAGTTTGAAGTAAAATATTGCTATATGAAAATGATCTCCGTTTTTTTATTCTTCCTTCTTATTGCCTCCTTCAGCAATGGGAAAGAAAAAGCATATACCGCCAGCACGCCGGGAGGGAATGTGATAAAAATATTCCTTGGAATACCACTTTCTGACTCCATTGATTTTGTTCGCTGGAAGCTGATCCTTCGTGACAACGATTACGATCTTCAGTGCAATTATGGTATTGGCAAAAACAATACCAATGGATTTATCAATGGTGGCAGCAAGATTGAATTAAAGGGCGCCTTAAAGAAAGATAAACATTATTACCGGTTACAAAATGGTGAAAAAATATTAAACGTTGTTGAATTGAATGCTGACCTTCTCCATTTGCTGGATGAAAACAAAACTCTTTTGGCAGGAAATGGTGGGTGGAGTTATACATTGAATAGCCTGGCAGCTACATTTTCCGAACAGGTAAATCTTTCAGCACATCCAACCATATTGAAAGACTCGATGGATTTTGAAGGAAGAACGCCGTGTAAAATACCCGGCATTATTCCAAAAGGCATGGAGTGTTATAAATTAAAATGGTATGTTATTTTTTATACTGATCCTAAAAAAAATAAACCCGGAAGCTACAAAATATATGGAACTCCCTGGCGCCAGAAAGGCCCAAGAACGGGCAACTGGAAGATGGTTAACGGCAAAGATGGCCGGATCATTTACCAATTGAATGATGACAATGGAAAAGGTCTCTTATATCTTTTAAAACTCGATGAAAATATACTTGTGTTTACTGATGCTGATGGGAAACTGCTGGTAGGTGACGAGGATTTTAGCTATACATTGAACAGACGCAGTAAGTAGGTACCGTTACCTAAATAATAAAAATAATATCATCAACCCAATCTAATTATTTCTTCGCCGAAACAAGTGAAAGTCGTAAGACACCCGAAAGCCAACTGAGCTTATAGTATGGGCCTTCCCTGCCCTGTCTGTTTCATATTTAAGTCCAAAGTTCAGGTTATTTCCATTTTCACCCATTTCAATAGTATATCCACCTTCCATCGCAAAAGCGACTCCATCTCCATAGGTAGCGTCATACACATCTGTAAGAACCACCCTGCAATAACCTACCTGGGGTTCGATATAAAAACCAGTTTTTGTCTCAGTGCTGAAGATATGTCTGAAACCAAGTTTAATGGATATATAGCCTGCACTGGAATCCGGTCGCTTTCCGGAAAAATAGGCAAGATCAAGCAGCTCTATTCTTATGCTGTTGTTTCCAATTTCGTTGACAGGGAAGTCATAATACCCGAACACGCCAAATCCAAGTTTATATTTGTCAGCATTCTTGCCGACCATTTTTGCAACAGCCAATTGTGCTGATACAGATGCTGTAACAAATACAGCAACTAGCAGGAAGAGAAATTTGATTCGCATATCGATAAGGTTATGCTACAAAGAAAAGCGTTTATACGGTAAAACATTTAAAAGATAACTCCAGGAATGATTTTTTGTGGTTTTACCGGATCTTATCTGATTTATAAATCGGAGCTTGCTGACGGAGTACGATAAAAAGCGAAAGGCCCCAAAGGGCCTGTTGATTGTTCGCCGTCCAAATCAAAAATTATTTCCTGGTTCCTTCAAAATCACTTTCGTACTCCTGCCAGCCTGTTACTTTATATTCAAACTTTATCGTGTCGTCTTTTTTAGTTTTTGTTGACAAAACACCCTGGCCGGTAATGGTAATGGATTTACCACTCGGGTTAGTAAATGTTTGCGCAGGTATTTTAAGCGAGCTACCATCCAGCACCGCATTAAGGCCGGCATTTAAAAAGCCGCCAAATTCTTTGATCTGGAAATTACTTCCTCCTTTGCTAACAACCTGGAGCGTATAAGTTTCTGAAGGATCAATTACAAGATATTGACCTGCGAATGCCGCACCCTGGGCTGGCACATCATTGTCTTTACTTTTACTGCACGCACCAAGTAATAAAGAAAAAGAGAGAAGAAAAAAAGAAATTTTCCTGGAAATTGAAAAAAAATGCTTCATTGTTTAAAGGTTTAAATGATTAATGATTGTTGATCCCGTGTAATCCGGGTTCGGGTGCAAATATCAATCGTTCAAATCTTACCCCAATGACCCGCTTAGTCATTGGACGTATTACCAATGCGAAAGAATCTTTTTCTTAGTCAATGGCTGAAACTGTAAAGTGAATAGTGCACCTGCTATAGGCCAGGAGGTTGTTATTCTTACAAACTATGCAAGAAAGCACAATGATTGATGCGTGAAATAGGATTTTTATCGGGCTCAATTGCTTCCGAAGTGTATGGGATAGTTCTGTTTGGATCAATATACAAGTAAGCTGAACTTAATTGATTGGGAAATTTTACGCTTGTATTTAGCAACTTTTTCGTAGCACCGCAGAATATCGGTGTGCAACAGCAATTTTCTTAGTTGATGGTTAAATCCGCTGAGTAAATGACAGGAAATGAATATGTCCTCCATTTACTGTACCCTATTATTACTCACGAATGCACGAGGTATACACTCATATTTTTAAGTGCCTTTATCAATCAAAGCACTGCAGCCCGATTTTTTAGCGGAGCATGAGTAATAATACCCGGCTTCCCGAGGGTTTCAAACTGTTTCGCATGGAAGTTCATAAACTCAGGATTGGTTGAAATTTTCTTAAACAATGCTGAGTTTAGGTAATTGTCGGCGGACTCTTTATCAGCAAATAGGTAAATACCACCACCTTCTTTTCTTTCTTCATTCATAAGCCATATTTTCCATTGCAATCCCGGGAGATTGGCAAATACTTCTGCAATAGCAGCAGCAGAAATCTTGTAGTTTTCTACTGAATCTTTAAACTGGAAATTAACCTGGACAACCTGTTGTGACATGGGGAATAGTTTTTAATTATTTTTCAAGAGTGTAAAAATGCAGGAAAAATAATTTGCAAACTATCCCTGAATATGGGGATGTAAAGGCAGCCTGTTTGCTGCAAAAAAGTAACCGCTTCTATGATAATTTTTACTGGAGAATAAAAGTGACACCATTTATTATCTGCCTGTATGTGCCGGATTTCAAGGCTCCTTTTTGTCCAACGGGGTCGAGGGATGTTCCCCAATTGTAAGCAACCGATCCAATGCTTTTTATCTTTCCCTGGATAAGTTTATCATCAAAGGTCGAATGATATTTAATAACGGTATTAGCCACTGACTTCAACTTACCCCTGATGGCTTCGTTTTCTAAAGAGGGATAATATTCCAGAACCATCGTACCGGCGAATCTTAATTTCCCTTTGTACGCCGCGTTCTCAAACTGGGTATAATAATCAAGTCCGACACTGCCGATTGATTTGAGCTTGCCCGGTTTATCATCCTTTTCATAAGAACCATAATAAGTCAGTCCGCAGGTTCCAATACTTTTTACTTTGCCCTTATAGACCGAGTCGGTTGTTTCAGCGCCATAATACTCGATTCTTCCCATGAAAGGCTGAAGCTTGGGAGCGTAATAATTACTATTTCTTTCCGACTGAAATTCCACTCCATATTCCATAATCTTTCCCTCGGGTGAGATACGTATATAAACACCCTGGTCTGTAAGAAAGGAAAAGTAAGAGAGTGTGGTTGCCCCCGAAAAAGACACCTGGCTTAATTTCTGGGAATAGGTGCACAGGGCAAGCAATAAAAAGGGTATGGCTGAAAAAAATTTCTTCATATGTGTTTAGTCTGAATTTAAAAGTATAGAATTCCCGCCGGACTTGCAACCTTGCGACCTCTTTTTCAAAGCTCTTTCCTTTTTGGTGGATTTATGGCTGAAATATGCGAATTCCTGTGTTTTATCAGACGCTGGTAATGGCGGAAAAGTTGCCAAGGCTAAAAAATTCATCGAAACCTGGTTGCAGTTGGTCGAAATAATTTCCATCCTTCGTCAGTATCAGTAGCTTTAGTTCAGCAATCGAGATGCTTCCGGGATGACGTTTTGTGGTTACCTGATCCGGACTTCGGATGGAGACCCGGGACGAAAGTACTAATGACGACAGTTTATCTAAATTTTTTTCGCAGGCATATAGGCTATATAAATAAATGCTACATGGAATTCGATAACGACAGAATCGTAAAAAGGACCTATAAGATAGAACTGTTTTATTTAGGCCTGCTTTTCGTTATGTATCCGTTGGTAAACGGCCTCTTGTTCTTTTTTAACGATTTCCGTATCTGGCCGGTGCTTTTCCTCGTAAATCTTGCAGTTTTCCCAATCTATTTTCTTTATTCAAGGGTCATTGTCGCAAAGGTTTTTCTTCGCCGTCGCCAGTTTAATTTTCTGCCTGTTGTTTTGTTTTTTTTGATCCTGGCGGGCTTCTTTTATGTAATCTATTCCCTGGTTCTCCATTTTCCTATGTCCGGTGCGGAAAGGCAATATTTTGAGTTTAATTATAAGACCATTGGCAGGGAATGTGTCTGGATTGTCATAAATATGTCTCTTGCCACTGCCATTCCATTTATAAGGGAAGCACTTGATGAGAAAGATCTGATTACAGCGTTGCAAAAAGACAACACTTTTTATAAACTCCGCTACCTGCGGGCCCAACTCAATCCGCATTTCCTGTTTAATACATTGAACAGCATATACTCACTCAGTTTGCAAAAATCAGATAAAACCCCTGACGTAGTAGTCAGGCTGGCCGATATTATGCGGTATCTCATTTATGAATGCAATGAAGAAAAAATACCACTGAATAAAGAAATAGAGTTTATCCGCAATTATATAGAGATTGAAAGAATAAGATACAATGCCGATATACGATTTACGGTGGAGGGGGAAACGGAAGGTATTATGATCGAGCCTTTTCTTTTTATTTCATTTATAGAAAATGGTTTTAAACATGCGCTGGACAATTCCTTCACTGAACCATTTATTTATATTTTGATAAAAGTGTCAGCCGGCCGTATCGTATTGAATGTAATCAACACCAGCAATACCGACCTGGAACTGCAGGCTAAAAAAATAAATGGAAAAGGAATTTCAAGCAGTAAAAGTCTTCTTGAAATATTATACCCGGATCTGTATGACCTTGACATCATCCAGACGGAAAAAGAAGAGGCAAGACAAAACAGTTTGCGTATTCATAATGCCAGGGAACGGCTGGAGGCTCTGTACCCGGATTCGCATACATTGGATGTAATTTTAAAGAACAATACCTTCACTGTCTCTTTAATCATAAAATCCCGGGCCGCTTGATAAAATGCATTATAGTTGAAGATGAAACGCTGGCGCAGGAAGTGATAAAAAATCATTTGCGGCAGGTGGACCGTTTTGAACTGGCAGGTACTTACCGAAACGCACCGGAAGCATTGCAGGCTCTTACCACCCAGGAGATTGACCTTATGTTTTTGGACATACGGCTGCCCGGCATGAGTGGCCTGCAATTTCTGCAGTCTTTGCCCAATCTTCCCCTTGTTGTATTAACGACCGCTTACGCCGAGTATGCATTGGAAGGATACGAGTTTAATGTTGTCGATTACCTGCTTAAGCCTATTTCATTTGAACGCTTTTTAAAAACCGTCAACAAGATTGTTGATGGAAAAATGTTACCCCGGCTTTCAAAAGAGCCCGGGAAGTTAACAGGTGATCATTTTTTTGTGAAAAGCAATAGCAAGTTTTTCCGGGTGGATTTTACAGCCATTAGCCATATAGAAGGAATGAAAGATTATTTGAAAATTCATACAGGAGAAAGCACACTGATCACTCACCAGACAATGACGGATATTGAAAAGCTATTACCAGCCGGGCAATTTATCCGTGTTCACAAGTCATATATTGTTGCCATTTCGCATATCCGGGCTATCTATGGCAATTCGGTTGAAGTGGATAATATTACCATTCCAATAGGGATCAGTTACAAAGAAAAAGTGATGGGACTTGTTTCAGGTACCTGAATTTGTTATATAAAAGATAACACTTTCGGCAAAATACAATGTGGGTTAAAGAAAGCTATACAACAGATGTTTTAGCCGAAGAAGTTTTTTTAACCGCACTTATCCGTTGAATCAATTGTTTCATATAACGCAGTCCTCTTTTCGTTGCTTTGTCAATATCCTCTATCCCGCATAGTTTATGATCTTTTAATACAGGAAGACAATATTCCGAGGTCAGGTAACCATTATAACCGTGTTGATATAACGCTTCAAAAAAAGCTTCATAATTAATATTACCTCCATGTCCTGGTGCAGGATCGAGTAAAATTTCGCCATCTTCCGTTTCGCTGAAATTCCAGGCGCCATAATGTGTGTACCGGATAAGATCACTGCATTTTTCAACCGCTTCCTTCACATAATCCGTACGCTGCCGATCAAAGAACATCGGTACATCGAGGCATAATTTTACATTGTCCTTCCCCACTTCGTTTCTCATAGCCAGTACATCTTCGTATCCCGGTGAAAGAACAGGGCCATGATTTTGAAGCACCAATGTGATGCCCATATCCGCCGCCCAATCCGCTACTTCACGTATTCCTTCGACTGCTCTGTGCCAGGTGCGCAAATCAGCGGCATACAAAGGTTTGAAATAATTACCACGATCATAAGGTGCATACTCCGCCGGTATATCCTGGTCAATAATACCGGGCCATGCCGCGAATATCTTTACCATATCCACTCCAAGGTCTTTTGCAAGAGTCAGCACATTACGCATCATTGCCAGGTTATTCTCTCTCTCCTCCATGATATGACTACAAAAATTGCTAAGACTTTCTATCGCTACCAACTCAATACCTTCATCGGCAGCTACTGATTTGATCCGTTTCCTGTCTGCAGTGTTGAGATCAAGAGGAAATGCTACCGGGCGTTTGGTCTCAATGGCGAGGCCTTCAAATCCAAACTCCTTTGCTTTATGGATCTGCTGCTCTACCGATAATGCTTTACCATCGTAGAAAAGACCAGCGTAGGTAACTGTCAACAATGAAAATTTCATACAAACAATTTAAGCCCAATATAGCAAATAAACATTGAGAAAATATATCCGGTACAATATGAGGTTGCCAGTAGCAGAATTAAAGGGCAAAGAGAAATAATACCATTAAATAAAACAGTCCCGCTTTTAGCGGGACTGTTTTATTATAAGCAACCTATCGGCCATCATATTCAGGCATTGGCTTTTTCCCTGCGGGCTGGCTGCTTTTCTAATAGTTGCTTAAGATTGTTTAGTACTTTATTCCAATTTTTCTCGGAATGCTCTTTCATTTTTTCGTCCGGAATATTTTCCTGGGTTATTGTTAACCCGGTGTATTCATTTCTATCTTCCAAACTGTAGGTAATAGTGGCATAATTTTCGGGTTTGTCTTCTATGCCAGACATGGAACCCCAATAAGTATACCGAAACAGCTTCTCCGGAATTGTTTCCAATATAGTGCCTTTGTCTTCATACTTTTTACCTTCCCACTCTCCCCTGAATATCAGCGGACTTCCCGCTTTCCAATCGGAAACGGCCGTAGTGCCAAAAAAATATTGTTTTATGATGGAAGGAGTGGTCAACGCTTCCCATACTCTTTCGGTAGGGGCATTAATATTAATGCTCACCTTACCGTTAATATTACTTTTCATACGCTATCGTTTTCTTATCCTATGAAAACAATGTGCCAGAATGGGAAATGGTGCAAAACTTCCGCAGATAAAAGCTGATGGCTTCTACTATTTTCCAAACA
This sequence comes from Chitinophagaceae bacterium, assembly GCA_040007815.1. Lineage (GTDB taxonomy): Bacteria > Bacteroidota > Bacteroidia > Chitinophagales > Chitinophagaceae > Terrimonas_B. The sequence goes on from JBDTUH010000007.1 coordinate 49,740, forward strand.
GCTTATCAATATCCTTTTCTGACCAATACGTATATCCGTCATTCGTGGAGAACATGATCCCGCGACTTGTTATCAGCTGGTGATGCTGTACATTAACAGAGCCATCTCCCAAACGGAAAGTCCGGGAATACCGCCTGTTTTTCTTATTCTCCGCCAGAAAGAAACTTTTCAAAATAGTGTAGAATTTTTCATATGTTCCATCCACATTTTTAAATGTTATGCTGAAATAATGATTCTCCGGCTTGTCGCGGACATCTTTTATAAACAGCATATACGTAGTGTCCGTGCCGGAAGCGGTAAATTCCATTTTCGCCTTCGTAATCCCTCCGAATTTTAAACGGCCGATCGTCTGCCAGTCAGCTCTTTCTTTTTCCTCAATTTGCGTATTACCTGCCAAAGCGGTTATCGCAAGTAAAGCCGCAAAAATTATTTTTCTCATTTCCTGTAATATTAGAATTTGTATATGGTCAATAAATATACAATAACGGGGTGTATCTTTTTCCTTTCATATTGCAACAAAATGATAACTTGTCTTTAAATAGTTGTATAAAAAATCTATCATGGAAAAAAAAAATAACCCGCTTTTGCTGAATGAAACTGACAGGCGAAAGTTTATAAGCAATGTCACCAAAGCCATCGGTGCGACCGTACTACTGAATTCCCCTCTTATAGGTTTTGCGAAAAGCCATCCGGCCGGTTTCAAAGAAATTACCGTGGGTGAGATCATGGATGCGTTCATAGGAGAAGTTACCGGTGCGCCGTTTTCGCAGACGGTTGACACGCTCAAGGCTGGCAACCGGGATATACAAGTTACCGGGATAGTAACTACCATGTTTGCTACGTTGGGAGTGATACAAAAAACAATTGCTTCAGGCGCCAATTTCATTATTGCGCATGAACCTACTTTTTATAATCATACTGATGACACCAGTTGGTTGAAAAATGATCCGGTGTATCGTTTTAAATCAGAACTACTGAGTAAACACCAGGTAGCGGTATGGAGAAATCACGATTATATTCACAGTCATATACCGGACGGCGTAATATCAGGAGTTGTGGCGAAACTGGGTTGGGCTGATTACCATAATGCCAGCAATGGTATAGCTTCCATACCCGGCATTCCATTAAAAGAATTGATACAACAGGTAAAAGGGAAGTTAGCAATTAATATGGTAAGATATATTGGTAACCCCGGGCAAACTTGCAAAAAGGTTTTGCTGATGCCTGGAGCTGCCGGTGGAAGAAGACAAATTGAAGCCATGAGCAGGGAACAACCGGATGTATTGATCTGTGGTGAAATACAGGAGTGGGAAACGGCCGAATATGTAAGAGATGCACAAACCAAGGGTCAGCAACTCTCTCTGATTGTACTTGGGCACATAGCCAGCGAAGAACCCGGATCGGAATATATGGCTGACTGGCTGCGTAAAAAAATACCGGGTATTAAGGTCACCCATGTTCCACCCACGAATTCATTATCTTTTTTGTAATCATTCAGAAAATTTCACGCATCCTTTCTTTTACTAAAACAATCACCATGAGAAAAGTCGTCATCATCATATCTCTTTTTTTCTTTACCGGTTTGCTATATGGTCAAACGTTAACCGTTAAGGAAATTGACAACCTCGTTGAGAATTCAATGAAAGCATTTGATGTGCCAGGTATCGCAGTCGGAATTATTAAAGATGGGAAAATAATTCAGGCAAAAGGGTACGGCCTTCGTTCGTTAAATACCAAACAAAAAACAGACGAGAACACTTTGTTTGGCATTGCTTCCAACAGCAAGGCTTTTACCTGCGCCGCGCTGGGCATACTGGTAGATGAGAAAAAAATAAAATGGGACGATAAAGTGAGAGATTATATACCTGAGTTTAAAGTGTACAATCCCTACGTTACAGAAGAGTTCACCATTCGCGACCTTGTCACTCATCGCAGTGGATTGGGGCTTGGCGCAGGAGACCTGATGTTTTTTCCCGATTCAAGTGATTTTGAATTGAAGGATATTATTTATAACCTTCGTTTCCTGAAACAGGTTTCAGGTTTTCGTACCAAATACGACTACGACAATAATCTTTATATCATAGCTGGTGAGGTAATCGCAAGGGTAAGCGGAAAAAGCTGGGATGGTTTTGTAGAAGAGCGAATAATCCTTCCTTTAGGTATGACCAAAACCGCCACTTCATTCGACAGACTGAAAGATAAAAGTAATGTTATTGATGGTCATGCGCCAGTCAATGGCAAAGTACAGGTAATAGCAAGAAGTTCCATGAAGGTTGGACATTCAGCCGGCGGAATCAATTCCAATATTACTGATCTGTGCAAATGGGTGCAGCTCTGGTTAAACAAAGGAAAGTATGGCGAAGGGCTTACAAAGACACTGTTCTCAGAAAATGTATATCGTGAAATGACATCAGCCCAAACAATAATACAAGTAGGCGGCCCCGGTCCTTACAATACACATTTTGCCGCCTATGGTCTTGGCTTTTTCCTGAGTGATGAAAAGGGTTATAAAAAAGTGACACATACCGGTGGATTGGAAGGAATGGTTACACAAATAACCATGATACCTGAATTAAATCTTGGCATTATTGTTTTGACCAATCAGCAGGAAGGCGGCGCTTTTAGTTCTATCACTAACCAGGTAAAAGATAGCTACTATGGTATTAAAGGAACCGACAGGGTAACTGAATATTCCTCCTTCAGAAAAGAACAAATGGGAACAGCCAACCATTTACTGGATTCGATATGGAAGGAAATTGACAAGGCGCAGAAGTCCGGGAAAGAGAAGCCGGATATTAATTTATTTGCCGGCACTTACAGAGATGCATGGCTGGGTGATATTACCATCTCTGTAAAAAACGGGAAGCCCTGGTTCGATTCAAAACGGTCTCCCAAATTAACCGGAGAATTATTTTATTATAAGAGCAATACATTCGTCGTGAAATGGAATGACCGCAGCATGGATGCCGATGCTTTTGTGAATTTCAGTTTAAACGAGGATGGTAAAGCGGCCGGTATAAAAATGAGAGCTATTTCGCCGTTAACTGATTTCAGTTATGATTTTCATGACCTGGATTTTACAAGAGTAAACTGATCATATTTACCATAACAAAAAATCAATGGGCCTGAACAGCCTTAAATACCCTGATAAAATTACCTCCTACTATTTTTCTTATGTCCTTTTTACTGTAGCCACGATCCAGCATGGCTTTGGTCACCAGTGGAAAATCTTCTACGCCATTCAGTTCTCTTGGCGGAGCTTCAATGCCGTCAAAATCCGAACCTAAACCAACATGGTCCGTGCCTATAAGATTGACGATATGATCAAGATGATCCATCAAAACAGAAAGTGGCGGTCTGAATTGTACAAACGCCTCTTTATATTTCTCCGCCACCATCATGTTAGCATAGTCGGGCTGTATCTTCGCTTGTATCAAAGAATCAACTTCAGGTTTATGCTGTGCCAGGAAATCTTTTAGCTTCTTTTCATAAGTACTGTCGATAAACCCAGCGTAGAAATTAAGGTGAATAACGCCACCGTTCTTTCCGATGGCTTTTATCTGTTCATCTTTCAGATTCCTCCTGTGCGGGCACAAAGTCCAGGCGCAGCTATGCGAGGCGATGATCGGTTTAGAACTAACAGCAATGGCATCCCAAAAAGTTTGTTCACCCACATGACTGATATCCACGATCATGCCCAGTTCATTCATTCTTTTTACCACCTGTTTGCCAAAATCAGTCAATCCCTTATGTGGTAATGAATCTTTCTTAGTCGTTTCATCTGCCGCTGATGTAGCCCAGGATGTCGAGTTGTTCCAGGTAAGCGTCATGTACCGCACTCCTCTTTCGTATAATTTATCCAGGTTTTCGAGGCTATTTTCCATCATGTGCCCTCCTTCCACTCCCAACATTGCCGCCAGTTTTTTTTGTTTCACCGCCGCTTCGAGATCCTCCGGCGTTTTCACCATCATCATTTTACCGGGATTACGTCTCGTCCATTCATACACGGAATCTATTTCCTGGTTGGCATAAGCGTAAGGATGCAGTTGTTCAGGTCCGCAGAAAATGGAAAACACCTGAACATCCAGGCCGCCTTCTTTCATTCGCTGAAGATCCGAATGTGTTTTACCTTTCAGATCAGTATCGAAGGGCACACGCTTTTCAATAGACGCACTCGGAAAATCGTTATGCGTATCTATGACAATGGCTTTTTGATGGAGTTTTTTATAAGATTGGGTGTATCCTGTTGTAATAAAACAAAACCCAGCCAGTAGAAATATTGTCCTCATATTTTGTGAATGTAAATAATTTTAAACGAATAAAGCCCGTGGTACTATATAGAAATCGGAACGGCAGTGCCGCATATCTATATGACGGCGATCTGGCATCTCACCCGGAACGGGAACTGAAAACAGTCGAAAAAGAAAAAGGTAAAAGCCATGAGTTCCCGCATGACTTTTACCTGAATTATTGATGCAAGTCTTATTCCCGAAAATACAGACCGCAACAAATAACATTTATTTATTACATAGCACGGTTCACTTCAACCAGGATCGCTTTCAGGGTTGTATTGCCAATATTTTTTACTGTATGTGGTCCGCCAGGCACTACCATTGTCATTCCTTTTTTAAATTCCAGTACCATTTTTGATCCATCCTTTGCTGTAAATTCTCCTTTTCCTGGCTCAATCACATAGAGCGCCTGGTCACCATGGGAGTGCATAGCGGATGACTGACCGGGTTTATAATTAATATCTATCACTCTTATCCCCAATGTATCGTTCTTTAATTTATACAAACCCGGTGCTACTTTCGTTGCATCTGTTGCGGCATCCTGTGCAGTGGTTTGTCCCTTACGATTCACCTCTACCAGTATTACTTTAATGGTTGTCTTACCTGTATTTTTCACGGCATGTATTTCACCAGCTCTTATATTGGTCATGCCTGTCTTCATTTCACTTTCCATTTTTGCTCCGTCTTTTCCATAAAAAGTCGCCATACCTCCTGACACTGCGTAGATGGCATAGTCAGGATGAGAATGCAGTGCTGATGAATCGCCGGGTTTGTAAGTAGCTTCAACGATCCTTATGCCCATTGTATCATTTAATACTTTGTAAAGATCCGGCGCTGCTTTAATCGCATCCGGTGTTACATCTTCTACGATGGGTTGTACGGCTTCTGTCTTCGTAGTGTCGGTTGTTGCGGTTGGTTCTTCTTTTTTGTCAGCCGAATTGCAGGCAACAAGTGTAACTAAAATTGCTAATGTCAATAAAACGTGGTTTCCGTTTTTCTTTTTCATAAATATTTTTTGATGAATGATAAATCAGAGCAGGATTAATAGTTAATACAGGTGAAGGATAACTGGTGATACCAAGGTATACCTAATTTTATTTTTAAAACAATTTTTCCTCTTCGTTCGTGAGCCATTAACAAAGTATACTCCCGGGTTCGATAGTTAACCGTGATGGCATGTGGACCATGTCGCCATTATTTTACACTCCCGGATCGAAGCAGCGCAAAATAAAAGATGGCGATTTTATTTTCAGGACACTCCTATGTCTTTTGGTTATTTCTCTTTACAGCTATCATGGTTATGATGGCGGAAAGAAATAAAGACCCCGCCATAAAAATATAAGATGCATCGAAGCTGCCGGTACTTCCATTTAAATAGCCAACTCCTTTTGCACCGGCAAATGACCCCAATGCCCCCAAACTATTGATCAATGCGATTGCTCCCGCCGTTACATTGGATGGTAATAGTTCTGTAATAACCGCAAAGAATGGGCCGTACGGTGCATACATGGCCATGCCCGCAATGCAAAGTAAAATAAACGATATCCAGAAATGATCCGTCCCGAGAAGGTATGAACCATAAAATGCAATGGCGGCGACTAAAAGAAAAGGCCAGATAAATATTTTCCTGTTTAATGTTTTATCAGAGAAATAAGACGCCACGAGCATACCGATTATGGCGAACAAATAAGGAACTGAGGAAAGCCAGCCTGTTTTTACAATGCTCATATCGGGGGCGGCTTTAATAATAGATGGCAACCACATCACGAATCCATATACACCGATACTCCATAAAGCATATTGCAGGCATAATAAAATAACCGTTGGAGATTTAAAAGCCGCCGCGTAATTTTTGACCGGTTTAATGTTTTGCTGTTCTTTTTGCAAGGCAGTCTCCAAAGCATTCTTATCATCATCTGACAGCCACTTTGCGTCTTTTGGTTTATCATTTACCAGCCACCACCAGCAAAACGCCCAGATGACGGCGGGCAATCCTTCCCAGATAAACATCCATCGCCAGCCAACAGCATCAATCAGATAACCCGATAAAATGGACATCCACAATATGGTTACCGGGTTGCCAAGAATTAAAAAGGTATTGGCACGGGAGCGTTCATCCTTTGTAAACCACCTGCTTAATAAGATGAGCATGGCAGGCATTACGGCGCTTTCCACTACACCGAGCATAAAGCGGATCACCATCAAAATTTTTACATTACTGACTATTCCCGTTGCCATAGCAAAAGCCCCCCAAAGGATCAATGACCAAAAGATCAGTTTCTTCGCACTTTTGTTAGCGGCATAATGTGTTCCCGGGATCTGGAAGAAAAAATATCCCAGAAAAAATAAGGAGGCTAACCAGGAAGATACACTGGCTGTTATATTTAAGTCCTTCGACATTTCCCCTGCAGCGGCAAATCCGAAATTTGCCCGGTCAAGGTAAGCAAGACTATAGGTAATAAAGGCGACGGGTATAAGGCGAAACCACCTGGCTTTGGCAATTGCAGTATTCAATGGCATTTATTTAAAGTTGGTAAATAAAGATAATGGAATCATTGTTTGATTGTACAGCAGCCAATAACTGATTTAAAAAAAACCGGCGTTTCAGGCGTTGTTTTTATAAATGAACACGCCGGCACTTTTCCTTCATTAATGAAAAGACGGTTTTGCTTTTTTCAATGAGCTCTGTTATTTATACGTAGTAATTCGCAATATGTGCATCAGAAAATCACGTAGTAATACTCACATTTTCTATCCTCATATTAGCTATTTTTAATTATCCAATATTTAAAACCGATATTTTATGAAGCCCACTATTATCCCCCATCCTTTAAAAAGGATTTACTTCAATTACAATTCTGAAGCCGCCCTCACCGATTTTGAAACAGCATTTATTGACCGGTATAAGCAACTGCACGATGAGCTTGCTACGATCAAAAGCCAATTATTACAATTGGGGCCGGATATAAAAAAAGTAATGGCTGAATTAAAACTGGTCACTACAGCCCTTGAAAAATTACGGGCGGTAATTGTACGGACGGAGCGAATGTTTGGTCTTGGGCCCGCCAATGAAATAGTTTCCTGTACATATAGTATAAAGTCCGGGGAAATACAAAAAGTGCTGGATGAATTACAGGTCATTCGCAGCAATTATTGGAATATAATGATGCCTATGCACAAACTATTCAATTCAATTTTTGAAAGATTTACGGCTTTTGACGATGCGGTTGAACAGTTTGAAAAAGAGTACTCCGCTCCGCTGTTCAACGACTTTGAAAACAGGACGATCGATATCCGCTCCTTTGATAAGGATATGAATGAGTTTCGGGTGGCATGGATGGCTGTCGCCCACCTGCAGGATGAATGCCTGGATGAATACAGCGAATGGGTAAAAAACCAAACAACGCTTGTCAACGACTCCGACGCATTGTATAACCGGATAAAAAAAATATTTCAGCATATCAATGCGATTCAAAAGTTCAACCCCGGTAATGGAAGGAATGATTTTGGATTGAATTGATAAATTGAAATTATCGTTACAATTAGAGGCATCTGCTCCCATGAGGCTACTTTCCTGAAAGCGCCTTGTAGCCATTTCTATATAAACTTTGCCTTCAACAGGCAATACTATTCAGCCTTTGGCACTTTCTATAAACGATTTTTTTATTTTTTATCACACTCCAGTATCCATGACTTTCCGAATTTATCGTTCAATGTTCCTATCAGTCCAAAGAACATGGCATGCAAGGGTTGCTTTACCTTTCCTCCGGCTGAAAGTTTTTCAAACAGGCTTTTCGTTTCTTCTTCTGTTTTGCAAATAAGACACATATGGACAGCATTGCCTTCCGTTATAGTTTCATGTTGCATATCAGTCGCCATAATTTCGAGATCATCTGTTTTTAAAGAAGAGTGCAGGATATGATCTTTTATTGATGGCGGTACCTGGCTGGCAACCGGCGACTCTCCTACTACTGTAAGTAAAAGTTCACCACCCAGGCATTCTTTGTAAAAATTCATGGCTTCACGGCAATTGCCGCTGAAAGTTAAATAAGGATTGAGCGTTGGCATTGTAACAGAGTTTAAGTTTTATTGATGACACAAATGTATTCCAGTAGTTTATCATTCCTCCTGTGCAATAGTGACATTTTAAGGGGGCATTTGCGACTTCAATTGCCTTTTATCGTTTTGATTGAAATCTTCAACACAAAAAGTAGATAATGTATCAGTTTGAAAAGTTTAGGCCACGGATGCACGGATTATAATATTTATCCGTGCATCTGTGGCCCATATTTTAGCAGCATAAGAAAAGCTAAATCCTCTAAAATTTAAACTGATGCAACAACAGAAAAGGTAAAAAATCCAATCATTTTTTCTTGCTTAATTTTAGAGGTATATTAATTCCATTTTCCAGTTGCAGCAACTTTTAAACCATATAAAGAACTATTCTCTCCTTAGCGATGAAGCACAATACGCCCTGTATGATTGTTTTGAGCAGGTGGTGCTTTCAAAAAACGAATACCTGTTGACTGAAGGAAAGATCTGCCGGCACTTATATTTTTTAGAACAAGGCGCTTTGCGGGGCTTCTATAACCTGGATGGAAAAGAGATCACACACTGGTTTGGTTTCGAAAAAGATTTTGTTACGTCTTTCCACAGCTTTATTACCCAGGAGCCAGCCGTTGAAAATATTCAGTTGTTGGAAGGAAGTATTTTATGGTCCATTTCCAAAGACACTTTATCCGCCCTGTTTAACCGGTATCATGAAATAGAGAGACTGGTGAGAATTGCCTATGAAAAATATTATATCAGGCTGGAGGAGCGATTTGTAAACGCCCAGTTTAAAAACGCCACGGAACGGTACCAGGGACTACTGCAGCAAACACCGCATATAATTGAACGGGTACCGTTGGGTCATATTGCTTCCTACCTCGGTATCAGCCAGGAAACATTGAGCCGCATACGCAGCCGGTTTTAACATTTACCCTTTTAGTTTTTGATGAATGTCAAAAATGCCATCTGGCAAGCCATATACTTTTGGTTTACAAAAAATGAATATGAAACAAAACCTAAAACCTTCGGCTGCTTTTATCGCCGCTTCATGGGCGGCATTGTTTATTGGCGTCATCGCTTTTTTAATCGGTTTATGGAATGCGGAAATGGAGCTAAATGAAAAAGGCTATTACTTCACTGTATTAATGTTCGGACTGTTTTCGGCCATTTCAGTACAGAAAGCGGTTCGGGATCAGATGGAAGGAATTCCGGTTACCAATATCTATTATGGACTGGCATGGTTTTCCACCATTTTATCCATCGTATTACTTACGATTGGACTATGGAATGCAGAGTTGGTAAAAAGTGAAAAAGGCTTTTATGCAATGGCATTTGTTCTCAGCCTGTTTGCAGCCATTGCCGTACAAAAAAACACAAGGGATATGAAAGCCGGGGAAAAAAAAGAAGATATCGGATAGATGAAGGACATAACTTTTGCTTAATGAAATAGTCTTTTACTGCCGGACACAAACCGTCAATCAAATTTTTATGCAACCAAAGACAATACTGTCTATTTTTACGACACATTGAATAAAACAAAAGCATGAAAATAAAAATCATTTTAAGCATTTCAGTTATCCTGTCCTCAATTTATTCGTACGGCTGTGGCAATAGCGATGGAGCCAATGAAAATCAGCAAAGAGACACTACGAAATTACCTCCTGTGGAAACCAATAAAGCCAATACTGATTATAAACCGGCTTTCAAAGGACAAACCAGGGCAGCGGGAGTAAAAACAGTAACCGCTTATAAAGTGGAAAAGATCGCCGAAAAATTAGGAAAGCCATGGGCGGTTGTACCTATGCCCAACGGACGATTATTGGTTACAGATAAATCAGGCTTCATGCAAATTTTGGATGCCAATGGGAAACTATTAAAAAAAATCACTGGTTTTCCTGAAGTAGTGGATAAGGGACAAATAGGTTTGCTGGATGTGGCGTTGGATCCTGGTTTTACCAGCAACAAAATGATTTATTGGTCCTATGCTGAAAAAAGCGGGAATGGTAACCAATTGGCCGTGGCAAAAGGACAATTGAATGAAACAGCATCGTCGATTCAGAATCCTGTTGTCATCTTCCGGGCCACTCCTCCGTTAAACAGCGCTGCGCATTTGGGTTCAAGGATGTTATTTGATAAGGATGGAAATCTTTTTGTAAGCACAGGCGAGAGATCAGAACTGGAAGGCAGAAAGCAGGCCCAATGGCTTAACTCGGGATTGGGTAAGATTTTTAAAATAACAAAAGATGGTAAACCTGCCCCCGGCAATCCCTTCCTGAATCAAAAAGACGCGATGCCAGAAATATTCGCTTATGGGATTCGTAACGCACAGAGCCTTGATATTAATCCGGTAACGGGTGAATTGTGGGAAGCTGAATTTGGCCCGCGTGGTGGTGATGAATTGAATATTATAAAAGCGGGTAAAAATTATGGCTGGCCTGTTATTACGTATGGCATTGAATACGCCGGGCCGGCGATAGGTGATGCAATACAACAGAAAACGGGAATGGAGCAACCTGTGTATTACTGGGATCCTATTATCGCCCCCAGTGGAATGACTTTTTACAAAGGCAACAGTATTCCTGAATGGAAAAACAACCTGTTTATCGGTGGCCTTGGAGGTTCTCATATCGTCAGGCTTGTCATCGAAAAAAATAAAGTGGCGGGTGAAGAACGGTTACTGACAGGCAAACAGGAACGTTACCGCGATGTGGCTTATGATAATGGTATGCTTTATACTGTTACTGACGGGGGGAATCTGTACAGGATAAGTAAAAAATAATTGTTGTTGTGTTGTGGCAGTATGCACAACTCCTTCAATTGTCAACGAACATATTTTTCACCAGAACTGATTAAAACTTGCGTATGGAAAATCTCATCCGTGCAGGCCGTGCTTTTTATGGCGGGGAACTTGCAGGTATCGGCGTTCAACATTTGATATACGCTGATTTCCGGCCCATGATCCTGCCCTACGGGACAAACCTTCTGGACTTATTTTGGTGCGGTAGCTCTTGTAGGATCCGGTATTTGCATTCTATTAAAATTTAAAATACGATTAGTCGGTTTCCTGCTTGGTATTATGCTTCTGCTGTGGTTTGTTATATTGCATATACCCAGAGCCATTGCTGATCCTGCTATAGAAAAAGGCAACGAAATAACAAGTGTGTTCCAGGCATTGGCTTTTAGTGGTATCGCTTTTTATTGGCTGTTTTGTCTTCAGGGAGAGCACGGGCTTAAAACACACAGGGCGTTAAAACAAGTTTTATTAACCTGCTTACCGCCCTGTTATATTGAAGTTCTGAGATTAGTAAAGTAAGAACCTATTCTTTCCAGTCAACTAATTTAGAAGGATAATAATCTATATCCATCGCCTTCATTTGCGCAGCATGATTTCCCAAACGTGCTTTATACTCGTCCCAGCTTCTGCCCGCAACAGGTGACCATGCTATTTCTGCATAACCGGGCAGGCGCGGAAAGACCATGTATTCAATGTCATTCATATTGACAATCGTTTCCGACCATAGCGGCGCTTCCACTCCTATTATATCTTTCCGTTCAATACCATTTACTAATGTTGCAGGATTCCAGTTATAGGCCTGGTCAACTTCTATATAAGCCGCCCAATGCAATCCTAACCTGGTAGTGGAATCGTATTGCATATCCATGTAAGACCTGGCGGCCGGAGACATAATTATTTTCGCTCCCTGCTTCACGGCATTTTTTGAATTGGCCGAATCGGCCCAATATTGCGCGGTACTATTAGGTTGCAGGGTTGATAAGGCAATCTCATCCCATCCTATCACTTGTTTGCCCAGTTTTTTAACGATAGCCTGTACACGATTTACAAAGGGTATATAATCTTCTTTACTGGTAGCGTGACTTTCATCTCCGCCGATATGAAGGTAAGGACCCGGTGTAATCGCCGCCAGCTCCGTGAATACGTCTTCGACAAACTGGTACACTTTTTCATTTTTTGTACAAAGCGTACTGAAACCCACTTCAATACCGGAATATAATTTGGGGTTCTTATCTTTTTCATTACAGTTCAATTCGGGATAAGATGCCAGTGCGGCATTGGTATGACCCGGCATATCTATTTCTGGAATCACCGTTATAAACCTGTCCCCAGCGTATTGCACCAGCTCTTTGTATTGCTCCTGGTTGTAAAAACCGCCTTTGCCTCCGCCTACCTGCGTGGTACTTCCATACTCTGTCAGTCGTGGCCATTTTTTAATTTCAATACGCCAGCCCTGGTCATCACTTAAATGCAGGTGCAGGGTATTCAATTTGTAATAGGCTAATAAATCAATGTATCGCTTTACATCATCGGTACCAAAGAAGTGACGGGCCACATCCAGCATGGAGCCACGCATGCCATAATCCGGGTAATCACGGATGGTACCGGCGGCAATTGACCAAGGCCCGGTTTGTACGCTGGCTTTACCAATGGCAGCAGGTAATAATTGTCTTATCGTTTGCACTCCATAAAATATTCCTGCTGGCCGGTATGCATTCAACACAATCCCATTGGTTGCAATGTTCATTTCATAACCTTCGCTGGTTAAGGAACTATCACCGACCAATCCTATCGCGATACTATTTGAAGTCTTTGCTACACTATCAATGTGAAATGTAAAACCCGTAGCGGGTTTTAAAACAGCGGCCATATAACCTGCTACTCTTAACAATTCGGCATTACCCGGAGCCACTGTAATGACAGTGCTATCATTTAAAGTAAACAATCCTGTGCCGGCTTTTACCGTTACAGGCTTGGGTATAAGATTGTCAAGCGTCGGAGTTGTTGCTTCCGTAACTCTATTATTATTGTTGCAAGCTGTCATACCAACGAGAACCATTATCCATAAGGCGGGTAAAAAACGTTGAAGCATATTATTTTTTTTCGATGAAGATATTGAAATAATTTTTTAAATCACCAGCGGCAAGTTTGTATTGAATGCTCCGAAATATTTGAATCCTTATAAAATACGCGAACAGCAGTCCTGCCTTGTTTTTTTATATCTTCAATGTCATTATTAAATTACAAGTATGAATTCTGCAGAACTAAGAGACTTACAGGCTCCGCTTAAAGAAAAATACAGGGCGCAACCGGAATCCGCTATTATTACATTAAAAGCACATGGGAAAATTGGCGAGGGTATATCCTGCAAAGTAGAGACTGGTCGCGCATTAGTTGAGGCAGGGCTTCATCCGGCTACGGGTGGAAACGGCCTGTTGGCTTGTTCGGGAGATCTGCTGCTTGAAGCATTAGTCGCTTGTGCGGGTGTTACTTTACAGGCGGTAGCAACAGCCATTGGAATTGAAATAAAAAGCGGAACCGTTAAAGCAGAAGGAGACTTAGATTTCAAAGGTACTTTAGGAGTTTCTAAAGAAGTGCCAGTTGGTTTTACTACAATTCGTTTAACATTCGATCTCGATTCAAACGCCACTGCGGAGCAAATGACTAGTCTTGCAAAACTCACCGAAAGGTATTGCGTAGTCTATCAAACCCTGACCAGGGGAGTAGGAATCAACACAAAATTTCAGTTATCTGCTGACCAATAAAAGAGACTGTCGCAAAAGGAATAATAGGCCGGTCCAAAGGATTTCTTTGGAGAAAGAAGGTAAGGCGATAAAAAATCATAATTAGAATAGAAGAACTTTCTGTCCAAAAATCAGACTGGCCGCCATCAAAATCTGTAAAGCCCATTTAGTCACGTAAACTGGTTTCTTTTAAAAATTTATCAATTTTATCCAGCAAATCTTTTTTAAAGTATGCCGGATCAGAATGACCCGCGTTGGGAATAAATTCAATCTGTACTTTTAAATTGCTGCTTTTGAATGCGCTCATTAATTCGATGGATTGATTGATGGGCACCTGCACATCCTGCTCTCCATGTACAATAAACATAGGTGGATCGCCGGCATCTACCTGGTAAACCGGGCTCGCCAGTTTGGCAAGAGTTGTTGACTGATCAAGGGGCTTGCCAAGCAGAATAGCTAAAGCAGGCAACCGTACATTTAAACCATGAGGCGTTGACTGATTCAGTATGGTGAGAAAATCAGTAGGGCCGAAATAATCGATACAGCCTTGTACAGAAGATGAAGTGTTGGTATAATTTCCAATAGCGCCCTCGAGTTCTTTATTATTATTCGTCGTCGCTATCAACGCTGCCAGGTGTCCACCCGACGAGCTTCCCCAGATAATTATTTTATCGGCTCGAAAGCCATATTTGTTTGCATTAGCTCTTAAAAACCGAATAGCCGCTTTTATATCATGGATCTGTGCAGGAAATATTTGTTCCGTACTTAAAGAAAACTCAATACTGGCCATTGCATACCCGTAACTTAAAAAACCCAAAGGCGGATTTTCTTTGCTGCCACTATGCCAGGCGCCGCCATGGATCCAGATAATGAGATAAGGGTTTTTCTGTTCCTTTAATTTATAAATATCGAGCATAAGGTTTTTATCCGCTGCTCCGCCATATAGAATGTCTTTCACCACTATGGTGTCATTTTGCGCGGCAAGCTGCACAGTATAGTAAATCAGAATTGAAACCAAACATGTTTTTTTCATAGTTTATCATCAATTTTATAAGTTAACTATTTTATATCGTTGGAATAATCGCTAACAAAAGATCACTTTCCTTACGGAAATAATCATTAACCGATGAATCCGTTGGTGGAGGGGCTGATCATGATCTGTTATTATATTCATTCCTGTAAGTGTTGAAAAAAAAGTTCATCTTGGGGATGTCTGCACATCCCAGTTCACTTTTATACCATGCTTTTCCGCAAAAGCCTTTCCGGCATCAGTCACCTTTTGAAAACGCTTTTCATAACCAGCGTAATATTTATCAGAGATCGATTGCGTATAAGATTCAATATTCTCCCGGGACGCATTCCCATCATACAGCCTCGCTAACTCACGGTATTCATTTTTATATACGGGCAATACATACATATACAGTGCGGAAGAAGCTTTCAGTATGTCCCTGGCATCATCGGTTTCTTTGAGACCTTTCAATTTTTCCTGGTTGGCTTCCAGCGTTTGTATTCTGTCGTCGATTATTTCCTTTCTTTTCATGGGTGCAAACTTGTCTTTATCCCCATCGATCATCTTAACAGACGGGGTTTCCATTTCCCTTTGCAACCCCGTTCCTGCGAAACCATGCATCATATTACAGTTAAGAACAGCAACATAAAAGTATTTTTCCGGTGAACCGGAATTGCAGGAAATTAGCTGCCAGTAACAACTGGTTATTAACAGAAAAATTATAAATTTTCTCATGGTGTTAAGATAAAGAAAATAGTTTTGGATTACAGCATATTGCAGGATCAAAGAAAGACATCATCTTTTATCGGCAACAGCATTTACCAATCGCCGGATCGCTTCTGTTACCCTTAGCGAAGGGTAACCGCCTGTAATGTTCCAGCCTGTAAAAACAGCCACGATATCATACTCAGGAATAATAATCGGCCACTGACCGCCAAAGCCCGAACCAGTCCAGGCATATTTTGAATTATCATTACCATATTCAAAGAGCCACCATTTATATCCGTACTTTACTCCCGGCCTCACGGCGATAGCCGGACTGACGGATGCTTTAACCCATTCCCGGGTTACAAGCTGTTTTCCATTCCAATTTCCTTCTTTTAAAAAAAGGTAATAAATCTTTGCAAGATCTGTTGCTGCTAAATATAACCCGCCTTCCGTATCTGCAAGGCCGGTTGGAGTGCGTTTCCAGAAATATTGACTGATCCCAAGCGGAGAAAAAAGATATTGCGAAGCATATTCTTCTATGTCTTTTCCCGTTGCTTTTCTGAAAATATAAGACAGCAATTCTGAAGCCCCGCTGTTGTATCTAAACGATTGCCCTGGTTCAAGAGCCATTGGTTTATTAATCACATATTGTATCCAATCAAAACTGGCTTCCATCACGCTGCAATCATTTCCTGGATCGCTGTAATGCAAACCTTCGTCCCACTCAAATCCCGCCGTCATGGTTAATAAATGACGGATAGTCATTCTTCTTTTTCTATCATCAATGTTTTTTACCAGTGTGGTGTCAAAAAAACTGAGTACCGTTGCCGACAGATCGGGAAATTCCTTACGGGTGGTAGCTACACCAATAATAACAGATGTAATTGTTTTGGTAACAGACTGCAAGCTGTGCAATTCACCACGGCGGTAATAAGGATGCCACCACGGATTGTAATAATTATAGGGTCCTCCGGGATTATGTGGATTTAATCCACTCTTGCTCCCGGCGCTATCGCGATATATTTTATCATAATCATGCTGATAAATTTTCTGGTATATCAATTGTCCATTCCTGGTAACAATCATTCCATCTACATTCCCATACTTTCCACTGGCAATAGCATCATCAAATGACTTTAATGAATCGGCGTTCATTGACTGGGATGACGGCGTTGCAAGTGGCCATTCTTTTAAAGGCCATTGCTGCTGACCATTTACATTGAAATGGCTGAACAGAAACAAAATCAGGGGCATGAGACTATCAGCGATCCTCATAAAGTCGTTTTTAACAGAGATATCATTTTGAAATTGAAATTTTTGTAAGAGCAACTGCCGGGGTTAACTGGTGAATGAATATACTGACTTTAGTTTTGCTCCTTTTAGTTTTACTTTTTATGCTTCTATCGCCAGTCCTTCATGTGCAAGCTCCATCGTTTCTATGGATACCTCATTACCATCCGCTTTCAGATCTGTTGCGGTAATTTTACTTGGAAAAGCATTGCTAAGCGTCCATGACATGGCAACAACGTTTTTTTCATCAAGCAGTGATATCGTAATGGTTTTTCTGTCAATAGTATTCATTTTTACAGCGTCATAAAGTGCCCAAAAACCCTTATCATCTTTAAAAATCCCCTTTTTAAGCGTAACGTTTCCAAATTTTTTAATTCCCGGCATCTTCACGGTTGAGAATACTTTGCTGTTTCCTCCCCGGAATTCAATTTGTTGTGTCTCTGCACTCAATCCTGTTACTTCCTGGAAAACAGCTTGAATATCTCCTATCTTAACCGAGAATTGAAATTTGACCAGTGGCCATGTCGTTTTCGATTGTTCTTTACCGGTTTCCGCCATAAAATGATGTATTAGATTTTATAAAATTAAAATGAACCGACCTGTTATTTTAAGATTTCTGTTGTTGCTGCTGAAAGGTCAATACGATAAATTCTGCAGGCCGGACTATTGCCAGTTTAACGGTGACACGTAAAACTCCATCCATAATATCATTGGGTGTCATGGTTGCGCCCAACCCAATCTGCACATCGAAAGCCTGTTCAGGAACTGCACCGGCCAAGCCACCCTGCTTCCATAAATTAGCCAGGAAATTATTCATCATGCTTTTTATAGTAACCCAGGTAGCGGAATCATTGGGTTCAAAAACATAGGCTCTGCAGGCAAGTTTAAGTGATTGTTCAATCATGATCATGGTTCTGCGTACATTGATATAGCGCCAATCCTGGCTGTTTCCATCCAATGTTCTTGCTCCCCATACCAGGGTGCCTATCCCGGGAAAAGGACGAATAACGTTTACCGATTTGCCCGTTAATACATCCACATTGATATTCTTTTGTTGTTCCTCTGAAATAACAACAGCCGGTGAAATCACACTGGAAAGAGAAACATTAGCAGGCGACTTCCACACGCCTCTTGAATTGTCAAGCAATGTATAAATACCAGCCATGGCACTGCTGGGTGGAAGAAGATTTAATCTGTTCCTGATTTCATCCATTATCTGTTTATATGTTGGACTTGATGCTAATAATGAATCGTGTAAAATTGTATTCTGTTTGTTTAGCTCTTCTTCTGTTTCCTCCGCTGAGGATACAGCTGATGCAGAAGCTTTATTCGCCTCCTTCCATTTAGGTATTACGACGGTTACAGCAGCTTCCGGCAACAGGGTCATTAAGTCATCCACTGTCACAGCCAGATTGGTGAAATTTATTTCAGAAGCCAGTACTATCGATGTATTTAACCAGGGATAATAAGCCGCCCCGTAATTAAGCGCATCAGATCCAATGGCGGTTCTGAATATACTGATTGTTTCTTCCGTGCTCTTATCACTATCACCGGGAATCACATCAAATATTCCAAACCGGCTTTGCGTATCCCGGCAATGCATTAATACTTTTTTATACAACTCGTAACAAATGGTCCTGTCTGATACAAAATCAGGTATGACTACCATGGTGGGTTCAAATTCTTTTTTGAGCTTTTCAAAAACACCATCCGGAAAATCAGCGATATTAATTTTTCCTTTTTTGCTATCTCCTTTACCATAGATGCCCAACGACATTATATAACAATTACCGCCTCCGTTTTGGTAAAACAGCCGGATAGCATTGTAGAAATAAAATCTATTGACCGGATCTTTCAGTGTATCCGGAGTAAATTTTTCAATTGGTTTAGATTTATCTGTGAACCCGAATTGATGCTTAAAATCTGTTCCAAATATTTCAATATACTCCACAAATGAGGTAACATGTGTAGGCTCCCCTATCAGCGATTTACCTTTTCGTTCAGCTTTCTCCGTATAGCCAATAAAAATCGGTATGGCGGTTTCAACAGCTACTGCGGAGCCGGGGAAGGCGTTTTTCTCTGCGATATATACGCCGGGTGTTTTGTAAGTGGAAGCCATGTGCTCAGTTTATGAGGTATAAAAAAAGACAGTATGACAAAGCCTTACTGCCAATTAAATATAAATACATTTTTACAGCGATGGCTGTATTTTTAAAATTGATAATGCCTTATTGCAAACCGCCGGTCATTGCGAAATCACATTGCATAGCTCTCGATTGGTGTATTTCACTCCAGTTCTTGTCATATTGCCATGGTTGAACGTGAGTGGGTCAACCAGCAGCAGTTAAGAGCAGTGGGATAACTGTTAAGCCGAATGGTCGAAATACAAAGTAATACTCATCAACCTGAATTTAATTCGCCAAATTGGTACCAGCATACTCAGACCTGTAAATCAATCATACAAGATCCAACCGTACTCTCCGACGAGGATACAACCGCCCTATCCGAAAAAGTCAGGACAAAATTGATTTTGTAATATCTGCTATCCTTTTTGCCGAAGGTAAGATGCTGAACACATCATCGTGGTAAAACACCACCGGCCCAATACGATATTGTAACGATCGTCAACTCATTTCTTTTTAAATAAAGGCTTCTTCAATCATCTAAACTTCTACACATGAAACCCAATGCCATATGCATCACCGTCTTCGTTTTATGCATAACCTTACATGCACTCGCCCAACAACAAAATTTTCCTCTCCCGGACAAGAGTAGAAATATTCAATTTGGGAAAAAACCTACAGCTTCCCTGGAACGGGATGAGCGCCAGGAAAAGATATTTCGAACGATGTACCCCGGCAGCGATAAATCTAAAAATATCGATGAGATCATTGCCATGCAAAAAAAATCTTCTCCTCATCTTTTTAATGATCCTAACTCGTTCCTGATGCGACATCTTGAAAACAGGAATCCATCGATTACAAAAACCAGGAAACCTCCTCATGGTTTGGGTTCTGGCTTTCATTTAACGGCCGATATCAACTCCCTGGCAGAAAGTGATCCGGGGAATATAGGCTTTTATATCAGTCCTCTCGACTGGGTTTACCCGGTAGTAAACAATGTGTCCTACTCTGAAGGCGACGATGGCGTACATGGCCGGGAACTTTTGAGAAGTAACGGTACAGCCGCCGGCACTTATTTAGTAAAGGATATCAATCCGGGAGAAGCTTCAACCCTTATCCGGAAT
Organism: Chitinophagaceae bacterium; assembly: GCA_040007815.1. Taxonomy (GTDB): domain Bacteria; phylum Bacteroidota; class Bacteroidia; order Chitinophagales; family Chitinophagaceae; genus Terrimonas_B. The sequence goes on from JBDTUH010000007.1 coordinate 69,877, forward strand.
ATGATTGCCATTGGCAGTAAAGTTTATTTTTCTGCTTCAACTGATGGATACACCTATCATCTATGGGTTACAGACGGTACAGAAGCCGGTACGAAAATACTGGATGGTGTTAATGGCGGATCAGGTTATTCGCCGCAACAATTTATAGCTGTGAACAATACTGTATATTTTATCGGGGATGGCATTGGCTATCGTACTGCAATCTGGAAAACGGATGGAACAGCCGTTGGCACATCACTAGTTACTGACATATATTCCCTGGATTATTTTGGTTATGATATTGAACAGGCTACCGCTGTTAATGGCATTTTATTCTTCACTTTCTATTCAGGATCGTATGGGAGGCAGGTCTGGCGCAGCGATGGTACGGTGGATGGCACATTTATGGTGAAGAATGTTAGCGCTTATGGTTCGGATAATAATGCACCAATGCAGTTAACTGCTTACAATAATAAACTTTACTTTTCGGCGGACGATGGAACAGGGAGAAAATTATGGATCTCAGACGGCACTGAGATCGGCACTACTTACGCACCAGGCAATAATGATATATTGATGCAAACCGACAATCTCCAGTTTAACTTCTCGCAGCCATTTCCCATATTAAATAATGTTTTATACCTGTCCGGTTATACTTATGCCGATGGAAATGGCCTGTATAAGTATAACGCCGCTACAAACACAGGACTGGTGCTCGTAAAAGACCTTTCGCCATCTGCCGACGCCATATTTATTCTTCCCGGGGAATCAAGGGTCGTTGGTAATACGCTTTATATGAAAATTAATAATTCCGTTGGCGGCTGGCATGATGAGCTCTGGAGTACAAAGGGTGATGCGGCGAGTACTAAACTGGTGAAATCATTTGCCGGTGAACCAGGCGCATTTATGCTCAGCCTCAAGAATGGTTATGGTACTTTGTATTTCGTAAAATATGATGTCGTTTATGGAGGTGAGCTATGGAAAAGCGATGGTACCACAGCCGGAACAATGATTGTAAAAGATGTAAATGCCGGGCCAAAAACATCCCAGCCATGGTATATTACAGAGTGTAATGGAAAAGTTCTTTTTAGTTTACATGAAACCAAAACGGGCGCTGAACTATGGTCAACCCAGGGAAGTTCGGCCAGCACTACGCTGGTGAAAGATATTAATACTACGTCCACTTATAGTTCAAACGCCGGTACTTTTTACAACGGGATAATAGCTACCAAAAACGGAGTATTATTTGGTGCGTTTGAACCTGCCACTGGCGGTGAATTATACAAATCGGACGGGAACGAGAATGGAACTGAACTGCTGAATGACATAGTCACCGGGGAAGGCTGGTCCTACCCTAATCGTTTTAAGGAAAAAAAAGGGGTATACTACTTTATTGGAGATAATGAAGCGGGCTCAGCAATTTATAAAACAGATGGCACGAAAAAGGGATTAAAAAAAATAACGGTTGATATCAACAGGGATATTTATTCACTTGAACTCTTTGATATATCCGACAATGGTAAGCCATTTTACATACTTTATAACAGGTCTACCGGAGGCTTTGAGCTTTGGACAAGTAATGGAACAGCGGCAGGTACAATTATTCTTTCCAGCAATCTGCCTTTTAATCCTGGCGTCGTGACCTGTGGAAACAATGCCTTCTTCTCTGCAGGTGACTTTACGTATGGGTATGAATTATGGAAAAGTGATGGTACGTTAACAGGAACAAAAATGGTAAAAGATATTAATCCCGGTATTAACAGCTCTTATCTTTTCAGTATTATATCTTATAATGGGAGCATCTATTTTTCTGCCAACGATAATACTTATATCCCGTCATTATGGAAAAGCAATGGCACAGAAGCAGGAACATTTAGCCTGGCAAATGTTCAGTTTCCATGGATATATTTAAACCAGGGCCTCGACCAATACTTTTGCATCATTAACAATACACTTTATTTCAGTGGTTTTTCCAATGATATCGGCCAGGGGGGGCTATGGAAAACCAATGGAACGGCGGCCGGTACTAAACAAGTAGGAACCGGCGTGTATAACCCATTCAACCTGAAAGAAGTGGATGGCGATTTGTTTTTCGGCGGCAACGATCTGAATTTTAATTATGGTCTTTGGAAGCTCGGCCCGAAAGAAACAAACCCCCAGTTAATAAAATCTGATGTTTATCCACAGTATTCAACCGGTGCCTGCGGTAAGTTGTATTTTTCCCATAACGACGCAATTTGGTCCTCCGACGGGACAAGCGGCGGAACGAATCCTGTGAATGATCCCTTTTTGACGGGGTTAAATTCCATTACAAACCTCGTAGGCTCCAACAACAAGCTTTTCTTCTCTGCCAATAGTTATCAAACCGGGTTTGAATTGTTTGTAGGTAATGCCTGCTCAGCATCTACACAGACCCGGGCAGCACAACGGTCTGCGCCAATCGTATCACAGGCAAGCGACGAAATAAGGGAACTCGCTATCTATCCAAACCCGGCAAGGGACATAGTGAATGTTGCGTTCCACCGACAAAGTGCAACCTGGGAAAAGATCACTGTTACCGATATCTCGGGCAGGCTACTGCTTGATAAGAATGTGATAACCATAAAAGGAAACAATAGCGTTCCGGTTTCAATTAAATCTCTACCCAGGGGTAGTTATTTTATAAAACTTAGCGGAGACAAGAACAAGGTAAAGCAATTCGTAAAACTTGATTGATGATAAAAAGAGGTAACAGATTTGTTGCCTCTTTTTTACTGTATCGCATGCAGGCTTAGAGAAGCTTACTACTCCGCCTTCATCCATACTATTTTCTGGATATTGCTATACCTTCGGCCCTCAAATCACTGTAAATGAAATATCGACTCTTGCCAGCCATTATTTTTATTATTGCCATCACCTTTTTAATAAGCTCCTGTAGTCCGAAAGCAGAGAGCAGTGATAGTTATACAACTGCGATCAGCTTTGGCCCCGGAGAGGAAAGTAAAATCGCCGAAGCTTTATTATCATTAAAAGACAGTACAAGTATTTTATTAAAAGCAGGCATTTATCAATTTGATAATCTCAGCATCGTACAATTACAACATATTTTGTTAAAGGGGGAAGGTCATGAAAAAACAATACTTGATTTTTCAACACAAAGCCAGGGAGGTGAAGGTATCAGGGTAACGGATGTAAAGGGCTTTACTATTGAAGACATGACCATCCGTGATTCAAAAGGCGACCTGATAAAAGTGAATAAAAGCCGGGATGTAATATTCCGCAACCTGCACGCCACCTGGAAAACCGCAGACTCTACCAGCGGCGGTTATGCCATTTACCCCGTGATGTGTAAAAACATACTTATTGAAAATTGTTATACGGAAGGATCGTCCGATGCGGGTATTTATGTGGGACAATCAGACAGCGCAATCGTCAGAAACTGCAAGGCCGCTAAAAATGTAGCTGGCTGCGAAATTGAAAATACTACGAATGCACAGGTTTATGATAATGAATTTTATAATAATACAGCAGGTTTCTTAATGTTCGATCTGCCGGAGCTTTCGCAAAGAGGCGGGCGTTTAAAAGCCTATAATAATTACATTCATGATAATAACAACCGCAATTTCGCAAAGGCCGGGTCGTTCGGAACTATATCCGGTGTAGGCAACGCCTCTCCCGGCAGTGGTGTTATCATTTTAGCGGTATCCAATGTTGAACTATACAATAACCGTATCATTAATAATAATACTTGCGCTGTGTCCATCGCTTCCGGCTTTGCGGTGGATGACAAAGCCGCGGAAAGAATAAATGATCATTATTTCCCGATCGCGCAAAACGTTAAGATCTATGGCAACACGATTGAGATGGGAAAAGAGTTTCCACAGCCAGCTTATGAACATCATATCGGTAAATTATTAGTGGGCATAGAGCAACAGTTAAACGCTTTGGACCCTTCACGTAAAAACAAACGTATTCCTTTTATCATGTATGATGGTATCTCTACCAATATACTAACGAAAGGAGTAAAACCCAATCCTGATTCCATTTGCATTCAGCAGGTAGGCGACAATGTATTTGTCAATGCTGATTTCTTAAATATTGGCAAGCCGGCGGAATGGAAGCCAAATATGGATATGACTTCTTTTACCTGTAAATAGTTCAACCGCGAAAAGGAATATTTAATTACGGTTCCCCATGAAAAAGACCTTTATTATTACAGTTTTACTTTTTTTTCTAATTACACTGGCAGTGGTAATGGTGCAAAGCTGTAAAACTAAATCTACGAAAAGGGAACAAGCGATTGCAAAAATAATAAGCTTTCGATTTAAAGATAAGTTGTCTGAATATGGTTTTTTTAAAGGCTCCCTTAAAGAATTGCAACCTGCAAACACTATTTTTAAATATGAACTTAGTTCTTCCTTATTTACTGATTACGCGGTAAAAGAAAGGTTTATATTTTTGCCCGCCGGCACTTCAATAGCTTTCAGGGAAAATGGAATTCTTGATTTTCCGGACTCAACCATTATTATAAAGAATTTTGCTTATACCAATACAGCGAAACAAACGATAATGATCGAAACCCGGTTGCTGGTAAAAGATCCTGTGGATAAGCAATGGAAAGTGATGAACTATTTGTGGAATGCGGAACAAACCGATGCCCTAAAACATATCACTGGCGCTAAACTACCCATTACTTTATTGGATGACGAAGGCAATAAAATTTCCACAGTTTACCAGGTGCCCAATACCAACGACTGTAAAAGATGCCATATTAACAACGATACGCTTTTACCCATTGGCCCAAAAGCAAGGAACCTGAATTTCATAATAAGCGGCCGGCAGGAAAATCAATTAACCAATTGGACGGCTTTGGGAAGATTATCAGGGTTACCTGATCTATCAAAAGTAAATCGCCTACCAGATTGGAAAGACAGTCAACATTTCAACCTGAATCAACGGGCAAGAGCCTATTTAGATATCAACTGTGCGCACTGCCATATAAAAGGTGGTGATGCATACAATACAGGATTATTTCTTGAATATGAACAAACAGATAAGAAGCACCTTGGAATAATGAAGTCACCCGTTTCCGCGGGTAATGGCGCCGGTGGTTTTAACTACGATATTGTTGCCGGCGATGCGCCACATTCTATACTCGCCTACCGGATGAACAGCACCGAACCTGGTACAGCAATGCCCGAACTGGCCCGGACAATTATTCATCAGGAAGGCGTTAAACTAATAATTGATTGGATTAATGCCATGAGCACTGCAACTCAATAATTTATTTTCTTACAATTTTTAATTTTCAGCAAATGAGATATTTATTTTTTATCTCCACCAATGCTATAGCTGTTATTCTCTTCGTCTTCTTCTCCTATTTGTTCATTAGCATCGTCGTCTTCGGAACCAGGAACGTCAAGGTCGTCTCCCAGAAGATCATCCCCTTCATTTAGAAAGTCACCTTCATCATCTGTATTGTCCAATTTAGCGTCTTCCCATTCCTTGTCGTCTTCATTTGCCTGGCTTGCAGCGGCCTTTTCGAGGAGTTGCTCTTCCTCTTTGCTTACCTGTGACTCATCAGTAATATCTTTTTCTTCGAAATCAAGTAATCCCTTTCCTTCTTCATCATCAGAAGAAATAGTTGTATCAACAAACTCCCTCATCTTTGGCGGTTGAATATGTTCCTGCCCGGGAATATCTTTAACATCCGGAAGATCCAAAATAGTTTCTTCGGATTGCATTTTTCTTTTGTCTTTTTCGCTATCCTCGATGTCGCCGTTCAATAGCGAATTTGATATGTTCTTTTTCATATCAATTACAACTCTAAAACAATGCCACATAATAGTAAACTTCCAGAGAAGTCTTCTGAGTAAAATCGACCCCGAATTCGACCGGAAGAAGGTTGTTTTGCACCATTGTGCGCCCTTCCGGGTCAGAGCAGAAACCCGGGCTTGGTTGTTCAAACACCGTACTAATTTTTTCTCTTTTGGAGATCTGTTACACATTGGAACGTTTCTTGTGTCGGAATCAGTCAGCTAATTCCTTAGATTTGGCGTTCAAAAAATTTCCTTCCTTTGAAATTTTGCTTCATAACGGTCCGGCCCCGGTAAATGTCATTATCTAACCAAAATACAATAAACATGAAACGGATTCTTTCTCTATTTGCCATCGGTGTTTTTTTTGCCTGCTTCTCCTGCAACAATGAGAAAACCGAAAAAGCTTCGGCGGACATAATGCCTGCTGAAAAAAAAGACAATTCAATTGCTGAAAAAAATTTAGCTGCTTCCCGTATTGTTGATGATGCGTTTATGACCGGGGATACCAGTAAGATCAACGATGCTGTTGCAAGTGATTTCGTTGATCATACAGAAATGGGAGAAAAAAACAGGGATAGCCTCAAAGCTATGATATTGATGACACGAAAAGAATTTCCCGACATGAAGATGGAGGTTGTTAAAGAATTGGCTGACGACGAATACGTGTTTTCTATTGTTCGTATGACCGGTACAAGCAATGGCCAGATGGGTATGCCGAAGGGACCGTACGATATGAAATCTATTGAAGTGGTAAAATTTAAAGATGGCAAGGGAGTAGAACACTGGTCTTATATGCAGCCAGCCGATATGATGAAAATGATGCCTCAGCCGCCGGCTGCAAAGGCCAAATAGTTTTTCAAAATATATTTTTCTAAGCCATCCTTGTTGAAGGATGGCATTTTTTTTAATGGTTGACCATATGTTACCTGTCAGCCGGGAATCAATCCGGTGCTAACATTATCTTGCCCTGATCCGTCAGCAAATTAAGAGCACCAGTTTCGATGTTAATTTTCAGCTCCTTGAATTCTATTGTTTTGGCTTTGGTTTCAAATTTTGTTCCCTGTTTATATTCCGGATAATTGTTTGTTGCCTCTTTGCAGCGGTGTCAACCTTTACCGGTGTATAGATTTTGTTCGGTGAAGATACCGATGGCTTTTCTTCCTTTTTTGCAGCCGGGAGGATTTCGACTTGTTTTTCGATTTTTGCAGGGGGTACAATCTTTTTTTCTTCTATATCTACTGATTCCGATTTTTTAATTTCCTTTTCCGGTTTTGGTATTTCCTTCTCTACCTGCACCGATTTGATCAGGTGCTCCTGCACTCGTGGTTCAGGAACGGTTACTTCATTTACCCTTTTTATTCCAGGTTGCGGTTGAACAGTCTTTATTCCTGAAGCGATCTTCGCATTTCTTATCCGCCTGATAGTGGACGGATCAAATTCGATCGCACGGGTTGCTTCGCCGACTTTTATATAACCTTTGTTACCTATTACTTCGATCCTTTGCCCATTTGGGTTAATACTGCCATTCTTTTGTATTTTGAATAACTTGATCCGGTCCTTTATTGAAGTATCGCAGTTTCCAAACTCCTGGAAAATTATCTGTGTTCTTGGCACTTCTTTGCAATGATTACTGGAACAGAACACAAATAAACTATGTGTTGTGTCATAGCTGCCGTCATACTGCTCTCCGGCGCGGAAATTCCACCGGGCAAAAACGCCAACGTAAACAACCGTTTTATCGCCACCGTCAGTAAGAGATTCCGGGTTATCGCCGGGAGATATCGGATTTACCGCTGGCTCAGTGTTTTTATGCTCCGGATCAGTGGTATTTAAATTGGCAACCGCGGGATTATCTGCCGCCGCATCGGGATTTACAGCATTCTTGTTTGCATCGAACGCTTCCGGTGGATTATCCGTCCCGGCAGCTTTCACTTCTTTTTCATTAGTCCTCCTGGTTCCCGGGTCTTTTGTCAATACACCGGAATCAGTAACATTTTTCTCATCGGCCTTCCCGGTCATTTGTCCATCCACCACCGGTGAATTTTTACTTTCATTGTTACAGGAGGCCAGTAACAATATCAATATAAGGTTGAATATATTTTTCACTTTCATTGTATTTAATGCGACCGAAGAATAATTTTAGGTAGCAGGATGTCATTTTTATTTATAAAATATACATAGCCTGAAGGAAGAGCGCCTAATATTTGATTAAACGGGAGTTGTTTTAAAACGATATAATATTTGTCAGATTCTCCCAGGAGTTTCAGCAATTGTTGTTTATCGTTTTTTATAATCGCGATATCATCGTAAAATATATGATTCGGAGATAGCATTGAATCCAATACCACTGCCGGGCTCATCAGGTAGGCGTCTTTTCTGAATATAAACTGGATTGTTTTAAGGTTTTTAGTATTCAACCGGTCATCCTTGTAGTTGTCAATAGCCACGCCCCTGGCAACCCTGAACAATAAAGGGAAAATGACAACAAGAAAGACAATTAATGGCAACAGGGAATATTGTTTGTATAACTTATTTAGATACCTCGCGATTATATTGTTTGAGAAAAAAGTATCCGCTCTTCTGAAGAAAGCGCTTTTTTGTTTTAGCCCGGCCATAATCATCAGAACTACGATCCATACCAGCACGATCAGAATAAAAATTTTGACCCAGTAGATGAACTTTACTGAGGTTACTACGTTATAGGAATACATCAGGTAACTGCTGTAGTCGATGTTTACTGATTCAGTAGAAATTCCGAATTGCTGATAATAAAAATGAACATAAACCCAGGCGATAAAGTAGAGATAAATGCCGATGATAATGGTGAGATCCCTGAGTAGTTTTAATGTTTCGCCCATAGCCGCAGAATTATTTTAATGCGTATGCACAGATAGCTTTACATAGAGAGGCTGCAAGGAACCGGTTTCTTTTGAAAGTGGAAGAACACCCGACGCTTAAGTACTTTTTTAAATTAAGAAACTTCCGTTCTTTTAATTTGACGAATTTTTTCCGGGCAGGGAAACAAAATACAGTGGCATATCAGGGTATTTTATCCGCAGCCAGTAGTGAATCCCGCTGCATCCGGCGACGAACCTAACGCCAGTTCTTCATCATTTTATCCGCCTTGCAAGTGTGATTCTTCGAAGCAGCACTATGGAACCTCTCCTGAATAATAAGACCCGGCATAAATGTTGGTTTCTTATCTTTATAAAGCAACCGGAATCCCCTAAAAATCGTCCAAAAGACATATTCAAGCATGTACAAAACAAACACGATACTGGCCGCCACCCTATTCGCCTCCAGCTTTCTTTGGCAAGCCAAAAAAGAAACTCACCCGTCTACACCACCAGTAATTTCAGCTGTCATTGATGGCCCTTATATATTTTACGGAAACGATTCCGTTTTTATAAAGTATATAGAGGACAACGGCGGAATTAAATCCGTAAGAACAGAGAGCATGCCGGGTGCCTCAAGGGGCGATGCGAAAGTTTTGGTATATACCGGTGAAGCCGGAAAAACCTTTAGTGTGAGCCTGAAATCAAAACTCAGCAACGAAAAAACTGAATACAACAACGTGAAGAAGATGCTGGTGATATCAGACATTGAAGGCAACTTCGCGGCATTCAGGAACCTGTTGCAGGTTAATGGTGTCATTGACGAAAATTTCAATTGGACATTTAACAAAGATCACCTGGTATTGACGGGCGATTTTGTAGACCGTGGTATGATGGTGATGGAAGTGTTGTGGTTAATCTATTCACTTGAAGAAAAAGCAAAAGCCGCCGGTGGCTATGTTCATTTTATTTTAGGAAACCACGAGATCATGAACATGAGCGGAGACCTGCGTTATGTACAGGCCCGTTACCCGGAACATGCAGCCCTTATGAACACCCAATACACAAAGTTGTTTGGACCTGATACGGAAATAGGACGCTGGCTATCTACTAAAAATGTGGTGGAGCGGGTTGGTAATACCCTGTTTTCCCATGGCGGCATTTCGCCTTATGTAAACAACATGCAAATATCGCTTAACGAACTCAACAATGTGGCCAGGCCGCATTACAGGGATTCAGCTGCTGCATATACAGACCCCAGGGTGGACATACTCTATAGTGACGTTGGTCCTTTCTGGTACAGGGGTTATTATACAGGTTCCTCCAGGGCAACCATGCAGCAGGTTGATAGCACGCTGCAATTTTATGGAGTTCGTTATATCGGCACAGGTCATACCATCATTGCCAATAATATCAGTTCGAATTTTGACGGAAAGGTATTCGATACCGATGTGCATCACGCCGATGGTCATTCAGAAGCCTTATTGGTGGAAGGCAATAAATTTTTCAGGGTAAATGCTGCGGGTGAAAAATTTCCTGTTGCTGCGTGGAAAGGTCAAAGCCAATAACGTCTCTAATTTGCCATTCCCGTATCTCAAAGCCCGGTTACTTTCGTCAATCTGACTTATATCTTTATCGTTCGCTAAATCTAAAATATGAAAAAAGGGATAGTTGCTATTGCCATTCTATTATTTTCCGCAGTAGTGCATGGACAACAAGAAATAAAAATAGAGGATGTAAGTAAACATGTGGGCGATTCGGTAACGGTTTGTACTAAAATTTATGGAGGCATTTTTCTTGACAGGAGCAAGGATACTCCTACCCTGTTGAATGTCGGGGATAAATATCCCAATGCACCGCTTACGATTGTGATCGGACCGGACGCGAGGCAGCAGTTCAAAGAGAAACCGGAAGTATTTTATAAAGACAAGGACGTATGCATTAGCGGGAAAATAAGTTTGTATAAGGATAAACCGCAAATAGTGGTGTACAGCGAAAAGCAAATTGTTGTTAAGTAAATCTTCCTACCTCGTCCCTGCCCTTACAACGTTTCCATCTTCAAACTGAATTTCCAGCAGCTTTTCACTTTCAACAACCGGGGCCACAATCTTTTTGGTTTTTGTATCAATTACGTCACCGGAAGATGCATAAGCGTACCGGCCATCAATTCCGAACGTGATCCATCCGTTACGGTGATTGAGTTTGATATCCGCTATTTGCCGGTGAGGCATAACCGTACAATCAAATACATGAATGTAAGGTCCGGCATCGTTGCTTACCCAAATTTCTTTTTGATCCGGTGTTATACTCAGTCCATGACTGGTAGTAAGATGGTTTCCCCTGAGTTTCTCAAATCCCTTTACCTCCACCCGTGCAATTTTTTTCCCTGTATTAATATCGCCGATCTCATATCCTAATAAGCCATCGAGATTCACATAAGCATAGCGGTCATCATTTGAAATGGCAAAGGGCCGGATTCCTTTCGGGCCATTATGTTTTTTCTGTGTCCAGCTCCAGGGATCATCGGGGTTGGGTTCAAAAGGCCCGACAGTGGAGATGATCTTATGTGTACGGCTATCCGCCACGTAAAGGTTTTCATTACCCAATGCGGCGAGATACATGGTTTTGCCGTCTTTGCTACACCATGTATTATGAGGATTGCCATAAGGCACTTCGATGGATGCTATTATTTTTCGCAAATCCGTATCTATTACATCCCAAAACTTGCTGTACCGCCTGGGCATATAAATATATTTACCATCGGGTGTTATAGCAGGGCTGTCGGGATAGCCGGGGATGTATAATGTCCAGTCAACTTTCTCCGTTTTCAGATCCACACATACCAATTGATCGTTTACATAGGAACTCAGGTACAGCTTGCCGTGAACGGGGTCAGCACAAATGCCTTTAAATTCTCCCGTTCCGGGTACTTCAAACTTTCTTACCAGCTTATGCTCATTATTGATATCGTAAATGCAAACCCAACCCTGGTCTTCCGCTACATACAGGAAACGATCAACTTGGGGCTGATTGTTAAACCCGAAGAAGAGAAAGCTAACAATGACAATAACAGCTTTTAACATGGTAACATTTTTGTATGAGAATTATTTGATTTCTGATCCCGTTGAAATCTTTATTTTAAAATCACAATACACAGCATTTATTGATAAATTAAAATCCCAAACAACGTAACTTCATCAGCTATTGTAAAATTAACAGATTGCGACATGACTAAACTAAAGCTATCCATTCTCTTCGTGTTTTTTTCTTTCTCTGTTTCTTCAAAGGCCGCGCCGCCCGAAATAACCTCAATCAGAACTAATGCGGACTCTATTGGTTTGTATGACAAATTTGAAATTGGGTTGAACCTTAAAGCCGAATTCAGCAACCCTTTTTATCCAGCTGAAATTGATCTCGCTGCTATTTTTATTTCCCCTTCGGGAAAACAATGGAACATCAATGGCTTTTATAATTATGCATCCGGCACTCTCTGGAAAATAAGGTTTTCACCCAATGAAACCGGGAGATGGAAGTACACCGTAAAGGTTACTGACAAGAACGGGAGTACAACCAGTGAATCCAAAACGTTTATCGCCTACAGGTCTTCTAACAATGGGCCATTGCAGGTAGCTGCGAATAAAAGATATCTTGAATTTAATAATGGTTCTCCATTTTACGGAGTTGGGTTTTGGTACAATGATGGATACACGGGGTTTAACAGTGGGCAGATTAAGCCCGAAGAGCTGGACAATCTAAAGAAACTGGGCGTAAATTTTATCAGCAGTTTTATTACCCCGCTCGAAACATTGGGCAGCGGTCTTGGAAGGTATGATCAGAATATCAGTGGCCGGATAGACGAAGTACTGAAATTATGTGAAGACCGTGATATGCAACTTAGCCTGAATATTTGGTTCCACGCTTTTTTATCTGAAACCGTTTGGGGTGGCGGCAATATTCGCTGGTACAGTAATCCCTACCAGCAAATTACCGCAGCTAAAGATTTTTACCGGAGCAAAGAAGCATGGGATTACCAGGAAAAGCTATACCGGTATTTTATTGCACGTTGGGGTTATAGCCGTTCACTGGCCACCTGGTTTATTGTGGACGAAATCAATGGCACGGACGGATGGATATCAGGTGATAGCGCCATGGCCATCAACTGGAGCAAAAAAGTGCATGACTATTTTAAGAAAAACGATCCTTACCAGCACCTGACAACCGGAACACGAAGCGGCGGTATTAAAGAATATTTTCACGAAGGCTACCAAACTTTTGATTTGGCGGCAAGAGAAATTTATGAAGCCCAGGGATATCCCATGAACCGGACTGGTACCATGGATTCCGCTACAGTTCATCCGCTGGCGCAGAGTTATGGCATCTATGCAGGGGAAGTAAGCAGGCTGTGGAATGGATATGAGAAACCGGCTATCATCGGCGAATCGGGTTGGGATCATACTTTTTATGAGCCCGCTATGCCTGGTTATCTCGCCATTTATCATAATGCACTATGGGTAAGCCTTGCTTCCGGTGCTGCGATGACTCCTTTCTGGTGGGCATTTTCAAACAGGCTTAATGACAATATGGTTACCTCGCAAATTACCAGCCTTAGAAAATTTACTGACCAGGTTCCTTTGGCAAAGCTTTCCAATCTTTCTAAATCAGAAATAGTTGTTTCCGCCGGAGACGGATATGCGATGAAAAGTAACGAAATGATATTTGGATGGGCGGCTAATCCCCAAACGGATATCGCGGGGAAAACAATACAAATAAAAAATGTGAATGATGGAAACTACCGGCTGAGGTTATATCATACCTGGCGCGGACAATTTCTTGATACGACACAGGTCAGCAGTACAAAAGGAACTATTACATTTACCATTCCATATTTGCATATGGGTGGCAATGCAAATTATATCGGGCAGGATATCGCTTTTGTATTAGAACCGGTTGTTGATAGTAAGCCCGAAGCAGATAAACCCAAAATGCCGGTGAAGAAACGACGCCAATAACTTAAAATATAAATATTATTTACAAATTAAATCTTATGTCATTAAGAAAATTACAACTGACTACTTTCAGTTTGTCCGTTTTTATTTTGTGCGTGGTTGCTGAAATGTCTTTTGTTCCAGCCGTTAAAAAAGGGAATGAGTTTACTTTCAAAAGAGGAACCAATATCAGCCATTGGTTGTCACAAAGTAATCGACGCGGTGATGACCGAAAGAATTTTTTTACCGAAAAAGATGTAAAATACCTGGCCGGTCTTGGCTTTGACCACATAAGGATACCGGTAGATGAAGAACAACTTTGGAAGCTGGATGGGCAACAGGACACAGAAGCCTTCTCACTACTGACACAGTCCCTTGACTGGTGCAAAAAAAATAACCTGGATGCTATTGTTGACCTGCATATTCTAAGGTCGCATCATTTTAATGAAAAGGAAAAACCGCTTTGGACCAAACCGGAGGCACAGGAACGTTTTTTTCAATGCTGGAGAGACCTATCGGCTGCCCTGATAAAATATCCTGTTGAAGATGTAGCCTATGAACTGATGAACGAACCAGTTGCCGACGATCCCGAAGACTGGAACAAACTAGTAGAGAAAGCGACGCAGGTTATACGGAGGAATGAACCTTCCCGAAAAATCGTCATTGGCTCTAATCGCTGGCAAAGTGCTGATACGTTTGATAAACTACGCATTCCAGCCAATGACAAAAATATCATCCTGAGTTTTCACATGTATGAACCTTTTTTACTGACACATCATGAAGCCTCCTGGACAAGGATCAAGGCCTACAAAGGCCCGGTTAATTATCCCGGTGCGATAGTAAAGGATGAAGACATCAAAAATTTACCAGATAGTTTGCGCAACGAAATTTTAAGAAACAAAAATTATTATACAAAGGAATCGATAGCCGCACATTTTGCCAAACCCATTGCTGTAGCAAAACAATATAAGCTGCCTTTGTATTGTGGAGAATGGGGATGTCTAAGTACGGTACCTGATGAGGCAAGGTTTCAATGGTTCAGGGATATGAAAGCGGTATTGGATGAATACCAAATTGGCTGGGCCACCTGGGACTACAAAGGTGGTTTTGGATTAATTAATGCCAAGAACGAGGAAGAAAAAGAAATAATAAAAATTTTAGTGGGGAAATAAAACTCACCTTCTTGTAAATATTTCGAATTCGGCATTGCCCAACAAAAAGAAAGCACCCGGTAAGGATATAAAATCCAAATCGTATGCTTTCTTTTTTATTACCTATTCGGTTTGCTCCTGTACAAGGAAAGTTTATTTTCCCTCTATTACCCCGCAGCCGATCCTTGAACCTGCATTACCAGTTGGCTGGGTAGTATAGTCATCTGTTCCTCCATGTACTATCATAGCTTTTCCCAAAATGTTTTTATCAGCTTTGCCTCCCAGCGTCCACAGATCGGTAGTGATCGTAATCGACCCCTTTCCTTTTGCATCCAGTTTCACATTGCCGATATCGCCCAGATGAAAACTCGCTGATCCCCATTTCCCATGTTGTGCGTTTGTAGGATTCCAGTGGCCGTGGGATGCTTTGCCATTATCAGCACAATCACCATGTTCATGCAGATGAACCGCAACCGTTTTATTGGCTTTGGCGGCGATTGTTATTTCAAGCTTCATTTTCACTTTTCCATCCTTTATTGTTTCAAAAGTCGCCGTACCGTTTACCGCTGTATCGGGATAAGTGCCATTGATTGTTGCAGTAGCTTTGTCAACCATCGGTACCGGCATAGTATCAGCCATGGCGTTCATATTATCCGTGGCGCTATTAACCTTGCTGCTGCTGTCTAACGATATTGTGCTGTTGCTGTCAGCCTGCATACTATTGTCCGTTTTATCGCCTTCATTATTGCACGACAAGACTAAACTGCCTGCAAACATTATGCAGGACACCGGAAGTAGCATTTTAGAGAATTTCATTTTTTATTTTTTAATGGTAAAAACTTTGGTACTACAAATACCCTACCTGATTTGTATTTCAGTACATTCCTGCTGTAGAACGTCCAGATAAACCACATCCGGCAACGAAACCACAATATTGTGGCTTCGGTCATACGGGCGTTGGTGGAAAAATCTCTACAATTATTGTACACACAGGCACAGTCAGGGTCGAACACAACTTTAGTTTAGGAAAATTAAAAAGGAACAACTGGCGTGAAACGAATGCTTTATTATAAGAAGAAATGCTTTAACGGGCATCTGTTTTATAGCTTAATACTATTGAATTTTATCTCTGAAGTTACTATTCAACCACATCCTCGTAATAGATCCATTTTTATCTTTTTCAAATCGCAATTCCTCCGCCAATGAATTATCGTCCGGGCGAATTCTCCTGAACCTGTCGCCCTCTATATATTGAAAGACGCTGATATTCTCTGCCGGATTATCTGCAGGTAATCCAAGCATGACCAGTTTTCCTTTATAAGGCGTTATCATTATTTCACCCGACCAGGCATAATTGTCATACCTGCCACTGTATATTTTTAAATTAATATTTTTTATAGTTGTGTCTTCAATAATGCTCTTGTTTATCAAATCAAAAATCGCATCGCAGTATTTGTAAGGGCTTACTCCCTGGGCGTTTATCATTATTGAAATGGCTATTTTTTTCCTGGGATCCATCATCAGAACGGTTCTATAACCCGGACATGATCCATCGTGTCCCAAATAGGTAGTACCGTTATTGTCGTGAAGAATAAAGCCTAAACCCCAGGTTAATTTCTTATCAGGACTAATCCATTGAATCCGTTGCATTTCTTTCAGGGTTGAAGATCGCAATACCTCATTTGTATTTTTTGACAGCAATCGCATTTGCCATGAAGCGAATTTTGCCATGTCATTTACATTGGATGAAAAGCCAGCTGCCGGAGCTATCGCATTCGTTTTAAATAGAGGCAGCATTGTCCGGACTCCTTCCCTGTTTAAAGCACTATAGCCGGTAGCCATTTTTCCTCTCCATAAATTTTCAGGTAAATAAGGGTGCGTATTTGAGAGCTGCAATGGCTTTAGAATATTATCCTCTATATAATCACTATACGTTTTAGATGTCTTTGCGGATACAATCTCGCCCAGCAAACTCATCCCTAAGTTGGAGTATTGAAAATAAGTAGAAGACGGGTATAAGGTTTGCTGGTCAACCAATTTATTATTCATTTCGTCAACGGTAGGAAAATAAAATTTGGGGCTGCTCCAATAAGGATAATCGGATTCCCTCGGTAAGCCCGATGAGTGAGTAAGCAATGAACGAACCGTTATCGGCATAGTTTCCGCATATTGCTGTTTCATATTAAACGGGGGAAGTAATGCTTTCAGGGAGTCATCAAGCCTTAGCATTCCCTTTTCCCACAACTGCATTACAGCCACAGATGTAAATAATTTTGAAATGGAACAAATAGAGCAAATTGTTTCAGCGGTCATGGGAATTTTCTTTTCTACATCTGCATAACCATACCCTTTGCTAAACAATAGCTCCTGGTCTTGTACAATCGACACGGAAATTCCGGGCAGCCTGTCAAAATCTTTTTGTCCGTCCAGCCAAAGATCAATGATAGGCAGTATGTCCTTATAGTCCGCTTTCTTTGCTTGCCCAAAACCCTGGTGAAAGAAAAGAGCAAGAAAGATAATTATGGTTACCCGGTTCATGGCGTAAGAGTTTTAGAAATTATAACATCCAATTTACGAAAAACGAACAGAGGATCTTTAATCCTTCATCTTTGCTGTTTCGTTTGTTACAATTCAACTATAAATTTTGTATTTCCATGAGTCTTTAGTCCGGGCATATTGTGCTAGGCACCAATACTAAGGGACATCTTTTTATGAACTGTAGCGTAGAATAAATTTCTTTTTAGTACCAGTGCTCTTCTGAAAGGGCTGAACTGTCTATGGACTTTGCTGTCAGTCTATCGCCCTTATCTCGTCTTCTTTATCCCCTTCTCCATCCAATCTTTTGTGGTATCGGCGAGCAGTGGCAATATATTTTGCTTCCCGGCTTTGAACGCATGATTCGCCCCTTCTATTTTTACAAGTGTGGCAAGCTTCAGGGATGAACATACTGACTCTATTAAATTCCAGGCAGCCAGTTCGTCCTTTGTCCCTTGTAAAAAGAGCATGTGTGTCTTCAGCTGTTTTAAATGTTCCGCTCTGTCGGTAGAAGGTTTGCCGGAAGGAAGTAAGGGGAAGCCATAGAAAATGATTCCTTTTATTGCGGCATCATTATTTGCTGATAAATATTGAGACGCCATTCGCCCGCCAAAGGATTTTCCGGCAACAAAAAGAGGAAGATCGGGAAATAATTTCTTTGCTTTGGCAATAACTGATTCAATGGTTTGATGCGCGACCGCAGGAGTATCCGGTCTTCCTTTTTTATTTTCCATGAAGGGAAAATTAAAACGCATGGTAGCAATGCCTTTCTCCGAAAGCAATTGGGACATCGTTACCATGAAAGAATGGTGCATGTCTGCACCGGCTCCGTGAGCAAGTGTCATGATGCATTGGCTTTTCTCCGGAATCATACATTCCGCGGAAACAGTTCCAATCGAAGGAGAAACTTTTATCGATAGAGATCGTTTTTTCATTTGTCACTGGTTTAGCAATAAAGTAAAAATAAGAATGCTTTTTCATGCGGTGGCAATTTCTTCTATCTTCGATTTTCCCGGTGTAATCAAAACAAATTTTCATCAAAAACCAGGTATTGCAAGAGAGTGCGGTATTTTTGAAATAGTATTACGTAATATTAGTTGAATTAAATTTCCTATTATGTCAGTATTATCACGCAGAGATTTTATGCAGGTGAGCAGTGGCGGAGTTATCGCATCATTGCTGTCTGGAGCTAAAGGCCCGGTTAACGAGCCACTTACTGATAAAAAAATTGTTATTGATGAAAAAGGTGATCAACGATTATCATTGGAAAAACTCAGGGCCTGGGAACAATTAGGGTATGGTATGTTCATACACTTTGGCATGAGCACATTTGACGGTGATGAACTTTCAAAAGGAGATAAACCCGCTTCGTTTTATAACCCTGATAAGCTGGATCCCAATCAATGGGCGGGTGTAGCAAGAGATGCCGGTATGAAGTATGCGGTGCTTACTACAAAACACGTAGCAGGCCACTGTTTATGGCCAACCAAATACACGGACTATCATGTAGGCAACAGCGGCAATAAAATGAATGTGGTGGAAGCATTCGTGAAATCCTGCGGGGAAAAAGGGATTATGCCTGGGTTTTATTATTGCGCCTGGGATAATCACAACCTTTTTGGTTCAGGTACACCCACTAATATCGGCTGGGCGAATGCATACACGACTACGGAGTACAGGGAATTTCAATGGAAGCAATTAGAAGAGCTGTTAACGCAATATGGTCCGGTTGGCGAAGTGTGGCTCGACATTCCACATTTTTTGACAAGAGATTACCGGCAAAAATTATACAGCCAGATTGCCAAATGGCAACCGGATGCGATCATACTTTTCAATCATGGCATTGGTGACGGATCACAATTTAATATCAATACAGCCTGGCCCACGGATGTGATCACTATTGAACGCTTTGTTCCCAATAGTAATACCGGTCATGTCAAATGGCGGGAGATAGAAAATAAAAAGTATTATATGCCTGCGGAAGTATGCGACCCGATAGGTAAAGAATGGTTTTATAAGGAAAATGATGACCCCCGAAGTGATGCCGAATTACTGGGAATGTTTTTAATCTGCCGATCAAGAGGCGCTAATTTACTATTGGACGTGCCACCCGATAAACATGGCTTGATCTCTCAAAAATATATTGACGCCCTGCAAAGATTGAAGCGGAACATTGACAAGAATAATTTTACTTTTTAGATAATGAATACCAACCACAGCAGCCATGCGATAGAAAAAATATCGAGGATTATATTCTTCCTGGTTTTTATTATTAGCTACAATTATTTGCCGGCACAGCGTTTGTCAAGAGATTATGCAATGGGCCTGCTAACTAACCAGGCCGGCTACCTATCCGCCTCAATAAAAACCTGCGTGATTCAGGGTACTGAAAAAAAGGATTTCGAAGTAGTTGATATTAGTTCTGGCCGTGTTGCCTATACCGGTACACTTATTCCCCGGCATGGCGATTTTGGAGCTTATGCCATTGGCGATTTCAGTAGTGTTGTAAGAGAAGGCCGCTACTACCTGAGAGCAGATACGCTCCGGTCTTTTCCTTTTACTATTTCAAAAAATGTTTACCAGCAGCCCATGAATATGATCGTTGATTATTTTTCCCGGCAACGCTGCGGTGCCAGTACTACAGGCTATTTATCTCCTTGTCATACGGATGATGGAATACGTTTTGATAATGGCCGGCACCAGGATGTTACCGGTGGCTGGCATGATGCGAGCGATTTGCGAAAATGGGTTTCAGCCACTATCTATGGAGTGATGGGTTTGGCGAGAGCTTATGATTTGGAAGCTATTCAATACCGTAAAACTATCATGGATGAATTGCTTTGGGGTAACCAGTACTTCTTAAAAATGCAGGAACCAGCCGGGTATGTTATGGATTTTATTGGCGGCGATCTGAAGAAACATTCAGATAATAACCGGTGGACGAACAATAAAATTGAAACCGGTGATACGTCTATTAAACTGGTAACACCCAATACCGGCCTGTCCAAACAATTAATGCTGGTGTCCGGAAATGCGGATGACAGGATCATTCAAACGCAGCCGGTAGAAATGTCGGCGCAATATAATTTCATTACCGCTGAAGCGATGATGGCACGCATTACAATGAAAACCGATCCTGCTTATTCAAAGCGATGCCTGGATGCGGCGAAGAAATGCTATAGCTGGTGTCTTCCGCAGGGCAGCGATACTATCGCTCTTAATGCAGGCGCAGCACTGCAGGCGGCTATCGAAATGTATAAAACCACTCATTCACCGGCATATCGTAAGCGAGCCACTGAACTGACTCTCCAATTAAAAAAATTACAGGCACCTGATACCGGGACGGAATTATCGGGATTTTTTTATACTTCTATTTCCAATCATGAACCCTATAAAAATGTATGGAATGGCTGTCAGGCTTTCATGGGTTTAAGTGATATGGTTCAGTTATTTCCCGGGGATAAAGACGCGGCGTTATGGAAAACGATGATCAAAGATTATGCGGAGCATTATCTTTTACTTTTTTCCGAAAAAAATAGTTTCGGCATTGTTCCTTTTGGGTTATACGATACAAAAGATCCCGGTGGAAACAAAAAGACTGGAGCATATTGGTATCGTTACTTCATGGAACCGGAACTGGAATGGTGGGTAGGTATTAATTCAAATATCGCTTCTGCTGGTATTGGCTTGTTAAAAGCTGCCACTGTTTTAAAAGATGACCGCATGAAAGCAGCCGCACAAAAACAATTAGACTGGATATTGGGGTCGAATCCATTAAACAGCTCTACAATGGAAGGAGTTGGTTATAATCAGCCGGTGCATTTTGCAGGCTCATCATTTCTTCCGAATGTTCCTGTATTACCCGGGGCGGTTCTCAATGGCCTTGGCGGCAATCATGATGATATGGTGGTAAAAGGTGATGGCACCTGGCAGGTGGCTGAGTATTGGACTCCCATGGTAGCGCATACGTTGTGGTTAATGGCGGAGTTGTCGGCTGCTGTTAAATAGTAATGACGAAAAAAGTCTTTGCCCCTGATGTTGTGTTAAATTTTTGAAGAATATTGTTTCCGGTATCACGAATAGAGTTCGTGAAAACTTGATACTTCTTTCGCGCAGGAAAAAAAAAATTATTTTCTATGTTGTTCAATATAACCTGCTATGGTACCGACAGGTTCGATCCATAATTTGTTCGCGGGATCTTGCGCATAACCAATAAGTTTCCTCAACATAGACAGGCGGGTTGTTTGCGCACCGCCCTCTCCCATTTCATGCCCGGCCAATACCACCCATTGCCCGTTTTTCTTTGCTTCCAGTATAAAAGGCAGGATCTGTTCAAAATTTTTTCCGTCCATATCAATCCCGGTTATTTGGGCGAAGTCGGTAAAAGCGGGATCATTGGCCGTTTCTTCGAGAAAGCCGCGACCCGTTATAAACATTTTTGCGATCAGCGGAACATAACTTTTTGTATCAAGACCACGACCCACAAATTTTTGTCCGCAGGGATAAGCAAATACTTTCGGTTTGACGCCCAATAATTTTTGAATAAGATTATTCGCATTTGTCAATTCAGCCTGCATGCTATCCAATGTATAATTTTCCAGCGCATTCTCTTTTGACCAAACAAAATTCCCGGAGCAGGGATGATGCAACGAATGATTCCCTATCTCCTGTCCGCCGGCCACGGCTTTTTTCCAACCCTCCAATCTTTTCTCCACTGCCGATGGCAATACATAGAAAGTGGCTTTTACATGAAGACTGTCGAGAAATGCCGTGCCGCCTTCCACCTGGCTATAACGGCCATCATCAAAGCTCAGGCTGATGGCCGCTTCTTTACCTTCCGGCCATGAAAAAGTAGATTTCGACTGAGCGAATAAATTAAAGCTGATAAGAAATAGCAGTATTATAAAAAGAATCCGATTCATGCAATTGTATTGATAAGATGCCTGTAACATTTAACTAAAGTTAGCGTTTCCGGCATTCAATCACAACGATTCATTTTAGTGACTATGATATTGGGGAAAAAGATTATCGCTCTACTCAGCGTGCACAAATTCAGCAATGAATGTCACAGCTGTTTGTCATTTTTGGGCGCCAGTATCGTTAACGAGAGCATCAATTTGTTCCGGCTTCAACGAATGAAAAAACTTAAATATCCCGGGCAGGAAGGATTCAAAGTCATGATATTTATCACGGTTAGCCTCATAGTATTCCATTTTTTGCTCTAACAGCGGAAGCAGGATAAACCTGAATTGTTTAATGTGTAAGTTTCGCAGGCGCATTGCTTCAGACTTGTTGTGCATAGCCAGGGCAACACGGATTTCTCCCAGTCTTACCAGATGCTCGATGACGCAGACCTGCCAGTTTTGAATATAGTTGGGTTCCATGACAAGCCGGAGAGCAGGAGTGAACAAAGCGGTGTCCTGTTCTATTTCTTTTTGTAATGGGAATACGTGCGGGTTGACAAATGAATGCCCGATTTCATGAACCGTTAACAGATGTGTGACTTCGGGATTGTCAAAGCCATATTTTTTATATTCTTTCAATAACTGTTTCAATGGCAGCATCCGGCTGCTGCTAAACACCATTGTTGAAATGCGGCCCTGCGGTACGTGAACCGTTGGGCCAAAAGCCCGGTAATTATCATCCCCATAGGTAATGGGCATTAGCGGCATGATATAGATAGCGTACTTATCAAATTTTTCTCCGTAATACTTTTCCATGTAAGGAAAGATGTTCGCGTTTATATCTTTTCTTGCTTCGCGTAAAGCTCCTTCATAAAAGGACCTGTGCCGCTGCAGGAACTCTCCGACATGTGCCAGCCGGTAAAAAAACCTGAGGCTATCCGTTAGTTCTTCAACCATAGCTATCGCCAGCGGGAATTGCGATGGTCTGAAAATGGATGAATCGGAAAATGGGTACCTCTCCCCTGTTAAAGGAAAAGGGCGTTTACTTAACAGGAACTACAGGATTTCAGCATTGTCATGAAAACTGTCCCGAAGTGATTCAAGCAATTGTGCTATCCGTAAAATGCAGGGAGTATTCTGATACTTTTTGAAATGCTGGTAAGCAAAATAAACCAGTGGCTGATGTGCATACAATGAATCTTTCTGATCAAAAACAAACGTATTAATATGCTGCACGGCCAATTTTTCCGCTATAAAATAAGTCTCGATATTAGGAGAATACCCAAGGCTAACTTTTGCAGAAAGCTTGTGCTCAGCCTGGGCGTAAAGGTTGGTAGATAATGTGAGTTTGAGGCAAAACAACAACCAAATCCGGTATCGTCTCATAAAACTACTTGCTTTTGTTTTGTGCTATGATATAGTACGATTTGCTAAAGATAATGTTACATGCATTGAATAAGCAGAGCTATTCTAAAATTTACAGAAAAAAACGGCGATTACTTAATCGGCAATCCGTTAATTTTCAAGGACGCTGTCCATGGCGGAAGAAATTTGTACCTTAATACCCCAATACGAATTATTCATCCTAAAATTTCAACAATGGAAAATCCTATTTTTAATCAGCCAACACCCCGCCGGGGTTTTATGAGTATGCTGGCAAAAGGCGCAGCCATATTCGGTATTTCATCATTAGGAGCACCGGCGATTTTAAAAGCAGAACCTGACAATGAAAATAAAACCGGCGAACCGGATGATCCTGATACGTGGTTTGCTAAAATAAAGGGTAAACACCGTATGGTATTTGATGTCACCCATCCCAAAGAAATATTTCCTTTTGCATGGCCCAGGGTCTTTTTAATGACCAATGAAAAAACCGGTTCGCCCGCCAGTGATTGCGGTGTAGTAGTAGTGCTGCGTCATAATGGTATCGCCTATGCTTTTGAAAACAGGTTATGGGACAAATATAAATTTGGTGAACATTTTAAAGCTGATGATCCCGCCACTAAAGCACCATCCCTGCGCAACCCATTCTGGAAAACGGAAAAAGGCGCTTTTAAAATTCCCGGCGTCGGAGAAGTAGCGATTGGCATCAATGAATTGCAGGAAAGCGGGGTCATGTTCTGCGTATGCGATGCGGCCATAACTGTAAACAGCACTGTGGTTGCAGGTAAGATGGGATTAAATCCGGCCGATGTAAGAAAAGACTGGATGGATGGCTTGCTGCCGGGAATACAGCCGGTACCTTCCGGAGTATGGGCCCTTGGCCGTGCGCAGGAACATCATTGTGCTTACTGCGCCGTTGTATAGACAATAATTTAAAAGGGTTAACGCATCAATTCCAACGATAGGTTTTTTGTCGTTGGTGTTTACTTGCCCATTGCCATAGTGCTTGTCTCCAGGCAAAAATTTCAACAAGGATAAGTGCCAGGTGGATACAGGCACCCTGGCTTCTTATTATCTAGCAATAATGGAAGAGCCTTATACTTTAAGCAATTACACTTAGAATGCGATCAAGCGCAGGCAGTTCACCATCGGCACATATGGCCTGATAAATTAATGCGGGACAAATGTTATTGGATTTTCCCGGCTGGTTGGTGGTGTTCTATAGTTTTTTGTATCATTGTATTTCACCAACCAGGACACCATCCGGCCCTGGTTATTTTTAACATTAAACTAAACCTGATGAAAAAAATTTCAATTGCCGTCCTTTTGTTTTTTGTTGTATTGTCGTCCTGTAAAAAAGACAAGCCCGCTGGAAACTATCATGTTAGTTTTACCGTGAACGGTGTCAATAAAACTTATACGGGATTTGCAGTAGTACACAAAGAAACGGTCAGCGGAAGTACTACGCTTACCATACTTGGGGGAAATTCGGCCAGTTCTTTCGACGATTACATGGGCATCTACATCGATAATTCGCCAACCGGCGCTGATATCACTGCAGGTCAATATGAAGATAATTCGGCAACATTTACCGTATTAACTACCTATGCTAACGGAGGAACAGATTATGAATCTGGACAAAGCGTAGCGGAGGATGGTATATTTTATAATGTTCCAATCGCGAATCATTTTAAAGTAAACATCAGTTCAATGGACGCTAATACCGCAAAAGGAACTTTCAGCGGTGACTATTATGCGGATGGTGATGTGCAGACCGGCACTAAACTCACCATTACCAATGGTGACTTCTATGTAAAGACTCAATAAACCTCATTAATTCAAAAACTTTTCCCGGTATTCATTCGGGCTAAGACCTACTTCTTTTTTAAACAACCGGGAGAAATAAGGCGGATTTTCAAAACCCAATTGATAAGCTGTTTCGGCGATGGTATTGTCAGAACCGACCAATAAATTTTTCGCTTCATTCACCAGGAAGATATGAATATGGTCCAGGGCTGTTTTGCCTGTTTCTTCTTTAAGGAGATCGGAGAGATAACGGGATGAAATATTTAACTCCGAAGCCATTTGCTTTACGGTAGGTAAACCGTTTTCATTCAGCAAACCTTTCTCCGCATAATTACGGAGCACATTATTAAACTTTGTCACGATCGTACCCGACATTTCGGTACGATTGATAAACTGTCTTTTATAATAACGCTGTGCATACTTTAAAACGGCATCCAGGTGACCGAGTATAATGCCTTTGCTGTATTCGTCCTGGTTATTATAATATTCAGTCTCCATTTTATCATACAGTTCCCAAATGATCCGCTCTTCCTTTGGTGTGAGATGAAGCGCTTCGTTTACTTCATAGTCGAAATAACCATATTTTTTTATTTCATGGTACAACGGATGACCAGTTAAATAATCTTCATGTACATAAATGAGAAACCCTCTTTCTTCCAGCTCGAGGTTGCGTACACCGACAGTTTGTCCCGGTTTGATAAATGACATAGAGCCACGATCATGATCATACTTTGTTTTACCATAGAGCATCGTGCCGGACTTAAATTTTTTAAACCCGATCATATAAAAATCGCTGGTATGGTCCGTACCGGGATTGGTGCAGGTGCCGTCACTTTTTACCAGGCTGAATAAAGGATGTTCCGGTGGCGGGAAGCCGCATTGATTATGCAGGTCGCTTAAATTTTTCAGGTGTGTCATTGGTAATTGTTAAAACAAACTATACAGCGTTCAATGCTGTATAGTTTGCCGTCGTAAATACATTTATTTTTTAACCATGCGCTTTTACCGCTACATCATCCCAACTCTCCCACTCTGCCAGTCTTTGGGTATATACTTGTTTTACCCAGGGCAATGCTACTTTGCCAAGAAACAATCTCAACGGTGGATTGGGTGAATCAACCAGTTTAAGAATAGCAGCCGTGGTGGCTTCAGGATTGCCAAAACTATCGTCCGTCAATCCCTGTTTAAAAGCTTCTTTCACTCCGTCATAAGCTACAATCGGTTGTGCATGCACGGAAGAATCACTGAAGAAGTTGGTGGCAAAACCATTTGGTTCTACCAGCGTGATGTGGATACCAAAGCCTTTTACCTCAGCCGCCAGTGTTTCACTCAATCCTTCCACGGCGAATTTGGATGCGTTATAAAGACCCATCGTTGGTAAAGTAGCCACCCCCAGCACACTTGACAACTGTATGATATGACCATGTCCCTGTTTGCGCATCACGGGCAGCGCGGCCTGGGTCACCCATAAAAGACCAAACACATTCGCTTCTAACTGGCTTCTCGCCTCTTGTTCACTTGTTTCTTCAATGGTGCCGAATAATCCGTAGCCGGCATTGTTGATAACAACATCCAGCTGACCAAAATGTTCAACCGCTTTTTTCACCACGGCGAATGATTGCGCCCTGTTGGTAACATCCAGTTGAAGCGGCAACACCGCATCACCGTATTTTTTAACAAGTCCTTCTAATGCTTTGGTGTTTCGTGCTGTAGCAATTACCTTATCACCCCGGTCTAAAAATGCTTCCGCCCAAATTCTCCCGAACCCGCGGGAAGCTCCTGTAATTAAAATTGTGTGTGCCATTATTTTTTTTGTTTTAATAGAACACAAAGATGATTTGCTTACAGGTCAGTGTTGTTATACATAAGTCGGTAAGAGTGATACGTTTTCACGGTAGCCGGAAGAGTGGGTCATTTATAAAACAAATTACAATACCATTAACATCCCCCATGCACAATATTATGATTATGTGGTCAGGGAGAATGTGGGGCTCACAGTATTTCAATTGTATGTCTCAAAGCTGCGCCGATCCTATAGCTACAGGATCGGGATGCTAAGTTCGAAACCATTTAATTCCTGTGGCAGGTTTATATGTTCTGTTGACTATTGCAACGCAACGTTACTATAGATATGATATTCCCCTGGAGATAATGTAGCGGTGTAGTTACCCGATGAAATATTGATAGCATTTCCAACCGCATCAAACCAATTACCGGTGGAACCAAAATCTATATTGGCGGTCCTGTCAACAACATCAAAATTGCCGACCACTACAACTGTATTAACACCTTCAGTAAGTTTAATGAATTTTATACCACTGATTAAATCATACGTTGATGTGGTAGAATTAAAAATGCTGTTATTCTTTTTTAACCGGATGAATTTTGCATATGCGTCATACAAAGCTTTGCGGTTGGCATTAGCATAATAATCCCATTTGATGGGTTTCTCCCCCGTCCTGCCATTATAATCAATACTGATATCATAGCCCAGGTCACCGAACTGCCAGACCATTTTTGGTCCCGGCATACTGAATAAAAATGCGGCAGCCAGTTCTTCTCTTTTTAACGATACCGGCAAATTGTCTTTTATTGAATAACTACCCGCAGCATTTCCATAGGTTTGGTTCTTATAATTTAAACGTTCTTCATCGTGGCTTTCTATATAGTCTACCAGGTTTTCTGATTTACTAAATCCATGCCTTGTATAAAGACCCCAGCTAAAATCCGATTGGGTTAAATAACCCATTGTCGCTTCATTCATGTTATAGTTCAGGTTTGTCCAAAGCATCATGCCTTCATTGGCCAACTCCTGTTCTTCTGACGCTTCCGCAAAATGTTCCAGTATCACGTAAAAATTATTGGGATCAATAGTTTTAATATGGTTGTTATAATCTTTCCAAATAGCGATACGGGTAGCATCATAAGCGGCAAAAGAAGCATCATCCGTTGACGTTTTTTGCGTAAAGCCTTTTGACAGGTCAAACCGAAAGCCATCTATCTTATACTGTTGCATCCAGAATTTCATCACATTTTTGGCGAAATATCTGGTGGCGGGGCTTTCATGATTGAAATCATATCCCACATTGTAAGGATGTTTTGGATCCACGTTAAACCATGGACTGGCAGTTGTTGGTTTTGATCCTTCAAAGTATAACTGCACCATGGGTGATTGTCCGAAAGAATGATTCAAGACCATATCCAGTATAACAGCAATACCTTTTCCATGGCATTCATCAATAAAATGCTGCAGGGCCAGTTTTGTTCCATAATACTTGTCGGGTGCAAAGTAAAAGGAAGGATTGTAGCCCCAGCTTGAATTTCCTTCAAACTCAGTAATAGGCATCAGCTCAATGGCGTTAATACCGAGGCCTGTTAAATAGTCCAGCTTTTGAAGAGTCGCATCATAACTATGTTCAGCTGT
Organism: Chitinophagaceae bacterium; assembly: GCA_040007815.1. Classification (GTDB taxonomy): domain Bacteria; phylum Bacteroidota; class Bacteroidia; order Chitinophagales; family Chitinophagaceae; genus Terrimonas_B. Next base: position 98,676 of record JBDTUH010000007.1, read on the forward strand.
AAAATCACGAATCAGCAGCTCATAAATAACCAAATTATTTTTTGCCGGCCGGACGAAGCTGGTATTTGTCCAGGTGTAAGTTGGCTGGTTGGCCTGCATGACGCTGACAATACCGGTCGTTTTACCGGTTGGGTAAGATTTTAAACCGGGGTAAGTTGACGGTGAAATATAGACATCGTTATTGGGATCAAGAATTTTTTCACAATACGGGTCCGCGACTTTTAATGTATTATCTACTAAAAACTGGTAAGCGTACTCCGTATTCGGATCCAAATTATCAATTTGAATCCACCAGGTATTCTTATCAGGCGTCTTTTTCATTGCACCGGATGCCGCCAGCCAGTTATTGAAATCGCCAATGATAGCCACTGATGATTTAAAGGGTGCATATAGTGTTACGATCGCTGAAGTACCATTGTTGATGAAGGCAACGCCATCTTTGGCTCCCGCTGGTAGTTCAAACGTCGGATCAGGGATAACAGGTACTGATCCACCCGAATCTCCACTTTTTTTGCAGGAATAACTGAAGACTGTCAGCAACAGGAAGACGGCTATGAATTTGTTCATGAAATGAAAGGATAAATGATATAAAAGTAGCCAATAACTTTTATATACCACTCAGGCAGGTTTTGAGTCGAAGATTCCGTTCGCCGGGATCTTTGAATAATGTCATTACGAGTTCTTCTTTTTTTTCACGTATAGCCTGTACACATTTTACAAGGTGCGTTGGCATATGACTGGTAAAATTGTTTTATGATCGGATCGGCAAAAGCGGGCACATTAATTGCCAATATTCCTTTACCTGGGCTAGTTTGTAAGTGACAGTTGTTTACATAAAAGCAAATAGCGAATGTGAGAATTATCGCTTTCATCCGCTAAGTAATTATATGACGGGCATCCAAACATTTCCCAACTCAATGCATCGCTGGTGTATTTGCTGAAACAATTCTTTTGGCGGCTTACCTGTCATGGGAGGAAGGGCCAGGGTAAGTGCCGGCGTCCCAAATTCCTTAAACAGGGTTTCAAAACCAGCCGGTGTGATCAGCAATAAAGCCTTTGCCGTATCACTTACCAAATCAAAACTATGCGGTATTCCTTTAGGTAATACCGCCAGCTCACCGGCGCCGCACCTGAATTTTTTGTCACCCGCCTGGAAATCTATCATACCATCCAGTATGTAAAATGTTTCATCTTCATACTTATGAAAATGAGGTGGCGGTGTAAACCCTTTTCTGAAAAAACAATGAATAAGCGAATACGCATTATCCGTATCCTTTCCAATGGCCAGGAAAGAAAAGGTATGTGCCAGGTAATGCACCGAATTTTCCAGTGAAGGTTTCCGGGAAGTTACTGCTCGTAATAATAAGTCTGCCATAAAAAAGATTTAACTAAAGGTAGCTGCTAATAACAGCGTTACTCTCTACCAAATGGTGGATTTAAATAACCCATCCCAATTCAACGGCTTTCAGAATAGCCGAACTCCTGTTGTCAACATTCATCTTTTGATAAATATGCAGTGTATGCGTCTTAACAGTATCCGCGGATACAAAAAGTTTTTCAGCGATTATTTTATTGGATATACCTGTTATCAATAAAAGCAATACCGATCTTTCCCGTTCCGTCAGCAGTAATAGTTCCTTTTTTGATTTCACCGGCAATGCTTCCGGGTCATTCCATCGCCATTCTTTTTTTCTTCCTGTTCCCTGGACAAATGGCGTGGCTGACATTCTTGCCAGCTCCAATGCCCTCACCACGAAATTTCCTACGGTTTTTAAAAGGTAAAGATGATATGGTTTGTACACATTTTTATGGATCGTTCTTACCACTACCAGCCCGGCAATTCTTCCATTTAAATTTAAGGGCGTGTACAAAGCCGCCTGGGGTTGAATACCTGCGAAAGGTGTTGGCTTTACCGCCAGGTAATTTTTGTAATCTCTGTCAAAATCATTGATGAAGATATCCCGCCTCTCCCTGATGCACCAGGAGGCGAGGCGACCATCATCTGCCGCATTAAAAGAAAAATCCGGAAGGCGCTTGTTATTTTCTATCATGCCTTTGTAGTGAATCAGTCCTTCTTCTTCATTGTAAATACCCACACAAAACTGGTAGGCATCCATCAATTGATTTACGTTCTGATAAATGGAAGCGATAATTTGTTCCAATGATAGCTGTGGTGTTACCAGGTCTGTTATCTCATTCAGCACACGAAGTTGTTCGGTCCAATTGACCGGGGCCTGTTTTGAAATGTTTTTTGTCCAGGAAGAAAATTGGGATTTAAAAGATTTCTCCACTATTTGTGTTTTGAGAAGGAATAAAAAATAAGTGCATCCACTCAAAGGTATTGACAAAATGATGGCTTAGCTGATTAGCTATATTTCGTGCTTGAAGATGGGCGAATTTTTTAGTGTTTATTTTCATCCGTTGTGTCTTTTTAAAGAAAAATAATCAAACGCCGCCCGTAAAAACCCGTTTAACACTTTTTTACATATTGAATAGTTAGTTTGGCAACCCGTGATTAAATCAGTTTTTCTTTTGATGACAATGTTCTGCTGCATGGAGATAAATGCACAGGAGGTTATGGTATTAAAAAAGGGAAGAAAAAGCATTCAATATTTCTGGAAGGGTTCACTTATTACTTTTCAACAACGAGACAAAAGCTGGCTCAGCGGAGTCATCACCAGGATCGCACCCGATTCTTTTTACCTGACCAGGATAATCGTACGGTTTACCATGACCGGCACCGATACCATGCATTTTAGCGGATTCTCCTTTGCCTTCACGGATGTGTATGCTTTGCCGACAAAAAAGCAAATGGTCAGCTGGAAGAACGACCGGGTGAAAGTGATTGCAGGCCATGAAAAGTTTTTATGGATAAGAAACGGTTTTATTTTAGAAGTGGCGGGTGGCGTTTACACTGGCCTGAATATTACCAATGACCTTATACACAATGAACCTCCTTTTGAAAAGAAAAAACTACCCAGGCTTGCTATTGGGGCAGCCACGTTCTTAGTGGGTAAGCTGTTACATTGGGGTTTTGATCCTTATTTGCATACTGGCAAAAAATATAGATTGCAATACATGTCTTTTGAAAATAAGGGCTTAAAGAAAGCATTTTAGACGAAGCGTATAATAGATGAAGAATCGCTCTGGCTGGTCCGAATGACATGATGGCGAAATACACCATATCCTACTCAATTATTATGGACATTTGCAAAGCGAAAAAATGATGCTTTATATTAGGCATCATTCTAATTATGAAAAAGTTGCAATTGTGCAAAGTATAAACTGAGTGTTAGCTAGCTCCCAGTAAACCCCAGTTTCCAATAATCTCAGGAGAATGAGCTGTAACAGATTGGAAAGTTGCCGGAGAAAGAGTAACAATGGCTTCCCTTGATAGCAGCGGCGCTCCTCAAATTTTGCGTCAGCTTGCTTTCTTTCGGCTGTTGCGTCTGAAAGATAGATCCGGGTCGCATACAACAGTATAGCCATCGAATTTTCTTCTATTTATTGAACACTATCTTCTGCCGGGCCATGCTTTGATAGTCTGAAATGTTGCCTCATTTCTATGGATGATGTCGAAAATCAATTGAAATTGAGCTAAGTTAGTCATCAAAGATTTCACCCTTCACCATCAAGGGTATAAGAAAAACACCAACTGCGACGTGAAATAACAAACCTTATTTCAATGCCAGCGCAACCGCCGTCCAATCATATTCCCCCAATCCCTTTTCAACACTATCCATTAACTGCCTGTGTACAGTTTCACCAAGCGGCATGTTAGCATCCACCGCAGCCGCCTGCGCCAATACAAGATTTACATCTTTTAATCCAAGCCTTAAGCTAAAGCCTGCGGGCTGGTAAGCTTTTTTCAACAATATATTTCCGTAATTGATATACACAGGAGCATTGAATAATGTTTGCATCATCATATTCATCCATTGTGAGGCATCTATGTTGCTTTTTTCCGCAAGTTGTATTCCTTCCGCCATGGCTTCTATAGCAGCAACGATCAAAAAATTACTGCAAAGCTTGGCGGTGTTGGCGGCTGCGACATCATCACCAAATTCCCAGATAGCCGCGGCACCCGCCTGCTGCAATAAGGGTTTTGCTTTTTCAATTAATTGTTTTTCTCCCGAAACTAAAAAGTTCATTTTTCCCGCCCTTGCCGTTTCAGGCCGGCCCATTACAGGAGTGGCGAGATAGGAATTATTGTGCTCCTTATGCAACGCAGATAGTTCTGTAGCTGTAGCAGGTAATATAGTACTGATAGAAAAATGAATGCCACCTGCTTTTAAATTCGCAGCAATGCCTTCCTCTCCGGTAGTAATTTGTTTTAACGCCGCATCGTCAGATACAATACTGAAAACAATATCGCAGGCAGCCGCCAGGTTTTTTACTGATGCGCAAAGCACGGCTCCCTTTTCTACCAGTGCCTGCGCTTTAGATGCTGTGCGGTTATACACGTACAATTGTTTTGTATTGTTCAATAGATTTTCCGCGATAGGTGTTCCCAAAGTTCCAAGACCGATAAAACCAAGTTTCATAATTTCTATTTTTTTTGCTTCGCTACGCTCGCAATGACGAGCTTCACGTAATTCTCTATAAAATTCTTTCTCTTTATTCAAAATTACGGGTTATGAATTTGCTTCAAGTTGTTGGCAACGACAGTGTAATTATTTTTAATCATACAATCTTATTTTAAACTCCCGGAACATACAACAACCTTGCAGACAGAGATAGTTACCGTTATTGCAGTTTTCCTGGCTACGGCCTATATCATTGTATTAAATCCGGGCATCATTAATCAAACGGGAATGCTTTTTAACGGCATATTACGTAACGCATTTACAAAAACCAGATAAGCTCGTAAATCTATATCTACAAGACGGAGTATCCGACATTGAGCCGCTGTACGACTATTCACCTGCGCTTCGTTATTTTAGAATTAAACCAGCTTTTGGGAAGGGCTGGTCTCAGTCTCAAATTGATTTCTTCCAGATTAAGCATCCGGGATGTATAATTCAATAAATGTGTTGATACAAATTGTCAGCCAACAAGTCCGCGGATATAAGATGCCGCAAGGGTACTATTTTACGATTGAATAAGATACGGTTTTCATTTCATACCGGTAACCATTATTCTCAATGACAGTATTAGCAATATCAATTACGTCTCCTGCCAGGATTCGTCTTTTAAAATAAACATCAGTCGGGTTGACTTTGTCACCTGAATAACGTTGGACACTAAAATCAAAAACTGCTTTTGAATGGCAATCATACCCAATGTCAAATTGAACAACTTTGAAAGATTTATCATCCAATACGACTTGCAATCCATATTTCATCAAAGTATCAAAACTGATCGCTACCTGTTGCTTGATTCCGTTTACATTGATTTTCGGTTTATAGTGAACAACCGGCAGTTTGGAAGGATCGATTTGCCCCTGGCTCAAGGCAATTATATGTGTAAATTGGAAAAACGAAATCAACAATACTTTCATACTAAAACATATTAAAACATAGTATAGCGGCAGTGCAAAATATACAAGTTCTTACTAAATTTCTGCCAACCATGAGCTTATACTAATATACACTACTTCAAAAGTTAAAACAATTTCCTTATTCGGTCTCTTTGAATAGTAATGTTAAAAAAAGTTACCGTAAAACTTGCCCTGAGTCGCAGACGTCAGGACAACTGCTGAACGTTCTTTTATTTATTGAACACTACAAACAATTATGGCATTTCTATACTTGCAATTCCAACAGCTGAGGTTTTACCTTTTAGTACAATATCCCCAAGGCTTGTAATTGAAAACCGGCTTTCTATATTACTTTGTTCGACGAAGAAAGAAGATACCAGTAGCTTTTTACCATACTCATTACACATACTCTGTATTCTTGCAGCGGTGTTCAAAGTATCGCCATGATAAGCGATGTCTCTTTTTATTACACCAATTTCCACGGCTGTTACTTTGCCCATATGCAGTCCTGCTTTGAAATGGGGAACCTGTCCATAATTTTTTATGTAGTAATCAGTTTTATCCGCAAACTGTTTTTCGCAGGCAAAATAAAAATGCACACAGGATAAATTTTTCAACCCTTCTTTTATTGTCCAGCTCAATACAATTTCATCACCCACATATTGATATACCTGTGCATTGTACGGGAAAAGCACCTGGTTGATATCCATAAAAGCATCACGTATAAAAGAACTGTATTTTATATGCCCTAACGATTCTGCAATAGTAGTGGAGGATTTTAAATCCATGAACATAAATATTCTTTCTTCTTCTATCGGGTTTCTGTATTTACCCATTAAGATGGGAAGCAACACTCCTGGTCCGTATTTATTATTAACCTGGTTTATGAATGTGATAATAATCGTCATCACAAAATAGAACACCAGGCAAAAAAGAAAGAGATATTTCCAGGTATCTTCTGTAAGCGCAACAACATCTGCTTTTAAAGTAGGGGCGATAATTAAACCAAATAAAACGAAACGCAGGAAACCAAACAGCAGCGTAAGAAAGATAAGGGAGATTAATGTTTTTAGCAGAATGATTTTACCAAGCGGCATCCGTCTGAAAAACCGGATATCAAGATAATAATCTGCAATGCCTAAACAAGTTCCATAGCAGACACCGATGATAATGCTGATTAAAATAACGGAACCAAAACCATTTTGCACGGGTAATTCCGCCATTTGGCTCATGGACAATGTTTGTATATGAGAAATGGTTCCTGAAAAAATATTGGCTAAAACCCAAAAATTAATTTGTGTAAGCACATAGCTCAACATGGGAAACCGCCCTACAAATTGGCGGGCCCTGGTAGTGTAATCAAGTCTTTCTCTCATGTAATTATCAGGTTTAAGAGGGATAGAAACAAAAATAAGGTTTCTATTTCCGCCTTTCCAGATATTAGTCAAAGAGTAGCACGCTGTGGCCGTCGTTTTCTTCTTCCTTTCTGTATGTCCGAAATCAGAAATGGTCCTCAGCCGAGGCTCAACCCTGCAATGTGCATAAGCTTGTGACTTGCTACTGTCGTAAAGGACATTTGAGCAGACATTGATTTTTAAAAATATTTATAGAAAGAAAACGCCGGGCCGATAGCTATCGGCTGCATAGCATATGCATATAAACCCGGGTGAGAAAACGACGGATATATTGTTCCCGCTTATCGGGAGCCAGTAAATCACTCTCTGTTTTAGGAGGCAGGCCTTCATTTGCCACTAAGGCCATTCAATACCAGCGCCATGCGTGTCTCCACGCACCAACTATGCAAATGGACATTCCGGTGCGTGGAGACACGCACCGGGGCATCCTTATTTTACGGCCACTAACCAAGGCGATAGCAATGCCTTCCTCTCCGGTAGTAATTTGTTTTAATGCGGCATCGTCCGATACAATACTGAAAACAGTATCGCAGGCAGCCGCCAATTCTTTTACTGATGCACAAAGCAGGGCGCCCTTTTCCACCAGGGTTTTCGCTTTAGAAGCTGTCCGGTTATAGACATACAATTGTTTAGTGTTCGTCAATAAATTTTCCGCAATGGGAGTGCCCAAAGTTCAAAGACCGATAAAACCAAGTTTCATAATTTTTATTTTTTATTTCATTATTCGCCACGCAAAATTACAGATTATGAATTTGCACCGGGATGTTTAATAATAAAGACTAATTATCTTTAATCATGCGATCTTATTTTAAACTCCGGGAGAATAAATCCAGTTTGCAAACAGAGATAGTAGCCGGCATCGCCGTCTTCCTTGCTACTGCTTATATCATCGTGGTAAACCCAGCTATCCTCAGTCAAACTGGAATGCCTTTCAGCGGGGTATTGACCGCCACAGTTATCGTGTGTTTTTTTAGTTCGTTATTAATGGGGCTGTATGCAAAGAACCCGATCGTAGTGGCGCCAGGTATGGGGCTGAATGCTTTTTTTACTTATACAGCGGTAATAGGAATGGGTGTACCCTGGTCAACCGCTTTGGGTGCGGTTTTCTGGTCGGGGATTTTGTTTTTGCTGTTATCTGTTTTTAATATCCGCACTTATATTGTGAAAGCCATACCGAAACCTTTGCGTTATGCGATTGCTGCCGGCATCGGTTTGTTCATCACGCTGATCGGTTTGGTGAATGGTGGTTTTATTATTAAGAACGATGCTACCATTGTTGGTCATGCGCCCATCAGCGCCATGCTGCTGATCTTTGTAACTGGTATATTGCTTACGGCTATATTGATGGTGCGGAAAATAAAAGGCGCTATTGTGATAGGGATGATTGTTACAACCATTCTTGCAGCAGGTATTGGAAGATGGTGGAATGAAGGTGCCACGGTTGTCAACTTCAAAGGCGTGTTTGCGGCGCCTGATTTTAGCCTCCTGGGAAAATTGGATCTATGGAGTTCGCTTCAATGGTCGGTGTTACCCGTGATATTTGCTTTTGTGTTTACTGATTTGTTTGATAGTTTGTCCACACTGGTTGGTGTATCAGAAGCGGGTAACCTGTTAGATGAAAATGGTGATCCGCGGAATATTAAAAAAGCTTTAATTGTCGATGCGATGGCTACCACTATCGCCGGTCTCGCAGGGAGCAGCCCCGGTACAGCGTATATAGAATCAGCTGTAGGTATTGAAGAAGGCGGACGTACCGGGTTAACCGCTGTTGTTGCCGCCCTGTTGTTCCTTCCTTTTCTTTTTTTGGCTCCTTTATTAAGCATGATTCCTTCTATTGCTACAGCGCCTGCTTTGGTATTAGTAGGTGCATTCATGCTTCGTCCCGTTACGAAGATCAACTGGGGAATGATGGATGAAGCGATACCGGCCTTTATTGCGATGGTGGTGATACCTTTTACTTATTCTATTACACAGGGAATCATCTGGAGTTTCTTAAGCTGGACGGTGATCAAACTGGCGGCAGGGAAAAGAAAAGAAATTTCGTGGACGCTCCTGCTGATTGATGTTTTTTGTATCGCCGCATTGTTGAGGGGCTAAACTCTTTGCCGCATAGCAACAACCTGTTTTTCCCTGTTCTGATGCGCTGATAATTGTTTGCTCCTACTGCAAAAGAGATTCCTTAACACTCGCAAACAGGTAATGTTTGAGCTTTATTTTAGTGAATACAAAAATGAAATAACCGAAACTGGCGGAAGCATTTTTATTTGGACAAGCTGTCAAGTAGTATCATCTCGAACTTGTCACCATTAGCACCCGTAGCGCGGAATGTATTGCCCAGCACGAGGAGATTTTTGGAAATATATTTTATCCCGGCGACCCGTGGGCAACCCGGACTACCCGTGCAGGGAAAAAAAGCTAACAAATTAGGTGCGGTACTTATATACATAAAATTCAGTGTATTGTCCGCCGGATTGAGGTTGTAACTATAGACAAGTCCGCCCTGGCCCTGCAAGGAACTATAAGCTTTTCTGTCGGATTTATATTCAATAAATTCGGTTGGAAATCCAGCGTATCTTTTATTATCATAGGTACCGGTAAGGGTTTCTGAAATAAGCCGCCATTTACCCTGGATATCCGCAGCTGTAACCGTCATTGGTTTTGCACTATCCTTTTTACAGGTGGAAAATAAAATCACCAGCAGGATAAAAATCGTCATTGTTTTCATAACAGTTGTTTTAGAATTATTTCACAGAAAGGTTATGACTCAATTTATTCCTATTCTTCTATATAGCCAAGAAAAACCGGGCGATTAAATAATAGTTTCCTTTACCAGGATGTAAGGAGAATTTGATTTATCTGATTAAGAAAGCGATTTTTTCATTCTTTCGCAAAACAATACTTTTACGGCTCTGGTCTCAAACCAGGTCATTAAAAAATTCTATATGCATTTTTCGTTTTTAAAAAAGCAGTTGCTTGTCTGTGTCTTTAGTCCCCTGGTTTCATCGCCCGCATTTTCACAGCCGTCCATTACTCTTGCTCCTGATTCTGTTTTGAAGGCTATGATGCTTAAAGAAAAAATATTCGCTTTAGGAATAGGTGTGATTGAAAACGGAGAAATAAAGCAAACAAAAGTGTTGGGTGAATTAAAAGCCGGTGTTCCGGCCCCGGGCAATACTATATTCCAGGTAGCGTCTCTTACAAAACCTATCACCGAAATTACCACCCTCCGACTTGTGAGTAAAGGATTATGGAACCTCGACGAACCTTTATTTCACTATTGGACGGACCCGGATGTAAAAGCTGATCCGCGGCATAAATTACTTACCACGAGACATATCATCACTCACCAAACAGGTTTTATGAATTGGCGATGGTTGCATTCAACCGGCAAACTGACTTTTGACTTTGATCCCGGCAAAAAGACCCAATACTCCGGTGAAGGATTAGAATATTTAAAGAAATCATTGGAGAATAAATTCAAAACACCATTTGAACAGATAGTCGCTCAATACCTGTTCGCGCCGGACAGCCTCAATGACACCCGTTTTACCTGGGATCAAACAATGGATGAAAGCCGCTATGCCGTGGCGCATGATAAGGATGGAAAACCTTACGAGATCCGAAAGAATACGGAAGCTTCCGCCGCCGATCTTTTGATGACGACCGTACAGGATTATGCGCAGTTTGGCGTAAACGTGCTAAAGAAGAAAGGACTGAGCGCCGGTGTGTATGAAGATATGATCAGCTACCAGGCAGCCGATAAAAAATTTGGTTTGGGCTGGGAGCTTTTCAAAAATCTGAAAAATGGTGAGCTGGCATTGATCCATTCTGGTAGCGATCCCGGTGTACGCACGATCATCATATTATTACCCAAATCGAAACGCGGCCTGGTAATCTTTACCAATAGTGACAATGGCATGAACATGGTCCTCGCTATCATCCGGCAATCGCTGGATATAGGTGAAGAACTAATTGAAAGAGCGAAGTAGTTTAATCAAATTGTCATAGAACGCTTGTCAAACACCTTAAAAAAATTTACCTCGACAGGAGGAAGAAACGCTGCCTGCCTGTTTCATATGATTAGCGGTACCCATCTATTTTGGTTTTCAACCTGGTTTGCGGGGGTTATCGTGTTTTAAGAAATTGTTGCAATAAATTAATCCGCCGGAAACCATTTAATTTTTCTTAGCCGAAAGAATAAGGGCCATCGTGGCCCAGTTGCTTCCGGCTGCAGAGATAAACTGGTCTTTATTATGCGGGAACCCGCTGGATACATAAGGCACGAACGGATAAGAACGGGTTATTACATGCCAGGACCCGTCTGACTGCTGTATATTCAACAAAAAATCAATTCCTTTTTGATAAGCCGGTGCGGTGACAGCCAACCTTCCAGATTGGTTCAACGCATAGAGGCTTTGACCCGTAGCATACGCATCCGTTGGTAGTGAATCCAGTTGTGACCATCCACCATCTGCATGTTGCGCTGCCAATAATTTATCCGCTTGCTGAACGGTTATTTTTTTGTCAGCAGCTGACCACAGTAATCCCAGTACCTGGAATACTTTTTCTTCATTGGCTTCCGGTTTGTTTTGCATAAGCCATAGGCGGGCCTTGTTGATGCGTTGCTCCACTTCTGGTTTTAATATCGCCGGCATATAAGATTGTATATTTTTTACCGCCAGTGCCGTAGCGGTAAAGGAATAATATTCCAGCGGTGGCCGTTGACCAGGACTTACCCAGCTGCCATCATAACCCTGTTTCCGCATAATATTGCGGGAAATCAATTCAATCAACTTATCGCTTTTATAGTGGCTGGCTGAAAGGCCCCAGAGATCATAACTGCCCGTCATGACAATGGCTACCGGGTCATCATTCTCCGCCAGGGTTTGCCTGTTTGCGGGCGGTTTCCAGTAATTGCAGGTACTGTCGATCGCTTCCCTGATGATGGTATCGTTTACCTCAAATCCATTATCCTTTGCCATGGCAAATGTAACAACACCTAGTCCCTGGTTATGACAGGAATGACAGGTAGCGGCATTTTCCAAAAATTCATGACTGGTTTTCTGAAGTAAGACAAGACTCTTATCGATAGCGATATTAACTGCCGCTGATCTTTTGTCATCAGCCGTTATATTCCTGAATGCAAGAACGGCTACTATGAGACTTCCTGTAATTAAATATTTTTTCACGATTGCATTTTTTTTATTTGTTTTAAAATATTTCATAGTGACCGTCCGCACATGAAAACTTTCAAATAAATTAATAATTACTTCATCCGGATAATCAATTCTCTTATTATTTCCGAACATTAACTGAACAACTATTTATTGGGCACCATATTTTCTTAACAAGGCTACTGTCGCGGTATTCCCTTTCTTCATAGCCCAGGAAAGGGCGGTATCTCCGTGTTTGTCCTTTATATTTACGAGAGCCCCTTTATCCAAAAGGGCCTGGATGATTGCCGGGTTATCATGTTCATTAAAGGTGGCCCACATCAATGGTGTCATACCACCCACGCTGTCAATCCTGTTTATATCTTTTGTTTTTTTAAGCATGACGTTTACCACTTCAATATTATTCTGCTCAGCCGCCCACACCAAAGGTGTCCAGTTAGGTTCGTCCGGAATGTCCGGATCCGCACCATTATCAAGCAGGCTTAGAACAAAGGGCCAGTTCGCGAAGCGGGTGGCAAACATCAATGCTGTGAAACCCCAGCCTCTCGCATCAACCTCCACTCCTTTGCTGAGCAAAAGGTGAATCGTCATGGTATCGCCAAACTGCGCTGCACGCATCAACGCTGTTTCGGCTCCCCATCTTTTCGCAAGCGGATCAGCTCCCTTATCTATAAGCCACTTTATGTTTTCATACTGGCCGCTTCCAATGCAGGCGATCAGCAATGCCGTATTATTCGAATTAGATCTTGCCTCGATGTCGGCCCCATAGTCGAGCAGCAATTTCATTTTATCTTTTTCATTGGTACAAAGCATCAAAGGCGTTTGACCAAATTTGTTTTTCAGGTTGGGGTTTGCCTTCTTATCCAGCAAAATTTTCATACAATCCGCAGACGCATATAAAGCTGCATTTATTAAAACATTGTCACTATCATCGTCATAGGCATTCGGATCAGCCCCTCTTTCAAGAAGTATTTTTAGCTCTTTTATATTATTATTTCGGATGGCTTCAAATAAAGCAGTGTTTTGTGCGCTGGCAGTTTGAATAAAAAACAGGCAGAGAAAAATAGTTAGCATGAAGAACGACCCTTTTTGAAAAGTCCTGTATTTAACCGGTAATCGCCAGTTATGATTAATGGGTGTCATGATTTCTTGTATGTTGTTTTTTCTGATTGCAAAACTGATGTAAGGGTTGGCGAAGAATGATGTTTGGTATTAACTGTTTCCTCCATTAATGGTTTGGTCAGTTTATACCAGAACCTGTGCCAGGACGTTGAGCCCCAGACCGCGGAAACGGTCAATTGTACCACGATAATAAATGCCATACCGAATAAAGTGGCCCTGTGAATGCGTCTCAGCGTGAGAAAGTCATAAATGATTAGTGGGACGATTAGCGTATCAAGGTATATAAAAAAAACATAGGGATAGTCCATTCCAAACATGGGTAGCCAATGAATACGGTCAATGGCTGCCTGGAGCAACACAAGCGTCGCCAGGAAAAGAAAACGTTTGTGGGAGGCTGTATCTTTTTTTCTCGCCAGTATACCCCGCGTGAAGAACAGACCAAACACGGTCATGGCATAAAATTCCATCAGCAGCAAATCAAACAGGAAATGATCCTCCGGCGGATGATTAGCTATCAATACACGAAGGCTGACGATACCCATCGATATCCAGACGAATACCCCAAGAGCAAGTGCAAACAGGCCGAGCCGGCGATGAAATTTCAAATTGCCTCTTGCTTCAAGAAGGGCCTGGGTAAAAAATACCAGTAACCACGTCATCATTAAGGCGCCATGAATATGTACGAACCAATGAATGATCAATGTTCCCCCACGCATGGCCTGGTAACTTGGAATAAAGCCCGTTACAGCAATGGCTACAAAAAGAGATGCCATCACTACAAAAAAGTAGTGTACATATAAAGACTGCGGCCGCGTAGTTGTTCTTTCCTTTGCAGTCAAAGCCGTTACAGCAGGGTTTGAAACTTCTTTGATCATTGGTAATTTGATTTATTGCCTTTGTCTATTTGTAATACTGTAAGCCAATGTCATTATTGTTTAGCAAAAAATTTATTATAACCCCGAACAGGTTTACATAAAAAAGAAAAAAGCCGATACAAAAAGCCAACCCGATGACTACAAAACTTAATGCACTTAAAATTTTGATATTATACCGCATGATCAGGTTTTTAGATAGTGATGGAACTTTTTTAAATTAAAAATCTCTCCTTACTTTGATGACGGTTTTATCGCCACAAGGTTCATGTCAAGAAACACTTCTCCTTCTTTCCCGGCGATCAACCATCTTGAAGCGATATTCCATGTACCGGATGCTGGCTGCCAGGTAAAACGTTGAACAACGAGTGAGTCAGTGCCGAACTTCGCCTCCGTCTTAAACTCATTACCATCCCGGTAGCCATAGAAAAACCCTTCTGAAGGATCTTCATCAAAACCTTCGATGCTCATTCCGTGAACCACATAGCGTTTGCTCTTGTGATTATAACCAACAAACTCTTCAAATTCCATCGGTACACCAAACCATGGAACCACTTCATTACTCAACAGATGAATTCGCAAGTTCTGGTGGTTCAGCACCCAGGCTACATCAATTTTTGCTGTGAAAGGGTGCCCATGTGCAATGGAGGTGACATTCCATTTACCAACGAAATGATTGAGAAGATCGTCGTGAAAGCGACCGTCTGTAGTATCTTCTGCGTTTTGTGCGAATAATGTAATGGAAATGAAAACCATTACAAAGGAGGAGTAGATTTCTTTCATTCCTAATTATTATTTGATTTAATAAAATTAGGATCAGTACTACATGATGACAATCACATGAACTGGTGATTTATTTGTATTAATCTTTTAGACAAGTCTTTGCTGATGTCATCTACCGGGATGTATTTTCAATTAACGCAGGTGGCCGTCATTGAATGCAATCCCGGTTTTAAATGACTTTAACTATTTCCAAAAAGCTATCCGTATATAGCAACTTTGAAATGGAACCACATAGTCACAAAGCACGCAATAGAAGGTAACACATAGATTTCTATGTGAAAGTGTATGTTTCTATGTCTTATCCCGCATCAAGTGCGGGACAAGTTGTGGTTCAGATGAATTAATGGTTGTTTCATCCGGATAGCCGATATTAAAAAAATTGTTGGCCAGAAATAACATCGCGGCGCCGCCAGGCATTTTATACGAGTTTTTGATTAATTGCTTTTGCAACGGCTTCGCTCTTGGAGTGAACGTGAAGTTTTTCATAGATGTGACGCACATGGGTGCTAACCGTATCAATGGAAATAAAACATTCCGCTGCAACACCTTTATAAGATTTACCTTTTACCAATAAGGCCAGTATTTCCTTTTCCCGGTCCGAGAGGTCAACAAACTCCTTTTTTGTTTCGCGGGACTGTATCCTGAACATCTGCAGCACTTTTACCGCAACAGAAGCGGTCATGGGCGCTCCACCTGTATGCGTTTCCCTGATGGCTTCTACCATCTTTTGCGGCGCGGTTTTCTTTAACATATAACCGGATGCGCCGGCACAGATAGCGGCGAATATTTTATCGTTTTCTTCAAACACTGTTTGCATTAGTATGTTGACCCCTGGAAATTTCTCTTTAATCGTTTGTACGGCTTCAATACCCGATACACCGGGCATATTGATGTCCATCAGTACTACATCGGGATTAGCCAGTTGCATGCTGCGCATAAGTTTATTAGCATCCTCGAATGCCCCGGTGCAAACCATATCCTCCTGCGAGTTTACAAGTTGCAACAGGCTTTCACGAAGTGTTCTATTGTCTTCAAATATGACGACTTTAATTTCCATCATTTCAATGTAAAAAAAGCATATTCATGCCTGGCGTTTGCTCACCTGTTTATGTGATTTTAAATTTAAGTTGCACCGTCGTCCCTTCATTAACCGGCGAACTGATCTTAAATTCAGCATTCAATTCTTCCGCTCGTTTTTTAAACGTGTTCAAACCATTGCCATTGAACATGCCGGTTGTATCAAACCCTTTACCGTTATCTGATATGTTCATTTCAACATGATTATCTTTTTTATTAATCCGTACAAACACTTTACCGGCATCCGAATATTTGGCCGCGTTATTAATGGCTTCTTTAAAAAAAAGATATAAGTTTTTCCTTTGCTTCATCGTAAACCGGTATGCGGCAAGCGAGGGATCGCTTGTAAATTCAAACTGGATGTTTTTTGCTTCCAGTATTTCAGCGGCAAACAGGTTCATACGTTGCAACACATTTTCAAACCGGTCATTCTGGGGATTTACCGCCCAGATGATATCGCTCATGTTTTCCTGTATGGCGGAAGTGTTCTCACTTATTGACGCAAGTAACGGTTCGGCTTGCGGTGATTTAGCTTTGGCCAGTTCACTCATAATACTGATGCTGCTCAGCGAGGAACCGATGTCATCATGCAGGTCATCCGCGATGCTGTTGCGCATTTTTTGCATTTGCTTAATCCTCCTGTTCCGGATAACAATGGCCGCGATGATTATTGATATAATAATCAAACCAATTAACAAATACATCCGGTAACGGTTTTGCAAGGCAATGGTGACCGCTTGTATTTCTTTTTGTTTTCCCTGTTCTTTCAGCAGCGAATTTTGAAAGGCGGTTGTTTTTTCGCGATTATATATGCCGTCCCTGAGGCCAACGGTCATTTTTAAATACTTTAAGCTGCTGTCGGCATTTTTTTGAGACTCATAAATATCCGCCAGCAAGCTTGTTGTTTTTAGTTTTGCTGCCGGGTATGAGTCAATTATTCTTTCAGTCAATACCTTTTTCGCATACCAGGTTGCTGAATCGGGGTTATTCTTTTCTTTATAAACTTTCGCTATGCCGTTATATGTATCTACCCTGTAGGTTGCCAGTTGAACGTTCTCATAAAATGGCAGGCATTTCTTATAATAAAATAAAGCTGAATCATAATATGCGTTCGCTTCAAAAGCTTCTCCCAAATACATATACACCTGGTTTTTAGCGCATTTACTATCCCAGTAATCTTCGTTATAGAGCCCTGGATTTTCTTTCAGCAATGCCAGGCTTTTCCTGGCGCAGATCAATGCTGAATCATATTGATGAAGCGCCACATACGTCGGCACTATAACCGCATAACCTGAAAAAAGCTCATCAGGAAATGACTGCTTCATTATTTTTAATACTTCGCGTATATAGATCATGCCGGTATTGAAGTCACCAAGACTGAGATAACTGTCACAAATCATACCGTTGCTCCAACCTATGGCATATTGATCATTCAATCTCTTTGCAATAGGTAACGCTTTCAAAGCATACTCCAGTTCCAGGCTATAGTTACCTGAAATGTATAAAGAGTGATCCAAAGAAACGATCGACCAGAATATACCCCGGTCATATTCTAATTTTTCCGCCAATGCTATTGCTTCTTTTGCATATAGTATACCGGAATCAGGATTATTAAACGAATAGTAATTGCTGATGTGTTGCAGTGTCAATATTTTATTGGTGTCAGCTTTCTCTGTGACGACAACTTTTTTAAGAGAATCAATCCAGGCGTTTTGAGCAAACCCGGAATATGCAAGCAAGGCAAGGCTTGAAACCATGAATATATGTAAAATGACTTTTCTCATTTGAAAAACTTACTGATAATTCCTTTGTTCGCAACAAAAATATTGCGCACAATTAGCCACTTTAAAGAAACCAGTTTTCCCGGGTTTAATCCATCACCTGTTTATGTGATTTTAAACCTGAGCTGAACTATTGTTCCGCTATTTACTTTCGATGTAATATTAAATTGAGCATTGAGTTCAGCCGCCCGCTTTTTCAGGCTGCTCATGCCATTGCCATTAAAATGCATACTGGTATCAAACCCTTTGCCATCGTCACGTATGCTCATGTTAACATATTGGTCTTTTTGCGTAATGCAAACAGACACTTTCCCTGCCCCGGAATGCTTCGCCGTATTGTTGATAACTTCTTTAAAAAAGAGATAAAAGTTTTTACGCTGCTCCATCGTCAATTTTGCCGCGGACTGGGGGGCATCTACCGTAAAATCCAATTCTATGTTCTTTGAGTCGAGTATTTCCTCCGCAAACTGGTTCATTCGTTGTGTTACATTTTCAAAACGATCGTTGCCGGCTTTGATGGTCCATACAATATCACTCATGTTCTCCTGTATGGTTGTTGTGCTTTCTCCAATAGAAGTAAGCAGGGATAATGCTTCCGGCGATTTTGCTTTAGCCAGTTCATTCATGATGCTGATGCTGCTTAAGGTGGAACCGATATCATCATGCAGATCATCGGCGATAGTGTTACGCATTTTCTGCAATTGTTTAATCCTGCGGTTTCGTATAACGATGGCTGCTACCACCAATAATATGACCACCAAAGCGATTGAAAAATACGACCTGTACTCATTCTGCAGCTTTAAGGTGGCTGTTTCAACTTCTTTCTTCTTTTGCTGTTCCCTAAAAAGGATGGTTTGAAAAGCAATTGTTTTCTCCCGGCTGAATAAACTATCCTTTATCTCAGAAGCCATGAGCAAATACTTTAAAGTACTGTCCGCGATATTTCTTGTTTTATAAATATCCGCCAGCAGTTTTACGATTTTAAGCAATCCTACCGGGTATGTTTTTGTTATTTTTTCAGCTACTGCTTTTTGGGCAAACCATATAGCTGAATCTAGGCCATTCCTTTCTTTATAAACTTTCGCGATACCGCTATACGCATCCATATTGTTTAAGCTCAAGTCAATAGCGGTGGAAAGCGGAATGCTCTTCCTGTAAAAAAATAATGCCGAGTCATAGTTAGCCTTACCTGTATAAGCATCCCCTAAAGAAATATAAATATTACTCCTGTCGAATTTAGTACCGTCATTTTCCTGGTTGAACGAAGCGTCCTGCTCAAATAAGCTGTAACCTTTTTTTGCATAGATCAGGGCTGAATCATACTGATGAATGGCTTCAAACATACGGGAGGAGTTAGCGTAAATTCTAAACCGCTCGCCGGGCAATTCATTTTCCGATATTTTTACCACTTCCCGCCAATACTGCAGGCTGGTATGGTATTCACCGAGGTTATAATAGCAATCACTCAGCATGCCATTTGAAAAACCGATTGTATAGGGCGTATTCAATTTTTTCCCAAGCGGCAAGGCTTTAAAAGCATATTCCAGTTCCAGCGCATAGTTTCCTAACACATACAGCGCACTATTTATGGTAACTATTGACCAAAATGTTGCGCCGTCATCCTGTATTTTTTCTGAGATGGATAAAGCTTGTTGAGCATATGCCAGGGCCGAATCAGGATAGGAAAAACGATACGCGTCACTTAGATGAAGGAGCGTACGTATTTTGCTGGTATCCGCTTGTTGTGTTGCCAGCTCTTTTTTTAGAGAGTCGATCAGGTGAGTTTGAGAGAATGAATTAAAGGAATACAGTAAGGAAAAGATGAACAGGTATATAATAACGGTTGTTCTCATTTATATAGTTGTCTGTTCATATCTTACTTAAAGATAATCCTATGTTCGCTAGCCGTCCCTGAGATTGAAAGTTCGATTCCTGGCCGAAATCAAAATTGAAACCAAAGTTATCCCGGATCAAGGCCGCATAAGTTTTGTTATGCACCATTAATTGGAAGTGACGGTGTGAATGCTCACAAGATGATATCTCCTGATGTTAAGGTTTCTTCCGTTCCGTCATCGTATTTTAAAAGCAGCTCGCCATCCAATTTAATTTTACTGGTTATCAAATTTATAACAGCTAAAATTCAAATAATTGTATTTCCTGAAAATGACGTATTTCACTCCTGATCTTTATTCCGCACCTTGAGACATTACAGCTAGTTTACCTTATAAGCAACTACCGAATTTTTCCAGAAAGTGGGTATATAGACTGTTTTGGTTTTCGGATCAAAACCAATATCAGCCGTATTTTTCTTTTGATCTTTCGTATCCAGTAATAATTGCTTTTCTCCTTTTTCATTTATATACCATACTGCTCCCTGCCAGCAGGAAACCAGGAAATCATTGCCGGTAACATTCTCAATTCCATCCGTGCCACCTTCCATTCCCTCTGCAACCATGGTCAGCGTTTTATCGGGGTTTACTTTATAAAAGCCTCCTGCATCAACTATGTAAAAATCTTTGCCGCGCATTAATACACCATTGGGCCCTTTCAAATTATCAAGATAGAGAGATGACTTTTCATTTTCTACCTTAAATATTTTTTTATTCTTTGAATCAGACACCCATATTATTCCATCATTGCCGATTGAAATATCGTTTAAACCGATCGCCCCTTCTACGGCAATAGTTTTATCAATCGCTGCTTTCTTTATATCGATAACAACAATATTCGAAAGGTCCGCTACATATAATTTGCCTTTGTACAGGCCCATCCCTTTTGGTGAACTCAGGCCGCTTACCCATTCCGCAGCAATAATCTTTCCATCCAACCCTACCTTTCCAATAGAACCTTTATCATCTTTGGCCCAGGGATCGGTTCCATCAATATTAGCAACATATAATACTTTATTCTCCGCATCAAACAAAACGGACTCCGGTACTTTTAACAGCGTATCGGTTTCCCAAAGTTTCGCCAGGGAATGTTGGCCAAGCAAACTGTTACAGGTAAATATTGCGGCCAGTAAAACAGGGAAAAAGATTGTTCTCATAAAAAAGATTTTTTTAAAGGTAAGGCACTATTGCGAACAGTAAGCTGGTGAAAATTTTTGAATCACATCGATGATTAAAGCCCCTTTATATAGTTGGCACTATCCTTAAACTTATCCAGGTCCATTTCTACATAATATGTTCTGACTCCGGTTGATTTGGCGGAAGCAAAAAAATCTTTCCAGTCAATGACACCCCGCCCAATGGCTGCTTGTTGCTTATCGGGTGTCCAATCCGATAAATGAGAGGAAATAAAACGTCCGGGGTATTTCCTGAAATAGTCAGCTGCCTTATAACCGAGGTTGATCACTTCCGTCTGGAACTGCATCTTGACGAGACCGGGATAAAAACTGCTTAGCAATGCATCATAGATCAACTGGTCGTTCAGTTTGCTAAACTCCGTGGAATGGTTATGATAACCTGCCTGCATACCCTCCTTCTTTATTTTTTCTCCCGCTTTATTGAGTTTATCGCAGGCTGCCACCCAATCATTCAGGGTGGCTGTTTTTGGTAAGCCAAACGAAGAGCATATCATTGCTTCAAGACCTAAGTCTTTCGCGAATTCAATTCGCTCATCGATCTTGTCATCATCAAATTCAGAAAACCCAAAATGACAGCTGGGGCAAGTAAGACCGGCATCATTGATGATCTTTTTCATTTCCTTGCCCTTCATTCCAATTAACGGCGCATAACCTGCTTTTTCATATCCCTTTGGTGAACACATTTCCGTTACCTTATAGCCCATATCGGCCATCATCTTTAATGTACCGGCGAAATCTTTGGCGAGCATTTCACGGATGGGGAATGTTTGAAAACCGATGGAGATATCATTGAATCCATTCGGAAACTGTGCAAGGAGCTGTTGAGGTATTTGCGATAAAGCCCACACCGCTGCTACTGTTTTGGCAGTGGTGCCGATAAATTTTCTTCGGGTTATTGATTTCATTATAAAGTATTTTAAGATTAAGTTATCTATTCAACAATCAATTCCTTTTTAGCTTTTCTTTTTCGCATTGATGTAAAGAGAAAAAAAAATCAAGACTACAGAAAAATGGATAAAAATTACTGCGTAATCTGTGCCGGCGAACCCGCCGTTATATTCCTTACGTCTCGAAATACACCCGGCTCGAACAACGCCGACCACCTTCATGCTTCGCATGAAGACGGTTTATTCAGCAATTTTCTTAACGCAATTTTCCGATGCCGGTTAAACTCCGTAGAAATCAAACAATCATTTTCCCATAAATCCCATTAATCATTTAAAATCCCGGTTCAGACAATCAGATCGTTTCCGGCGCCCATCCTGATCTGTATTCACGATTCAACCATTTATTGGCTTCGGGAACATTGGTGATCTTTAAACTGGCCGCATCATACTTTAATAATTTATTTGTTCTTAACGCCAGTGCATATAAATTAATCGCTTCCGTAATGGGTTCCGCTTCGCGGAAATTACCAGCGTATTGTTTACCGGTTCTGCAGGCATCTACAAATAATGGCAATGCTTCCGACGTTTGCTGTACCTGGCTGCGTTTGTCAGTGGTTTTAGCAGCGGGTGTATCCATTTTTTTACCAGAAATGATTTGTGGGTCCTGGATATTAAAGCCGGCCAGTATCTTACCACTATCACCTACAAACATCATTCCTTCAGCAGGCAAATCTTTATCCTGGCTGATCAGTTCATCGGGTATGGGTGGACGCATGCCCCCGTCATACCAGCAAAGATCAACGGGTCCCCTGTTGCCATTCGCAGGATATTTAAACCGCACGGAACTTGCCATCGGGAACGAGAAATCATTGGGTATGCGATATGGTATAGGATCATGAAATCCGCAAACATGACTGCGATGTGGTTCAATAATAGTCGGTGATGTTAATTGCAATGCATTGAACACTGACCATAAACTATAATGACCCATATCGGCCATGGAGCCACCGCCGAAATCGTACCAGCCGCGGAACACCATGTGTGTATAGTTCGGATGATAGGGCCTGTCTGCTTCCGGGCCCAGCCATAAATTCCAATCGAGTCCGTCAGGAACCGGTGGTTTATCGGCTGGGATTTCAGGATACTGCGGCCATACCGGACGGTTGGTCCAGTTATGTACTTCTTTTAATTTTCCAATGGCGCCTGCATTGATCCATTGCATCACCGTTTCCATGGAGCCGTTGGAATCCCACGGTATCAAATGCGTAATGGCTTTATTATTTCTTGCCATTTCAATTACTTTCTTTCCTTCGAGCAACCGATTGGAGAGCGGTTTATGCACGATAACATGTTTGCCTCTTTTTAAGGCAGCCATAGAAATAATACCATGCAGGTGATCGGGCGTCAATATTTTTACGGCATTGAGATCTTTTTCTTTATCCAGCAGTTCACGAACATCCGCATATGCGTTACAACCTTTATATTTTAATTCAGGATGTACATTGGCATAATAGTTATCAACGATCGACTTTCCGTTATCTCTTCCACCCGGAATGCTATTATCGCCACCCGGTTCCCAATCGGATTTTTGAATGGTCTTGCGAATCTCATTCTTCAATCCATCTTTACTCCAGTCCTTGTACCCTCTTGCTTCTTTGTTGGGATCACAAACCGCGATGACCTGTATTTCCGGTACCGCAAGCATGGGTAACAATTCTCTTATTCCCTGTGTGCCTGTACCGATATAGCCTACGGTGATCTTATCGCTCGGCGCTACAAAACCTTTTCCGCCGAGTACATGTCTTGGAAGAATGGTAAAGGCCGCGGCCGAAGTAGCCGCCATACCCACAAACTTTCGCCGGCTGATAGAGTTGCCTTTGAAAGGAATGTTTGGGGAGTTTTCATTTTGAGTACCCGGCGCAGAAACATTTTCGTTGATGTCTTTTTTCATATTGACTTATTTATCATTAGCGTGATGACTAAAGTTACAGGATATTATGAGTGAAATCATTTACGGCATAAAATTTTGAAAAGTGCAATAAGCAAAGAGGTGACAAACAACTGTCTTCTCAGCTATTTGTTATTTGCTTTTTATCCGTTATGCCCCTGATGATCCTGTAAACGGATACCAGCAGAAAAATGCCGCCCAATACTACTACGATGGATGAGCCCGCGGGAAAATCGTAGTGAAAAGAAAAGTTCAATCCGAAGAAACCGCCAAGTATGCTGATGACGAGGGCGATAATAAAAACAACGGTTTTATTTTTGGTGAGCATAATGGCTGATACCGCCGGAATGATGAGGTAAGAAAATACAGGAATCACACCATTGATCTTAACGGCAAAAACAATGGCCAGGCCAATGGAAATATAAAAAAGAAAATTCCAGATATTGAAGATGCCGATCAGGTGGTTGACTCCATTTTCAAATGATTCCGTTAAACCAATAAATTTCCGGAAGAAAATAAATTGAAGCAGCAGGATAGCGCCGGCTACAATGCCGATGGCGGTGATCTGCTGCCAACTTACCGATAAGATATTTCCAAAAAGCACTTCCTGTATATCAGAATCGCCATGGGCCGTTTTTGAAATCAATAATACTGTTAATGCGGAGGTAAATGCGTATAATATTCCAATAATGGCTTCCTGCTTCAGACGTTTATCCCGTATGTTAATAAATGACATGAGCAGTGCGCCCGATAAAGTAAATATCAGCGGTATGGAAGTGACACCCGTTCCGATAAAGGCCGCGAAGGCCACACCAAGTGAAGATATCTGCCCGAGGGCGAGATCAACAAAAACAATTCCTCTTCCCACCACGTGAACACCCAGATACGATAACAGGATACCGGTAATAACCGCGGCTGCAAAGGCTTGCACCATGAATGGCAACTGAAACATTTCAAACATACTAAACAGGTTTAAGTACTAACATAAATAATAAGATTCCTTCTGATTATGCGTATATAACAACTTTGAAATGGAACCACATAGTCACATAGCACACCATAGTTGCAAACACATAGATTTCCAGGTGAAAGCCTATGTTTCTATGTGCCTGTGTGGTTCAAATAAATTAATGGTTCCTTCATCCGTATGGTCAATAAATTCATCATTGTTTAAGTACAGCTGTTAATTGGTCAATGTTATAATCAAAAAGATCAAAATAATTTTTTATGCTGGTGAATGCCGCTACTGATGTCGCCAGTGTTAATTCTTTTACACCTGTTTGCTTGGCCACAACATCGGACGAAGACGTAGTAAAATAGGGTGATGAAATGATTACTTTTATATGATTGGCGCTAACCTCTTTGATCACTTTTACTAATTGAGAGGGCGATGGTGGAATGCCGGGTTTGGGCTCCATAAAGTCTACGATCTGCAAGCCAAATCTTTTTTCAAAGTAAACCCATTCATTGTGATAAGCAATGATCTTGCTTCCGCTATAAGGAACCATTTTAGCGGCCCAGTCTTTCATTTTCAAATCAATTTTCGCATTGAAGGCAGCCAGGTTGGCTTCATAAAATGTTTTGTTGGCCGGGTCAACTCTTTCGAGTCCATTGGCAATATTGCGGGCGATTACTTTTCCATTCAAAGGATCCAGCCAGTAGTGCGGATTGCCGTAAATATGAATATCTCCTTCTCCCCTGTTTACTGTAGACGGCACCTGCAATAGGCCCACTCCTTCCGATGCATCTACATAACCAGGCGACCCTTTTTGAATTTTAGAATTTCTTGAACTGGACAATAACTGTGGCGACCAGCCTGTTTCCAGATCAAGTCCTACCGTTACAAAAAGATCGGCATTGGAAAGGCTGATGATATAACTCGGCTTTGGATCAACGAAGTGGGGATTCTGATAACCCGTCGCGATAGATTGTACGGATACCTTATTACCCCCGATTATTTCCGCAATGCTCCGCATGTCCATCGTAGTTGTTACAACTTTTACAGCGCCTGCATCCGCATTTAAAATAATGATCAGGAGCGGTACGAATATTGAAATTATTTTTTTCATTGTCTTTATTTATTTACCTGTTATAAATGATTCTTTTAATATTGATGGGCACCATGTGCCCCAATGACAAAGATCCAGCGTAACCAAAACTGGCCATAGTCCGGCTGAACATTGGCATCGGTTAGCTTTCCCTGGAATTCTATTTTCTGAAATTCGGTGGCGAGCCACCCTGCACTCAATGAATATGCTTTGTCGACGATCGCCCTGTTAATAGGGTTTTCCGCATAATCATATCTTCCCGTTAAAAACCAGCGTTTCGCTATCTGGTATTCGAGGAAAGAATACAACCCGAAACTGTTTCTCTCCTTACCCGGTGCGTATTTGGCATTATTATAAAAAAATTCACTTTGCCAGGTAAGTGATTTATACGTATTTAAACGGAGTGGTTTCCATTTATACGTTATATCAGCCGTTCCCATATTGGTAGTACGGGATGAATCATTGGGCCCCGTTATCGCTGTCAATCCAATTTCCAATGTGGCATCGTCAGAAACCGTAAAAGAGTTTTTCAAATGACCGAGATAAAGAAAATGATTGTTATCACCACGATAAAAAGTTGGGGATTCTTCCGTACCGGATGTAACCTGGAAAATTAACTCCTGGTAAAATTTTTTATTGGGAACCAGCCAGCTCAATGAAACGCCTTCATCATTCAGGCCTTCTTCTCCAAAATAATTTACAAATGCATTGGGCATATCAATAAAGGGTAATGCATGAGGATGCAGGGCATTGATTTTACCGGCGGCTTCCCTGAACTTGCCTGCTTTCAACTGCAATTTCGCCGGCAATGAAAGCGTGGTAAGGTAACCTTCTTCTACTGCTACTCCGTACTTGTGAGTAACAGGGTCTCGTCCGAATGTCATAAAGAAATCAGCTCTTATATAAGGATCAACCACCGATTGAAAGGATACTTCTGTTTCATTGAGGTACATATCAAGATTCTTCTTACCCTGGCTGGTATAGGAAGCCCGGAAATCGGCCACTACACCAATATCAGGATTAGCGGATATACCGGACCGGGTTTGCGGCAGAGCCGCAGGGGTAGTCGCCTGCATTTGCAGTTCGATCTGTTTAAGCAGCATCGAATCCGTAGCCGTACTATCCGTTTGCGCAGCCATTTTATGGCTAAACAAAATAGCCGACAGCCACACAAATACAGGAATTGCTTTTTTTAGTGCAACAGGCATGTTCACGGAAATATTTATTTTTAAAAAAAATAAAATGCTGGAGGTATGAATACCTTTTTGTCCAACTAAATATTTACCGGCGGGCCACGAAGAGATGAATATATTCCGGGAACGGATGAGAAGGAAATATTGGCAGTAAGGTGAGCAGAAAAGTAATTGAATACGGGAAAAGAAAAAACAGGCTGCGCTATTACAAAACTTGATTCAGCTACAAGATTGTCACAATTGCAATTAAATCCTGAACTGGTCAACTGGTAAGTCTTTGTACTGCTCTTTTCATACCTGCAGTCTATATGTTTTGCAAACATATCATGCAGGTATTTTTTAGGCGTGATGCTTAAAGCAAATACAACGATTAAAAAAACGGAAGCAATTTTTTTTATGTAAACAGACTTAAGCAAAGACGTTTTAAATATTAGTTCAAAAAAAATAACAACTCTTAGATGCCCATCTATTTATGCGAGTTCTCTCTCAGCCATTATCAGCCCTGCCATTCAAGTTCCTGAAGGTAGGCTATTTTGCAACTCCCACGAATAATGAATATCGAACAAGGAATAATGAATGATGAAATTTAGTAGCCTTCGATATTCAACGTTCCTTGTTCATTATTGAATATTATTTCAATCGCTCTTTCAAATCTAAACCATTTGATGCAGCGGTTTCCTTTGCCACTTCATATCCCGCATCCGCATGTCGGATGACTCCCATTCCCGGATCATTTCTTAATACTCTTTTCAATCGTTGTTCCGCATCATCCGTTCCATCGGCCACTATAACCATACCTGCATGTATACTATATCCCATCCCAACTCCACCACCATGATGCAGGCTTACCCAACTGGCGCCACCTGCTGTATTGACGAGTGCATTTAATATAGGCCAATCTGCAACGGCATCGCTTCCGTCCAACATGGCTTCGGTTTCCCTGTTAGGTGATGCAACAGAACCGGTATCTAAATGATCGCGGCCGATAACAATAGGAGCTTTCACCCTTCCTGACCGCACTATTTCGTTAAAAGCGAGACCGGCCTTCTCTCTTTCACCTTGTCCCAACCAGCATATCCTGGCGGGCAATCCCTGGAAAGCGATTTTTTCTTTGGCCATTTTCATCCAGCGTAGCATGCCTTTGTTATCGGGAAACATGTTCATGATAACTTCATCGGTAACAGCTATATCATTGGGATCACCACTCAAGGCCGCCCATCTGAAAGGCCCTTTTCCTTCACAGAATAATGGCCTGATGTAGGCCGGAACAAAGCCAGGAAAATCGAAACATCTTCCGGGCTTGTAGTTGGGAACCTGTGTCTTTGAACCCGGGTGTTGCTTTTCGAATTCCTCCGCCCTCGCCCTTATATTATTGCCATAGTCAAAAGTGATAGCTCCTTTGTCCATCAGTTCCAGCATGAGTTGTACATGCAGGTGCATACTTTCATAACTAAGCTGAAGATAATGCTCAGGGTTTTGTTCTCTTAATACATTGGCTTGTTCGTTGCTTAATGTATGTGGTATATAACCGATGAGCGGATCGTGGGCACTCGTTTGGTCGGTCAGCGTATCGGGGATAACATCACGTTGTATTAATCTGTCGAGAAGATGCACGGCATTACACAACACGCCAATGCTTTTCGCTTCTCCCTCTCTTCGGTAATGAATGGCCGCATTGATAGCCTCATCGATACTGGTATGTTTTTCATCGAGATATTTTGTTTCAATACGTTTGTCAATCCGCCATTCTTCTACTTCAGCGATAAGAGCCACTCCTTCGTTCATCGTGATTGCTAATGGTTGTGCACCACCCATACCACCCAGACCGGCGGTTACATTCAATGTCCCTTTCAATGTTCCATCAAAATGTTTACTGGCAGCCGCAGCGTATGTTTCGTAAGTGCCTTGCACTATTCCCTGCGAACCGATATAGATCCAGGAGCCAGCCGTCATCTGCCCATACATCATCAATCCTTTTTTTTCCAGTTCATCAAAATGTTTCCAGTTGGCCCAGTTGGGAACGAGTTGCGAGTTGCTGATCAAAACCCTTGGTGCGTCTTTATGTGTTTTTAATATCCCAACAGGTTTGCCCGATTGAATAAGAAGTGATTCATCGTTTTCCAAAATCTTTAAAGCGGCAATGATATTGTCGAGAGCTTCAAAATTCCTGGCGGCTTTGCCTCTTCCACCATAGACGATCAGATCATCAGGGCGCTCGGCTACTTCGGGATTGAGATTGTTGAGCAACATGCGTAATGCCGCTTCCTGTATCCAGCCTTTGCAGCTGAGTTTGCTACCGGTTGGGGTTTTGTATTTAACCGCATCATATCTTTTTTCAATCGTTGTCATATGAAGGTGTATTAATT
This sequence comes from Chitinophagaceae bacterium, assembly GCA_040007815.1. Taxonomy (GTDB): domain Bacteria; phylum Bacteroidota; class Bacteroidia; order Chitinophagales; family Chitinophagaceae; genus Terrimonas_B. Next base: position 127,906 of record JBDTUH010000007.1, read on the forward strand.
TGGAATTGTATATGCGAAGATACGGCCTGATACGGCCTCACCCTCCTCCCTCCCTCTCCAAAAGAGAGGGAGCGGTGCTGCATTGCAAAACCAAACTATATAACTACCACATCAATTTATATGTCTACTTAGCATTTTCAAAGACTCCAAAAATTATCAGCATCTCCGATAATCGTGGGCTGTGCGTGGTTCCACTCCTTTGGAGAGGTTAGGTGATGCCTTCTACTCAGGATTTTCGAAGACTCCGAAGATTATCAATATCTCCGATAAGCGTGGGCTGTGCGTGGTTCCTCTCCTTTGGAGAGGTTAGGTGAGGTCTAGATCATGCCCGATTGCTTTTCTATTTTAAAATAATATCTTCAACACTATAACCATTAACCACATGAGTATCCATATCAGCGCTCAACCCGGCGAAATTGCTCCTATAGTATTGATGCCCGGTGATCCGCTCCGTGCAAAATACATGGCGGATCATTTTTTACAGGATGTTAAACTGGTGAGCCAGACCCGGAATATTTATTTTTTTACCGGTGTGTATAAAGACATTCATCTGTCCATCGGCGCCAGCGGTATGGGCTGTCCTTCTATTGGTATTTATTCCTATGAATTGTACACCCAATACAATGTGGATTGTATTGTCCGGATTGGCACCTGTGGCGCTTATAGCACAGATCTGAAATTGTTTGACCTGCTGAATGTGAGCGAAGCAGTCAGCGAATCCACCTTTGCACAGTATGCATGGGGTATAGAGGGTAACAGTATATCGCAACAGGGGAAAGCTTTTGCTGCTATTGATGAAACGGCAAAAAAATTAAAGACTCCGGTAATCTCCTGCCCTATTCACTCAAGTGATATTTTCTATCGCAAGGATCCGTCTATTCCTTCTATTGCTGTAAAGCATCGTTGCCTTGCAGTTGAAATGGAATCGTTTGCTTTATTCGCGAATGCACAATACCTGGGCAAGACGGCAGCTACCCTGCTGACTGTTTCCGATATCATTCCTACTCATGAACGGATCTCTGCGGAGGCAAGAGAAAAGGCATTGCTGCCCATGATGAACCTGGCATTGGAATCGGCATTAAGCATGACATAATCCTTATGCAGATTTGATTGAAAGAATGCATATACCGGAAAATATATATGGCCCCTGAGGCTTTTCTGCTATTATTATTCTACTTTAGAGCTGCCCCAGCTTATAGAACGACGATGTACACCCCTTGTTGAAGACGTCCAGTCCCTTCTTTCAACGCCTCTTATTAATTACTATAAATTTTAAAACACATGAAACTTGTTTTCGCAGCCCTGTTGCTGGCTGCTATTGTTATTGGCTGTAACAGCCCGCAAAAGAAAGAAACCCTTAGCATGGCCGGCGCCTACAAAATGTTATCGCAAAACGTAAAAAGTGATAGCCTGGACACCACGTATACCTCTCTTCAACAAATGAAAATTTACACTGACGATTACATGATGTATGCCAATGTCAATTCGCCTGATTCTATCAGCTCTTTTGGTATCGGATCATATACTGTCAATGGCGATACAGTAACAGAAAATGTAATCTACAACGCTTCTGATTCCAGCAAAAATGACAGCCCGGGATCATTCACTGTATTGATTGAAAAAACAGCTAAAGGATACAAACAGGTAATTCCTGAAATACAATCCGGTAATCAGAAATTTAAGCTGACGGAAGAGTATGATGCCGCGGGAACAGAAAGCAAATCTCCCTTAGACGGAGCCTGGAAGCTGGTAAAACGTTTAGAAATTAAAGGAACTGACACGGTAGTCAATCAGGGTGTAGAATATAAAACCTATTATGCCGGGCAGTGCATTTGGGGTAATACCTGGCAGGATTCATTGAAAAAAACTCACACCGGCATAGGCTTTGGAAAATTTGAAATGGTCGGGCCCAATAAGGTGAAAGAATCAATGATAGCCTCCACCTATTCAGAAGTCAGGGGACACGATTTTGATATTAATATTGAAATGAACGGCACGGATGGCTTCACCCAAACTACGGATTATGGCAGCGCCGGCAAAGGCGTTGAAGTGTACCAGCGTTTGAAAAAATAACGGCCATTAATAAGCCTGTTTATAACAAGGCTGATATTACGTAATTAATCAAAACCGGTTTGCCATCCAGGAAACCGGTTTTTTTTACGGATTCACCGTTCCGAGCTTCGCTTTGCAAGAAGGGTGGTCATAAAAAAGCCCCCGCATTTGCAGGGGCAATTGAAATATTCATAATAAAAGCAAGTGAGACTATTTTCCTACTACCTTGTAACGGATAGTATTGTTGGGGCCGGCTGTTTCTTCATAGTACACATCATCCGGTGAAACATAATATTTGTTTCCGTTTAATGTAACCGTTTTTGAACCTGCAGGCAATTCATTAACAATATCCCCTTCTAGCGGGCCATTATCCGTGTATTCTTCATCCGTATTGATCTTACCATTTTTGCCTACTACCGTGTACCATATCTCATCATTATCTTTTATCTCTTCTTTATAATACGTGCCGTCCAGCTCATAATATTTTTGTTCATTGATCACAACCACTTTGGCTCCATTGGGAAGTTCGGGTACCGATGCACCTAAAGGAGCATCCACTACTTCGTATTGATCAGGCCTGCTTCCGGGGCGATAATAAGCACCGCCGTAATAATAGTAAGGAACATCACCAGCGTATACCCTTCGGTAACCACGTGGGAGTATATTAATGCTGATGCCGATAGGTGGAGCAACAACCCGGAAATAACTACCGTAAGGACGATAGTAATATCCATTGGAATAATGAAAGCTGATACCTCTGTACGGAACAATATACCGGGGTCCTCCGATATAGCCAACCCGCTGACCGCGATAAGGGCCGTAACCATAATTTCGGTAATGACCGCGGCCTCGTTGTGCCTGCATATCCTGGGTGAATAACAAGGCTATTGTGGCGATGCAAAAGGAGCGTAAAATTATTGATTTCATATACTGACGGTTTTAATTACAGACCGAATTTACTCAAGCTGGTTTAAAAAGATTACTAAAACAGGCCGGAAATACAAGGAATTAACAAATTGGTATGTTAAGGGAGTCTGAACCGGGATTTATTGGATTATTGGGATAAGTGGGATTATCATCTTATAAATCCAGCGCTTTCCCGGCAATCCGGTTTCATATAGCATTAAAGCCTTCAAAATCCTTATTCAGGTATATACTTTTTTCCCCGGCAAACTCATTCACTTTCTCTACAAAGGAAAAATCCTTAATAAAACCCGCCACTTTATTAATATCATCTGCAAATATTCTGTCCTCTTCAGCGAAGCCAACAAAGCTTCTTACATACTCATGGGCGAATTCCAGTATTTCACTGCTTTTATGCGGACGACGAAACTCAATAGCTTGTGATGCACTTAATAATTCGATGGCCAGAATGAATTCCAGGTTATCCAATACCTGGTTCAGTTTTCTTCCGCTGATGCTGCCCATACTTACATGATCTTCCTGTCCCAATGATGTGGGAATACTATCTGCACTGGCGGGAAAGCAAAGTGTTTTATTTTCTGTTACCAGGGCAGCGGTGGTGTATTGGGGAATCATAAAACCACTGTTCAAACCCACATTTTTCATCAATAGCATCGGCAATCCCCACTTTCCTTCAAGTAGTAAATAACAGCGGCGATCGGAAATATTACCAATTTCCGCGGAAGCGAAGCAGGCATAATCTAAGGGTAGTGCTAATGGTTGTCCATGAAAGTTGCCGCCACTGATCGTATCATCAGGCCCCAATATGATGGGATTATCAGTTACCGCATTCAATTCTATTTCGGTGAGTTCCTTTAAATGCAACCAGGCATTTCTTGATGCGCCATGTACCTGCGGCATGCAACGCAATGAATAAGGATCCTGCACACGACCGCAATCAATATGGCTTTGCATAATATCAGAATCATGCAATAACAGCCGCAAACGTTGCGCAACTAACTTATTTCCTTTGAAAGGTCTTAACACATGCAACCGCTCATCAAAGGGAGCTTTGGTACCGGTCAATGCTTCGAGGCTCATGGCGCCGATGATATCTGCCGCTTCCAGGCAATTGTGCATCCGCTGCACGGCTTTCACGGCAAAGGATAAAATGAATTGAGTGCCGTTGATCAATGCTAATCCTTCTTTTGGGCCGAGTTGAATGGGCTCCAATCCTTTTTCCTTTAATACTTCGCTTGAATTTACTGGTATTGATCCATGCCCATCGTTGGCAAAAACTTTTCCCAATCCAATCAGCGGCAAAAATAAATGTGCCAGTGGAGCAAGGTCACCACTGGCTCCTACGCTACCCTTCTCCGGTACCAGGGGTATCACATCATTTTCTATATGCCAGATAATTCGTTCCAGCGTGGAAAGCTGTACGCCACTAAAGCCCTGGGCCAGTGCATGCACTTTGGTGATCATCATGATCTTCGCCACTTCCGCCGGTATCGGATCGCCTACTCCTACACTATGGCTTTGCAATATTTTGTATTGTAAGGTAGCTGTGTCTTCTTCAGAAATAGGTGTATTGGCCAAAATGCCAAAGCCGGTGTTGATACCGTACACCGTTTTATTAGCCTTTACTATTTGCTGAACATGTTCCTGGCTGGCTTTTATTTTCTGTATAGCTTGTTCATTTAAAACAGCTTTTATTTTACCGGAAGCGATGGCAATCGTTTTTTCAACTGTTAACTGATCCGTCCCGTAATTAAAGATTTTACTCATAGTGATTATTGTGGCCCAAAAGTAAATGATTAACTTAAATACAAACTATCCGCATAAACCGTTCCCGGGATCCGTTTATCCTTAAAAAAATATCTCATATGAATAAATCAATGCTGCTTCTCTTTATTTGTGGCTTTGGGCATTGTTCATTTGCGCAATCGTTAAAAAAATATTCTATTGGCGATTCCGGCTGCTCCGCTTATTTTTTTTGCAAACCTTCTGAGTTTGATCTGTCATTCAGCGATGATTCTTCGAAAGTGTACACGGGTGATTGCCGGGCGGCAGACTCTCTGACCTACGGTATTATTTGCGTAAAACTAAAAGACAAGATAGAAGATATTCAGCAAGCCGAAGATCTTACGGTCGGTTACCTTGATTTTTTGAAAAAAAATTTTGAGATCAATTCCGCAGTTGGCTATGGTAAAGGCCATCGGCTTGAAGGAAAAGAAAACACCCGTGGCATTACCGATTACTGGAAAGATAAAACAGGTGATGAATGGAAACTAAAAGCATGGACGGACGGAAAATTTATCGGTGTTCTTTATGTATATGCAAAAGGATCGCTGAATGAGACAAGTAAGGTAAACGTGTTTCTCGATAGTTTTCGATTGCCGCGGGAAGAATAAAAATTGAACTGATGCCTATTTTTTTTTAGCCAGAGATGAACACAAATTAACACAGAGAATCATATCTGTGTCTGTCGGTGTTCATCTGTGGCCACACACCTAATTTACTTTGATAAACTCCGGCCGCTTTATGAATTGCTGATTGTATTTGAAACGGATATTGCTTCTTGCTTCAAAACGCCAGCTTTCGTTAAAGAAATTTTTACGCGGAAAATACATGCCTTTAAACTCAATAGTGCCAAAGATCAGGCTTTCATTACGTATTCTTACCCCTGCGCCGATGGAAGAATATAATTTTGAATTATACCGGGTACTACTATCTACCCTCTCATGGAAGACCGCTGAATTAACAAAAACAAAGGGTGCAAAGCGAAACAACAGTACCGACCAGGGGCTGTAGAAAACCGACTCTCCTTTTACTGCGAGGCGAAAATTACCAGGTTGTGAATTGTTTCTGAAGCCACCCAGGCCATAGTCACTTTCCACTTTCAATGGTTCGCTCAATAAATTTTTAAACTGCCTGGAAACACTCGAGCCTAAAAAGAAACGTTGTTTCCAATTTCTTTTCCATTGATGAAGCCTGGTAAAAAAATCGACTTTTGACAACAGGTCTATATCTTCAAATTTGTTTTTGTAGAGGTAGCCCCCGGACCCGATAGAAAAATTAAGGTAATCACGGTTGGGAGTAAAAAAATAGCGGCTGAAATTTATACCGGTATAAGCCCTTTCACGTCCGTCTATTTTTGTCCAGCCCGCCGTCAGGGATGCTTCCATACCTTCGGGAACGTCTTCGTTTCTACCAAATCCATAAATGTATCTTGTCCTGTAAAAGTTTTGCCTGAACAAGGAAAAATCACCCAATACAGCTTGCTTGTCCGCATAGGCATAGAAATAGTCATTAGTGTATTTTAAAGGCTTGTCAAAAAAATTCTGATGCAAAACACGCAGCCCGATTAACCGCCGTGAACGGGCTGTATTGCTATTACCATCTGTTTTATCCGCATCCAGGTTCCAGGCACCCCATGTATCAGCAATATTGTATTTGTATTTGAAGTTCTGCTGGTATAAAGAATCTTCCCGATAATAATTATTGGCTTTATGCCATTCCATTTCCGCACCATAGGTCCATTTCATAAACCGGTTGACCAATGGTCTTGTGATCCTCAGGTAGGCATTATCCTCTTCCCTTTCCCCCGTACTGAATGCCTTATTGTAACTGAGAAAACCAATGGACGCATTTACAAAGCTTCCGCCCATATTTCGTTTGCTATATTCAAATCCGTAACCCAATTTCTTTGAACGGTCCGCATCTATCAATCCTTTGATTTCTATTTCATCTCCCCAACCCCCAAAATTGTCTTCACTCAGTGCCAGGGATAAACTTTTGGAACTGTGAATCCTGAAACTGCCGCCAATAGAAAGGACATCCTTGGAAAGGACAAGTATATCGACTGAATCTTTGCTTCCGTTAACTGGAATGACCCTTATTTTAGCATCGAGCAAAAATGGAAGGTCGCGCAAATGTTTTTCATTGTCGCCGAGCAAATAAGGGGACAATATTTCCCCCTTTGAAAAAAATAAATTATTGCGGATAACATATTCCCTGGTATCGTGATGCAGTTTATTGGCCAATCGTTTCAGTTTAACCGTTGTTCGTTGAGATGTATCGGTGATAGGAACGCCAAATTCAAGTGTTTGAATTGTTATATTTCGTATCACCTTTCCGCTATATTTCTGAAAAGGCAAATCATTTCTTTGCAAAGAACTGTTGGTTTCCTTCAGGGTATCCGTTACCAGGTTTTTTGCCAACTGACCGATAATACCTTTCTGCCTCAGCAGCATACTGTCGAGAGATTCTTTCTTCTCATTCTCGTTTTGTGCAACAACCCGAAGACTTATGGCAAAAAAAACAGCTGAGATGATGAGAGGCCGGTATTTCCATTGATACATGATAGCTGTTTGTTTTTCTCTTGCAAAGTAAATGTCACCTGCTAAATTAGGCTATGGGAAATAAATAAAGATTAAAATGGAAGTTCCCGATACAAACAATTTGTTATTTAGATAAAGCTGTTGATACATATTTCCCGGCATGATTTGAAGAGGGAGACAGATCAGAAAACTCTCCTTTCCCTGCCTCCTTTATCAGTATTAAAAAAGAATGAAATATCTACAATTTGAGCCGCACTCCGGCTTTATTAAGTCTGCCGGTAATAAATACACAAAGCAAGGCGAGCAATAAGGATTTTAATAGCCCAACAGGTCCCGTAATGATTGCATCCGGCCAATGAAAATGGATTGCGTGAAGTATGGCATATACAAAATAAGGAACGAGGTAGCAAAGTAAGGTATCGGTTCCCGCAGGCTTAATGAATTTGAACCAACCGGCTTTACCCTTTACATCCGCAATCCAATAGATGACCATAAATGTAACCAGTGTAAAAGCACTGCATAGGAACAACCATGCCGGCGTAGCGCCCAGCTTTGCCAGTTTCCAATAAGGTCGTGTAATAATTGATAAAACGATTAGCAATGCTGAAAATGCAAGGAATACCATTGTCATAGTGCGGTTATCATTCTTATTTCTGAAATACCAGAACACAACCGATGTTAATACTCCTCCCATCGTCAATCCGGTTAATGTTCCTCCAAGGATTGCACCCGGAATAACCGAAACAATGCTGTCGTGGGGAATATACCCGGCCTTATATACCATGCTCAGTACACAAAAAAATATCCAGGCGCCAAGTATTATCCAAAAAATATTTTTTGAAAACACAGTGACAAGCCCGGCGGCAAGATAAGACCAACCGATAAGTCCCAGTATTCCCCACCAATGAGGAGCAAAGGGTTCTTCCTTTCCATCTTCTCCACCCCGGTAAACATAAGCCAGAATAATCAGCGTTACTATTCCAATTGCTTTTAAGATATATACGAGATACTTTTTTGTATGTTTTGAATAGCTGTTCCAAATAAGGATAAAGGATAAACAGGATAAGGGATACCAAACGTTGCCAAGCGTACCTGTCGCTGCTTTATTGATGGTTTCGCCATTGACGAGGAACACTCCCATGACCAGGAGGGCTATTGTTCTCAAAAGTACATGCATAACCAGTTGCCATTCCGTGTCGCCTTTTTTTCTCCGGTTCTCTATAGCGAATGGAAGTGATAATCCAACAATAAACAGGAAAGCGGGAAAAACCACATCCGCCAAACCAATTCCATCTTCACCGGGCTTTACATGCTCCAGCCATTCAGGAATATCTTTTAATGACCAAAGGTCGTTAACAAAGATCATCAGTACCATTGTCAGGGCACGAACGATATCAATGGAAGCAATCCGGACGGAGGAAGTTGATTTCAATGCGGGAGATGGCATCATATCATTTTATTATTTATCAATTAGTGCGTTGCATACACGACATCGTGTTTGTTCTTTAGCTATTCTTTAAAAAGAGAAATTCGTTATCATTCCACAACAATCTCATCCACCAGCATACGTGCGGGACGACCGGCGCCGGGATGCCAGCCCGGCGTATTTCCCATGCTATGCGCATGTACTTTTATATACCTTGCTTCCCGTGGAGCAAATTCGGCGTTAAACTCACGAAGAAATCCTCCGTATTGATCTATTGGAAGCGTATTAGGAATATTCGCCACTAAATCAAAATTCTTTCCATCCATTGAAGTGTAATATTCCACGTTGGTTGGGAGCAATCGTAACCAAAATCCTAACTGGTAATACCCCGACCCGATTTTCCTGACTTTCTTCACTTCATTAAGGTCTATCACCACTTCCAGGTCTTTACCCGCAAAATTTACCCAGTTATTATCATAGTCATGACTTCCCCTTTTTCCATCTGTCAGCATTTTGAGTTTCTCGGCGTTAATATCAGACGTATCGGGACTAATCATTATTATTTTTTTACCATAGGCCAAATGTTCCTTCATCCCCTGCGAATAAATCCGGTACATGGCTGAACGATATTCTTCAGGAGAAGTACTCCATTCTTTTACTTGTGTTACTCCTTCACGTATGCACAGGTCGGTAAATTCGTCAACCATATTCCTGATCTTTATTTTCGCTTCCCATTTACCATCGACCTTTTCAAATAATCCATTTTCTCCCGTAAAATTTTTCTTCGCCTGTTCCATGGTAGCATACATTAATGGAAGCCTTGCAAACCGAACCCTTTCCAATATTTCCGGTGAACTTGCAACCAGTTTTTCAGCTTCATCAAAAAGCTCATTATATTTCGCCATAAGTGCAGGTGTAAGATAAGTTTCCGAGGCTTCGTTGGGAGAACCAAAAATCCGAAGTGGTTTACCCCCTTTTATTAATTCTTCACGCATCCTGTCGATATATTCACGAACAGGTTTTCCCGCCGCGCCATAATATCCAAACAAAAAATCATTCATCACGGAATCGATATTGAGATAAGAATCCCATAGTAATTTTGAAATAAGATATGAACGCAGTGCAGCGAATTCACCTCCCACTTCGCGATTACCCTGCTCGAACATCGCATTCACGCCATTCTCTGCAAAGAACTGCAGATTTGGCTGCAGTACCTGGAGATTGGGGAAAGGGCTCAGTAAATGATTGAACTGAATTACATAGTCCCATACGATAATGTCTTTGGCGATCTTACCCCAATCCTGAACATCTTTTACAAATGCCGCGCTTGATGTATCTTCTTTGATGGGCTTATCACGGTAAGCTTCAATGCTGCAAAGCATGATGTTTACATTATCACGCGGCTTCAGCGTTTTCGGAGCATGACGTCCATATTCATAAGCCAGTGTCGAGATCATTTTATCAGGAAACTGATCCGCTACTTTGTTCACAAAATTGATAATGGAGCCGGAAGGAGATCCTTCACGATCATCCATTCCCTTGCAGATATCACAGGTACAGTAATCCCTGTTATCGTTCTGGCTCACCGACCAGTATTTGGCGGAAGGATTCTGTGCGATTTTCTTTCTTAAATTCTGAACAGTCAATTCAAGCACTGCAGGATTTGAAAGACATAGCTGTGTCGGCAACCGTTTGCCTTTTACCATCGCGAAGTATTCGGGATGCGACTGAAAATAGATCTGTGGTGACACGAGTTCATTAAAGGTATGCACCCACATTCCCCAGTCCGTGCGTGCGCCATGCGGATCGTGATCCAACTTGTGCCAGTCAGTATATTCAGCATCCCAGGTGGTCCGGTAATGTGTATCGCGGAAGCCGATCACCGGAACCTGCTGGTCATTGATCTTTTCCAATATGATCTGCTTTTGATGCGGAATGATTTTTACTTTAGGGCTATACATCCTGCACCCTAAATATTTTTCCAGGAAAGAATACACGCCATATAAAGAACCCTTTTCATTTCCTCCGGCAATGATCAACCGTAATGAATCTGTTCTTATCACAAAGCCATCTTCCTTTAAAGCCTTATAGTTAATGCCCGCAGAAAGTTCGTCAAGTCTTTCATTTTGTCCTATAAGAATTTCATAGGGTCTCTTTGACTTGTTGGCCGCAATTATTGGCAAGGCCGCCCCTGATATTTGCAGCAGATAATCCTGTAATACGGTTGCCGCCTTCAGTTCATCCGGCGTAGCATGTACCGGTATAATGATGTTGTAGGCAGACGACTCGTTATCGGCGAGGATGATTTTTGACTCCGTTTTGTTTTCAGCAGGTTTTTTGATTACTTTTTTTTGTGCCAATATACCGGAAATACAGGTAATCATAGTCAATGACATCAGTATAGCTGAGATAAAGTAGGTTCGCATTTTCAATCGTTGAATGAATTATAAATTGAATTTATAATTTTATTCAGCAGCTTCAATAATTCATTTGCTTTTTTCTTTCAAAGCGGTTTTAAAAATTAGAAGAATTAATGCAGGCACAAAAAAATGCGAGTCCAGGAAAGACTCGCATTAAATTTAGTGACCCGGATTGGATTCAAACCAATGACCTATTGCTTAGAAGGCAATTGCTCTATTCAGCTGAGCTACCGGGCCTTTTTAATAAGAGGCGGCAAAGATAATTTTTTTTAGCTTGCAGCCAAACCAATGTTAGCAATGGATGTAAAAATAGAAGAATCGTGGAAAGAAATATTGAAACAGGAATTTGACAAGCCTTATTTTCAGCAGATCCCCTTGCACCTGAAAACTGAAAAATCCCAGGGAAAGACCATCTATCCCCCGGGCAGTCTGATTTTTAATGCGTTTAATACAACCCCCATTGATAAAATAAAAGTAGTGATCATAGGACAAGATCCCTACCATGGCCCCAACCAGGCGCATGGCTTATGCTTTTCCGTACAAAACGGCGTGCCACCCCCTCCTTCACTGGTGAATATTTTTAAAGAATTGCAGGACGATATTGGCATGCAGATCCCCCGTCACGGCAACCTGACGAAATGGGCGGAACAGGGAGTTTTTTTATTAAACGCATCATTGACTGTTCGTGCGGGAGAACCGATGAGTCATTCAAAAATCGGTTGGGCCACCTTCACCGATACCGTTATTAAAAAAATATCTGATCACAATAAACACCTCGTTTTTTTATTGTGGGGGAAATTCGCCCAGGATAAAAAAATATTGATAGACGAAACAAAGCACCTGATCTTAAAATCTGCTCACCCTTCCCCCCTTTCGGCCTATGCCGGTTTTTTCGGATGCAGGCATTTTTCGAAAGCAAATGCTTATCTTATCAGCAAAGGAATTGATCCGGTAGACTGGAGTCTCTAACCCCATACTGATATAGGGGAGTATTAAATATCTCTCATTTGAAATAAAAAACTAATGATACCACACGATCTGATACTTGAAACAAGTAAAGTTATTTTGCGGCCTTTAACCGGAGAAGATTATGATACCATCCTTGATATTGCAACACAAGACGAAGACATGTGGTATTATTTTTCATTCAATCTTGGCGACAAAGAACAATTAAAAAGATGGATGGAGATCGCATTTAATGATAAAAAAGCGGAGACAAGAAGACCGTTTATCATTGTTGAAAAAAGCACTGGGCTTGTCGCCGGCAGCAGCAGCATGGGAAATATTTCCTATAACGATAAGAGATTGGAAATTGGCTGGAGCTGGCTGGGAACCAAATTTCGCAGTACGGGCATTAACCGCCATGCCAAGTACTCGATGATGAAATATGCTTTCGATGAATTGAATTTTGAAAGGGTTGAATTCAAGACCGATGTGGAAAATGCAAGAGCGAGGAAAGGCTTACAAAATGTTGGCGGCATAGAAGAAGGTATATTGCGCAGCCATATGCAAATGTGGAATAACCGTCGCCGGACTTCCATTTATTACAGCGTATTAAAAAATGAATGGCCGGGTTTGAAACAGACAATCTTCAGCGATATTCAATAACAGTAACGTGATAAAAAATATATTAGGAAGAGTTTTCGCTTTTTGGGCAATTATTGTTTTTGTGCCTACGATGTTAATTGCTTTTATTCCTATTGGCCTGGCGGGCCTTTGGCCAGAACCAAAACGGACAAAAATTTTTCAAACTTCCGCGGCCATTTGGATGCGGGTATTTTTTTTATTCACCGGCACCCGCATCAACGCAAAAGGGAAAGAGAATTTTGAAAATGGCAAGAACTATATCGTTGTGTGCAACCATAATTCTTTTATGGATGTTCCTATTACTACACCCTTTATTCCGGGGCCTCCGAATAAAACCATCGCTAAAGTTGAAATGGCAAAAATCCCTGTTTTTGGACTGATTTATACAAGAGGCAGCGTATTGGTAGACCGTAAAAGCGAGGAAAGCAGGAAATCCAGTTTTAACAAGATGAAAGAAGTACTGAACCTGGGCCTTCACATGTGTATTTACCCGGAAGGAACAAGAAACAAAACAAATGAGCCGCTACAGCGATTTCATGATGGGGCTTTCAGGTTAGCCATTGACACGGGTAAAGCGATCTTACCAACAGTAATTTTTAATACGGCAAAAGTTTTACCCGTTGGCAAACCTTTCTTTTTCTGGCCGGTTGCTATCAGGATGCATTATTTAGAACCTGTGCCGGTTAATAGTACGATGACCGTTGCGGAACTGCGCGAAAAAGTATTTGCCATCATGAGAGATTATTACGTTCAGCACAAATAATAATTAATATCCCGTATAGAATGATCGGGTGCGATTGATGCGCAGATCCTGCAGTATACCCGATTTGGGACTGATAGTGAAGTTAAAAAAGCGATAAGGTCCTACCGGTGTTACGTTGATAGACATTTGCCAGCAATGCATTTCCCTCGCTATCGACATCGTGAATGTTTGCAATTTTTTGGTATCAAAATCATAATAGCCATTTACACTAAAGTTCCATTTAGGGGTAAGGCTGAAACTGCCGCTGAAATTGGCACTGGACCTTACGACCTTTGTAAAACCACTATAATCCGGTTTAAACTGTTCCTGGAAATAAAGTGAATAAGAAAGGCTTACCTGCCACGGTATATTAAAGTCAACAAACTCAGCCGGATTCTGTCGCATATAGTCTAATAAACGTTGCTTGTCTCCCGCCAGTACAGGATCATTCATTTCCTGGTTCATCTGGTCTTTTTTCTCTTTATCCTTTTTTTCATCTTTTGGTTTGCTTTGGAAGGAGGTAGACATCGAAACGCTTCCTGATGAAAGGCGTCCAAGACTAAACCTACCGGCTTCCCATACATACTTATCTATGTTCTGACCGAGGGTATCGGTTTCATACGGATTTAATGTACCGCTTGCATTGATGTTGATCTTTTCAAACAGGTTGGTCCGGAAATACAATTGAAAGGGGCTTAGCTTAAATTTTTCCGCCAGGAAATTATAGCTGGTTGAAACACCGAAACCATCAATTAACCTGATCTTTTTAGTTGGCTCTTCGCCGGTAGAATCTTTTTTATTCTTCACTTTCATCTCCACGTTATTATCCAATTGGAATGAAAGCCCGCCGTTCCTTCCTGATGAATAACCGCTGTAAATACCGCCCTGTAATTGAGAAACCCATATTTTATAACCCGCATTGTTTATCTGTACACTATCATAAAAACGGCTGGAGAGATCCGGTTTATAATTAGCGCTTATCGTAGGACGGATAACATGACGAATAGCTACAATCTTTGAATTTTTAAACTGGTAAGTTCCAAAGATGGCTGTATTGAAACTCAAACTGAAAGAAGTTTGCTGATCAACAAAAAAACCTTTTTGTATTGTAGTGTCCACTTTTGTACCGTTCCATTTACGAATAAATTTTTGCGCTATCCAAACCTGGGAATAACTGACGCCTGGCGACACAACGATCGCCCCTCCCAAAATCGGAGGCAATGATAAAGTAATGGGAATATTATGTTGTGCACCCCACTGTAGGGTATCAATAAGGTTACGCAATTTAAACGCAGTATCATAAAACGAAATCTGGTTCCTGAAGTTTCCATTATAGGCGATGCCCAATTGCTCATACCATTTTTTGCTTCCTACGGATTCTTTTTTCTGGAACGGGTAAATGGTGCTAACCGTAAAACCCACGTCGGGCAAATTCAGATTAACCAATCTTGTCTGGTTGTTCTGATTATGATTGGCGCTTACGGTCAGGTTATAAGGTTTATCCACCCATGTTTTTGAATAAGCGATGGAGGAACTTAACTGGTTTTGAAAATTGAGGTTAACATTATTGGGTACGTTTTGATTATATGTGGTGGAACTCGAATTGACATTAGCTGAAAAAGATGTACCCGGCCTGGCCCGGCTATCAGCCTGGTGGCTCCAGGTAAGGGTATAACTATTATTGGAATAAAAATCCGGGTCACCTTTAAAATTCCGCTTGGTCTTTTGTAAACCAAAATTCAAAGAGCCGCTGTAATGATATCGTTTGCGATAAGTGGGATTTATATTCGCCGACCAACCACCATACGAATAAACATTGCCATAAAACTTGGTATCCCAGTGCTGGTTAAACACCTGGTAATATCCCAGCCCTTCAAGGCCAAGACCAAATTGTTCATTGGTGGCAAACTGTGGCGGCAGCAGGCCTGACTTGCGGCCCTGGCTCAGCGGAAAAAATCCAAACGGAAGATAAACGGGTAATGGCACTCCTTCAAATTCAGGGTGAGTGGGTCCGGAAATAGCCAGTTTTTTATTGATCACTTTCAATTTATTCGCCCTGAAACCAAAATGCGGTTCATCGAGGTTACAGGTTGTAAAAAAACCCCGTTTAACAAAAGTTACATTCTGATCTATTTTTTTTACCGATTCCCCATGGACAAACATCTCCCCTGATTGAGTGATTGTATTTTGTGTTAAGCCTTTCTGGGTTTTGAAATTATAGACGATCGTATCGCTGGTGAATTTGTTTTCGCCCTGTTCAAAAATAGCGTCCTCCACGACGGCGCCGGTACTGTCTTTTTTGTTGATGGCGGAAAGTAATTGTGTTTGCTGATCAATATTTACTTGCGGAGCCGTCAATGTTATATCTTCATACTCTGTCTTTGTCTTGCCATACAGGAATATTTTTTTGTTTTTTATCATGACTACCACTGAATCTTCAGCATAATAATGCAAAGGAGAGCTTAACGTGTCTTTGGAGAGCTTTAAAGAAAAAGTATCTATCTTTTGCACCGTTACGGAATCATTGCCCGGAATAGTATCTGAATTGATGGTAGTGTCCTCAAGTACGGGCTGGGTTGTGATGCGGGGCTTAATAGTATCGGCCCTTTTTGTTAAAAGACTGTCAATTTGTTTTCCCGGAGTACGTTGTGCTATTGAATTCCACGTTACAGTGAAAAGAATAATAGTAAGCAGTGCTCTGGTACAAAAAGATTTTAAACTAAATTTGCGCAGTCCGTTCATACTGTGGAGACAAATGTAAATCTTTCATAACTAAACAATTTGTGAAGATTCGGATAACCCACTTAAAAAACTGGAACACCCATGATGAAACGAGTCATCTTAGTATTATTCCCTATTTGTATTTCTATTTTTCTATTTTCATTTAATGATAAAAAGGAAAATCCACCGAAAGCACAGATTAAAACACTGATCATTGATCCGGGGCATGGAGGTATAGATCCCGGGGCAAGAGGTAATTTTTCAAATGAAGCTGATGTAAGTCTTGCCGTATCGTTAAAGTTTGGAAAGGCCGTGCAGGAGCAATTCCCCGATCTGAAAATTATTTACACCCGAACGACGGATGTAATGGCCGGTAATAAAAGAACCAAAGATGAAGGACTGAGGTACCGGGCCAATCTGGCCAACGAATCAGGTGCTGATCTTTTCATTGCCTTACATTGCAACGCAGCACCGGATATCCGGCACCGCGAGTATATTGGCAGCAGATCAGTAACCTCCTACACAGGAAAAGGAAAAAAAAGAAGAAAGGTAACCCGCAAGATTCCGCAATATCGTTATTGGACTTCACCCAACCCCGCCCATGGTACTGAAACCTATATATGGGCCGTAGGGAAAAATGATGCAAAAGTCAATGCTGTAAACAATAAGCCTGCCGAGGAGTACGGTGAAATAGATTCAACATTAACGATTGAACTTCCTGATCCATCTGATCCTGCGGAAAAAGCAAGGATGCTTATCTACGCACAAAATTTTTTCAAAAAAAGTCTTAACCTGGCTGATTTGGTTGAAAAAGAATTCACCGCATCCGGTCGTTTCAGCCGTGGAGTTAAACAAAGAAATCATGCGGGTATATGGGTGTTGCAGGCCACCGGTATGCCAAGCATTCTGGTAGAACTGGGCTTTATTACCGATGAAGAGGAAGAAAAATATATCAACAGCGAACAGGGCCAGGACGAGATAGTAGGAGATCTCGTTAATGCATTCACTGTTTATAAGCAAAGAGTGGAATCCAGGTCAATAAATACTTCGCCATAGCCGGTCCTTAAAAAGACATCACCGCTATGAAAAAAGGATGAATCCCGGTTCATCCTTTTTTTATGGTAAAAATGCACTAAAGCGTTTAAAAATAATTAGTTAATTTGGCGGCTGGGAAAAGAAACCGGAATTATGAAGATCAACAACGAAACTAAAGTAGGGATACTAACCATCATAGCATTAGTAATGCTCATATTGGGTTTTAATTACCTAAAGGGGAAAGACCTTTTCAACAGTACCAAAAAAATTTATGCCGTTTTCCCAAAACTGGGATCACTCGTGAAATCAAACGAGGTAAAGATCAATGGGCTCACTGTAGGAACTGTATACTCCCTGGAAGAAACGGACAAAAATGTAAGTGGTATTAAAGTAACCATCAGTCTTACACGTGATGTGAATATACCCACCAATTCGGTTGCGTATATTAATGCGTCATTGGTGGGACTTGGGGCTGCCAATATCATTATTGAAAAAGGAGATGCGACTACTTATTTAAAGAATGGCGATAAGCTAAACACCCGCATTGATGAAGGGCTTTTTGGTGGATTGACAGCAGAAGTGGCTCCTACACTTTCGAAGATCCGGAATGCATTAGATTCGCTTAATAAAGTATTCGGCAATCTCAATACCGTTTTTGATGCCGGCGCTAAAAATAATCTTCAGCAGACCATTGCCAACCTTACTATGGCGAGTTACTCGCTGAATAGATTATTGGATCCGGCAAAAGGCGCTTTGGCCTCAACGCTCAACAATGTTAATTCCATAACCGGCAACCTTAAAAATAATAATGACAGTATTACAGCTATCATGAGTAATACAAAAAGGTTCACGGACAAGTTAGCCAATCTTGACCTGAAGCAGACAATGGACACGCTTCAATCTACCGTAAGTTTGTTAAAAGCAACCATCGCTAAAATAGCGAGCAAGGATGGTACATTGGGCGCCCTCATCAATGACAGGGCTTTGTATAATAAACTCAATGATGCGGTTCTAAGCGCGGAAATATTGATTGATGATCTTCGTGCACATCCCAAACGCTACGTTAATCTTTCCGTCTTTGGCAAAAAGGATAAAGGTGGAGCCTTAACTTCACCGGCAATAAAAGATTCTATTCCTCGGTGATCCGATAATGAATTACGTTAAATCATTTTTCTTTTTCATACTCTTTATATTGCTGTTGAGCAGTTATGCTGTTCATGCGCAGCAGACTCCCGGTCTAACCGTTGAAGACACTACCAAAAAAGTGCATATTCTCAGTAATACCCGCAACCTTACTTTTAAAACGATTGATGACAGCACCAAACTCACCATTGTAACAGGTGATGTAAAAATGCGGCAGGGCACGGCTTTATTTTATTGCGATAGTTGTGTGATCAACTCGAGAACCAATGTATTTGAAGCCTGGGGCAAAGTTCATATCAATGATTCTGATACGGCGCATATTTACTCCAACCATCTTCGCTACTTGTCCGGTCAAAAAATGGCCTATTTGGATGGCAACGTAAAACTAACCGATGGGAAGGCCACATTAACTACACCGGACCTGGAGTATGATATGCAGACCAAGGTAGGTACTTATAAAAACGGAGGCACGGTAGTAAACAAAAAATCCGTTTTGACGAGCAAGGAAGGATTTTATTACACCGATCTGAAAGATATTTATTTTAAAAAAAATGTACACCTGAAAGATCCGGCTTACAATATAGAGACCGATTCCCTGTTGTACAATACGACTACGCAAACTACCCGTTTTATTTCGCAGACACTAATAAAGGACAGTAGTGGGAGAATTATTAAAACAAGGGAAGGTTCTTATAACCAACAGACCGGCAAAGCCGAATTTGGTTCCCGGTCAGAAGTTATTGATGGAGATACAAAAATAACCGGCGATCGAATGGCTTTTGATGATAGCCTGGGCATAGCGCAGATTGAGGGAAATGCGGTGGTGGTGGATCAAAAGAACAACACCACGATTATCGGGGGGCTTATATTCAGAAATAAAAAAACGGAGGCTATTTTAGCGACACGTAGACCTCTTATGATCATCAAGCAGGAAAACGATTCCATTTATATCACCGCTGATACACTTTTCTCTGCGAGGCTTTCTGACCTGGTTGTAAGGAAGAATTCGATCACTGCTGATACCGTCAGATCGAAGAAATTTGTAAGAACAACTAAAAGAGATATTACTGGTAGTAAAACGACCGACACATTATTAACGCGAAGCCCCACAGATAGTCTGCTACGCACAGATTCATTATTAACTGTCAATGACCAGGAAAAAAAGATGTCCGCAACTGCTGAAGCAGACAGCCTGCAGCACCATCCTATCGATACGCTATTGACAAAAAAACCTATTGACAAGTCAAAAAACACTGATTCTTTGATGGCAGCTAAGACCAAAGAAAAGGAATCAACTGCTATTATTCAAAAGGACAGTCTCCGGAGCAAAACTGATACCCTGTTGACTCAAAATATTATTGACAAGTTGAGCAACAAAGAATCGCAGGCAATGGATACAATAAAAGGAGGAAAGCCTGTTGCCATAAATGAAAAGGATAGTACCAACCGGTATTTTGAGGCGTACAGTCATGTACGTATCTTCTCTGATTCACTGCAGTCTGTTTGCGACAGTTTATTTTATTCCTTCAAGGATTCTATTTTCCGGCTGTATAAAGACCCCGTGGTATGGGCGCAGAACAGCCAGATAACAGGAGATACTATCCTCCTTTATACCAAAAAGAAAAAAGCGGATAAAGTAGAAGCATTTGAAAATAGTTTTCTGGTAAACCGGGTTGAAAAGGATGTCTATAACCAGATAAAATCGGCAAGGATGGATGGATGGTTTGTGGGCGGTAATATTGATTCCGTAAGAGCGAAAGACTATGCGGAATGTATCTATTATATACAGGACGAAGACAGCGCTTATACCGGTATTAACCAATCGAAATGTGATATCATTGATATTTACTTCGAGGAAAAACAATTGGAAAAAGTTGTTTTTCGCAGCCAGGTAACGGGTACACTCTGGCCAATCAACCAGAAGACTCCGCAGGAAATGCAATTACCCAACTTCCGATGGCTGGAAGAGCGGAGGCCTAAAACGAAATTTGAAATGTTTGAGTAAGACACAGGATGATGTTTTGAATAGTTGACTGCACGGAAAAAGGTTTTCTTATTGCTTATTCTTCCGGCTCGACAATGTCTTCTTTCGCTTTTTCTTTTAGTGAAATATGCAGCCAGGCAAGACCGACGATACAGGACAAAACAGAGCCCACCAACACAGATATTTTTGAAAATTGAATGATGTTACTGTCATTAAAAGCAAGATTGGCAATAAATATCGACATTGTGAAACCGATACCTGCTAATATGGCTGCTCCGAAAAGATGCTTCCATAACAGACCCGCCGGAATACTCCCACACCTGAATTTGATGAGCATAAAACAAAATAAGATAATCCCAAGAGGTTTGCCGATCAATAAACCCAGTATGATACCAAGGCTATTATTAGTTGTTAGCTCATCCTCCCATCCATCTGAAAGCAGTAAGCCGGTATTGGCGAATGCAAAAATGGGAAGCACGATAAAAGCAACTGGCTTATGCAGGAAATGCTGTAATCTATAAGAAGGACTTTTCTTACCTCCGCTGCCGAAAGGAATGGCAAATGCTAAAAGAACACCTGAAATGGTAGCATGAACACCTGACTTTAACATGCAGTACCACATGATGACTCCCGGGATTATATAGAATACAAGTTTACTGACCTTTAATTTTCCCAAAACAAATAATCCCGCGAATATGCCTATTGCCGTCAACAGATACGGCCATGAGATCCCTTCATTATAAAATATTGCAATGATAAGTATAGCGCCCAGATCGTCAATTATCGCTAATGCAGTAAGAAAAATTTTAAGCGAAAAGGGTACACGGTTTCCAAGAAGGGCCAGCATGCCTAATGCAAAAGCAATATCGGTAGCCATAGGCACTCCAAATCCGGATTTAGTGTCCGTTCCCTGGTTAAAGAGGAAATGAATAGCGGCAGGAACCAGCATACCTCCAATGGCAGCGGCTATTGGCAATGACGCAACTTTGAAATCTTTTAATTCTCCTGTATATAATTCACGTTCGATCTCAAGACCCACTAACAGGAAGAAAATAGCCATTAAGCCATCATTGACCCAATGGTCTATCGAATAATTCAGATCAACTGATCCGAATGAAAGATCAACCTTACTATGCCAGAAGTCAATATAATTTTGACCGGTTGTTGTATTAGCAATAATCAATGAAATAATAGTGCACAAAAGTAAAATGACCCCTCCAACCTTCTCACTGTCCAAAAACTCTTTCATGATGCGGGTTATCTTCATTACATTCTTTTTATTGATGGGCAGTTAAAATATGATAGACCCAAATAATGTCTTTGAGCAAAACCAGTTAATTCATCAGTATATAAACAAAGGCGCCTGCAAAGTATCCAACCAAAGCCAGCCAACCTATTTTTTTAAGATACCAGATAAAATCAATTTTCTCCAAACCCATGGCCGCAACACCCGCGGCCGATCCAACTATTAACACACTTCCCCCTGTGCCGCTACAATAGGCTAAGAACTCCCAGAAATAATGATCGGTAGGATAAGTGGAAAGATCATACATACCCTGTGAGGCGGCCACTAACGGAACATTGTCAATAACCGATGAAAAGAGACCAATGCTCATTACGATTACGTTCTGATCTTTTAAGGTCTTATCCATCCAGGCGGACGCAGAGGTTAACATGCCGATTGATTCTAACGCAGAAATAGCTAGCAAAATACCGAGGAAAAAAAGAATACTTGGCGTATCAATTTTTCTCAATGCGTAACCGACGGTATAGTTTTTCCGGTCGGCTTCATCCTTACCGCTATGAATGATCTCCGTAATTATCCATATTAGACCAAGGCCAATAAGTATTCCCATAAAGGGAGGCAAATGTGTTACCGTTTTGAAAACCGGAACCAGGAGAAGTACGGATAATCCTGAAAAGAAAACAATATTTCGATGTCTCGCTTCCCTGGGAGTACAGAAATTATTATTGTCAAATGGTTGCACCGGTCTCCTGATATTCCCTTTAAAGACCAGCCGCATTAATAAAACAGGAACTAACAAACAGACGAGGCTGGGAACCAGCACGGCTTTCATAATATTTCCGGCAGTTACCTGATTGCCTATCCATAACATGGTAGTTGTCACATCCCCGATTGGCGACCATGCACCTCCCGCATTTGCGGCTATAACAATAAGTCCGGCAAGCATCCACCTGTCATTTTTATCCGCCACCAGTTTGCGAACAAGGGATATCATAACTATAGTGGTAGTGAGATTATCCAACACCGCCGAAAAGAAAAAGGAAAGCAGGGCTATAATCCACATCAGCTTTCTTTTGTTCGTGGTCTTTATACGGCTTGTCACAATTTCAAATCCATCATGCGCATCTATCAGCTCTACAATGGTCATAGCTCCCATCAGGAAAAACAATATCTGCGACATCTCCCCTAAATGATGAGATAATTGCTCTGTGACAGATTCCTTGTCTTCTGTAAAAAGGATATAGACAGTCCAGCAAAGAACTCCTGTAACCAAGGCTGTCGCGGCTTTATTGAGACGGATTGTGTGTTCAAAAGCGATCGCCGCATAACCCAAAATAAAAATGAGGATGATTATGATAGCCATAGCGTAAAAATACAGAAGAATAAGATGCACGATATTCAATTTAGTAACTATCTATCTCTTTCAAGCCTGGCTATGGCCATTTAATGAAACCTTAATGCCCGGCTAGTTTACCTTCAATGGTTACAGTTGATAAGTCAGGAAAATAAGCTATCTAAAATAGGGGAAACATCTTCGTGAATTGTCTTATTGCTGTATATATGATAACTTTTGCATTTCTTTTAAACTTAACTGGCACTATTTTTCGTTTAACTAACAACAAAATAAATCACCATGAAAAAAATAATCTCCATTTCACTGATTGTTGCCATCCTTGCTTTTACTAACAGTGTATCGGCCCAGGCTTACAAAACAGGAATTGGTGTGAGGCTTAGCAGTGCTCAGGCTATGGTTAACAACTCGATTACATTGAAACATTTTTTGAATGAAAGATCAGCCATTGAAGCTTTATTTTCATTTGGCGACCCGCTTTCATTAGGCGCTTTATATGAAATACATAAACCTTTCAGCAGCGAAGGTCTTCAGTGGTTTTATGGCGGTGGCGGTTATATCGGATTTGTTAAAACCTATAACCCGAATAAGAATAAGAATGAAACGGATGCGAATTTTGGTGCGATGGGAGTTGTCGGGCTGGATTATAAATTCGCCAACCTGCCTCTTAATATATCCTTGGACTGGAAACCGGAACTTAACCTGGTGAGCGATATTAATTTTGAACCGGCGGCTATTGGTTTTTCCGCCAGGTTTACTTTCTGATTATTCAATATTTCTATCATAAACGAAGAGTCCTGCGATTTGCAGGACTTATCTATTTTGGAGTACTTTCGTTAATAATGCAGCAACTCACTTCAACCATTACCTGCAAGCTTAAGGCTTGCCGGCCAGTTTAGGGTATTCATTCGAAAACGAATAAGGATAAGCTGATGGATCCACACCTCTTTTCTTATTGGGTTGATTGCCCATCCTCCAGTTTAAATTTCCACCCTTCTGCAGTTCAGTATGACTGATCCAGTTATTTGTAACCGGTTTACCATTTAATGAAAGCGACTGTACGTATTTATTTCCATCACTACTACCCGGTGCATTTATGATTAATTTCTTTCCATTGGCCAGAGTAATTGTCGTCTTTTTAAATAATGGCGTACCTAAAACATATTGGTCCGTTGCCGGGCACACCGGATAAAAGCCCATCGCTGAAAAAATATACCAGGCGGATGTTTGTCCGTTGTCCTCATCACCGCAATAACCATCGGATGTGGGTTTGTACAATTGCTCCATCGCCCTGCGAATCCAATATTGTGTTTTCCAGGGTTGGCCTGCATAGTTATACAGGTAGATCATGTGTTGTATCGGTTGGTTGCCATGCGCATACTGTCCCATATTCATGATCTGCATTTCCCGGATTTCATGGATAACCCCACCGTAATAACTTTCGTCAAATACAGGTGGCATGATAAATACCGAGTCCAGCATGCGGGCAAACTGGTCATTGCCGCCCATTAATTTCTTGAGTCCTTCAATATCATGAAATACACTCCAGCTATAATGCCAGCTATTTCCTTCGGTAAAAGCGTCACCCCATTTGAAAGGGTTAAAAGGTTTTTGAAAATTGCCGTCTTTATTCTTACCCCGCATCAACTTTGTTTCCGGGTCAAAGATGTTCCGGTAATTCTGTGAACGCTTCAGGTAAAGATTAATTTCTTCCTTTGGACGTTTTAATGCTTCTCCCAATTTGGCGATGGTAAAATCATCATAGGCGTACTCCAGTGTTCTTGCCGCATTCTCATTGATGTGTACATCGTAAGGAACATAACCCAGGCTATTGTAATAGCTAACACCTTTGCGGGCTACAGCATCCAGCGGTCCTTCGGTATTGGCGTCTTTCAGCAATGCATCATACAAGGTATTGATATCATAACCCCTCAATCCTTTAATATAGGCATCCGCTACAATCGATGCGGAATTATTCCCGATCATGACATTCCTGTAACCGGGACTTGACCATTCCGGCAGATAACCTCCTTCTTTGTAATCATTCACTAAACCTTGCTGCATTTCCCTGTTGATATCGGGATAGACTAAGTTCAAGAAAGGATATAATGCACGAAATGTATCCCAAAACCCAGTACCGGAAAACAAATAGCCTGGCAATGTTTTTCCATTGTAGGGACTATAGTGTATGGGTTTTCCTGTCGCATCTATTTCATACATTTTTTGCGGGAAAAATACCGCCCGGTAAAGGCAGGAATAGAAAGTACGAACCTGGTCAATAGAACCTCCTTCCACCAATATCTTTCCCAGGACATTATTCCAACTGGCTTTGCCTTTGTCCATGGTCTGGTCAAAACTGCTATTGCCTATTTCATTTTTCAAGGATATATCGGCTTGTTCAAAACTTATAAAGGATGATGCAACCTTCATATTTATCTTTTCCAACCGCGCTGTTTTGAATTGTACGATGGCACCTGTATGATCCGCTTTATACTCCAGGGTATCTTGTGCCAGTATCTCCCCATGCCAGGCATGTGCAACCGTAAATGGCTTATCAAAATAAATAACAAAATAGTTTTTAAAATTCTCCGTCACTCCCCCGCTATTCTTCGTAGTATAACCGATAATTTTTCTTTCCGCGGGAATGATCTTTATATACGAGCCTTTATCAAACGCATCGACTACAATAAAAGAACTATCCGATTTTGGAAAGGTGAACCGGAACTGTGCGGCTCTTTCAGTTGGCGCTATTTCTGTCGTTACATCATAGTCGGCCAGGTATACGCTATAGTAATATGGTTTTACTGTTTCTGCTTTGTGTGAGAACCAGCTTGATCTGTCGCTTTGTTTAAATTTTAAAGAACCCGTTACAGGCATGATAGCGAATTGTCCATGATCATTCATCCATGGCGATGGCTGATGGGTTTGTTTAAATCCATTGATCTTATCGGCCTTATAAGTATAGGCCCAGCCATCTCCCATCCTTCCGGTTTGCGGGCTCCAGAAATTCATACCCCAGGGCATTGCAATGGTTGGATAGGTATTACCGTTGGACAGATCGGGTTTTGAATCGGTCCCCATTAAAGGGTTTATCCATTCTACAGGATCGGTTACTTTGTTTACTAACTGGCCAATGGAATTTGAAACACTGAAAATTGAAAGAAATACAATACATAATTTTCTTGTCATCAATATAATTTTTTACGATGTTGTTGTATATATGATAAAGTGTTATTTAACCAAAGAATAAATAACAAAGACCTATAGATGTAATAATTCCGACAAGATCCGCCAATAGCATAGCGCTGATGGAATACCGTGTATTTTTTATACTGACAGAGCCGAAATAAACCGCCACAACATAAAAGGTGGTATCGGAAGATCCTTGTAAAATACTCGCCATTCTTCCCGCGAAAGAATCAGCGCCGAATGTTTTCATAGTATCCAGCATCATTCCCCTGGCGCCGCTTCCACTCAGTGGTTTTATAAATGCAGTTGGCAAGCCATCAACAAACCTTGTATCAGTACCCAAAGCGGCAAAAAGTGTTTTTATGCCATTAATGATCACATCAAATGTTCCGCTGGTCCGCAGCATACTGATAGCGATCAGCATTCCTACAATATAAGGAATGATACGAACCGCCGTTTCAAAACCTCCTTTTGCGCCTTCCACGAACGCATCAAAGACATCGATTTTTTTATAGAGACCCCCCAGGACGATCAGGAAGAAAATACCAATAATGATACCGTTACTCAAAATACTTGAAAAAGATTGGGCACTCGCAGAATCAAGACCTCTTACATACCAAACCAATAGTGCAATCAATGCTGACAGTCCTCCTACCCATGCGAGGATCACCGGTTGAAATACATTGATCTTTTGTTTAAAGGAAACAATAAACATGGCAGCCATGGTTGCGGCAAACGTGGCAATCATACAAGGAATAAAAATGTCGGTAGGATTTTGGGCGCCGAGTCCACTACGATAGGCGATAATAGTAACGGGTATTAATGTCAGGCCCGACGCATGCAAAGCAAGGAACATGATTTGTGCATTTGAAGCCACGGCCTTATTTGGATTTAACTCTTGCAGGCTTTCCATAGCTTTCAAACCAAAAGGAGTTGCCGCATTGTCAAGATTTAATAAGTTGGCGGAGAAATTCATCATCATGTGCCCCATCGCCGGATGGTTCTTAGGTAAATCAGGAAATATCTTCGAAAAAAAAGGCCATATTATTTTAGATAACAACCTTACACCCCCCGCCCTCTCCGCAATACTAAGGAAACCCATGAAAAGAGCCATAATACCGATCAATGGAATGATAATATCAATAACAGCGTTTTTCGCCGTTTCGATTACCCCATCAACCTTTCGCTGTAATTTTTTCTGAACAGAAACATAAGTATATACTTCGATAGAAGGATTAGCCGCCTTAATAATATTTACAGAGTCATGTGAAAGATTATCTGTCAGCAGAACGGTCGCTTTGTAAGCTGAATCTTTTTTTGAATATCCATATTCTCTTAAAAACTCGTCATATTTCGGCGAAAGGTTTTGATTAAGTGGCGATCCCACTGCTACATAATAAACACTGTCATACTTATCGGAAGATTTTCCTACCACCATCCGGGTGAATATTTTTTCGTCACCTCCAACCATCCGGAAACCCGCTACTAACACGGCAATAATGATAAAAGCCGACCATATCCTGCTTAAGGCCATAGTAGTTGTATGTTTTTGAATTCGGGCTGAAGGTAAAGGATAGATTTCAAACGGCCATCAGGCATCAAAACCCTATCTTTGCGCCCCGAAAACAACAAGCAATTGGCAACAGGCAATTTAGCACTCTGTCAACTGAAGAACTTAAAACTGAAAACTTTTCGTCATGGCTTTACAAGCAGGTATAGTAGGATTGCCGAATGTGGGTAAATCGACTTTGTTTAATGCGGTTAGTAATAGTGCGAAGGCCCAGGCCAGCAATTATCGTTTTTGTACGATTGATCCAAATGTTGGATTAGTAGATGTGCCTGATCCAAGGCTGAATAAATTAGCGGAATTGGTGATACCTGATCGTATCGTTCCCACACAGATCGAAATAGTGGATATCGCCGGGCTGGTTCGTGGCGCAAGCAAAGGCGAAGGATTGGGCAATAAATTCCTGGGTAATATCCGTGAAGTCGATGCCATCATTCATGTGATCCGCTGTTTTGAAGACGAAAATATTCTGCGTGATGAAGGAGCAATTAATCCTGTAAGTGATAAAGAGATCATTGATACAGAACTGCAGCTAAAAGACCTTGATAGTGTGGAAAGAAAAATTCCAAAAACAGAAAAAGCGGCGAAGTTAGACGTAAAATTAAAGGGCGAACTGGAAGTATTGCTCCAATGCAAGGCGCAATTGGAAAAGGGTAAAAGCATTCGTGAACTGGATCTTTCCAAAGATGATAAAGTAGCGATCGCTGATCTGTTCCTTCTAACTGATAAACCGGTTTTATATGTAGCCAATGTGGATGAGCCCTCCATGCATACCGGCAACAAATATTCCGAAGCGCTGAAAGAAGCCGTAAAAAATGAAAAGGCGCAGGTGATCATCATGAACAATAACATTGAAGCGCAGATCGCTGAAATGGAAAACCTGGAAGACCGGCAACTATTCATGGAAGAATATAAAATGAAAGAACCAGCCCTTGACAGATTGATTCACTCGGCCTATAAATTATTAAATCTCTATACTTATTTTACAGCTGGTGTACAGGAGGTAAGAGCCTGGACGATACATGAAGGATGGAAAGCTCCACAGGCCGCTAGTGTAATACATACTGATTTTGAAAAAGGGTTTATTAAGGCTGAAGTGATCAGCTATGATGATTTTGTAAAGTATGGTTCAGAAGCGGCGGCACGTGATGCAGGGCGTTTGCGTATTGAGGGAAAAGAATATGTGGTGAAAGATGGGGATGTAATGCATTTCAGGTTTAATGTATAGTCTGAACTGTGATTTATAAGATTTTTGAGATTACCAGGAATAATGAGATAATAGATAAAATT
The DNA here is from genome assembly GCA_040007815.1 of Chitinophagaceae bacterium. Taxonomy (GTDB): domain Bacteria; phylum Bacteroidota; class Bacteroidia; order Chitinophagales; family Chitinophagaceae; genus Terrimonas_B. Next base: position 156,905 of record JBDTUH010000007.1, read on the forward strand.
TTACATTTTCTTTTTTTGAAGAAAATGCTGAATATAAAATATTTTTCATCTTACCAATCCCCAAAATCTTATAAATCACAGTTCAGACATCTTAGAATAGTGCGGTTAGTGACGCCCTTCCAATATGTACCGTCTTTGACGTTGCCGGTTTACGTCCATCATACTGAAAATTCAACTCCAGGTTATTCAGTAGTTTTTTTGTAAGAATAACCGACCAGAGAAAATTTTTCCCGGGCAATAATCCATCGAGCATGATATAGCTCACGGTTGTAGTGGCGCTACCAGTAGTAGATTTGAAATCAATATTATTATACGTGAATTTACCGGTAATAGAACTGCTCTGCAGCACATTGTATTTTGATTCAAAATTGATGGAATGAGAGTTAGATTTTTCTCCGCCAAATACCGGGAGATTCTTTTTATTCTCATATTTATAGCTGGTGGCGATCCGGAATGCCGTTTTCCGGATAAAAGTTACCATCGGTTCAACACTGTTAATATCCAGGTCGTAGTTTCGGTTGTCAAATTGCGCATTGGGAGTAAATAAAGAATTTTTTCCTTTTCTTCCATTTAGTAATAACGACAGGGACCGACTGAGATTCCACCTGAATTTCGCTGTCCAGTCTTTCAATGACCGGCTTTCATAGCCATAGGTCAGCAACGATTTACCGTTGTTACGGAGGTTACTCAAATCAAGCCCCCATTTACTGCTAAAGCGGTTAAATGAAATGGTATTAAGCAATACTGTATTCAATGTGACCAATGCCGTATCATTTACGTTGTATTTAAACGGGTCAAATTCAAAACTTCCTTTGGCAATTGATTTTTTGCTGGTTTGAAGAGAGGTGATAAAATTAAGTTTGGAAATAAATTTCTTCATTCCTTTCAGATCAGCCTTATTAAGCACAGCCCTTGGATTAAGGGTCAGGCTATAATTGAAGGTGATATAGTTTGCCTTTATAAACTCATTGGTGGGTGTCAGTACCCTGATGAATTTTGCCTGGTCCTGGAAAGCGGCCAGTTCAAACTCATTCAATTGCTGAACACCGTCGCCATTATAGTCTATCCAGGCATATTGCCCTGTACCCGCTGGTACTTCGATGTAAGTCTGATCTCTTTTCTGCTCCTGCCCCGCTCCTACTTCATATAATACGTTACCTGTTACCAACCCCTTCCATTCATTCATAACATACTCCGCTCTTCCTAAAATAGTTTCATCCTGTTCCTGCTTTGACACCGCTGAGTTGAGTATCTGTAATTTCCTGAAAGTAGTATTCAGGTAAAACTGTCGTTTAGGATTGGCCAGCAATTCTGTTTGCAGGTTAAGGTTTAAACTCCGGTCTCCTTTTACAAAATCTTTTCCTAAAGCATATTTATCCGTGCGGGTAAAAAAAGTAATACCGTAGTGGTTTTTCTTTGCTTCATCTGTTTTAAGGTAAACGGAGTAACTATCAAAAAAGAATGATTGTGGCGTGATCGTATCCGTTAATTTTTCCCTGACGGCATTTCGTTCTTCCGCATAACGAAAGCCCAATCGCAGGTTTTTCACTTTTTTCAATTGCTTGCTCAGATCAATCGTTGGCCTCCAAAAAGCTCCTTTATCATTTAATGCATTAAAACTAGTGATAACAAATTCATTATTGAATTGCCAACCCTTCCAATCCGTTGTTTGAATAATGGAGTTTTGATATCCTTTATAACTGCCGCCTCTCTGATAGTTGGTAAACCGGTAAGTCACTCCACGGTTTTTTATATTTTTTATACCCGCGGAAGCACGGATAATATTTTCTGTTTCCGGCTGCACCAACAAAGCTAAACCCCAGTCCCTGGTAAACTCCACTGTCCGGAGGCGTTCCAGCGGTTTGAATTTACTTTGTACGTACTCGTAATCCAGTGATGTCAGCAATTGTAATTTATTTTTCTCTCTTAGCTGCTTTGCATTGTTTATTTGAAATTTAGCCGCATAACCCCGGTCGTCACCATTATCGATTGTTGAAAAAGTATTCGCATCATAATTACTCATGGCCACTTCTGTTTTGACCATTGTATTCTTGCCCATAGTATAATCAATACCCAAATTAACCAATTGCTGTTTTTTAGGAGTTACAAGAACCGTAACCGCATCATAACTTCCCTGCCTTGTATTGCCCACACGTGGTATGAATTTATACACCTTCCCATTGGCGCCATTAAAATCCGAAACATAGTCTCCTCTTCCAACCCCTACGTTAATAAATGAAAGATTGTATTTAGCTGTAGCTGGATCGGTGGAATACTGAAAAAAGGAATCAATCCCTGTAGGCGTGTTGTAGTAGATCTTCTCGTATAAGATTTTACCGGCCGCAAAAGTATCAATAGCCGCTGAAGGATAAAAAGCCCGTTGGATACTATCGCCAAGATTAGCTAAAAATTGTTTCTGCCCGGGATCCAGTACCTGGTTGATTTGTGAATTCTTTGCATCACTATTGGTAAAAGCGCCAATGCGAAGCTTTAGCCTTTTATTAAATTCTAATTCTTCGGACACATAAAAATTCGCATTTAAAAAATTCCGGTCGGCATATTCAAACTCTATTTGTATCCGGCTGTCTTTGGTGATCATTCGCTTGGGAGTAAAGGTCACCTCAGCGGTATTGTAGTTGATCACATAATCCTGGTCTTCTCCCCGCTGCAACAATTGCCCATCTACAAAAACACGTTCTGTATTAGCCAGTACAATAAAGAAAAATTCGTTGTTGGCACCTGTCAAACGATAAGGTCCCTGGTTGCCCTCTAAAGCCTGTATCACATTGCGGGTAAATTTTCCTTTGGCTATCGAACCGCTGGCTAGCGTTTTTGATTCTACTTTCTTTCCGATAGGATTGGTTGTTTGAAACGATACACCCTGTAGTCGTTTATAAAAATTAAGAAAATAGCTTTGATTTTGCCGGATATCAATATCACCGAGGTTTAGCTGCCAGTTCTTTTTTTTGAATTGAAGGAAAACCTGGTCGAATTCATTTAACTGTTGCGTCGTTCCGTCAGGTTGAATCGGGATATTATTATCAGTAATGGCTGCTTGTATTTCTATACTGTCACCCAGCATTCCGCTTAACTGTAGATTCAATGTAGAATTCAATACCGCATCCTGGCTATTACCAAAAGCTATCTGGCGGCCAAAACTTCCTTCTGCTTTCAACGCACCAAAATTGAAAATAGCTTTTTGATCCTCTGATAATTCATTATTGAATTCATAAGGAGCAATGGACATACTGTTAATTACGCTATCAACTTTGATTCGCTGGGCTACAGGATTTAACTTGTAAAAAAATACCCGGTAAGTAATTTTTACACTATCGACGGAAGGCTTATTATTCCAATGCAAAATGCCGTTGATGAAATCCAACCTATAGTCGGACGCAGGAATGCCTTCTATTGTAAAAGTCTGGGGAATGATGCTGGTCGTATCCAAACGGATACTGTCAGCTTTAACAGCAAACACCCGCTGCCGCAAATTCGAGCCCGGATTTTGTGCCAGGCTCCAGAGGGTCATCATGAGAGGTATCAGAATCAGCGATATTCTTCGCAAACCATTCAATAGCAGTGAGTTTATTCTCAAAATCGCAAATTAGGCTCTTTTTATTGCCCTAAAATTATTAATGGCTGTTAATTCAGGGAAAAAGAAGCAAATTTGAGGCAGACGCATGAAAAAAAATCTAATCTTGTTTCTCGCCGGATGCCTGCTAGCAACGAGTATCATGGCGCAAATAACAGATCGGAAAAGCAGTAAACACCAGGCAAAAGGCATGAATAACGCAGTGGCTTTGGGTTTCTCTTTTCCCATAGGCGTTTTTAACCGAACACATGCTGCCGGTTTAACCCTTGATTATTCCCGGAGCAACGATCGTTATGGAAATGATGCCTTTGCCGGCAAGCTGATAAAATTTGCTATGAATGGAGGGGTTAGTTATCACGCTGGTAAATCAACCACAACGGCAGGCTATGAATTTAGGTACGGCGGATATTTTATTGTGTATGCGGCTGCAGGCATTGATTACAAACCGGCCATACCAGTCAATATCTCTTTAACTGCCGGCCCCGTGATGAGTATGTATAAGGGCAGTGCTGACATTGGTGCCGGAGTCAATCTCTTTTGGAATTACTTCTTGTCAAAGAATATTGCTGTTGGTCCTGGTATTCATTACAGGAAACAATCAAAAGCAGATGCCCTGTGGTCAGGAACCATCAGGGCATCGTATGCGTTTTAAAGTATGTTATTATTCCTGGGCGGTCATGCCAGCCATCATGTATTCCGCATTCAGACGGGCGATATTAGTAATGGAAATTTCTTTAGGACAAACAGCTTCACAAGCGCCGGTATTGGTACAGGAACCAAAACCTTCTTTATCCATTTGCGCTACCATCTTCAGCACTCTTGATTTTCTTTCCGGACCACCTTGTGGCAATAGGGCTAAATGAGAAACTTTCGCCGAAACAAATAATAAGGCGGATGAATTTTTACATGCGGCAACACAAGCACCACAGCCAATACAGGCCGCAGTAGCGAAAGCTTTATCCGCATTATCTTTTTCAATAGCGATAGTATTACCATCTATGGAAACGCCTGTATTTACCGAAACATAGCCACCAGCCTGTATAATACGGTCAAAAGCATCCCTGTCCACCATCAGATCTTTAATAACTGGAAAGGCATTAGCCCGCCAGGGTTCTACCACGATAGTGTCACCATCTTGAAAAGCTCTCATGTGCAACTGGCAGGTAGTAGTGCCATGCCATGGACCGTGGGGACGACCGTTGATATACATTGAGCAGGCTCCGCAGATACCTTCGCGGCAATCATGATCAAAAGCTATCGGGTCCTTTCCTTCATGAACTAATTTTTCATTCAGCACATCAAACATTTCGAGAAAAGACATTTCTGAAGAAATACCGGAGACTTCAAATAATTCAAACCGACCAATGCTTTTCGCATTTTTCTGACGCCATACTTTCAGCTTAAGATTCATTGAATAATGTTCCATAAACAAGAATAGGTTCGTTTAAAATTATTTGTAAGAACGTTGAGTTGGTTTTGCTACTTCAAACTCGAGTTTTTCTTTATTGAGTTCCCAATTGCTGTCGCTCACATATTTCCAAGCGGCTACATAAGCATAATTTTCATCATCCCGTTGAGCTTCTCCATCCGGGGTTTGACTTTCTTCTCTAAAATGGCCGCCACAACTTTCCCTCCTGTTCAATGCATCTTTACACATTAATTCTCCTAATTCTATAAAGTCAGCAACTCTATTCGCTTTATCCAATTCTGGATTCATTTCATTTATTTCTCCGGGAATACGTACATCCGACCAGAACTCTTTTTTCAATTGTTGTATTTCCGCAATGGCTTCCTGCAAGCCTTTTTCACTGCGGGCCATACCACATTTTTCCCACATGATTTTGCCCAATCTCTTGTGCATACTTTCTACCGACTGGGTTCCTTTAATATTCATCAGGGTGTTGATCCGGTCACTTACAGCTTTCTCCGCTTCCACGAAAGCCGGATGTGAAGTTTCAATGGGTTTTACACTGATCTCATCTGCTAAATAATTACCAATGGTATAGGGAAGAACAAAATAACCATCTGCCAATCCCTGCATTAATGCCGACGCACCCAAACGGTTAGCTCCATGATCGCTGAAGTTGGCTTCACCCAATGAATATAACCCGGGGATCGTTGTCTGCAATTCATAATTAACCCATAATCCACCCATGGTATAGTGAACGGCGGGATAGATCCGCATTGGTACTTCGTAAGGGTTTTCACCAGTGATCTTTTCATACATATCGAACAGGTTCCCGTATTCTTCTTTTACTACTTCTTTTCCCAAACGAACCAGGGTTTCCATATCCGGGTTTTCAATACCCAGTTTGCTGGCTTCTACTTTTCCGTATTTATTGATCAGGTTATATTTGAAATCTAAGTAAACAGCTTGCTTGGTTGTACCCACACCATATCCCGCATCACATCTTTCTTTTGCCGCTCTTGAAGCAACGTCTCTTGGAACAAGGTTTCCAAAAGCAGGATATCTTCTTTCTAAATAATAATCTCTTTCTTCTTCAGGAATATCATTGGCTTTGCGGGGATCATCTTTTTGTTTGGGCACCCAGATACGACCATCATTGCGTAATGATTCTGACATCAAGGTAAGTTTGCTCTGGTGATCACCCGTAACAGGAATACAGGTAGGATGTATTTGTGTAAAGCAGGGATTGCCAAAGAAGGCGCCGCGTTTATGTGCTTTCCATATCGCCGTCACATTGCTTCCCATGGCATTGGTACTTAAATAAAACACATTACCATAACCACCGGAGCATAATAAAACCGCATGACCAAAATGTCTTTCCAATTGACCCGATACCAAATCCCTTGCAATAACACCTCTTGCTTTACCATCGATCTGTACAATGTCGAGCATCTCATGACGGTTGTACATTTTTACATTGCCCAATGCTACCTGTCTTTCCAACGCCTGGTAAGCACCTATCAATAATTGCTGACCTGTTTGACCCGCAGCATAAAAAGTTCTTTTTACCTGTGTGCCACCAAAGGAACGGTTGTTCAGTAAGCCGCCATACTCTCTTGCAAAAGGAACACCCTGTGCCACACACTGATCAATAATATTCACGCTTACTTCAGCGAGGCGATGTACGTTCCCCTCTCTTGCCCGATAATCACCACCTTTGATCGTATCATAAAACAAACGAAAAACGGAGTCACCATCATTTTGATAATTCTTGGCTGCATTGATGCCTCCCTGTGCCGCGATACTGTGTGCACGTCGTGGAGAATCCTGGAAACAAAATGCTTTTACTTTATAGCCCAACTCTCCCAGCGATGCAGCCGCCGAAGCGCCGGCAAGACCGGTTCCAATAACGATAATTTCCAGTTTGCGCTTATTGGCCGGGTTCACCAATTTACAATGGCCTTTGTAATCTATCCACTTTTCCTCTAATGGCCCGGCAGGAATTTTTGAATCGAGCATATCGTCTTTTTAAAAATTATTTTTTGTTTACGTCCTCATCCTCTTATCCTTCTCCAAAAGAGAAAGACGGTGCTGCAATGCAAAGCCAAACTACATATCTACCATATCAGCTTCATTTCTTTACTCACGACTTTTGGAAACCCCAATTAACTATCGAAGTTTTCAAAAAGCGAAGGCTGTGCTTTGTTCCTCTCCTTTGGAGAGGTTAGGTGCGGCCCTACCACATCAACTTAATATCTCTAATCAACATTTTCGGAGTTGCCAATTGTTATCAGCATTTCCGAAAAGCGAGGGCTGTGTGTTGGTGGCCTTCTCCTTCGGAGAAGGTCGGGATGAAGCCGCCCTTCACACCCAACCCAAATACATACTCACCGGCATCATGGCGAAAGCCAACGGAACAATAATTGAAAAACCAATACCAGTTGTCTCCACTATTTTAATAAATCGTTGGTTATGCAATCCAATTGTTCTGAATGCACTTTGAAAACCATGCAGCAAATGCCAGAACAAAGAGAAACAGGCCAATACATATACGATCACAACCCATAGTTCAGTAAATGTAACTTTCATTAAGGTGAACAAATCATGCACTTCTTTTCCGTCAATAGAAGTTTCAACCACACCCGTAAAACGTGATGGTATCCAGAAATGCCACCAATGAAGAATAAAAAATAATAAGAGAATAGTGCCTAAAAGACCCATACTACGGCTATACCATTTGCTGCCTTTATTACCCATTGGCACGGCATAACCCACTTTTCTTTTGGCCTGGTTACTTGCCGTCAGCATATAACCCTGGATGATGTGAAGAAAGATACCAACGAAAAGACCAACTTCCATGATCCTGATAACTATGGTAGCTCCCATGAAATGAGCGGCTTTATTAAACATCACACCACCATCGTTGGCCCAGATGCAGGCATTGACCCCCACATGTACTACCAGGAAAGAAATAAGAAATAACCCTGTCAAACCCATTACTAATTTCTTACCAACTGCCGACGTAAAGAATTCAGACCATTTCATGTGTCGTATTAATTTATCTTTTGGCCACCAATTTGCCGAAGGCAAGTCATAAGCAATCAAAAGTGGTTGAATAAAGTTTGGCAAAAATAGTATTGGACAGCCAATAAATGACAAAAAATTTAAAGACATTAAGTGATATAGCCGTTTCAATTAAACAGCCAATCCCTTCTATTCTATTGCAACCGTGCTGTCAGTTCACCATCTATTTTCTTAAACAAATGAAAAGGCTTATAGGTTCGCCAGTTGTCAATTTCCATTAGTTCAATGTAACGGTTCAGATGACCTTTTTTAAAATCGTATTGGGTCTGCGGAGGCATATTCAGGCAAACAACCCAACCATTTTCATCCGTAACTTCTTCAAACAATTCTTCATAATACTCAGTACCATCGCTATGAAAATTGAGCACATTCTCGGCAATAAGAATAAATTTGACGATTCCTTCGTACATGAATTTTTCCAGCACTTCCCTTTTCAGCTCCATAATATCATTTTCAATAGCGTCGTTCCATTCCCCTATTAATTCAATAATGGCGTATTTCTCTTCCGCATCAGCCATCAGCACTTTCAGGTACAGGGTGCGACTGCCAAAATCATCCCATTGGGGATGTATAAAATAATTGTAAACTGTCTGCGTGAACTCAAATTCAGAATATTGCCGTCCATAAAAAGGAGAAAGCTGATCCTCTTCACTTACATAAATATGCCGCCAGTTATAAAAGGGTTCTATCGTATGCATACACCAATTCTTCTTTGCAAAGATAGAATAAGAGATGAAAGAGTAAAACAAAGCGAGAAGTTAAAAGAGAAAAAAAAATCTGTAATCAGGACTTGGCAAGTATGCCATACCTTCAGTTTTACTCTGACGGAAGAGTGTTATCAGGTATGGCATACTTTATCTCATTAAATAACTTTTTAACTCATTGTAATTCCCTTTCATCAGGATGCTTTTCTTTTCCTGATCCATAATTTCTTTCAATGAAAAAGGGATATCGATCTTTTTTCCAATGGTTTCTTCTACCGCATTGGGAAATTTAACCGGGTGAGCCGTTTCCAGGAAAATCCCTTTTTGAGAGGGATTAGCTTCAAGGTATTTTTTTAAGGCCCGGTATCCGACAGCACCATGCGGGTCCAATAAATAATTATGCTGCTGATAAATTTCCCTTATTGTTGCAATAGTATTAGCATCACTAATACTATAAGAAGATAATTTATTCTTTAGCTCAGGAATCTGGTGATTGAATATCTCCAATATCCTTACAAAATTGCTGGGGTTGCCAACATCCATTGCATTGCTAAGCGTTGGAACAGCTGTTTGAGGTTTGAAGTTAGAAGTTTGAAGATAGTTGCTTACTACATCATTAACATTACAAGCTGCAATAAAATGTTGAACCGGTAAGCCGGATCTGTTTGCCAATATGCCGGCACAAATATTTCCAAAATTTCCACTTGGTACAGAAACCACTGGCGGATGCTTTTTGTCAACCCATTGTTTGTAAGCCAAAAAATAATAAAACTGCTGCGGAAGCCAACGGGCGACATTGATAGAGTTGGCGGAAGTAAGAAAAAGGTTTTGATTTAATTCCTGGTCTGTAAAAGCCTGCTTGACCATTTGCTGACAATCATCGAATGTTCCTTCGATTTCCAGTGCGTGAATATTTTTTCCTAGTGCAGTCAATTGTTTCTCCTGGACAGGACTTACTTTACCCGATGGATAAAGAATAACCACCTCCACTCCTTCTACACCATAAAATCCATTGGCGACAGCGCCACCGGTATCACCTGATGTAGCCACCAACACGGTAACCTTGCGGTTCTCTCCTTTTAAAAAATATCCCAGGCAACGGCTCATAAACCGGGCGCCAACATCTTTAAAAGCCAGTGTTGGCCCATGAAATAATTCCAATGACCAGATGCTTTCATTTACCTGCACCAATGGTATTGGAAAATGGATAGTCTCGCTTACAATCTGCAATAATTTATCCTCCGGAATAGTTTCTCCAATATAAGGGCGGATAACATTAAAAGCGATCTCTTCATTTGATAAGCTTTCAATTCCCTCAATTATTTCCTTTTTTATCTTCGGAATTTGTTCAGGAAAATACAATCCCTTATCCGGTGCCTGACCCCTGATAGCGGCTTCTTTAAAATCTACTAATGGTGATTGTTTATTCGTGCTGTAATATTTCATACCCCTGTTCCTAAAGTGAACTTAGCTTGTTATGTAATAATTTTGCTGAACTACTTTCAAAACCAACTTGCAGATTGCCTATTGACCACTGACTATTGACTATTCACTACCTCCACTCCCTTTTTATTGATCGTCGTCACATATGTATTGTAATCAATCCCTATCCTGTCATAAACTTCCTTCATCACTGTTTCTACTTCCTTCGCCGTCTTTTGCTCTTTGCACAACATGAAAATGGATGGGCCTGAGCCGGAAATGCCCCCACCCAATGCGCCTGCCTCTTTACATTTTGTTTTTACCTCGTCAAAGCCAGGAATTAAAATACTTCTTACCGGTTCGATGATTACGTCTTCCAATGACCTGCCAATGAGATCGAGATCATTTTTTAAAAACCCGGTAACTAATCCGGCAATATTTCCCCATTGGCGAATGGCATCTTTCAGCAACACTTGTTGCCGCAGAATTTGTCTCGCATCTGAAGTCCTTACTTCAATCAGCGGATGCACTACCGTTACAAAGAGATCAGGAGATGGAATAGAAATGATATCAAGCGGATGAATGGAACGTATCAAACTTACACCGCCTAAAATACATGGTGCGATATTATCGGCATGTTTTACACCGGATGCCAGCTTTTCACCATTCATCGCCAGCTGCACCACATCATCCGAAGAAAAAATTTTTCCCAATAAATGATTAGCCGCTACGGCTGCACCAGCAGCACTGGCAGCACTGGAACCAATGCCACTTCCGGGTTTGATATGTTTTTCAATGGTCACTTCAAAACCATAATTTCCCCCCACTTTTTCCATCGCCGCTAAAAAAACAACCCCCGCTACATTCTTTTCCGGATCAGTTGGCAAATTGAATTCGTCTCTGTTATGAATAATAACTTTTGGTTCATTCAATAATTTAACCTCCATAATATCTGAAGGTTCGTTCAACGCCAATCCCAGAATATCGAAACCACATACCAGGTTAGCGACAGTAGCCGGACAAAGTACTTTTATGCCCCTGCCCCTTAAATCCACCGAAGGGGGACTTTGGGACGACTCCGTCTTTTCTTTATCTTTCTGATTATTGTCGTATTCTTTTTTCAAAGCCAAACTATTTTAAAAAAATTGATACCGGTTTGCAGAATTTAGGGACTATCCTCACTTGCTCGCCCTGATAATATCCGCGAAAACTCCGCTGGCGGTAACCTCAGCACCAGCACCGGCACCTTTCACTACCAATGGCTGTTCTTTATATCGATCAGTATAAAACAAAACCACATTATCCTTTCCGTACAAATGGTAAAGATCATGATTCGGATCTATATGTTGCAATCCAACCGACGCTTTGCCTTCATTATAAGAAGCCACGAACTTTAATTTACAACCTTCCGCGGTGGCTTTCTCATATAGTTTTTTGAAATGCTCTTCCTCCTTTGCCATGGCTGTATAAAAATCAGCCACTGTTCCCTGCATACAGGATGCCGGCATAAAAGAATTATTAGCGATATCATCCATTTCTATTTTTTCACCTGACTCACGGGCAAGGATCATGATCTTACGCATCACATCCGTGCCACCCAGGTCAAGCCTTGGGTCCGGTTCCGTATATCCTTCGTCCTGGGCCTGTTTTACTACATCAGCGAATTTCCCCTTACCATCATAGTTATTGAAAACAAAATTCAGCGTGCCACTTAATACAGCTTGTATCTTATGCACCCTATCGCCGCTATGCACCAGGTCATTCAATGTGGCAATGACCGGAAGACCAGCTCCAACATTTGTTTCAAATAAAAACTGGCAGTTGAATTCTCTTGCCAGGTCTTTCAATTTTTTATAATTGTCGTAAAGTGATGAAGCCGCCACTTTGTTACAAGCTACTACGGAGATGCTTTTTTGCAATAGCTGATCGTAAACCGACGCCACTTTATCGTTCGCCGTTATATCCACAAAAATGGAATTGCGAAGATTCCGGTTAATAATCTCATCCACAAATTTTTGCAGATCAGCAGGAGAACCTGCATCTAATTGTTCTTTCCATTGACCGGGATTGATACCATCTTCATTGAATATCATCTTACGGCTGTTGGACAGTCCCGCTATCCGCAATTGCAATCGAAGTTGCTGTTGCAAAAAGCCAAGCTGTTGCTGCATCTGGCCCAATAATTTTGCGCCAACATTTCCTGTTCCGATTATGAACAAGTTGACTTGCTTATACGTCGTTTCAAAAAATTCTTCATGCAGTACGTTAATAGATTTACGAACATCTTTGGTCGCGATAACAGCAGAGATATTTTTTTCTGAAGAGCCTTGTGCGATGGCACGGATATTCACTCCATTTTTTCCCATCGTGCTAAACATACGACCACTGATACCCGGATGACTTTTCATATTTTCTCCAACCAGGGCCACCACTGAAAGCTCGGATTCTATGAACAATGGCTCCACTTTTTCTAACATGATCTCATTTGCAAACGCTGTATCCACAGCTTGCTTCGCCTTTGCAGCCGACAATGTATCTACGGCCACACAAATAGAATGTTCGGATGAGCTTTGTGTAATTAAAATCACGTTGATCTTTTCATTGCTCAATGCTTCAAACAATCTCTTTGAAAATCCAGGTATGCCAATCATACCGCTTCCTTCCAGGCTTAACAAAGCAATATTGTTAATACTGGATATACCACGTACTATATTGCCATTCTTATTGGAAGAAGATTCAATCAGCGTACCGGGGTCCTGCGGTGCGAATGTATTTTTTATCCATACCGGGATATTCTTGCTCATCACCGGCTGAATAGTCGGCGGATAAATCACTTTGGCGCCAAAATGCGAAAGCTCCATTGCTTCCTGGTAAGAAATATGCGGAATGATACGGGCGTTAGCAGTCAACCTCGGATCAGCGGTCATCATACCGCTTACGTCGGTCCAGATCTCCAGTGTTTTGGCAGTTAGAGCGGAGGCAATGATGGCGGCTGTATAATCAGAACCGCCTCGTCCCAAAGTAGTGGTGATACTGTTTTCATCAGCTGCGATAAATCCGGGAACCAGGAATAAAGTCGCCGCTTGATGCGGGAAAAACCCGTTTATCTTTTCATTCGTCGCCGCGAAATCAACTTCCGCAGCCGTAAAATTGGAATTGGTCACTATAAGCTCACGGGCATCTTTCCATGTATTATTAATTCCATCCGCTTTCAGTTTGGCGGAAATGATTTGTGAAGATATCCATTCACCATAACTGCTTATCCGGTCTTTTGATCTGGGCGTCAGTTCCCGCAGTAAAAAAATACCATTACAGATATCCTCCAATTCATTGCAACTTTTCTTTACCAAACTCAACAGCTGGCTTTGATTAGCAACCGGTATCAGTTGCTTTACCGCTTCCAGGTGACGCTGTTCCACCAAATTCAACTTGTCTTTATACTCTTCGTTACCATCTGCCGCTAACGCCGCCGCACTGAGCAGCAGATCAGTCACCCCACCCAACGCTGAGACCACGACAATGGTAGTATCTTTTTTTATTGATTCTTTTACAATGGCCACTACTTTAGTGATATTATCCGCATTGGCTACAGAAGTACCGCCAAATTTGAAAACCTGCATGAGCAATTATTTATTTAATGATTTCAATGATGTATAACAAAACTATCCTTTGATGATTAAGCTACAAGAGCCCCGGGGTTGATATGGTATGTACAATCCGCTTAGCGGATTGTTGTTGTTGTAGTGATAGTAGTAGAAGTAATGCCAGTGGAAACCACGGCAGTAAACGAAGAAATAATATGACTTTTAGTAAACAACATCTTTAAAACAGGAACGCAATATACGGAAGAATGAGAAGAAATAAAACTCCAGGATCAATATTAAGATAAGTCTCCCTGTTCATTACTTACCAGCAGATTCAGCCGCCATTTTAACGCTGCCGTATTGCAACAGTAGTTGTTTCGCTTTTTCATAATCGTCAAGTCCCAGCCTGCCCATCAGCATTCTCACACCCCGGTCAACCAACTTATCATTACTAAGCTGCATATGAACCATTTTATTGTCTTCTACCCTTCCCAATTGTATCATGGCTGAAGTAGAGATCATGTTTAACACCAACTTTTGCGCAGTGCCGCTTTTCATTCGGGTACTACCGGTTACAAATTCAGGGCCTACAACCACTTCTACCGGAAAATCGGCCACATCACTTACCGGAGAACCGGGATTGCAGGAAATACTTCCGGTGATAATCCCTCTTTTTCTGCATTCTTCCAGGGCGGCAATTACATAGGGTGTAGTCCCGCTGGCAGCTATCCCTATCACTACATCTTTATCAGATATATTAAATGATTCTAAATCCTTCCAGCCTTGCTCCCTGTCATCTTCAGCATACTCAATAGAAGTTGTTATGGCTTTGTCGCCACCGGCCATAATAGCGATTACCAACCCATAAGGGACACCATAAGTGGGTGGGCATTCACTGGCATCTACAACAGCCAGCCTGCCACTGGTGCCGGCGCCGATATAAAACAAACGGCCACCCATGATCATTTTATCACCAACCGCTTCTACCAGTTTTTCAATTTGCGGAATCACCTTTGCTACCGCTACCGGGACTTTCTGATCTTCCTTGTTGATACTGGTAAGCAATTCCGCTACACTCATTTTTTCGAGGTGGCGATAAGAGCTTGGTTCCTCTGTAATTTTTTCAAATGCCATATTTCGTTCTTTAGCTATGGTATTCTATGAGACCACTCATAGGTTTCTTTAATATTTTACCTAATTCAAATTCATAACTGTGACATAACTGCTCCAGGACGTCCCGGAACCCATAAGCCACACTGCCGGCAAAACTCACTGGTTGCGTCCATACTTCCCTATACTTACATAAATGCGTAAAGAAAAAATCATTCAAACAATCTTCAATAATATTTTCAATCATGTAGTGCCCCCTGTTCTCGGCCAGGAACATAACAAAACTGGCAAGGTAGCGGTTGGGCAAAGGCTTTTTATAAACATTGTCCAATATCTCGGAAACATTGGTCAAATAGGTAACGTCAAACCTCCCTTTCAGCTCATCGTCGAATGTATTATACAAATAATATTGAAGTGTCTTTTTTCCCATATAGGCTCCGCTGCCCTCGTCGCCCAGTACATATCCGAGTCCCGGGCTGTTCTTTATAATTTTTTTACCGTTGTAATAACAGGAATTAGAACCAGTGCCTAAGATACAGGCGATTCCTTTTTGATTTCCACATAAAGCCCTCGCTGCAGCCAGCAGATCAAGGTTTACATCGACCGCCGCTTCCGGGAAAACATGGCTGATGGCTTTTTTCACCAGTTTAGCATTATTGGGATTGGCACAACCGGTACCATAAAAATAAACTTCATTGACCTCAATATCTTTTAGCTTAGGCTTTACTTCCTTTAAAATTAGATCACTGATCTGTTCTTTATTCAGAAAATAGGGGCTGATGCCCTGCGTAAGAAAAGTTTTCTGTTTGCCATTCGCCAATAAACTCCATTCGGCTTTTGTGGCGCCGCTATCCGCTATCAATTTTACAGAAGCCATATAAAGATTTGTTGAAAAGGATGAACGAAAACAACATTCCGTTCAAATCCAGTATTTTGCGCCAAATTAATGTAAAGTTTGATGATGGGAAATAAAAAACTGCAGGTTTGGCTACCACTCATTTTTTCAATGGTACTGATAGTTGGAATGTTTTTCGGTTTTAAAATGGGCAACAATGGAAGCGGCAAAGGATTTCTGAAAACAACAAAAAATACCTCACTACAGGAAGCACTCGATCTGATCCGGTTAAAATATGTAGACAAGGTTAATCTTGATTCAATCCAGTCCGGCGCTCTCAAAGAAATGATGAGTGAACTGGATCCCCACTCTGTTTATTTTCCTCCTGTTGAGTTAAAGGCAGCTAATGAAGATTTAGCCGGTAATTTCGATGGTATCGGTGTTGAATTCAATGTGTTTAATGACACGGTGAATGTGGTGTATGTTATTCCGGGTGGTCCCAGTGATAAAGCAGGTCTGCAGATAGGCGACAAATTTATTAAGGTAAACGATTCCTCATTGATAATAAAAGATATCACCACGGCTCAGATAAAAGAGTTCATCCGTGGCGAAAAAGGATCAACTGCGAGGATACAGATATTAAGAAATGGTCAGTTAAAAACCTTGAATGTAGTAAGAGGAAGTATACCAGTTTCGGCAGTAGATGCCTCCTACATGATCGACAAAACAATTGGTTATATCAAGCTGAATAAATTCACGGAGAACAGCTATGAAGAATTCATGGCGGCGCTGGAAAATTTGAAAAAACAGGGATTGCAGGAGCTTATTTATGACCTCCGCGGTAACGGTGGTGGCTATATGAACGAAGCCATCGATATGGCCGATGAATTCCTCGATGGAGATAAACTGGTTGTTTATACGGAAGGCACTAACAGCAAAAAAAGGGAGTATCGCTGCAAGCGACCGGGTTTATTTGAAAAAGGAAAGCTGACTATTTTAGTGGATGGGCTTTCGGCAAGTGCCAGTGAAGTATTAGCAGGCGCCTTACAAGACTGGGGCAGAGCGATAATAATTGGCCGCCGCACTTTTGGTAAAGGGCTGGTGCAGGAGCAATATGATTTAAGCGACGGATCGGCGATCCGCCTTACGGTGGCCCGTTATTATACCCCATTGGGCAGGAGCATTCAGCGGCCCTACGATAAGGGCAAGAAAGTATATATGGATGAAATATGGGAACGTTTCTCCAACGGCGAAGCTCTCTATGCGGATTCCAACAAGATTAATAATGGTAAAAATTATATTACTCCGGCCGGAGATACAGTGTATGGCGGTGGAGGTATCATGCCCAATCGTTTCGTGCCGATAGATACGACCACCTATCCACGAGGCATTAACAGGCTTTTTGCGAATGGCCGCTTAAACAGTTTTGTGTATACTTATTATTTAAAAAACAGAACTCAAATAGATCAATACACTTCGTCCACCGATTATGTAAATCGTTTCGGCCAACTAAATGAAATGTGGGATCAGTTTGTCAACTATGCCAAAAAAGATTCGGTAAACCTGGATTCCGTTACAACCAAACAAAAAGAGTCTTTACAAAAAAATCTGGAAGCCTACCTTGCAAGGTTCAGGTGGAGAAATGATGGCTATTTCCAGGTGCTGAATAATGATGATGCCGTAGTAAAAAAAGCATTAGAAGAAATGAAAAAATAAAAAAATCCCGCATTTGCCGGATTCGTTTTGGATAAGGGAATCGCTTTATTTATTTCTTGTTGTCGTCGTACCATTTCTTTTCGATCTTATAAGAACCGAACAGACCCAGGCCACCGCCGATAGCTATCAGTGCAAAATAGATCGGTACATCCCTGTCATCGTCATAGCGATAGTTATTGGTGGCATGATTGATCAAAACATAATTATCCAGCAAATAGGCCAGGAATAATCCTACACCAGCGCCTATCAGCAATAAAGCCCATTTCAGATTTTTATACGGTGCCGGACGATCGGCAAACTCTTTTGGGTTCATCCCTTTTTCGATCATGGCCAGGTTCTGCCTTGTTCTCAGGTATACTATCCCGAATATCATGGCAAATGCGCCTGCAAACATTACAATTGGTATTAAAACTTCTCCGCCGTGCATAACTTAAATTTTTATGGTTTAAATATTTTGTTTGGTTTTGTTCTTCTTTGACTACAGCTTTTAAACCCAGGTTACAGTCTTTAAGAACTTTTTCAAAAATCGTTGTACAATAACTAAGACTACAGGTATTCATAACAGGTTACAGGGAGGGCCGGAAACCGGAACTCTGTTCCGGTCCTTATTGAACAATTGCTAATTTTATTGATTTAATATAGTGGATAAGGCAGAATCAGGCGTTGGTCATCTACAGTGTACACAACAATATAGAAGTGAATAAGCGAATGGGCTTTATCTAAAATTCAAGAACTGGAGAGTTCTGTTGTCCATATTATCGTAATTTGTATGTAACCTGAACCGTTCATTTGTAGTCTTAGTAAGTGCATGTCAACCGGACTGAATGATAATGAGCTCATTAGCAAAGTGCTAAGTGGCGATCAACAAGCCTACGCGGGTTTGGTGAGCCGCTATCAGAACTATGTTTTTACACTGGCCTTACGTTTTACCAAAAACCGGGAAGATGCCGAGGAAGTGTCGCAGGATATATTTATAAAGGCATACCGGGCTTTGTCGGATTTCAGGGGGGCTTCGAAATTCAGTACCTGGTTGTATACCATTGTTAATACTACCTGTATCACTTTCCTGAGAAAAAAGAAACTCGAAGTGCATTCGCTGGATAACGAAAAAGTCTTTGAATTGGCCGATAACCAGGATTCGGGAATGCGGGCAAACTTAGTGGAGCAAAAGTCGAGACTGGCCATGGTGAATAATGCGATCAAAATGCTGAGCACTGACGATGCAGAGGTAATAACTTTGTTCTATAAAGGTGAGCAAAGCCTGGAAGAAATATCGCAGATACTGGGTATAGAAGCGAATACGGTAAAAGTAAGATTGCACCGGGCCCGAACAAGGTTGAAAGAAAAAATGGAAGCACATTTTGCGCAGGAAGTAAAAGACTTGAATTAACCCTAAACTGAAGTGATATGAATACGAAACAAAATCCTGAAGAACGTTTGTGGGATTATATCGACGGGCTGGCTTCTCCGCAGGAAAAGACGGTTATAGACCAGCTGATCGAAAGTGATGCTGAGTGGAAAGCTAAATACCATGAGCTGCTTGAAGTTCAGCAACTACTGCATTCTTCGGAACTGGAAGCCCCTTCTATGCGATTTACAAAAAATGTAATGGAGGAAATCGCGAAGCTGCAGATTGCCCCGGCTGCCAAAAATTATATCAACAAAAGGATCATTTGGGGAATTGGAGCTTTCTTTATTACCCTTATAGTTGGTTTCCTGGTGTACGGCTTTGCGCAGGTTGACTGGACGGTGCAGGGCGACTCAAAGCTCCCGGTTGATTTTAATAAAGTTGACCTTAGTAAAATGTTCAACAATGATTGGGTAAACGCATTTATGATGATCAATGTGATACTGGGACTGTTTTTATTAGACCGCTTCTTGGCCAACAAAAGAAAAAAATTTACAGAAGAATCTTGAACCTCACCCCAACCCTCTCCATAAATGGAGAGGGAGTTAACTCCAAAATAATTGAAGATGCTTGATGATTTATCGTCAGGTCCGGTATAACCCTTTCTGCTTGCAGAAGGGGTTATTTTTTTTGGCCATCTCCGTATGGCTGATTGTGGAATTTAACGGCCTGTATGTAGAAAAAAATACCCAGGATATAGGAGGATTTCGCCCTTTTTTTGAGAGACTAAGCTCATTTTCACATGGCCTGTTTTTTGTCCAGTTTCTTATAAGATGAAAACAATTGGAATTGTATTAATCGTTTTAGGTCTTGGAATGCTCATTTTTAGAGGTTTTAGCGTGCAAACGGAAAAAAAAGTAGTTGACCTGGGGCCATTGGAAGTCAACAAAAAAGAGAATAAGTGGATTGGTTGGCCTGTTTATGCTGGTGGAATAGCATTAATAGCTGGCGTGATAATGATCGTAGCGGATCGAAAGAAATAATAAATAACGACATTTTCATAAAGGACGGTACATTGGGTTTTTCGAGAATCGATTGAGGCGCCAGCTTTGGCGCCTCTTTTTTTGCATTTAGACCTGAGATAAAAATTGAATTCCGCACATGCTCTTTGCTTTTACTTTGGTTTAACTCCCTGTGATTTCCAACTGTCTTTTAGGCCAACCGTCCTGTTAAATACTATGCCGCTGGTGCTACTATCATTATCCAGCGTAAAATATCCTTTTCGGATAAATTGATAACGATCTTCAAACTTTGCATTTTTAAGATCTGGTTCCGCCAATGCTCCTTTAATTACATTTAAAGACCCTGGATTAATATAGTCTTTAAAATCTCCTTCTTCGCTGGACGGGTCTTCCACTTTGAACAGGCGGTCATATTCTCTTATCTCTATCGTGATGGCATGCTTTACACTTACCCAATGCAAGGTGCCTTTTACATTAATCCCGGATGTATCAGAACCGCTCCTGCTCTCAGGAATATAGGTGCAACGCAATTCTGTTACATTTCCTTTGTCATCTTTTATCACTTCTTCACATTTGATAATATAAGCACTCTTTAACCTGACCATTTGTCCCGGTGCCAAACGAAAATATTTTTTTGGAGGATTTTCCATAAAATCCTCCCGTTCTATATACAATTCTTTTGAAAAAGGCATGTCTCTTTCCCCACCGTGCGGATCTTCCGGGTTATTTTCGCTTTTCAATAATTCATCCTCCATGGTATAGTTCGTAATTACAACCTTAACTGGATCAAACACTACCATTCTTCTCAATGCTTTTTTATTCAGGTCTTCTCTTACAAAAAACTCCAGCAATCCTACATCTACGATATTATCCCGTTTGGCTATGCCGATACGGTCACAAAATTCACGGATCGATTCCGGCGTATAACCTCTCCTGCGCATACCACTGATGGTTGGCATACGGGGATCATCCCAACCATCAACATGCTTCTCAGTCACCAATTGTAATAGCTTCCGTTTGCTCATCACCGTATAGGTAAGATTGCGCCTGGCGAACTCGTACTGTTTGGAAGGAAATATTTCCAGCTTCTCTATCAGCCAATCATATAATTCACGGTGAGGCACAAATTCAAGTGTACAGATAGAATGTGTTACTTCTTCTATGCTATCACTCTGTCCATGAGCAAAATCATACATCGGGTAAATGCACCAGTCATCGCCGGTACGATGATGATGAGCATGCTTGATACGGTAAAGCACGGGGTCACGCATCAGCATGTTGGTATGGGCCATATCTATTTTCGCCCGCAGGGTGCGGCTGCCGTCAACAAACTCACCTTTCTTCATCCGGTCGAAAAGGCTAAGATTTTCTTCTATGCTACGGTCACGATAGATACTATTCATACCGGGCTCTGTAGGTGTCCCTTTCATGACCGCTATTTCTTCAGAGCTGCTGTCGTCTACATAAGCAAGCCCCTTATTGATCAGCTTGATGGCATAGTCATACAATGCATCAAAATAATCGGAAGCGTAATGTTCATTCTTCCATTCAAAGCCCAGCCATTTCACGTCTTCTTTGATGCTGTCTACATATTCTGTTTCCTCAGTTACAGGGTTGGTGTCATCAAAACGCAGGTTGGTATAGCCGCCATATTTTTTTGTAAGACCGAAATTCAGGCAAATGCTTGTTGCATGCCCCATATGCAGGTAGCCATTAGGCTCTGGCGGAAACCGGGTAACAATACTTTTGTACTTACCGTCTTTCAGATCCTCTTCGATAATCTCTTCCAGGAAGTTGAGGGAACGTTCTTCTTTCTTAATTTCTTCTGACATAGTGTGCAAAGGTAAGGAAGAGAGAGGATTATGTAAGCGGGTGATGCAGCATACGGGTGACACGGACTAAACGGATTTATTCTGTTCCGCAGCATAAAAAAATCCGCACTTAGCTATCCGAAGTGTTACCCATTTAACCGGCTTATTGGGTGTAGAATCGGTATAGGCTGTTTTCCCCGGCCCTTACACTGTCAACTTATTCAATTCGGGAGCCATCAATGGAAGACAAACGGTAAAATGGCCGTCGGCTTCCATGATCACAATATCCGGTTGCTTCAGCACTTTGTATTTGTTAGTGATATTTTTCAGTCCCACTTTTCCCGAGTCAACCATTACATTCTTTCGCTGGAGGTTATTTCGCACGAGCAATTGCTCATCCTCGTTGGCGCTGATTTGGATATGTAAAGGTTCTTGCTTTGAGTGCCCATTGTGCTTGACAGCATTTTCCACCAGCAACTGCAGGGTAAGTGGCGGTATTAACCATTCATTCCATTTGGCGGGTATATCTATATACATATTAATGCCCTGGCCATACCTCGTTTGCAATAAGTGAAAATAAGAACGGATGAACTTAATTTCGCTTTCCAGGTTAGTCAATTCCACTTCGTTATTGCGAAGCAGGTAACGGTATACCTTACTCATTTGCTGAACAAAATCTTCCGCCTTTTCCGGGTCTTCCGAAATAAGCGATGCCAGGGTGTTAAGACTGTTAAAAAGGAAATGCGGATTGACCTGGCTTTTCAGCATATTGAGTTCCTGTTGTAATTGTAGTTTTTGAAATTGTTCCTTTTCCTCAATACTCTCTTTCCATTTCTGCATACTGTAAAAGAATTCGTAGATACTGCCTATGATCACATTGATCAGTACAGTGATGAACATGATGGCATAAAAAAAGCTGAGGGTAAAACGGAATGCGAAAATATTATAGCGGTTGTATATCCACATGTACAAACCGGTTAATCCTGCAGTAATAATCGTATAAGAAATAATAGACAAGCCATAGCGTTTTGCGGATTGATGGATGGCCGGGAATTGTCTTCGCAGGAAAAAACAAACATGCATCAAAGCAAAATGTATAACCAATCCAAGCAATAAGGTGGTAAGTGTAGTTACAATAAAGGCGGGCAGTGATAAAAAATAACCCTTTCCCAGCGCCAGGTAGTTATAAAGGACAACGAGAGGCGGATTGGATATGAAAAATACTTTCCAGTCTCTCGCCGTGTGATGATAGTGCAGCCCTGTGAGTTTGGCCCTGGTTTCTGAATTCATGAAAAGATAGTTGGCTTAATACCTGCGAATAATGACAGGCTAAGTTACTGATTGATCAGATCATTTAGAATGGACAGGCAGAAGTCTCTTAAAATGAATAAGAGTTCCAAAAAGGCTTGCCAGTCTGACAACCGGCATCGCATTCCCAAAAGAGATTAAATTTCTATGCTGCTACTACAGGAACGGGTCGTGCCCCGAGCTTATGAATACGGATAATCTTCAGCCAGTTAAAAAAACGGATGACCGCATAAGTCGGATCCAGCTCAAACCAGCGAAAACCAAAGTTGGTAGCCGAAGGATTTTTGTGATGATTATTATGATACGCTTCTCCCATCATCAGCATGTCGACTTTAAAAAGATTAGTAGAAGTGTTTTTCATTTTGAAAGTAACGGTGCCATACTTATGAGCAAACCAATTGATAATAACCCCTTGTATCGGTACCATTAAAATATGGATGGGCAGTAATAAAAACCACCAGCCAGAAGGAGCAAATTGCACGTATACTAAAACATATAATGCAATCCATCCCAATCTTGAAACCGTAGAATGAGCTATTTTATCCATTAGTGGCCAGTCAGGAAGGTTTTTGAGAAATCGCGGTTCTATCTCTCCCTTCCTTTTATAAATACCATTACTAACCTGGCGCACCCTCCACATCATTTTAAATAAATTGCTATCGTATGTTGGAGAATGAGGATCCTTATCCGTATCAGTGTACGCATGATGCATACGATGCATAATGGCATACACCCGTGGACTGACATAAGATGAACCTTGCGTGATATAGGCGGTAATATAAAAGAAACGTTCCCAAAACTTACTCATGCTAAAAGCTCCGTGTGCCGCATAGCGGTGCTGAAGAAAGGTTTGCATGAAGAGCGACAAATACCAATGGATTACTAAAAAGAGCAGGATTATTAACATTACAAGACATCACTATTGCTGTATACTGACAATACAAGGTAGGCTTATTATCCATCAGCGTCTCTTTTAATTTTCAATCGCTATCTATTTAACGTTTCAGATGGATCGTTTAGGGCAACAATGCTTGCGCAAATAAGATTAGTTCAAGGTTTGCTGATTAATTACTGTACTTTTACCATGTGATTAAAATCTCCTCCAACATTCAGTCCTGATCAGTATCAATTCTTACTCTTCCTTTTAGTAATAGTTATTCTCCTCTTTACTCTTTGCTGCGATTATTTGTCACAGGTATTTATTTTATTTATTTAAAAATTATGTTTTATGAAAATTTTCGCTTCAAATCTTAGCTTTCACACAGCCGACGCCGATCTCCAAACCTTATTTGAACAGTTTGGCATCGTTTCTTCCGCTAAAGTGATCACCGACAGGGAAACCGGACAGAGCCGTGGTTTTGGTTTTGTAGAAATGGGATCAGACGATGATGGCAACAAGGCCATTAAAGGTCTTAACGGCAAAGAAATTGAAGGCAGGGCCATGTCTGTTTCTGTTGCAAGAGAAAAAAATCCCCGGGCAGATAATAAAAGGTGGTAATAAGATAATCTGATTTAAAAAAGAGTTTGACAACAGGCTCTTTTTATTTTTTTATTTTACATGAAGCGACCACAGTATTTAGGAATTAAAGCATAGGCGTTTATCAAAAACTGGGGCCGGTGAACAAAGTTTATATTTCATCTTTTGCAGAGCATTTTTTCTGCATTTAAATTTTCCCATACGATGTCAACTATTTTACAAATTACAAATGCAGATAAAAACCTTACAACACTTTCAAAGGGGCTAAAAGCCGCGAACCTGGAAGAAACGCTAAACGGTTTTGGTCCATTTACTATTCTTGCCCCTGTTAACATGGCTTTCGGAAACCTCAGCTCCCCTGATACTTTTGATGAACTGGTAAAGCAATCCGGCAAGAACAGCAAGCTTTCTGATATACTGACATACCATATTATAGCAGGAAAAAAAATGTTGAAAGATTTCAGAAATGGTCAAAAACTAAAAACGGTCAATGGCAAAGAATTAAATATAACGGTCAAAGATGATGAAGTGCTCATCAACGGCGCCAAAATATTATCCCGCGACAAACAAGGCTCCAACGGAGTTATTCATTCTATCAGCGCAGTGAACCTGCCTGTCGAATAAAACATTTTTTCATCGGCGATCATTTCGATGACTGACAAATTCCATTCTGCAAATGCTTAATACGCTGCTTTAGCCGCCAATGTGAACCTGGTTTATTTTATATCGTCTATTTAGAATAACGTCTTCGCAGCTTCAATTATAGTGTCAATCCCGGCTGCTTCATCCGCGCTGCTTAAACTAACTGCTATATCCGGAGCCACTCCATTCTCAATAATAAATCCATCCGGTAAGGTTGTAACAGAACCCGAGAAGTTGACCGACCAGCCATTGGGTAATTCAAAGCCCGTTGGTTGACCGCCTCCACCACCGGTTTGATCACCAACAATAGTTATTTGCCGGAAAGCTTTACAACCAGCGACAAAAAAATTGCAGGCGCTGTAGCATTTACGGTTGGTCAATACAGCGAGTTTACCAGTATAGTTTACCCAATCAGCCGTTGGCTCAATGACGCTTTCCTGCTCTTCTGTAAAATCATTTTTCGCCGGACCATTTTTGTATTTCGTTTTGTAAAGCAATGTATTTTGTCTGGCTATTCTTTTGAAGAACCTGTATGCATTAGCGGGATCCCCTCCTTCATTATTTCTTACATCAAAAATAATTCCTTTTAATCCAGCCACCGAATTGAATCTCGTTAAAACC
This sequence comes from Chitinophagaceae bacterium, assembly GCA_040007815.1. Taxonomy (GTDB): domain Bacteria; phylum Bacteroidota; class Bacteroidia; order Chitinophagales; family Chitinophagaceae; genus Terrimonas_B. The sequence goes on from JBDTUH010000007.1 coordinate 182,589, forward strand.
GCATCCAGCTCTTCTTCTGTAAAAGCCCTTGCAAAACTTCCGTAATAAATATACCCAATATTGCCACTGAGCAAAGTATGGTACAATGGACCTGTAACTTCAAAACCCCGGAGATAATTCCTGTCGATGATTTCTTTATTGAAGTTGGGAGGAAAATTCAGAAAAAAATCATGATAATAAGATGTAGAAAAGCCGGCTCTCAGATTTACATGGCCGTCTTTTAAAATGCGCAACATTTCAGAACAAACCGTAAAAAGTTCCCGGTCTGTCATCTCAGCCCTGATCTGCGGACGATAAGTTTGGTAAGCAGAATTCCAATCGACATTTTTATAGTCAAAGAAAGAATAACCCCGATCGATGGTTTTCCATAATGTTTCAAAAACATCGACCGGGTCCGCTGATGCTGATTTTGGCATTACTATTTTTTCGCAGGAAGCAAACAAAACCACTGTCGCAATAAGGATTACTTTTTTCATACCCTACATATTTATTTAATAATTAGAAAGAAAAGAGATTGAAATAAGGTGGCCCGCTGAATAAACCTTGTTAATCGTTTTCATGCGATAGTAATCCCAGGAATACCCGAGTTTTAGCGCATTGCCATTAAACAGCGGGTAGGTCAACGAAACTCCGCTGGTGATGCTGAAATGCTTATCTATCGAACCAAGACTACTATTTTTCAGCAGGTCGCCTGTAAAATCATTTTTAGGATCTATGAATTCGATACGGTTCAGGTAATAAGGGCGGGCGATATGGGAAAGCAGTGGTACTGTAATATTCCAGGATAGAATACAGGCTCTTTTTTTCCAGTTAACTATTTTATCCAACCTGGCAGATGGACCGATACTAAGCGCATAATCGTAGAGCAACTGTGAATTGTCTAATTGTTCCGCCCGCTTAAGATTAAAAAGCAACGAAATATTTCCGCCGGTATATAATTTCATTTTGTCATTCCATTCTTTCGCTTCTACCAGGTATTGATAATCTGCGAAAAAACGAGTGGTTAGCACTTCCATAGGCCTTAACCCATTACTTCTTGTTGTTGTTAGTTTTACAAATGTTGGTTGAATGATAAACTGACGCTGTATTTTGTCACTGCCCTTGACCAGGCCAATGGATGGCGCTATTCCTGATCCCCGGTAACGAACAAACGAAATAGCTTCATCATACATTGACTGTGTTGAATTTCCTGCTCCCAGTAACCAGTATCGTTTGAATTTTTTCTTTGCGACTGATGACGAGTTGGTTTGCGCTGGCAATATATTTGTCATACTTAATAAAATAGCTGCCAAAAAGAGTGTTTTCATGATTGCTTATTTTCTTTTAAAAAAATCTTTGATGAGTACGGAATGCTTTCCTTTTTTTAATTCCTCCAACAATTGTATTTTGATTGTCTTATTGAAATTTAATTTTGAATAAACATAAACTTCCCTTTTTGACAGGTCATAAATATTGGAATAAACCGTTAGCTTTTCCTGGTGCGTTTTTGAAAGTATCTTCTTCAGGTTTTCCACCGTAACAGAGGAGTCTTGCTTAAGCATGTTTTCGGCGGTGGTAAAACGCCTGCATACCGACTCTCCTCCAAAGGAAGGATTGGTAATATTGAAATTGGTCAGCAACTGGTAACGACTATTGTTCCTATGCACCTGCAGTTGTCCATTAAATACACCTATGATCGCGGCATTTCCCAGGCTGTCGGCAAAGAGGACATGTATCCTTTCCATTTCAGGGATACGGTATTGTTCAACTAATTTTATAGCCTGATCTACGGTAGAACATTCCTCAAGAATTTTTTTCCAGATATAACAATGACAATCTTTTTTGGATTGGTTGGAGGGATAAGCGGCGCGTGGTGTTGCAGTACCATCAAAAAACAAACCGGCGGTATTCATTCCTCCCTGCGCAGTTCCTTCGCTGGCAAAATCAAAATAGACCATCCCCAATTTATTTTTAGCCGCGGGTACAAAACTTATTTCGGCATCCTCGGCGTACCAGTCTTCATGATTCGCCACCAAAATATTTTTTCCATCCGTAATAAATAAAATAAGGCAAGCCGGAAGCATTTGTGCCCTCATTAACTCCAGTATAACAAGAACCAACTTTTTCATAAGCCAGAAATTTTTATGTCAGAAAATACTCCTTTAATATCAGGATGCATTTTTGGTCCATTGCCGGAAAAATGTGCGATTCCGATCAAACCAACCTGGTATTTTTTGTCCCTTGCTATTTCAAATACTCTGATCAGTTTCCAGTCACCCAACTCAGCAGATCTTTTATAGGCTGAAACCGCCGTGCCCTCCTTTACCAGTTTTAACCAACAAAAAGTATTCTCCGCGTCACCCGCAACCGATCTGCTTTTTCCGTTTGTTGTTTTTGTAAGGAAAAGCTTTATATTCTTACTGCCGTTTGTTCCGATTGTCAATGAAATATTATTTTCTACTTTACGGGACGGTTCGCGGATAATAAATCCACATTGCTGGAATCCTTTGTCTGGAACGGCCATGTTAGCTGAAACTTTGGAAATATCAACTTTTGCTTCAAGGGAAAAATCATTTTCCATCTCCCGATATAACAATGGCCCCGTTTGATCATGCTCCCATCTGCTATTTGTCGTTGGAATTAATGTAACAGAATCTTCCCGCCCGTAAGCAACAAAAGACATTTCATTAAATTTATTCCACCCGGTTAGTAGTGCGGGCTTTATGGTATCCTTATTCTTTTGGGAAATGGCTTTTACTATTTCGTCGATTTTTCGGGTAGGTGATATAAACTGCGCCGATCCCCAATAAGCGCTGTCAAAAACAAAAGGAAAATTCCTGGCCAGTTGTCTTTTCTCCCATTTTTCTTCCCTCCCAATTTCTTTTGTTATAAAGTTTTGTTTAGGGTCCAGCAGCAACTCCAGTGATAAAACCAGGTTAAGATCCAGCCCTTTTTTGGGTTGCTTATAAGAAATATACAATTCGATGAACGTATAATTCAGCAGCCATTTATCGCCCGCCTTTATAAATTCAACAGTTCTTTTCCATCCTTTTCGTTTGAAATCAATACCCAGCAAGCCGGCAAACATTTTATCAGTCCCCGTCAGATGCTTAATATATTTTATACCGGATGGGCTGGTTTCCGCTTCATATTTTACAATGGAAAAATCATCCGCGTCAATAAAAACCCTACCTCTTTCCAACGATTCTTTGACTCCATTTCGCTGATCAAATGCAATTACATATAATCGTTTTTGATCATAATAAACGCCGGCCTCTTTTTTAAACTCAAGCTTCTTTAATTCCTTCTGTTTTAAAAAAGGTGGAATACCGGTAAGAAAACTATTTTCAATCGCTTGTTGCGGACCACCACCGGGATGATAATCCTCGAACAGAGCCGTGTAGGTAACATCTTCCTTAGCCCGGCCTTTATCCAGTTTCAGTTTATATACTTTTTTGGCGGGGAAAAATTGAACATCAAACAATGCTTCCGCAACCGAAAGATAATTTTCACGGTCTTTGATTATCTCCCGGTAAAATCCCGAGGTTTCAAAATTGGTCGATGGTTGTGAAAGGTTTAACCGCGCAATGGCTTTTTCAATTATTTCAAAAGCTGTCAATGGCCTTACAAAGACTTCTTCAAGCATTACCGGCTGCAATTCAAGCGCTATGATTAAAAAGGAATTTTTAGTTAGTTGTGTATAATTTAAAACGGCTGATTTGTAACCAATCATCGAGAATCTAACCGAATCTATGTCAGGAGTGACATATATATTGAATTCTCCTTCCTTGTTAGAAACAGAGCTGGCCAAATTGCCGGACAGGTAGATTGAAATAGTCGCTGATGCGAGGCGCTCCTGGGTGGTTTTAGCAACCGTCCTGCCAGTCAATGAAAATACCTGTGCATTCAATTTGCCTGAAAATAATAACAGAAGTGAAAAAAATAATTTTAGACAAGCCATATCCGATTTCATGCGTATCCTGTTTAGTAATTAAAGCAATATTGCCTCAAATATGACACAAGATGGATGCTAAGTGTTACTCAGTTACAGCCAGAGGAGGTAGTAGCCGCCAAGATTGTACTCATTGAGGGCTTTTTATCCGGATTTTTTTTGCGAACTCAACCATTCAAGGGGAGTAAGACCCGTGATCTTCCGGAAATTGGAAAAGAAAGTAGCTTTTGATTTATATCCCGATTCAGTGGCGATTCCCTGCAAACTCAGTTGCCCATAGGCGGGACTTAGCATAAGTTTTTTGGCCTCTTCTATCCTGTACATGTTAATGAACTCAAAAAAATTCATCTCAAGGTGCTCGTTCAATACCTGGGTAAGATGATTTTTAGAAATTCCCAGTAAATGCGACAGAGCATGTACATTTAATTCCGGATTCATATACGGTTTATCACTCTCCATAAGTGTTTTTAAAGAACTCAGATACTGGCTGGCCTGCACGGACTTAAGACCGGATTTCTTATATTTCTCAAAATTGACCGGATCTTCCTTAGGTAGCTGTGGGCCAAAAACGTCTTCATTTTTGTTGATTACTTCCGCTATGGGACGAATATTTTTTAACAATGCAAACATGCCGGGTCTGAGCAGCGCCATATAACTCATCAGGTATATACAAAAAGTAATAGCTAACTGTATGATAATAAAAAAATTTAAAGCCGCCTTTATTCCAAAAAAAGCCAGGTGTGATAAAAGAAAAGAAAAGGCATAAATACTGGTAATAATAAGTAATAAACGTTTCAGCCATCGCAGGTCTCTTTCTTCAATGGCGGAATAGGTTGAAAGGATGGTTTGATAATGCCTGTCCAATAGTTTTATGGCCAAAATATTATAGGCCAATATCTGTACAACGAGTATTTCAAAACCGATCAACTCCATCGCACTTGCCGCCTCGCCAACTGGCGTAAAGCCGGACAGAATTATAAATACGTCAAATCCAAAAAAGGCAAAGAATAAAAAGACGTGAATTAGCTGTCGTTTCTGAAAAAAAGAAATACCGGATGTGAGGTAGTAAACGAATAAATACAGGAACGGCCCATACAGTAAGGACGAATTAGCAATGAGCGACAGCAGCAATTTTCCGCCCACAAAATCACTGTGATTCGCAACCCCTCTTTCCAGCAGTCCGACAGAAAAAGTAAAGACATAGAGACCAAGCATGAGGGTAGCCGGTCGCTTTTTACTTTTAAGAAGAAAAAGAAGAGAAAGTAAAATTCCCTGGAATGAGCCAATGAGTGATATAACTAAATAAGGTTTCACCACCAGTAATGAATACTCTATTTATACGAATATCGTCATTAGCTAATGGCTTTAGGAACCGTTTATCCAAATTCCGGAGTAGCAGGGTAGTTTTTCGCAGAGCAAAGACCGCGGATTTTTTTTGCTTCGGGAGCTTTTTTAATGGAAAACATACCGGAAATTCGTTCCTTCCCGCAATGCGCCTGATTTTTTAATCCATAATCCACTCCTCCGCTTCGCGCAGAGAAGTAAATGCCCGGTATTTAAAACCTCTGTTATTGGAAGCCGTTTCCCAAAACTTTCCTATCCTGGTATATTCGGGAGAAATGACACAAGCCAATTTTATCTCCCTTACCTCAGGCGGAAATTTTTCTATATAAAACTGCACTAAATCATAATAAGGAAACAGATCTAAAGGAAACTCCGTTTCCAATCCATCCATTACTACTTTTTTGTTGTCATACTTTTTGTATTCATCATATACAAGCAGGGCATGCCTGATCAGGTCATCCTCATTCTTTAATGTAGCGACTGATCGTATCAAAAGGTAATCAGCATTATTCTCTGACGTGATAGTCATATCAAAGTATTATGAGTTATTCCTTTTTATTATTAGCTGCCATAAAGATTCTTACTCAAAAATTCATTCCGGAATTTACCGTTGGAATCGTATTGATTTATTAATTGTTTAAAGTCGTTCAATTTTTCATAACGTGACTGCAAAACAGATGGAGCTATGGTGAATAGCTTCGCCCAATGCGGCTTTGCATTAAAAGGCGCCAGTTGTTCTTCAATAAGCGGGAGCAAATTCATGACGGTATCTGTTTCCTGTTTCCAGGTAGTATGAAGTGCTACGCAGGTTTTTTTGTAACAGGGACTCATCCAAAAGTCATCGGCCGCAATGCTCCGGATCTCTGAAATAAACAGGTGAGGCGTTATCTTTTCATTCAATTTTTCCATAGCCATCATGGCATCATACGCATGTTCAATAGGCACAAAGTATTCGCCCTGCAATTCTTTACCGGCACTTGGTTTAAAACCCATTTTAAAATGCGGCATTCTTTCATACCAGGGTCCCGGTACTCCCATTTGCTCCGTACAATTTTCCGCGGACGCTGTTTCTATCGGGTGCAGGTTTTGCGTGGCAAGCTTTGCTCCGAATAATTCCGCCGGCGCTGCCGAATCACCATTCTCAACGCGGCTTTTGACCCATACTTCGCTGACATTTTTATTTTTCCAATCAGTAAAAAGGCTTACACTATAACCACCTGACATGATAGCCTGGAAATTGTTTTCCAATTCTTCCATCGGCAGGTTACGGTATACAACCTGTTTCATATTAAAAGTGGGCTGAAGATCAAGCGTAAGTTTTGTCACAACACCAATTGCTCCGAGCGCCACGACAGCTCCATTAAACTGCTCCCCATCTTTCTGCTTTGATAAAGAAACTAAATCACCGGCAGCATTTACAAATTCAATGGCTGAAACGCCCGTTGACAGATTACCATTCTTTACACCGGAGCCGTGAGTCGCGGTAGCTACAGCTCCTGCAACAGTAATATGGGGCAATGAAGCCAGATTGTGCAATGCATACCCTTTTTCATGAAGTAAAGGAGCCAATTCGCCATACTTCATACCGCTCTCTACTGTTACAGTATTGGATACAGTGTCTATCGATATTAGGTTATTGAGTTCCCGCAGGGAAACCTGGTTCTCTGTACTGTCCGCTATTTTATTGAACGAATGTCTTGAACCCAGTGCCTTAAGTGATTTACATTTTTTCACCACCTCCTGCACCTCCGCAACTGTTTTAGGGTAATGCACATTTCCTGTACTGTACTCCAGGTTGCCTGCCCAGTTTTTTAAATGTTCCATATTTTCTTTTTCCCTGGGAGCACAGGATACAAAACGGGAAAGTAACGCACCGCCTGCTATGGCCGATGAGGTTTTTAAAAACAATCGTTTATCCATTGATGAATTCTTTTGAAAACTGCATCCACCCTTTCTTAATTTTTCTTCATCACCAAAGCTGTCCTGTTGGTCAGGTAAATACTTACCATCTGATCTCCGTTGGTTGGGAAGTCAATCGAATCATCCACCCTGCCAAATCCACCAAATTCTTTACGGTCTGAATTAAGAATGATCCTGTAATTGCCTTTGGCAGGTACCCAGAATTTATAACCGAAAACAGAATTGCCGGTACTGAAATTAAAGATGAATACGAGGCCGCCCTTTTCATAAATGATCACTTTGTTGGCGGCATCCATATTGATCTGTTTTGCATCAGGTGCGGCAAGCACTTTATTTTCTTTGACGAAAGAGATCATAGCCTTATCCCAATTAGACAGGTATTTGTATTTAAGATCACCCCGGTCCATTAAGGACCATTGCCTTCTTGCATATTGATAACTCCAGTTATTTCCTTCTCTTGGAAAGTCAATCCATTCAGGATGTCCGAATTCATTGCCGATAAAATTCAGGTAACCTTCTCCACCCAAACTTATGGTAAACAGGCGAAGCATTTTATGCAAAGCAATCCCACGATCAATGACCAGGTCGGGATCATCCACATGCATTTTAAAATACATTTCTTTATCCATCAACCAGAATGCAATGGTCTTATCCCCTACCAGCGCCTGGTCGTGAGATTCAGCATAAGCGATTGTTTTTTCGCTCTTACGACGGTTATTTAGTACACCCCACATTTCATGTATATCCCACTGCTCATCCGTTTTTTCTTTTAATATTTTAATCCAGTAGTCCGGTATTCCCATGGCCAACCTGAAATCGAATCCTACGCCTCCTTCTTCCGGGGCCCTGCACAATCCCGGCATTCCGCTTACATCTTCTGCTATCGAAATAGAATTCTTTTTAAATTCATGGATCACTTCATTCGCTAACTGCAGGTAAGTAACGGCATCCCAATCAACACCTTCTTTAAAGTACTTATCATAGTGACCAAAGGAAGTATGACCATGATGGAAATAAAGCATGGAAGTGACACCGTCAAAGCGATAACCATCAAAATGAAACTCTTCCATCCAGTACCGCACATTGGACAGAAGAAACTTCTTCACTTCCCATTTTCCATAGTCAAATAACTTTGAATCCCAACCTTCATGATAACCTCTTGTTCCTGCATGGAAATACTGGTTGTCAGTACCATCAAATTCATTCAGCCCTTCCGCCAGATTTTTCACCGCATGAGAATGAACAATGTCCATGATCATGGTAATACCCATGCCGTGAGCTTTATTGACTAAATATTTAAGATCTTCGGGAGTTCCAAACCTTGATGTAGGTGCGAAGAAATTGGAAACATGGTAACCAAATGATCCGTAATAAGGATGCTCCATTATCGCCATCATCTGTATGGCATTATAACCGCCGTCCTTTATTCTTGTCAATATATTATCGGCAAATTCCCTGTAGGTACCCACACCTTCATATTCCTGGGCCATTCCCACGTGGCATTCATAAATGATGGGCTGCTGAAGATTTTCAGCAGGGCTAAAACTGCTGTCTGTCCATTTAAAGGCGCCTGGAAACCATAATTGACCGGAAAAATCATAGGTCTTCTCATCCTGTACTACTCTGCGGATATAGGCGGGAATTCTGTCGATGGCGCCGTTGGCTCCATGTATATGCACTTTTATTTTACTGCCATGTACAAACGAGTCCTTGTATTCCTCGTATGGAAGAAATATCTCCCAATCGTTGTGAACATTTCTTTCTAATTTATGAGTGGTTCTGTTCCAGTCATTGAAATCCCCCGTCAAATATAATTCGCTGGCACCCGGCGCCCATTCGATATAGGTCCATCCGTTTCTTTTCGCATCGAAGTTGATACCATAGTAATTATGCGCAGTAGCAAAATTGAGCAGGCTTCCTGCAACGCTTTCAATTTCCTGGCGTACTCTTTTATACCGTTCAAACCGGTCCTGGACATCATGAATATATGGATCCAACCAGGGATCTTCTTTGATGATAGCTAATTTTTCGGCCTGAATCATAAAATTTATCGTTAATTGGTGAGGGACTAATCATCCGTAGTCTTTTGTACAATTATTTGAAAAGAACTAATGATTGATATGAATTTACATCAATTTATGATATGCCTTCATAAGATGATGCTTTTATTATTTTGTACAACGCTTGATTTACCCGGTTCTAATGACACTTTTAAAATACTTATCGATTCATTTGAAAATTCAAGCACTCTTTAGATTTTAGTTAGTCAATCGTTGTGGTATAAAAAAGAGGCTGTCTCAAAAAAGAGACAGCCTCTGCTAAATTAATATCCTTTTAATAGCCAGGATTCTGAACTAAATAACCCGGTAGGTTTGACGCTCCATCAATAGCTACCTGTGGAATAGGAAAAATTCTTTTTTGTTTGTCGGCGTTATTTTTCTCCGTCCATGTACCTTCATATTTTCCAAAACGGATCATATCGGTACGACGAACCATTTCCCAATACAATTCAAACCCTCTTTCACGGAATAAAAGGTCGAGGGTCATAGTTGTAAGGGGTGCTGCGGGCGTTGTCACTGTTCTTGCTGCTCTTATCATATTCACATCCGCCAAAGCCGCCGCTTCTCCGCCACCCTTTCTAAGTTTTGCTTCGGCCCTCATCAGATAAACATCAGCGAGGCGTAGTATAACAATATCATGTTCGCCAAAATTTCTTCCGCTTACTGAACCCCTGCTGAATTCATATTTTTCAACACGATAGCCGGTACTGTAATTACTTCCCTCCACCGTGAAGTTGACCTCTTCGGTGAAGTTGACTGGGAGCGTCGGCTTATTTCTTGTAACGTTATACAGTGAATCGACCAGCATTTTTCCATCCGGGCATTTTAAAAATACACCGTTCACTCTTTTTAATCCATATTGCTGTCCTCTTAATATGCCGCGGTTGATATAAAAATTATTAGCGTCGACACAGCTGGCAGAAGGGTCAGTATACCTCGCCAGGTTTTGCTGATAAAACCGGGGATCTGCCGCTGCAGGATCTATTGGGTCATTTGCGGTTACCCATGTGTGGTAAAAATCGGGAGTAATAGCAGGGCCATCCGTTCCGTTTGCGCCGGTATAGGCAGGTAATGGAAACTGATCTCCTGACAGTGAAAAATACGCCATGCGGTTATGGCCATTGAGATCGGCTCGCTGATCAACCGAAAAAACAATTTCCTTATTTGTATGATTCGCATCACTAAAAATAGAAAAATAGTCAGGCGATAAATTGTATAAACCAGAGCCGATAATTTTATCGCAATACTCAACCACTTTATCCATATCCTCGTTAGTAAACGTAAAAGTTGGTGCATATAAGTCGCGGTAAACAGCGGACTGTAAATGCAATCTTGCCAAAAGTCCCCAAACGCCTGCTTTTGTAAGTCTGCCCGGGCCTGTGCTATTATCGAGCAATGGTTCTACTGAAAGTAATTCCGCCTTAATATAATCAATAGCCTCCTGCCCTCTTATAATGACAGAAGTTTCAAGCGGGTCGTCTTTTTTAAAGCAGATACCAAAAAGGTCTAAGGCCATTAAATTATAAAATGCTTTCATTCCCTTTGCTTCAGCGAGGAAAACTTTCGCATTCGGATCAGTATTGGTAGGAAGCGCGGCGATAGCCGTAATACATCTCGATATTTCCTGTACGATCAAATTCCAGGTATCTCTTACATTAGGATCACTGCTCACTGTTTCGTGCTTGTGCAGCGACATATAAATGCCATTATCACCCCAGTCCGTACCGCCCCTGTAAGGAAGTATCGCTTCATCGGTTGAAATTTCCTGGAGAGCAAAATAAGTAGTATGCCGGTAAATATCCGGGAGCCTTGCATAAACAGGCGCGATAAGTCCTTCAGCAATTTCTTTGTCTGTTTTTCCTGTTGTAGAAGATTCATCCAGCACCTCCTCATCCAATTTTGTACAACTGTCGAGAATTGAAATAGCTGTGAAAATTAACAAGAGGGTTGTAATTTTATTTTTCATATTCCCAATTTTAAAATGAAAGATTTAAACCAAAAATGAATGACCGTGCTTTCGGATAACTTAAATAGTCAATCCCGTAAGAATAAACACCGCCAAATGATCTATCAGTATTTACTTCCGGATCAAAACCGTCATACTTGGTGATTACAAAAAGATTTTGCCCGGTTACGGATACACGTAAAGATGAAATCCATTTGTTGATTCCCAATTTGGCTGTGTTAAATGTATATCCCAATACAAGGTTGTTCAGGCGCAGGTAGGAACCATTTTTCAGGTACCGGGTACTGATTCCAGCAGGATTATTTATTGATTCGTTGGGGTATTGAATAGCTTCGCTGGTTGTATTGACATTCTTCGCGATTTTCGCTTTGTAGAAAAATGCATTGGCTGTGTTATCATAAATCTTGTTGCCGGACACGCCGTTAAAATTGGCGATAAGATCGAATCCTTTATAAGATACATTTCCATAAAAACTATACATCACTTTCGGCAGTGCTGAACCAGCCGCCATCCTGTCTTTATCAGTAATAATACCGTCCTTATCCCTATCCTCGAACTTGCTGAGGCTATCACTGCCAATACCCTGGAAGTTTAATAAATAGAAAGATCCTATTGGTTCTCCATTAAGATAACCGTTAAGATTAGCCGATGTTAAGCCAGAGCCGGTAGCATTACCTGTTATGATAACGCTATACGGTGAGTTTTCCACTACATTTTTTATGAAAGTAATATTACCACCGATATTATAACTAAAGTCTTTGCCAACCTTGTGCCTGTAATCCAGTTCAAATTCAACACCACTGTTCGTGATGGTCATATCCTTTACATTTTTATACAAGGTTGAGGCTGGTTGTATAGGGTCCGTAGGAGGCACGACCAGCAAAATATTGCTGGAAACTTTTCTGAAATAATCCACTGTGCCGGACAATGCACCTTTCAATAAACCAAAATCCAGGCCCACATCAGTTTGTTTAGATGTTTCCCATTGAAGATCAGGGTTCGCTAAACGGCTAAAGGTAGTGCCCGCCGGGTAAGCGCCGGTGGGATAAAGCGGATAACTATTGCTTGCCGATACCGTAGTCGTATAAAGAGCCTGTGTACTTTTAGGATCAATTTCCTGGTTACCTGTTATCCCCCATCCTGCTCTCAGTTTTAAATTACTGAACATTGAATTTTCCATGAATGATTCCTGGGAAATTTTCCATCCTAATGAAAAGGAAGGGAAATATCCATATTTGTTGTTTTCACCAAACTTGGTAGATCCATCCGTCCTGAAATTAACTCTGGCCAGATACTTATTATCGTATTGATAATCGAGCCTTCCATAAAATGATTGCAGTTTATTTATTAAGGCGTAACCCCCGGGTTTATTGTTGGCAAAGGTTAGCTCTTGTCCGTAGCCGGGGTTGTAAATCGGCTCAACTGGTCCGATGGGAAACTTATTGATACTATAATTCCGGCCCTGCAGGAATATTTTTTGATAAGAGTGTCCGCCCAATACGGATATATTGTGCTTCTGAATTTTTGTGGTATAGGTAAGGTAATTTTCTACCAGCGTGTTACGGTTGTATGTATAATAAGTTTCTAATCTTCCATCTCTTTTTGGCTCTGCGAATGGTAGTGCTTCATAATCACGATTGGAATTTGAATTATCTACGCCAACATTGAGTTTATAAACCAGTCCCTTGATAATAGTCAATGAAGGTGAGATACTTCCCAAGACACGGTTAATGGTATTAATATCTTTATCCAGTACATAAGTAAGCAGAGGATTATTAATATTCTGGTATTTTGCGGGCTGACCATCGGCGCCGTAAACTGGATATGTCGGGTTATTGGCAAGTGCATCACCAAGCATTCCCTGTATTGGAGGTCGATTATTTTTAGTGGTGGCGGCATTTAAGTTCATGTCAATGACCAACCGGCCATCCCACAATTTCTGTGTTGCATTCATTCTCCCGGAATAAGTCTTCAGATCATTTCCCTTTATAATGCCTTCCTGGTTCTGAATACCGGCAGATGCATAGTAAGTAAATTTTTCCGAGCCTCCGCTTAGCGTCACGTTGTTGGTAAATGTTTGCGCCGTCCGCATGACTTCCTTCTGCCAGTCGGTATTTCCACCCTGGTCATCTAATACACCGCCAACTGCGACCACTTGTTTGCGAAACTCATCCGCTGAAAATACCGGCAATGCCCCTGCTATTTTAGAAATACCAGCGCCGCCGGAGTAGGTAAGAAGAGACGATCCGGCTTTTCCTTTTTTAGTAGTGATCAGGATAACTCCGTTAGCACCCCGTGATCCATAAATAGCCGTAGCAGAAGCATCTTTGAGTACATCCATTGATTCTATATCCTGCGGGTTAATGAAGTTTAATGGATCACCTCCGCCCGTGCCCGAGTTATCCAATGGTAAATTGTCGATAACAAATAAAGGAGTGTTATTAGTTCTTACGCCTCCAGGTCCCCTGATGGTAATGGCAAGGATGCCACCGGGCTCACCACTGGCAGAAGTTACGTTAACACCAGATACTTTACCCTGCAATAATTGCTGTGGCGTGTTGACAATACCTTTATTAAAGGCTTCAGCTTTGATTGATTTTACCGCGCCGGTAACATCTTTTTTATTTTGTGTACCGTAGCCAACCACCACTACTTCACCAAGATCAGCAGCATTGGGTTGTAATGCTATCTCCAGTACTGTATTGTTTCCAACAGAAATCTCTTGTGTAACATAGCCTACATAACTGACAACAAGTTTACTGTTATTATCAGGTACTGTAATACTAAAAGCTCCGCTCTCACCTGAAACAGATGTGGTGGAACTACCCTTGATATTAATGGTAGCTCCGCTTAATACTTTGCCATTGACGGCATCTTTCACTGTAGCGCTGACGGTTTGTTGCGCAAACGCAATTCCCGGATTAAGAAAGCAAATACAACCCAGGATTGCTGCGAAAAATAATTTCCGGCAGCGATTTGAATAATAGATTTTACTCATTAGTAGTAGTTTAGTTTTTATTTATATATAGCAGGCGGGAAAAAGAACTTTTGATACCCGATTACCAGGTTTCTTTAATTGTTTTTTGGGAGCGCAAGATATTCGCCCAATATTTTCACAATATCAACAGCATATTACTTTACTATTAATACAATATTGCAGCCCTCTAAAAGCGAGAACTCTCATGCTTGTTTTTGATAATTAGAATTTCAGCGACGAAGGAAGGTATTTGGCAACCAGGTCTTCATAATACGGTCTCAACTTACTCCAGTCCGGTGGCACGGGGTTTTTGGAGTACAGATCGTAGGGGTTAAATAATTTCACCCATTTCAACATATCCCTGTCATGGTCATCCAGCAAATAATCATATTGACCTTCGCGATGCCATGCATAAAAAGAATGATAACGCAGCATATATAAACCGCCTTCAGGTATGCGGTCTTTCAGCATCTGGTAAACATATTCATCATGACCCCAGGACATATCTACATTGCGCAGGCCGCAACCTTTTTTGTACACTCCATATTGGGTTTGATATTCAGGATTGGAGAAATCAGGGTTGGATTTAAAAAATTCGGGGTAAACAATTTTATCGGAATAAGCACAACCTACCGGGAATGTATCGCCCACCACAGCCCATTGCGGTTCACCGAATAAACAGAGCACTTTTCCCATATCGTGCATCAGTCCTACCAGCACCATCCAATCAGGATGACCGTCCCGGCGGATAGCTTCTGATGTTTGCAGCAAATGCTGAAACTGGTCAAGGTCCGTATCAGGATCTGAATCATCTACCAATTGATTTAAAAATTGAAAGGCATCCCAAACGGGCATTTCCTTCTTGTCAAACTTTAAAAAGTTATTACGTTTTTCCTGTACAAATTCATAGGTTTGATAGGTGTGATTTAACCGGTAGAACTCTTTTACCGTATCTCTTGCCGGCTCCTCGTAATTACGGTATTCTTCTGTTGTTTTCGCGGTAGCGATACTGTCAGGATCGGGATAGCGTTGAAGGACATCGTCTTCCCATTCATCAAGACTACTTAAAGGATTTACTTCTTTAGGAGTAAAATTAGTTTGAGTTGTGCTCATAGCAAGTCGTTATAAGATTAAGCAATAGTAGAATCTTGCACCTAAATTGAATTTTTTTGAGACATCATTTACATAAAGTCCCTGTTTTATTTACGAAACCGTTTTCGTAAACAGGTTAAATTCTGCGCTATATCTGAAAAATTACGCTTGCTCATGATACTAACAATTCAATGAACAGTCTTACTGTACCTGCCATACATCGATAACTTTTTTAATAATCTTATAATAATCCTAAGTTTACTTCAGATTAAATTCCAGGATTTATTTTGCAGGCCTTAAATTATGTTTGGCTATTACCGGTAAGTATTCAAGAAACTAACCTTATAAAAGGAAAGATTATTTACAAAACAGAACCGATAAAACAGCAGATGAAGATGCTTATGCGGTATCAATGCGTTCGGCTTTCAGAATACTTTATTTTTAAAATAAGTCTTTTCTGTTTGACTTTTTTATGTGGCAGCTTCTCATTGACAACAGTTGCGCAGCCAAAAATATTTACTTCCGCAAACGCTCACGCACATAATGACTACCTGCATACCGTTCCTTTTTATACCGCTTACAATACAGGTTTCGGTTCTATTGAAGCGGATATTTTTCCTGTAAATGGGATTTTATGCGTAGCACACAACAAAAAGGAAATTCAACCACAACTCACCTTAAAGAGTTTATATCTTGAACCTCTTATAAAGGAACTCAAAGCAAATAAATCCCGCCGGATTAAATTGCTGGTTGATATAAAAGAAGATCATGAGCTTAGCCTGAAGCTACTTTTGCAGGAAATAGAACCATTAATTCAATATTTATCGACGCCACAGAATAATAAACAGTTAGCTATTCTTATCAGCGGCGAAAGACCCCTGCCTGCTGAATATAAAAACTACCCGGATTATATATTTTTTGATGATGATCTTAAATTAACTCATTCTGCTTCCGAATGGGAAAGAGTTGGACAGGTTAGCCTCCAATTCACAAGGTACTCATCATGGAAGGGAGAAAATTTTATAGACACTATCGATAAAAAAAGGCTTCAGCATGTCATTGATAGCGTCCATCGTGCCCGAAAAACCATTCGTTTCTGGGCTGCTCCTGACAATGAAGCTTCATGGATTTTACAAACGCAATTAGGCGTCGACCTGATCGGAACTGACAAGATTGATGAACTCGCCAGTTTTCTGAAAAAAAATCAAAATAGAAAGAGCGTTGATTAGCTTTGATCAACTCTTTTCCATTGAAACAAAGAAACATCCACCCATCCCAAAATGCCGGGTTTACTGTAACAAAAAGAAATAATTTTGCGTCTTACTCTTCTTTATAAAATCAAACACATGAAGAAGATATTCTTGCTTATCCCAGCCTTTATCACAGTTTGCTGTTATGCCCAGCAACCCAGCCAAAGAAATAGCCAGTTTCAAAAAATAGATACTACCAATCTTGATCTGAAAATTTTTGCCCGAACAATCACCGGTGATGAAACGGATGATTATGAAAGAGCAAAAAAAATATTATACTGGCTCAGTAGCAATTTTGAATGGAAGGCCACGGATTATAAAACAAGGACAGTGAAAGAGATCATTGCCCGCAGTGGAGGCAATTGCTTTGAACTGGCAAAAGTCTATATGGCTATCATAAAGGACGCAGGCATTGGCTACCGGAGCATCGCCGAGATTAATATTCACCCGGTAACGCCGGAAAGACAGGAGACGGCGGCGGAGATGGTTGTACAAAAAGGGAATAGCTATAGCGTGTTCGGGTTGCAGCATAATGATCATCGCTGGGTAGAGATTTATGACAAAAAAACTGATCAATGGCAGCCCGCCGATCCATCCATGGGTGTAATAGGTTTAACAGATTGGCTGAAAGCAAGAGTATGGTTTGGTGTACGAAAAACTATTGATACGTCTGTTACCAACCAGATGATCGTTCCCTTCGCCATCTTCGTTACCATTGAAAAAAATGTGATAGCAGAAAGCAGGTCTTCCTATTACCTGGTTGATAAATTCAATGAATTGTATGACGGAAAACTGTCGGCATTGCCGGAATGGAAAGAATGGACATCGGCTGTGAATATTTTAACCTTACCGGCAGAAAGCGCTTTCATGGGAAGGGAGAACCTCCACAGTTACCAGGACAAGATCAGCCATCTTGCCGAAGTGTATCAGCGACTTAAGAAATCATACCTGGCTACGGAAAAAAAATGAGTGGTATCGGAGCATTCACTATTCACCATTGACTATTCACTCATTTTACCGCTATTACCGAAGGCTGCTCACCGGGCGCCTTAAAACTGGTAGTGTCTATCGCAAAATGACGGCTGGTCAATTTTGTTTCCATAAAAAGATTTTTTAAATAGAAGGCCGTGCTTGCGAGTGATCTGCCATCTTTCGCATCATAGTCATTTAATATAAGCGCATTGGCTTCCTTTTGCATCGCCTGCGGATCGTCGAGGTAATAATATAAAACAGCAAGGTTATAATAACTGGCATAACGCAGTTTCCGGTCATGCTTGCTTGTGGAAGGGTATTTTCTTTTTATACTTTCAAAATAATCAATAGCAGGTTTCAACTCTTCGCGAACGCCATCCAATGAACGATTTGCGTTTATATTAAATAATACCTCACTGCAGGTCTGAAAGGCCTGGCGGTGTGCCTGGTATTCGGGATGCTTCTTGCTATCCAGTATCCACATATGTTCCGTAATCGTTGTCACGGCGTAACCAAAATCGTTGTTGATCCGGGTATTTAAATAATTTATCGCCCGGTTGACGCAGTTTTTGTAGAGTTGTTCTGAAACAGCCAGGCTATTCAACAGGAAATAACCTTCTGCCATCGTTCTGATTGCAAATTCAGGACTCCGGTAAACCTGTTTGTAATTGCGGTCGGCTAATTCAATATTTTCAATATGCGCTCCTTTATAATCACTGACATCCGCAAACGCCGAAAAGGTATAGGTAACTTCCTGGCTATATAATTTACGGCGGCCGGTTTCCTTACCCGCCCTGTCCTTTATGATCTCCTCTCTTTCCCTGAGTGAAAAAGATTCAGGTAAAAGATCTTCCAGTTTTACCCCGATAGCGAGATGACCATTTTTTTTAAGCATCCTCCATCCTTCAAGTATCACCGACTTTTCCGGTGTCATACCATTGAGGTACGCCTGCATAAGACGGGAGGTCTCCACAGAAACATGATACGTATGATAGCTGCTGTCAACAAGTATGGTGGGCAGAGAGCGGAACTGAGAAGTGAATTTAAACCGATCGAGATCCACTTTTTGGCTAAATACCATCAATGGTAAAAGCAATACAATGGTTAGTAGATTTTTTCTCACAGGCTAAGATTTATTTTTAAAAAACCGATAGTTATTACCTAACGATGATCTTTAAAACTCCTGATCATTATTTTCTGCAAACTCTTACCACCATATCCACCCGTCACAATAATGCGTCGAATGCTATACAACGGATCATTTTCATCCCGGTTGTCGGCCAATTGAAATACGGCCTTGAAATCATGATCCTTTAATTTACTGATAGCTTCCTTATTCCACAATCCAAAAGGAAAGGCAAAATATTCAATCGGCTTGCCCGTGATCGTTTGCAATTGTTGCGACGGCTTTTGAACCTGCTCCACCCAATCATCGGATGTATATTTTTTTACATTCTTATGATCATAGGTGTGTGAACCGATTATATGTCCTTCATCCGCCAGTTGTTTTACCTGCTCCCTGCTCATATAACCCGGTTTGTTTAAGGCAACGGTCATGATAAAAAATACTCCTTTAAATCCATGCTTGTTTAATTCGGGCAGCGCCTCCGTGTATTGATCCAGCCGGGTATCATCAAAAGTGATCATAAAAGGTCTGGATGGGAGTTGTTTTCCGGTAGTTAAATAGTCATACAATTCACCCGGTAATATGCTATGATAGCCGCTATCTGACAATGACTGCATCTGTTCACTAAAACTGGCAGGCGGCACTATATAATCCCGGGATATTTTTGAATCAGAAGGTTTATAATCCCTTATCTGGTGATAACAAAGAATAGGTACTTCTGGTCTCATTAAAATAGTAGCTGCGTCAGCAATAACGGCAGTAGCAGGTGGTGCGGGAGTGGGAGTGGTAACGCCGGCAACAGCAGGTTGGGCTACATTAATAACAGGATGTTTTGATTCAGCGTTACAACCATATTGGGAAATTACCCATAGCACCGGCAGTATAAATACGCCGGTCATATACAGCGTTAGTTTAAGGTAGTTTTTCATACAAGTTTTTGGTCTTAGTTAAAACGCCACACCGGTTATTTTATTTCCTCATTTCAGCAAAGCTGGTTACAATATACAAAATCAATATTGCCAGTCAAGCGCGGGGTCATTTCACTGATTCTATCCGGCATGCCGTTCATTTAAAAAAACTTAACTTCCCGTTGAATTGTTCGTTACAGTATGGGTGAAAATAATAATGATATGTTTTATTCCAGGCTGCCTGTGAATGAAATTCCGTTGAGTGACCTGCTGACGGAAGAACACCTTTTTTATAAAATACCTGATAACTGGTATGTGGTTATTACCGATGTAAAAAAATCGACAAAAGCGGTTGAGCAAGGTCTGCATGAAACGGTAAACCTGATAGCCACGGGCAGCATAGTTGCCGTGCTGAATATTGCTTACAAGGCCAATATGACCGTTCCTTTTTTCTTTGGCGGCGATGGAGCCACCTTTATCATTCCTTCTTCGATCCTTGCTTCTACGCTTCATGCCTTAGTCATCCACCAGGAAAATTCGAAACGTAATTATGATCTCGGACTGCGGGTAGGAAGTGTGCCGGT
The DNA here is from genome assembly GCA_040007815.1 of Chitinophagaceae bacterium. Classification (GTDB taxonomy): domain Bacteria; phylum Bacteroidota; class Bacteroidia; order Chitinophagales; family Chitinophagaceae; genus Terrimonas_B. The sequence continues at coordinate 202,719 of JBDTUH010000007.1, forward strand.
AGCTGACATTTACAGAGAAGGCCATTCTTTGAAGATCGGCAAGCTTCGAACATCACAATTATTTTCGATCCCGGTAATGTTGGGTGATGGTCTGTCGTATGCAGAAAAGGTGATCAAAGGTGAAGACTATTTGCTTTCATCCCTGTCGGCGAAAGAAGAACAACTTGACCTCACCGGTATGCAATGTCGTTGGGATAAAATAAAGCCACCCCAGGATTATGATGAAGTAGTGAGTTTGCTGGTAATAGCACAGGATTTCGAAAAACAAGCCGTTGCTTTTAAAAAAGTTGTTGATACACTGGATGAAATTTATGGCGGGCAGGAAAAAAGAAAACCGATATCAGTGCCCATGCTCAAGTTGAAAACTACATTAGAAAAGATAAGCCAGGAAATGCGTGTAAAGTTTGGCGGCTTCAGACCAACCTACCTGATTCATAAATGGATCACTACCCTGCTGGGCTTTTTTTATTTCCGTACTAAACAGGGAAAGAAATACCTGCTCCAGTTAGTGGATATGTCGGATACCCTGGTGATAGATGGAAAGATCAATACTGTGATTTCCGGTACAAGCTCCCAACGGGAAAAATTGCAAGTGGCATTAAACGACCTCGAAAGGGATGGTTATATTAGTTATGGTTTATTTGTGAGTAAAGAGTCAATTATGTCGTGCTATGTCCGGAATATGAATGAAGAGCACATACATTTTGTTGATGGATCTGAAGGAGGCTATACCAAGGCCGCCACTATGTTGAAAAGAAAGTTTGCAATGGCTAGCGGTCAGGCCTGAGCTACTTACATTGCTTAGATTGTTTTCTGTAAAAAACAGGCATTATAAACCTTGAAACTATTTAAAAATGGCTATGTATTTTATATATTGATCTTTAAACTTCCCTAAAATGAGCCTTAAACAAACTTATCCTGCTTTATTATTCGTAGCATTTGCGGTAACTGTGCTATCAATACCCGCTTTTTCTAAACCACCACTAAATCCTCTCAATCCTGTTGAACTATTCAACATAAGGGATACGGTGCCAGCCAATGATACAAGTGCAGCGGGAAAAATATACGAATCAGTGGAAGAAGAGGCCTATTTTGCCGGGGGAGAATCGGCCTGGCGCCGTTACCTGGAGCAAAATCTAAACCCTTCCGTACCTGTGGACAATGGGGCAAAAGCAGGTCTTTACACAGTGTACATTCAATTTGTAGTGGATATAGATGGAAAAATATCCGACATCAAACCCCTTACAAAACATGGCTTTGGTATGGAAGCAGAAGTAATGCGGATACTAAGAATATCCCCATCATGGGTGCCGGCTGTACAACATGGCAGGAAGGTAAGGGCCTACAGGAAACAACCGGTCAGCTTCCAGATTGTAGACGAAAGGAAAAAGAGACGAGGAAGAGGGTAGTGAGAACTTTTCCCTTATACAATTAATATGCAGAAGTTACTCGTAAACCTTGCACTCGCAATTCTTCCTCTCATTGTAACAGCGCAGGAAGACCAATGGGATGTTTATATGGCTCAATATGACAAGGCACCTGGCAGTGTCGTATTGAATATGTCCGTTAAAAAAAACGCCCCTGACAACAGGCTCCCATTTATTTGTATAACAGGTGTAAAATTCAGTGATTGCAATCCTGAAGGATTGCCAAATCAGTCCGTGTTTCAAGATCTATACAGAATAGCCGATTCGGTTAAAAGCAGTATCGACCAACTGGTAAAAAATAATATGGTCGGTTCTTTTACTTATCAATGTGAACGCCTGGATTATTTTTACGTAGCCGATACAATGCGTCTACGCAGCCTGCTGATGCAACTCTATCAGAAATATTTCCCCGGATATACCCCTTACATAAATATAAAGGAGGATAGAAAATGGGAAGTTTATCTCAATTTTTTATACCCCAATGAAGAAACATTCGAGTTTATGCAGAATCAGAAAGTTGTTATGCAATTGGAAAAAGCAGGAGATAAATTAGACAAGGAAAGACAAGTAGATCATTGGCTATATTTCAATACAGAGCGGGACCGGAACTGCTTTATCGAGTCTGCTTCGAAGCTGAATTATAAAGTAGAGGCTAAGGAGAAAATTAAAGAGGCCGATCATTCGTTTAAACTTCAAATTTCTAAAACAGAAAAGGTAGAATTGGCATTAATAAGCAAAACCACGCTGGAATTGCGCCGCCAGGCTATTAAATGCAACGGCCGGTATGATGGCTGGGAAACGTTTGTAATAAAAGAATAATATTCCATAACCCCTACCCGGTTCTTATTATACAATAGTTCCGTTCCAATCCCCGCAAGGCTCCCAAAACTTAACGAGTATTTCTTTGGCGTGATCAAGGAATTTTAGCGTATTTATTACCTTATATAATCTTCAGGTACCGTCGCCGGAAAAAATTTTCCTCTCCATGCAACATTCATCAAATATCTTTTACTTTATATAAAACCAATTGCCTGGAGCTGACAGTTAACATACCTTCTGCTGATGTATTGGTAGAACAATGTATCAAGGGCGACTCGTCTGCCTATCGCTTATTGTATGAGCGGTACTCGAAGGCTATGTATAACACCGCACTGCGGATAACTGCCAACCAGGCCGATGCGGAAGATATATTGCAGGAGTCTTTTACGGATGCTTTTTTGCAGCTTCGTTCTTTTGAAAACAAAGCTACGTTCGGAGCATGGCTTAAGCAGATCGTTGTCTACAAAAGCATTGCGTTGCTGAAAAAAAGAAAGCTGGTTTTTACAGACCTGGAAGAACAAAACGGGGAACTTGTTCATGAAGATGCACCCGATGAAAGCGAAATTGAATACAGCGTAGCGGGTATAAAAAAAGCGATCAGCGAATTACCGGATGGATACCGGGCTGTATTATCACTTTACTTGCTTGAAGGATACGATCACGAAGAAATAGCCGATATATTACAAATAAGCCAATCGACCGTACGTACGCAATATAAACGTGGTAAACAGCGACTCTTGCAGTCATTGAAAAAGGAGGAGGTACATGAGTAGAAAACTAAAAGATTTTATTGATGAGAACCGCAGGGCTTTTGATGACGACCTGCCTTCCGCATCGGCCTGGCAACGGATCGAAAAAACGACAGGCGCAGGCAAACCGGTAAAAAAAATTACCGTGCGGGATATTTATAAGTGGAGCGCAGCAGCCGCTGTTTTTTTTATAATAGCAACCGGTATCTATTTCGCCGTGATAAGAAAAAAAGACGAAGGCGATAGCACCGTGAAAGTTGCAACTCCCGCAGTCAATAATGGCGGCAATACCGCCGACATCGGCAAAATAGCACCGGAATATGCGGCTGAAGCCAAAAAAATATACAAGTCTATTGAAGAACAGCAACAGCAATTGAAACAAATAGCAAAAGAACAACCCGAATTGTATTCCCAGTTTGCACAAGACCTGGCCGCTTTGGACAGTTCTTACCGGGTACTAAAATTACAGGCAATACAGGCACCGGGTCATGAGATCCTTATCAAAGCTATGCTGCAAAACCTGCAACTGCAGGCCGAATTACTGGGCAAACAACTATTGATCATTCATGAATTCAACAACCATAAAACCGACAACAATGAAAAAAATAATAACCGGAGCATTTAGTGCATTGTTCCTGCTGAGTACCGTTACATTATCAGCTCAGAAAGAGAAAGAAAGAGAGAAATTTGAGTTTGTAAAGGAAAAAACCATTTCCAAAACATACCCGGCATCCGGGAATAAATTATCTATCGAAAATAGTTTTGGCGGGGTAAAATTCATAGCCTCGGATAAAAACGAGATCAAAGTAGACATACATATAGAAGCCAGTTCAAACCAGGAAAATCTTGCTCAGAAAATATTTGATGCGATCAGCGTATCAGATAAACAACAAGGCAGCGAGATAGAATTCAAAACAAAAATTGACAGCAAGGGAAATGACAATTGCAAAAACTGCAAATCAAATATGCGTATCGATTATGAAGTGCATTTGCCGGTATCAGTAACCCTGGATGTAACGAATAGTTTTGGTAATATTGAGTTACCTGACTACACCGGCGCTCTTTCAGTAACGAGTAAATTCGGCAAATTGATTTCCGGGTCTTTAAGCAATCTGAAAGACATTGCTGTGGAATTTGGCAGCGCTACAATCAAAAATATTTCCAATATAGACGCGACTTTCAAATTTTCTAAGATTGAGATTGCGAACCTGGGAGGCAAAAGTAAGATCAAACTGGAATTTTGTGATGACACGAAGATCAGTCTTGATAACAATCTTACTTCACTCAACCTGAGTGAATCCTATAGCACCGTTAACATCAAACCCGGAAATGTTTCGGCCAGTTATACCATTTCGACCAGCTTTGGCAGTGTGGTGGACAGGACCAATGCAGGAATCAAGCGTACGGATACACCCGACAAATACGGACCTGATGCTGATAAAACCTATGAAGGAAAGTCTGGCAGTGGCTCAGCGAGGATTGACATTAAATCAAGTTTTGGAAAGATCATCCTTGGCGAACCAACAGCGGATGACATGAAAGATAAGAAAGACAAAACCAAGGCCAAGTCGAAGAATGATAAAGTAGTTATTTAACCTGGGTCCCGTAATACCAGGTATTTTCCAAAACTAAAATATAAACCAGTAAAATCCCGGGCTGCATCAGTCCCGGATTTTTTGTTTAAAAACGATAGTTTCAAAAGCTTCGTGCTATCACTACAATTCAGTCTGCTTTTTTATCAATTGACCCGATTCGGATAGGACGTGACGTTAGCCTGATCTTAGATTGCATGAAAATTACAAAGTATGAAAAAAATCATTCTTGTACTGTTCGTAATAATAGCAGTAACTACCAGTACAATAGCACAAGATGCAAACCCAGAAACAACTGCCAAACAATTTATGCAGATCAATACGGTTGAATCGGTGATAGCCGGTGGTCTTGGTCGTTCCCGCATGATCATTACGAATCCCGACGGGTCTCAAAAAGAAACGGATTTGGAAAATCTTTTCAGTATGGCCGGTATCAATTTCAAGAACATTAAAGAGAATGAAGACAAGCTTGTTAAAACATTAAAATCTTATACGGACGATGGCTGGAAACTGGATCATGTGACTTCGCTTACATTAAGCCAGAATGATAGTGGCGCGGGAGGAATTTTTATGACAAGGTATTTGCTTTCTAAATCAACAGAGAAAAAAGGATTTTAATACCCCGGTATCAATCTCAATATTTCCCTGTGCTTAAATCCGGCGACAAAAGAAACTTAGCCAATGTCAAGAGCATTGGCTAATCTAATTTAGATAATTTGATTAACCGATTTATTAGTTTTCTAAATCCGCGCTAAAAAATCCCAGGTCCGCCAGTAAACCGGCAGGATCCCTGTAGTTCATCAGGCTGCTCTTTATAATGTTTGCCAGTTCTTCCTGGCTCATACAAAAGGCCGCATTGATCTGGGAAAGTTTGTAAGAGTTGATCTTTAGAAAAGCTAAACGGGCTGTTTGAGTAATGTGGTCGTCAATAAAATGAAACTCCTCGGCAATATGTGCCTGGTCGTTGTGGTATGGCTTATTCATACGAACGGATATTGGTTTTAATAGGTAGTGGACATAGTTGTAACGAAAATGATATTCCAAAAATTGCATATGTTGGCTTTTATACGCCGTGTTAATGCCCTGCCATAAACCAGCAAACTCTTTCATTCTCAAACGATGGGGAAGACTTTAAAGGCTAAATGCAGAAAAGCGCAGCTATAAATCAGGGACTACTACTTTACAATTGGAAAAAATACTGACCCGTTTATTTAGTACTGGCCGCAATTTCTATTCTTCTTTTTTTGATGATCAGCTTATAGCGCAGTATTACATCATCATTATATAAAATATAGAGCCATTGAACGGTTGGCGAATTAACGCAATAAGTATACACCGTTTTTTTACTGATCATGCCAGGCGGCACTAACAAAGCCGAAATAGCGGTAGAATATATACTGGTATCCAGGAAAGGATCGCTGCTGATATTTCTGTCATTATAAATATCAGCTGTTTCCAGTTCTACCTGTATCGTATCACCGAGATTCGCTTCAATAACTCCCACAGCGGGTTTAAATGAACTGATCTTATACTTGGCAAATGATTTTTGCCGGAAGGGAGAAAGACGAAATTCCGGCATTAATGGCGGATCTTCCATCAGGCTCCAGCGCAGATCATCAGGATAATGTTCACGGATGAATTGCTCTGGCGATGATAAAAAATATTGCTCATCCAACTGTCTTACAAACGAATCTCCCTGCCAGCTTATATAACCACTGGCCCAGGTGACATCTAACAGTTGCCACACACTATCTATCATTACCGCATTCCAACTATGATTGGAACGGAAGCGCTGATGTACTTTATACGGCTCTGTTTTACCATATCCGTTAATAACTTCAGCCCGGACACCCGCATAATTGCATAAAATTTTAAAAAGCCTTGCATAACCATCGCATACAGCTACCTTATTGGCCAATACATTTTCCGCTACTCTTTCATCCAATGGTTTGAGATCAGTGGTATCATCAGGTTCTTCAATAGTAAACTTTGATTTTTTTTTACGGACCGTTGTTTCTTTTGTCCGGTAAGCGATGTTATCAGTAATCCAACGGAAGATGGCTCGTACTTTCTCAAGATCGGTAGGGCAATTGGCTGTAAGTTGCCCGGCCAAAACGGCGGGGGCGGTTATCTCAATAAATTTTACCCTTCGGTCAATTTCACTGAAATCCATTTTATTCTTTTGTGAAAAAACCGGCAAACCTGAAATGATGAGCCATATGACCAGTTGCCATTTCATATTGGAATAACGAAGCAACCTTAAAGTTACGTATAAGCGATGAAAGCAAGTTGCCGGACACAACCCCGATAGAACCGTTTCTGGAAATGTAAAAAAAAATACGGGATCATTACCAGATCCCGTATCAAGGAAAATTATCACCCGTTTATATTAATAATGACCATTATCACCTCCGCCATGGACCACAGTGGAATCTTTTATAATATAGCCAAAAAGACCATCGGTTTCATGGTTAGGCCCGGCAGCAAAATATAGCCGGTTTGGATTATTAGTAGAAGTTGTTGGTGGGAAAGTGATAGCCCATAATCCATCAATCTTAATGATACGTTTATTGGATTTTAACTGGCCGAGAAATTTACCGCGAAGACTATAAACATTGATACGTCCGTCACCGAAGTTGCCAATTAAAATAGCTGGCTGGGGTTCCCGGTTTTTATCATGATTGTAATGACCATAACCATGATGATCATCACCATAGTGATCATCATTATCATACCTGATGGCTTCAGAAAAGAAAGTAGCCGGTGCCATGGCTACTCCCCATGGAGCGTTTAATTCATCCTTTGAAGCAAACCGTTTAACAAAAGATCCGTCAGTTCTAAAAATGCTGACAAAACCTTTGCCATTTCCGGCCTGGCTTCTGCCATCGGGTCCTACTTTCGCATAAGTAACATACAGGTATTCTCCAATTGTTTGAATATTAAATGGAGAATAACCCCAAGGCAGCCATGGATCTTTGAACTTCATACTGACAGGTGTCCATGCCTTATCCCATACAGCGATTTTTCCAGCCCTGAAATCGGCTGCGTATAGATAGTTGCTTCCGGCACTGGAAGCAATAGCCAATCCTGTATAGGCTGAAGTAGCTACATTATTAAATTGTGCGAATGCATTGACGCCTCTTGTTCCGTTCCAACCGGAAACAACACCGTCGACACCAACAAAAATAAACCGGGCTCCCGTAGCAGGCTGTGCATTGGCGGAAGGAATAACAAAATCTGTTGCCACAGGATTGAAAATTACACCGGTCGGATTTCCACCTATTGGGCCGCCCGGAGATGGAATATTAACCGGACCTAATATAGTAGCAGTGCCTTCGCTGTTGTAAACAGCACTTACTCCCCCACCCTGTGATGCTATCCAGGGGACCCCGGTTGGACTGAATGCTATACCCCATCCGTTAATCAGTGCCTTATCGATTATCCCGGTAGCACCGTAATTATTATTATTTGCTACGAGGTTTACCTGTATGAACGTTTTTATCCCTTTAACATCATCATCATGATGCCCCCGGCTTAATTCCTGTGTTACCGATTCGTCTTCTTTGGTTACAGGCAGGTCCTTGCCTTTCTGGCAAGCAGTAGTTAAAATTATTACAGATAAAAATAAAAGAGAGAGTCCCTGCCAACTGGCGCAGGGTGATAGGTTGATTTTTTTCATACAACAATGATTTTTATATATTGACATAATGATACATACGCTGCCATTTAACAACAGCAGGAACAATAGCGAAGAACTATTCGGTATGTGTTTTATTTATTGTCTTCAAAGGGTGTTGTTAGAACGAAGGATAAAATGCAAGAGTTGCCAATGCGCTGACATTTTTTTTAAGTCCGTCTTTTTTGAATAGCAAAGAATCTGGTAGTAACAGCAGCGATATGGTGTAAAACTTTGTCTGTTTTATAATGTCTAAATCTATTTTTTTATTCGCATTGATTTTATCTGCCAACGGTACAGTAAATGCACAGAAGGGAAGAAACCAGGTAAATCTTGTAGCAGAAGCCGCCGTACCTGTTTATCAAAATGACCGGGGCTTTGGAGGCTTTGTCAAAGGGATGTATGGTATTGGTCAATCAGCCCAATTGACTTTAATGACCGGTATTTCACATTTCAGATCAAAAAAATCAATTGAGCAAATAACCACCAACACCAGCTTGATTCCTGTTTTAGCCGGGTATAAACAAAACTTCCATAAATTTTATATAGAACCACAGGCAGGTTATGGGGAGTTAGGAGGAAAGATATATTCAGGTGGAGATTACGCAAGGCCGTCCGTCGGTGCTTTTTTCTGGGCTATCGGCGGAGGCTATGATCATAAAAAAATTAACATCGGTCTTCGTTTCCAGACAGGTCATGGGGCAGAATCGGCAGCTGCCGGTATATGGCATAACAAAAATTTTCATTACACAGCTATTCATTTTGGCTATAAAATATTCTGAATCAGAAATATTAAAAATTAAATCCGGCTTTCAATCCCCAGAAACTATATGCCTCCTGCTTTTTCCAAACTTCGTACTTAGCCTGCAAATCCAATCCCAAAATACGAACACCAACGCCCGGGGAAATAATCAGTGAAGATTCATTAGTGCCGGTAAACCTCGCCACACCGCTTTCAAATTTTGCATAGATAGCCGGGGCAAGACGATATTTTAAACCCGCCCTGATAGGTAGGGCGTTGAGAGCTGGCATTTTAACATTACCATTTCCTTTATCGATTGTATTACCACCAAAGTGCATATAACCAACTGAACCTGTTATACCAATTCTCCCTAACCGGATATCCGCACCCAGACCAGCGCCAATTCCATTTTTATTTGTTTCCCTGAAATTACCTGTTGGCTGACCCGCTTCTATGAAAGGTCCGAAACCAAACCCTTTTAGTTGAGCTGAACCTGCTATTCCTGTAATTAAAAAGAGGAGTACCAGAATATTCTTCATCGGAAATATTTACGATTGTCGGTTCAAACTTCCTGCCATCCAGTATAGAATTTTGCGAAACCTCTGTTAAGCATTTCCAATATTGATAGTTATAGTATTTTCTTAATACTTGTTGGCACATTTTCTGAACACTTTATACAAATACTATAAATATGAACCGCATAATAACAAGCTTCATCTTCGTCATTTTCGCGGCGCCAGCAATAGCGCAGGACAAAGATGCTTCAGTAATCCAACAGGCTGTAGAAACAAAAAATTTTATCTTCAAAGCAGAATCAGTAACTCCGCAGCGGGGCAGAATGAGACAGCTTAGTCCTGAATACGATGTGGTGTTGAGACCTGATACGATTATCTCCTTTCTGCCTTATTTTGGACGGGCTTTCACAGCGTCTATCAATCCTTCTGAAGGAGGCATTAAATTCACTTCTAACAGTTTTAACTATGTTGTCAGTCAGAAGAAAAAAAACTATTGGGAAATAACGATCAAACCAAAAGACGTAACCGATGTACGGCAACTGTACCTGACGGTCTTTGATAATGGGCGTGCCTCACTCAGCGTTAACAGCAACAATCGTGAAAGTATTTCATTTAACGGATTTATACAGGAAGGAAATCCCATTAATAAAAAGGCTTTTTAGCCAGGCAAGCTGATGGAAGAAGATTATTTCAGTTTAATGTGAATGGCACTTTCTTTAATTGCCACAACAAAGGCGGCTTCTTTAAAAGTAGCCGCCCTCATCATCGGCCGGATATTGTTTGAAAAACCATATTTTTCTTTTGGGATGCCGAAAAAATTGGTGTCCATTTTTCCATTGCCATTCTCATCCAGAAAGGCCGCAATGGCATAAGTACCTAATGCGATATTTTCAAAGCTAATAGTCGCAACTGCTTTAGCATGTATTTCAACGGTCTTGCTAATAAATATTTTATCCTTCTTCAGAAAATCAGCCTCTTTATTATAAAATGCCACATAAACTTTGCCGCTACTTTTTCCGGGGTTACTAAAGACTACAGTCTGCCTGGCTGTTTGCGCAGAAGCGGGAAAGCAACAGCAAACTAAAATAAGGCAGCACATAAAAAAAAATCTTTTCAAAAACACTGGCTTCATCCGCATTCTTTTTTTGGGTAAACATAATGAAAAATAAAATCCCGTAAACCACTATACCACCTGACAGATTTATTGCTTATATTTACAGCAACAAAATCCTCATACTATGTCATTGCTAAATCAGCAAAACAATAAAGGCAAGAAGAAAGATAACAAGAAGGCTGCAGCTGCTACCAAAGGAGGTTCCAAATTTATACAAGGGCAAAAACCAAAGACATCTGGATTCGTGTCTAAACAGGCCAATACCGGCTCACAAAGAGGTAGCTGATCATTTTCACGACCAAATATGAATAGAGAAGAACTGCTAAAAGAATTATCGCAGGAAACCTACGTGGCATTGAAACCTTCCGCCATTCATGGTATCGGTGTATTCGCCATTGCTGATATCCCGAAAGGATGTAAGGATCTTTTTTCCAAAAATGTTGGCAATTGGATTAAACTACCGGTGGCAGACGTAGACAAATTGCCGGAACACTCACGTTCCCTGGTTGAGACCTATTGTCTTTATGATGAAGAAAACTACTACGTTCCTGACTATGGATTTAAAGTTATGGACCTGGTCAATTACCTGAATCATTCTTCCTCACCCAATATTATTTCCGTGAACGATGGTGACTACTTTGAAGCGATCATCGATATTCCTACCGGAACGGAACTGCTGGTTAACTACGGGGAAATTGTTGATGTAGAAGGATATGAATAAGCTACCGTTTTAAAAACTTTCCTTTCAACAAAGTTTCCATTACTTCTTCTTTCTGGTTGCGGCTGATAGGAATATCATGTACTCCTATCCTGATATTATTCCCTTCGATACTTTCTATTTTTCCCGCTGAAACGATAAAGGACTTATGTGTTTTGATGAATTTATGTCCCGGCAGGTATTCTTCAACTGATTTAAAAGTGAGGTAAGTAATGTATTTCTTATCCTTTGTGTGAATCACTACATAATTTTGTAATGCTTCTGCAAATAAAATATCATCATATAATAGTTTCACCAGCTTATTGTCTGCTTTAATAAAAAAATAAGCTGCAGAATTTGTCCCTGCTTCCGTTACATTTTTCTCCCGAACCTCATAATATTCTTTGGCTTTCAGGGCTGCTTTAAAAAAACGATCAAAAGAAATGGGCTTGACGAGGTAGTCCAGTGCATTCAATTCAAAACCTTCTAATGCGTATTGCGGATACGCAGTAGTAAAGATCACCGGCGGCGCATTGTTCAGGGTCTTGAAAAAATCGATGCCCGTTATTTTCGGCATCTGTATATCTAAAAAAAATAGTTGTACTTCTCCCCTGCTGATAAGTTCGGTTGCTTTTAACGAATTATCGAACTCCCCGGTAAGATTCAAGAAATCAATATCAGCTATATATTCTTTTAACCCTCTTCTCGCCAAAGGTTCGTCGTCTATGATGATACAATTTATTTTCATATTGAACCCTTAAGATCGGTTTTTGCATTATGCCATTACGGATACCATGTCCAGCACTTTTTCGCCCAAAAATTGCCCGCCATTTATAATAATCCCTTCTTTCGCCTCTTCTTTACGAATACTCTTTGAAAAAAGTTTCCAGGCAAAATCACTATCTATGATTGTTTCAGCAGTTATTTTTTCTTCCCTTTTGTTTTCCAGTTTCCATTCTCCATTTTGACTTTTCAGATACCATTCACCTATACCTGGTACTACTGTTTTTAATACCGTATCATCTTCAGCTGTTACGTCCCTCATCGTATAAGGCCATGCCTGCATAAAAATATGGAGAAAGGGCTGATATAATTCCCCATTCATTAATCCATTATTACTTACCGCATCTCTTATCTGTTGCTGATGCAGCCATCTCTCCGTGTATTCACGGGCAATATCAAACCAGTTATAAGACTTTGTCTCTCCTGACCAGCTCACCGGATACGACGCAATCGCAAAAGGATCCAGTTTTGAAAATTCCTTATATACAATTTCATTCGTCGATTCAAGCAATTCAATAAGAATGGCCGGGCTTAAACGTTTAGCCGCTTTTACCCAATCCGCATTTATCCTATTAAGATAGCTGACCAGATCATCATAAGAATCGATGGCTGTATCCGGAGCCGCAGACCATCCGTCCCTGTTTAACGCAATCCTCCTGTAATTACCATCCAGTAAATGCGCTGCAACATCTTTAACAACCCATTTTTTGGCCACCGTTTGTTTTTGCCAGTCTCCAGGTTCTAATTGTTTTAAGAAAGAGATCAGTTTTTCATTAACTAAAGGAAATAAATGCAATGTTTCTATAGGTGGTTTCATTTTTTACTGATCTATTTTCAGTTTTAAATTTACTTTATACGTACCATTTTCATCTACGATGTTAAGCTCATGCTTTCCCGGGTATAACAATTCTAATCTTCGCTTTACATTATTCAACCCGATGCCGCTGTATGGGTCGGTTGTTTTTGAAAGCTCTTTAGAATTTTCCGCGGAAAAAATAAACTGTCCGTTACTTCGTGATAGCTCCAGTTTTACAAAATTGCTTTTATCCGCATGAGACGAGACATGCTTGAAGGCATTTTCGACAAAAGGTATCAACAACAAGGGTTCTATAGAAAAGCCTATCAGTTGTGGTGAATAATTAAACGTGACTGAATAGTGATCATCTTTTCGCAGGGTTTGCAGATCAACATAGTCCTTCAGGTAACTTATCTCTCTTTCCACGGGTATTTTGCTGCCGTTTACTTCATACAACTGGTAACGCAGCATATCTGAAAACTTGTGCAGGGATTGCCTGGCTTCCGTATTATTCTTATCAATGAGAAAATAAACCGAGTTCAGTGAATTGAATAAAAAATGCGGGTTGATCTGAGATTTCAAAAAATTCAATTCCGCTTCCGCTTTTTCTTTGGCTGTTTCCGCCATTCGTTGCTGCAGGCGGGAATAATCGATCATTAATTTAACCGCAGCTCCTGCAATCACCAGGAAGAAATGCGGGATCACATTATCATAAATCCGCGTTTTCAAATCGCCTGACAAACTATACAGTTGCGGTGTATTCATTATCCTTCCCAGGATATTCATTTTGGTCACACTGCTGGTTAACACCAACAGGATAAAAGCCAGTATAAACCAGCCATACTTCTTTTTATAAAATAAGCGTGGCAGCAAAACGTAATTAGTGATATAAACCATCAACGCCAGGTCAATCACTTTGATTAAAGTGACGGTAAAAGCTCTTCCCGGTACCTTATAATCTTCGTAACGAAGAAAATACCAGAACCCGAATATCAGCATCCAGAAAAAGACATGATGCAACTTGTATTTTAAAAGACCCTTGTTTTGCATACTACAAAATAAAATTACACTTTCCCAACGGTAAAAAGGTTTACACCAAGTGAATGATTCACGGGATAAAATACAGGGCGTCCGTTCATCAAGCAACGATTCCCTGTGATGTAAAGAATTTGCAAGCGACCCCGAATGATATGAGATTTATGGTCAAAACCAGGAAATATGAAATCGCTGTTACTGCTTCTGCTTATTGTTTCCGTTTCGTTGGCGGGCTGTTCACAAAATAATACCGGCAGCCATTCAAAGATCAAAGTACACGTGGGTGGACGTTGTGAAGGTTGCGAAGCAATCTATGAAAGTCCGGTATCGTTTGATCAATTGATTAATGTCGATACTTTACCCGACTTTAATGATCCCGGTCCGAAAATAGAGATCAGTGGAATCATATATGAAAGGGATGGAAAAACCCCGGCCAAAGATGTTGTACTCTATATTTATCATACTGACCAAACCGGGGTATATCCTACTAAAGGAAATGAAACGGGCTGGGCGAAAAGACATGGCTATATCCGTGGCTGGGTGAAAACAGATCAAACCGGATATTATAAGTTCTATACCTTGGTGCCAGCTTCTTATCCAAACGGAAGAAATCCCAAACATATTCACCCAACCATAAAAGAAAAAGATAAAAATGAATACTGGATCGATGAATATTTGTTTGACGGCGATCCTTACCTGCAATATGAAAAATCAGACCGGCCGCCAAGGGGTGGCAATGGGATCATTAAACCGTTAATGAAAGATGGTATGCTCAGGGCTACCCGGAATATCATATTAGGGTTGAATGTAGAGGATTATCCAAATTGATTTTGTCTACTGCAAGCTTAATAGTAGTAAATTAGCCGGAGACAACTTGTTTTTTATGTATAAAAAAATTGTACCGGCTTTATTGTTGCTGGCCCCCTTGCTTATGTTTGCGCAAAACAGAATGACGGCTGACCTGCTTTGGAAACTCGGAAGAGTTACAGGAACGGGTATTTCAAAAGATGGAAAGTATATCTTGTATTCGGTCACTACTCCTGACTGGGAAACGAATAAAAGCAGCAAGAAATCTTATATGATTCCTGTGAATGGTGGCGCAGCGGTTGAAATCAGTAAGCCGGACAGTTTGCTGGCTGATAAAAATATTTCCCCGGATGGCATGTATGTCCTCAGTAATAAAGAAGTTAAAATAAAAAAGATCAGCGGCAGCGATTATTATCCTGAACTAAAAAAATCAAACGCCTATATTTTTGACAACCTCAATAACCGCCATTGGGATACCTGGGAAGACGGAAGTTTCGATCATGTATTTATATCCTCTGTTGGGAAAACAGAAGATGGAAAAGATATCATGCCCGGTGAACCCTACGATAGCCCGCAAAAACCGTTTGGCGGCGACGAAGATTATATTTGGGGCCCTGATGGCAAAACGGTAGTATATGTTACCAAGAAAAAATATGGAAAGGATTATGCCGTAAGTACAAATACAGACCTGTATCAATATGACCTGGCATCCGGCACCACCAAAAATCTGACTGAAGGCATGATGGGATATGATATTAACCCTTCATACAACAAGACTGGAGCCCTGGCCTGGTTGAGCATGAAAAGAGATGGATATGAATCCGACAAGCAGGACCTGGTGGCGTTTACTGGTCTCGGAAAGAGTGTTGTAAATCTTACCGCTCACCGTGATGATATCCATGTAGAAGGATTCAGGTGGAGTGACGATGGAAAAAACATATTCTTCTGGGCACCGATAAATGGAACAGAGCAATTGTTTGAAGTAGATTATGTCGGGGCAACAATGAAAATGCCGGTAGTAAAACAAATTACTAAAGGAGATTTTGATATTACAGGCATCGTTGGAGAAGCCGGCAATAAATTGATTGTTTCCCGCACGGATATTAACCATGCTACTGAATTATTCTCCGTTGATATCAATGATGGCAGTATGGCACAACTGACGCATGTAAACGATGATGTGTTTAACTCTATCGGCATGTGCAAGACGGAAAGAAAATGGGTAACGACTACTGATGGAAAGAAAATGCTGGTATGGGTGATCTATCCCCCGGATTTTGATCCGGCAAAAAAATATCCCACGCTGCTTTTTTGCCAGGGCGGGCCGCAGGTAGCATTGACACAATTTTATTCTTATCGCTGGAATTTTCAATTGATGGCTTCGCAGGGGTATATTGTTGTAGCCCCTAACCGCCGGGGAATGCCGGGACATGGAACCCAATGGAATGAACAAATAAGTAAGGATCACGGCGGACAGGTAATGAAAGATTACTTGTCGGCGATAGATGCGGTGAGCAAAGGAAAATATGTTGATAAAAATCGTTTGGGTTGTGTAGGCGCCAGCTACGGTGGATATTCCGTCTTTATGCTGGCAGGTATGCATAATAACCGCTTTAAAAGTTTTATCGCCCATGATGGCGTCTTCGATATGCGCAGTATGTACGGCACTACGGAAGAAATGTTTTTTGTAAACTATGACTGGGGTGGTCCGTACTGGGATAAGAAAAACGCGGCAGCCCAAAAATCATATAACCAGTTTAATCCCATCAATAACGTCGATAAATGGAATACACCGATCATGGTAATACAAGGCGGCAAAGATTATCGTGTACCAATCGAACAAGGATTGCAGGCTTTCCAGGCTGCCCAGCTAAGAGGAATAAAAAGTAAACTATTATACCTGCCGGATGAAAATCACTGGGTATTAAGTGCGCAAAACGCATTGGTATGGCAGCATGAATTTTACAAATGGCTGGAAGAAACCATGCCACCGCCGGATAAAACGAAGAAAGGGTTTTAGGGACAGTTATGAGTTATGAATTAAGAATTGCGGGAGCCGAATAATAAGCTGCCGATTCGTACCATTGTGGAGCCTTCTTCGATAGCTATTTTGGAATCGCTGCTCATGCCCATGGAAAGGATTGTCAATGGGCAATGGGCAATGGGCAATGAGGCATGTTTTGCGAAGATTGTTTTGAGGATTTGAAATTCTTTTCTCACAATAGTCATATCATCCGTAAACGAAGCCATTCCCATTAATCCTCTTATGCAAACACCTGCCCATTCGTTGGCATTCGTGCTGATTCGTGTAATTAGTGTCTCAAGTTCTTCTTCATCAAATCCAAATTTTGTTTCCTCCTGCGCAATATGAACCTGCAGAAGACAATCAATAACCCGGTGATTCTTTAAAGCTTGTTTATTTATTTCCTGTAATAACTTAGGACTATCCACGCCATGTATAAGATGAACAAAGGGTGCGATATATTTTACTTTATTGCTTTGCAGATGCCCGATAAAATGCCAGCGGATGTCTTTTGGTAACTGGGCTTCTTTGTCGACTAATTCCTGCACATAGTTCTCACCAAAATCCCGGTGACCTAAATCATATAACTCTTTTATATCCTCAACAGGCTTAGTCTTAGATACTGCTACCAATTGTATGGAGGAGCTATCCAGTTCCATTTTTATTTGATGATATGCTTCTTTATCGACTGGCATAACTTACTCCAAACTATTTCAGGTATATCTCTCCTTCTTTCATTACAAATTTCACTTTGTACAGAGATTTAACAAAATCCGCTTCCATATCACCTTCGAAAGCTACGATGTCCGCCATCATATTTTCTTTAATAGAACCGGTAATTTTATCAATACCACAGGCTTTGGCCGCATTGATCGTAGCGGTGCGTAATACATCCGTTGCTTTCTTACATCCTTCATAATAAGATTCAATAGAATTTTTTGCAGCGACAGCCTGTGGCTTGGTAGTATATGCATACATATCCGATCCGTTCACTACCATCACACCCTTGTCCATTGCTCTTTTTACGATTTCCTCGCTGTTTTTTGTAAACTCCTGCAGGTTCTTCATCTGCGCTGCTGTCTGTTTATGTTCGGGATCAAAAATATCCCTGTATCCTTCAAAGGTGCCGATGGTAGGAACCAGGTAAACGTTCTTTTTTACCATGCTATCCAACAGATAATCAGATACTCCATAACCATGTTCTATTCCATCAACTCCGGCATTTAATGCAGTAGCGATTACTGCATCATATGTAGCATGAGCCGTTACTTTCATGCCGTAAGCATGTGCCGTTTCAACTATCGCTTTTACTTCTTCCAATGGCAAGGTTAGTCTGCCATCGCCCATTACCACTTTTATTATATCAACTCCGTGTGATATATGATCTTTTACGGCCTGTCTTGCTTCTGCAGTATTACGAATTACCGTGTATTCCCGGTCTATCACAAATCGGTTCTGTGATGAAAGTCCGAAAAACTGTCCATCTTCCGGACTGATAATAGGTCCGGATACGATCATTCGAGGGCCGATCACCCAACCTCTATTGATAGCTCTCTGAAGATTCAGATCCAGATACATTCCTGAATTGCCGAGATCACGAATGCTGGTATAACCTGCATCCAAAAAAGAACGGGCAATCTTTACTGACCTGTAAGATCTTTCTATATCAGAGTTCATCAATACATCTGTTTCTAACGGATCTGTATCTAACTTCTGAATGGTAAACACGTGCGTATGCGCATCAATGAGACCGGGGGTTACCGTATAGCCGGACAAGTTGATTACTTCAGCACTATCAGGCTTAGTGATACTCGCACCAACCTTTATTATCTTTTTCCCTTTCACCAATATCTCCTGGTTTTTCAGGAAAACATTCTTTTCGCTATCATAGAGTTTACCCACTTTTAGCAGGTAGGTTTTATTGGCGGAAGATTGTCCCTGCAAAAGGCCGTAGCTGCATAGCAGGAATAAAAGGAAAATTGATTTCATGTACAGAAAAAAAATAGGTGTAGAAATTAGGTGTTGGTCTTTTATTCCAGTAGTTATTTTAAAATAGCACGGCTGATGACAATTCTTTGCACTTCACTGGTGCCTTCATATATCTGCGTGATCTTGGCGTCCCGCATCAATCTTTCCACATGATACTCTTTTACGAATCCATACCCGCCGTGTATTTGCACGGCTTCTACAGCAGCCCACATGGCCGCTTCTGATGAAAAAACTTTTGCCATAGAACTACTTAACGTGTAGTCAATGTTATTATCCTTTTCCCAGGCTGCTTTTAAACAAAGCAATCTGGCAGCTTCCACTTTAGTCGCCATATCAGCCAATTTGAAAGCAATGATCTGGTGATTCATAATTTCTGTACCAAAGGCCTTTCTTATTTTGGCATAATCTCTTGCCAGTTCAAAAGCCCCACTGGCAATACCCAATGCCTGTGAAGCTATACCAATTCTTCCGCCGGCTAATGTTTTCATAGCGAACGTAAAACCAAAACCATCCTCTCCTACCCTGTTTTCCTTTGGCACTTTTACATCGCTGAACATTACGGTATGCGTATCACTTCCGCGAATACCTAATTTATTTTCTTTGGCGGCTACTGTTACGCCCTGCCAATTCTTTTCAACAATTAATGTATTAATTCCTCTTGATCCTTTGGAAGGATCTGTTTGTGCCATTACCAGGTAAACAGAAGCGGTGCCCCCATTGGTGATCCAGTTCTTTGTTCCGTTTAATAAATAATAGTCTCCTTTATCTTCAGCCGTGGTTCTTTGTGATGTGGCATCGCTTCCCGCCTCAGGTTCACTGAGCATAAAAGCGCCTATATATAATTCATCATCTTTTTTTCCTTGTGCCAACGGAGTAAGATATTTCTGCTTTTGTTCTTCAGTACCAAATTGCTGGAGACCGTAGCAAACCAAACTATTATTTACGCTCATCACTACACTGACACTGGCGTCTATCTTGCTGATCTCTTCCATTGCCAGAACATAACTAACTGTATCCATACCGGCGCCGCCATATTTCGGATCTACCATCATACCGAGGAAGCCAAGATCGGCCAGTTTCATGATTTGTTCACGGGGAAATTGTTGTTTCTCGTCACGTTCAATAACTCCGGGCAGGCATTCCGTTTTTGCAAAATCCCGGGCCGCTTTCTGAATCATTAATTGTTCTTCTGAAAGTTCAAACTCCATATAACGATGTTTATTTATTTAACCCGGCAAAGATAAGGGCAAAGCAACCTGGCGGAATAATGCGACAGAAACGCAGCTATTTGTACAGGTTTATCAAGCCACTTCTTAAACAGAATCAATAAAAAGCGGCTAATCGTAAATAAACATGGATAAACCCTTGAATTAATTTTAAAATAGCGCAATCTGCCTGAACAAATCATTCAGGCTTTCGTTTATACTTTAACTTACGTCATGATAGTTTTTAACGTAATTTCGCCACGCATTTTAAAACCCAAATTTCCCGCATAATACCATGAAAAAAATTCACATTGTTTTGCTTGTCCTCGTAGCTGCCGCCATAGCTGTACTGATAAGTTTTTTGAAAACTGCTACTACGTATGATACCGTCGATACAGCCGTTTCCAAACCCGGCACCTTTGTTCACCTCATGGCCCGGCTTGACAAATCACAACCTGTCGAATATGATGCGCTGAAAGACCCGAACTATCTTGCTTTTACCGCCGTTGATACACTAGGAAAATCAGTAAAAGTCATCTACCATAATCCCAAACCGGAAAATTTTGAGATCAGCGAACGTTTAGTACTAAAAGGAAAATATGCGGATGGTATTTTTGATTGCCAAAGCATCCAGACAAAATGTCCTTCGAAGTATAAAGATGATATGAAAGCAGCTCAAAATAATATACAAAAGTCAGAAACAAAGAGTGAGTATTGATCAATAGGCAAAAAGCAATTGGCAAAAGCAAGGTGTACAAATATTTTATTCCCGCATTCAATTAAAATTCAAGTCCGCAATGGATTATATAGGCGAGCATCTCTTACCCGGTCAGTTAGGCCATTTCTTTGTCGTGCTTTCGTTGGTGGCGTCGCTGGTGGCTACATTCGCTTATTTTAAATCAACGCTGTCAAAACAAACGGCCGATTCCGGTTATTGGAAAAAACTGGCCCGTTATGCTTTTATAATTGAAGCTATTTCCGTCTTTGCTATTTTTGCTATCCTTTTTTACATTATTCACAGTCATTTATTCGAATATCATTATGCGTGGAAACACAGCAGCCTTTCTCTTGAATTCAAGTATATGCTCGCCTGTTTCTGGGAAGGGCAGGAAGGAAGTTTTCTATTATGGAGTTTCTGGCATTGTATATTGGGACTGGTATTAATTAAAACCACTAAACAATGGGAAGGCCCGGTAATGACGGTGGTAAGTTTCGCCCAGTTTTGCCTGGCCACCATGATCGCCGGTATTTATTTCTTTGGAGAGAAATTAGGTTCTAATCCCTTTACTCTTTTAAGAGATTCAGGTGTACTGGATAATGCGCCTGCATTACATGTCAATTTTGATATCAGTCAATCGCTGAGACCGGATTATATGTCTACCATCAAAGATGGCAATGACCTTAACCCACTGCTGCAAAACTATTGGATGGTCATACACCCCCCCGTGCTGTTTTTAGGTTTTGCTTCTACTCTTGTTCCTTTCGCTTTTATCATTGCCGGTTTATGGACAAAGAAATTCGCTGAGGTTTTGAAACCTGCGTTGCCCTGGTCGCTTTTTTCATTGGCGGTGTTAGGCGTCGGGATAATGATGGGTGCGAAATGGGCGTATGAATCATTAACCTTTGGTGGTTACTGGGCATGGGACCCCGTTGAAAATGCTTCATTAGTTCCCTGGTTGATATTAGTGGCAGGCGTGCATACATTGCTTATCTATAAACACAGCGGACATTCGTTACGGTCAACCTACCTGTTCCTTATTCTTTCTTTCATTTTTGTTCTTTATTCCACCTTCCTTACCCGCAGTGGCATTTTAGGAGAAGCATCCGTACATGCATTTACAGATCTTGGTATGAATGGCCAGTTGTATTTGCTTTTGTACGTATTTACCTGGTTACCTGCTTTTCTCACTGCTACTACTTTTAATCAAAGGCTATCAACAGGCATTACCGGTATAGTTTTGTTGCTGGCATCAAACTTTATTAATGCTCCGGCTATTGCATTTCTCACAATTCTTGCTGGTCTTGGATTTCTAATTTATCAAATACAAAAGCAGGTTCCCACGATTAATAAAGAAGAAAGCGGCAACTCCCGTGAATTCTGGATGTTCATTGGCTCACTGGTTTTCTTTTTGTCAGCTATGGTTATTATCAGTAAAACATCGCTGCCTGTTATCAATAAAATATTCAATGTAAAATTAGCCGCTCCGGAAGATGAAGAAATGGCTTATAACCAGATACAAATCTTCGTCGCCATTATCATCGGCGTATTGACAGCTATCACTCAATATTTGAAATACAAAAGCACTACCGGGCAGGCATTCTGGAAAAAAATCTGGTTGCCCACTGCCATATCAGTCGTGCTCGCTTCACTGGTGCTTGCATTTGGCAATATTAATTATGATAAACATGGAGCAGGTTATCTCGGTGCTATCTGGCTGGCTGTCGCCTGCAGTGTGTATGCCATTGTAGCCAATGCAGCTTATATCTGGCTGGGCATGAAAGGCAATTTAAAATTGTCCGGAGGCTCTATTTCACATTTTGGGTTTGGACTGGTGCTATTGGGTATATTATTATCTTCTGCCAAAAAAGAAATACTTTCTTATAATACCAGTGGTATTGCCATTGATTTTGGCACGGAAAGCAAGGAGAAGGCCGGCGAAAACCTGACCTTGGTAAAAGGTTTACCTATGAAGATGGGAAAGTTTGACGTGTCTTATTTAGGCGATTCCGCACACCCTAAAAAACAACAGTGGTATTATAAAATAAATTTCAAAAGCCGGACCGATGATGAAGAATTTACATTGGAACCTAATGCCTTTGTGAATTATAAGGGTAATGAAGGCTTGATGGCGAATCCCGATTCAAGGCATTACTGGGATCATGATGTGTTTACTTATATCTCAGCTTTGCCTAACCCTGAAAAGAACCAGGATACCGCCACCTTTAAAAGCAATAATGTGAAAGTGGGCGATAGTATTTTTTATTCAAAAGGATACCTGGTGCTGGAAAAATTGGCTACCAAAGATAATATGCCTTTCAAAGGATTTCAACCCGGTGATAAAGCAACAGTAGCCAGTCTGAAAATCCATTCTTTCAATAAAACCAGTTATACATCAGAACCTTTACTGATCAACCAAAAAGGTAATTTGATCGGCCTGCCGGATACGATCATGTCCGAAAGCCTGATAGTCAAGATCAATAACGTGGCGGAGGATGGAGCCCGTGCGGATATCGGAGTAAAGGAGTCGAGTGCTATATTAGAATATGTTACGTTAAAAGCCTATAAATTTCCTTTCATCAATACGCTCTGGCTGGGTATAATTATTACCGCCATCGGCATCCTTATCAGTATGGTAAGGCGCATACAAGTCAACAAACTACGGGCGGAGAGTTAAAACTTTCACATTTCCAAAACATCATCATTGGAAGATTTACTGTCTTGTATTTTATCTGTTTAATTTGCAATTTTGTATGTTTATATACTGATAAATGATCCGTTCGTTCCCATATAAATTTTTTTGTACGACCATTTTGGTTGTTGTGCTTTTGGGAGGCAACCAACTGGCTGGTCAGATCATTCCCCCGGTAGCCAACACGGATACCATTCCTCCGATGCCCTCTTATGCGGAACGTTCCAAAAACTGGGGGCCGAACGATACGATCATGGTAGATGCAATTTGGTACAACAGGGAGATGCAATCCTACAAGGAAGAGTCAATGGTTTGGATTTCTAAATTGCCTCCCAAAAAACTGGAAAAATATATCGCTGAATGGACAAGATTACGAAATGCCGTCTACGTCACTTATCCTTTTGCAAGAGTAGCTGGTGTTACTATTAATGACATCAACGCCAAGCTCGCCAATGTCACTTCCAAAAAAGCGAGAAAAGAATATATTAAGTCAAGAGAAAAAGAATTGAGAAAGGCTTTTTCTGATCCCCTGTCTAATCTTTCTGTTTACCAGGGAAAAGTGTTGATGAAACTGATCAACCGCCAAACCGGTAATAACTGTTATGAAATAATCAAAGAATATAAAGGCGGCATGAATGCGAGGCTATATCAGACGGTTGCTTTTTTCTTTGGCAGTAGTCTTAAACAGGATTGGGATCTTTCAGATAAAACAGACCGCCAGATAGAAAATTTCGCTAATGAAATTGATGGAGCCTGGTATGGAAATCCGTATAGAAAATAGAAGACCAGGCATGCCCCCATCCCCTAAAGAGGTGTAAAAATCTTTACTTTTTACAAATGGTTTATTCCCGTTTTGTACCAAAAGAATAAGTTTGTAGAATTTTACTATTTACTTTTTTTAATTTATGACTGACAATTCCTCGCAGTATCTTCCAAGCACCCCTTCAGGGGATGGGGGCAAACTCGATATTCTTGCTATCGGCGTTCATCCGGATGATGTGGAACTCGGTTGCTCCGGTACCTTAATCAATGAAATAAAACGTGGAAAAAAAATTGGCATTCTTGATCTCACCCAGGGTGAATTAGGTACCAGGGGAACTATTGAAACAAGATACCGGGAGGCAGCCAACGCTGCTATGTTGATAGGAGCTACTGTTAGAGAAAATCTGAAAATGCGGGATGGCTTTTTTAAAAATGATGAAGAGCACCAGTTAAAACTTATCCAGGCGATCCGCAAATACCAGCCGGAAATAATTATTGGAAATGTATTAAACGACCGCCACCCTGATCATGGTCGTGCCGGCCACCTCATCAGTGATGCCTGTTTTCTTTCCGGGTTGGCCAAAATAGAGACAAAAGATGAAAATGGATTGGATCAACAAAAATGGCGGCCAAAGTATTTTTTGCAATACATACAGGACTGGTATCATGAACCGGATGTGTTAATTGATATAAGCGCCGTATTTGAGCAAAGGATGAAAGCTATACAGGCCTATACTACCCAGTTTAGTACCGGAAACAGTACCGAAGAAGGCCCCCAAACTTATATTTCGACTCCTGATTTCCTCGAAAGTGTTATCGCAAGGGCGAGGATGCTGGGTAAGCGAATTGGTGTCAAATACGCCGAAGGCTTTTTAACAGAGAAGAAAATAGGTATTACCAGCCTGGACGCTTTGATACAAATAGAGACCTAATATGATAAGAATGAGCTGATTCTCTTTTTGTTGTACAATTGTCATTATTTATCCCCTTATGTGTACTACATGACTTTTATCAACGTTTTATAAATATCTTAAGCTACCTTTGCAGCGCATCAAAAATTCAACTTCATTCATGTCAAGTCCAAAATTTCAAAAGACTCCTTTACCCTTTCATGGCGAACTAAAAAGACGGATCAGCGAATATTTTGCAAAAGCCGGAAAGCCAACTACCGGAAATTTCAAACTCTATTTTAAGGCGGTTCTGTTTGTAGTAAGCTTCATCGCCGTTTATATACACCTTGTTTTTTTTACACCTCCCGTATTATTCGCGGTTGCCGAATGTATTCTTTTAGGCTGCCTAACAGCGGCGATTGGATTCAACGTAATGCACGATGGCGCTCACGGGAGTTTCAGCCCTTACAAATGGATTAATAATATGGCATCGAATGCGGCCAATTTTTTGGGAGCCAGCCAGTATATGTGGAAAACAAAGCACAATGTCATCCATCACACCTATACGAATATACATGGGGTAGATGATGATATTGAAGCCCGTCCGTTATTGCGTCTTTGTGATGAACAGGAATATTATAAAATACACAAGTTCCAGCATTTCTATTTCTGGGCGGCCTATTCTTTATTATACATTTATTGGGTCTTTGTCACTGATTATAAAAAATATTTTTCCGGCAAGATTGGTTCGACGCCGCTCAGGAAGATGACCCCGGCTGAACATTTTTCTTTCTGGTTTTACAAATTTGCTCATGCGGTTATTTTTGTAGTCCTTCCAATATACTTCCTTGGTTTTGTTCCCTGGTTGATAGGTTTCTTAACCATGGGTGTAGTAGCCGGTTTTGTGTTGAGCATCGTATTTCAATTAGCACATACGGTTGAGCATACTCATTTCCCGTTGCCGGATGAAGCGACCAATAAAATGGAAGACGAATGGGCCATTCACCAAATTAAAACAACCGCCAATTTCGCGACTAAAAATAAACTGGTAAGTTGGTTGGTCGGTGGATTGAATTTCCAGGTAGAGCATCACTTATTTCCTAAAATATCTCATGTACATTATCCTGCAATCAGCAAGATCATTAAGAACGCCTGCCAGGAATACGGTATTCAGTATATTGAGTACAAGAAAGTTCGTACGGCTATTGCATCCCATGTTGCTTTTCTGAAAGCAATGGGCAAGCGCCCGCAGCAACTACGTGCTGCACATTAAAAAGACCGTTTTTAATTTTCGATATCGTTACCTGCGCCCCTTTATGGGGCGTTTTTTTGGGCTCTACCAGTTACATGAAAGAGTTTGTTTCCAAATTGGTTGGTTGGTTCGTAACAACTCAATATT
Source organism: Chitinophagaceae bacterium (assembly GCA_040007815.1). Lineage (GTDB taxonomy): Bacteria > Bacteroidota > Bacteroidia > Chitinophagales > Chitinophagaceae > Terrimonas_B. The sequence goes on from JBDTUH010000007.1 coordinate 229,149, forward strand.
CCTTACTTGCCATTGAAGGCTTATTTTTGCTGCTCAAATAGGAATACATGTCGAAAGTTAACGTTGGTATAGTGCAAATGACTTGTTCTGATGATAAGCAGGCTAATTTGCAGAAAGCCATAGATAGAGTAAAAGAGGCGGCGGCAAAAGGCGCCCAAATCGTTTGTTTGCAAGAGCTGTTTACTTCTCTTTATTTCTGCGATGTCGAAGACTATGACAATTTCAAATTGGCAGAACCTATTCCGGGACCCTCTACTGATGCTTTGAGTAAAATTGCGAAAGACCTGGGGGTGGTAATTATAGCTTCTTTATTTGAAAAAAGAACACAAGGACTATATCATAATACTACAGCGATATTGGATGCGGACGGAACTTATCTTGGAAAATACCGCAAGATGCATATTCCCGATGACCCGGCTTATTATGAAAAATTCTATTTCACTCCCGGCGACCTGGGCTATAAAGTTTTTGCAACGAAGTTTGCTAAGATAGGTGTATTGATCTGCTGGGATCAGTGGTATCCCGAAGCTTCACGCATCACCTCGCTTATGGGAGCGGAAATACTGTTTTATCCTACAGCCATTGGATGGGCTACATCACAGGATGAAGCCACGAATACGGAGCAATATAATGCCTGGCAAACGATCCAAAAAAGCCATTCTGTAGCTAACGGACTCCATGTAGTTAGCGTAAATAGAGTCGGTTTGGAACAAAACGGAGCGATGAAATTCTGGGGTGGATCTTTTGTTTCCAATCCATTCGGAACCATTCTTTACAAAGCTTCGCACGACGAAGAAGAAGTTCATGTGGAAGAATTAGATCTTGACAAAACCGACCGGTACAGAACACATTGGCCTTTTTTGCGAGATCGGCGTATTGATAGTTACCAGCAAATTACAAAGAGATATATTGATGAGGAGGTATAAAGTTAGTCCGAAAGGCCTCGCAAAAGGAGTAATTATATCTGTAAAAAATAATTTCAAGTGATATTCAAGATGTATGACTAAATCTCGTTACCAATCAATATTTTAAATATAGAATTTTGCTGAATAATGCTCCAGTCATCCCATTTTCTAAATATCACCAAAACATAACTCAGTAAATGAATACCTACGCATCTAATAGTCCTGTTCTTTCCGACTTACCGTCTTCCGGTCGTTCGGGCTTATTCCCCAAGCAACTCGGATATCATTTTCCTGCGGAATTTGATCTTCATGTCGCCACCTGGTTAAGCTGGCCGCACAAGGAAGCTTCCTGGCCAGGAAAAATTGATTCTATTTTTCCCTTTTATGCCCGGTTCATAAAGGAGCTGACCAAAGGCGAGCTTGTTCGTATCAATGTGGCCAACAAAATGATGCAGCAGTTCGCTATTATGCATTTGGAAAATGCAGGGGTCGATCTCAGCAAAGTTGAGTTTTACCTTCATCCGACTAATGACGCCTGGTGCAGGGATCATGGCCCGGCCTTTTTAATAAACCCTAAAGCTGAGCATAAAAAAGTGATTGTGGACTGGGGTTACAATGCCTGGGGCAATAAGTATCCGCCTTTTGATCTTGATGATGTTATTCCTACGCTGATTGGTAAAGAATTTAATACCCCTGTATTTAATCCCGGAATTATTATGGAAGGAGGTGCTGTGGAGTTTAATGGCGCAGGTACCTTAATTACATCCACGGCCTGTTTACTCAACCCCAACCGAAATCCGGATTTAAGCCAGTTACAGATCGAAGAATATCTTATTAATTATTATGGTGTAGATCAAATCCTTTGGGTTGATGAAGGCATTATTGGCGACGATACAGACGGCCATATCGACGATACAGTGCGCTTTACTAATCCAGATACTGTATTGGTTGTCACCGAAGATAATAAAGATGATGAAAATTTTAGTTTATTACAGACCAATCTTAAGCAAATACAAAACATGCGCCTGCTTAATGATAAGCAATTAAACATTGTGGAGCTGCCAATGCCTGATCCTGTTATCTGGGATGGCCAGCGATTGCCGGCTTCCTATGCTAATTTCTATATAGCCAACCGTTCTGTTATTGTCCCTACTTTCCGGTCTGATAAAGATGAAAAAGCTTTGCTCATTATCCAGGAGTGCTTCCCGGATAGAAAAGTAGTAGGTATTGATTCTACCGATATCATCTGGGGATTGGGTAGTTTTCATTGCCTCAGCCAGCAAGAACCTGCAGTATAAGTGCAAGAGAAAAACCTGTTTACCATACTTGTTCGTATATCAAATGGAATTTACCCTTTGATTGATTTGGAATTTGCTAATTTGCACCGCTTTTTAATGCAATAAGATGGTAGACCTTTCGACCTTTGACCCAAACATAGTCAGTAATCCCAATAACAACATATTTGGTCTTCCAACCGCAGAGGACACTGCAAGACTGATCATTGTCCCGGTTCCATGGGAGGTAACGGTAAGTTATGGATCGGGTACGGCCCGTGCCCCGGAAGCCATCTTCAAAGCGAGCCTGCAGGTAGATCTGTTTGACGCAGAAGTTCCTGAAGGATGGAAACAAGGCTATTTCATGCGGAACATAGACAGGAAATTGCTGATGAAAAGTGATTACCTGCGCAAGGAAGCCGAGTTATACATTGATTATATTTCCAAAGGGGATGAGGTAAGTGCCAACCAATTTATGAGCAAAACGCTGAGAGACGTAAACGAAGGCGGCATTTTTTTAAACACATGGGTATATGATCAAACAAAAGTACTTCTGGAAAAAGGGAAATTGGTAGGTGTATTGGGTGGTGATCATAGTGTTCCATTGGGTTTTATGAAAGCCATTGGAGAAATAAATGGTGATTTTGGTGTTTTGCAGATTGATGCGCACTGCGATCTGCGGGAGGCTTACGAGACTTTTAATTATTCTCATGCCAGCGTCATGTTCAATGCCCTCAATGAAATTCCGCAGATAAGTAAACTGGTTCAGGTTGGTGTTCGTGATTATGGTGGAGATGAATGGGAATATATCAAGAACAGTGAATTTCGCGTCATTACCTACTTTGACAAGGAAATAAAGACCCGTCAGTTTGAAGGTGATACCTGGAAAAATATCGCTGAAGAGATCGTCAGCAAATTACCTCAGCAGGTGTACATCAGCTTTGACATCGATGGGTTGGACAGAAAGCTCTGTCCTCATACAGGCACTCCTGTTCCGGGCGGTTTTGAAGCGGAGGAAGTATTCTATATTTTCAAAAAAGTAATTGAAAGCGGGAGGAAGATCATCGGTTTTGATCTTTGCGAAGTAGGCATCAGCGAGTCTGACTGGAATTCGAATGTGGGTGCAAGGGTTTTGTTTAAACTGTGCAATTTACTATTAGCAAGTAATAGTTAAATAATGCAAGATTATACGATAGTGCTGCGGAACGAAAAAACGAACAAGTATAACACCATAGCCTGGTTATTCATTCTTTTTAATATAGCCGCAAGCATTTGGATTGCTATTGCTAAAAAAGACACTGGAACTACCGGGTTTCCTTATATTCTCCTTCCCACCTTCCTTGTATTATTTCTCCACTACCGCCACTTAAAAAGTGGCAGTAAAAAAAATAGTTTTAATTTCTCCTTTCTACTACTGGCATTTCCATGGATTTTTTTGAAACTATTCTGGGTGGCCGCCATTGTATTTCTTGTAAGTATTTTGCACGGTATTGCAATAAGAACCCTGGCTGTTCATACGGATTCAGATAAAATCATTTATCCTTCTTTTCCAAAACGGACTATACAATGGAATGAGTTAAACAATATTATTTTAAAAGACGGGTTGCTGACCATCGATTTCAAAAACAATACGATAATTCAGCAGCTTATTGAAAAGACAGAACATCCGGTCAATGAAAAAGAATTTAACGACTTTTGCAGTAAGCAGCTTCAGCCGGAATCTTCAACTATTTGACTAATATGACACTTACTGAATCTCCATATATTCTCTATTCCGACGGAAAAGGAAAAATTTTTGAAGACACTTCTTTGTATGTAACCGGCCGGAGCGGATGGGATGCTCTTCCAATACCGGAAGAAGATTGGATCGAATTGCCGGATGGCGGTTCTTTATATGAGCTGCCAGGCCGTAAAGGCATTGGCATTGATGTGGAAACAGGTGAAATGAGGCTTTGTGAAAAAGGTTGGGCTGTCGCGGCTTTCATTCCACCCGCTCATAGCGGCTTTTACCTCTCAGCTTATGAAGCCGAAAAGGGTGCGCCTACCCTTCCGTTGTTTTGTTATACGGCCGCCGGATGGCTCAATGATAAATTTTATGTTCCGGCTACCCGGATCGAACCTGATATACGACAGGATTGCGACGGGTATGATCAAAAAACAGTAGAACAGGGCGTCAAATTGTTATTGAAAGCTTATCCGCATAATCGGTTGGTGGATCACCTGGCGAATAATTGCGCACTAACTTACCATTGCCCGGCTGCAAGAAATTATTTTCTCGGCCGATGGGAATGCCCGATTCCTGCTTCTCCTGCCTGTAACGCCAATTGTGTTGGTTGCATTTCATTACAGCCCGATGAAGAAACAATCGTCTCCACACAGGATCGGTTAAAATTTAAACCTACCGCCGAAGAGATTGTAGAATATACAGTGCCGCATCTGGAATCAGCGCCCTACCCTATTGTAAGCTTTGGCCAGGGATGTGAAGGCGAACCACTATTGATGTGGGAAACTATCCGTGATGCGATCCTCGAAATAAGAAAACATACTTCCAAAGGAAGTATAAATATTAACACGAACGGATCAAAACCAGATGCTGTAAAAATTTTATGCGAAGCAGGACTGGACTCCATTCGTGTCAGCACCAATTCTGCAAGGCGTGAAATTTACATGCCCTACTACCGACCCAATAATTACGACTTTGATGATATTGTGGAAAGTTTAAAAGTAGTTAACTCATTCGGCGGATGGACGTCCATCAACTATTTCGTATTTCCTGGTATGACGGATAGCGTAGCAGAATATGAAGCATTGCGCAAGCTGATCAAAAAAACCGGTCTTAAGATGATCCAGTGGCGCAATTTCAATATTGATCCGGATTGGTACCTGGGGAAAATCGGTGTAACGGATACAGGTGAATGTATGGGTGTTAAACAGTTGCAGGAGCTGATCAAAGAAGAATTCCCTAATCTCAAATATGGTTACTTCAACCCTCCTATCGAGCGAATCAAAGGAAAGTTTGAATTGGATTTCGCTCATCATTAAATCCTTTAGGAGATTAAGCCTGATAAATCAATTAGAAAATATCGCGCAGAGATCGCGGGGCACGCCGGGATAAATAAATGAAACACTCCCTAGGTTCCCGGCGCACTCTGGGTGAGAACATTAAGTATCAAATTCGGGTAGTCTTTACTCCGTTGATCTTTCCTAACTTCGCCTCCCCTAAAAAAATTAAGATTGGCATTCATGCGAACTGAGGCTTCAAGAACAATAAAACTGGCGGTACCCATTATCATTGGCGAGCTGGCGCAAATGGCGTTGCATATTATTGATACCGCCATGGTGGGTGCCATCAGCTATAAGCAACTGGCCGCAGCTGCGTTGGTCATTAATGCCATGAATATCCCTTTTGTAATTGGAATAGGCATGACTATATCCGTTTCGCAAATGGTCTCGATGGCTCACGGCCGCAGAGATGGACAACTAGTTTCTCATTACTTATTCAATGGCTTTGTTCTTTGTGCCGCTACGGCAATACTTATTTCACTGGTGCTCTTATTCGGGAAAAATATTTTATTACATCTTGGCCAGGATCCGGATGTGGTCAAATTTGCTCTGCCCTTCATGCAACTAATGGGCTTATCTATTATTCCCATGTTGCTGTTTATGACACTCAAACAATTTACAGACGGGCTCGAGTTTACCAAAACGGCTATGCTGATATCCCTGCTTGGTATGCCGGTAAATATTGTATTAAACTGGTTGCTGATCTATGGCAACTGGGGCTTTCCAAGATTGGAATTGAATGGTGCAGGATGGTCCACTCTAATTACGAGATCATTAATGTTTATTGTATTGGGGCTAATCATACTGAAGCATTCCACTTTCAAAAAATATATCGCTGTCAGCAGCAGGCAATGGAAACTTCGAAAGAAAACAATTAGAGAACTCCTTTATATTGGAGTTCCCAGTAGTTTGCAAATTGGCATGGAAGCCAGCGCATTTGCAGTTTCCGGAATAATAATCGGAACTATTGGCGCTGTGGCACAGGCTTCACATCAGATAGCTCTCAGCTGTGCCTCTTTTACTTTTATGGTATCAATGGGATTAGCACAGGCAGGCTCGATAAGAGTAAGCAATGCGCATGGCCGTTATGATTGGCCAAAGATCGCGGTAATCGGAAAGAGCACTCTTATTCTTGCCCTGCTATATGGCTCTTTTTGTGCTATTTGTTTTGGCTTGTTTCGTAATCAGCTACCCACAATCTTTAACGACAACACAGAAGTATTAAAGATGGCCGGCATGCTGATCATATTCGCGGCTATATTTCAAATATCTGACAGCACTCAGGCGATAGGTGCCGGATTACTGCGGGGAATAAAAGATGTAAAATACCCAACCATCATGATCGCCATTGCCTATTGGGTGATTGGCCTGCCATCCGGGTATATATTGGCTTTTGTTTTCAACATGGGTGCTTCAGGTATCTGGTTGGGACTGATCATCGGCCTTACACTGGCTTCGCTATTCCTGATGAACAGGTTTCTGAAAATGTCGAAAAGAAATAATGAGCGGGTCCCGGAATAAGTAAAAGCAGGGCAACAAATCCTATACATGTAATTTGTTACCCTGCTTTAGTAAGACTAAATAAAAAATCAGTTTACTGCGAAATATTTACCTGTCCGCGTATCTCTCCATTAGGATTAGCGGCGGTATGTACATTGTAATAAACCTTGCCAGCCAGCAGTGCGGAATGCAAAGCCGCTGATGCGGTAATAGTATCAGTAGCCGTACCCACCATTCCATTGGTTACAATCGTCAACGGCTCTAATGGATCAGCCACTTCACCAGCCAATGCTGGTCCATGAAAATGAGCCGCTGTTGCATCACCTGACAACCCTGTCCAACTGACGGTATAGATCAATTGCTTGGAGGTTGTGTCATAAGAACCGGCTAAACTACCTGTAGCTGTCGTCTCTACTGCTGGCACTTCACTCGCACCAGTTGCAGGACCTGAAATAGTGTACTTTGCATTTACCACCGGGGGGGTATTGTCATCATTATCTTTATCACAAGCTGATAATAACAACGTTCCTGCGATAGCAACCCCGGCCAATGAGGTAAATAAACTGCGTTTGAAATTTCTAGTTTTCATAATTTAAAATTTTTCTAAATGAATGTATTTACACGGGTAACCCAAAAACGTTACCAATTGCATTAATTGTGAAAAATAATTAGACATTCATTCTTGCACTGAGTGATTTTTTGCTGGCTGATATAAGTTTATCAGGCTGCTAATTATACTGTAATAAATGATAAAAATTTATTTTGTTAAAGCATAACTACCATAAACAAAGACAATTCCTTTGAATGAAAAAAAATAACCCGGAATAAATCTGTGTGCAATTAAGTCCTCACTTCCTGTGTATCATAATAACCTTTTACGTTTGATCGGTACAAATCAACAAAAGTTTGTCACTAAATTTTTAACATTCGCCACACTAAAACATTAACATTTTATAAGTGACCCTTTATGCAAGTTGCATAAGCTTTGCATCGTTAATACACAGGTGTGAAGAACTATCCTTACAACCTCTATTTACCAAACCGTAGTTTTGTATGAACAACGTTTACACTATGTCTGCATCCTTTGAAGCAAGGAAAAATACACAAGCTAGTATGATAACTACCGGTTTTGCCGGTTTGTTACTATTGCTTATGTTCTTTTGGACATGGACTATTCCTGCTATTATCCCTCCTCCTATTGATCAGGGCATCATGGTAGAACTGAATCTTCCTGAAGAGCCGCCCATTCAAATAAAGCAGGCTGGTGGTGGAGGCGGTGGTGGTAACCCTGTGCAAGCAATTGGAGAAAAAGGGACGGCTTCTGCTCCACCGCAACCCGGAACAAACGATGATGCAAAGGATATTGCAGAAGATGAAAAAGAGAAAGTTTCTCCTCCCATATTAAGACCTGATAACCCCAAGCCTACGGCTACTAAAATAAATGAGAATAAACCGGTAGTTAAGACAGAACCCAAACCGAATCCTTTGCCTCCTGCTCCTCCCAAACCAAAAGCAGTGTTGGGAAAAACAACAGGTGGAAACAGTACAGGTGGCGGTGCGGCGGAGGATTATGACAGGGCTGGTGGTGCCGGAACAGGTAATGGCGTTGGCAATGGCAGTGGTTCAGGAGGTGGCAAGGGAACGGGAACGGGTGGAGGCACGGGATCAGGAACAGGTATAGGTGTAGGCCCTAGAGTGACCAGTGGTGACCGTAGAATTGTTTCCAGTTATTCTTTCCAGGGTGATCTTGATAAGGCAACCATCATTGCCCGTATTAAAGTATCACCGGATGGTATCGGCGCCTTTGAAAGCTTTGCAAGGGGATCTTCGTCTACCAGTTCTGCTTACAGAACAGCGATTGTTCAATACCTGAGAAATATTAAGTTCGATAAATCAGATCACGAATCTACTGTAACAGTCCAATTCAATTTCAGAGTAAACGGGTAACAGTAACATAGTACATTTTATAATGCCACATCTACCAGTGTGGCATTATTGTTTAAGGCTTTCACTACTTTTGTTTTAATGAATGAAAAAATATTTTTATTGCAGGGTGATATTACCAAACTTGGAGTAGATGCGATCGTTAATGCGGCCAATTCTTCTTTGATGGGTGGCGGTGGTGTTGACGGAGCTATTCATCGTGCCGGTGGCCGGGCTATTTTAGATGATTGCAGAAAGATCATTGCTAAACAAGGTGGTTGCAAACCCGGAGAGGCTGTTATTACCACGGCCGGAAACTTACCGGCAAGATTTGTGATTCATACCGTGGGGCCTGTATGGAACAATGGAAAAAATAATGAGGCGGATAAATTAGCGAATTGCTACAAGAATAGTCTAAACATTGCCATTGAAAATTCTGTAACCAGCATTGCGTTTCCCAATATCAGTACAGGCATTTATGGCTACCCGAAAAAAGAAGCAGCCGCCATCGCTATTCAAACAGTTGTGGACTTCCTCCAAAACAACCCGTATTTTATCAAAGTACATTTCGTATGTTTTGACGAAGAAAATTATCTGATCTATCAAAATATCACCAATTCTGCATCAATTTGGCGATGAAAAATTCTTTATACTTTTTTAAATGGCCTTTAGTTTTACTTCTGGTGGGTTTTATGATCAGGGTTATTGGATCTATGATAAAAATATTGCACTGGTTAAATGCTGACAATATTTTAATCGCAGGCACTTTACTGATGGTAGTTTCTATTGCATGGCTAATTATAAAATTAATTTCCTTTAAAAAGCAAAGCAGTTAAATCCCTATCGGTATGAATTACCAGCAAACAATAGATTATCTTTTCACCCGCCTCCCACTGTTCAGCCGTATTGGCGCCGCTGCCTATAAACCAAATCTTGATAATACAATCAGGTTATGCGAATCGCTGGATAATCCCCACACTAAATTTAAATCCGTTCATGTCGCAGGTACGAATGGCAAAGGCTCAGTCAGTCATATGCTGGCTGCCATCCTGCAAACCGCCGGATACAAGACAGGGCTTTATACTTCACCTCACCTGAGAGATTTCCGGGAAAGAATAAGAGTGAATGGTGAAATTATCAACGAAGAATTCATCATTGATTTCACAGAAAAAATGAATCCTTTAATTGAAGAGATAGATCCCAGTTTTTTTGAGATTACCGTAGCGATGGCTTTCGATTATTTCGCTGAACAAAAATGTGAGATAGCTATCATCGAAACAGGGCTTGGGGGAAGATTGGACAGTACCAATATTATTTTACCGGAGCTTTCTGTCATCACCAATATTGGCTGGGATCATATGAACCTATTGGGCGATAGCCTGGAAAAAATCGCCGGGGAAAAAGCGGGTATTATCAAAGATCATATTCCTGTTATCGTGGGAGAAGTCTTAAAAGAAACACTCCCTGTTTTTGAAAAAATGGCAGCAGAAAGAAATGCCGTTCTTACAATCGCTTCGCAAAAAAGACAGGCTCTTGAATGGAAATGGGAAAAGCATGAACTGATCGTGGGAGTGGCGGAAGACCACAAAACCGATCACAAAGTTTATCATCTGGACCTCGCAGGTCTTTACCAGGCAAAGAATATATTAACCGTCCTGGAAGTATGTTCTCAATTGCACCAACAAGGATGGAATATCAATGACACTATAATTCACAAAGCTTTGCATCAGGTCAAAAAACTGACTGGTCTCCATGGTCGCTGGGAAGTGATACACGAACACCCGACCATCATTTTGGATGTCGGACATAATGAAGATGGCATCAAACAAATATTAAAACAAGTTGAACTGACTGATCATCACGAATTGCATATCATTTTGGGTATGGTCAATGATAAAGAAATTGATAAAGTATTAAAGCTGCTGCCTAAAACAGCCCATTATTATTTCACACAGGCACAAATACCCCGTGCCCTTCCGGGAGACACTTTGCATGAAAAAGCCAGTATCTATGAATTAAATGGAAAATCTTACCCGGATGTAAATACCGCTTTAAAAGAAGTGAAAATAAAAGCTCATAAAAACGACCTGGCGATTGTATGTGGGAGTGTCTTTCTGGTAGGGGAAGTTGAACATTAATATTTCAACTCTCCCATTTTTTCCAATGCATAAAGGATACAAGTAACGTGCATAGCCTGTACGATCTTATTTTCCCGGATCATTTTTTTTAATTCTTCAATAGAAACCAGATCTATTTCGATTTCTTCATTATGGTCCAATTCCTGCGAGGCGACTTTTCTTCCCCCCTTTGCCAAAAACATATGCATCAGGTTATTGTTGGTAGAGGGATTAGCTGATGCCTTTCCAAGGTATTCATAAGAAGAAAAACTATACCCGGTTTCTTCCAATAGTTCTCGTTTTATAGCTTCTTCCAGGTTTACATCGGTATCATCCACACAACCACCCGGTATTTCAATACATATTTCTCCCAATGCATGGCGGTATTGTCGTTCCAGGATAATTTTTCCATCGCCTGTTAAAGCTACTGCCGTTACCCAGGTGGGAAACTCATATACATAATAAGGATCAACGATCTTGCCTTCCGGTGTTTCGCATTTATCTTTTCTAACCTTGAACCATAGATCGCTAAAGAGATATTCGGAGGAGAGAATTTTCCACTTCATCAGTCAATTGGCAATTTGCAATTGGCAATTGGAATGGTCAACTGTTGACTGCCAATTGCCAACTGCCGACCTAAGAAACTTACCACCCCATTCTGTTTCTCAGGGAAGTAATATGCGCCACATGATGTTTGCCATGCCAGGAATACAAACCCAGCAAAAACCAAAGCCTCACTGTTTTTTTCAAACCGGGATGATGAACGGTTCTGTTGTTCCAGTCATCATCTTTTACATATTTAAGGGATTCGTACCAACGGCTATGCAATGCATGAAGCAACGTGAGGGAAATATTAATAGGAAGTTTCTGCACGTCATTCATATCAGCCCATAGCTTTTCTTCATAGGTTTTGATGGTAGGGTTGTCTTCCGTCAAGGCCAGCTTGAAACGGCAGTAAGCGTTGATATGACTGTCCGCCACGTGATGCACCAGTTGATGAATAGTCCATCCATCTTCACGATAGGGAGTTTGCAATTGGTTCTCGTCAAGGTTCAGTACGGCATTTTCCAGTTGAATAGGCAAAAATTTTATATCCGCCAGCCATTCCACTTTTTTAGGAATAGAAAAAGGTTGTGCTTCATATTGTCCTATCGGATAGCGGCGATCTTCTGCTACTGCGGGCATAGAAATGATTTTATTTTAAAACTTGTAATAGTTCAACTTCAAACAATAGTGTTGCTCCACCAGGGATATCTCCGCCTGCTCCCCTGTCGCCATAAGCCAGGTCTGAAGGTATCCATAAACGCCAATGGCTTCCTTCATTCATTAACGGAATAGCGATCTGCCAGCCTTTGATTAAAGATCTCAAAGGCGCTGAGAATGGCTGATTCCTTTTAAATGAACTATCAAACTCTTTTCCATCCAGCAAAGCTCCTCTGTAATGAGCCTTTATCGAATCAGTAATGGCAGGCTTCGCACCACTACCTTCTTTTATTACTTCATACTGCAAACCTTCCGGTAATGCAACTACGCCTGGCTTTTCTTTGTTGGTTTGCATAAAAGCTGTACCAGCTTCTTTTTGCGCATCAATTTTACTGCTCATAAGTTCTTTTAGTTTGTTTTGAATGCTCATACCCCACACCCCCAAAGGGGCTTTTAGACTCCGGATTGCAAAACTTTATTTTTTATATAGGAGGCTTTGCAAACCTGAATTGATTGAAAATTAATTTAGAAAATTTTTCCTCGTTAAAAAGCTATACTCTTAATAAAATATCTCTGGCCTAAGTTCTCCTCTTTCTTTCGACTTCACTCAGGACATGACAGGGGGCTTACTCTTCTCTTAACGCACGCCCCGTCAAATGAATAAATACATCTTCCATATTCGCTTTCTTCACTTCCTTTGGCCGCTCAAAACCTGAAGCCACTAATTTGTCGATCATGGCATCAGGAGATTCCATGGCGATAATTTTTCCCGCATCGATAATGGCAATACGATCACAAAGATATTCCGCCTCGTCCATGTAATGCGTCGTGATGATGACGGTAGTTCCCCTGTCACGGATACTTTTTATTAACTCCCACAAACTTCTCCTTGCCTGCGGATCAAGCCCGGTGGTTGGTTCATCTAAAAATATTATTCTCGGCTGATTGATCAATGTTGTGGCGACGGAAAATCGTTGCTTCTGGCCGCCGCTAAGGTCTTTAAATTTAGCCTTTGCTTTTTCCTTGAGATTTACCATTTCAAGCAGCTCAATTGGCGCTACCGACCGGTTGTAGAGGCCACAGAAAAGTTCAATCAATTGTACCAGGTTAAGTCCCGGGTAATAACCACTGCTTTGCAATTGTACACCAATAATCTTTTTAATTTCGCCCGAATCTTTATCAAGGTTCAATCCATCAACCATTACTTCGCCACTGGTTTTCTCCCGCAATGTCTCTATGATCTCTAAAGTCGTGGATTTACCGGCGCCATTCGGCCCGAGCAGGCCAAATATTTCTCCTTCTTTTACATCAAAAGAAATTCCCTTCACAGCCTGGAAGCTGCCGTAGTTTTTTACAAGGTCTTTTACGGAGATGATAATGTTTCTTTCCATCGTGCAGCAATTTACGGCAAAACCGTTTCTTGCTGTTCATTATGAAAAAATTTAACCGGCAAAAACTTGTGTATAGTAAATGCGGCCACGCCGATCCCTGGCTATACCAATGCCAATATATTTATAACGGCCTAACATATTCCGGCGATGACCGGGAGAGTTTTTCCAATCTGTCACTACTTCTTTTCCGGAGGTTGCGCCGTAAGCGACATTCTCGGCGAACCGGTTAAGCGATTGGATGGCATTCCGGGCCATCTGATTTCTTTTTGAAAAGCCGCCATGTCCGAAGCCTACCCGCCCATTGGCCATATCGGCGCTATGCTTCTGAGCAATAGCATTTAATTCCGTGTTTATGGTTAAAGCAGGTAATCTGTTCGATTTTCGAAATTGATTGGTTTGACTTAAAACATCATCAACTATGTTGGAATGAGTATGGGGAGAAAACGAAGTAAGACTTATAAAGAGTGTAAAACAGGTAAAACTGCTAAGTAAAAAACGGGCTTTCATTCGGGTTTAAAAATTTTAGTAATTCCGGGCAAGATTTATACCAATCAACGGATTGATCAGGAATTTGTTGCTGAAATAAAATCATAAATCCAACTCCATTTTTACATCGGCTGTTTTAAAAGGAGAATCTTTTACTTCTACATGCCGGAAACCATATTTTTCATACAATTTTAACGCTGTTAATAATTGATGATTAGAAAATAAGGACAACTTTTTTGCTCCGATTTCCTTTGCTTTGTTGAGGCAGGTTTCAATCAATTGTTTACTGATTCCTCTTCCCCTGTATGCTGCCGTAACAGCCATTTTCGCCAGTTCGTATTCACCTTCGTGTTCTTTCATCAAAGCGGCTGAGCCGATTAATTTATTGTCATCGACGGCAAGCCAGATATACCCACCCTTGTTAAGAATGGTTCCCTGTGGATCATCCAATACCATTAGGTCCTGCGACTCAGTCAGATTATATTTATCCAGCCATTCCAGGTTTAGATTCTTAAATTCCTGCTGGTATACATTACTATACTCAATTATTTTTATTCCAGTATCCATGATGTTTTCAGATCAGCTTTAATTCCATTTTGATATTCGTTCTGCTATAATGTGATTTTACCTCTAAAGGAATTTCCCTGAAGCCATACCAGCGATATAATTGTATAGCAGGAACAAGTAGAGTATTTGAATAAAGGAAAAGGCGGTTCCATCTCTTTTCTTTCGCTAACTCAACACAAACATCCATCAATAACTTACCGACTCCTTTCCCCTGGCTATCCTTTGTTACCGACATTTTCGTTAATTCAAACGAATCATCTTTTTCTTTCATCAGGGTTACTGTTCCGGTTATCTTTTCATTTTCCTTCGCTAAAAAAATATACCCGCATTTATCAATGATTTCCTCAACAGGATGAGAGAGCTGATATTCATCATAAGCTTCTATGGCAAAATATTGCAGCAGCCATTCAATATTCAGTTGCTTAAAATTACTTGCGTATTTTTCTTCGAAAGGAATTATACTTATCATGTAAAAAAAATAACAGACACTTCATCCGGTCAACTACCGCTTAAACAAGATTCCAGTTCTTCCATCATATCCTTACTGCCAATAAACATGGGTGAACGCTGATGTAATTCGGTGGGTTGTACATCCAATATCCGTTCTTTTCCATTAGTTGCTTTGCCGCCGGCTACTTCCAGGATGAAAGCAAAGGGATTGCACTCATAGAGCAATCTTAATTTTCCTTTCGGTTTATCCGTAGTACCCGGATACATAAAAATCCCCCCCTTAATGAGGTTACGGTGTACGTCGGATACCATGCTGCCGATATATCGCTGCGTGTAAGGGCCACCATTCGTTTTATTTTTTTTCTGGCAGGCGTCAATGTAATTTCTAACACCTTCATTATACTGAAAAAAGTTTCCGTGATTGACCGAATATATTTTCCCTATTGGCGGGCATTTGATATCCGGGTGGCTAAGTGTCCATTCCCCAATAGATGGATCCAATGTAAAACCATTGGCGCCTCTCCTGGTTGCATACACGAGCATGGTAGAAGAACCATAAATGATATATCCTGCGGCTACCTGCTGTATTCCTTTTTGTAAAAAATCTTCCTTTGCAGCTATATCACCTTTTTCTGTAACCCTCCGGTAAACACCGAAAATAGTACCGATAGAGACATTTACGTCAATATTTCCACTACCATCCAACGGATCGAACAAGCATACGTATTTGGAGTTCCTGCTTATGGGATCATCAAAAGCGATGTAATCTTCTAACTCTTCACTGGCAATACCGGCACAACTGATACCATGTTGTAAGACCCCTGTAAATTGATCGTTGGCAAAAACATCCAGTTTCTTAACATCTTCTCCCTGCACGTTGACACTACCGGCATCGCCGAGTATATCCACGAGGCCGGCTTTATTCACTTCCACATTCACCCTTTTTGCCGCAAGACCTATATCCCGGAGAAGGCTACTCAGTTCACCGGTCGCATTGGGGATATGACGAAGTTGCTGTATCGTAAACTCGTCAAGCGTTAGAACTTTGCGATTAACATTCATAGTGGCAAATTGTAGTACGAACAAATGTAAGCGAAAGTTGATAAGTTGACCAGCTGATTAGTTGATAAGTTTAAAAATAAATATAGTTTTTAACGACATTTGCCAACTTATTAACCTGTCATCATTTAATTTTCAACTAACCATGAAGGTCTTCAAATTTGGCGGCGCCTCTGTAAACAGTGTAGAACGAATCAAAAGTGTTGGAAAAATATTGCAGCAATATGCCGGTGAAAATTTACTGGTGGTTATTTCCGCCATGGGTAAAACCACGAATGCATTAGAAAAAGTCGTGCAAGCCTTTTATGAAAAAAGAAATGAGGAAGCCCTCCGGCTTTTTGAGCAGGTAAAACAACAACATCTCAACACCGTCAAATATTTATTAATTACCCAATCACTGGCCTGTGAAAAACAGCTTGGAGATTTTTTTACTGAAGTAGAATGGATGTTGCACGACAAACCTGTGAGGGAGTACGATTACTATTACGACCAGGTAGTTTGTGCAGGTGAGTTGTTATCAACCGCCATAGTAAGTCATTATTTAAATGAGACAGGTATCAAAAACAAATGGTTGGATGTGCGGGATATTATCCGGACAGATGACAATTTCCGGGATGCGAATATTGACTGGGAATATACCCATTCAAAAGTTCAGAGTTCAATAGTTCCGGCACTTAAAGATTCAGGCATCATTCTCACGCAAGGCTTTATTGGTTCTACGGATGAAAACGAGAGTACTACGCTTGGGCGGGAAGGAAGTGATTATACCGCCGCGGTTTTTGCGAATATGCTGGATGCGGAAAGTCAGACTATCTGGAAAGATGTAGAGAGTGTTATGAATGCTGATCCCAAACAATTTCCGGATGCTCAACCTATCTATGAATTGAACTATAACGAAATTATAGAAATGGCTTATTACGGCGCACAGGTTATACATCCCAAAACTATCAAGCCATTGGAGAACAAAGGGATTCCTTTATATGTAAAATGTTTTCTCGATCCTTCATTACCCGGCACGGTCATACACAAACAGTCATTGAAGCATCTTCCGCCGATCATTGTATTAAAAGAAAACCAGGTAATGCTGGAACTGAGTTCAAAAGATTTTTCGTTCGTCGGAGAGCATCACGTAGGGCATCTATATCATTTGTTTGAAAAATTAAAAGTAAAACCAAATCTCACCCAAAACGGAGCTATTAGTTTTGTTTGCGTATTGGATGATCATACTGAAAAAATAGAAAAACTGGCATTAAGTGCCTCGGATATATTTGATGTGCAGGTAACAAAAGGACTTTCATTACTTACTATACGTCACTATACGGGTGAATATTTTGAGAAATTAACAAGCGGAAGGAAGATTTTGCTTCGTCAGCAAACACAGGAAACAATTCAAGCCTTATTACAGTAGACATTTATCAGTCGGCGATCGTTACCGTCTGCACCATTTTTTTGGCTACCGGCTTATCATTTAAAATAGCAGGCTTCCAAACCGGCATCTTTTCAAGACGGGTAATCAACTCATCATTAAACTCATCATTATCCACTCCACGCAAAATCTTAAAATTAACAGGCACTCCATCTTTGTCCACAATAAATTCCACCTGCACATACGCTTTCTTAATGCTTACTGGTAAATATTCAAGCATATCCTTCCCTAACTTATCAAGGTACTTCATAAACGCATCACCACCACCAGGAAATTGCGGCCATTCATGCACGGCTTCTACCAAACTTGGTATTTCACGGGTACGATGAGCGACAGCGGGAGCTTTCTTTGTTTTTATTTCGGGAGATAATGGTTTTTTACCGGGAGCTGCGTTTACAATATATTCCCCTTTATCGTTAGTGAGAACAACCGGTAATTGTTTATAACGTTCAAAGTAATCAAAGGCATCCTCCAATCTTGCTGCAAATTTTTTCAACTCGGGATCATCTTTGGTCATATTCTCCAGGTATTTTACACTTCTTGCTACGTTGAAGCGTACGGGGTAAATATGAACAGGGATATAATCCTGCCCCTGGTTTTTAGCGTGAGCGGCCAGGATATATAATTCATCTATCTGCTCATCCATAATGGGAATGCAACCTACCGTAACACAACTGCCATGAATGTAAATACCACTACCGGGCCGCAATGAATCACTCAGGAGTTTATCAGATACATTAGGGTAATTAATTCCCAATGATAAATAATACTGGCTGCGCGGATTGAATTCATTGATGTAGTAAAATCCTTCCGGTACCTGGTAATCTCCTTCCAGTCTCTTTGGCCCCAGGGTTCCGGCCAATGCGCAAACTTTATATGTTTTAAATAACTTGAATGGTTCTTTGATCTCGTCTTTTACCCAAACTTCCATTTGGCTATCATACTTAAAAGAACGTACATAAATATAATTAGCCGGCCATTTTAATTTTTTTGCTTCAAATTGTTTTTGCAGTGTATCTTCTTTGCGACGGAATGATTCATCCGGGCGGGGAAAAGTTTTTTGATAATCAATAAAGGATGAAAAGGAGGCCCCTATTTTGTAGGAACTTTGCCCTGAAACAGTGATCACTAAACTCAGAAAGAAAAATATGGATATAAGAAGGGTTTTCATGCTCAATTTCTCCTGTCTTTAACGTGCCATCAATTGTTTTATTTCCCTGTAAGAAGGTTGTGTGTAAAGATAATGTCTCCAAAGAAAAACCAGAAGCAGGAGTTAACAACAACTGTGGAAAAACTTTAACAAGCTTCGTATATATCTGTTTGCCCGGCATCAAATGCGAGGTAATTTATCGTAGTATTTACAAATTACCTCTTGCTTCCTGCTCTCTTTCAATGGCTTCGAACAGGGCTTTGAAATTTCCCTTTCCAAAGCTTTTGGCCCCTTTCCGTTGAATGATTTCAAAGAAAAGAGTAGGTCTGTCCTCCACTGGTTTGGAGAATAATTGTAATAAGTAGCCTTCATTGTCACGATCCACGAGGATTCCGAGTTCTTTCAGCGGCCCCAGGTCCTCATCAATCTTCCCCACCCTTGTCAACAGGTCGTCATAATAGGAAGTAGGGACTTTCAGAAACTCCACTCCCCGGCTCATAAGATCCTTCACCGTACCCACTATATCATTGGTAGCGAGCGCCACATGCTGTACCCCTTCTCCTTTATTAAACTCAAGATACTCCTCCACCTGCGACTTTTTCTTGCCTTCCGCCGGTTCATTGATAGGGAATTTTACAAAACCGTTCCCGCTACTCATTACTTTGCTCATCAGGGCGGAATATTCGGTAGAAATATCCTCGTCATCAAAAGTCAGGATGTTTTTAAACCCCATAATGTCTTCATAAAATTTCACCCAGGGATTCATTCCATTCCAATCGACGTTGCCTACGCAATGATCAACATATAAAAGGCCTGTATCAGCCGTGTTAAAATAAGGAAGACTCCACGACTTATAGCCGGGCATAAATGCTCCCTTATAATTCTTTCGTTCGATAAACAGGTGAATCGTATCTCCATAAGTATGTATCCCGCTCATCACTACTTCTCCATCCTCGTCAATTAATCGTTGCGGCTCCATATAACTTTTCGCTCCTCTTTTGGTCGTCTCTTTCCATGCATTGGTAGCATCATTCACCCTAAGCGATATAGCTTTTACTCCGTCTCCATGTTTGTAAATATGATCCGCCACCGGGTTATCGGTTCGCAAGGCGGTGGTCAACACAAAAGTCAGCTTATGCTGCCGCACGGCATAGCTCGCCTTATTTTTCATGCCTGTTTCAGGTCCTGCATAAGCCAATGCCTGGAAACCAAAAGCCGACATATAATAATGCGCCGCCTGCTTGGCATTGCCTACATAAAATTCTACATAGTCTGTCCCTTCCAACGGAAGAAAATCGGTTTCAATGTTTTGTTTTTTATCTTCAGAAAGTATCGATGCCATATTGAAAATATTTGTCGTTTATAATTATTGTTTCCAATCATCGCCCTTGCAGCCTGGGTTCAGGTAAGCCAAAGCTTCACTCACTTGTACGTTCGGTAATTTTATCCTGCTAAAAAAGAAAATCTATTATTCTTTTAAGATTTGAGTGTGTCCATCGCCAATGTTTCCATCAGCAAATTGAAATTATTACGTTGGTCCGGGAAGATTTTATATGGAAAGTCAGGACGCATGATGAACAAAGATAAAAAATATGCCGTCATTGTTTCATATATATACCCATAAATACCAGCCTACCACTTTTTTTGCTCATTATGCCATCCCCTATCTTTGCGCCATGTTAAAAGTAGGAATACTCGGCGGCGGTCAGCTCGGCAGAATGTTGCTGCAGGCAGCCGCAAATTATCCTGTTGACACTTTTGTACTGGAAAACGATCAGGAGTGTCCGGCAGCGAATCTTTGCAATCATTTTACTAAAGGCGATATTAAAGACTTTGCTGCCGTCTATGCATTCGGGAAAAACCTGGATGCATTGACCATCGAAATTGAAAACGTAAATATTCAGGCACTGGAAAAATTAGAAGCCGAAGGAGTAAAAGTTTACCCCAAAACTTCCGTATTGAAGATAATAAAGAATAAGATTTTTCAAAAAGAGTATTATAAAAGCCATGAAATCCCTTCCCCCGAATTTATTGTCACCAATAACTTCGAAGAATTAAAAAAAGCTGAAAATTTTCTTCCGGCAGTTCATAAATTAGGCGAAGGTGGTTATGATGGCCGGGGGGTTCAAATACTTAAAACCAAAGAAGATATTACAAAAGGGTTTAATGCACCCGCCGTACTGGAAAAAAAAGTGAGTATCTATAAAGAGATCGCTCAAATGATAGCAATTACCGAAAAGGGAGAAACGGCTTTATATCCCCCTGTTGAAATGCTCTTTGATCCCGACCTCAATATGCTGGATTACCAGCTTTGCCCAGCTGAAATAGATATAAAAACCCTTTGGAAAGTAGAAGCCATCGCTTTATCGGTTGTCAGAAATTTTAAATCCCCGGGCATCTTTGCGATAGAGCTATTCATTGATAAAAATCAGGATGTATGGGTAAATGAAACAGCGCCGCGGGTCCACAATAGCGGTCACCATACCATTGAAGCGCATTTTAGCTCCCAGTTCGATATGCTGTGGAGGATTATCTTAGGTTACCCTCTTGGAAATACAGAAGCCATTCTTCCTTCAATTATGGTCAATATCGTTGGGGCGGAAGGCTTCAGTGGAGACGTAAAATATGAAGGCCTGGAAGAAACACTTAGGATCGAAAACGCATTTGTCCACCTGTATGGTAAAAAACAAACCAAACCAGGAAGAAAAATGGGACATGTTACCGTCATAAGTAAAGACAAACAAGAACTTTTACATCAATCGAACAAGATAAAACGGACTTTACTTGTCAAAGCCTAGTTCATTCATTTACCGGCCATCCTTTTTTTAGAAAAACCGAAGGATTTCTTATGAAACAGCGTCTGATTTCCCATGTCTGTTTCAGATAACTACCTATTTTTATCAGCCAAATTATAACCCTTTTGATCGTGAATATTTCTAAACCTGTCTCCGCGCTGCTGTCATTCATATTTGTTCTGGCTTTGAACTCTTGTAAAGAAAAAAAAGAGAATACCCCGGCGACGAGCCGGCAGGGCGGCGGACCGCAGGTGCTTTCCCTGGAAGGATTGATCGCCTCGTCAAAAACCATTAATGCTCAAATAGAAGTTCCCGGCACTATATTGGCCAGTGAGTCAACGGAGATACATCCCGAAGTTTCCGGCAGGGTGGTTCAATTGAATATAAAAGAAGGCGCTTTTGTATCCCAGGGAGCTTTGCTCGCTAAACTCTATGATGAAGATCTGCAAGCCCAATTGAGGAAACTGGATGTGCAGCTTAAAATTGCTGATCAGACGGAAAAGAGACAATCACAATTATTAAAAATACAGGGAATAAGCCAGCAGGATTATGATCTCAGCCTGTTGCAGGTGCATAATCTGAATGCTGACATGGATATTGTAAAAACCACTATCCGGAAAACAGAGATCAGGGCTCCTTTCAGTGGGAAGCTTGGTTTGAGGAATATAAGTCCGGGCGCCTATGTTACCCCAACAACAATCGCCACTACCATCAGCCAGGTGAGCCAGCTAAAACTTCAATTCAGCATCCCGGAAAAATATGGCGCTCAATTGAGGAACGGGCAAAACATTGATTTTACTATTGATGGCGTTCAAAAAAAATTTTCTGCAAATATTATCGCAACCGAAGGAGGCATTGAAGAAAATACAAGAAGCCTTGCGGTAAGGGCTTTAATAAAAAATAAAGATGGATCATTATTACCAGGAGCTTTTGCCAAGGTGAAATTGGCGCTCGAGAAAAGTGAAGATGCGATTATGATACCGAATAGCTCGGTTCTTCCACAGGGAAGATCGAAGTTTGTTTTTTTATATAAAGGAGGAAAGGCAAAGCAAATGGAAATAACTACGGGTGTCCGTGATTCCACCAATATTCAGGTAATGAGTGGTATTAGTAAAGGAGATACTGTAATTACTACAGGACTATTGTACTTGAGGCCTGACGTTGATGTTAAACTTTCAAAACTGGCTCAATAAGTGATTTTCAAAAAGAGAATACAAAGCCGCCAACCGGCATGAACAGACGGTCATAATAATATTTTAAACCTATCATTTAGCAGTGCATGAATTTATCAGAACTTAGTTTACGAAGACCAGTACTGGCAATGGTTTGTTCTATTGTTATTATCATATTTGGATTGATCGGGTATAAATTTCTTGGCGTACGGGAATATCCTGCCATAGACCCCGCTGTAGTTAATGTCCGTACTTCTTATGTTGGCGCCAATGCGGATATAGTCGAGCAACAGATCACCGAACCTCTTGAAAAAGCCATTAACGGCGTACAAGGAGTAAAAAACATTACCTCTAACAGCTCCCAGGGAAGCAGCAATATCACGGTAGAGTTTGAATTGAGCGTTGACCTCGAACAGGCGGCCAATGATGTAAGAGATAAAGTTTCGCAGGCCTTGGGCAACTTGCCGCAGGATATTGATTCGCCACCAACAGTTAGTAAAGCCGATGCCGATTCCGATCCTATCATGTTCCTGCAGATACAAAGCCAGAGTAAAGGATTGATGGAGCTGACTGATTATGCGGAGAATGTAGTACAGGAGCGTTTGCAGACAATACAAGGCGTAAGCGGTATAAATGTTTTTGGTCAACGATATTCCATGCGGTTATGGATAGATCCTGCGAGACTTTCCGCTTACAGTTTGACAATAGATGATATACGCCAGGCGCTTAACCGGGAAAATATTGAATTGCCTGGTGGTAAGGTAAGGGGAAATGAAACGCAACTGATCGTAAAGACTTTTGGAAAACTAACAACAGAAACCGATTTCAATGACCTTATTCTCAGGGAAGATAATAAAGGTGTTGTACGTTTTAAAGATATTGGCTATGCGGAGCTGGCTCCTAATAACGAGGAACAGTCATCCCGAAAGAACAATGTCGCATCTGTGAACATGGGGATATTGCCGCAACCGGGAAGTAACCAGATTGAAATCGCCGATGAGGTTTACAAGAGAATAAAAGAAATTAAAAAGGATATGCCGGCTGATATCCTGCTGGAAGTTGGCTATGATAAAAGCCAGTTTGTTCGTAACGCCATTTTTGAAGTAAAAGAAACGCTGGTCATTGCCATCATACTGGTGGTTATTATCATATTTCTCTTTTTCCGGGAATGGACCATTGCCTTTCGCCCTTTAATAGATATTCCGGTTTCGCTTATTGGAGCCTTCTTTGTTATGTATGTCATGGGTTACTCCATCAACGTGCTGACATTACTGGCCATTGTGCTTGCCACCGGCCTCGTGGTAGATGATGGTATTGTGGTGACGGAAAACATTTTTAAGAAGATGGAGCAGGGAATGAATAAACACAAAGCGGCTTATGAAGGATCGAAAGAAATTTATTTTGCCGTTATCGCCACTTCATTGACGCTGGTGATCGTTTTCCTGCCAATCATTTTTTTACAGGGCTTTGTCGGAAGATTGTTCCGGGAATTTGGAATGGTGGTAGCGGGCGCAGTTCTGATCTCCGCATTTGTATCCTTGTCTCTTACGCCGGTATTGAATATATATCTCACTAAAAAAGGAGGGCATAAACATTCCCGGTTCTATCGGGCGACGGAACCCTTTTTTGCAGGTATGGAAAATCTTTATCGCAGAACGCTGGAGGCCTTTATGCGGATGAGATGGATTGCGTTTGTCATTGTAATCGTTTGCGTTGGTATTATTTATTTTATTGGCCGGCAGTTGCCATCAGAATTGGCTCCTATGGAAGATCGTAACCGTGTTCGTGTAAGGATACAAGCACCCGAAGGATCGGATTTTGATTTCATTGACAAGGTCACTTATAACGTCACGCAACAAATACTTGATTCCGTTCCGGAAAAAGATGTAATACTATCCTTCGCCCCGGGTTTCGGTGGAGGTAATGGAAGTATGATTCCTGTAGGCTTGGTAAATTCCGCTGAACGCAAAAGAAGCCAGGATGAAATAACACAACAATTGAATGGCATGTTCCGGAAGTACAATAACGTGCAGGTCTTTGCCGTGCAGGAACAGACCATTTCCGTCGGAACGGGTGGACGTGGTGGTTTCCCGGTGCAGTTCGTACTCCAAAACCTGAATTTTGATAAGATAAAAGAAAAGATCCCCGCATTTACAGAAGAAGTAAGAAAAAGCCCCGTGTTCCAGGGATTTGATGTAAACCTGAAATTTAATCAGCCGGAATTATTAATCACCATTGACCGGCTTAAGGCAAATGAATTAGGCGTGTCTGTCCTTGATGTTTCTAATACTTTGCAGCTTGCATTGAGTGGTCGCCGCTTTGGCTATTTTATCATGAATGGAAAGCAGTATGAAGTAATAGCCCAGGTAGAACGTATTGATCGTGATGATCCGCTGGATTTGAAAGCTCTTTTTGTACGCAATAACAGAAATGAATTAGTGCAATTAGATAATCTTGTAAAATTGGAAGAATCCGCCAGCCCTTCTACTATTTATCATTTCAATCGTTTCAAAAGTGCAACTATATCGGCCGGCCTCGCTCCAGGCAAAACAATCGGAAATGGTGTCGCGGAAATGCAACGCATTGCCGACAAAGTATTGGATGAATCTTTCAGCACCGCTTTGGCAGGCTCTTCCAGGGACTATGCGGAAAGTTCTTCCAATACATCCTTTGCTTTTATCCTCGCATTAGGTCTTATCTTTTTATTACTGTCGGCACAGTTTGAAAGTTTTATAGATCCGTTTATCATCATGATCACCGTACCACTGGCATTAGCCGGTGCCGTGCTGAGCATGTGGATATTCGGGCAAACTTTGAATATCTTTTCACAAATAGGCATCATCATGCTGATAGGGCTGGTTACAAAAAATGGAATATTAATTGTTGAATTTGCAAACCAGAAACGAAGACGTGGTGAAAAGAAAATACCTGCCGCTGTTGATGCGGCTATCGCTCGACTGCGTCCTATATTGATGACAACGCTCGCTACTACATTGGGCGCTTTGCCTATTGCATTGGCTATTGGCTCAGCGGGAACAAGCCGTATACCATTAGGGATCGTTATTATAGGTGGAATGTTGTTCGCATTGGTATTAACCTTGTATGTTGTACCAGCGCTATATTCTTACTTGTCGTCAAAAAAGAAAGTCAGTGATTTCGAAAAAGCCATAGCGGAAGAGGATCCGAAAGTTTTACAGGAAGTTGAAGGATAGTTTTTAAATAACCCATTAGCCTGCCTGAATTTTTAATTAAGCAGGCTAAAAATTTTTTAATTATGAAGGCCTGTATGTTTAAGCCTTATATTTTTTGCTTAACAATATTCGCTTTATTGGCTGGTGCGAGTTTGCGTGCACAAAAGCTATTGACCATTGATGAAGCGATCGCGGAAGCGTTGAAAAATAACCACGATATCACGCTTGCAAAATATGATTCTACTTCCGCAGCTATAGACGATTCCTTCAAAGGAGCCGCATTTTATCCCCGTTTGAATGCCAACACCGGTATCGCCTATAACAATAACGATCAGATACAAAAGTTCAATGACGGTACCAAAAGGGAAAGAAATGGCGTTAAATCAAACAATTTTAACGCTGGTATCGCACTGAACTGGACCTTATTTGACGGCTTGAGAATGTTCGCCACAAGAGGAAAAGTGGAAGAATTTGTAAAGCTTGGTGAACTGAATATAAAAAACCAGGTCGTAACAACCGTTGCAGGTGTAGTAACAACTTATTACAATATAGTAAGGCAAAAACAACAATTAAAGGCTGTTGAAGAACAGATCGACATCAGCCAGATAAGGGTGAACCTGACGCAACAAAAATTAGATATTGGCGTAGGCGCCAAACCTGATGTTTTGCAAAGCAAGGTGGATATGAATGCGCAGAAAGCAAGACAGCTGGAACAGTTATCGTTGATCGCCCAGCTAAAAAGCGCCTTGAACCGGCTGATGAATGTACCTCCCGGCAATCCATTTGATGTAACTGATTCCATTCCTATTAATATGAGTATTAATGTGGAGGATATCAAAAAAGATATTGAAAACGTCAATCCTTCTATCCTGATAGCTAAAAAGAATATTGATATTGCCAACTTTGCGTTGAAAGAAGTAAAAGCTGACAGGTTGCCTACGATATCATTCAATTCCAATTATAATTTCAGCAGGCTTGATAACAAAGAAGTAGTAAACCCATTTACTCCCCTTTTTAGCCAGAACAAAGGGCTCAATTATGGATTTACGGCCAGCATACCCATTCTCAACAACCTGAATACAAAACGGCTAGTGAAACAGGCGCAATTAGGAGTGCAAACCCAGGAATTAATATACGACAACCAAAAGTTTCTTACTTACCATTCTGTTAACCGTGCTTTCCGCGACTATGAGCAACAAAAAAAAGCGCTGGCTTTAGAGGAAGAAAATATTTTATTGGCAAAGGAAAATCTGAGTATCGTACTGCAAACTTACCGGCTCAATTCGGCTACTTTAGTGCAGTTAAGGGAAGCGCAGATCAGTCTGAGTGAAGCTTACGACAGGCTTATCGCAGCAAGGTATAATACAAAAGTTTCTGAAATAGAATTACTGAGCCTGAAAGGGGAATTGGTGAAATAAAAAAGCCCGACTGCCTCCTCCCGACCTCCTCCCAAAGAGGAGGTCATCAACACACAGACCTCGCTTTTCGAAAACTTAGCCCTTTTATAGCCTTCAAAAATGCTGGATAGAAAGCCTCACCTAACCTCTCCGAAGGAGAGGAACCATGCACAGCCCTGGCTTTTCGAAGATCAGTTCGATTACAATTTTTTCCTTTATACTCGTCGTTTATCATTGGAATACATCTTCAGTCGAACTTGCCCGTCGCGTAACAAGGAGCTGGTCTCTTCAACTTTTTCCTGTTTCTTTGCTGCATGAATCCATTGATAGGTATAATCATGGGCAGCGACAGTGATCTTGGCATCATGCAGGCCGCCTCCGATATTTTAAAACAATTTGATATTCCCCACGAGGTCACGGTTGTTTCCGCTCATCGCACTCCATTGCGAATGGTAGAATATGCGACAAAAGCAAAAGAAAGAGGATTAAAAGTAATCATTGCCGGCGCCGGTGGTGCGGCTCATTTACCAGGTATGGTGGCTTCCATTACTCCCCTCCCTGTTATTGGCGTTCCCATTAAATCATCCAATTCTATTGATGGATGGGATTCTGTTCTTTCTATTTTGCAAATGCCCAATGGTGTTCCTGTTGCAACAGTAGCATTAAATGCGGCAAAGAATGCGGGGATTTTAGCTGCGCAAATTATAGGTTCATTTGATGAAACTGTTTCAAAAAAAATAACTGCTTACAAAAATTCTTTGAATAGTGAAGTGATAGAAAAGGCTGAGAAGATGAAGAAGGATGGCTGGGAAAATGAATTTGATTGAGAATATTTCTGTTGACTTTTCTCTATCAATTACTGAAATCATTGTACCATCCGCTATTTGAGTTTCATATTTCGGATATTTCCTTTGTAATCGTTAATTTCTACAGTTGTTACAGTCTCATCAACATTTATGAATCTCCCGGATTGAGATAAAAAAGATGACCCGTAACAAAATTCTTGCTTTTGTTTATTTCCATTACTATACATTAGTATTGCACTGGCATCTGATGGATTTAAAGGAATATATTTCACCGCTCTTTTCATTTCGAAAACTTTCATGCTGCCCCTGTTCTGGCTTGCCGCCAACAAATATTTCCCTGTACTACTTTTCAGTTTCACCAATGCCTTCGCATTGCCATGCACAAACCAACCACTTTGTAAAATAGGTAGTGGTAAAAACCCTCCTTTCCCATCTCCCTTTAACATCAATCCATTGCCCGCATCATAACGGCCCACGGAAACATCCGTCCCATAATCATTGCCAACAGCGAGTACATCCAGGTTACCATCTCCATCAAAATCATCCGCAATCATTCCATTAAGACAGGAAAACTGGGCAACGGCCGGTAAAGCCGTCATTTCAAAAGTTCCATTTCCGTTGTTCCTGATAAATGCGCTTTTAAAAAAATTGGCCTGGAATTTTAAAGCGCCTTTTATCTCCTGGGCTGTAAAAAGACTATCGATAATGGCTCCCGCAAATGCTTTGTAAGTAAGAAATCGCTTTTTTATGAATGGCATCTGGTCGACCACATCATCTCTTGTATGAGTGGTATACTCTCTTAATACACCTTCTTTGTCCTTTAAATATTTAGTGGGTATACATTCCATCACTCCATTGTTATCGAAATCTTTACCATAGATAGAAACAGGATATTTTTCACTTCCTTTATAAAATGAGTTTTCACCCATATTACCTGCGATATAATCCATGTCGCCATCATTGTCAAAATCTCCTGACAAAAGGCTAGTCCAGCAACCCAACTTGCTACCTGTACCTGCGGTCGCCGTAATATCTTCAAAAACTCCTTTATTATTCTTTATAAATTTCAACGGCATCCATTCACCTGCAAGTATCAGGTCCTGCCAACCATCGTTATCGAAATCTGTCCACAGCGCATCACAGACCAGGCCAATATTGTTTAATGTGGATGCAGCAGTTGCTGTAACATCTGTAAATTTTATAATACCGTTACCCGAATCATTCCTGTAAATAAAACTGGATACCGGTCTTGGATAATTTCCCGGATCAACACGGCCACCAATAAAAAGATCAAGATCGCCGTCTTTATCAAAGTCCGCAGCCCGAACACATGATTTGCTGATAAGATTTTTGGGTAACGCTAAAGAATCCATGGTCAACTTTCCTTTTCCATCGTTGATATATAGTTTGTCCTGGTATGAATCTCCCGGTTTGTTTTCATAACTGCCACTGACAGTATACAGATCAAGATCCCCATCATTTTCTGCATCAAATAAAATCATCCCCATTTCTTCCCAACGTTTATTGGCTACAATCGTATCCGCTAAAAGTGATCTTTGGGAAAACGATCCATTAGTTTGTTGCAATAAAACAACCGGGCTATAAGAAACGGAGCCGCCCGCAATAATGTCATCCAGTCCATTGCCATCAATATCACCTACAGCCAGCGACGGACCGTACTCTGAAAGTTTATGCGGCAATAATTTTTGAATATTGAAATCAATAAAATCATTTTCCCGGTGCTTATAATGAATGCCGAGGGAAGCAGTTATTTCAGTGAACAAGGTATTAGTTGCAACAACAGGACGCAACCAGTTATACTCCTGCTTAGCATCGCTGATATTAATATCAATTGCTTTGTCAACAATTACATCCTGTAATTTTTGTTTTTTTCCGCCAGGCCATTTTACGATCAGTGAATCAATAACGGAAACAGTATCTAATCCAAAATGAGGGTTCAGCTGCACAGTAGATAAATAACCCCTATACGGAGTTTGTTCATATACCTGTTGCTTATCGTTATAAAAGATTTCTATCCAGGCCCCGATCCCATTTTTATTCAATGAATCACCCACAAGCTTTACATCCAGGAAATGAGAATTACTCTTGTCACCGATTTTATGTGTAGTATTTTCATAAAGCAATGCTTCGTCGTTGATATTATTGATGACTAAATCAATGTCTCCATCATTGTCCAGGTCGGCGTAGGCAGCACCATTGGAAAAAGTGGGTTGGGAAAGTCCCCATTGATCGGACACATCGCTGAAAGTCAGGTCACCGTTATTACGATAAGCATAATTATGCAATTTCACTTCCGGTATTTGCGCAAGCATCATTTCTTTTGATGCAAGGTCAGTCGCTTGTTTCCTGAATGCGACAAAATCATGATCAGTTATATCTTTTGGGTATCCGTTTGAAATGATAATGTCGCGATAGCCGTCATTGTCAAAATCCGTGACAACAGGCGCCCAGCTCCAGTCCGTTTCAGCGATACCTGCAAAAAAACCAATATCACTAAACACCGGATCGCCGATGGAATCATGCTGGTTTACACGCGGTCCCAGGTTTAGCTGTAGTACATTTCTGGCATACTGATACTGATAACCGTACAAATCAAAATTCTGGTACAAGCGATAACTACCCGCATTCGTCATTGTTTTCTTCCGGTAATTATCCTCCGGGTCCATATCAAGTTCAATCACATCCTGCAGGCCATCATTATTTATATCGATAATATCCTGCCCCATGGAATTGGCGGAAGTATGTTTGAAATAATCCCTGGCTTTATCAGTAAATGTTCCATCATGATTATTGATGTAAAGAATATTGTCCGGCATGAAATCGTTGGCAACATATATATCTTTCCACCCATCCCTATTGATATCGGTAATGCTTGCCGAATGTCCATATCCTTCGATGGTAATGCCTGCTTCTTTTGAAACATTGACAAAAACCGGATGTTTCAGCATATCACTTTTGTCATTGCGGTATAATCTTCCGGTACTCGGATATTCACCGTTTTTATATGCTGTTCTGAAAATATTGGGGTTATCATCTTTCGGAATAACATTTACGACAAGATACATATCCAGATCACCGTCATTATCGTAGTCAAAAAAAGCAGCCATGGTAGAATGAGTGGTATCATTCAATCCATACTCCGTTGCCATCTCCCTGAAATACGGAACATTTTCTCCATTTACTCCCTGGTTGACATATAAAAGATTTTCTCTCTTATGCGGATCATTCAGCATGCTGCAACAAATATACATATCCAACCATCCATCATTGTTTATATCGACTATAGCCACACCCCTGCTCCACCTGTCTTCACCTCCCACTTTGGCTGCAGCGGTAATATCTTCAAATTTCAATTCTCCCTTGTTCAGGTAAAGGTTATTTGATACCCGGTTACCCGTGAAATAAATATCCTGTAAGCCGTCGTTATTAAAATCACCAACCCCTACTCCGCCGCCATTGTAAATATTAACCAGGTCTAACGGGTTAATGGAATCGTTTTCTATTATCTGGTTATTGAAGTGTATACCGGAGTGAGATGATGAAACTGTTTCAAACAAGGTCTTTTTTTTAACACAGGAAACTAACGCTAAGATTTCAAGGCAAATAAAAATTGTCTTTACTGAATATTTCATCTGATTAATTACTCATGTTACTGAAAGTAAAATAAAGGAACGAACAATAATCATATAAAAAGGTAGGGTCATTAGCCCTACCATTGCAAAATTCCAAAAACTACTGCTTATATGAGAGAAACTTTAATTATATCCCGGATTTTGTTTTAATACTTTTTTTCCAGCTGCGTTCTCCAGATCAATCTGTGTCTGCGGTATTGGATAAAATTCATTTACCCCTTTGGTAAATTGTGCTGTTGGATTAACATAAAAGAAAGATTTTTTTGTTTTCTCTACGGCCTGGTATGCATTCAGTGTATTCGCCATAGATCCCGTACCATTATCCCAACGGGACAGATCAAAGAAACGATGTCCTTCCATTGCCAGTTCCAACCTTCTTTCAAACTGAACAGCTTTGCGGGCATAATCTTTGCCACCCGCTGTAAAATTCCCAGCGGGATACAACCCAATTTTGTAATTATCCGCAGGTGTTGTTTGCGGAGAGTATTTAGAACTGGACGCGGTATAGGTAGCATTTTTATATACCCAACCAGTTGGATCAGCAGCCCTGTTACGTACTTGGTTAACATAGTCCTGGGCTTTATCCAAACTTCCTATTTCTACTTCACATTCCGCAGCCCATAAAACAACATCAGCAAAACGAATGAATGTATAATTGTTGGCATTGATCTGGGTGGCTCCCCAAAAACTGGTTTCGTTAGAGGATAATGTTCCGAACTGGCTTTTAGCGTAAACATTTTTCCTTGGACTGAACACACCATTCACCGACGGGTCACGTATCCATGCGATATTTTGATTACCCCAATCAAGATAAGGTTGCCCTGGACGACCAATAGTGAGGTCAACCCTTGGATCTAATGTTCCGATATAAATATTGGTAGAATCGCTTACACCAGGGCCGTTATTATAAGTGTCCAATAAAGGTAAGCCCGTAACCGGATCTGTTTTGTAAGCATTCGCCAGGTTGTAAGAAGGATTATTAAATCCACAGCAACCACCCGGTGCACCCGGACCATTTGGAAAATTTAATACGTCTCCGAAATTACCGTTCAGTTGAGAACCATCGTTCACTGATGTTTGAAAAGCAAATACGGATTCAGGGCCATTTTTCGTTTGCGCGTTAAAATTGTCTTCGAAATTTACCAGTCCATACTTAGCACCTGATGCAGTTACACCATTTGCAATCAGATTTTCGAGTAATGGTTTTGCCTGTGCGAATTTATCCTGGAACATATAAACTTTAGCCAAATAAGCCATAGCCGCCCATTTGTTTGCTCTTCCCTTTTGTGGTTGTGTAGCAGGTAAATTATCAATGGCAAACTGGAAATCAGCTTCAATTTTTGGCCAGATATCAATAAAATTTCCGGCATCATCAACATTAGGTACATTATAATTTTTATCAGTATAAGTAATCGTCTCATCAACATACACAGGATTATCCCACATTTTCTTTGCATCAAAATGATAATGCCCTCTTAAAAAACGGGCTTCAGCTGACATTGTTTTTGCTTCGTCAGCCGATATATCCGTAGCCTTTGGTAATAGCCTCAACACATTATTGGCCCGCTGAACGCCTGCGTACAAAACCCGCCATTTTATATTCATGTAAGTAGATGTTGCTGTAGACAGTGACCAGGTAGCCAGTAATACCATTGGTGGTTGATCACTGGGTGTAGAACCTTTGTAAGAATCATCGGCACATATACTTCCGTACACCCAATTGGAACCTGCAGCCCCATAAGTAATTCCGGTAACGTCTGTTCCTCCAAGAGATAATCCGGATTGTCCATCTAAAAACGAGTAAGCCCCAATAAGCATTGCTTGTATTCCCGCTTTATTGGATACGCTGTTCTCGCTTAATTGTCCAAGCGGCTGTTTATCTAAAAAACTTTTTCCACAGGCATATATAAGCACCAGGCAGAAAAAAGAGACAATAATTATGTGATAGTGTTTGTGTTTCATGTGCTAATTTTTATTGTTTTTTGCCACAAGTAATTTGCCTTAATAATGTTTTTTCATTTTTGAAGAATTGAATAATCCCGTGATCAGAAAGAAAGATTTACACCTACCGTATACGCTTTTTGATTGGCGGGATAATTACCGCCGTCGTTACCAAAATTGGTACTGGTAAGTGTGGGTCCGCCCAGTTCAGGATCCAAGCCGGAATATCCCGTAACAGTAAAGAGGTTCAATGCCTGCACATACACTCTTACTTTATCAATCCCGAATTTTTTAAGATTTATCGCAGGAACTGTATATCCTAAAGTCAGCGCTTTACACCGCAAGAACGATCCATCTTCGAGGTAATAAGAACTAAACTGAGTTGTGTTGCTAAAATTCGCTGAACGTTCCAGTCGGGGCACTTTGGCATTAGGCCGGTCAGGCGTCCATGAATTGTAAACAGCATCTTTACTGATGGCTACATCAAATACCTGTGGAAAATCTATAGAAGAACGAACATTATTAATAACGTCATTACCCACAGAAGCATACATAAACATGAAGAAGTCAAAATTTTTATAATTTATTCCTACGTTTAAACCGGCGGTAAAATCAGGATTGGGATTGCCGAAATGTGTTCTGTCATTCGCATCAATTTTCTTATCACCATTCACATCCGCAAACTTATGTCTTCCCGGCGCTGCTGCTGACTGCGTCGGTGAACCGGTTACATCCGCATCACTTTGGAATAAACCAATCTGCCTGTAACCAAAGAAAGAGCCAATCGGGTAGCCAACTTCAAATCTTGAATTGCCATAATCAACATAGTTTATCCCGGGAATTGCTACTACTTTATTTTTATAGGATGTAAACGTTCCCGTTATATCAAATCCGAGATCTTTATTGATTTTGCCATGATAAACAGCGGAGAAATCGATTCCTTTGTTGCTAATATCGCCTACATTAATAAACGGCAATAAAGGATCACCAACGGTAGCGGGTGCATTATCCTTAAACAACAATCCCTTCACATCTTTTTTATACCATTCAACGGATAGCTCCAGCTTATTATTAAACAGTGTTGCATCAAAGCCTATATTGGTAATAATATCTTCTTCCCAGGTAGTATACAGGTTGCCATATTGTGATGCATATAATCCCAATGTCGGAGTTGTACTGGTTCCATTAATATCATACCATGATTGAACCGAACTTGAACCGAATAAAGTATAAGCGTTTGTAGGATTGATATTGCTGATAGAACCCAGTTTGCCCCAGCCTCCCCGTATCTTCAGATCATTCAACCAGGAAATTCCCTGCATAAACTTTTCGCTTGAAATTCTCCAGCCAGCCGTGATGGAAGGGAATGTACCATAACGATAATTATTAGCGAACACGGAAGAACCATCCCGGCGCACTGTTGCACTCAACAAATATTTATCATCAAATGCATAGTCAACACGCCCAAATAAAGAATACAGCGTGCTTTCATAAGGGCTTTGATAACCGTTAACAAGCGTATTGCTGTTTGATTGACCGGTAGGTGTACCAAAATTGAGTGTCCAGAGGCTTGGATCAACAGTCAGGTTACTAAGGTTGGTGATAAAATAACTACCTCTTGAACCAGATATACCACGTGCATAGTTACTGATGGCTTCACTACCTACCAGCGCTGTTACGTTATGCCTTGAAGCAAATGTATTACTATACTTAAGTGTGTTAGTCCATGTCCAACTGCTGGTGAATGCGGAATTTTCTATGAAACTATTAGGGTTAGTACTGTTTTCCGCATTTTCATAAGCAGTAAAAACAAATGAATTGCTATAGAAATTTTCTATTGTTCCTCCAAAACTACTACGTGCTGTAAAGTGCTTCAGGAAATCCACTTCACCGAATACATTACCGGATATTTGCCAGGCATTGCTTTTGTTGTCTCTTGTACGCTCCATAATGGCCACAGGGTTCGGTGCATTGCCAAGACTTTGTGATCCGCCACCTGCAAAATTTATTCCGGTAATATCACGTACCGGTACAATAGCAGGCATCCTGTAAGCCGCATTGATGGAATTCGCATTGTTTACACCAGGCAACCCAAGATAAGCCGGGTTTTTCTTATAGGAGAAATAGGCATTTTCACCAATGCGAATATTATTTTTTACGTTGAACACCGTGTTAATCCTAGCCGAATACCTTTTTAAATAAGTTTCAATTAGCGTACCATCCTGGTTCAGGTAGTTAATGGAAAATAAATAAGACGACTTGTCGCCACCTCCACTTACAGAAATATTGTGACTTTGCAACATGGCAGGCTTGAATATTTCATGAAACCAATCAGTACCTGCTTTATTCGCTCTTGTTATTTGATTAGCATAAAGTTTATAAGTAGAAGGATCAGTATTAGGATCGCCTTCCATAGCCCTTGTTGGTGTGATATAATCCGGAAGATTCGGATTTCCCTGTGCATCCCAGGTATATTGTTTATGCGTAGGCACCAGGTTATTATTGGTGTACTGTTCCCATATTGCACGGGCATGTTCAGTGGGGTTAGCAAGATTCCATCCATCTTTTAAAGGACGTTGTGTACCGATATATGCATCATAAGTTACACGTGCTGGTCCCTGTCTTCCTTTTTTTGTAGTGATAATAATTACTCCGTTTGAACCACGTACACCATAAATGGCAGCAGACCCTGCATCTTTCAATACCTGGATCGATTGAATATCGTTGGGATTCAGGTCATGCATATTACCAGGCGTTCCGTCTATAATCACCAAAGGATCAGTTGGACCGGTAGAAGTAATACCTCGCACCCTTACATTACTTGGTCCGCCGGGAGCTCCGTTATTAATAACAGTAAGTCCGGAAGCTTGCCCCTGCAATACATTCTCAATTGTACCAGAAGGAACATTTTTCATGTTCTCCACATTCACTACAGAAACCGCTCCCGTGATATCTTTTTTCTTTTGCGAAGTATACCCCGTAACCACTACTTCATTAAGTGAAACGGAAGTAGATTTTAGTCCAACATCTCCCACATTGTTGGTACCCAAAACGGAGACCTCAAATGTTTCAAATCCGACGACGGTTATAACCAGCGTATTGCTATTGGCCGGAACATTCACAGAAAATCTTCCGTCGGACTGAGATTGTGAAATAATTTGAGTGCCTTTAACTAACACGGAAGCACCAGGAATCGGCTCTTTGTCGCTATTATTAATAATTCTGCCTGTGACAGTTTTTTGAGCAACTATACTACTGCTGAATAATAGTAACATTATTACAAAGTGGCAGTTCCTTAAGAGCCCAATAGATTTTGATAACATAAGCAATCGTTAAATGGTTAAAAAATAAATACTGGCAACATGATTTCCCGAAAATTATCGTCTGGTCTGTTTTTATTTTCTTCTCCTGATAAAGTTATATTTGAACTAAACCGATCATTCATTTTCTACTACATCAATACTACATCACAACCTTTTCTTAAACAGGATTTCCCCTGTTTTCGCCACATCAACTCTACATCAAATTGAATTTTGTCCGCACTTTATCTTAATTGAAAAAATTTTAAACGTCGACTTTTTTTGATACTTAAAAGAACACTTAACAAAAATTGCACTGTTTCAATCCCCTTAATACTATGATAACTTTTATTTCTCCGCTTTTTCGGAATTGCTAACGAAAGCAATCCGTTTACTATCCGGTGACCACGAGTTTACATTTATCGTTCCCTGCCCACCATATAAATAGGCTATTACCTTTGGTGAACCGCCGGAGGTAGACATTAACCGAAGCGTCACTTTTTTGTAAGAAGGATGTGTCGCCGGATCTATATCGATGGGAAAAGAAATAATAGTCATCCATTTTCCATCGGGTGATACATGGGGAAACCAGTTATTGTATTGATCAAAAGTGAGCTGTTCTTTGGCGGAACCGTCTGGTTTCATTCTCCATATTTGCATGGTGCCGCTTTGGCTGCCATTGTAATAAATAAATTTGCCATCGGGAGAATATTCGCAGCCATCTACATGGCCTTTTATATTGTTCGTTAAATTGACTTCTGCTTTTGTAGCAATATTGACTTTGTAGAGATTATAAATTTTGCTGCCATTTCGCTGACCCACTACAGCAACTTCTTTTCCACCGGGCGCCCAACCATGCCAATAGGAAGGTGTGCTATCTGTAACAAGCTTTGGAATACCACCTGTCAAAGGAAGTACATAAACAGTTGAACCGCCGCCCGGCATACCTTGCCGGGAACTGCTAATGGCAAGCATTTTACCATCAAAAGAAATTCCATGGTCGTTGTTGTTCTTGTCAATATCTCCTGTATTAAGTTTTTCCGGCGTTCCACCATCTGTCGAAATTGTATATAACGATCCTCCTTCGTTAAACAAGAGCTTCTTACCGTCCGGCATCCAGTTTGGCGCTTCAAACCGACCTGTTGATTCGCGGATCACTTTTCTTTTACCATCAAATACATCCATTATTTCCAAGCGGCAACCCATCACACCATCCATTGGCTTCAATGATCTTTGAATAATTGGATTTGGATGATAGGTACTGGCGACTGGTTTATCAATACGAACATTCCATATCCTTGCTTCTTCCACTACTTCAGGATCATGTGCGCAAATGTATACGCCAACATATACAGAATCACGCATATCAGACATCTCATGGGAACCAACCATCTGAAGCGGTTCACCTGGATGAGCTACGTACATCGTAACCATTTTTCCAATACGTTCCAGCTGAATCGTCTGAAAATTCTTTTTTGGAAAAAAAATCTCGTCTTCCGGATCACGCATAAAAGTCCCCCGCAGTGGACGCCATTGCATAGCTACTAAGCCGTCTTCATGTCCGCAGGCATTCACACCCGCGCCTTGCTCATCCAGTGACTCCCTGATCATCCAGCCGGTTTTCTTATGACCATTGCCCCCTTCGCTCGCAAAGGCAAAATCAGCGGTAAGGATAAAATCTCCTTTTATCTTTTTATAGAGGTAATGAAATTCATCCCTGTTAAACCAAATATTATAACCTCCGCCCTTGATCGTATAAGTTTGAGAAACCTCGTCGTATTGCGCAGAGCCTGCAAGTTTTGGTTTACCTACGTCCGCATGACCGTCAAAAATTCCCATAGGGTTCTGAGCAAAGCTTATACTATAAAAAAACACGAGAAGAATGGAGAAAGAAAATTTCATAATGGAGCATTTACGTTATTGAACTGAATTTTAAGAAATCCACTTTACTGATTGACATAAACATTAATCACGATATGATTTGTTGCTATTTATGCCAATGCCATGTTTATAAAAAATGTGTGGTAAATATATCGTTGAATCGTCCCCGCATTAGAATTTCTACTACATCAATACTACATCACAGTTCCCCGAATGAGTTTAAATACGCTTGTTTTGCCACATCATCTCTACATCAAATTTCAAAAGCTGGAAAAGAGCCGGATGAAATTGAAAATCGAAAAGCAGGCTGCTCTTTTATTATGAATAGCCACTTCATAATAGTTGTCAGATATTTCCTTTTTTCTGTAATTCAACCGCATGATCGACAGCTCTTGCAGTCATCGCCATATAGGTAAGCGATGGATTTTGAGTGGACGTGGATG
>JBDTUH010000008.1:0-253836 GCA_040007815.1 Chitinophagaceae bacterium
ATTATTGTTTTGACGGGTTATAAGACGGCCAATTATCGTATCAGAATATTACTTTAGATTTCCACCATGGATTTAGCAAATAAAGAACTTGTCAATTGTCCGCTCTGCGATAAAAACGATTACACAAAAAAATACAGGTTAAATTCATGGAATATTGTACAATGCGTCCAATGTAATTTTGTGTACGTGAATCCGCGTTTGCAGAAGCCCGAATTGCTAAAACTATATACGGACAACTATTTCGACAACCCGGAAGTTGGGTATTTTCATTACAAAGAAAACAAAGAGCTTCGTAAAAAGAATTTCCAAAAATGGATCGATGATTCTATCAATTTTTTTTTGAATCAGGGAGAAAATTGCAATGCCCTTGATATTGGCTGCGCCGCAGGGTATTGCCTGGAGATTTTTAAAACCAAAGGATGGAAACCTTGTGGCATAGAACTGAACAGAGAATATGCCAGTCACCTGAAACAAAGTGGCTACAAAATATATGACTCGCCTTTTTCAGATATTCACTTCGAAGAAAAATATGGTATCATCACTCTTTTTGATGTAGTGGAGCATTTGACAGATCTCCACGAGCATTTTGTCAAATTGCATTCCATCCTTGACAACAACGGGATCATTATATTAATTACACCCGATTACAATAGCCTGCAAAGAAAGTTATTGGGTAAAAAATGGTTTCAGTTTAAACCAATCGAGCACATCAACTATTTTTCCCTTACTACTTTTAAAAAACTTACCGATTCCACGGGTTTTATCATCGTCAACAGTAAAAAGGCAGGACAATATAGCAATACAGATTTTTTGATCAACAGGCTGAGAAAATACAAATTCGGTTTTTTTATCCCTGTGTTTAATTTCGTTGTAAAACTATCGAGACTCAAAAACAAAGACCTTTATATTGACACGGCTAGTCTATACGTGGTTTTGAGAAAAAAGTAATCCATTTTATCACAGGTATAAACCCTGCTACTGCCAATACGGTCAACAACGGCATAAGTGTTAAGAAAAACCGGTTGTGGTAATCGTCACATTGAAAAGCGATAGCCAGGGCGAAAAAGAATATAGTTGAAAAGATAAAACTAATGAGAGAGGTTGAAAATATCTTCGTTATCCTTTTGATTCCAAGTATTATGCTTCCGTAAATAGAGAAAAGACTGACCAATAAATACGCATTATGCGCGGTTGAATAATAAGGTCGTGTGTTCACAAAAAAATACTTTAAACGGGTTAGCGCCAATCCTGAAAAATGCGAAAAATTATGGGTGATATAAAAGAATAACCGGTAAAGCTGATTGGGATGATCTGACATTTCCAGCTTGCTGTTGCTAA
Source organism: Chitinophagaceae bacterium (assembly GCA_040007815.1). GTDB lineage: Bacteria > Bacteroidota > Bacteroidia > Chitinophagales > Chitinophagaceae > Terrimonas_B. Next base: position 1,339 of record JBDTUH010000008.1, read on the forward strand.
GAACAACGGGCATATCGCAGATAATGTTCTCCTCTAAAAAAGCTCTTTGCATATTCCAGTCAGGCGTAGTGGTGAATACGACCTGCACCACCCAGCCTAACAGCAAAAAAGCTAATATCAATACTGCATAGAAAAATAATTTCTGCCTTTTGTTAAGGTGGAAATAGAGAAAGAATAAAACAGGGAAAATAAATAATATACCCAATGGTCTGCTTATTATCACCAATACTAAAATCAGGAAAGTACTAAGCAGAAATTTTAAGTCCATTTTTTCAAATAATAACAACCGGGAAAAAAGAACCATCACAACACTATAAAACAGGCATTCGGTATATAGAAAAAGCGACCAGGTCTGATAGGGCCAGAAACTCAATAAAAAAATGATTACCAGGAAGGCCGGCAATCTTGAATCAAAAGCCTTTTTCAATGCTTTGAAAAAATAGAGATAACTGGCCAGGTTTATGATCAGTATAATACTTACAGCCCCGTACAATCCCGTTTTTATTAAAAAGCTTAAAGCGATTACGAGTATAGTGGATAAGTAAAAGAGATACCTGCCCTGGGACAAATGATGATTTTCGAGTATAAACCTGGCTTCACCGATATACTTCTCCGCTTCCATCTGGAAATAAAATCCAAATTTGCAAAACAACAGCAGTTCTGCAATAGCCCATACGGCTACGACCACCCAATAATCCCGATTTTTAAAAAATCTACCGACCATTTTTTTCATTCCTTACCATTGACTTTAAACGGCTGCTGATGTATTTTATTCTTGCTCCCGGTATTTACTAAAGAACAACTTTTATTAGTTCATTTTCCCAGTATAATGGATTTACCGGAAAATAAGATTTTGTAAAGTAAATTGCGGCAACATACTAATCCACTGATGGTAAAAGAAAAGGATTTTATTCCTGCGCTTACAGGAATCCGGGCTATATGCGCCTACTTTATTTTTTTCAAACATTTAAACCCTTTTTCTTTTACGGAGAACCCCAACTCCTTCCTGTTCATTAATCAGTTTTATACATTTCTGACTTTTTTCTTTGTTCTGAGTGGCTTTATCATTTGCCACAAATTTTATGAAATTAATTCTTTAAAAAGGAAACACCTCTATAATTATTTTATCAATCGGTTTTCCAGGGTATTCCCGGTGTTGTTCATTCTGACAAGCATTACTTTTTTATTACAGTATATAAAACATTCCGATTCTACCTCCTCCATTTTTACTAATTATTTTTTAAATATCACCCTGCTAAAGGGATTTTCATCTGAGTATTACCTGACAGGAATAGGACCAGGCTGGAGCCTGACAGTCGAAGAATTATTTTATTTCCTGTCGCCATTGTTATTTTTATTACTCAAAAAAAAATCTGCGCTTCTTTATATCCTTTTATCCGTTTATTTGATAGGAATATTGATGACACTGCTATTTTCAGGAATAAATATTGGCGGGTTCTTTAGCAGCTATCATTTTACCTTCTATTTTACTTTCTTTGGAAGGGTCTTTGAATTTTTGTGCGGCATTTATTTAGCGATGCTGGTTAAGGGAAACTATAAAAATACCCGGATAGAAAAACTTGGGTATAAATCTACTTATATCGGGCTTTCGCTAATTTTCCTGGCTTTATTATTACAATACTGGATAGCGCTTCGCTTTAATGTATCGCAGGGGTATGAAAACTGGGCTGGATTATTAGTTAATAACATAATTATGCCAATAGGGATAACTATTTTATTCTATGGTTTGATCTATCACAGGAGCCCGTTGCAATGGTTCCTCGGATCAGGTTTGATGGTTCAACTGGGCAACTCGACATATTCTTTTTATTTGTTACATACAAGCTTCCTTCTTAGCTGGGTAAAAAAATATATCAGCCACAATCTTGTTATCATTTTCATATTAATAATCCTTTTCGCATTTATATTTTATAAATTAGTAGAGCAACCTATCGCCCGGAAATTGAGAAAACATTTCATCACCCGGTAGAAAGTTTATAAACTGCACTTCCTTGTTATTGATACTGAAATAGCCCGGCACTATAATTTTTTATGTATAGCGGGAGGATCGAAAAAGGGCCGCACAATGTGCGGCCCGTATAGAATTTGTGGCTTTAAATACTTTACCTCATCAGGTACATTTTGCCATAACCCTTATTAAAGTATTTATCCGTGTCGTCGCCTTTAACTTTATACTTATCCAGGGATTTTCCATTTAAGTTGGTAATAACCCTGTACAGGTAGATACCGTTGGCCAGTTTTTGACCATACTGATCAGTACCATCCCATTTAAACTCGGTGATATTCCGTCCAATATGCAGAGGTCCTAACTCATCTTTCGTGATCTCTCTTACAATTTTACCGGTAATGGTTAATACCTGTATCCGGATATTTTGCGGAATATCACTTCCTGTCAACGTAAATACAAACGCGGTAGATGTAGTGAACGGATTGGGGTAATTGAGCATGTTCGATATCATTGGTTTATTGATCACCATAAATGATACCTTATACTGTGAACCTCCCGCAAAATTTCCACTCCTGTCTTTTCCTAATACAATAAGCTCGTACTCGCCATCCTCTAAAAAATAAGGATTGAACCGAACACTGGCCGTATTTTCATCTACACCGGGCCCCTGCTGGGCTGGCGCGAATTGTAAAGTGTCATTGCTGTTGTTGAAATAATACCGCCGGAGATTACCGTCGGGATACCTCACATTCACTATTACAGCGCTTGTATCATTCAACACCATCCCTTTCAATTCGTCGGTAAGCTTAACAAGGATATGCGGCTTGGAAGAAACTATATCCCTGTTAAGAATGTGGGTTCCGTCAAACGTTACATCCATCACGGGGCTTAAGCTGTCGGGCCTTACATATAGTTTTTTATACGCATAGTTATTAAACAAATATTCCTCCGGCTGATCACTATCCGGGTTAAAGTTTACAAACACCGTATTACTACCGGCCAATAACCTTGTATCAATAGGTACATTCAATTTGATAGTATCGCCCGCCACCAATGCTTTTTGTTTACCCGGGTCTATTTTAATTTCCTTGTTGTCTTTATCAGTCACCGTGAATTTGACTTTTACACTATCAAAATCAGTTTTGCTGATATTCTTAAATGCGATGCCGAAATTAATTACCTCGCCAACCCCGACTGAGTCCCTGGCGTCTAAGTAAATATTTGGAGCGATAGCGCCTTCCGGAACCGGGGTATATGTCAGCATCCAGTATCGCAGCTGGTATGGGCTATAATGCTGCAGATCGGCGTTTTTCATCTTCAATCTTACAAACGGAAACTCTTTTGCGTCAATGGAAGATATATCATGATCCTGGTCATTTATATCAATGCCAGTCATCAACAATAATTCGGTTCCATTAGAATTTATTCCATAAATATCAACCACCGGAGTATCACCACCCAACGCATCCGTTGATCCTCTCCAGTGCAGTTGTTTCCAGCTTTTCGCGGGCCCTATTTTCGGTGAAGTAATATACCCTATTGAATCAGGTGTAACACAGTTTGCCGATAAAGTAATAGGGTCATAGATACCAATACTCATTATATACTCAGGGGCATGTATTTGCTGTGCGTTCTTTTGATATACAAAACTGAAAGCCCTTGGCCGGTTCATGGAGTCGATCTCTGTGAACCCCTGGCTTTTCAACTCATCGTACAAGTTGTTTCCTCCTGGGACATTATCATTGGCCCAAACGCTTGCATATTGATTGACAGCCCCGAATTTCGGAGTGTACCGGACAACTACAAAACTGCCGTCCGGAATCGAGTCTCTCAAAAATTTCGCAGCGGCAATACGGTTAGGACCAGTGGCGGGAGTATTAAGATTTCTAAATTCAAAATTGTTTATTCTTGTAGGAGCACAACCTGGGTATGCACTTCCATAAAGCCCCGTGGTGGGCGACGTTACCTGGTTTTTCCAGGCTTTAAAGGTGTTTTTATCAAATACGTTAACGGTGAAACCGAAATCACAAATACTCCTGATATAAGACGAATCATTTACATTAACCAATAGCTGCGATTCCTGGGTAATACCTGAAGCCCATACCCCATTCGCTACAAATAAATTATTAACTACCGGCGTATAGGTCCATTGTCCTGGCATGGCCAGTTGTAATCTCGTCCGGTCCGATTTCATATGCTGGTAATAGTGCGCCTGTGAAAAACCAGGCTCTCCATTAGCAATATATTGGAACGACGAAGTATTCCATACCGGCTGGCCTGTAGTTGGCTTTACGGCCACCCTCCAATAATAAACCATACTATCCGTGTATGTAATGCCCGGGCTAAATTCAAAAACTCCGCCGGGTGTAGTCATAGAACGGCTGATTTTTGAGGGAGAATCGAATAATTCAGTAGTATCTATCTCCATCAGGTATTCCTGCGATAGGGCAAAAGGATCTGCCGATGAAACGATCAATTTTTGATCCGGCTGATTAACGATAGAGTAATTGTATGGATAAACAGGCTTAACGTCTTCTTCAATAACATAAAATTCTTTTGTAACAGAATTATTTGTTTCATAAAGTTCATCCACACTATTTCCGGCATCAATTGTCACTGTTATTTTATTCAATCCTCTATCCCTCGTTGGAATGATCGGTATATTGTAAGAAAGGGAATCCATGTATTTTGTAAAGGAGATTGTATCCCTCCTGATCACTTCCACGACACCATCCGGGTAAGTACGCTTTACTTCAACAATAATATCCTTATTGATTGCCTTCCCAAGATTCATGAAATTAACCTTCACGTTAAAAGTGCTATCCGAAACAGTAATAAAAGATGGCGATATTTTTACTAATTGATCTTCGACAACGTAATCCGGTTTTGCGAAGCTATAATACTTAATGGCAGGGTCTCCATGTAAAGTAAATTGCTCGCATTGAAACCGGGCATAGAAATCATTTTCTGTAGTAAGACCAAATACCTGGCGTATCGCATCATCCATTATTTCACCCAATGTTTCGCCGTAGTGTGTTTTTGAGATGGCCCTGTAATGACGGCTATTATAAATATCCAGGTAGTGAACAATTCCCAAATGGGTACTGGCCATGAATGCGATCGCACCCCTGTCTTTTGCTAAAACGAATTTCTCTGATATCGTTTCTTTGGTAGAAAACCTGGCCGCATTAAAATTGTAAAAACTTCCTGCATTACATCCCATTACTATAAAAACAGGGTACTTACCCTGGTTGTCGTAACTCTGCGGATTGTCAAGATTGAACTCCAGTGTACTGGCGGAAGAGTGCCCGAAATAGGTAAGAAGGCCAATACCTTCCCGGAAAAGATTTTCCAACCGCACACTTGCTACCTGTTCAACAGCCTCGGCTGAATTTTTGGTAAACGTATGCACATTACCGGCATAAAAAGTGTCTTCAATTATCGTCTTATGGCCATTTAATGCCGTCAATAAAATATCAGACGTATTATTATCACTCGCCCCCGTTACGTGCACTACATTTTTCATCCATGCCTTATCTGAAATAGTTGGGGACGATATTGCCTGTAGCTGTTCGTATTGCTTTACTTTGTCAAGATAGTCGCTTACTTCATCTTTACTAATAGCCGATATACGACCAATGGGTGTAAGTGGAATAGAACTGTTGCCTTCAGCGGTTAATAATATATCAGAGGCGGGGTTACCAAAAGTTGGGACTAAATCAAGCTTTTCCATATCAGGATCGCTTTCTTTCGCCCGAAACTGAGAATACATAACTCCTTTTCCTATCAATAAAACATTCTTCAGTGGTGCGGAATAATTAACCCTTGCCCACCTGATAAAATTGCGGATCGCCAGGGGATGCTTTTTTATACCCAATCCAAACTGATCTTCAAGTTGTTCAAACAGGTAGACTTTTGCATTATAACTACCACCTTGCGGAGAGCTGCGATAAGCCCGGTAGTCCTCAACAGGGTCGCCTGCGCCAGTGGCTGCAGTCAGCGCTTTATTGGAGATAATTAAATAATCACCCTGGTTAGCGGCCAACCCATAGTTAATAAAATCACGTTGCTGAAAAGAAGCAATCGTTGGTATCAGGCTAACTTGCTGATGAATTAACATCATCCTGCGCTTGGTAGCAGAAGGTGGAAGAGCGAATTTTGTCAATGCTTTATTAGTGATATCGCCCAGGTATCGCCTGTTGTTGGTTATATCGTATAAAACCGGCACCACGGAATTATGCGCATAGTTGGTAATTTCCAGGTAATTGCCAACGGCACTTGCCTGCAGCTCAAAATAAAATGAACGGAGGTTGTTAAAGTTGAACTGGCGTGGGTACACGATTTCCATATGAGAAAGAGCCATCCGGTCCCCCGGGTTGGCACATAAGTTAACCACTTCGATATTAGCCGAACCAGCGCTTATACGAGAAATGGGAACAGTAACACTTGACCTGGTGTAGTCATAATAATCCATCTGTCTTCCATAAATAGAATCGCCGTTAAGCTTTACTTTGAAAGCCCTTGGATTCACGGCATTCCCCACTGCATTTACATTTATTACAACATCGGGCGCCCCTGCTCCCGTATAGGGTAACAGCCCGGTTAAGTTTACCGCCTTTGAAGCACCATTGGCAATATCCAGTGATGTCCATCCTTCGCCATAGTCATACGATGAAGAATAAGTATAGGAAGTACCCACCAATTCCGAACGCCCCTGGTTGATCCGGTCTTTGTAATAAGCACCAGCGGCATACATAAAGAAAGGCTCTACGGGCAACGTATTTCCGGCTACATTGTTAGGCGTTGTTATAAATCTCAGATTTCCTCCATTAGGGTTAACGGTAAGGAAAAATGCAGCTGAATCTGTTTGTAAGCTAAATTTGTCGAATAGTTGATAATCCGGTTCACGGTATAACGGTTTATCGGGTTTACCATCATTCATATCCCCCCAAAACTCAATATACCCCGTACCACCCAGCGGAGCATTTTGAACAGAAGTATAGATAGCTACCTGCTCGCCATTACGCCACAATTGAAAATGGTCGGCATTGACGTTATCAAGGCCTATTGAAGCAAGTGTACTTGAATTGATGCGATAGATACCGTTGATACCCACCCTGAATTTATAGTAGGTCTTGCTGTAATCGATCCATTCATTATTGTAAACCTGTGCTCCTGCTGACAGCGAAAAAGCAGTTAACAATAAAAGTATAAGTCGTTTCATTAATCGTGGTTTATTAGTAGTACAGATTTTGCTATTGTTATTTTTTCTTCTTTTTCTTTGTTTTCGCTTCTACCATGTCAAGACGCAAAGAAAATACATGGGTAAACAAAGGATTGGATTGGTTTGCCAGGTTGGTAAACGCATAGTCAATGGTTACATTCTGGATTTTGAATCCCGCACCAGCACTGGGCTGATATATCCATACTTTCTTTTGATTCAAAGTATCTCCATCCGCTAATGCCTTTTGGAAATTGTTGATGCCCGCACGCAGGAAAAAAACATTGTTTACATTTAATTCAAGACCCAACTTTGGATCAGCGCTTACAGGATCCGCACTGACCAGCGTATTTCTTTTCCCGTCAAAAGTCAGATCGAAATTGGCTTCCGCCAAAAGGCTTGTTTTTTTACTCAATTTAAAGTCGCGGGCTACTCCCAATACCAGCCTCGGCGCCGTCATTTCCGTGGATTTAACAGGGATCTCATTATTGGTAAGATATAAGGCTTCTTTTTCTCTTTCAGTGAATGAAAATGCCCAGGAGTTAAACGTGGTTGTAATATCACGGCCTGTGATACCGAATCTCCATTTTCCCTGGTGTATTTGCAAACCAGCATCAATACCAAAACCCCAGGCCTTGGCGAATTTGCCAACATTGCGATGGATTATTTTTGCGTTGACGCCGAAATTTATTTTCTTCTTTTCCGTATCCTTTATTTTTTTTGCAAACGAAAGAAGGAATGCATAGTCAGCGGATGAAAATGCCTGGATATTATTGTAATTGATAGAACCATCGGGTTCAACCAGGAATAAAGTGTTCATGATATCATCTACGGCAAAGCGTAAACCCGTAACAGCAAAAGTGCTTTTATTATTAGCGGAAGGAAAAGCAATGCTGGCGTAATCATATTTTCCTATGCCGGCGAAATATTCAGCATGCATGATATTTACCTGGGTATTGTCTTTTACGCCAGTTAATCCAGCGGGGTTCCAGTATCCCGAAGTACCATCATTCACAGACGCAACTTGAGCACTACCCATAGCCAAACCACGGGCACCGGCGCCAATATTTAAAAATTCGTTGGAGTACTTACGAAATTGTGCGGTGGCGGCAACGGAGGTTAGCATTACAAATAGGGACAGCCAGGTTCGGTACGACTTCATTCGGATAATTTTCTTAAAGCAATTAATGAGGCTAAAGTTCTACAGGGTTAAGCCGGACGTAAAACTAATCTTTCACTTTGTAAAATCATAGTTTTACGTAGGGGAAAACCTAACGACTGAAAACGAACCGGTTAGAAAAATATTGCATTTGCAGGCTGCTTTCCTGTTCTGCCTTACTTTTGTCGCAAAAACTTGACATAAACCAATGAATCTGATAGAAGAATTGCGCTGGCGGGGGATGATACAGGACATTATGCCTGGAACAGAAGACCAACTAAAAAAGGAAATGACCGTCGCTTATATCGGTTTTGATCCCACCGCCGAAAGTCTCCATATTGGCAGCCTGGTACCTATACTATTATTGGTTCATTTGCAAAAAGCAGGTCATAAACCTATCGCCCTGATTGGCGGAGCCACAGGCATGATTGGCGATCCCAGTGGTAAAAGTGAAGAAAGAAACCTGTTGAACGAGGAAACTCTAAGCAACAATGTAACAGGAATAAAAGCCCAGTTGGGAAAATACATCGATTTCAACCCGGCCATCCCCAATAGCGCTGAAATGGTCAATAACTATGACTGGTTTAAGCAGATTACATTTATTGATTTTTTACGGGACACCGGTAAGCATATCACCGTTAATTACATGATGGCTAAGGACAGCGTAAAAAGAAGGATTGAAGGAGAAGTAGGGTTAAGCTATACTGAATTCGCATACCAGTTAATGCAGGGATATGATTTCTACTGGCTATATGAAAACAAGAATTGCAGGTTGCAAATGGGTGGCAGCGATCAATGGGGCAATATTACGACCGGAACCGAACTAGTGCGCAGGAAAGCAAGAGGTGAAGCATTTGCCTTCACCTGTCCGCTGATCAAAAAAGCAGACGGAACCAAATTTGGAAAGACAGAACAAGGCAACGTATGGCTGGATCCGGCTAAAACCTCCCCTTACCTTTTTTACCAGTTCTGGCTGAACGCTAGTGATGAAGATGCCGCCAGTTGGATCAGAATATTCACTTTCTTAGAGCAAGATGAGATTATTGCTATTGAGGCCGAACATAAAAAAGACCCGGGCAAATGGCTGTTACAAAAAAAACTTGCATTAGAAATCACCCGCTTTGTGCATGGAGAAGACGAATTACAAAACGCTATTGAAACGACAAAAATGGTCTTTGAAAATAAAAATGCACCGGCTGAAGACCTGACTTTGGAAGAGCTGGAAGGTATGAAAGGAATTGTAAAAGCTGATTTTGAAAAAGACAAATTGGAAAAAGGTATTGATGTTGTTTCACTTTTGGCGGATGCAAGTATTTTACCAAGCAAAGGCGAAGCCAGGAAAATGGTTCAGGGTGGTGGTATAAGCATCAATCGCAGGAAGGTTGAAGACCTACAATTGATCGTTAATAGCTCTATGCTATTACATGGCAAATATATTTTGGTGCAAAAAGGGAAAAAGAATAATTATCTCATACAGGCAGTTTAAAAAATTGCTTTGAATGAAAAAAGTTTACTTCATCAGCGGGCTTGGCGCGGATAAAAGAGCTTTTTCTTTTTTAAATCTTTCCTTTTGCGAACCTGTATTTATTGATTGGATAACACCAATTGAAACAGAATCAATGAAGAGTTACGCCCTGCGTCTCCGTCAGCAAATCCCGGAAGAACATCCAACTATTGTAGGCGTATCATTTGGTGGAATGCTGGCGACAGAAATGGCTAAAGATGATAAGCTGATGAACGTTATCATTATTGCCAGTAACAAATCATCCGCAGAATTTCCAGGCTATTTGCGTGTTGGAAAATATTTTCCGGTTTATAAATGGCTCCCGGAAAAATTAATAAAGAACAAACACCTTCTTAACTGGGTATTGGGTGTAGGAAAAGGTGAACAAAGAAAATTAATGTCAGCTATCAGTGCTATTCTTCATTGGAAAGAAACCGGCATTCCCATTAATGTAAAACACATTCACGGTACAGCGGACAAATTATTGCCATTTCGCTATGTAAAAGCTGATTTTGAAATACCTGGTGGCACACACCTGATGTCTATGAACAAAGCAGCTGAAATTTCGTCGTTATTAAAACAACTCGTCCATTAAAGAAAAATACATACTTCTCATTCAACGTCCACCTGCTTCTGAATTACAGCACCTTCTGTTGCCTCTGGTAAAAATTTCCGTTCATTGATCAGGTATCCATTTCCTTTTTCACAAAAATGTACTTTCAGGTTTTCTATACTCACAGGATTACCATCCGGTATATCGGCGATATTGGAATGCATGATCTCATGTCCGTCGATGATCACCACCAAGCCGCTGCCGATGGCTTCCATTTTATTTCCCTCCGTTATCAGCATACCCGTATCTTCTCCCAGGCCTACACCGATACAGCCGGGATTAGCTGCTACTGCCTGTACTAATCGTCCAAATCTTCCCCGCTTTTCAAAATGCGAATCGATGATTAAAGAAGTGATAAAACCAAGACCAGTTGTAATTTTTACTTCCCCTTTTAAATGGGCGCGGGTCGCATTCCCTTCATAAATCATCGTGTTGCTCATGGCCATGGCGCCGGCACTGGTACCGGCAATGAGGAAATTCTCTTCCTGGTAACGCCTTTTCATTGTCCGGAGAAATTCAGTACCACCATCAGTGGCGCTTAAACGCAATTGATTTCCTCCGCTGAACATGACCGCATCACAATTTTTGATACGTTCCAGGAAATCTTTGTTCGTTGTATCCTGCCGGTTGCGGATATGCATTACATCGACGTTTGTACAGCCGATCTTTCCAAATGCGTTCAGGTAATTCTCTCCTACTTCGTAAGGTATCATCGATGCGGTAGTGATAATTTCAATACGTGAAGATGGGCCGCCAGCTTCTTCCATCACCCGGCGAAGGATGCCGAGCTCAAAAAAATTAAGATTATTGCGATGTATATCTCCGGTTTCAAGGTTCGTACCCTTGTCTTCTGCTCCGCCAATTGCTATCAGTTTTCCTTTAGGATGGTTCATTCAGGATTCTTTGGTAAACAACAAATGTAATAGAAAAATCATTTAACGTTAAGTGCGTTATAGTCAGTATGTGGATATGTTGATAATAATTACTACCGAAGAAGTTTTACAGGCTTTGTCTTTCTTTTCTGTTAATCATAAAATAAACAACAGCTCCCGCTATCGCGATCAAGATGCCCCAGAGGGCAAACCACCCGGTTGAATAAAAAAGAAACAGCCAGATGAGAATGGAGAGTATAACAGGCAGGGGATATAGCCACATTTTGAATGGCAGATCTTTTGTGCCAAATCTTCTTCTTAATAAGATGACACCGACCGCCTGCCCGATGAATTGTATAACGATCCTCATGGCCAGGATAGAAGTAATGACATCACCCAGCTTCATAAATAAACTAAATAAAAAACCTACCGAACATAAAACGATCAGTGAGATATAGGGGAAATTTTTTGTGGGATGTAATTTGGCAAACGCTTTGAAGAAATTACCGTCTGCCGCTGCCGCATAGGGAACTCTTGAATATCCTAATACGACCGCAAAGAGAGAAGACAACGCAATACATAGAATAAGAACCGTGACAAAGACCCCGGCCTGTTTTCCATGCACCTGCTCCATAAACGAACTTACAAGGTATTTGTCTTCCGCTTTTACGGTTTGCCACGGTATTACACCCATGACACTGATGTTCATCAACAAATACAAGCAAGCGATACCTGCTATAGAAATAAAAATACTGCGGGGAATATTTTTACCAGGATTTTTAATCTCTCCGCCTAAATGGCAAACATTGTAATAACCAAGATAGGCATACACCGTTTTCAGCGAGCCATATCCGATAGCGGCAAAAAAAGCATAATTAAAAAAGGGTTCATTTCCCGCAGGCAATAATTTCACCGGCTGCTGCTGATGCGTGAACCCACTGATGATAATCCAAAGGATAGTAAGGATAACCACCGAACCCAGGAATACAGATATCTTGCCGATCGTTTCGATCTTTCTGTATAATAAAAAGAAAACAAGAATAACCAATCCACCTGACACCAATTTTTGTTGCAGTGTAGTCAGATCGACGATATAAGAAAGATATTGCGCAAATCCGATGGCGCCGGACGCTACTACCAAAGGAGCTTGTATGCTGGTTTGCCATACAAATAAAAAACTCATCAGCTTCCCGCCCTTTTCACCAAAAGCGATACGATGAAAATTATAAGTACCACCCGCCAATGGATACTTAGCGCCTAATTCGCTCCAGATCATCCCATCCGCTAAAGCTGCGAAAGCACCGAATATCCAGGCCCATATAAACAACCCGTCATGAAAATGGCTGACTACAAAAGGCATTACTACGAATGGCCCAATACCTACCATATCTATCATATTAATAGAGGTGGCCTGGAGAAGATTAATCTTTCGGTTGGTTTGTGGTAATGACATTTTTTGTAAGGGGTGTCACGGTTTAAAACCACGGCACCTGCCAACAATGTTCTAACTTTTAGCAAATGCTGTTATTCCTTCCACTAACACATCAAGGTTCTTAATTGTTGTATACACATTGGGTGTTATTCTTACTCCTTTTATATTTTCCCACTCAATACCAACTGTATGAATTTTATATTTGTCAAATAAAAAGGAGTCCAGCTCTCCCGGTTTCCGGCCTTCAATAGCCACATTGCCAATAGCGCAACCCCATTTCGGATGCAACGACGTATTTAATTTCACTTTGGGAATATCTTTTACTTTCTCCATCCAGTAATTCTTCAGATAATGCAGACGTCTTTCTTTTCGTTCACTGCCGATCATTTCATGATAAGAAAGAGCCTCTCCGACCGCCTGTTCAATAAAGAAGGGCCTCGTACCGAGGTTTTCAAATTTCCGTATATCGTCTCTCAAAGGATCATCACTGGTCGCAAATAATGGGTAAAGATTTTTAATCTTGTCTTTTTTTACATACATCATTCCGCTGCCGATAGGCGCATATAACCATTTGTGTAAACTGGTAGCGAAATAATCGCAGTCAAGATCCGTAATCTTAAAATCAATATGCGCAAAGCTATGCGCTCCATCCACTATCACCTCTATCCCCCGCTTATGCGCTTCGACGGCTATTTTTTGCACCGGCAATACCTGGCCATTCCAGTTAATGATATGGGTAATATGAACCAGTTTTGTTTTTGGAGTAAATGCTTTTACATATTGCTGTATCAAATAATTTTCGTTTTCAGAAGGCAGTTCAAGATTTACCCAGACCATCTTTACGCCGTTTCTTTTCTCTATTTGTTTATAGGCATTCACCACATTAGGATAATCCTGTTTAGCCGCTACTATTTCATCTCCCGCTGTTAGCTGTAAGCCAAATATTATTGTCTCCAGGCCTTCCGATGCATTCCGGTTGATGGTAACTTCTTCGGCCGAACAACCTGCCAGCTTTGCCATATTCTTTCTTAATGGTTCCCGGCCCTGGTCCAATATCCGCCACATATAGTAACTCGGCGCTTCATTACTAAGGTCGTAGTATCTCTTCATAGCATCCTGCACTGTTTTGGGAGCCGGAGACACACCTCCATTATTAAGATTGATAATACCGCTCGCTACGGTAAATGATTGCTGAATATAATACCAGAATTCTTCTTCTCCGGCAAGATCGGATGCTGAAACACCCTCTGCATTCCGCAGAGCGGATTGCAAATTTCTGCTCCAGGCCGGTTGAGTAATGGATGAAAAAAAAGCGGCGGCGGAAAAAGCACCTGCTTTATTCAGGAATGAACGGCGGTTAAAAGACATCAGGAGAGTTTTATGTTTAAATGTAAGAAAATAATGCCAGTGCTGCTCTAAGGAAACACGCATGCCACCCCACAGCGTCTGCATTTCAAATAGTTTTTTTAGGTATGGCATACGTTGAAACAATCAATAAGTTCAAAAACACAAAATTCATAAAGCTTCTATGCATAAACCTCCAGGCATTAAATTGACGCCAGGAAAACGGAACGATGATCCTGATAGCGATCCAATTACTTCAGTTGGCTACATAGACAAAAAAAACTAACTTCCCTATAAAAGCTACTGTTTATGAAAATTCTTGAAATAAAAGTGTTGAAAGGCCCGAATTACTGGAGTGTGCGCCGTCCTAAACTGATCCAGATGAAACTGGATTTGGAAGACCTGGAACAGCGGCCTACTAATTCCATTGAAGGTTTTCGCCAACGATTAGAAACACTGCTCCCCACTTTATATGAGCATCGTTGCAGTGAAGGTGTACCGGGAGGTTTTTTCAGTCGGGTTGATGAAGGAACATGGATGGGACATGTCATTGAACATATAGCATTAGAAATTCAAACGCTGGCAGGTATGGACTGTGGCTTTGGCAGAACAAGAGGTACTGGCGAAAAAGAGGGCGTTTACTATGTCATCTTTGATTACATGGAAGAAGATGCCGGTGTATATGCCGCAAAGGCCGCATTCAGAATAGTCCAAGCCTTGATTGACGGAACCGCCTATGATCTTGATACCGATATACAGGAGATGAGGGAGATCAGGGAAGATACAAGACTGGGGCCTTCTACCGCCTGTATAGTGGATGAAGCAGCCAAAAGAGGAATACCTTATATACGTTTGAACAAACAAAGTTTGGTACAGTTGGGATACGGTGTCCATCAAAAAAGAATAAGAGCTACTATCGCTTCCACCACCTCCAATATTGCTGTTGATATCGCCTGTGATAAGGAAGAAACAAAAAACCTATTGGAAGCAGCCGAAGTGCCTGTGCCAAAAGGTGTGGTCATTCGCAGCGAAGCAGGCCTGGACGATGCTATTGACAGATTGGGTTATCCTTTGGTGATAAAACCCATTGATGGCAATCATGGAAAGGGAAATACTACCAATATCATTAATAAAGAACAAGCGTTAAAAGCTTTTGAGGCAGCCAAGCCATATGGGCGAAATGTAATAGTAGAAAAATTCATTACCGGTTTTGATTTCAGAGCATTGGTGGTGAATTATAAATTTATTTGTGCAGCCCTTCGGACTCCCGCTGCTGTAACAGGTGATGGTGTTAATATAATACAATACTTAATTACTGAAACCAACAAAGATCCCCGGCGTGGATATGGACATGAAAAAGTATTGACGCAAATTACTATTGATCAATTCACACAAAAAATGCTGGATGATGTGGACTATACTTTAGAAACTGTGCCGGCAAAAGGCGAATTGGTATTATTAAAACCAACGGCCAACCTTTCAACCGGCGGGACATCCACCGATGTCACAGACGAAGTGCATCCGGCTAATATTTTCATGTTTGAACGCATTGCTAAGATCATTGGTTTGGATATATGCGGTATCGATATTATGGTAAAAGATCTTCGTTCGCCGATCAATGAAATTGGCGGTGCGATATTAGAAGTAAATGCGGCGCCTGGTTTCCGGATGCATATAGATCCATCAGAAGGCCTGCCGAGGAATGCAGCGGAACCTGTTGTAGATATGCTTTTTCCCAAGGGAAGTATTGGTCGAATTCCCATCATTGCCATAACCGGAACAAATGGCAAAACAACTACGACCCGTTTAGCTGCTCATATTGCAAAAAGTGCGGGAAAAAAAGTTGGTTACACTACCTCAGACGGTGTGTATATCCAAAACCAGATGATGATGAAAGGAGATTGCACAGGACCGATCAGTTCATCTTTTGTATTAAAAGATCCTACGGTGGATTTTGCAGTATTGGAATGTGCAAGAGGTGGTATTTTGAAATCAGGGCTGGCTTTTCAAAATTGTGATGTGGCCATTGTCACCAATGTGGCCGCCGATCATATGGGATTAGGAGGTATCAATACCCTGGAGCAGATGGCACAGTTAAAAGCGGTGGTGCCCGAAACGGTTTTTCCTCACGGATATGCGGTACTCAACGCTGATGATGACCTGGTATATAAAATGCGAGATGGGCTAAAATGCAACGTCGCCCTGTTCAGCATGGATGAAAAAAATCCACGAATTAAAAAACATTGCGCCGGGGGCGGATTAGCCGCTGTATTTGAAAATGGGTTTGTGAGTATTATGAAAGGCACCTGGAAAATAAGAGTAGCGGCGGTAAAAGATATTCCTTTGACCTACGAAGGCAAAGCTGTACATAATATTAATAATACATTACCGGCTGTGCTGGCTACCTATTTGTACCGCGACATCACTATTGAAGATATACGGCAAGGGTTGCTAACTTTCGTGCCTTCGTCTTCCCAAACACCTGGCCGGTTGAATTTTTTCCATTTCAAGAATTTCACCTTCCTTGCCGACTTCGCTCACAACCCGCATGGACTAAAGCTGCTGGGAGATTTTATCAGTAAACTGGACTACAAAACTAAAATTGGTATCATCAGCGGTACTGGCGACCGGCGGGATGAAGATATCCGGGAGCTCGGAGAAATTTCCGCTCACTATTTTGACGAAATCATTATACGTTGCGATAAGAATCTTCGCGGAAGAAGCGCAGACGAGATCATTGGTTTGCTCAAAGAAGGAATTGATAAAGTGAATCCTCATGTTCCGACGATCGTCATCCCTGACGAAGATGAGGCGCTGGATTATGCTTATGCCAATACTAAACCGGGAAGCCTTGTTACCATTATGTGTGATGTAGTAGCCCGTGCTTTGGATAAGATCAGGGAATTGAAGGAAAAAGAAGATAAACCCTTAGCTGTTAGCCTGTAGCCATTAGTTCCATTGTTGAAAGCTTTTCTTTAAAACCATTTGGGAGGAAAGGAATCAACCCTTATTTTTGCACTCCCAATTGAAAAAATTGGTCGGATTGACCCATGGTGTAATGGTAACACTACTGATTTTGGTTCAGTCATTTATGGTTCGAATCCATATGGGTCAACGAAAAAGGGGAAGTAAACAGTACTGTACTGATTTCTTCCTCTTTTTTATTAAACGGATAGCCCGTAATTAATGTGATTTCTGGTCCGGTATTTCCCAGGATTGGAGATTAAGAACGGATCCGGTATATTTTTCCCAAACCTGATATTCTATAATTCTTACAATATCATTTCCTGTTGTAACAAACACGGAGAGCCTGGTAAAAACGCTTTTACTCTACGTTGTAAATACTCAATCGTTTGTTCTTTGGCAAACCCTCTTTCATTATTGTCTTTTCATCCGATTGCTTTATATTCATTTCACCAACCTGAATATTAAAATCAACCCCATCATCCATATTAGGTATGAGAAAAAACCTTTTCGCAATTCTTTTTATATTCTTGTCAGCGACCGGATTTGGCCAGTTAAAAAATATTTCAATCAGTAAACAAGAGCTTAAAAATAAAATCAAAGGTGGTTGGGCCGGCCAGGTAATTGGAGTGACATTTGGTGGCCCTTATGAATTTCGATTCAATGGTACTTTAATTGGGGATTACCAATCCTTAAAATGGTATGACGGATACTTGAAAAACACGATGATCAACAATCCCGGTTTGTATGACGATCTGTACATGGACCTGACATTTGTGGAGGTGTTTGAAAGATATGGTTTTGATACTCCGCTTGATTCTTTCGCCAATGCGTACGCCAATGCGGGTTATATGCTTTGGCATGCCAACCAGGCCGGCCGTTACAATATTCAGCATGGCATCAAAGCGCCCCTTTCAGGCCATTGGAAAAACAACCCTCATGCGGATTGTATCGACTACCAGATAGAATCTGATTTCGCCGGATTGATGAGCCCGGGTATGCCGAATACCGCATCTGTTATCAGTGATAAGATCGGCCATATCATGAATTACGGTGATGGCTGGTATGGAGGTGTGTATGTCGGCGCTATGTATTCAATCGCTTTTACTTCAACTGATATCAATTTCATTGTGAGCGAAGCATTGAAAACCATCCCTAAACAAAGTAAATTTTATCAGTGTATCAGTGATGTCATCGGCTGGCATAAAAAATATCCAACTGATTGGAAACAGACATGGTTGGAAGTACAAAAAAAATGGGCCGATGATATTGGTTGTCCTGATGGAGTATTTGTTCCTTTCAATATTGACGCGAACGTCAATGCGGCCTATGTTGTAATTGGCTTATTATATGGTCGGGGAGATTATACAAAAACACTGGAAATAACAACCCGATGCGGTCAGGATGCGGATTGTAATCCTTCTACTGCCGGCGGCATTTTAGGAACCGTTTTGGGTTATGATAAAATTCCCGCCTATTGGAAAATGGGATTGAAAGATGCGGAAAGTATAGATTTTAAATACACGACCATGAGTTTGGATGATGTTTATGAAATTGGTTTCAAACATGCGCTAACGAATATTCAAAAAAACGGGGGAACAACAAATGGCGAAACCATTTTAATAAAGGGGCAACAGCCAGTGGCTGTAAAATTCGAAAAAAGTTTTCCCGGTCTTTACCCGGTTGATAAAATTCCTGTACAATGGTCTGATGCGAAAGATGAAATCAGTTTCAGCTTTGAAGGAACGGGTTTTGTATTGAAAGGTGAAACAGCGAGATGGGACAGTTCCTCCGGTTATATTTTTAAAACAGAATTATTCATTGATAATAAGCTCGTTGAATCGCCCGAATTACCAACCAGCTACACCGCACGTCGTCATGAATTATGCTGGAACTATGATTTACCTAAAGGAAAACATACTGTGCGGTTAAAAATTTTAAATCCTTCCAAGGAGGAAGAATTCAAAAGCTATGAGGCTATTGTTTATTCCGACCAACCGTTAAACGGAGTTATGACGAACGAACAAGCGTCAAAAAAAGTGACCAAAAACTAATCTACCAGATAGTCTTAAATTATCACCTAATATTATTGCCATGAAAAAACTCACTTTTCTTTTCCTCGCTTGTTGTTCTGGTTTGATAACATTAGCGCAGTCGCCCGGCAGTGACATGTATTCCATCGCTCAAATAAAAAATGGTATTAAATCAAAGAGGGTTAGCAGCTATGATACCACCGGTAATAACAATGACCGCTTTGAAAATATTAAGCCCGGCGAAAAGAAACAGATTTTCAATATAAGGGGATCAGGAATTATCAATCATATCTGGATCACCATCGCGCCGGGCCCAGAGACTTTAAAAAGAGATGATCTTGTCATAAGGATGTATTGGGACAATAATGATTTCGCTTCAGTTGAATCACCGATCGGTTCGTTTTTTGGACAGGGCTGGAATGAATCATACCCTTATTATTCGCAACCATTGAATGCGGCACCCGGAGGAGCTAAAGCGCTTGTTAGTTATTTTATGATGCCTTTTGAAAAAGGAGCAAGAATTGAAATTGAAAACCAGGGTGACAAGGCCATCGATGCCTTTTATTATTTCGTGGACTATTATGAAATGGAAAAACTCCCGGCAGATATGGGGCGCTTTCATGCCTGGTACAACCGCGAGCTGACTGAAACAGATAATACGGAAAGGGAAAATGAATGGAGTGTATTGAGCCCGCAGAAAAGCAACCGTGATACCAAAAGAAACTATGTTATAGCAGATATAAAAGGAAAAGGGCAATTTGTGGGAGTCAATTATTACATCCACTCTCCCACACCCATCTGGTACGGCGAAGGTGATGATATGATCTTTATTGATGGAAGTACGACACCTGTATTGCACGGTACCGGAACAGAAGATTATTTCAATACCTCCTGGAGCCCGAAAGAACCTTTTCAAACTCCTTATTTTGGATATCCCCGTGTAAACACCAGCGATCTTGCCTATACAAGCAATGGCTGGCTTGGCAGGACCCATGTTTACAGATTTAATATTGTTGATCCGATCTACTTCGATAAATCATTAAAATTTACCATTGAGCATGGACACAATAATGTATTGATATTAGATCTTCGAAGCGTGGCATATTGGTACCAGGCACAGGCAGACAGGGTGCCAGCCATCAAACCCAAAAAAGAAAGAGAGCCCATGCCATTGATCAACCCGGTTGATATCCATAAATGGCGCGATGCCTGGAGAAAATCAAAAGGAGATGGCACCAAATTATGGGGCAATGAAAATTAGTTTTATTAAAATGAATTACTCAAAAACTATGAAACAAATAGCATTAATTAATTTCCTCGCCCTTTTCTTATCCCTTTATTCCTGTGCACAGCAGAAACCCATTCGTTTAATCATCCGGGGAGACGACATGGGCTATTCTCATGCCGGTAATGAAGCACTCATTAAATGCGCTAAAGAAGGAATTGAAACATCTATCGAAGTCATCGTGCCCTCACCCTGGTTTCCAGAAGCTGTTAAACTGCTGGCGGACAACCCTGGTATTGATGTTGGCATTCACCTCGCCATTACCAGTGAATGGGATAATATTAAATGGCGCCCTTTGTCTGATTGCCCGTCACTGAAAGATGCGGATGGTTATTTTTTCCCCATGATATGGCCAAATAAAAATTATCCCGGGCAAGCGGTCAAAGAAAATCAATGGAAACTGGAAGACTTAGAAAAAGAGTTCAGGGCACAAATAGAACTGGCGATAAAAAAAATTCCGCGAATCAGTCATATTTCCTCTCACATGGGTTGTACGGGTATCAGCGATTCAGTAATACAGATGACAAGGAAACTCGCAAAAGAATATAATATAGATATTGACCTGGGAGAATTGAATGTAAAATACGCAAGCTATGATGGTCCGCATAAAACATCCGATGAAAAGATAGAAAGCTTTATCAGGATGCTAAATAACTTTCAGCCCGGAAATACTTATTTATTTGTAGATCATCCTGGTCTCAACTCTCCGGAGCTTCGTGCCATACATCATATAGGATACGGGGATGTAGCAACAGACAGGCAGGGAGTGGTAGACACCTGGACGAATGAAAAAATAAAAAAACTGATTCAGCAAAAAGGGATTCAACTGATCAGCCACAAAGATTTATTAAATAAATAGATTTAAAAATTTACGAATGAATATCAACGTGAAAAACAAACTAATTGGACTGTTACTTCTTTTTTGCATAGCTGAAGTAAAAGCTACTATCACCTTACCAAAGATCTTTACATCCAATATGGTTTTGCAACGGGATAAAGAGATTAAAATATGGGGCTGGGCTGACAAAGGCGAAACCATAAGCGTCAATTTTAACGGGCAATCCGTAAGAACGAAAGCTGACAAAACCGGTAACTGGGTTATCACATTAAAACCGATGGCTTATGGAGGACCTTATCAACTGAAGGTTTCAGGTAAAAAGAATATCGTTGATTTTGGAAATGTTTTGATTGGTGATGTCTATATCTGCAGCGGCCAATCAAATATGGAATGGGTGATGAGTAACACGAATGATGCAGAAAAGGAAATAGCGGAGAGCAAGTATTCGAAAATAAGATTGTTTACTGTTAAAAAAGCAACAGCCTATCAGCCACAAAAAGATATTGAAGGAGAACAATGGCTGGAATGTGGTCCGCAAACAGCAGGAGACTTTTCAGCAGTAGCTTATTTTTTTGGAAGGAAGCTGAACAAAGATCTTAATATACCCATAGGTCTTATCAATAGTTCATGGGGTGGTACTAACATACAAACCTGGATAAGCTGGGATGTGATGTCAAAAAAGCCGGGTTATGAAAATGTAAACTACCAGGAACTGGAAAAAGAAATGGCTGACAGAAAAGTGAAACAGGAAAAATTCCATGAGTCACTCAAGAACGATATAGGCATAAAGGAAAAATGGTATGATCCTGCTTCAACCGTTTCAGGATGGAAAAAAATACAAATGCCTAAAATATGGGAAGCCACTGAAATTGGCGATGCGGATGGCATTATATGGTTTAAAAAAGAATTTGATCTTCCGGAATCAGCGGAAGGAAAGAAAGCCGTATTAAATCTTGGCGCCATCGATGATGCTGATGAAACGTATCTAAATGGAAAATTAATTGGCAGTACGAATGCATATAATAAAGACCGTGTGTATGCTATTGATGCCAGCTTGCTAAAAAAAGGCAAGAACACCATCATCATAAAAGTGACGGATACAGGCGGTGGCGGTGGGCTATATGGCAAAGAAGAACAGCTTTACCTCGACGCAGACGGAAAGAAAATTTTACTGGCTGGAGAATGGTTTTACAAAACCGCCACTGTAACAACAGAATTTGGAATAAAGGATGCAGGACCGAATTCCTTTCCTTCGCAATTGTACAATGCCATGATAGCGCCGCTTATACAATATCCTGTAAAAGGCGGCATCTGGTACCAGGGTGAATCCAATACCTCGGAAGCTTATAACTATCGTACATTATTTGCCGATATGATTAAGGACTGGCGGAATAAATGGGGATATGAATTCCCTTTCTTTTGGGTACAGCTGGCCAATTTTATGAAAGCTGATACGACGCCGGCATCAAGTGACTGGGCTGAATTGCGTGAAGCGCAAAGTATGACATTGAACTTACCACAAACAGGCCAGGCCGTTATCATTGATATAGGAGAAGCGAATGATATTCATCCCCGCAATAAACAGGATGTTGGGTATCGTCTCGCTCTATCCGCTGAGAAAATTGCTTACGGAAAAGATATCGTTTATTCCGGGCCGGTTTTTGAGTCCATGAAAAAAGACAATGGAAAGATCGTTCTAAATTTTACCAACACAGGTACAGGCCTTATAGCGAAAGATAAATATGGTTACTTAAGAGGATTTACGATTGCCGGTGCCGATCAAAAATTCGTATGGGCAAAAGCAATGATTGATGGGAACAAAGTAATTGTTTTCAGTGAAGCAGTCACTGATCCTGTATCCGTGCGGTATGCCTGGGGCAATAATCCTGATGATGCTAATTTTTATAATAAGGAAGGAATTCCCGCTTCTCCTTTCAGAACAGATACCTGGAAAGGCGTGACAGAGAAATAAAAATTGAAAACAAACCATTGCTCACCGGAAATAAATAGTATTGTAATACGGACATATTACTTAACCAATCAATCATGACTAACATCACTAAAACATCACCCGACTCCCAGCGCTTATTATCTCTTGATTTTTTACGGGGCCTTATTATGGTATTGCTGATGATGGGTTCTACCGGCATATACGATTACCTCGATGAAAAAACCGCTGACGGATCGGTCAATTTTTTCTTCCGCCAGTTTGTACATCATCCATGGAACGGCCTCCGGTTCTGGGACCTGATACAGCCTTCTTTTATGTTCATGGCCGGCACGGCCATGGCTTATTCCCTGCACAAGCAATGGTCGAAAGGAATGAGCTGGAATCAGTCGTTTAAAAAAATACTGAAACGTTGTGGCTGGTTATTTTTCTGGGGCGTGTTGGACTATGCGGTTCGTCCCTCCGGTTTGTCATTTGAATTATGGGATGTTTTGACACAACTATCGTTTACAACGTTGGTTGCCTTTCTTATTTTCCGTTGGAGCAATACCGCACAAATATTAGTATGCGTGGGTTTGTTGTTGCTAACAGAAATACTGTATCGTTATACAGGTGTCACGGGATTTGATCAGCCCTTTACCGACCAGCATAATTTCGGCAACTATATGGACACGGTACTGATGAATAAGATCAATCATGGAGGATGGGTGGCTATCAACTGTATTCCTACAGCGGTACATACCATTGCCGGAGCATTGGCCGGGAAATTATTATTGAGTGGTGAGAAAAAAATTCAACCTCTTCTTGTTACGGCATTGGTCTGCGGTATTATTGGGTTTGGATTAGATTGGTCCGGTATAACACCCATTATAAAAAGAATTGCTACTTCATCATTTGTACTGGCTTCCTTGTTCTGGTGTTTATGTTTCCTGGCTTTCAGTTACTGGTGGATTGATATAAAAATGCATCGGAAACATTTGAAATTTTTCACGGTTGTCGGAATGAACTCCATTTTTATTTATGTATTTTTTGAGATAGTAGGTGATCGCTGGTTCAATGGATATATGTCAGCCATTTCTAATGGCGTAGTAGGTTGGTTCACTCATGCTGAAACGGTTCAATTTATTATCGCCGCCATTTGTATTTTTTCCCTGGAATGGCTGCTTTGCTATTTTCTGTATAAGAAAAAAATATTTTTCAAGGTTTAGGCAGCCATGTAAAAGACGCTGAATTTATAATAAGCGGCGACTCCGTAAATAAAAATTACAGACCTTAACAATATCTGTTCTTAATTTTAATAGTATGAAAGACAAGTCAAATCGAAGAAAATTCATCCGGAATATCGGTATTGGCGGATTGAGTGCGGGCTTAATGCCCGGTGCCCTCCTAAACGCAAGTGAAGAAAAAATCCTGTCGAATGATATTGCCGGAATTGCTAACAACGGATTTACGCCAAAGCGTCAATATAATGGGCCCTATACAGGTGAAAATCTGAATCGTTTAGCTTTTCCCATTGGAGGATTAGGTGCTGGCATGTTTTGTCTTGAAGGATCAGGCGCTATTTCGCATGTATCGGTAAGGAACAGGCCTGAAATATTCAATGAGCCCGGATGGTTCGCAGCCATCTGCATCAAGGGAGAAAAAAATAAAGCGAAAATCCTTGAAGGTCCTGTACCCGATTGGAAGAAATTTGGATTAAGCGGCTCGGGCAATGGATTAGGTGGGGCTACAACAGGTCTGCCTCATTTTCAAAAAGCGGTTTTTACTACCAAATTTCCTTTTGCTACTATCGATCTTACCGATCCTGAAATTCCACTGGCTGTACAACTCACCGGCTGGAGCCCTTTCATTCCATCGGAAGATGATAACTCATCTTTACCTGTCGGTGCTATCGAATACAAATTCATCAATAAAGGCAACGGTGTTGCTGATGCCGTATTTTCCTTCAATGCAAAAAATTTTCTACGAATTGATAAAGGCGCCAGTTCGATCAATCCCTTATCACATGGTTTTGTGCTACATGAACAGGGAACAAAAGAAAAAGCATTACCCAGTTCATTCGCCATTTTCACTGATGAAGAAGAAACGGTTATTGATCATTGTTGGTTTCGCGGTGGCTGGTGGGACCCGGTAACGATGGTGTGGAATGCAGTAAAAAATGCTGAGGCGAAAACCGTAGCGCCGGTAGAATCGGGCGCCCCGGGAGCTTCCTTATTTATACCATTCAAACTGGCACCGGGCAAATCAAAAACAATAAAGCTAATGATGGCCTGGTACACACCCGAATCGGATATTGCCTCGGGAACTATCGGGGACCGGAAAGAAAATTGTGATCCCGCATCGGGATGCTGCGCTTCACCCGATGTTTTGAACCTTGATAAATACGATAAAAATTTTGACGGCAAATTTTACAAACCCTGGTATAGCAGCCGGTTCAGCGACATAAAAGAGCTTACGGACTTCTGGAAGGAAAATTACAAAGAGCTTCAACGAAAATCAGGTTTATTCAGCGGTGCATTTTATTCAAGCACATTGCCTGCAGAAGTAATGGAAGCCGTTGCCGCCAATCTTACTATTTTAAAATCGCCCACGGTGTTGCGGCAGTATGATGGACGTTTATGGGCCTGGGAAGGTTGCGGTGATACCGGCGGTTGCTGTCATGGCTCCTGTACACATGTATGGAACTATGCACAGGCTACCGCGCATTTATTTCCTGCATTGGAAAGAAGCCTGCGGCATACGGAATTTTGTGAAAGCCAGAATAAAGAAGGCCATCAGAATTTCCGATCCACTATACCGATCAATCCCGCCACGCATGAATTTCACGCAGCAGCGGATGGACAGTTGGGAGGGATTATGAAAGCTTATCGTGAATGGCGCATCAGTGGCGACAATGAATGGATAAAGAAAATGTATCCGATGATAAAAACAAGTATGGATTATTGTATCCGTACCTGGGATCCCCGGAATAAGGGACTGATAGAAGAGCCCCATCATAACACGTACGATATTGAATTCTGGGGGCCTGACGGAATGCATTCCAGTTTTTACCTCGGTGCATTAAATGCAATAATGGCGATGGGGAAATTTTTAGGAAAAGACGTTTCGCTTTATGAAACGTTAGCAAAAAAGGGAAAAGCGTTCATGGAAACAGAATTGTACGACGGTGAATATTTTATTCAAAAAATACAGGTAACTGGCTTGAACGCCCCTGATCCGGCCACGGTACAATCTTTTGGTGGTGAGTATTCCAAAGAAGCCAAAGAATTACTGCAAAAAGAAGGGCCGAAATATCAATACGGAAAAGGTTGCCTGTCTGATGGCGTGTTAGGTGCCTGGATTGCCCGCATGTGTGGCCTTGGTGATCCCATCGATTCAAAAAAACTGAAAAGCCACCTGTCAGCCGTTCACAAATATAACTTAAAGGAAAATTTAAGCGATCATGCTAACCCGCAGCGTCCTGCTTACGCATTGGGTGATGAGGGCGGCCTGCTCTTATGTTCCTGGCCCAAAGGCGGAAAACTATCACTCCCCTTTGTATATAGCGATGAAGTATGGACGGGTATTGAACACCAGGTAGCCGCGCATTTAATGCTGATGGGAAATGTCAAGGAAGGTCTCGACATAGTAAGTATTTCCCGCAACCGTTATGATGGACGGATACGAAATCCTTTTAATGAATATGAATGTGGCAACTGGTACGCACGGGCCTTATCAAGTTATGGTTACCTGCAGTGTTTAACCGGCGTACGATATGATGCGGTTGATAAAACGTTGTTCATCGATTCAAAGATCGGCGACTTCACCTCATTCCTGTCTACTGAAAAAGGTTTTGGAACTGTCCGTCTTAAACAGGGAAAGCCATCACTGCATGTTGCGCACGGAAATATAGATGTTGAAAAAGTATTGGTATCGGGAAAAATCTCTTCACTTAACAAAACATAGTTTATGAAATTGAGTGCACAAAACTTTGATCTTCTTTCCGGCATTATACAACAGGAAAGATTGCTGAACGACGATGAATTAAACATTATTACCGGTTTAATGCAACCTGATTTTTCATTTGCCGCGCAATTGGCCATGGCGGATAGCATACATTATCATATTCATGTACCGGATATTGAAAAGCTGTCACATTCATTATTTGAGAATAATGACGGTAAAGTTGAAAATAAAAAAGAAGGTTATATTAAATATGGTTTTCCCGGCGGCCTGAAAATTATTTTCTCGCATATCCCTGTCGCGCAAAAGGAACAATCGGCTAAATGTTTTGAACAATCTTATCTTGATCATATTGGGATTGATATAAGATCGGATAATAAAGAAGCCTATATAGTTTTCCAGCAAATACCATTGATCGCCGCACAGCAGGATTATTTTTTCAAACGGCAGGGCGATGGTGTAGAAGCAGTGAAATGCTGTCACATGCAGGTAAAGGAAAAATACTGGGTATACGCGGCCAAAAATATCAATTATGAATTTGCATTTGGTCCTCTTGTCATTCATGAACAGGGATTTGGCATTGATCTTAGACCAGCCAACCCCTTTAATAAAGCCATATTGGAAGATAACAGCGCTTGTTGTGGCGAAACAAAAACCACCAGGGCAAAAATATTCGTAGATCAACACAACTAATCATGGAGATAGCGGAAAAAACAGTGGTATCACTGCGGTACATAATGAAAAACAAGGAAGGCGAAGAAATAGAAAATACATTTTCCGGGCCTGCCGTCCAATATGTTCATGGTTCAGGGAAAATTTTACCACAGTTGGAAACCTCACTGACCGGATTAAAAACCGGCGATAAGAAAGAGATCACGCTGGAGCTACCAGACACATTTCATTTTCAGGTGGAAATTGATGATATACGTATCGCGACGCCAGAAGAAATGGAGGCGGGAAATCCAATTGCAACAAATGACTGCGGGCCCGGTTGCTGCTGCTGATGATTTAGTTTGCGAATCAATGCTGAGCAAGATGCAGGTGATATTTTATTCCTTTTATTGTTTTAAAGGAATAAACATTTTTATCACGCATGGTGACTTTGATTTTTTTATCGTCTTGCCAAACATCCGGTTTCGTATTCGCGCGAAGCCGGCAATCATTTCCAAGATCAGAATAAATATTCGCTTCCTTCAATTGACTATTCGCCCATTCTAAATCAACCCTAAATCCTCCCCGAGTTTTTAATCCTTTTACTTTTCCAGCCGGAAACAACTTCGGCAATGCAGGCAATAATTCAATGGCGCCAGTATGTGATTGAATCAGCATCTCCGCCATCACAGCG
This sequence comes from Chitinophagaceae bacterium, assembly GCA_040007815.1. Classification (GTDB taxonomy): domain Bacteria; phylum Bacteroidota; class Bacteroidia; order Chitinophagales; family Chitinophagaceae; genus Terrimonas_B. Next base: position 29,808 of record JBDTUH010000008.1, read on the forward strand.
GTAGCACAACCATTTCCATTCATGATCACATCCCTTCCATCGGAATTAAAAAGATTGGGGAACAATCCATAATTATTCACTGAGCTCGTACTTTTCGGGTCCACCCATCTCAATTGATACTGCCATGTTTGCCAGGCACTGTCCGCCTCTCCCAATCTCGCCCAACATGCCGCCTTCCAGGCAAAACCCCAACTGCAATTTGTCTTTTCCCGCAGTGTCAACGCTATCTTAGCCGCCTCGCTTAATGATGGAGTGGCAGGCGATATTTCACTACCGGGAAATACCGGGTACAAATGTGATAAATGACGGTGTGAGGGATCAACGGCTTTCCATTCATTCGCCCATTCCAATAGCTGTCCTTTGGAACCAATCGAATAGGGTAAAAGCTTTGCCATTGCATCTTTTATTCTTTGTGAAAAAACTTCCTCTGTATTTAATATGTCCAGCGTTTGAATACAATTTTTGAACAATTCTTTTATTAAGGCAATATCACTTGTGGTATTTACACTAATCTGTGCTGTATCTCCCTTTTCTGTTATAAATGTATTTTCGGGAGAAACCGACGGTACGGAAATAAGTTTGCCTTTCATGTCTTCAATCAGCCAGTCCAAACAAAATTCAGCGGCCCCTTTCATTACAGGCCAGGCTTTTTCTTTAAGGAAAATCTTATCACCTGTGAAAAGATAGTGTTCAAAAAGATGGTTGCTCAACCAGGGCCCCGACATATTCCAGGTGGCCCAATGAGGATTACCACCACCCCATCCTCCTACAGGTCCGCTTTGTCTCCATACATCTGAATTATGATGGGCACACCAGCCATGCATACCATAATTAATGGATGCTGTCTTTTTCCCATTGTCAGCGAGGTCTGCAATGAATTGAAGAAAAGGCTCATGCATTTCGGAAAGGTTCGTTGTCTCTACCGCATAATAAAACATTTGGGCGTCATGATCAATACACCAATTAGAACTGTACTCAGGGCGAAGCCTGTCATTCCAGATCCCTTTTAAATTCACAGGTTGCCCACCAGGTCTTGAACCGGCTATTAAAATATACCTTCCATATTGTACAATGGTAGCTACCAGTTCGGGATCGGTATAATTATCCATTTTTTTTAACCGGGCATCTGTAGTGAGCTTTTTGTTATTGCTTTCACCAAGGTTAATGGAAAATCGCCTGAATAAAGGCTGATAATCGCGGAGGTGCCTTTGCAGAAGTTGTGAGAAAGATTTTCCTTTAGCAGCCGTCAACCATTTATTTGCATCTACTGAAGGATCTTTTCCGCTTAATCCCGGCGACTTATCATAACCATTGTAACTGGTGGCGGCGGAAATAATAAATGTCGCGGCATCCGCGTTTTCAACCATGATGCTTTTATCATCAGCGTTGATTCGCCCTCCTTCGTTTTTTATCAGCAAGTGAATCTCAAAATTCATTCCCTCACCGTTTTTTTCACCGGCATATTGTATCGCCTGTTCCGGAGTGAGCCGCCAGAGATACACCGGTTCTACATGCATGGGGCATTTGCCTTTTAAAACAATATGATTGCCTGCAATTCTTTGTACACTGTAATGAAGTTTGCTGCTGAGCAATGCGGTGAAAGAAATGGCTCCTTTTTTATTGCCACTATGGAGCATAACAATTACCTGGTCCGGGAAACTCGCAAATGCAAGTCTCGTATGTCCGGTTTGTGCAGAGCTGAATAAAATTTTATTAATCGCACTATCAAGATTTAATTCCCGGGAGTAAGAAGAAGAATCATTTATACCGGTATAATTAATAAAAATATCCGCCATCGGAAGATAAGATTCCGTATACGGACCTTGCATAAATCTCGAAAGACTATCGGCTTTTTTATAGTCACCTTTTAAAGCGGCGTTTCTTACAAGAGGTAAATACTTTTTTGCATCCGGGTTATTCCAATTACGGGGAGCACCCGACCAAAGCGTCTGTTCATTGAGCTGAATATGTTCTGTTGCCACTCCTCCATAGATCATAGCGCCCATACGACCGTTACCTATTGGCAGCGCTTCATTCCAATTTACTGATGGTTTATCATACCATATCCTGCTTGCATAGCCAGGGTCAGTTGCTTTCGCTGATTGCGCATAATTATTTATTGGAGAAACAAGCAGTAGCCATATAATTTTTTTTGACCACTGATATAATTTATTTGCAATCATTGATTCGCCAGGTAGTTCAATTTATTTTTTAAGATTGGCCGTACGTATCGCCAGGGAAGGCAATGCAGGAAGTGAACTGGTTGGCTTATCTAAATAAAAATAGGCCGTTGCCGATACATCATCCGAACGATAAAAATTAGAGAATCCTTCCGGCAGACCAGGCGTATCTAATTTCACCAGGCTATCCTTTTTATATAGTGGATTTACCTTTCCCATTTCATCAACGGCGACAGGAATCAACCGCACACCTTTATTTTGCAGGGCGCTGACCAGGTCTTTACGATTACCACCCATCTGTTGCATAGTTACTTTTATATCCGTTTTAAAAAATATCGGATCAGGAACATGATAACGGTAAAACGCCCAACCCGTGCTGTCCTTATTCGCAAACAGGCAGCCGGCAAAATCATTATAAAACTCTCCCTGTCCCCATCCCGTACCAATATAATCTTCCGAACCGGTTCCAACCAAAGTGGGAAATGGCTTATCTCCATCGAGGTACATTTTTACTTCTCCTTCCCCCCACCAATACTGTTCATACACAGGATTAGCTTTTACTCCTATGTTCACACCCAAAAATCTCCCCCTGCCATTGATGCGTGGAAGCAACTCAAAATCCTTTGACAGTTGCGTAGCGGTATCCCTGTTCCAGTAAGCATGGAAGTACATGTTATCATTATTCCATTTCCCTGTTCGCTGAAAGTTGATATCAAAGAAAAGATGACTTAATCTTTTCCCGGATTCATTCGTTACCTGTACACGTGCCGCTTTTTTAAAAGGCATCGGTATATAACATAAAAAAGATCTCCCTTCGGGATTACCAAAAAAAGCATTATTATATTTTGCTGTTTTGCCCAATCCCATTCCAAAAAAATCCCCGAAAGGAACCGACACCGCGGGTTTCTTTTCATCATCCCAGAATATTTCCAGCTTTAGTGAGCGCAGCATTTCGGGCGAGCGGTCTATGATAGTAATCCACATCCGGTTAATGATTCCCTGGCCTTTTACATTTAGCAATACTTCCGTTTCGCCAGGTTCAACGGGGTCGGAAGGGTGTCCCTTGGCGCCGTTATTTTCCATTCCACCCTTTCCTTTTTCAGCTTTATTATTTTCAAAACTGCTCCAACGGGGCGTGCTGTTATGATCAAATTCAAATAAGTTTTTGGAAGAAGATATTTGTGCTGTTGCGACCAGGTAAAAACAAGTGCTTATCATCAACAATAGAATATTTTTCATTTTCGCTGCTGTTAAGTTTGACGTTACAAAAAAACAGATGTTTAAATTAAGACAGGAATACAGAAGAACAAGGCTAAACAAAAATGCCAGGAGCGGCAGATAATTTTTCATATAAGCAAGTATGCTCCAAATTTAATTGGTTCGACCTGCATAACAGGAATTATTCTTTCCGGATATTGTATTATTCTGCCCTGCTCAATTACGCAGCCCTCCATGCTTATAAAGATAATAAGCCGTTTGATATTGGGCGATAGCTTCGTTAATAACAGACTGCGGAAGTTTCTGCGGAATTTGCTCGTTTGTCGCTTTGTTGTAGCGATATGTTTCAACTACCTGCTGCGGGCTTAAAATAACAAGGCTATCTGTTTTCAGGTAAGCCAATTTTTGATAGGTTCCTAAAGTTATACGTGGCGTATAATTTTCCGATAAAACATTTTTACCATAGAGGTTACTTTCATAACTCCATCCCAACAGGTTGAATAATGTAGGATAAAGGTCTATCTGTGAACATAGGTTCTCTATCTTCTGATGAGAAACTTTATCGAGGTTTACGATCATGCAAGGGATATGATACTTTGAAATATCGATCTCATTTTTCCCGGCACTGGCGGCACAATGATCCGCCACGAAAATGAGTACGGTATTTTTAAACCAGGGTTTATCCTTTATTTTTTTAAGAAACTGAGCGATCGCAAAATCAGTGTATTTAACTGCTCCTTCCCTTCCGGTACCAGAAGGAATGTCTATTTTACCATTGGGATAAGTAAAAGGCCGGTGATTGGATGTTGTCATTACAAAATCATAAAAAGGTCTGCGGCCCGCATCCTTGAAATCCGCATCTTTTATGACGGCGTCGTAAAGATCTTCATCACAAATACCCCAGGCATTGGAAAAATGAATTTCGCTATCAGGGATCGTATTTCGTTTGGCTTTAAATGCTTCGCCCCTTGTCAGCTTTCTCCCCTTGTCGGTTACATCATATCCATTGTCTCCAAAATATTTATTCATATTGTCAAAGTAGCCATCACCGCCATAGAAAAAAGACCGGTCGTAACCAGCCGATTTAAAAATACTTCCTACCGTCAGCAGGTCAGCGTTATCTGGCCTTCTCACAATGCTATTTCCCGGAGTAGGTGGTATTGCCAGGGATAGCGCTTCCATACCACGCACTGTTCTGGTTCCGGTTGAATACATATTGGTAAACAGGATGCTATTAGTTGCCAACGAATCAAGCGTTGGCGTCAGGCTATTAGCGTTGCCAAAATATTTCATAAAGTCAGCGCTAAAACTTTCGATCGTTATCATGATCACATTAGGTTTAGCGCCAACTTCATTTCCCGAAATTTTCCTTCTGATGGAAAACCCATCTTTTATAAAACTGGTGCCTGGCTCCCGCAGATCTTTCCTGGTTATTGCAAAAGCATCGTTCCTGTCAATCAGCGGATAAAACAGGTCATACTCCAGTTCATTATTTTTAAATGCGGCAAAGAAGGAATATATACCGGCCTTCGCAAGCTCATTTTGATAGTGATTTGAATTTTGCTCCGCCCAACTATTTTTTATGAACATGCCATACAACAATGACAGGACGACAATAACACCCGTTATCAAAAGTCTCCGGGCAAATAATGTATGAGAATTAAAACTGGCGGCGAATGAGCCTGCCCGGTAAAACAACCACATAACAAAGGCCGTTAACAATAACATGGCCCCCACCAGGATTGGCAACGGGTAGGATTGTGCGATATTATTAATAACCTCGAATGTATACACCAGGTAGTCCACAGCTATAAAATTGAATCGACTTTCGAACTCATTCCAGAAAGAGAATTCAGCGAAAAAAGAAAACATAATAATCAAGAGAACAAGAAAGGTCCCCATGTAAGTAATTATCCTGTTAAACCATGATCGATTCCATTTTTGAGGCAGCAGGAGAAGATAGATAGCATATCCTGCAGAAAAAAAGATAGCAACCCCGAAATCAAATACCAAACCCTGCAAAAAAATTCTTATCAGGGAGGCAAAACCAATATCCGCTTTGGAAAAAGAAATGACAACAAATACAGTGCGAACTAAAAAAGATGCAAGCAGGAAAAAGGCAATGAGCGAAAACAATACGCTATACCTCCCCCTGAAAAATTTAATGCTCATAAAAAGATTCAAAAATTAGTACAATGGTCTTACAGAAATCTGAAGCAATACTGAATAAATCTCCTGACAGGAAATTCAGGAACCGGGCAAATATCAAAATTAAATAATGATTATGTACTTTTAGATATAGTTTACTCATCCATGAAAAATATTTTACGCCTTTTCGCCCTTCTACTCCCGTTTTCGGCTATATCTCAAAAAGAAATTCCCGGCGCTGAAAAAGATTCCGTACTACTTCTCCCCCCGGTGTTGATCAAAGGATATGAGTCCGGGCGCACTTTATTGGAAGCCCCTGTTGCTGTCGGGTATATCAGCGCCAAAGACATGCAGCGTTATCCAACCACTTCCCTGTTACCCTCACTGAACAGCATTCCGGGAGTAAGAATGGAAGAGCGTTCGCCCGGCAGTTACCGCCTGAATATAAGGGGCAGCCTGCTCCGTTCGCCTTTTGGTGTAAGAAACATAAAAGTGTATTGGAACGATATGCCGTTCACGGATGCCGGTGGCAATACCTATTTAAATCTTATTGATCCCGGCACCGTCGGATCAATAGAAGTGTTAAAAGGACCCGGCGGAAGTTTGTACGGCGCCAATACGGGTGGCGTTGTCGTATTGCACACCGATGATCTGCCACTGCTGCGGCAACAGGATAACACAAAAAATCATCGTTTTCGTGTTCAGTTGAACGGCGGTTCTTACGGAACTTTTGGCGAGCAGGCGCAATGGAAATACCGGTCCGCTAAGTTTAGTTCTTCTCTTACACAAAGTCATTTGAAGGCCGATGGTTACAGAGCAAATAGCAACCTGCGGAAAGACGTTTTACAATGGAATGCCAGTAGCCGGCTTTCTAAAAAAGATAAAATGGAATGGGTTGCATTGTATGCTGACTTGTATTATCAAACGCCGGGCGGGCTGACTTTAGCGCAAATGAATCAAAACCCGAGGCAGGCGAGATCCATCGCTATAGACCAAAAAGCTGCTATCTATAATAAAACGATTTTTACCGGAGTTAGCAATACCTATGAACTCAATCACCACTGGAGCAACACCACTTCTTTGTCATTCGCCCATACGGATTTCAAAAACCCGTTTATATCCAACTATGAAAAAAGAAAGGAGAATAACCTTTCAGTCCGAAGCAAATTTGTCTATGCCGCCAGTTTTAATGAGCAGGACATTCGTTTGGTAGGCGGAGCGGAATGGATATATGGCGATGCGGCCATCGACAACTATGGAAACAAAAAAGGCGTTCCTGATACTGTACAGGCAAAAGACAAGATATGGGTACGACAATGGTTTCCCTTTGTTCAACTGGAATGGCAGCTAAAGAAAAAGCTTCTATTGCAAATCGGCGCCAGTACCAATAGCAATCTCTATCGCTACAGGCGATTGACCGATGTTGATGATAGTAAGAAAAAGAAAAAATTTGACGAGCAATTTCTTCCAAGGCTGGCGCTATTGTATCCTTTATCAAAAAATATATCGCTTTTCGCGTCTGTAAGCAAAGGATTTTCTCCGGCCACTATTGCAGAGATCCGTTCTTCCGATGTAAATATCAACACCGATCTCCAACCAGAATTTGGCTGGAATTATGAAACGGGTTTCCGTGGAGGATCTGCCAATAACCGTTTTCAATTTGAAGGATCTCTCTACTATTTCAAGTTGCAGCAAGCTATTGTAAGAAGATTGAATAGTGCAGGCGCTGAATATTTTGTCAACGCAGGTGGTACCGATCAGAAGGGTGTTGAGGTCCGTGCCGCTTATTCATTGATCAATGATCCTGCCGCCATTTTTAGTTTGATCAGGCTCTGGTCAGGTTATACCCTCAATGATTTTAGTTTTACACATTATACGGTTGATAGTACGAACCATTCGGGCAAAGCGGTTACCGGTGTACCAAAAAATACTTACCTGGCGGGGCTGGATATAAACACTTCCCGTGGATTTTATTTGTACACCAGTATCAATCACACATCAAAGCTGCCATTAAATGATGCGAACAACGAATTTGCAAAAGCCTATACTTTATTGCAGGCTAAAATTGGCTGGAAAAAACAATGGCGTTCAAGCTTCGGATTAGAATTGTTTGCCGGCGCCGATAATCTTTTGAATGAGCATTACAGCCTTGGAAATGATATCAATGCTTTTGGTAAAAGGTATTATAACCCTTCGCCAACAAATAACTATTTCGGGGGAGTGACTGTCAACTTTTAGTTAATCGCTCAATAAACCCGCATAACACTAAGTGGGTATTGCTGAATTTACCAAACCGTCCTACCTTTCCATTGCAAACATTAAATAACAGGACGGATCCATAATAATAGAATGCCCCGAAATCATCCCGGGGCGTTCTTCATTTCAGGTAGTGATCAATTTTAGAAATTCATCTTTCTTTCGCCGGGATACATCTATGGTGTCACCATTTTGCATGATTACCTGCCCCCCCTCACCGCGGATATATTTTTGGATATAGCTGAGATTGATAAGATGAGAATTGTGGACCCGGAAAAAACGATACGGGAGCAGCATATCTTCAAAATCTTTCAAAAGCCTTGTCACCAGTATTTGTTTACCTTCTTTTAAAAAGACTTTTGAATAGTTAGTACTGGATTCAATATGTACGATGTTTTTAATTGGCAAAAACTCCATTCCATCATTGGTAGGAATCGCAATCTTATCTTCCTGGGTTCTATGTTCAGACATGGATTGACGAAGTACGTCCAGTTTTTCCCTGGTAGCCTGGTAACGATGCTTGATTAACCGGTCAACCGCATGCTGTAAATCTTTGATAGCAATTGGTTTTGTCAAATAATCAAACGCACTAATACGGATGGCATCCACCGCATAATGATTATACGCTGTCGTGAAAATAATATCAAAATCATACTCGCCTATTTCATCCAGCATCCGGAAACCATTCATCCGTGGCATCTCAATATCCAGGAAAATAACTTCGGGCTTATGATGACGAATCAGCAAGATGGCTTCTTCCGGTTGTTGAGCCTGGGCGATAATTTTTACGTCAGGACAAAATTCTTCCAGCTTATGTTTCAGATTTTGCAGGCTGCTCAGTTCATCATCAACCAGTATCGCTTTCAATTGACTCATCTATGCGGCTTTTATTTTTATTTCCACTTTTGTGCCGGCGGAGTTCCCGTTTTCATCCCAAAGATCGGTGATCACAGGCTGATACCCGGCTATGCCCATGGCCTGGTTAAACATCATAATACGATCTTCGGTAATTTTCAACCCTACGCTTTTATGCTGAGGCTTATTATATTTATTATATTCACCCGATTTTTTTCTTCCAATGCCATTATCCTGCATGGTGTATTTGATATAACCATCTTCGAGTATGGCAGAAACAGACAAATTTAGCCCGGCTTTATCACTGTGCGCCATCCCATGTACGATGGCATTTTCCACGTAAGGCTGTATTAACAATGAAGGCACCTGGTAATCACCATTGACCAATTCGGGATCAACATTCGCCTGGTAGGAAAATTTATTATGGAACCGCAGCTGTTCCAGGTCAACATATAATTGCAATGCCTCCACGTCTTTCACCAATGGCACCAGTTCATTACGACTGCTTTCTAAAATACTCCGTATCAGTTTTGAAAATTTATTCAGGTAATCACTCGCCTGTCGCTTTTCGTTTTGCATCATAAAATTCTCAATGCTGTTCAGGCTGTTGAAAATAAAATGCGGGTTCATCTGCGACCGCAACACTTTAGTTTCCAGCTCTGCTTTCATCTTTTGCATCTCCATCTTATTTCGGAGATTCCGCTGGTAGAAAACAATACCCAGTATCGTCAGCAATAAGCCAAAGCAAATGATGTAAAAAATTGTTGATCGCCGGTTGTTTTGCAATTGAAGGTTCTTGATATTGTTGTCTTTTTGCAGAATCTGAATTTGTTGTTCTTTTTGCCGTGTTTTATAACTAACCTCCAGGTCAGAAAGCTGTGCTCTTGCCTTATCGCTGGTTAATGAGTCTTTTACTATCATCAGATCGGTCTGGTAAGCTAATGCTACTTTATAATCTCCTGTCTTGCGGGCCAGGCTGGTTAGGCTTTGCAAGGCCATGGCCTGGAAAAGAGGATATTCAATTTTACGGGCTATGGCCAACGCATTATTAAGATTTTGTTTTGCCCTTGCAAAATTATGTGTCGCTGTATCCAGGTTGCCGGAATACAATAAGGTCTTGATAAGACCGGGAGGATCATCCACTTTTTTATAGTACAGAAGATTTTCATCCAATAATTTCCGGGCGGCATTGTAATTCTTTTCTCCAGTATAGATACTCGCCAGTATGCTGGCATTGGCACGTAGCATGCTTGTCATTTTTAATTCGCTGGCTATTACATCCGATTTTTCGAGGTAAAACCTGGCAGAATCTACTTGTGATAAATTGAAATAACCGGATCCGATATTTGACAAGATAGTGGCCAATGGCATTTTTACATCAGCAAGGTATCCCGCCGCTTCTTTTGAAAATTCAATCTCCTTTTTATTATCCTCCAGTTGCTCATATACAAGCGCAAGGTTAGCCAATACCATTCCCAAGCCTCTTTTATTATTATTGCGCAGGCATCCGTTGATGGCCATTTGATAATAGCTAATCGCCGTTTTAAACAATCCGAAATCGCTGTACACTGTACCTACCACTTCAGCCAGTTTAATTTTCGCTCTTGAAGTATCCGGCAATGCATCCATGATCTCCCTGGTGCTATCCACATAAGCGAAAGTAGAATCCTTGTTGCCTGTGGCTGAATACGCCGCCATGATATCTCTTACCAATGTAATGTGCTGGAGGTTTGCTTTATCAGGAAAATAAGGCAATGATTTTTTGAAAAAATAAATTGCACTGTCATTGTTGTAATAATGGTAATAATGAGCCTTGCCTTTGTACAAAAGGAAATAGCCATTTAGTGAATCTAAACCCGCCTGCTTCGAATAACTCATTCCCGCATCAGACCAGGCGTACACATTTGTAAGCAGGTCTTCATTTATAGAATCATTGATCGCCCGTTGGAGGAAGATCGCTTTTTGTTTATCATCCTTCAATGAATTGAACTCCGCAGGAAAAGCCGCTATTTCCTGTCCTCTAAGGAACAGTTGAATGCCCAAAAAAAATAATAGTCCGCTTATCCTTAGCCGCCTTCCGGTTCGAAGCAGATGCCGGGGAAAATATTGGGTCGTCATAAAAAATATTTATCGCTAATTATAGTTGTCATCCCGAATCGATTGCTCACTCTCCTAAACTAATTTACCGAATTATAAACTGGCAGCCTACTTAGGTATTGATACCTGTACCGGATCGCTTAGTTTCGTCTGGCCCCTGGCATCTTTAAAAACAGCTTGTATCGCATATTTTAAAACTCCGCTTTCGCCATACGGGCTTTCCGTCCACTCTGATTCCATTGCCTGGGCCGAACTGTATTTAGCCAATGCATCAGCACCAGCGGCTTTGTAAATAATAAAAAAATAATCGCCGCCCTGGCGGTATTGCCATTTCAGCTGTACTTTCTTCGTTTTATTGTCAAACACTGCGGTAAGACCTTTAACAGGCGGTTGTTCCGGCAGTGTACGAACTGTTACCGGCACAGCATTACATTTCGCTGAATGCAGGCTATCTCCATCAATCGTTTCGGCGGTATACCTGTAATCCACCAATGCTTTAACCGTTGTATCGGTGAAAATAAATGACGAATTACCTGGCTGATGTTTTATTCGTGCTACAGTTTGAAAAATCCCGTTCTTCTCACTGCGAAAGATAGCATAACCCACCGCATCATCACTGCTGCTTTGGATCCATTCAATGTTCACCGATTTTTCTGTTACTTCCACAGTGCCCGCCAATGGCGGCATCGGCGGTACGATATCCGGCTTTGTTAGTTTAGCAAACGCAGAAAAATCAGAATGGTTATTGCTAAGATCAACGGCCACCACTTTGTAATAAATATCCCTGGTTAATGTTTTCAACGTTATCGTATCAATAAACGCTGTATCCGCTACCGGCTTAAGGGTTATCTGGCTGGGTGTTTGCAATGGGCTATTAGCAAAATAAATTTTATAGCCCTTGATATCATTTTCTCTTCCTGCATTCCAGTGGAGATATACATAGCCTTTTTTGTCAATTGAACCGCTCAAACCTGTCGGTGCGGCCGGCGGATCATTGTCAGGTACCAAACCCATAACCGGGTAAGACGGCGCCTGGTTACCGGCGGTATCAATAGAAGAAACAATGTAAAAATTTTCTTCATGATCAACTGCATTCTCATCCACAAAGCTGTTGGTCATCTTATCCAATACATTTTTGGTCAGTAATTCATACGGCCCCTGCACGTTAGTAGCCCTTGATACCGTATAACCTTTAAAATCAGGTTCGGTTATATTCCTTACCCATTGAAGTTTAATTCTTTTTTTATCGAGGTATTCCGGTTTTCCAACTACAGCCGTGGAAGGAGGTTTCATATCCCTGGCCATTACTATGATGGGCTTTGAATAACCACTCCATTCGGCAAAAGCATTGATACCCTTTATACGGTAATAATAATTGGTATAATTTTCCTTTACACTGTCCATCATGATATGACTTTGTTTAAGCAGGTCATACATTCCCCTGGCAACGGTATCTTTTAATAAAGCGGCACTGTCCGGCGAGGAAGAAAAATAAGGAATACTGTTGACCTCGGTAAATTTTTTTCCATCGGTACTTTTTTCAATTATAAAACCGCTGTATGAATCCTGCTGAAAACGATTCCAGTGCAGCTCTATTAAATGATCCAGACCAATTGCTTCCGACAATTCAGGTGGTGCAATGATTGATACATTTTTATTTTGAATAAACACCCTGCCGGTATCTATCATTCCCTGCGTCTTACCCGCAGGAAATATTTTGTACGTGTAAAATTTGTCTTTCGCAGCTGTTTTATCTGCCCATTTCAGGCCAGTAGCCAATGCAACTCTTCCATCATAATCAGAAGCCTGCAAAGCGAACGCATGACGATCATTTAAAACCGCGGCCTGGTCGACCATGCCTAAATTACCGTTGCGGATACCCGATGAAAAATTTTTTCCATATAACGCCTGTGCAGCGATGGCTGCATATTTATCACTGGGGCCAAAAACAGTTTTAAATTTTTCCAGCGTATAAGGTTTCACCGTAGCGAGTATTTCTTTTTTTGGTTTTGCTGCATTGGAGTAATCAGTTCGCTCAACAACATATCCTGTCGTATTTAATAAAACCCAGGCCCACGCATCAGACGGCGCCCAGCGAACGACGACAGAATCACTATAGGCTTTTGCCTTTACTTTAATAGCTGAATGCAGGTTGGGTGTTGCCATTTTCTTTTGCTGCGAAAAAGCCGGCAGCATCATGCTGAAGAAAATAGCCGGTATTAAAATCCGTTTCATATTCCGTTTTTTAATTTTAATAGTTAAATGATTTACTGACAGGCTGCGATTTATAGATACCCAGCTTGTATTGAAAATATAAATCCCTCGTCCCGTGCTGAAACTCCATGAAACCTGAGTTTCGTAGTTTGTTTACTACATTCATCGCTGCATTGTTTTTATAAAAAATATAAAATTTCCGGATTGGCATGCTGACGGTACCACCCAGCCAGTTCCACGAAAACTGGTAGTCGCCTTCCATATTTTCAATAGCTGTTTGCAACTCATTCGGTTTGTATTGCTGGCTGAGTTGCTGCATCAGCGGATCTACGTTGCCGGCAAAATCTTTCAACAGCCCAAAATCCTGGTTGATATAATAATCTCTTTGCCAGCGCAGTGATGCATACATATTAAAAGAAGAAACAAATTGTGATGACTGGTTCGATTGATTTGACTGGTTGCTGATATTGAATTTCATAAAACCCATGCCCTGGCTTTTTGGCTTGTATTCACCCGTCTCTGTAGTATTCAATGCGCGTTCCGAAGGCATATTATTAATGTTCAATGTGTATACAGGCTTCTTCCAGTCTCTCACTTCATTCACGCCAAAAAGAGTGGTCACGCTATTGAGACCTAACATAAAAGATGCATCATACATATTCTCATCGGCAAAGGCATCATTCTGCCGGCTCTTATCCCATTTGATACCCATATCAAGCAGTGGTGGATAGGCGGTACCGTTTGGAGAGGTAAATCCTTTCATTTCAAAATCATCAAATGATTCGGGTACGATTTCGTCATTCTGTATCGACATATTATAATTACTTTTTTTAATGGCGTTCCAGTTGCCATACGCATTTACTTTTTCCTGCAGCGAATTATAGTTACTAGTTTTAAAATAAGTAACGAAAATGGGATCGTGGTCCGCGTCACGTTTAGTAGCCTGCTTAACTGTCGTATTTTTTACAGTAGCGGCTACCTGTCCATAGTTGCGGGTACTATTCGTTACCGAAAGTTTGAACACCGGCATCAGGCTGTTGGCACCTGGCAGTGACCAGAATTCTGCTTTGTAAATCGTATTGTTTTTTAATGTTGGCGGCAACGCAAAATTGATCATCCTGTTTTGCTCATCCACTTCAAACTTAGCGTTCACTGTATCGGCCTGCCCGACAGCTATGTATTTTACACTGTATCTTTTAACGGCATTAAACCCTATTCCATCGCCGATCAGGATATTCCCGGGCCAGCGTTCAAGGGCTATTCTTCCTTTGCCATCCAGTTCATTGCGAAGAACAAATCGCTGGTATTTTACCGGGTACAGCATATTGACCCTGTCATCGCGGATATACTCCGGTGCATCACCCGTTGTAAAACTGAATTCACCTTCTTCCAATCTTCTTTCCTTTGTATTTGTTTTATCATTTAATGGCGTGCCCCATTGATCAATATCAGGATAGTACTGGAATATTTCACAACTATATTTCGCCTTGTATTCTTTCCTTGGCTCAAACATGTCTCTGAAGCGGAGTTTGGCGACAGCATTATTGTTTTCCATTTTTATACCAAGCGAAGGAACCAATTGGTCGTTCCTGTACAATTCAAAAGTTTGAATCCTGAATTGATAAGTTCTTATTTCTCCTGCCGGATATTTTTCAGATGGCGGAATCTGGAGTGTAAAATTATTTCCCAGCCCTACATTACTTACGAGATAAGGATCATCATAAACATCACCATCTTTTTGAGGACCATAATCGCTGATAATTTTTATATCAGACAGGGGATCACCCGCAGGATAGCATTTATCACCAATCTTCACATGAAAATTTTGTGACACGGAGATCAAGCCTCCTAATAATTCTCCATGCACATAAGCCGAACCTTCGGCCCAGGCAGGATTAGGTAACCCGCCCTGCAAAGCCGCGGCTACTTCTATTTTACACAAACTGAGATCGCCCTGGTAAAACCATACATCTACATGCACACCCACTTCAGCAGACAGGTAAGCATACAGTTGACCGACAGCATACCAATCATTCCAACCCATCGGTGAGCCATTACAATTAATTTGTTGTTTGAAATGCATTAAGGCAAGGTCGAAACCCACTATCGCTTTCGCCTGGGCATACAGTATCGCGAAACTTGCCCTGAAGTTTCCATCCACTCTTGCGCCTAATTGAAATCCATCCGCCGGTGTATTGCTCATCGCTTCCAGCAGTTGAACCGTGGATGGATCCCGTTGTATCTTAGAACTTACTTCTACCGGCAGATCAGGTAATTTTATTTGTATCAATGTGCCTGCTATGAAATAAGCGGTTGCACCGAGATGTGCTTCATAACTGCTCCCCTTTTCTTTTGGTTTATCAATAAACGTAATGGATGCCCTTTCACCAAAAGGGTCGCCGACTTTTATATACCAGCCTTGCGGCGCGGCGAATACACTGATAGGTATATGTGCTTTGGCGGTAAGAATCTTCGCATCTATTTTAGCATTCAATGAAAACGTTTCTTTTGGAATATCATACACCATATCAACTAACGCCGATATAGTGGGTGTTTTATTTTCAGGATAGTCGGTAATAAAAAACGCCTGGCCTTCCAATCCGAATTTATTTATTTTTCCTTCGAGAAACTCGGCTTTCAGGGTAACTTTTGCATTGAATGTTTCACCGCTACTGCTCATGGTCAATATAGCCGAGGCTTTCAAACCAAATACGCCGGACTGCGGCACATAACTTACGCCCGACATGCTTTTACCCGGCGTCATATCTTTCGCATCCGCATTTAAACTCAGTTCTGCCAGTTTGTTAACATCCGGTTCGGGTGTTACCATGCTCATATTATAATATGCACCACCACCAAAACCACCGAGACTCAGAAAACCCGCAAGAGGAATTGGTTTTTTGAATGACGCGCAGGCATCAATAAACCAATAATGAAATCCGTTGACATTACCGAACTGTGCCGTCGCTTCTACTTTCGCGATCGGGAACTTCGCTTCCACTCTTCCTTTCACGCCATCGCCAAACGTGCTGTTCTCTTTATAAAAAAACAAGGCGCCATCCACCTGCAGCGGACCCACATCGCCTTTTACTTTCAGAGAGTCAATTTTCACATCGCCTTTCAGCGTAACTCCCGGTTTTTCCAAACCATTGATGTCAAATTTCATTTCACCGGTAATGGAAAGACCTGCTGATGCGCTGATAATTGTTTTATCCTTACCACCTATACCTACATTGATATTAAAACCAATACCTGCCTCTACGGAAATATTTGATTTAAAATTCACGATAGGTTTAATGCCATTGATGGCAACAGGAAATCCACCTACACTCTGATCGTCTTTATTTTCCCAGGGTTCCTGTTCTTCATTATAAGTAGCATAAGAAGCCCCTTGCTGATTAGGTCCCGCAAAGCTTCCATTGTATTGCAGCAACGGATCCATCATTTGATAAGCGCCTTTACCGCCGCCTAAGCCGGTGAATGCCCATGTACCGGGATGAAACCAGAATTCACTTTTCTTTGTCACAGGGTTGCGATTGGAAATACCAAGACTGTCGAATTTCAACAGGTTCAAGGCAATCTTCGGCGAAGAGGAAAGTGCGAAACCAATTTTACCACTGATAATGGCTTCTACAGCTGGTCCCATATTATCTCTTTTCAAACTGATATGCGATGATTGTTCCAGATCAACCGATGCGGCCCATACATCAAACTGGTAATCTTTTTCCGGGGCGATTAAAAAATCATACTTGAGTGTATCTTTTTCAACACGAAGATTACCGGTATATTTTAATGGGGTAGTACTGACCGGCAACCAGAAATTACCATCTAAATATCCTTTCTTATACGTATTTTTTTCAAAGACTATTTGAAAATTGTCCAATGAAAAAGCAAAACCACCCATGCTGCCTTCACCGGTTTTGTCCACACCAAGACCAATAATATTTTTCCCCTTTATGTCGGCGCTGATGCCCGCGGCTTCTACTACAAAGTTTCCGGCGGTGAATTCAGTACGTTTATTACTATTATTAAACGTTTTAAAATCTTCGGGTAACAGAATTTTCATCTCTTCGATATACAGGCCCATAAAACTGTTATTGGCGGGCACATCGGTTGCCAGCGGATACTTAAATCCCGATGGATCTTCTTTATTGGAATGATCATAAAATACTTTGCTTGTATGAAAACTTAAACCCGGTGTATCTTTCAACTGGAAATGCGGCATTTCTATCGTTGCCATCCAGTCGTTCCAGTTGGCGAAGCGGAATTGTATATTGGAAATAACCGAACCGGCTGCTATTTTTCCATCATTATCTTCAGGCGCCATCGTATTTTGAGGAAAAGCGATTTCCACTCTCGCCATTACTCTCTCCAGTTTACCGCTCTTAATATTTACATAGGTTCCTTTGGATGTATCAGCGGCGCTGCTGCCTTTGAATTTAAAATTCCAATTATTACCCCCGCTGCCAAGATTAAAATCCCTGTCGTTGGGCAGGTACAACGTGCCATCGCTGACAACGGTACCAACGGGATTGATACAAAAATTAGTGCCAGCCATATTCAGCCAGCCATTGGCCTCAGGTACATCAAAGCCGGTTAATATATTCAGGTTGGTACCAGTGGGTGCAAAGCTGATTGCCATAATGGCGACGGTAACATGCGTACCGGATATATCATTATCCCAGCCCAATGGCATATCAATAGGCGTATTTCCCAAAGCCTGGCTGATGAATTTGGCTTTAGAATTTATAAACTCGCGTACATCTTTGTACGCTTTGTCATTGGATAGCCCTACGGCTTTTGTTATATCGTCTGTTGTAGCCAACGGTGTCCATGTATAAGAACCTGCCTCGGTGGTGGTTCTTACTACACCGTCATATATCGCTTTGTCAGTATTAATTTTAATATCATCAAATTTTACCCGCAGACGAATTTTATTGACCAGTGGTGTCCATTCAATGTATCCATAGCCGCTATAACTGCCATCTTTATTTTTAGTGATCTTACTTTCTGTATGCACTTTGAATTTTCCGATTGGGATATCTTTATCCTGCAATTCCGTTAACTGTCCTGCGAAGTCGGTTGTATTTGATGGCGCTACTACTCCTGCACAAACATTGGGAGGCAAATTATCATCCTGGTCATTCTTATCATTTTCTTTGTTATCTTTTTCTTTGTCATTTTTTTCTTTGTCATCTTTTTCCGGCTCTTTGTTATCACCTGATTTTTCCGGCGGGTTAGAAGATTTGACGGATGGGCTGTTTGGTTTATCGGGATCAATGCCTGTAACAGGGGGATTATCGGAAAGTTTGGCTGCGTCCCCATATCTAAATGCTTCGATGCGGCTATAACCATTGTTATCAACCTTTTGGACCATGGCATTGGTAGCGGCATTAGCTCTTACCCTTATCACATATTGTTTACTTCTTTGTAAAACGTCCTTGTATAATAAAGTATCTAACAAAAACACAGAGGATGGCAATTGCGTTTTACTAAATACAGGAGGATTGTTAATAGCGTCCGTTATCGTTTGTCCCGCGACTAATTCATGTATTTCAAAATCATATTGTATGACACCCATTTGTCCGCCGCAGGTAGAAACAGGAGGAGTCCATGCGAATACGATGGGCGATGCGGGGTTTACAACAACGATCGTATTATTAATATTAAAATTACTTACCGGCTGTGTAAACTGTGGCGCCGCTGCATTGGCGCAAACACCAAAATTGCCACAGCCCGTCGCCGGATCAGATGCATTATTGCCGGTTGCACCCGTAGCAGGGTCAATATACTTTGCATAAAAACAAATACGATAGCTGCCATCGGGCAGTTTAATATGATTGGCCGCATCTTTTAATTCGCTTATGCCGATACCGGATACGGTGATATTGTTATCCATAAAACTTCCAAAGGCATCCATTACCTGGTTGGCCGAAAGCTGAACAGGAACACCGGAGGTTAATGTTACAGCCTGCTGCTGCGAATAGTTTGCATTCAATGCAATCGTAAACGGGGAAGGAGCGATGCGTTCAATTCTTCCAAATACTTTTACCTGCGTATTACCGCCCGGCGTAATATACTGAAGGGTTGGTTTGATACCACCTGTAAATATAAAAGCTGAGAGCGAACCTGTAACAGGAGGAATAACTACCGTATTTAATATTACTCCGTTATTGGGCTGTGCGTTTTGTATCGTAAAGTTTCCGCAACCCATGCTAGGATCAGAGAGACTAGCACCGGGCTGACCGCTGGCCGGATCTACCTGCTTTGCTATAAAACAAATACGATATACACCAGCCGGTAATTTAATATTATTGTTGGCGTCTTTGATGCTGTTTAAATTAATACCGGTTGCTACAAGGTTATTATCATTTAAAAAACCAAAAGCTCCTTGCAATTGAGTTGCTATCAATGGCGTGGGGACGCCGGGTGTCAATGTTACTGTTCCCGCTTGTGTATAAGTTGGATTAACCGCAATAGTAAAAGCTGTTGGAGAAAGACATTCAATCCGGCCATGCACATAAACCTGCAACGGCGGCGAGCCTACAGCGCCGTACATCAATGATGAGGTAACCTTACCGGATGTTAGATATTGACTGATGACCGCATTGACCGGGGGAATAGCGGTGGTAGTAATGTTTACTGAATACGGTTGCGCTACAGAAATTTTCCAGGCAACTGAAAGCAGCATATATAGTAATAAATGTTTTTGCATGCTCATTATTTTTTGGTCATCAGAATGAATAGTTATATGATAAACCGCCGGCTAAATTTTTAGTAGCTACAGCCTGCGGTACGTTTTTATAAATGATATTATTTATAGGATTGTAGGGCGTATAGATATAATTCGCAAAGGCATTAAAAGAATGATGCTTCAACCGGTAACCGATATTGCCGGAAAAAGTAAGATTGCCCTGTGCACTGCCATACGATGATTGGTTAAAAAGATAACCAGCCGAACCCTGCAATCCCAATTGTTTATTCTTTAGCACCTGCGCTGAACTGCTGAGTGTGGCGCCATAGGTACGATAGTAATTCGTATCCTGGTTATATTGCGAAACCAATCCTGATAAGGTAAAACTGGATGATTGCTTCACTAAACCCAATGTATAATTAAGTGATCCGGATAAATTATTGCTGTTGGTAAAAGCGGAAGTAGCGGGATTCTTATCATCAAGCAGCATATAATTAACATTACCGCTGATGGTATGCGATTTCGAGGTATTTATAATGGTATAAGAAGGTGTCAGGCTGAACTGGTGTATATCCTGGTGTAACCGGGTTGAATCCTTTAATTGTAAAGTGCCATCCTTTTGCCGCAGGCTGTACCCGGAATAATTGACATTGAGATTGAACCGCTGGCTCAGCATTGCATTAATATTCAGGTTACCCGTCAGTGTATTCATTTCCGTGGTCAGCTTTTTATTAAGGTTATTATGCTGACCGGAAATAGCCGTGGTAATATTCAATTTTCCTTTTGATAAACTGAAATTATTCATCCAGTTGATGAGTTCAATATCATTCAGCATATAAGGAGTACCCAACGATTTGAAATCGGGCTGTACTCTGCGATAGCCCAATGTAGTAGTATAATTATTTAATAAAAATTGAAGTGTTGACTGCCCCGCCCAATTGGCAACGGTAGAACCATTAGTGGCAACAAATTTGCCCATCAGTTTCAGCAAAACTGTATTGGCTGAATCACTCGTAGCAGCAGGTAAAGAAATATCCTGTGTCAACCCGCTGATGGCGAAATCAGTATTGAAAATAATTTTTTTGATTATTGTTACTTTGAAAGAAGAACCTAGCACTGTATTTTCCTGCGGCCGGTAATTTGCTTTGCTAATCACTTTGGCCGAGGCACTGTCATCTTTCGCATGAAAATAAATCAGGTCGAAATAATTGGAGGAATTACCTACTCCGATTTTTACGCCATAAGCTACTCTTGAAAACTGCGGAAGCATATAGCGGCCGCTGGTTGTATCCTCGTTGATCTTTCGGTTGAGTTTTCCATAGAATACGCCAAACCGAAATAGCTTTGGCGTCAGTTCGAAACCCACTCCACGAAAACTTTGCCCGTCAAACGTAACAGGTGAGAATTGCATGCTGCGGTAACCCAAATGAAGTTTGATCCATTTATAGGTGGGACTCAATCCAAATTGTGCGAAGGGTTGCGCATAGCTTTTACTGTATTGATTGATGACGAAAGAAAAAGGTAATGCTATCCCATATACCGTGGGTGTAAAATTTCCATAGAGGTTCCAGGAAAAAACGGGCCTTGTTGCAACGGGTTCATTGGAATGATAAAAATTAGTTGAACCCCCGGTACTGCCGGTGATAGTAAATGGTTTTTGTTTGCCGATAGTACCCAGGTCCTGCCCGTAGGTAATATGCAAACAAAAAAAGAATAACACGAAACAACAAATAATTTTCATATACCAGGTTCAATAGTTGATGTCAAACCCACCACCTGAAACAAGCGAGGATGAATTGTCTGAAAAAAATACGCCACCACCTGTAAACCTGCCCTTGATGATTTTGTTGGTCTTATCATGTTCAGTGATCTTCACGGAAGTTTTACCCCAATTAGAAAAGGTCTTTGTATCGATGATAAAGCTTCCGATACTGTAATAGGAATTCGCCAGGTCAGTACTGGAAGGAACAGTTGTGGTCGTATAAATTTTTTGCTCCGTACCGGAAGAAATATCCTTTGATATATAGATATCAATTTTCTGTCCGCCCCCTGAAGCTGTTATTACAATGGCATTTGACGCTTCGTTTACGGTGGCTGAAACAGAAGAAGCGGTCCAGGACGAACCAGTAACTGCTAAGGCAAAATTGTTTTTGTAAGCAGTAGTATCGTTTTTATCTTTTTTGCACGATGTACCAAAAAAGGATAGAGCAATTACCAATACATACGCGGTTGATTGAAATGTTTTCATTGTATTTAAGTTGAAGTTTAATATTGCGTGGCATAAAATCCTATATCCACCAATCCTGACAGTACATCGCGGTGCTATACCGGCACATCAGGATAGGCTGGGAAATCTTCTTTCTTATAATAACTGCTGCTAATAGTGATATTGCTACTTGTTAGAGGAACCCAATTATCAATACCAGGCTGAAACAACGTATAATCAGACTGCGGCGATCCTGTGGCGGACCTGGGCACAAATACACTGGCCATATATTTTTTGTTCTTCTCTATAGCAACCTCTTTGCCTTGTACTGAAAAATCTTTGTATAAAAATTTAGACGGGTCACCATACTCAACCGAATCACGAAGCAGCAATGTTTTAGTAGCCACATCCCAGAGTGACACATAATATTTACCGGCTTGTGGCATCCTGAAACCTACGGCATACACAACTCCTTTTTTCGCCGCGGTAAATTCTATCCCGTACTCGGTTGGATAATCCGTAGCAGTGGTTACCAAATTAAAATTTGGTTTAATTTCGGCGCCACCATTTTGTTTGAAAGCAAAATTGGAAACAGGGGTTTCATTGCTGCGCGGCGGTGTGGGGTTAAAGACCACATCCGTACTTTTTGTACAGGAGGATAAGGATAAAATAAAAATACCAAATGGGAAAAATATTTTTTTCATACAATTAATTTTCGGTGATAAATAATACTGTACTTAACCCTGCAACTTGGCAATGCACTTAATTCGCGGAATTCACAACTGCTTCTTTACAGGTCTCTATGTTCAATGGCTGTGATGATACATCGCCTTTGCTTTTATTAAAAATTTCCACAACCACCGCCCCGGGACCGACATTCATTGTGTCGCTCAAATGCCCCGCATTTATAGTTTTTATACGATAATTTACTTCGATAGTATATTCGTCAGATGGATACAAAGTATTCACCTTAATCGTTCCGTAATTTTTGATTTCACAATCTTGTTTTTCTTTGTCCTTTTTACATGCCGCCACTAAGAGTACGGCAAAGAAAATTACAGGACAAGTTGATTTTGCTTTCATTTTATAAAAGTTTAATGATTAAAATTTAATTCCAGCAGGTATAACTGGCGAAAAATGTGTGTTTACTATTAAGCAGGTGTTTAGTTTTGTCTTCACTGTAATATATTTTGATGGTTAATGCTTATTTGTCATCACATTTGTCGGTGCTGTACTTAATTTTATAAGTTGCCGGCTTACTTCCCGTTCCTGTTACCGCTATCCCGGTCAACTCGCCGTTGCTGTTATAGGTATAGGCGAAATTTTTTGTTTTATTGATGTTTATTTTTTTCTCTGGTATTTGTTTTATGATGTCATTTCCCTGTTTATCCCGTCCTATCACTTTTGTGCTGGCCGCGACTGTTATTGTTTGAACATAATTCCAACTTGTGATCTGGTTGGTATTTGTCATCGGGAAAGTAATGACCGGCATTTCAGCAAGAAAACGCATAGTGCCTCCCTTCAAAAGAATACCGGGCCTGCGGAGGTTAAATGTAGCGGTCAATTCTCCATGATCAGTCGCATGACTGAGTTTACCGTCCCATACCATTTTAAGGAGGTTGCCATGAGCATCATAGGTGTAGTTTGTTTGTTTTAACGATGATTCATCATCTTCAGTCATCCAATAGTCCCAATACTCAATTTGCCCGTTCTGATTGATTCTAAAATTACTTTTATGGCCCTCTTCGCCCATTACAAGAATATATTTTCCGTCTCCGTTGTCAGTCACATTCAGTCCCTCCTGGTTCACAGGTATCGTAAGGCCTTTCGCGGTAGTGATAAAATGATACGCATGAGGGCCTTCATCTTCGCTGTCATCGTCACCTTGTATCATAGAAAGACGCCCGTCTTTGTCATACAGCACTTCTATGATATTGTCAAAAGTGGTCATGATAATCTTGCGGCACTGTGCAAAATTTTTTTCAGCCAGTAGCGAAAAGAGCAGGAAAAGAAATATTTTGTTCATATAAATAGAATTTATTTGTCGATGTTTATAATTTGATAAAATCCACTCTCCTGTTCTGTGCCTTGCTTTCCGAAGTTGTATTGGGAACAACCGGTTGAGTTTCTCCTTTTCCATCAGTCTGCATACGGCTTTCATCAATACCAAATTCTTTGGAAAGTATCGTTTTCACCGCTTCGGCCCTTTTCTTTGACAGATCAAGATTCGCGGTATTGTCACCATCGCTATCGGTATGACCAACGATCTTTACGTTTACACTCCCATTATCTTTTAATACTGTGGCTATATCTTTCAGTGTGCCGTAAGAAGATGCCTTGATAACAGCAGAGTTGACATCAAATAAAATTCCGGTGGTAGAAAATTTTCCTTCCGTCATTAACTTATTGCGGGTATCAGGCAGACCTGATGCATATTTGAAATTGCTGATCAGCCAGGTACTGCCATCATTGTTCAAACCGGTGTTGAAACGAATGGCATTGTATTTTATATCTGCTGACAATAACGAAGGAACATCTACCAGCTTCATCTCATTGAGATAAACACGCAGTCTCCCTTTTTGCCGCCAGATGGCAATATGATAATTGAAAAGTTTGGTTCTGTTTACACCAGCCGCTTTGAATTCATTGCTAATAATTTTTTCTCCTGTCTTCGTGTAACTGGCAATGTTTACAGTATTCATATAAGGATCCAGTTCAAAATAACCGCGATCCGGACCATAATCGAAATTGGGTTTACCAGCCGGGGCATTGATCACCTGGAAACTTACGGCAGCCGTATTTGGGCCTTCTGCTTTGGAAGGTGGAAGGAAAAGCAGATCATATTCAACAGTAAAATTATCGGGCAGGCTCTTGATGAACTGGGGGATGAAAAATCCTTGTTTGGAAATATTCAACCATTTACCGGGGAAATGATCGACCGTCATGATCTCTCCCGAAGCATTAGTAGTCCATTTGCCGGGAAAGTCACCAACAGCATCTTCCGCAAAATCATCGTAGGCCAGTATTTTTTCACCGGGAATAAAATCGTACTTGCTGTATGCCTTTATGGATGAAGTTGGTTGAGTATCCGTAACAGGCGCATGAACGGAAGGATCGCTTGCCGGATTGGAGCTGGCGGTATCACCCTTCTTTTTATTCTTGTCCTTTTTTGAAAAAAGTTTATCAATGCCCTTGTCAATCGCTTTTTCCGTACCAATCGTGGCTCCTTGTTTGGTACCTTCTCCCGCTTTTCTCTTTAATATATCGCCCAATTGAGCAAAGGAAACGTTGAGGAAAAATGTACTTGCAAGGCAGACAGAAATTAACTTTTTCATATTGCTGTTTTTAAATTCAGGATGAAATTACCTGGCTTTAAAAGCAGCAACCAGCCATACTGTATCCCCGGCGGAGCCCGGTCAATAACTGGCGGAAATCAGCAATAAATGGAAATGATAAGTAGAGATATTTTAGCCCTTCAGTTTTTGAAGGCAAATGGAAAGACTTGCTTTCCAGTCTTTGGGCGGGATATTAAACATTCGCTGGATCTTCGTTTTATCCAATACGGAATAAGAAGGCCGCTTGGCCGGTGTTGGGAATTGGGAAGTGATTATAGGATTTACTTTACAATTACTGCCTGATAATTCTTTGATCGCTACTGCAAAATCATACCAGGTGATATTACCTTCATTGCTGAAATGATAAATGCCGGCTGTCCATTGCTGCGAGGAAATTATCTGCAGAATAGCTTCGGCTAAGTCTGCGGCATAAGTAGGCGTACCTGATTGATCGCTTACCACGCCCATCTGGTCTTTATCAGCCATCAGCCGCAACATGGTTTTGACGAAATTTTTTCCAAATTCAGAATATACCCAGGCTGTGCGGATGATAATAGAACCGGGATTGAACTCCATTACTTTTTTCTCTCCCTGCAATTTAGAATCCCCATAAAGGTTTACCGGGTCCGTCGCATCCTCTTCTTTATAAGGAACACTGCCGGTTCCATTGAATACATAATCGGTAGAGATATGGATCAACTGAACATTATTCTCTTTGCAGGCCTTAGCTATAGTGCCGGGAGCTTCAGCGTTTATTTGATACGCTAATTCTTTTTCCGATTCTGCTTTATCCACTGCAGTATGGGCGGCGCAATTAATAAAATACTGTGGCTGCTGTTTAGCGATAAAATTCGTAATAGCCTCCGGGTTATCCAATGGCATTTCCTCCCGGGTAGTGAAAATAAATTCAAACAGGGTATATGCTTTCGCCAGTTGCTGCAATTCCATACCTAACTGCCCGTTGGCGCCTGTTACCAATATTTTTTTTCGCATGACCATTCTTTAAAATGTAAAGTTGGTTTTAACTGATTCCAAAAAAGGCAATACCTGGTCCTTATCGGAAATGATAGCTTTATCATGGGGTATTTGCCAGTCAATATTCAATGCCGGATCATCAAAGCGAAAACCACCTTCACTTTCTTTGCTATAAAAGCCATCGCATTTGTACAATACTTCAGCTCTCTCACTTAACACGGAAAAACCATGTGCGAATCCTTTAGGCACGAAGAGTTGCTTTTTGTTTTCGGCGGACAACTCAATGGTAAAAGCCTTACCGTAGGTTGGCGAACCATTGCGTACATCCACTGCTGCGTCTAATATCTTCCCGGATAAAACACGGACCAGCTTGGTTTGCGCATGAGGATTTAACTGGTAATGCAACCCACGTATCACACCATACGAAGACGACGATTGATTATCCTGTACAAATCTGAAAGCGATACCCTGCTGTTCGAATAGTTTTTCGTTGTAGGATTCAAAAAAATAACCACGGCTGTCCGCGAATACTTTTGGATCAAAGACCAGGAGTCCTGGTATGTCGGTAGTAGTAAATGGCATAATTATAAACTCCAGTATTTTCTGTTAATAATTTTGTTCCGGTAAATTCCTTTCAGATCAGCTATCAATGCATGAGGTTTGGTAATTCCGCAAAAATAATCATCGCCGTGAGAAATATAATCAGCATGCGGCACGGTGATGATAACAGCATCATATTCCTTCCCGATGGTATCAGCAAGACCAAAACCGTATTCATGCTGTAATTCTTTCGAATCCGCATGAGGATCTTCTACATCTACATTTACATAAAAAGTCTTCAACGCTTTTACCACATCCGCTACTTTGGAATTACGAATATCACTGACATTTTCCTTGAATGTAGCTCCTTTGATCAATACCCTTGCTGATTTTACATCCCCCACTGTTTTTATAATATGCTGCACGATTTTTTGAGCTACATAATTCGCCATATCATCATTGATAGTACGGCCCGCCAGGATAACCTGCGATTTATAACCCAGTTCATTGGCTTTATGAGTAAGATAATAAGGATCTACTCCAATACAATGACCACCTACCAGCCCCGGTTGAAACTTTAGAAAATTCCATTTGGTACCAGCGGCTTCCAATACTTCAAACGTATTAATATTCATCCTGTCGAAAATGATAGACAGCTCATTCATCAGGGCTATATTCAGATCCCGTTGAGTATTTTCAATGATCTTGGCCGCTTCCGCTACTTTGATAGATGATGCACGGTGAACACCGGCCTCTACCACCAGTTCATATACTTTAGCGATTTGTTCCAATGATTCAGCATCACAACCGGAAACTACTTTTACAATCGTAGCCAGCGTATGCAATTTATCACCCGGGTTGATCCTTTCAGGAGAATATCCTAATTTAAAGTCAACCACATTTTTTAAACCCGACATTTTTTCGAAGATGGGTAAGCAATCTTCTTCGGTGCAACCAGGATAAACCGTGGATTCAAAAACCACGTAGTCTCCTTTCTTAATGACTTTGCCGATCGTTTCAGATGCTCTTTGTACAGGAATAAGATCAGGTACATTATGTTCATCCACCGGCGTAGGTACCGCGACAATAAAAAATTTTGCTTCTCTTAAGGTATCCAGCGAATTGGTAAAGGTTATGTCGCATCCGTCGAAAGCTTCTTTCTCCAGTTCATTGCTGGGATCAACTCCCTGCTTCATCATCTCCACCCTTTTGGCGTTGATATCAAATCCAATGACAGAAAGCTTCCTGGCGAATTCCAGTGCAATGGGCAATCCAACATATCCTAAGCCTATCACGGCGAGTTTGGCCTTCTTATCGATTAATTCCTGGTACATGGAAAATCTAAACGTTTAAATGGGTATAAAAGTATATGCGTATGTCCGCAGATTTATTTCCTGCTGACAAATTCTTTGGGCAGTTTGTTCCATTCCTCTTTCGGCAAGGACCGGAAATAATCATAAGTGATCTTCAAACCTTCTTTCCTGCTTACTTTGGGCTCCCATCCCAATAATTCCCTGGCCTTCGTAATATCCGGCTGTCTTTGTTTTGGATCATCCACGGGCAAAGGTTTGTATATGATCTTAACGGCATTACCCGTAAGAGCAAGTACTTCCTCGGCGAAATCTTTTAATGAGATTTCATTGGGGTTACCGATATTGACAGGCAAGTGGTAATCGCTGTGCAATAAACGATAAATGCCTTCGATCAGGTCGTCAACAAAACAAAAACTTCTTGTCTGTGATCCGTCTCCAAACACCGTCATATCCTCACCACGCAGGGCCTGGCCAATAAATGCCGGTAAAGCTCTACCGTCGTTCAACCGCATTCTGGGGCCATAGGTATTGAAGATGCGAATAATTCTCGTATCCACGTTGTGAAAAGTGTGATAAGCCATCGTAATAGATTCCATAAAACGTTTGGCTTCATCATACACACCTCTTGGACCTACCGGGTTTACATTGCCCCAATATTCTTCTGTTTGCGGATGCACCAACGGATCACCATACACTTCACTCGTTGACGCCACCAGCATTGTTGCATTTTTCGCTTTAGCAAGTCCCAGGCAATTATGAGTACCCATGGCACCAACTTTCAACGTTTGAATAGGGATTTTTAAATAATCTATCGGGCTGGCGGGTGATGCGAAATGCAGGATATAATCAAGATCGCCCGGAACATGAATAAACTTAGTTATATCATGATGATAAAATTCAAACTGTTCAAGCTTGAATAGGTGTTCAATATTCTTAAGATCGCCGGTGATGAGATTATCCATACCGATCACTTTGTAACCTTCCTTAATAAAACGATCACACAAGTGAGAACCCAAAAAACCAGCGGCTCCTGTAATAAGAATCCTTTTTTGTTCCATAGAATAGTTAGTTTTTATTAACGACAGCTCTTCCGATACTTTCATAATGAAAACCCAGTTCACGGATAGCAGGCATATCGAAAAGATTGCGGCCGTCAAAAATGACTTTGTTTTTAAGACCGGAAACGATCTTCTGAAAATCAGGTGTACGGAATTCATTCCATTCTGTTGCGATGATCAATGCATCCGCACCTTTCAGTGCCGCATACTGGCTCTCCGCATAATTGATTTTATCCCCCACTGTTTGCATTACATTACTCATAGCCTCAGGATCGAAAGCGGTAACGGTGGCACCTTCCGCCAGCAACGCATCGATCATATACAAAGCCGGCGCTTCTCGTATATCATCCGTATTGGGTTTAAAAGCCAGTCCCCATAAGGCGAAATGTTTTCCTTTTAATTTGTTATTAAAATATTTTTTGATCTTGGGAAGCAAATGCAGTTTTTGTTTTTCATTTACTTCCATTACGGCATTCAATATCTTAAAATCATAGTTGATATCATTGGATGATTTGACCAAAGCCTGCACATCTTTGGGAAAACAACTGCCGCCATAGCCAATACCGGGAAATAAAAATCGCTTGCCGATCCTGTCGTCGCTTCCGATACCGCGTCGCACCATATCCACGTCGGCTCCCATCAGCTCACACAATTGAGCGATCTCATTCATGAACGATATTTTGGTGGCGAGGAATGAATTAGCCGCATACTTGGTTAATTCAGCCGAACGTTCATCCATGAATATCACGGGATTGCCCTGGCGAACAAAAGGAGCGAATAATTCAGATATCAATTTTTTAGCCCGCTCTGAATTAGTGCCTACTACAACCCTGTCAGGTTTCATAAAATCTTCTACGGCTACTCCTTCACGCAAAAATTCGGGATTAGAGACAACATCAAAGGCCCCCTCCAAACTTCCCCCGTTGGGGGAGGCTTTAAAAGCACTTTCCAAAATAGTTGCTCTTACTTTCTCAGAAGTGCCAACAGGAACGGTGCTTTTATCAACGATCACTTTATAATCGCCGGGCTTTATTATTTTCCCAAGATCTGCGGCTACCCCTAAAACATATTTCATGTCAGCCGATCCATCTTCTCCCGGCGGAGTTGGCAATGCGAGGAAAATAATAGAAGCATCCTTAATACCATCGGCCAGTTTAGTGGTAAAAAATAAACGTTCTTCTTTCAGGTTGCGAAGGAAAATTTTTTCGAGGCCAGGCTCATAGATAGTGATCTCTCCGCTCATGAGCTTGGTTACCTTATTAACATCAATATCTACGCAGGTTACTGTATTACCTGTCTCCGCGAAACAGGTTCCTGTTACCAATCCTACATATCCTGTTCCAACTACCGCGATTTTCATGAATGCTTTGGGTTATA
The DNA here is from genome assembly GCA_040007815.1 of Chitinophagaceae bacterium. Lineage (GTDB taxonomy): Bacteria > Bacteroidota > Bacteroidia > Chitinophagales > Chitinophagaceae > Terrimonas_B. Next base: position 60,274 of record JBDTUH010000008.1, read on the forward strand.
GTGATGATTAAGATTTTAAATAGTCCAGGACTTTTGTTGTGATGAACTGCAATTGCTCTTCATCCAGTTCCGTATGCACCGGCAGGGAGATCACTCTTTCTGTAAGCCAGTCAGTAACCGGCATGTCCTGTGAATTCGTGTCAAAATGTTCAAACATTTTTTGCCGGTGACCGGGTACCGGGTAATAGATCATGGAAGGTATTTTATGACCGGCTAAGAATTCATTCAACCCTTCCCTTAGTTTGGATGAATTATTCCCGTCTTCCAGCAACAATGTATACTGGTGAAATACATGCTTTGAATAAATCGCTCTGAACGGCGTTTTTATTTTTGGATGATTGGCAAAGGCTTTATCGTAATAATCAGCCGCTGCTCGTCGTGCAGTATTGTATTCATCAAGATGTTTAAGTTTAATATCCAATATAGCAGCCTGGATGGTGTCAAGGCGGCTATTACAGCCCACCACATCATGATAGTAGCGTCGGCTTTGCCCATGATTGGCGATCATTTTTAACTTGCCGGCTAACGCATCGTCATTGGTAACAATAGCTCCGCCGTCACCAAAAGCACCTAAGTTTTTAGAAGGATAAAATGAAGTCGCACCTATGTGCCCGATCGTTCCCGTTTTCTTTTTAGTACCATCGGAAAAAGTATAGTCACACCCAATTGCCTGGGCGTTATCTTCTATCACATACAAGCCGTGTTTTTTTGCAATCGCCATTATTTCCTCCATCGGAGCAGCCTGGCCATATAAATGAACGGGTACAATGGCTTTTGTTTTGGGAGTAATCACTTTTTCCAACTCAGCAGGATTAATACAAAAAGTCTTTGAATCCACTTCCACGAAAACAGGTGTTAACCGGAGCAGGGCGATAACTTCCGTGGTTGCGATGTAAGTAAAAGAAGGCGTAATCACTTCGTCGCCCGGTTGCAGATCCAAAGCCATCATGGCTATCTGTAAAGCATCCGTTCCATTAGCACAGGGGATCGTATGCTTAATATTAAGATAAGATGAGAGGTTGGCAGCAAAATCCTGTACGGGTTTTCCATTGATAAAGGCAGAGCTTTCCATTACCTGTATTACGGCGCTGTCTACTTCCGCCTTTATTTTTTGATACTGTGTTTTAGTATCTACCATCTGAACAGGACGCATGTATGAGAGAATTTATAGTTGTATTTTGCCCCATTTCGTAAGTCATAAAAGTCAAATAAGTCATAAAACCAGGAAACTTTTGATACCGGTTTTGCTTGTTTGACTAATTTGACCTATTTGACTATTAACTTTCAGCGGCGCAAAAATAGTAAAATACAGGTAGTTTCATAGTTTGACTTTACTTTTGCCCTCCCGTGCTGAATTTATCTTCAGCTTTTCCGATCCTTATCGGAATGATGATGAAAGCATGGGCTAAAATCAACGATTTGGAGCTTTTTTTTTACAACATCTTTCTCCTCGTTTTCAAAGCTGGCGTCCGCATAGCTGGTCTTTTTGACGGTAAAGCAAAAAAATGGGTTACTGGCAGGAAAAATATTTTTGAAAAGCTTGAAACAGCCATTACAGCTAATAATAAAATTATCTGGATACACTGCGCCTCTCTGGGAGAATTTGAACAGGGAAGGCCGTTGTTAGAAGAACTCAGATCAAGGTATAAGGATTATAAATTACTCCTGACCTTCTTTTCGCCTTCAGGTTATGAAATAAGGAAAGACTACAAAGGCGCCGATTGGGTATATTATATGCCGATGGATGGAGTTCAAAACGCGAAACGTTTTTTAAATATCGTAAACCCCTCCCTGGTGATATTTGTAAAGTATGAATTCTGGTATTATTATTTAAAGGGAGTAAAACAAAGAAACATTCCATTGCTGCTGGTATCGGCATTATTTCGTGAGGACTCAGGCTACTTTAAATGGTATAGCGGACTGCAACGAAAGATGCTTTTCTTTTTTCAACATCTGTTTGTGCAGACGGAAGCTTCAAAAAAAATGCTGGCTTCAATAGGCATTAACCACAACTGTAGTGTTTCCGGTGATACCCGCTTTGACCGGGTAATTGAAATTGCTGAAAATTCAGCAGCCATTCCTGTTATTGAACAGTTCATTGCTAACAGGAAAACAATTGTTGCCGGCAGTACCTGGCCCGAAGATGAAGATATATTACAGAAAACAATGCAGGCCATTAGTGACCCTTTATTGCAGCTTATCATCGCCCCTCATGAAATAAATAAAGAACATATCGCACAACTTCAGAGACTTTTTCCTGAAGCTGTATTGTATTCGCAACTTCTCCAAAGGTCCGAAAGGACTCCTTTGGAGAGTCCCTTCGGACAACATTTAAACCCTGAGCATCCAAATTCGAACATTCTTATCATTGACAATATTGGTATGCTATCCCGCCTGTATAAATACGCGTATATCACTTATATCGGTGGTGGATTTGGAAAAGGCATTCACAATACCCTGGAGGCTGCCGTATATGGCAAACCCGTTCTATTTGGTACAAACTATCATAAATTCAACGAGGCGATGGATCTGATCAATACAGGAGGAGCTATCAGCATTAATAATGCAGAAGATGGTATAACGACTATTAAAAAATTACTGCAGGATGAAAAGCTATATCTAAGTAGTAGTGAAAGTGCCCGGAAATATGTTTATGCAAACAAGGGAGCTACGGAGAAAATAATGAAATTCATTCAGGAAAACCGCCTTTTAACCAACTGATCAAATTGCGCGACGGCAGCAAGATCATTGTCCCAACCCAATTTTACTTTTAGTTCACGGCTAATCCAGTATTCAGCTTCGGGATAGATGTTAAAGCTATTGATAGTTTTAATGCTGCGTTCATACATCACTTCGTCGCCGCGGAAAAGATCGTTGATAAATAAGAAGCGGTCGTTGATGCCGATGGCTTTACGGAGGTCTTTGATAGGTGTTTCTTTCAGTACTTCCATCAACTCAGCCTTGCCTTGTTTCAATCGGTCATTTATCGACTCACCCTGCGCATCTCCATTTTTTGCTTTTAGCTGGTGCGACAAAGTCGGTATTTCCATCATAGGATCAAATACCATATCCAGTTGCCCGTTTTCCTGTACGATAGAAACAGATTCTTTATCCACCAATAACGTTTCTTTCACTTCGTGTACCGCCGGCTTTTCTAACGGTTTTGGTGCGTATTTCTCATAAGCGGATGCATCCATCTTCATCACGGTAGGCATCACAACGGAAACCTTTGATGTACCTAATGTTTTATTGCCTTGTTGTTTTGAGATCAGTTCGTTTTGCAGTAGCTGCAGCGTAAAGAGCATTTGTTCAGAAGGGGCCTTCTGTTGATACTGTTCATTTAATTTGGATATCAAGATTTCTATTCGTTCCATTTTGCTACTTTTGGAGCACTGATTAAAAACCGGATTTAAATGATTAAAAGGATTTCGCCGATAGCTGGCACATCATCAAACTTACCTTATTATTCTGAAAAAAATTGGTGCTTTCCTGCTTAATCCCCGAAATCAGCGTCCTTAAATCTACAAACACTTTGCCAATAAATTGATTACGAGCTCTGAAAACGAAAAATCTTAACAATGTTTATTGAACCCAATATACGGGGTGAACGTCGCGGCTGGATAGAAGTGATCTGCGGATCTATGTTCAGTGGCAAGACCGAAGAGCTGATCCGCCGGCTTAAAAGAGTAAAGATAGCCAACCTGAAAGTAGAAATATTCAAGCCGGCAATTGACATACGTTATGATGAAATAAAGATCATATCGCATGATACGAATGTGATCCAATCTACTCCTATCGGCAATTCGCAGGAAATATTACTGATGGCGCAGGATGTAGATGTGATCGGTATTGATGAGGCCCAGTTCTTTGATGATGAATTACCCAATGTATGTGATCAATTGGCTTACCACGGTATCCGTGTCATTGTTGCCGGCCTGGACATGGATTTTACCGGCAAACCTTTTGGCCAGATGCCTTTTCTGCTGGCTAAGGCAGACTTTGTCACCAAGCTGCACGCCATCTGCGTTAAATGCGGGCATATCGCCAATTATTCCTACCGAAAAATTCCCAACGAAGATCAGATGATGCTTGGGGCAACGGATGTATATGAGCCAAGATGCAGGATCTGTTACAATGAGAAAAATAAATAGTGACGTATAGCTATCGGGTGCTGGAGTCAGACTCGCTTTCTGACTTCGGACTGCCGGCATCCAACTTCTATGCACCCTACCTCTCCTTTCCCCTGATCTTTCCTCTACCGTTTATTTTGATGCTAAAATCCTTCATTTTCGCATCCATGTCCTGGTTGAATTCAGCATCGATAACGAGCCCGTTTTTACCATCCACTAATAAAGTTCCTGTTTGCGTTCCTGTTACTTCCGTTTCTCCTCCTGCAGATGCTATGGCAGTTTTTGCATCCAATAATACCTGGCCAGCTTCCATTTTTTTCACGGTATAAGTCGTGGAAAAGTTGGCAGGTGTTTTACCTCCCATCCGGTAATTCTTTTGCCAGCTATCTCCCACTTTAACCATTTTACCCGGAAATATCATAAACACCTGGGCAAATTGATTTTTTAATTCCTGTTCATTAAATTGATCCTGCAAGGAGGCTCTCATTTGCAATTTCATGTCTTCATTTACTCCTGATGAATCTATCATGCCTTTTATTATTTCATCAAAGCCGCTTACTGAAAGCACCTTACCTTCTTCATCCACTTTCATCGTAAATGCCTTCCCTTTGATACCGGTAAATAGCTTTTTCATTATAGCCATTTGATCATCCCCGGTTGTATTTTCAACAGGCTTTTCCGTGTCGATATCTATCTCCATGTCCATTATTTTCATATAGAGCCTGAAATTATGATATACACCTCTTAGAGTTTTTATATTATCCTTTTCGTCTGTTACTTCAAAGGAATAACCAGCCAGCAAGTTGATCTTACTATCCTTGTCCATTACTTTCTGGTCCATATCCCATATAATTTCATAGTCATACCGCTTGTCTTTCTCCAGGTTGAATTTTAACACGGAACCGGCTGATGCGTCAGAATTCTTGCAGGACTGCATACCTGTAACAGCAATCAATATCATGATGATGACAGGCAACCAAACGATTTTTTTCATTGGTATCAATTTGATGAGCCGCCAAAATAGAACTTTAGCGGCTGACTTTTAGTATTATTTTCGCGGTCAAATCAATTTAAGATCGCATCCGTAAAGCATATATACACTCTTTTCAAAAAAGACCTGCTCTTAGAAGTAAGACAGCAATACAGTTTTTATGGCATCCTGTTATACATAGGCGCTACCATTTTTGTTCTTTTCATGGCTATTGATGAACCTGAAAGTAAAGTATGGAATGGTTTGTTTTGGGTGATCCAGCTGTTTATTTGCATCAATGCCGTAGCTAAAAGTTTTTTGCAGGAAAGTAAAGGAAGGATGCTTTATTTCTATTCGATCGCCTCACCCGTCAACTTTGTACTGGCGAAATTGCTTTTCAATTCCCTGCTGATGCTGATCATGAGCTTGCTGAGTTTGATGCTGTTTAGTTTGTTTTTGGGTAACCCGATGGTAAAAGCCGGCGCTTTTGTCGGTTTGGTGTTACTGGGTGGCTGGAGCCTTAGTTTGGTCTTTACTTTTTTAGCGGCTATTGCCGCCAGGGCACAACAAAACGCAGCTATCATGGCGGTACTGGGTTTTCCGCTGATTATTCCCCAATTAACGTTGCTAATGCAATTGTCCAACGCCGCTTTCAATCCTGTGTTGACTATACATGCCGAAAATATATTGCTGCTCGTTGCGCTGGACATTTTGGTCATGCTATTGTCAGTTATCCTGTTTCCTTTTTTGTGGAAGGACTAGTGATCCTGATTGTTGAACAGCGAAAGCCGGGAAAATGTCAAAAATGAATAACGCTGGTTTTATTCTCCCATGTCGTTTTACGCTACTATTTTAAGATCACCATGCTTTATTAGTTTTTATTAAAAAAAATTTAGCCGCTTCCTGCTTTTCTTGCAAAAAACAGGGCCGATAGCTGATATTAATAGTTTAGGAAAAATTAGGGTGGATTAACAGCACCACCTTAATTTTGCTCCACTTTACTCATTAACAGCAACGAACCATGGCCAATGAAAAAAACTACATGTATAAATCCTGGTGGAAGATCCTTTGCGTCCTATTATTGCTTTTTACATTCATAGCCGGTCTTTTGATAAAAGTGCCTGATCTTCCGGCACTGGAAGAAACCAGCCGTAATTTATTTTTTCATGTGGGCATGTGGATGGCGATGATGACCTTATTCACGGTATCTGTAGTGAATGGTGTAAAATATCTCCGGACATTAAATATTAAATACGATATCTATTCCCGGCAATACGCTACCATGGGTATATTATTCGGTTTATTGGGTTATGCTACCGGTACTATCTGGATGAGCTACACATGGGCCGATCCCAATAATCGTTTGTTTCAATCTTTCAGCGCCCTGGCAAGAGAACCGAAACTGATCGGCACTGCTATAGCCTTGCTGATCTATTTTGCTTATATGGTATTGCGTGATTCTATCACCGACATGGATAAGAGAGCAAGGATCAGTGCCGTCTATAACATATTCGCTTATGCCATGTTATTTCCCACTATCTGGATCATGCCGAGGTTATTGCCGAGTTTGCATCCGGGCCAGGAAGGAAACCCGGCTTTAAATTTTAAAGATGTTAGCTCTACCATGCGTATTGTAGAATTGCCGGCTTTTGTTGGATGGGCTCTATTAGGCGTTTGGATCACCACTTTAAAAATCCGGATAAGCTTATTGAAAGAAAAGAAGCTGATGAGCTAAACAATTTACAACGGCTATAGCAAATAAAAAAACGAACAGGATGCAAAAGATCAGAACATTATTTTTTCTTTTATCATTATTACTGGTCAGCTTATTTATACAGGCTCAGGAAGGAAAAGGCAAATCGGTCGTTGGAGAAACGATGCGCAGTAGTGGACGTATATATGTAGTGGTTGCAGTAATGGTTACGATATTGGCGGGGCTCATATTGTACATCGTCAGGTTGGAGAGGAAGATTAGTAAGGTGGAGAAAGATAACCTCGCTTAAACTCTCCATCCTCCGACAGGCTAAGGAGAGAAGAACAGTAAATAGCCCTCGCCTCCAGGAGAGTATGATTGAACAAAAGCTTTTCAAAAGTGCCAGGCAGAGGCGTAAAGTTAACGCGGTCGTTATGAGCGGCGACAGACTATGATAGTACTACTATAGCTTGACATAAAAATTTATAACGATAACCAACATACAATAAGCAACGGGCATTTGACTTTCAAACACTTTGCTTATTTCAAATTCCAACTTACCTATTTAAAAAAACCCTTGCTATTTGAAAATCAAAAAATGAACTTATGTCAGACAATTACAGTTTTTTCGGTGCGGTAGAAAGAAACTTCGACAAAGCCGCCAAATTCACCAAATGGGAATCAGGCATTCTCAGCCAGATCAGGGAATGCAACGCAGTGTATCAAATGCGTTTTCCACTAAAAAGAGATGATGGAACCATTGAAGTTATAGAAGCCTATCGCGTACAACACTCGCATCACAAAACACCCTGCAAGGGTGGTATTCGTTTCGCTGCTGAGGTGAACCAGGATGAGGTAATGGCACTGGCGGCACTCATGACTTACAAATGCGCCATCGTAAACGTTCCTTTTGGCGGGGGTAAAGGCGGTATCAGGATCAATCCCAAAAAATATTCCGCTTATGAACTGGAGAAAATAACCCGCCGCTATACGGCAGAACTAATCAAGAAAAATTTCATAGGACCTGGTACCGATGTACCGGCGCCTGATTACGGAACCGGCGAAAGAGAAATGGCCTGGATACAGGATACCTATAGTGCCATGCACCCAGGTGAAATTGATGCGGCTGGTTGTGTAACGGGTAAACCAGTAACACAAGGTGGTGTTCGCGGTCGCCGTGAAGCTACCGGTCTCGGTGTATTTTTCGGCATCCGTGAAGTATGTGGTATGGAAGATGTGATGAAAGGATTAGGATTAACCACGGGAGTTGAAGGAAAAAGAGTAGCGGTGCAGGGATTGGGTAATGTGGGCTATCACTCCGCTAAATTCTTCCAGGATGCAGGCGCTATCATTGTTGGTTTATCTGAACATGATGGGGCTATCTACAACCAGCAGGGACTTGATATAGATGACGTGTTTAACTCCCGTAAAGCCAGTGGCAGTATTCTTAAATACCAGAAGGCTAGCCAATTCTCAAAAAAAGAAGATATGCTGGAAATGGATTGTGATATTTTAATTCCTGCTGCTCTTGAAAACGTGATAGATGGAGATAATGCCCAACGAATAAAAGCGAAAATCATTGGTGAAGCAGCCAATGGACCCCTGACACCCGAAGCGGATGACATATTGGTTAAAAAAGGAGTATTGGTGATTCCTGATATGTACCTGAATGCAGGTGGTGTAACAGTATCTTATTTTGAATGGTTGAAAAATCTGAGCCATGTTCGCTACGGACGTTTGGAAAAACGTTTTAATGAAAATATGAACTCCCATATCGTTGGACAAATGGAAGCACTGTCCGGCAGAAAAATGAATGAAAAGGAAAAAGAATACATTGTCCATGGCGCTGATGAAGTGGACCTGGTATATAGCGGTCTGGAAGAAACAATGGTCAATGCCACGCACGAGATCATGAATGAATTGAAGAATAACCCGGCGATACCTGATCTGCGCACTGCGGCTTATGTAGTGGCTATTAATAAAGTGGCGACGAGCTATGCTGAGTTAGGAATATTTCCATAAAATTTTCTTTCGGACATTAAAAGCCCGCTTTTTCGAGCGGGTTTTTTTATTATACGTAGCTATTCCTGACATGTTTACTTTTTATGAAAAAGTATTTGATCGCCTGCCAATAATCAATACTTGATCGAAGGAGTTTGAGAAATAACTTATTAACGCTATATTAGTACGTTGTACCTTAAATTTACCCGATACTCCGTACAGGTGAACAAAGCGGAAAACTAAATTTATAAGTAATGCTCTCTGTTTATAAGACTTTATTTAAACTAAAGTTTCTAAAAGCAATATTGCTGTTTATTATTGCTATAAATTTTATTTCCTGTAACCTGGATAATAAAAAACCTGAGATTATTGCAACAGTCAACTATAAATCAATTGGCTGCTTTGGTGGTGAAACAGGTAGTTTAAAAATCACCAGTACTGATGGAAAAATGAGCGCAGTATTAATGCTGAACAAAACCAGGTATTCAACTACAGTTGATAGCAATAAAATACAGGCTTTAAATAAGTTTATCAAAGAATTAAAAATGTTAGATCACAACACCGCATGCACGACGAAAGATTTTTACTCTGTAAAAATTAGAAATGAAAAATTTGAAATACAAGATTTTGGATGTTCCTGGAATGGCTTTGATACACTTAAATATGCTTTATTCCATCGAGAAATGGAACAGCGTTTAAATAGTTATAATAATTAATACACTTTGATTCTGGAATACCCTATCCTTTCATCAAGCTTATTCAGTTATTCATGTTCATCCAATCAATAGAAAAAGCAGCACAATTCACCCGGCCCATCCATTCCATCATAAGAACCTATGGAGGCAAAAAGATAATCCCGGGCGCTGCTACCTTATTTTTTATAAATGAAGAAGGCTATGCTATCACCTGCAAACATGTTATTGAATTACTGGCTGCTTCCGACAACCTGAATAAACAATATAGCAGTTTTAAAACAGAGAGAGATAAATTGCCAAGAGACGGCAATTTTAAAAAACACCTGAAAGGACTTGAATTAAAATACAAATACACGGAAGAATCGCTGGTACAGGTGAAAAATAGTTTTATTGATTGTGTGGATTCGATGTCTGGCTTTACCTGGCATTTGCACCCAAAACATGACCTTGCCATTCTAAAATTCAATGATTATAAAAGCTTGCGATATAATGAACATGCTGTATTCATCAAAGACTCTTCCGCCATCAGGCAGGGAGAACATTTGTGCCGGCTTGGCTTTCCCTTTCCCGAGTTTACTAATTTTAAATTTAATGAAGCCTCCGATGATATTGAATGGACCAGTGAAGGCTTAGCCGCATCGCCGAGATTTCCAATAGACGGAATGGTTACCCGCTTCATGGCCGATGAAAACGGGCTATTCGGTATTGAGTTAAGCACACCGGGCTTGAGAGGCCAAAGCGGTGGCCCCCTTTTTAATAAAGAAGGGATTGTTTACGGAATGCAGTTCTCTACCAAACATCTTCATCTTGGCTTTGATCTTATCGACAAGGAAATTGTTTTGAATAACAAAACAAAAAAAGTTTCTGATTATTCTTTCCTCCACTTAGGTCAATGTATCCATGTGGACATCATAAAGGAATTTTTAAAAGAAAAGAAGGTGAAATATTACGAACAGGAGTAAAGCAATAGCACAAACTACTTGGCTTTTATCGATGATAGTAAGTATTCCAAAGCCAACATATAACCTTTCATCCCCAGCCCGATAATACTGCCCACCGATTTACCTGATACATGGGAAAGTTTACGAAAGTCTTCCCGGGCATGCACATTGGAGATATGCACTTCCACTACGGGTGTTTTTATAGCGGCAATAGCATCACCAATAGCAACGGATGTATGCGTGTATCCACCGGGATTCAGGATGATACCATCATGATCAAATCCTACCCTTTGCAGTTCATTGATCAATTCACCTTCGATATTACTCTGGTAATATGAAAAAGAAACGTTCGGATAAGCCGCTTTCAGCTCTTCAAAAAAATCTTCAAAGGATTGATTGCCGTAAATACCAGGCTCTCTTTTACCAAGCAGGTTGAGATTGGGGCCATTGATGATAGCGATCTTTATCATAGCATCGAATTTACAGGAATACCATTGAAACTTTATTTTCTCTCTGTTGCCAGTAAACTATACATGAGCAGGTTGATCCGCTTGCCGTTTTTAATTTCCGCCTCTCTCAATTTTCCTTCGTATTTGAATCCCAATTTTTCCGCCAGCCTCCAGCTGGTTTCATTACCATCTTCAATCACCGCTTCAAGTCGATGCAATTTCCAATGCGTAAATACATGACCAATCATTGCCGGCATTACTTCCGACATGATCTTTTTTCGCCAGTACTCGGGCAGTAACCAATAACCGATCTCCGCTTTTTCATGAGCCGACAGGTAATTATTTATTCCGCAGGCACCCAAAGGTTCGTTGGTAATACGATCAGTAATCTTCCACCAGATCCCCTTTTTCTCTCTCCACAAATCGTCATAGAAATACATTTGCCTTTTGGTATCTTCCAAAGTTTTATACGCCACACCATAAAATGGCGTTACATCAGGATGACTCAAACCTTTGAAAATAAAAGCCTGGTCAGACGATACTATCTGTTTTAATAAAAAACGGTCGGTATGTAGCTCAGGAAACATTATAGGCAAGCGATTACACGAATTAACGCAAATTAATCTCTATTGGCGTTAATCAACGCAATAAAATCATCAAACAGATACCGGCTGTCGTGTGGACCGGGTGTCGCTTCCGGGTGATACTGTACCGAGAACGCTGGTTTACCCTTCACCCTGATGCCTTCAATGGATTGATCGTTGAGGTTTACGTGGGTTACTTCAATATGCTCCGCTTTCTTCACTGCTTCGGGGTCTACACCAAAACCATGATTCTGTGTTGTAATCTCTGATCTGCCGCTTACCAGGTTCTTAACCGGATGATTCAAACCGCGGTGTCCATGATGCATTTTAAAAGTTGGAATGTCGTTGGCCAATGCCAGCAACTGGTGACCAAGGCAAATACCAAAAACGGGCTTTTCTTCTTTGAGTATTTGTTTTAGTGAAGCAATGGCATAATCCATCGGCGCCGGATCTCCCGGCCCATTGGATATAAAATACCCATGCGGCTTAAATTCCTTTACCTTATCCAGTGGTGTTTTTGCGGGAAACACTTTTACAAAAGCACCCCGTTCCACCATACAATTCAGAATATTTCTTTTTACTCCATAATCCATCACCGCTATGCGGATCGACGCATTCTTATCTCCCATTTCATAGCTTTCTTTGGTGCTGACATGCGAGGCCAGCTCGAGCCCATCCATATCAGGAACTTCAGCGAGTTTCTTTTTCAATTCTTCGATATCAGTTATCTCAGAAGAAATGATACAGTTCATCGCTCCTTTGGTACGAATATGAGCGACCAATGCTCTTGTATCTACATCAGCGATCGATACGATCTTATTGGCGATAAGGTAACCCTCCAGTGAACCATTGGCCAGTTTACGGGAATATTGATCTTCCAGGTTGCGGCCTATTAGCCCCTTTATTTTTACGTTGTCTGATTCCACGTCAGCGTCTTTTACACCATAGTTACCAACATGAACCGAGTTCATGATCAGCACCTGGCCATAATAACTGGGGTCGGTAAATACTTCCTGGTAACCGGTCATGCCGGTATTAAAACAAATTTCCCCGGTAGTGGTGCCAATGGCACCAAAGGCGGTTCCGTAACAAACGGTTCCATCCTGCAAAAGAAGAGTAGCGATAGGTCGGGCTGTTGACATAGTTGAAAAAGAATCTGCTCTTTAAAAACAAATTGCGCAAAAGTAGGGAAGAAAAGGTTTCTGAAGAGAGAAAATATTTCACAACTTATCAAGTAAAATGGCACGGATTAAACGGATTGTCACGGGTTCTCTCCAATGCGGAGAAAATCCGTGTTTATCAATCCCATCCGGGTAATCCGTGTGCCAATTATCCGTCAACCCTCAGGAAATTGCCATTCTTATCGAATTCCAGTTGTATGCTGGTTGATAATTTTACATTCTGTGTAGCGTCTTCAATTTCCCAGCCACGGATGAAATCATTAGGATAATGTGTATCCACGTAATTCAGAATAAGCGATGGAATAACTGTATCGGGTATAGCCTCCACTCCTTCGATTTTTTTAATATCTCCCTTACGGCTGAAATCAAGCTTGGATCCATTGTTGAGATAAACATGAAAATATGTTTTCAGGTTATCCAATTCTTTGACCACCTGTAAGATTTGTTTACTGGCATAATGCGTGGTAACAAAACCGCTGGCATTGGCTGGAAGATCATCCGATTGAACTACTTTTTCTTTATCACAGGCTACAAGCAATAAGACTGAAAGTGTCATAAGTAAAAAGATTTTTTTCATAACATAAATTTTTAAGGCTTCGTGAATAAATGACTATCATGAATGAGACAACCCGCTTTCCCTAAACCCCTATATAAATCTTTTGAAAAAAGTTAAATACTTGTTATCAGAATAGGTCTGATGGATGAATGTTCAAAACCATGAAACTATTCGATGTCACACCCCGGTGATACCGGGGTGCCTTTTTCTACGAAAAGCTTACTATGGAAAAGATTCCGGGGCGGCCCGGAATGACAGACTGATAACAGAAAAGTCGTTATGCACCCGAAGAATTGGGCCGATCATTTTTTTAATCCGTGTAATCCGTGTGCCTATCGTCCGAATTAAAACAAGTTGATACCCGCATTCCATCCAAACCATCCACGAAGTTTATCACTCCCTAACCTGAAACTATGATAGGATGGAGGAACAAGATCATACTTATATCCGCCGACAGCAGCGATTTGTTCAGAATAATAAGCAGTAAAGGAAGGGCCTCCGAAAACAGAAAAGCGTTTTCCGAATTTGATATTGAGATTAAGATGCAATTTATTCAACAGATTCAGGTGATCCCAGGTGCCGAGATAAACGTATTGTGAACCTAACTCAGGATTTACAGATAACCATTTAGCGATGTTCATTTCAGTACCCAGTCCATATCCAAAGGTGAATATCTTTTCTCCTTCTTTACCAGCATTCGTTCCCGCTTGCAAAATGCTATAAAACCTTCGGCTACCGGTTTTGAATGCTGCATTGGCATTTGTTACTTCGTTGGTGTACAAAGAAAATTTATGATAGCCTTTTAATATTACATTGATAAGACCAATACTGTAACCATCAGAAGTGTCGGCAATATTAATAAGCCCGATCTGCACTCCTTTTAATTTCTTTGCATAATTAAATACACCTCCGATTTGTAACCCTTTCACTTCTCCCCCACCGATATTTCCAACTCCCGCCACCTGGATACCGTTTGAGTTCCTGTTTTGATAGTTGAAAACTCCAGCGGCCTGGAAACCATTCATAGTTCCTCCACTTATATTACCAATACCGGCTACCTGCAAGCCGTTTACGTTTCCTTTTACAAAATTATTAATACCAGATGCCTGCAAACCTTTTACATTTTTCAAAACGGTGTTTTGAAGACCCCCGATTTGCAAACCTGTCATCGACCCCCCGGCAATATTAAACAAGCCTGCAGCCTGGAGATAACGGACATCTTTCTTATTCAAATTGAATAAGCCACCTATTTCCAAACCATTTACACCAGCCGTATAACCGCCAAATAAATTGAGTGAAAAATTATTGACTACCTGGCCGCTCATTTTGCCCTGGCTGCTCACGCCAGGAATGACGGAGAACTGGAAAGGTTTCTCCGTAAAAAATTTCTTCATGTTCAGGCTTCGTATTTTCTGCTTAGCAGTCAACAAAAATTTTCCCATTTGAGTTTTTTCCACTTCATCAGGGGCTGCACTTTTAATCACGGGAGTTGAATCATTGGTTATGGCACTACCGGTTGTATCTACTTGTTCAAATTTGTTGGGTGTGGAACCTATTATTTCATTTACAACCGGCACAATAGCGATGACCAACTGCAGATCATATTTTGGTTGAATGCTGACTACCGTATCTTCATAAGCATCCCTGCTTACGGCCAACGATGATGTTTGATATTTGTCCTTTAGCTTCAGTGTAAAATTCCCGTTGTCATCCGTCAGCGTCGAAGTAAGGTGATTGGTCTCGTATATACTTACATTGCTTAATCTTTCTCCTGTTTCGCTGTTCACTACGTACCCGGAGATGGTATATATTTTTTCTTTGGATGGCTCTGTTTTGGTAACGGTGGTTAATTGAAGGCTTACTCTTCGCAGGATAACATAATTACCACTTTCCTTGTATTCATAATTTCCATTGAAAAGAAGGTTCAATACCTGGCGAACCGTTTTGTTCTCGATGACTAAGTTTACGAGGCTATCTCTTTTGAGTATATTACTGTTATAGGAAAAACTAAAATTTGCCTTATTGCTTACAATGGCCAGCACATCATCCAGGCGCTGGCGATTGGCGTTGAAAGAAACCCGTCTGTCTAATATGCTTTGTGCTGATGAACTAAGCGTACACAAGAGCACTACTAAAATTATGCATCCTGACCATATTCTCTTCCTGTTTTTCATACCCAATCCACCTACTTATTGTAATACAATTTCTTTGTCTCCTTTTGCAACTTTTATCAGCAGCGTTTCACTGATAATTTTCAATATCACATCCAGCGACTCATCAGCGAAAGTGACATTTAATGGCAGCTTACGCAGTTCTTCCCTTCCAATTCTGATATTGGCGTCGTAAGCTTCATTAAGTTTTTCCACGAGTTTCCACAATGGCGTATTGTCGCATACAAAAGTGCGGCTGACATAATAATTGTATAGCTTGTCATCCGAGGTTTCTTTTTGTGATGTGGCGTCAACGGGTTCCAAAGAAATTCTTTCTCCAGCTTTTAGTTCAATCACCTCATTGCCTTTTGTCACCTGCACAATACCTGTTTCCACGATCACTTCTGTCAGCCCATTTATACTCCTGATATTAAACGATGTGCCTACTACTTTTACCTGCACATCATTTACATCAATGATAAATGGCTTTTCTTTATTGGGCGTTATATTAAAAAAAGCCTCCCCTCTCAGTTTTACTTTTCTTGTTTTGCCTTTGAACCTGGCAGGGTATGACAATTCAGAATGCTTATTCAAGACAGCTACTGAACCATCAGGCAGCGTGTCTCTTTTTATTTTGCTGACCGAAGCAATGTTCAATATCTCAGGATCTGCCGACCCCTTTTCCAATAAAGTGCTGGTAAACCAGGCGGCACCTGCAACAATCAGGATGCTTGCGGCAATGCGCCACCAGCCAAAAGCTTTTATTTTGGCCGGGGCCGATTCCGTTTTCTTTACCCTCCGCTGAAATCTTTGCCAGGCTTTATTTTCGTCCAAAGCAGTAATAGCCGCCAGTTTTTGACTTTCACTCCATACCAATTGAAAGTGCTGAAAATAATGGCGGTTGGCCTCGCTGGAACTTACCCATTCTTCCACCAGGTTTTGCTCAGGTGGCGTGGCTTCATCAGCCAGGTATTTTACCAGCAGCTCATCCATCATATCGTGTGTAGAGTTTTCCAATAATGCTACGGTTTAAATACTGATTAATGATAAAATGAATAATGGCAGAAATTCCACCAGTTTGATCCGCAATAATTTCAACGCCTTGCCCATTTGGTTCTCCACCGTTTTTACCGACAGGCCCATTTCATCCGCTATCTCCTGGTATTTCAATCCCTCAAAGCGGCTCATCTGGAAAATGGTCCGGCATTGCTCGGGCAATTCGTTCATGGCTGTGTGAATACGTTCCTTTAATTCTCCCATCAGTACTTTACCCGATGCATTCTCCACTTGTTCATTTGACTGACGAACCACATGCATGGCATGAGCTGATTTTACCTTTTTATGTTTGATGTAGTTAAGGCAGTCGTGATAGACGGCTTTGTAGAGATAGGCTTTGGGCGAGGTTTCTATCTCCAGCAGTTGCCTTTTTTCCCATACCTTGAAAAATACATTTTGTACTATTTCCTCCGCCATGGCCTCATCCTTTAATATGGTAATGGCATAGGCGTGCAGCCCCCTGAAATGCATTTTAAACAATTGCTCAAAGGCGGCTTCACCCGTTGGCGCCAGGGACCTGATAATGGCGGTACTGCTTTGTTCCACTTTTATTTTTCCGTATCCTGCTAAAATATGGCTATTCCCGATCAAGAATGTTTATAAATAGGACAACTGGTAAAGGATTTACCCCTATGGCAGACAACTATAAATTTGAGCATTGAGAATTGAATACAGCCTCCGGAAAACAGTCAATGGTTTCTATACTTCTATTTTCTTCTTTTAAAATACCGCTCCCTCACCACATCCTGCACATTGACATGATGAATTTTGCTTTCCAGCCAGGAAATAACATCGAGATAAGCAAAAGCTCTCCTTTCCAGTGGGTTGTCTTCATACCGTTTCAATTTATTGAGAAGTTTTTCAAACTCAGGTTTCAGTGCATGAGCGCCAACATGAAAAGACTGGCGGAGAAAAGCGAATATCTCTTCCTCCACTTTACTCAGATTCTCCATTTTAGCCATGTAGCGGTACACCGATTTGATCAGGTATTCCAGCAGATCGAAATTCCCCAATTCATAATGAGCTATCAGGTGCAGCAAACGAGCATAACATTGAAGATCGCTGCGCAGGTCCGATCGCTGGTTAATGATCCTGTTCAGGTAATCAATGGCTTTTTCATTGTCACCACTACCGAAATATAAACAGGCTATTTTATAATAGAATATCAACACCCGATGCGTATCCAGGTAAAGTCCATACTCTTTCAGCATTTCTTCCAGGTGAGGAACCATCAATAAACCCTTATTGAAAGTGCCTTGCAAAAAATACAAATTGATGCGAGCCGTATACAAATACTGGTACGTCAGTATCCGGTTATTATCGTTTTGCGCGACTAATTTATGCCGGGCGAATTTTTCAAACTCTTTGATCGTCTCCGCCAGCTTTTCATGATTCAGTAAATCAAAATGAGCCCCCATCAGGTTATGCATGCCTTTTATATAACTGGCTGTTTCTACCGCCAGCATTTCCGGATAACTGGTAAACAGATCCACCCATTTCTGGCAATAACGGTAATACTGCAAAAAATCCAACCGGATAAAAGCGAACCAGCAATAACTCTGGTATAAATATAATTTTTCGTAAAATCCCTTCGCCTGTGATGTTTCCGGCGGGAAACTATTTTCAAAAAACAGCCTTATGCTTTTTACATCCTTTTCATTGCGGGCATGACCATGCTGGATATACCAACTGTATAGTTGCAAGGAAAGATTGGACAACCTGTTTACCAGGGCTAGCGAAGCATTGACGGCGTCCGACTCCTGGCTTAATTGTTCCGCCCGGTTTTGCATACTCCGGGTGATGTATAAAACTTCTATTTTTTTTTCAAAAAAAAGAGCTTGTTGGAGATAAGTGATCTGGTTATAGCTGCGGGCCATGTCCTTTAGCCTTTCCAGGGCCTTAAGACTTTGCAGGTACAGGCCTTTATTGTATAAAATACGGGCATGATCCATCTGTTCGTGGAGCTGTATGTCAATATTATTTTCATCCCGGATAATGCGAAGACTGGACAGTATTTGCTTATATAATTGCGCCTTGATATTGGATAATTGTTGTTTACTGATCGACTTGTTTTTTTTCAGCATCAGCCTTTCATCATAGTCGCTCATTTTATCCAGTGCGTCAAATAGTTGGATGGTCTTCAGGTTCTCGCTGGAGGAGTTCCGCTTCACATAAAGCTTGAAATTCCGCTTTTCTGACTTTTCAAGTGATTTTACCAGTTGAAAAAGGGCGTCTGTGGAACGGTTGGGCATCGTAATTCGGCTAATTTAAAATCCTTTACTGTAAAGGGTTTCAGGGGAATTACCCCTTTTTAAACTCTGTAAAACCGCGTCAATTTTGGTTTTATCTACCCGGCTAACAAAACTACTTTAGCAGGCAGGCTGTTTTTTTACAATGGCAAGCAAAGCAAAAATAAGCAGCCTGCATTCTTAATATCCACAATTTATTGATTAATTATGGCTAACGGTAAAATCGACATCTTTGATACCACCCTCCGGGACGGTGAACAGATCCCGGGCTGCAAATTAAATACTACTGAAAAGATCCGCCTGGCCCTTGCACTGGAAGAACTGGGTGTAGATATCATAGAAGCCGGTTTTCCTATTTCTTCACCCGGCGATTTTGAATCTGTAAATGAAATAGCGAAGGTTATCAAAAATGCGACCGTTTGCGGACTTACCCGTGCCGTACAAAAAGACATTGAAGTAGCGGCTGAAGCATTGAAGCCCGCTATTCGTCCCCGCATTCATACTGGTATCGGTACTTCGGATCTTCATATCAAAGCAAAATTCAATTCCAACAGGGAAGAAATATTAGAAAGAGCGATACAGGCGGTTAAGTGGGCGAAGAATTTTGTCGATGATGTAGAGTTTTATGCTGAAGATGCCGGTCGCACCGACAATGATTACCTCGCCAGGGTGGTGGAAGCAGTTATCAAAGCCGGCGCTACCGTCGTCAATATTCCGGACACGACTGGTTATTGCCTGCCACACCAATACGGCGAAAAGATCGCTTACCTGATGAATAATGTTCCCAATGTTGACAAAGCCATTCTAAGTTGTCATTGCCACAATGACCTGGGCTTAGCTACAGCTAATTCTATCGCAGGTGTGTTGAACGGCGCCCGGCAGATTGAATGTACGATCAATGGCCTGGGTGAAAGAGCCGGTAATACTTCATTGGAAGAAGTAGTGATGATTCTGAAACAACATCACAAACTTGGTTATTATACCAATATCAAAACTCAAAAGCTGAACCCGATCAGTGTCCTGGTTTCTGAAACCATGCGGATGCCAGTTCAACCTAATAAAGCCATCGTTGGCTCCAACGCTTTTTCACATTCATCTGGTATTCACCAGGATGGTTTCCTGAAGGACGCATTGACATACGAGATCATCAATCCCGAAGAAGTAGGAGCCGATGGTTCAAAGATAGTATTGACAGCCCGCAGCGGCCGTTCTGCTCTGGCACATCGCTTTCATAAACTCGGCTACCAGTTTACACGCAATGATATTGATGTTTTATATGTTGAATTTTTAAAGGTGGCGGATATAAAGAAGGAAGTATCGGACGAGGATTTGAAATTTTTGGCGAAAGAGTATGCAGCAGTAACAGCTTAAGACCTCCTTCCGGAATAAAAGAATTAATGCCTATAACTTCTATCATATTAAAAAATATAAGTGCCAATCAATACGGTAAAAATGTATTGGACAATATCTCTTTTGAATTGGTGAAGGGGCAGCATATGGCTATCATTGGTGAAAGCGGCAGTGGCAAATCATCTTTAGCAAAAGCGATAGCAGGAAAATTATTTACAAAAGGAAGTATCGACATTCGGTATACAGAAGGCAGCCCGTTGAAGGTAAAGACAGTTTTACTTGAATCTATTGTTACATTTAAAAATCTTTCAAACGTTTCTGATTTCTATTACCAGCAGCGATACAACAGCTGCGATGCGGAAGATACATTGACAGTTGAACAGGAATTGGCCAATTCAAATGCATTGACAGATGAAACAGCAATACTATTGGATCAACTCAATTTAACGCATAGAAGACAAACACCATTGATCCAGCTTTCAAACGGCGAACAAAAAAAATTACAGCTGATCAAAGCCCTGGTGCTACAACCACAGTTGCTTATTCTCGATAATGTGTTCGTTGGTCTTGATGTTGAAAGCAGGAAAGAATTACATCACATCATTGACCAGTATGCAGCAACCGGCACTACCATCATATTAGTAACTGATGAAAGGGAATTGCCTTCCTGTGTAACGCATATCGCTGAAATGTATAAAGGGAGGCTTGCCCAATTTGCAGATCGAAAAAATTTTATCGCCTTTCACCCTGAAAACAACGAAGAAACAAAAACAAGACGGGCTGCTGATTCTTTTTTCCCAGGCGGTCCTGAGAAATTTAATTTCGTTGTAAACATGAAGAATGTTTCCATTCAATACGGAGCCAAGATTGTGTTACAACATATCAACTGGCAGGTGAAACAGGGTGAACGCTGGCTGGTAAAAGGTCACAATGGCGCTGGCAAATCAACTTTGCTTAGTCTCATAACAGCGGATAATCCTCAAGCCTATTCACAGGAAATTTATTTGTTTGATAAAAAACGTGGTTCGGGCGAAAGTATCTGGGATATTAAAAAATATATTGGTTTTGTCTCACCCGAATTGCATAAATTTTTTGATGCGGGTTCATCTGTTCATCACGTTATCGCCTCCGGCTTTTTTGATACTATGGGGCTTTTCAGGAAATTAAATGCGGAACAGGAACAATTGATAACAGATTGGATCAGTTTCTTTGACCTGGAAGAATACCATCACAAAGCGCTTTTCTCCTTACCGGCAGGTCAGCAACGACGAGCGTTATTGGCAAGGGCATTAATAAAGAATCCGACGTTACTGGTATTAGATGAACCCTGCCAGGGATTAGATGATCACCAGACAAAACAATTTTTACAATTGATCGATGAGGTTTGCAGCCGCTCTGCTACCACATTAATTTTTGTAAGTCACTACGAGGATGAGATACCCGCCTGCATCTCCAAAAAACTGGAACTTCACCAGGGAAAACAAATAAACTTATATTCAGAACAAGTCCTGACAGCATAAGATCCGTACACAAAAGAAGAACAGAACAAATGAACAAACAAATCGCAGTCATAGAAGGAGATGGAATAGGCCCGGAAGTAACCAGGCAGTCCATCCGTGTATTGGATTCTATCGCGGAAACATTCGGCCATGAGTTTACTTACAAGTATTGCTTAATGGGAGCCATTGCTATTGATAAAACAGGTAATTCCCTGCCAGATGAGACGATTGAAACATGCCTGGATAGCGATGCTATTTTATTCGGCGCTATCGGGCATCCTAAATACGATAATGATCCCAAAGCTAAAGTAAGACCTGAACAGGGCCTGTTGAAATTGAGAAAATCATTAGACCTGTTTGCGAATATCCGTCCTATCACAACTTATTCTTCCTTGCATCATTTATCGCCCTTAAAAAGCAAACAACTGGAAGGAGTTGATTTTATCATTTTCCGTGAACTGACCGGCGGGATTTATTTTGGTAAAAAAGAGACCAATGCAGAAGGAACCCAGGCATCCGATGATTGTATTTATACAAGAGAAGAAATAGAAAGAATAGCTCATCTTGCTTTTCACTTCGCGCAAAAACCGGAACGAAGAAAAAAACTGACCCTTGTTGATAAAGCCAATGTATTAGAAACATCAAGACTCTGGAGAAAAGTGGTGCAGGAAATAGCCACACAATACAAAGATGTCACTGTCGACTATATGTTTGTTGACAATGCCGCGATGCAGATCATTCTCAATCCAAAACAATTTGATATCATACTGACCGAAAATATGTTTGGCGATATTATCAGTGATGAAGCCAGTGTACTAAGCGGCTCATTGGGTCTGATGCCATCTGCATCGGTCGGTATAAAATCCGTTTTATTCGAACCCATTCATGGTTCTTATCCGCAAGCCGCCGGAAAAGATATAGCCAACCCGCTGGGTTCGATCTTATCAACCGCTATGATGCTGGAATACCTGGGAATGCCGGAAGAAGCGTCTGTAGTTCGTGAAGCAGTGAACTGGACATTACAAAATGGATTTGTTACAAAGGATATTGACCCGGTTAATTTCTATTTCACTTCTACCATTGGTGAACTCATCAGTGATTACGCAGGAGGTAAATTTCCGGGATCGGTAAAGAAAGAAAATATTGAATTGAGAAAATCGACGATCATATAAAAAAAGTTCTTTGTTTTTAAAGTTGGCGGGGGTATATTCGCAATACAATACTTCCTTCATGTTGAAGAGCAATGTAAATAATGTTTTTCTTTCTATCACTACACTAGTCGTGGTGGTCATTATTATACCTGCACTAACTGGAGGAGGAATATTAGTATAAATAAACAAAACGAAATACTAAAAACCCGCCTCCGAAAAAGGCGGGTTTTTTTATACCCCAACCTAAAAAATCAAACAATATGGCATCTTACTATAATGAAAATACGATCGTGTGGCTGAACGGAGCTTTTGTAAAAGCATCCGAAGCGAAAATGGATTTTTACAGCCAGTCTCTTCACTATGGCTATTCAGTATTTGAGGGCATTCGTTCGTATAAAACGGTTAACGGAGAAACAAGAATATTTAAAGCGACTGAGCATTATGAGCGCTTGCAACAATCGGCCCATGCATTAAATATGCCTTATCACTGGACCAGTGAAGAACTGATCGACATCACTTACGAAGTATTAAAAAGAAATAACCTGCAGGATGCTTATATAAGGCCGGTTGTATATGCACCGGCTAATATGAGCTTTGTAAGAAATACCGACTCATTTATCATTATTGAAGTATGGGAGATGCAGCCTTTCCTTGGCGAGAAGTTACTGAAAGTATTTACATCAAATTTTCAACGTCCCAATCCAAAAGGGTTTAAAATTCATGCGAAAGCGGGTGGACACTACGTAAACTCTATTCTCGCCAGCCAGGAGGCCAAAGCTGCAGGATATGATGAAGCCCTGCTGACAGACATGAATGGATTTGTAGCGGAAGGGCCCGGCGCCAATGCTTTTTATGAAAAGGATGGCAAACTGTTTACGCCATCAACGGGGAATATTTTACCAGGTATCACACGAGCGACGGTATTTGAAATATGTGCTGAACTGGGAATTCCTGTTGAAGAAAAATTATTTACTACCGATGAATTGAAAGAAGCAGATGCAGCTTTTTTCTGTGGCACCGCAGCGGAAGTAGTGGGTTGGGAAAGCCTGGATGATATAAAATTTCCAAAACCCTGGAATGAAACGGTGAGCAGCAAAGTGCAGGAAGCCTATATGAGTAAAATAAAAGAAAAAGAATATAAATCATCACTGGAACTGGTATGAAAGAACTTAATAAATATTCAAAGACGATAACGCAGGATGTAACACAACCTGCCGCGCAGGCTATGCTATATGGTATAGGTTTAAAAGATGAGGATTTTAAAAAGCCACAGGTTGGCATTTGCAGCATGGGTTACGATGGCAATACCTGCAATATGCACCTGAATGACCTGGCAAAAGATATAAAGAAGGGTGTTTGGGAAAATAACCTTGTGGGTTTGATTTTTAATACTATCGGTATCAGTGATGGCATTAGTAACGGCACCGATGGGATGCGATACAGCCTTGTCAGCAGAGATTTAATTGCTGACAGCATTGAAAGTGTATGTGGTGGATTTTATTATGATGGATTAATCGCCATTCCGGGTTGCGATAAAAATATGCCGGGAAGTATTATGGCCATGGGTCGATTGAACCGCCCTTCGATCATGGTGTACGGTGGCACTATTGCTCCGGGTCATTATAAAGGCGAAGACCTGAATATTATTTCCGCCTTCGAAGCATTGGGTAAAAAAATCGCCGGCCAGTTGGAGGAAAATGATTTCAAAGAGATCATTAAGCATTCCTGTCCGGGCGCCGGCGCCTGTGGTGGTATGTACACCGCCAATACAATGGCCGCGGCTATCGAAGCATTGGGAATGAGTTTACCGTTCTCCTCTTCCAATCCGGCATTGAGCAAAGAGAAGAAACAAGAGTGCCTGGATGCAGGCAAAGCAATGTTGAATTTATTGGAAAAAGATATTAAGCCTTCTGATATAATGACACGTAAAGCATTTGAAAATGCAATTACCATTATTATGATATTAGGAGGAAGTACCAACGCTGTGTTACATTTAATAGCGATGGCAAAGAGTGTGGGTGTTTCTTTATCGCAGGATGACTTCCAGACTATCAGTGATAAAATACCCGTATTAGCCGATTTCAAACCCTCTGGAAAATATCTTATGCAGGATCTGCATATACATGGCGGCATTCCTTCTGTAATGAAATACTTATTGCAAAAAGGTTTGTTGCATGGCGATTGTTTGACAGTAACCGGTAAAACGGTATCAGAAAATTTAGCAGGTGTTCCGGATCTGAATTTCGACACACAAAAGATTATTTACCCGTTAGAACTGCCATTGAAAAAAAAGGGGCACCTGCAAATTCTGTATGGTAATCTCGCGGAGAAAGGAAGCGTGGCAAAGATCAGCGGAAAGGAAGGAGAAAAATTTACTGGACCTGCCAGAGTGTTTGATGGTGAACAAAAATTAATTGCGGGTATACAAAGCGGTATTGTCAAAGCAGGTGATGTCGTAGTAATAAAAAATGAAGGGCCGAAAGGTGCGCCTGGTATGCCGGAAATGCTGAAACCAACTTCAGCTATCATTGGTGCGGGATTGGGAAAAAGCGTAGCACTAATAACTGACGGAAGGTTTAGTGGCGGCACACATGGTTTTGTAGTAGGACATATTACACCTGAAGCTCATGCTGGCGGATTGATCGCCTTTGTGGAGGATAATGATACCATTGAAATTGATGTAACGAACAATAAAATATCCTTGTTAGTAAGTGATACCATAATCGCTGAAAGAAAAAAGAACTGGAAACAACCCGCATTGAAAGTATCAAGGGGGGTGTTGTACAAATATGCGATATGTGTGAAAGATGCAAGTGAAGGTTGTGTAACAGATGAAGCGTAAATAAAACTTGAACCATTAAAAGTATTTTATGAGTACGGTTGAATTAACAGCAGAAAAGAAAAGCACTATGAAAAAAACTACTAAACAGATTAATGGCTCTGTCGCGGTGCTGGAAGCTTTCCTCGCTGAAGGTGTTGATACGATCTTTGGTTACCCGGGTGGCGCTATCATGCCCATTTATGATGCCTTGTATGATTATGGTGAAAAGCTTAAACATATCCTTGTCCGTCATGAGCAGGGAGCTATTCATGCAGCACAGGGTTATGCCAGAACTTCTGGAGACGTAGGCGTAGTGTTTGCAACAAGCGGGCCTGGAGCTACTAACTTAGTAACGGGTTTAGCTGATGCTATGATCGACTCCACTCCTGTTGTATGTATCACCGGCCAGGTATTCGCTCATTTGCTGGGCACGGATGCTTTCCAGGAAACAGATGTCATCAATATCACCACACCAATAACCAAATGGAATTACCAGGTTACCGACGCTACTGAAATACCTAATGTCCTTGCAAAAGCTTTTTACATTGCTAAAAGCGGCAGACCTGGTCCGGTATTAATTGATATTACGAAGAATGCACAATTGCAATTATTTGAATATAGTGGTTATCAGAAATGTGATCATATCAGAAGCTATCGCCCCAACCCCATTGTAAGAAAAGAATATATAGAAGAAGCAGCGAAACTCATCAATCAAGCGGAAAGACCATTTGTGATCTTCGGGCAAGGTGTAATCATTGGCCAGGCGGAAAAAGAGTTTTTAAAATTTATTGAGAAAGCAGGTATCCCCGCTGCATGGACCATACTTGGTATGAGTGCCATTCCTACTGATCATCCACTGGGTGTTGGTATGCTGGGAATGCATGGCAATTATGGACCGAATGTTTTAACCAATGAATGTGATGTGCTGATAGCAGTGGGTATGCGATTCGATGACAGGGTTACAGGAAGATTAGATAAATATGCTAAACAAGCGAAGGTTATTCATCTTGATATAGACCCTTCTGAAATTGATAAAAACGTAAAGGCCACCGTAGGTGTTTGGGGCGATTGCAAGGAAACATTGCCATTGCTTACTGAGTTGATAGAACAAAAATTATATCCGCAGTGGATTCAAAAATTCAAAGATTACCTGCAACTGGAAGAAGAGAAAGTCATTAAAGATGAAATGAACCCCACCGGTGATATACTGACAATGGGTGAAGTAATAAAAGAGCTGAATGAACTCACGAAAGGTAATGCCATCATAGTAACTGATGTGGGTCAGCACCAGATGGTGGCCTGCCGTTATACCAAATTCAATCAGACCAAAAGTAATATCACCAGCGGTGGTTTGGGAACTATGGGATTCGCTTTGCCGGCGGCTATCGGCGCGGCTTATGGCGATCCTTCAAGAACAACTGTAGCTATTATCGGAGATGGTGGTTTCCAGATGACATTACAGGAACTGGGCACGATCATGCAGTTCAAACCCAATGTAAAAATTCTTATTCTCAATAATGAGTTCCTGGGTATGGTGCGCCAATGGCAACAGCTGTTTCATGAAAAAAGATATTCGTTTGTGGGCATCACCAGTCCCGACTTTGTACAGGTAGCCAAAGGCTTTTATATACCGGGCCAAAGAATTTCAGAAAGAAAAGATTTGAAAAATGCGTTAAAAGCAATGCTCGATAACGATGGAAGCTATTTATTGGAAGTAATGGTAGGCAAAGAAAATAATGTATTCCCGATGGTACCGCAGGGTCGTGGAGTAGCGGAAATTATTTTGTGTAAAGAAGATCTATAATTTCTTAGAACAGATGAATGATACAATGATTGCCGGCGTTCCCGTGGAATACCAAAAAATAAAAGAAGCTACTGCAGAATTAAAATTCAATATGGCTTCCGATTTGTATACTGGTAGTTTGCTGAAAACCCTGGCGGCTTCTAAACCTTGTGGCAGGTTTTTGGAATTAGGCACAGGCACGGGGTTGGCGACAGCCTGGATACTCTCAGGTCTTGACACAAAAAGTTCTTTGATCACTATTGAAAACAATGAACTACTCATTGATGTGGCAAAAAAATATATTAATGACAGCCGGGTTGAATTCATATTGGCCGACGGATACGAATGGTTAAAGAATTACAAAGAAGAAAAATTCGATTTCATTTTTGCAGATGCTATGCCGGGTAAGTATGATTTATTTAATGAAACGATTGGCTTGTTGAAAAGTGGTGGTTTATACATTATTGATGATATGCTTCCACAGCCAAACTGGCCATTGGGGCATGATAAAAAAGCAGAAGACTTTATAAATATGCTGGAAGCCAGAACTGATTTATTACTTACAAAGTTGAATTGGTCAACAGGAATTATAATAGTTTCGAAAATATAAAACCCGGTTCGCAGGAATAAGATAAAATGATAACAGAAATAGCTCTTTTAACGATCAGGAAAGGACAATCAACAGCATTCGAAGACGCTTTTATTAAAGCACAGCCGATTATTGAGGCGGCGAAAGGATATATACAACACGAGCTGCAACAATGCATAGAACAAGATGATAAATACTTATTGACTGTCCGCTGGAATTCATTGGAAGATCATACAGTAGGTTTCAGGCAAAGTGAAGGATATAAAGAATGGAAAAAATTGTTGCATCATTTTTATGACCCTTTCCCGGTGGTTGAACATTATAAACGAATTTTTTAAATGTTTTTATGATTAAACAGGAATACACCATAACAGTGTACACAGAAAACCAGATCGGTTTGCTGAATCGCATTGCGATTATCTTTTCGAGAAGAAAGATCAATATCGAAAGCCTGAACACCTCCCCTTCTGAAGTGGACAGTGTTCACCGTTTTACTATCGTTATTAACGAAACAGAAGATGTAGTAAGAAAACTTTGCCGCCAGATTGAAAAGCAAGTGGAAGTATTGAAAGCTTATTACAATACGCAGGAAGAAATTGTATGGCAGGAACTGGCTTTGTATAAAGTGCCCACTGATGTCATCGCAGAAGAAGTGAAAGTAGAAAGGCTATTGCGTGAATATGGTGCTAAAGCCATAGTGATCCGTAAGGATTATACTGTTTTTGAAGTAACCGGTCATAGAGAAGAGACAGATACCCTGATTAAAGTATTAGAGCCTTATGGACTAATAGAGTTTGTTCGCAGCGCCAGGGTAGCCATTATCAAAGACAGTGATGGCTTCCATGAAAAGTTGAAAGAATTCGAGTATCGTGAACCCGGTGAAAATGCGATAGAGAATGAATTTCTAAGCGATAACGAAAGAGTATTCAGTATGTAAAAAACTAATCTAACTGTTATGGAAAAAATATCTTTTACTGAAATATTAAACTCTGGACAGCCACGAAAAGAAAAAGCCAGGTTAATTGCTGAAACGATTCGTACAACAAAAAAGTATTCATGGGTAGGACTTTACGATGTGAAGGATTCGGAAATATCCATCCTCTCCTGCGCCGGAAGAACCGAACCGGTATTCACCTCCTTCCCAAAAGATAAAGGGCTGAATGGAAAAGCAGTAATGTTGAAGCAAACTGTCGTCGTAAACGATATTAATAAAGACGATGATTACCTGCTTACTTTCAGCAATACCGAATCAGAAATTATCGTACCCGTATTTGCAGAAAATACCGAAACAGTAACAGGCACTATTGATGCGGAAAGTGAAGTGAAAAACGCATTTGGAAAAGAAGACGCAGGCTTCCTGGAAGAATGCGCCAAAGCGATTCAGTCATTATGGAGTAACAAAGAATAACTTTTTAATATTAAACTTTTAAACAAATACAAATGGCACAACTAAATTTTGGCGGCACAATGGAAAATGTCGTAACACGGGAAGAATTTCCGTTGAGCAAAGCACAAGAGATCTTAAAAAATGAAACAGTAGCGGTGATTGGCTATGGCGTACAGGGCCCCGGCCAGGCATTGAACCAAAAAGATAACGGTATCAATGTTATCGTAGGTCAGCGCAGGGATTCCAAAACCTGGGATAAAGCCATCCGCGACGGATTTGTACCCGGACAAACACTGTTTGAAATTGAAGAAGCTTTGCAAAGAGGAACTATTATTTGCTATTTGTTGAGTGATGCTGCCCAAATAGCTTTGTGGCCAACGGTGCAAAAACATTTGACCCCGGGTAAAGCATTATACTTTTCGCATGGCTTTGGTATCACTTTCAATGAGCAAACAGGTATCATTCCTCCGAAAGATGTAGATGTGTTTTTGGTAGCACCGAAAGGTTCAGGGACCTCTTTACGCAGAATGTTTCTACAGGGTCGTGGTCTGAATAGCTCTTACGCTATTTACCAGGATGCTACCGGCAAAGCATTTGAAAGAGTGGTAGCATTGGGTATCGCTGTAGGCAGTGGTTATTTGTTTGAAACAAATTTCAAAAAAGAAGTGTATTCCGATCTGACTGGTGAAAGAGGAACGTTGATGGGTGCTATACAGGGAATTTTCGCTGCGCAATACCAGGTATTGAGAGATAAAGGTCATACACCGAGTGAAGCTTTCAATGAGACCGTAGAAGAACTAACCCAATCATTGATGCCGCTGGTGGCAGAAAACGGTATGGACTGGATGTATGCCAACTGCTCTACTACCGCACAACGTGGTGCACTGGATTGGTGGAAAAAATTCCGTGACGCAACAGCTCCTGTATTTAAAGAGCTTTATGAAAGCGTAGCCGCCGGCAAAGAATCACAACGTTCTATTGATAGTAACAGTAAAGCTGATTATCGGGAGAAATTGGAAGTAGAATTAAAAGAATTAAGAGAAAGCGAATTATGGCAGGCAGGTAAAACAGTGCGTAGCCTGAGACCAGAGAACCAGCCCGCACCGTCTGCACCTGTTGAAACTACATCAGCGATAAAAGAAACTTTCAGGCATCAGACAGAAAAGACCCAATCAGTAGGATAATATTTTAATTGATAAAAATTTTACGGAGTAGTCCCTGGTCAGGTCCGGTTTACCGGTCTCTTAATGGAGCAGACGTCCCGGCGCAAGCCGGGATTTCACTCCTGAAAGAAAGGATTTATTACATTACCTCGCCTGATAAAGTAGTTCCGGTATTGTAATATGGAACAATTAAAAACAAATATCTCGTCTTTATATTTTGCAGAAGCAGCGGAACGTTTACAAGCTATTGTAAATAAAACTCCGCTTCAGCTAAATATCAATCTCTCCCGCAAATACCATTGCAATGTGTATTTGAAAAGAGAAGATCTGCAGGTTGTCCGCAGTTATAAATTGCGTGGCGCTTACAATATGATGAGCAGTTTACCGGAAGAGCAGCTTGCCAAGGGCGTTGTTTGCTCTAGCGCCGGCAATCATGCACAGGGTTTTGCTTATAGTTGTAAAAACCTGGGTGTAAAAGGCGTTGTGTTCATGCCCATCATTACTCCCAAACAGAAAGTGAATCAAACAAAAATGTTTGGAGAAAATAATATCGAAATCAGGTTAGTAGGTGACACTTACGATGATTGTGCTATCGCAGCCAAACAGTTCACCGAAGAACATGGATTGACTTTTATTCCTCCTTTTGATGATATTCGAATTATTGAAGGTCAGGGGACGGTCGGCGTTGAAATTTTAGAGCAGTTTAGTGATCTCTCATCCACAGGTCAGGGCGAAGGCTATCTTGATTATGTATTTATTCCCGTTGGTGGTGGCGGTTTAAGTGCCGGCGTGGGATCTTATTTCAAAACATTTTCACCCAAAACTAAGATCATTGGTCTTGAACCGGAAGGTGCTCCCTCTATGTATGAAGCATTGAAAGCTGGGAGGCCTGTCACTTTATCTCATATCGAAAGATTTGTTGACGGAGCCGCTGTAAAACGGGTGGGTGATCTTACTTTTTCTATTTGCAAAGACGTACTGGATGATATGCGACTTGTTCCGGAAGGAAAGGTTTGCAGTACCATTCTGAAATTATACAACGAAGATGCCATCGTAGTGGAACCTGCCGGCGCCCTTTCCATCGCAGCATTAGATGATTTCGCTAAAGAAATAAAAGGGAAAAATATCGTTTGTATCGTCAGCGGCAGCAATAATGATATTGACCGCATGCAGGAGATCAAAGAACGAAGCCTGCAATACGAAGGATTGAAACACTATTTTCTTATCAACTTTGCACAACGGCCGGGAGCCCTGAAAGAATTCGTCAATAATGTGCTGGGACCTACGGATGATATCACCCGCTTTGAATACATGCAAAAAACCAATAAAGAAAATGGGCCGGCTTTGGTCGGTATTGAGTTGCAAAGCAGGACGGACTATGACACGCTGATGAAAAAATTAGATGACTGTAATATCAGCTATACAGAGCTGAATAAAGATGATACATTGTTTGGGTATCTGGTGTGAAGAGAAAACCGGCCCCTATCCGACATCGCTCAACCAGGGAAGCCAGCAATACATGCCCCTCAATTTTCTACGCAGATAAACTAAATGCTCTTCAAAATTGTTGAACTGTGAATGGAAATGATGTGTTAGTTATACCGTTTGTATCAGGAATAAAGCATCGTTCCTTTTGTTTCAGAGAAGAAAAAAAGGTGTCAGGCAGGATACAGCCGATAAGTGTTGAAACCGAACGCCTTGACCATGGTCAAAAATTTTAATTAATCCACATAATTTGTGGCAAATTCTGAATAAATCCAACCCATTCTTTGAGAAAAATTAAGTAACTTACAAGCTTGCTTGCTATTCATTCAGCCCATTGAGGCTTTTTTTATAAACTATCTAAAATTTTACATTGCCTATGGCAAGCAATACTGGTTTATACCACCCCTCTTTTGAGCATGATGCCTGCGGCATCGGATTCGTAGCCAATATCAAGGGCAGTAAATCACACCAGCATATTTCCGATGCACTGACTGTATTGGAAAATATGGAGCACCGCGGAGCTTGCGGTTGTGATGCCAACAGTGGTGATGGCGCCGGCATCATGATACAAACGCCACATGAGTTTTTCTTTGATGAATGTGTAAAATTGGGTGTTCATCTCCCCTCTTTTGGTAAATACGGGGTCGGCGTTATTTTCTTTCCGAAAGAAATAAGGCTACGGGAGGAGTGTCGTGAGATATTTAACCGTACAGCGGAAATATTAGGTCTTGAGATACTGGCTTACCGGAAGGTGCCGGTGAACACCAGCGATATAGGACCTACGGCCCTGAGTGTAGAGCCTGAAATGGAACAGGTTTTTATCGCATGTCCTGATCATATTTCCGATCCGGAAGAGTTTGAACGCAAGCTATTCGTGCTCCGCAATTTTGCAAGTCATACGATTTCGAATACGGTAAAAAAAGATGAAATCGGTTTTTATATCGCTTCTCTTTCTTATAAAACGATCGTTTACAAAGGTCAATTAACCAGTACGCAGGTAAGAAAATATTTTACCGACCTAAGTAACAAAAGAATGGTTAGCGCTTTTGGACTGGTGCATTCCCGTTTTGCTACCAACACTTTCCCATCCTGGAAACTGGCACAACCATTTCGCTATATTGCCCACAATGGTGAGATCAATACATTGCAGGGCAACTTAAACTGGCTAAAGACAAGCGAAAAAGGATTTACTTCTCCCTACTTCAGCAAAGAAGAAATGGAAATGCTCTTACCAGTTGTAACACAAGGTCAGAGTGATTCTGCCTGCCTGGATAATGTAATCGAATTGCTGACGTTGACTGGTCGTTCATTACCGCATGTAATGA
This sequence comes from Chitinophagaceae bacterium, assembly GCA_040007815.1. GTDB lineage: Bacteria > Bacteroidota > Bacteroidia > Chitinophagales > Chitinophagaceae > Terrimonas_B. Next base: position 93,482 of record JBDTUH010000008.1, read on the forward strand.
TGATGCTGATACCCGAAGCATGGGATGGCAATGAACAAATGGATCCGCTGAAAAAAGCCTTTTATGAATTCCATTCTACATTGATGGAGCCCTGGGATGGTCCGGCTTCTATTTCCTTCACCGATGGAAAAATTATCGGTGCTACATTGGACAGGAATGGCTTGAGACCTTCGAGGTATTGTGTAACAAAAGATGATCGTGTTATCATGGCATCGGAAGCAGGTGTGCTTCCTGTTGATCCGGCCAACATCAAAGAAAAAGGGAGATTACAACCGGGAAAGATGTTTGTGGTGGACATGGAAAAAGGAAAGATCATCAGCGATGAAGAATTGAAACAGGATATCTGCTCGCAAAAACCTTATGCTGAATGGCTGAATAAATATAAAATTCGCTTAGAAGAACTTCCTGAGCCACGTATCATGTTTACACACCTGGAACATGACCAGGTTTTTAAATACCAGAAAGCATTTGGTTATACTACTGAAGATCTGGATACCATTATCGCCCCGATGGCATTGGATGGAAAAGAACCGATAGGTTCAATGGGAACAGATACGCCGCTCGCCATATTGAGTGATCAGCCGCAACATCTTAGCAGTTATTTTAAACAATTATTTGCACAAGTTACCAATCCTCCGATAGATCCAATACGGGAAAGATTGGTCATGTCATTAGCAACTTTTGCCGGCAACAATGGAAATTTGCTAATAGAAGATCCATTGACCTGTCATAGTGTGGCATTGAAGCAACCGATATTGAATAATCATGAACTCGAACAAATAAGAAGTATCGATACCGGTTTGTTCCAGGCCAAAACCCTGCAATGCTATTTCAGGGCTGATGGTAAACCTGGTTCGTTAAAGTCGGCATTAGATCGTCTTAGCCGTTATGCGGTGGACGCCGTCAATGATGGTTTCAAAGTATTGATATTACAGGACAGAGCTGTAGATTCTGATCATGCTCCTATTCCATCATTATTGGCCGTGTCGTCCATTCACCATCATCTTATCCGCAAAGGAATGAGGGGCCAGGTAGGTATCATTGTAGAAGCCGGTGATGCATGGGAAGTACATCATTTCGCCTGTTTGATCGCATTCGGCGCTACGGCTATTAATCCTTATCTCGCTTTGTCCTCTATCCGCGACATGAAGGAAACAAAAAAACTGCAAACCGAACAATCAGAAGATCAACTGAAGAAAAATTTTATCAAGGCTGTCAATGAAGGTTTGCTAAAAGTATTTTCTAAAATGGGAATTTCTACCCTCCAATCGTACCAGGGGGCGCAGATATTCGAAATATTGGGGCTGGATAAAGATGTCGTAGAAAAATATTTCACCGGCGCCACATCAAGAATAGAAGGTATGGGCCTGGATGAAATAGCTAAAGAGGCTTTAGTAAAACATTTTCTCGCCTTCAGTAAAAAAGATATACCGGTTGATCGTTTGCCTGTTGGTGGTTTTTATCAATGGAAACGTAAAGGAGAATTTCATTTATTCAATCCGCAAACGATCCATTTATTGCAGGATTCTACAAAGAGAAATGATTATGCTGTTTTCAAAAAATATTCGAAACTGGTTAATGATCAGAGTGAAAAAGCCTGCACCCTGCGTGGTTTATTCCAATTTAAAAAGGATAAGTCTTCTATTTCCATTGATGAAGTAGAACCGGCTGAAAATATATACAAACGTTTTGCGACCGGGGCTATGAGCTTTGGTTCTATCTCCTGGGAAGCGCATACCACATTGGCAATTGCGATGAATCGCCTGGGCGGAAAAAGTAATACCGGTGAAGGCGGTGAGGATGAAAGGAGATACGAGCCTTTACCAAACGGTGATTACATGCGCAGTGCTATCAAGCAAGTGGCGTCGGCGAGATTTGGTGTAACCAGCTTATACCTGACTGAAGCGAACGAACTGCAGATAAAAATGGCGCAGGGCGCTAAACCCGGCGAAGGCGGACAATTGCCCGGTCATAAAGTAGATGAATGGATCGGCAGAACAAGACATTCAACTCCGGGTGTGGGTTTAATATCACCGCCACCGCATCATGATATTTATTCTATTGAAGATTTGGCGCAATTAATTTTTGATTTAAAAAATGCAAACCGCAAAGCAAGGATCAGCGTAAAGCTGGTTAGCAAAGCAGGTGTAGGTACCATCGCTGCGGGTGTTACCAAAGCCAAAGCGGACGTGGTATTGATAGCGGGTCATGATGGAGGAACAGGCGCATCACCCGTAAGTTCTATCAAACACGCAGGTCTTCCCTGGGAATTAGGTTTGGCTGAAACGCATCAAACCCTGGTGAAAAATAAATTACGCAGCCGTGTAGTAGTACAAGCCGACGGACAAATGAAAACGGGTCGTGATATCGCCGTTGCTGCATTATTGGGCGCAGAGGAATGGGGAATCGCAACCGCCGCATTAGTAGTCGAAGGATGCATTATGATGCGCAAATGCCACATGAATACCTGCCCTGTTGGTGTTGCAACGCAGGATCCTGAATTAAGAAAACGTTTTACCGGTAATCCGGATCATGTGGTGAACTTTTTTAAGTTCATTGTGCAGGAGTTAAGAGAAATAATGGCGGAGTTGGGTTATAAAACAGTAAATGAAATGGTAGGCCAGGTGCAGAACCTGGAGGTAAGAGAAAATATCACTCATTGGAAATACAGCAAACTTGATCTGTCACCGATATTGTACAAAGAACCTTCCTCCGCCTATACAGGACTTTATTGTATGGAGGAGCAGGATCATGGTATTGAGCAGGTATTGGATTGGAAATTATTGGAAGCTGCAAAACCCGCACTTGAATCGCAACAAAAGGTAAGAGCTTCTTTCAATATCTTAAATACCGATCGGACAGCAGGAACTATTTTATCTAACGAAATAACTAAAATATACAAAGGCGCAGGTCTCCCGGATGATACTATTCATTTCAAATTTAATGGTACAGCCGGGCAAAGTTTTGCGGCTTTCAATACCAGGGGTGTAACGCTGGAACTGGAAGGCGATGCCAATGATTATTTTGGAAAAGGTTTGAGCGGGGCGAGACTTATCATTTATCCGCCAAAAAATGCATCATTCGTTCCGGAAGAAAACAGCATCATTGGAAATGTGGCATTTTATGGCGCCACTTCCGGCGAAGCTTTTATTCGTGGTAAAGCCGGGGAACGTTTCGGTGTACGTAATTCCGGGGCCAATGTAGTTGTAGAAGGAGTTGGTGATCATGGTTGTGAATACATGACGGGTGGCCGTGTTGTTATAATCGGTGATACAGGCAGAAACTTTGCCGCTGGCATGAGTGGCGGTATCGCTTACGTGTATGATGTAAATAATAAATTCAGGGAGAATTGCAATACCGAAATGGTGGACCTGGATGAATGTGACCTGAACGATAAAAACGAGTTGTTTACTATGATCCAGAAACATTTTGAATATACTGGTAGTACGGTTGCAAAATTCATACTGGATGACCTGGGCAACCAGTTAAAACATTTTGTAAAAGTGTTTCCAATTGATTATAAAAAAGCTTTACAAAAACAAGCCGTTGCTGCTTCAGGCGGGGAGCTTAAATCGAAGTAGTTTATAATCCGTTTCGCATCAACAATTATTTAATTACTAAACTTGCCGCTTCGGCGGATTCGGGAGGTAAAATGGGCAAACCAACAGGATTTAAAGAATTTACAAGAGAGCTACCATCGAAAATTCCAGTAGTAGAAAGGGTTCATCATTATAAAGAATTTGTACAAAAATTCAGTGATGATAAACTCAATCAGCAGGCGGCACGCTGCATGAACTGCGGTGTTCCTTTTTGCCATAGCGGTTGCCCGTTAGGTAATGTCATTCCGGAGTTCAACGATGCTGTTTATCAGAAAGACTGGAAAGAGGCTTACGACATATTGACGTCAACAAACAATTTCCCCGAATTTACTGGACGTATTTGTCCCGCACCCTGTGAATCATCATGTGTGCTGGGTATCAATCAACCTCCCGTTGCGATTGAAGAAATTGAAAAGCATATCATAGAAATCGCTTTTGAAAAAGGATTTGTAAAATCAAGAAAGCCCAATCTGCATTCAGGGAAAAAAGTAGCCGTCATAGGTTCGGGCCCTGCCGGTTTAGCGGCGGCGGCACAATTGAATTATGCGGGCCATTTCGTCACCGTTTATGAAAGAGATGATAAGCCCGGAGGTTTATTGCAATATGGTATACCTGATTTCAAGTTGGAAAAATGGGTAGTTGAAAGAAGAATAAAATTGATGGAAGAAGAAGGCGTCATCTTTCAATGCAATGCGAATGTTGGTGTGAATATAAACATCAATGATCTCCTGAGAGAGTACAATGCAATTGTACTGGCTTGCGGCTCTACTGTTCCCAGGAACCTGGATATTCCCGGTCGTGATCTAAAGGGCGTTTATTTTGCTATGCAATTTTTAAAACAACAGAATAAACGCAATGCAGGACTGGATCCTTTTGCGAACCCAGCTATAGAAAGCAATATTTTACCACAGAACATATTGGCTACTAACAAAAATGTTGTAGTGATAGGTGGTGGTGATACCGGTTCGGATTGCGTAGGTACCTCAAACAGGCATGAAGCAAAATCGGTGACGCAGTTTGAACTACTGCCGAAACCTCCTTCCGACAGAACACCATTTATGCCGTGGCCCACTTACCCAATGGTATTGAAAACAACTTCCTCGCATGAAGAAGGTTGTGAAAGAAATTGGTCGGTTGCCACCAAGGAATTCATTGGCGATGGAAATGGAAACCTGAAGGCATTGAAGATCGTTGACCTGGAATGGAAAGCTTCAGAAGATGGTCGCCCTGCCAGGTTTGAAGAAAGGGCGGGCAGTGAAAGAGAAATGCCTTGTGAATTGGCTTTGTTAGCCATGGGATTCGTACACCCACAGCATGAAGGTTTACTCAACTTATTAGAGATAGAAAAGGACGAAAGAGGGAACGTTAAGGCCTCAGAAAAAGATTACCAGACGAACCTGTCCAAAATTTTTGCAGCCGGCGATGTACGGCGTGGTCAATCACTGGTGGTTTGGGCTATCAGCGAAGGAAGGGAGTGTGCAAGAAAGGTAGATGAATTCCTGAATAATGGCTCTTCCCTTTTAGAAACTAAAGATGCAATATTGCAGGTATCTTCTTTATAAATTGAATCGCTTAAGGCTAACATAATTGCTATATTTTAAAATCCCGGTCGCTTCAGGCAGCCGGGATTTTTTTATGACAAGCCCGAAATGATAAAGTTTTAAATGGGAATAGCCGGCCAGTTGCATGTACTTAAAATTGGCAGGAAGGTTAACGAAGGGACTTTCAAATTACAAAGCCAGAAAACCAAAGAATCTGTTCATAGTTTTAATTCAAGTTTTTTAAAATTATGCCTGCCTTATATTCTTATACAAAGTGATATTAATCGAATGTGGTCTCCTGATTGAAATAATGCCAAACAGGTGATGACTATATGTGATTTTTTTTATGTGTTAAGTTTGGTAATGATAACTGTATTCTATTGTAAATCAAAAAGAGTATCTAAAAAGGTCATTTCAAATTATAATAATTTTTAATTTGAATAAATTAATGATTCTAATCACATTTTTTGAACATTCTTTAACTATTTTGATATATACATGAATTTTATGCTGACAAACCCCTAATTTAGTATTGCGATTGCTGTATAACAATTTTATTTAATATTTAAACCCCCCATTTCTGATTATGAGCAAAACTACAGCGAAACAGGTGGCCCCGTTCCTGGTATTGCTAATCGTAGCAATTGCAGCGATTTTCGTGACCCCCGCAGCTTCTTTCGATCCGGCATCAGTTTTAGGCGATGATGGCAAAACGCCAAAATACGTTTACAACAGTGGCGATATTGCCTGGATGCTTGTATCCTGTGCATTTGTGTTTTTAATGACTCCTGCCCTGGCTTTCTTTTATGGTGGAATGGTAGGCCGTAAGAATGTACTGTCTACTATGATCAAAAGCACCGTTTCCGCCGGTATCATTTCTGTATTATGGATTGTAGTACAATTCAGCCTTTGCTTTGGTAAATCAATTGGTGGATTTATTGGTGATCCAACCACTTTCTTATTTTTCAGGGGTGTTATGGAGGGAGAACCCTGGCCACTCGCAGCAACAATTCCCTTGCCCTTATTCTCTTTCTTCCAGTTGATGTTTGCAATCATCACTCCCGGACTTGTTGTGGGTGCGGTTGCAGAACGTATCCGTTTCAGTTCCTATACCCTATTTATAGTTTTATTCGGAGCTCTTGTATATGCTCCTTTAGCTCACATGGCATGGCACCCGGACGGGATAATGTTCAAATGGGGCGTGCAGGATTTTGCCGGAGGTACAGTAGTTCATATTTCAGCAGGATGTGCTGCATTAGCCGGGGCGTTGGTACTTAAACCACGCAAATCAACCACAGCAGCTCACCCAGCCAATATTCCTTATGTTTTAATTGGCACAGGTTTACTATGGTTCGGCTGGTTTGGTTTTAACGCAGGTAGCGCTGTAGGCGCCGGTTCTCTCGGTGTGTATGCTTTCGCTACTACTAATACCGCTGCAGCTGCTGCTGGTTTGTCGTGGATGTTCTGGGATGTACTCCGCGGTAAAAAACCTTCCGTATTAGGATTTTGTATCGGTGCGGTCGTTGGCCTTGTTGCCATTACGCCGGCGGCTGGTTTCGTTGGTGTTCCCCAGGCAATATTTATAGGTTTTATAGCTGCAATAGTGTCAAATGTTGTAGCCGAATTATTAAAAAGTAAAACCCGGTACGATGACCCGCTGGATGTATTTGCCTGCCATGGAATTGGTGGTATGATGGGTATGCTGCTGACCGGCGTTTTCAGCACGGTTAAACCAGGAGCTACTGCGCTTTTCCCTTCGCAATTCCCCATACAAGCAGTAGGCATGCTCGTAGCCGTTAGTTATAGCTTTATTGTATCATTTATCATTTTCAAAGTGATTAACATGATATTACCGATGAGGGTTACGCAGGAAGAAGAAGCAGAAGGATTAGATGCTTCTCAGCACAACGAAAAATACCTGCAGGGTACATTATTGGTTCACAATAATGGAACTGTAGAAGAAAAAACGCTTGCCTGAGAAATCAGGAGTTCCAACCTTTAACCATAATTAAAAGAAAAAGGCACATTGGTCGGTATAAACTTCTCGCAAAAGTTTATACTGGCTGTGCCCTTTCCTTAACTTTAAAAAGTCTACAATGTTACGAAAAAAAATTATCGCTGCTTTCGCAGTCCCAGTTCTTCTTTTTTCAATTTCGCAATCTGCTAGCGCCCAGGACTCTACTGTAGCCGCCCCCCCGCTCAAAATTTCAGGATCAGTTGACGGCTATTACCGTTTCAATTTCAGTAATGGTGACGGAGGAGTATTAGGAAATAACAGTAGTACGAGTTTCACTAGTACCAATAACACTTTTCAATTGGGTATGGCTTCAATAAAAGCTGAATATACTTCCGGAAAAGTAGGAGTGGTTGCTGACCTTGGATTCGGGCCAAAAGCAGAAGAATTTTCTTATGCGGATGGTAAAACATTGCAGGCAATAAAACAGGCTTATATATACTATTCTGTTTCTGACAAGGTAAAATTCACTTTCGGTAAATTCGGAACACATATCGGGTATGAACTGTTGGATCCCCAGTTGAATAAGAATTACAGCATGTCTTATATGTTTACGAATGGACCATTCTCCCACACAGGGTTAAAAGCTGATTTCGCATTGGGCGGAGGAACCGGTTTAATGTTGGGTGTTGCGAATCCTATAGATGTAACGGCACCTTCTAACGGAGATGCTCCTAAAACCTTACTGGCACAACTTAGCCATGTATCGAGCAAATATTCTATCTATTTAAACTATGCGGGCTATTTTGGCGCTAAGAATTCCATGCCTACCGCTTCAAGCCTTAACCAGATCGGATTAACAGCTTCCGCAACTATTTCAGATAAATTCAGTATAGGATATGATGGTACAGTACAATTGCTGAAAAATGAGCTTATCGACAAATCCACAAAATGGTGGGGCTCTGCATTATACTTAAATCTAACTGCATCTGATAATTTTGGCCTGACACTTCGCGGAGAATATTTTGGTGATGAAAAATATGGAATAAAAGTTTCCGATTCAAACGGAGACGGAGTCAATGTATTTGAAGCTACTTTGTCAGGGAATTACAAAGTAGGCAACTTTACACTTATTCCTGAGTTCCGCCTTGATAATGCTTCATCAGATTTACTTTATACTAAAAAGAACGGAGATCCTACAAAGAGCACTGCTTCTTTTCTTGTAGCAGCAGTATTTTCTTTTTGATAGACAGGATTTATTTATTTCACGAATAAACGATGATTTTAAGATATGGCTTAACAACTAAGAAGGCTTCATAATAACAAAGTCCAAAACATTAATATGAAAAGGAGATAACAAAAAAGCTTCGATTACCTGGTCAAAGAAGCAAATAAGTTATCTCCTTTTTTATTTCGAGACTGTTTAGTTTCTCCGTTAATCAAAGGTACCTGAACAACTATTGCTAACAGCTGCCGTATCACGTCTAAACACCACGATTCAGAACAATGAAATAAAAAAATTAAGACTGTTCTCTATGAAAAGGAATAAGGGTTAAAAACAACTTTTAATAACTAAATTATTGTTTATGAAAAAGGTTAGCAGTCCGATTCCTTTTCTTTTATTAGGGCTTTTTTCCATCATTGGAATTTTTATGCCCGTGTTTGTTGATTTCGACGGATCAAAAACATACAGTTTTGCTGATATTTCCTGGATGCTTATTTCATCAGCGCTTGTATTGCTGATGACGCCAGGTCTTTCCTTTTTTTATGGAGGCATGGTGGGTAAGAAAAATGTCATTTCAACGATGATGCAAAGCTTTATTGCTACAGGTCTCATCAGCGTACTTTGGATAGTAGTCGGTTTTAGTCTTTCTTTTGGAAAGTCATTTCATGGTTTTATCGGAGATCCCACTGAATTTTTCATGATGAAAGGGATTAATTCACACGAGCCCTGGCCTCTTGGCCCCAGCATTCCTATATTGCTGTTTGCATTATTTCAAATGAAATTTGCAATTATCACGCCGGCCCTGGTCGTGGGAGCAACCGCCGAGCGTATCCGTTTCAGTTCCTATATTTTGTTCATGCTGTTATTCAGCATTTTCATCTACGCACCCATCGCTCATTGGAACTGGCATCCCGATGGCTTCCTTGCCAAAATGGGTGTAATTGATTTCGCGGGTGGGACCGTTGTGCACATCTCCGCAGGATGCGCTGCATTAGCCGGGGCTATTATGTTAAAGAGACGAAGAGTTCATATTGCCAAAGAAGAAATGCGTCCCGCACGGATACCTTATGTTTTATTAGGAACAGGCCTTTTGTGGTTTGGTTGGTTTGGATTTAACGCTGGCTCGGCATTGGCGGCAAACGCTCTTGCCGTGAATGCATTTGCGAATACGAACACGGCTTCTGCCGCGGCTGGTCTTTCATGGATATTTTTTGATATGGTACGTGGCAGAAAGCCTTCGGCGCTTGGTTTTTGTATCGGCGCTGTCGTGGGTCTTGTGGCTATTACGCCTGCAGCAGGTTATGTTGGGCTGCCGCAAAGTATGTTCATTGGGTTTGCAGGGGCCATTTGTTCCAACATTGCCGTTTATTGGAAAGGGAAAACCACTATCGACGACACGCTGGACGTTTTTCCCTGTCATGGTATTGGTGGTATTGTCGGTATGATACTTACCGGTGTTTTTGCAAGTAAGAAAATAAATCCTGCTATTGGAAGTGATGGCCTTATTTATGGAGGGACTAATTTCTTTTTGCACCAGGTATTGGGCTGTTTGATCGTAGTTGTTTTCGCAACGGCCATGAGTTTCATCATCTTTAAAGTGGTGGATCTGATCCTCCCAATAAGAGTATCAGCGCAGGAAGAGGAAACGGGACTTGATCTTACCCAACATGATGAAAAACTATAACTATCGAGGGCTGTTTTATAAATAGAAAAACAATGAAGAATAGAGGCTATCTCTTCCGGGATAGCCTCTTTCCATATTTACTTTTTCTTTCCATTAGATTTTACCAGCTCTGCTTCGGGCACTTCATTTCTAAAAACCACTGTATTATCAAACACATCCACCAATACAGGGTGAGTTTTATCAATATCCCCTGCGAGTATCCTTTTACTTAACTGGTTGACGATTTCCTTTTGTATCAATCTTTTCAAAGGCCTTGCGCCAAACTGCGGATCAAAACCCTGTTCCGCCAGGAAGTCCACCGCATAATCAGAAAACACCAGATCTATACCGCTCTGCGCTACTAATTTTTTCAAACTGTTCAGTTGTATGTTGACAATAGAACGTATCTCTTTCCTCAGCAACGGCTGGAACATGATGATATCATCCACTCTATTCAAAAACTCCGGGCGAATGGTTTGTCTTAACAGGCTCATCACTTCCACTTTCGCTTTTTCAGCAGCTTCCTCAATGGCACTTTCTTTTATATTTTCAAACGCCTCTTGTATGATATGACTACCAATATTACTTGTCATTATAATGATGGTATTTTTAAAATTCACCACTCGGCCTTTATTATCCGTCAGTCGTCCATCATCCAATACCTGTAACAATACATTCCAAACATCAGGATGAGCTTTTTCTATTTCATCCAGCAATACCACGCTGTATGGTTTGCGGCGAACGGCTTCCGACAATTGACCACCTTCATCATAACCTACATATCCCGGAGGCGCTCCTACTAACCTGCTCACCGTATGTTTTTCCTGGTACTCACTCATGTCTATTCTTGTCATCATGTGCTCGTCATCAAACAAGTATTCCGCCAGTGCTTTCGCCAATTCCGTTTTGCCCACACCCGTAGTACCGAGGAAGATGAATGAACCGATCGGTTTGCGGGGATCATGCAATCCTGCACGGCTCCTTCGGATAGCATCCGCTACTGCGGTAATAGCTTCCTCCTGTCCTATCACTCTTTCATGCAAATGCTCTTCCAGGTGCAATAGCTTTTCCTTGTCGCTTTGCAACATCTTTGTAACCGGTATGCCGGTTGCTTTTGCAATACTCTCCGCAATATCTTCCGCATCCACTTCTTCTTTCAGCAGACGCTTTTCACCACTCTCATCAATTTGTTTGGTGAGGTTAGTGATCAGCTCTTCCTGTTCCTTTATTTTTCCATAACGGATCTCCGCTACCCGACCGTAATCACCTTCTCTTTCCGCTCTTTCTGCCTGTTGTTTTAAACTTTCAATTTCCGCTTTGGCATTCTGTACTTTTTCAACCAGTTCCTTTTCCTGCATCCATTTTGCCTTGAGCGTATCTCTTTCTACGGCCAGGTTAGCAATCTCCGTATTGAGTTCTTTTAATTTGATTTCATCTTTTTCTCTCTTGATCGCTTCACGTTCTATTTCCAGTTGGCGTATCTGTCTTTCCAGCGTGTCCAGTTCTTCCGGCATAGAATTCATCTCCAGGCGAAGTTTCGCCGCGCTTTCATCTATCAGGTCAATTGCTTTGTCCGGCAAAAACCGATCGGAGATATAACGACTTGATAACTCTACAGCGGCAATGATCGCTTCATCCTTAATGCGTACATGGTGGTGCGTCTCATAGCGATCTTTCAAACCACGAAGTATAGAAATAGCATCTTCCACACTTGGTTCATCAATGATCACTCTTTGGAAACGTCTTTCCAATGCCTTATCCTTTTCAAAATATTTTTGGTATTCATTTAGTGTGGTAGCTCCGACAGCTCTCAGTTCTCCTCTCGCTAACGCCGGTTTTAAAATATTAGCGGCATCCATCGCTCCTTCTCCTCCACCTGCTCCTACCAGTGTATGTATCTCGTCAATAAAAAGAATAATCTCTCCGTCGCTACCGGTTACTTCTTTTATCACACCTTTTAAACGTTCTTCAAACTCACCTTTATATTTCGCACCGGCTATCAGCAATCCCATATCGAGCGCATAAATCACCTTTGATTTCAAATTCTCCGGTACATCGCCATTTACTATCCGATGCGCAATACCTTCGGCGATGGCGGTTTTACCAACACCGGGTTCACCGACTAACAAGGGATTATTTTTGGTACGGCGGGAAAGTATATGGAGTGTTCTTCTTATTTCTTCATCACGGCCAATCACCGGGTCAAGTTTACCCTGTCTCGCCATCTCATTCAGGTTCTTGGCGTATTTATTCAAGGCATTGAATTCTTGCGATTGAGTTTGCGATGTTACTGAATCACCTTTGCGCAATTCTTTGATGGCTGCGATAAGTCCTTTCTCGGTAAGACCTGTATTCTTCAGCAATTTAGCAGTAGCATCATTTCCCTGTACAATCGCCAATACCAAATGCTCCGGCGTTATAAATTCATCATTAAATTGTTTCAATGCCGCACCGGCTCTCAACACCACACTATTGGCTTCCCGGCCGATCTGTTGTGCCGGTTCACCGGATGTTTTTGGCAACTTGCTTAGCAGCTCGTCCAATTTTGTATCCACCAGGTTAAGAGTAACATTATTCTTTTTCAAAAGATAATCCACGGTAGAATCTTCCTGTTCGAGTAACGCCTTTAAGATATGTTCCGTCTCAATATTCGGATTCTGGGCATTAAATGCCAACTGCTGGGCCTGTTGAAAGGCCTCAGCCGCTTTTATGGTAAAATTTCCTAAGTTCATATCTAAAATTTCTTGTTTTACGTTTATAATTTTTGTTACTGGCTGCAGACCTGTTCTTCCAAATGGGATGATGTTGCCAGTCATCAAAATTCAAATAACTTTAAACTTGTTTTGCAAATCACAATCCATACTAAAATTCCCGTAACAATGTCATATAAAGTTAGTTTTATCTGCCTGAAAAGCAGTCTCGTAGCGGTTTTTCTGCTATTGTTGCAGCCCGTTGTTGGCCAATACAACTGGACAAGCTTAGATAGCGAATTGCAGGCCAAACAAAAGTTGCTGGGAACGGACATAGTAGTCATGCTCTGGAAAAAAGGCGATACGCTGATCTACAAAAAAGAAATGGGAACATTTAACAGTAAAACATCAGCCCTGATCGCCAGCTGCAGTAAATGGCTGACCGCCGCCCTGGTGATGCAGTTTGTGGATGAAGGAAAACTATCACTAGATGATAAGATAAGCCAATGGATACCCGAGTTTGCCCGGTATGGCAAGAATTATATCACCATCCGCCATTGTCTTTCGCATTTTACGGGAGTTGATGATGAGGGGGGCTTTTTTAAAAAAATGTTCCAGCGTAAAAAATTTGAATCCCTGGAAGAAGAAGTAAATTCTTTTGGATCGAGAGAGATAAGAACCAATCCCGGAACTGATTTCTGGTATGGTAATATTGGATTGAACATTGCAGGACGTGTAATAGAAGTGATCACGAAGAAAAGGTTTGATGTAGTGATAAAGCAAAAGTTATTTAATACGATGACCATGCGCAGGACGAGCTTCACCAGCCTGGACGGAACGCTGGTCAATCCTTCAGGAGGTGCTTCCTCCACGGCGGAGGATTATATGAAATTCCTGGTGATGCTGATGAACAAAGGAAAGTATGCCGGCAAACAGATATTAAGTGAAGCATCCGTAGATCAACTGATGCAAATACAAACCACGCCCGAAAAAATAAAATACGCACCAAAAGTGGCGGCTGGTTATAATTATGCATTGGGCAGTTGGGTAGTAGAGGAGCAGGATGGCAAAGCCACCACTTTAGCTTGTCCTGGTTTATTTGGTACATGGCCGATGATTGATTTTTGCAGGGGATATGCCTATATCGTATTTGTAAAAAACTTGCTGGGTGAGGAAAGAGCTGCTACACATATTCAATTGAAAGCAATAATAGATGAGCAAATACCGGGCGCCTGTAAATAAAACAGCAGGTGGTTTTTCGCACCTGACTTTCGAAATTTTAAATTTGTAAAATTTTACCCGCATGTACGAAAACCGGAAACAGAAGCTTGCTCCGATGACGACTTTTTATCAGCGGGTATTAAAAAATATACTGCTTGCTGTTGGTGTCATGTTCGTTTGCCTTGCTATCGGCGTTTTAGGTTATCATTATATGGCTGATATTCCCTGGCTTGATTCTATACACAACGCATCTATGATACTAAGCGGCATGGGGCCTGTAGTGGAAATAAAGACAGTGGCGGGAAAATGGTTTTCCTCCTTTTATGCCTTATTCAGCGGTGTGGTTTTTATAACTAATATAGGGATTATCCTCGCCCCGGCCCTTCACCGGATGTTTCATCGCCTGCATTTAGAGGATTGATATTTTCACTACTATGCCAACCGCTGAAAGTTATTTATTTTTGCCGGATGATGCGAACAATGTTCTTTTTATGCCTGGCAACTATCTCCACCACAATGTTGCAGGCCCAGGACAAGAAAAAAACGAAGTGGCTGAAAGGCATGTACTTTCAATGGGGTTATAATACGGAAGCCTACACCCGGAGTAATATTCATTTTAAGATGAGTAACGGTGACAATTTTATCCTGCATAAAGCAAAGGCTCACGACTCAAGGGATTATGATGCTATTCTGGAAAAACCTTTAGAAGTTTCTATTCCGCAATACAATTACCGCCTCGGTTTCTACCTGAATAAACAACATACAAGAGCTATCGAAGCCAATTTTGATCACGCCAAGTATATTGTAACTGACGGGCAAAAAGTGAGAGTTACCGGAATTATCAATGGAAAAGCCGTAGACGGCGATAGCATATTAGACAGGTATAATTTTTTACATTTTGAACATACTGACGGAGCCAACTGGCTGCATATAAACTATGTGCAACAAAAGGGATTAGCAAAAAACAAAGCCAAAACGAGAGACCTGCTGACATACGTATGGAAAGCAGGCGCCGGTATTAATATTCCAAGATCTGATTTTACGTGGAAGGGCGACCGGTTAAATAATCATTTTCATATTGCGGGATATAACATAAGCACAGAAGCCGGCGTTAGGTTTTATATGCTTAAGAAAATATTTTTTGAAACAACCGGCAAAACAGGGTACGTAAAATATTTAAACGCTCTTGCTAATACCACTACGGTAAAAGGGAACAGGGCGAGACAAAGTTTTGCCTATATAGAAGCAATAGCTACTTTGGGATTTGACATCGGCTTTTAAAAAGCTTTCAACGGTTCTTCTTTTTTTACCAATACTACACGACCGCGATCAGCTTTATAAATGGCATCATAAAATTTTACCAGGTCGTCATATTCTTTAGCCGGGTAGCGTCCACTATTTTGTTCTATCGACCGATAATAATATAGTTTACTATCCTTCAGCTTAACAGAACAGGAGTAATTTCCAAATTTACTGTTGATCGAAACAGGTTGGGGCATAGCTTCAGGCTCATACCCTTTTGGTAATTCAATTTCTACGGAATCCACATCTTTGTATTCATATCCCAACTGTATATCGTATTTGCGGGTAGAATCTTTGCTTAGTTTACGGCCCGATCTTGTCATCACATTGGGCAGGATAAATAAACGTTTACCGGTAATGGTAGCATAGTTACTTACAATTATGTCCAGCGACTCATTGATAGAAGGAAGTGAAGCCTTTGATTCCTTATAATCAAACCTGTCAATATCATAGGTAGAAAAATCCAATTGTCCCTGCAAATACTCTTTTACCTTTTCCTTTGAGAGGTAATTGATCATTCCATGAATGTCATCCTGCTGCATACCGGTATACCGTGTATCAGCATTTATTTTCAGGGTACCATTATCTTCGAGTTTCGCCCTAACATTTCTGGTCTGCAAATTTTCTTTCATACCATACTTTGGAGTTGAAACTAATTTTCCTCCCTCTTCTGTGATCAGCAATGCATGACGATTGCCTGTAAATTTACCCATATAGCCCGGCGATTCGGTCTGGCTCGTACATTCAAGCCAAATTGTATCCTTTCCGTTTGGCACACATACGATAGCATGATTGAATTGACGAGCTGGAAAATCAATAATAATATCCTCTTCGCCTGGCCCCGCCTTTACAAGAGTATAATAAGATAAAATACCAGCCTCTTTTAACAAAGAATACATATAATTAGAAAGGGCTTTACAGTCTCCATAACCATTTGAAGAAACATATGCAGCCTCAAAAGGTCTCCAGCCGCCAACTCCCAATTGAATACTAACATATCTCGTATTGCTCTGCATGTATTGGTATAGCAGGCTTACCTTTTCCCGAACAGTTTTCGTGTTTCTGATTAATTCCTGAACTTTTTGCTTTACCGTTGCGGGCAACAGGTCGCGTCCCTTGTTCAAAGAAGCCTGAAATAACCCCAGTTCTTTCCAATCAGTCATCCTGCCCTGGTAATCTTCAATCACAAATTCAGAGGGAGCCATCATCACAGCAGGAGTAATTGTTTTCCACCCCGGCGAAAAATATTCTTTTATTATGGCTGAATAGTTTGCCAGAACCCAGGTATATTCTACGGAATTATCTTTGGTTTTGATCGAAGGCTCTTCCCCATAGTTAAATGCTTTATATCGAAGCTTATAATTTGCAGGCACTTCGATACTCATACTACTTTTTTCAACAGAAACCAGTTCATCCGGAACAGGAATCCATTGAGGAAAAAACATGGTCTCCCTTTTAACTATTTCCACAATGTATTCTACAGTATATGGATATGCTTTGTAATAGAAATTATGAACTTTTAAACGACCGTCTACGGCAAGGCTCATATCGGAGGCAATACTCACATCTTTTATGTCGCTTTTTTTTAATGACTTGATTTTTTTTCCTTCCGGATTATATAGAATTCCCTCAATTGATTCAATACTATTGAATTTATCGTACTCTTCAACCAAATCGGCAAACTTATCCCCCTTTTCATTGAATACCGTGATCACGTACCTGCTCTGTATGACCATCTTCTCAAGATTTTTCAATATAACACGTTTCTCATCCAATCTTATGACTGCATTCGCCCCTTTTACTAATTGAGCCGGTATTCTGGCTATCGCATATTCGCTGTCAGCCGCTTTCGTATGGAAATAAGATAGAAATATCAAACCGGCAAAAATTATCAACTGCCTCATATTTTATTTTTTCTTTTTGAAAACGATTTGCTCGCTGTGCTTCTTCACTATCAAATTGAAAAATTCTCTCAATGTTTCATACTCTTCCGGCAGGAAAAAAGCCCGCTTCAGACGAATACGTGAACGTAAGGAAATAACGCCACCGGATTCTGAGAGCCTGAATTCAAAAAGGCCATCATCCGCTTCATTTAATTTTACCATTACCTGTTTGGGTAATTCATCGACCACATAACCCGCAGGTACATCCATTCTCAATAGATATACTTCGTCTTTAGCATAAGGCATTTCTACTGGATACACACGCAGCGCGGATTTGAAAGGATTCTCTTTCCAGCCTTCACCCAACATCGGATTGAAATAAATAATGTCTTCCTTATCAGATTTAATATCGAATTCACAACGGATCCGTAAGGATTCTTCATAGTTATTCAAAGAATCTATCGCAGTGCTTTTCATTTCGATCTCCGCATTAAATTCTTTTTTGATATCACTAAATAGCTGCTCTTTTCCCTTATCCTTAATTTGATTGCGCAAACTATACGACTCAAAATAGCCCGGCGACCGCTGCATATTTCCTGTAAGATTTCCCTTGTCATCATTAACAATAAAAACAGAAGTGATTTTACTCTCGGTTAAGGAATCCGCCAGGAATTCAACCGGCTCAGCCATTTCATTGATCACACGTGCATGCCCATTATATGACTCGATATCGAGTTTGCCAAAACCCATCCTGGGCTTACTGGCATCCAGGTAATAATTTTTTCCATCAAGGCGTAACCGTGCCACTACGTAGTTAAAACGATCCATCAGGGGATACATGGCATAGGTGTAGCCATTTGAACGGGTACTAAGCAGGACCGGATCCGCGGTAAAACCGGCTTTTAACAACATGGCCGTCAGTAATAGGTTTATCTCTGCCACGCTGCCATTTCTTTCTCTTAAAACATTTTTAATTGGCTTTTCAAGTTGTGTTTCACTATAATCAGTGCAGGTTATGTGGTCGCGTACATAAGCAAAAATATTCTTTGCCTTCTCAATATCAGTTGATGTCTTGGCGACGGCTTCCTTCATCACGTCATTCAGCCAACCATTATCCCGGCTTAATGCAAATCCGAAATCTTCGGATTTTAACAGCACATCGCAGGCTTGTTGCCAGGTGCCCATGATATTTTTGGGTTCGTAAGGGCTTCGCAGCTCGGCGAGTTGAAATTGAATTTTCGCCAAATGATTTCTGATAGTTGATGTAAAGCTTTCTTCCTTCAGCGCAGGTACATTTTTCATTACCCATCGAAAATCAGTTACTCCCGCAGTAAAATTAGAGTGGTCACTTGCACCCGCCGTGTTTTTATCAGTAACATTAAAAATATCAACTCTGTCTTTCCGGTCACTGATATAAAATGGCTGATATCCCTGAGTCAACGTAACATAATAATAAAACTCAGGTATACTTGCAGTGTATTCACTCCAAAGACAGGGATAACTCCCCTGGAAATTCCAGGGTCTCAGGCTAAAAATGAAATCCGAATGCACCTTATATTCATATTCAATAATGGACCCTTGCTTTATATTGGGAAAAGTAAATTTTTTTACCCTCCAATGTTTGTTGATCCTATCTTTAAAAACCGCTTCCCTTGTATCCAGTTTTGTTTCCACCATCTTGCCATTTTCCATATTGTAAGTCACTGCTTTCAATGAAACAAGCTCTTGTTCAGAACTGCCATCAGAGTAAAGTGTAATTTCTACATTGGCGATATCATAGCCATTCTTATTCATTATCTGGGCTCTCCTGAAATTTTTGAACTCAAGCGAGAAGCTTCCTTTATTATTACCGACTACTTCGGTGGAACCGATATCCGCAATTATTACAGCATTAGCACTGGTATCAAGATTATAAACAGTTTGCTTAAAATCATCGGCGGTAATTTTTCCAAATTTGATCTTTGATTTTTCCTGCGCACAGACATTCGAAAAGGCGGATAGTAAAGTGAAGGCCAAAAGGAGGTTGATTTTCATAGCAGTTGTCTTATAGTGGCGACTTGAGTTTAATGAAGGCAATTTTAATCAAAATATCCCAATTCTTCCAATAGTATCTTTGTTTAATACCTATATAATTAAACCCGGATCAACAATACGTGAACCAATTGCACAGACATACCGACGCTATCAAAAGAATGGCCGCAAAATCGGGCTTTGATTATTGTGGCATTGCGAAAGCTGAAAAACTGGATGCCGATGCCCGTCGTCTTGAACAGTGGCTGAATAAGGATATGCATGGTACCATGAAATACATGGAAAATCATTTTGAACTAAGGGTAAACCCCTGCTTACTCGTTCCCGGCGCCCGATCCGTGATCACATTATTAAAAAACTATTTTCCTGCCGGGCAACAGGAAAACGGTGCTGTTAAAATTTCAAAGTATGCTTTTGGAAAAGACTATCATGAAGTGATACGGACACAAATGAAATCTTTCCTTCATTCGATACAGGATGAAATTGGTGAGGTAAATGGACGTGGCTTTGTTGATTCCGCCCCGGTACTTGAGAGAAGCTGGGCGCGACGAAGCGGGATTGGCTGGGTGGGTAAGAATGGTAATCTTATCACGAAACAAAGTGGTTCTTTCTTTTTTATCGCCACACTGATAACCGATCTTGAATTACAATATGATGATCCCTTTGCCAAAGATTATTGTGGCAGTTGCACCAGATGTATTGATGCCTGTCCTACCGGAGCCATACATCCGGATAAAGTAGTGGATGGAAGCAAATGCATCTCATACTTTACTATTGAATTAAAGGATATGCTTATCCCTCAGGAAATGAAAGGCCGGTTTGACAATTGGGCCTTTGGTTGCGATACCTGCCAGGATGTTTGTCCATGGAACCGTTTTAGCAAACCAACTACGGAAAGCGCATTTACACCATTGCCGGAAGTATTAAATCTTACTACTAAAGAATGGGAAGCTATGACAGAAGAAACATTTAAAAAAATATTCCGGGACTCGGCTATCAGTCGTGCGAAATGGAATGGAATGAAACGGAATATTAAATTTCTAAATTCTTAAAAGCAGTTTAGTTTAATCATAGCAAATTAGTAATGATACGATTTCGAATCATCGTTCTTCTGCAAAACATCTTTGAGATATTTGATGCGGAATCATTGATCAGGAATGGCGGGCTTCTCGTTGCGTTGCTTATTGTATACGGAACAACGGGCTTATTTTTTTGCTTCTTTCTTCCAACCGGCGCTGTACTATTCGCTACCGGCGTATTTGTGGCAACAGGTGGGTTACATTATTCTATGTTTTCTGTTTGCAGCTTATTAATCCTGGCCTCTGTTCTTGGAAATATAACCGGTTATTGGTTTGGCAGGAAAACAGGTCCGCTATTATACAACCGTGAGGATTCCAGGTTTTTCCGTAAACAACATCTTAAAACCGCCGAAGCGTTTTATAATAAATATGGTTGGCTGGCCTTGACCGCGGGATTATTTTTACCCATTATCCGCACATTTGCTTCTATCGCCGCTGGCATAATCAGGCTGGATTTTCGTCGCTTTCTGTTGCTGACATTTACCGGCTCTGTAATATGGATATTAAGCTTTGTATCAGCCGGGTATTTTATTGGTAGCCGCCCATTTCTAAAATCATATTTAAAATATGCCGTTCCTGCTTTTGTACTTGTTGTCACATTACCGCTTATTGTGAAAATGATAAAAGAATTAAAAAAGTTGCGGAAAGAAAATGAGCATAAAGAATAGGCAACAAAAAATCAACAGAAGACTTAAATACTTTTATTTCTCACTTTCCCAACTCCCAACTTAGTTTGGTTGTAATTAAGCCATAATTATAGCGATAAACATATTTTTCAGGTGCAGGCAGATCAGTGCAGGGGACCGTACCACAGGGATTCGCAAATATTTTTTTATGTGCAAATGATTTGCGTACATACCCGGCGCTGAAAGATAGCCGGCTCAATATACCTGACGGGATACGATAGCCGATACCCGCATCCATATAAAAACCGCCCATTTGTCTTTCTGTAACGGTTCTGAAATCGGAAACCTCTTTTGTAAACTTACCCGGGATATTATAACCCGGCATCGCATATACGAATACAAGCTGTTGCTTGCCGAGCCCCATACGCCAGTCTGCGAACAGAGGAAACGAATTAAACTCATACAGATCGTAGCCAATACCTATCCCACTAAAAAAACGACTGTATCTTATCCCTCCTGACAATTGAAAAACCGGGCTGGCGCCTGACTCTCCCGCGGAAAATCCTGCAGTTGCAATGCTACGCCATCCGGGTTTCACCGTTTTCTTTTGTTGCGCTACAAGGCAAAATGGCAAAAACAATAAAATAATCCCCCATCTTTTCATCAGTAATCTATTTATTGATAGTTATCTTACTTAGCAAACGGATATTCGCAAGATCAGCATAACTATATTGATACAATCCATCTTTAGCCACAACCAGGGCAACTTTATTCATAGCTATCACATCATATGTTTCCATCCCATCGATCGTTTTTATTAAACGCAGGTTTCTTACATCAGACGCATCATATGTTTTTAACCCATCTTTTCCATCGCAAATAAATAGCAAGTCACCATCTTTGGATAGACCATGAGGACTGGTCATTGAATAGGTTTTCACAAGGGATGGCGACAGCAGATCCCGAACATCAATTACCAGGAGTTCATCGGCTGCAGGCCCGCAGTTGGTGCCTTTCCTAAGTGTGACATAGGCATACTCTCCATCAGAAATGACGGGGTCACAAGCAGTGGCATGCACAAAATTGCTCTTTGCAACCGGCTTTGCAGGGTTGGAAATATCGAAAATATACATGCCTCCCATTGAGCCGAGGAACAGGTAATCTTCAAAAGGGTAAATAGTTTGAATATCAAATCCGGCTGCTATATCTTCTTTGACTACAGGATCCGCAGCATTTACAAGAGAGATGGATAGTAAATCGTGCGAGTTTACCGCATACAGATAATCGTTTACGATGGTAAACCTCGCCATAGACCCGCCAACTCCCACTGGTGATTTCGCAGCGCCGGCAGAGTTACTTGGCGCGGCGCTATAGAATATATCAGCCCTGCCATTAAACACCGCATCTCCCTCTTCACAATTTTCCGTGACTGTCATCTCTTTTTTGACCCAGTCAACAACCATCGCATTCCTGTTGGCAACAAAGCCGCCTCCCCAATAACGTTCCGGGAAAATGCCGTCAACGACTTTTTTTTCTTTTACATTGTTCGGATCAGTGATATCTATCGCTACCAGGTCTGTGTACATATCAGCGTAAAGCATATTTCCTTTTACTGCCATATCCACGTTACCCGGAATATCAATAAAGGCGATATTTTTTGGAGCTGATGGATTTGTATTGTCAATGACATGAATTCCCTTATCTATCTCATTCAGGAAAATGAAATTTCCGAGGATATAAATTTTTCCAGTGTTTTCTAACTGACGCGCCGGGTTGCTTTTGATATTCGCCTTTACTTCCGTTTTGGTTTTATAAACCGGCTCGAAGTAAGTATAGGTATGTTTTTGTTTACAGGTGTTTTTTACGCAGGCAGTCATTCCCAGCATCATTGTAATTAGCAGGAACGAAAGCATTTCAACAGTTAGTTTCTTGTTCATACCATTGGGTTTTGAAAGTCTGACAACCGTATGAAAAGGAACGTTGCTCTATTTAGTATTTCTTTTTTTGAAATATAGCCGCCCTGTCAAACCGCCATATAACAGGTATTGCTTCTTGGTATAATCATCTTTCATCAGTTTGTTCATGCCCAATGAAAGCTCAGGACCAAGAGCCCATTGCACTTTGTTTTTATCGCCAAAACGGAAAGACAGTCCTGTATTAAGATTAAACCTGAATTTATTGAAAGCTGCATTGTCCCTGTAATAGATACCACCGGCTGTTGTATCATATACGAGGCCGTTGGTAGCAAAAAGGTATCCGGCAGAAGCCCCGACATTCCACACTATTGGCAACTTATCTCCTTTGTTTAACCGCCATTGATATTGTAGCGGAATCTGAATGAAATGATAGCGATTCGTGTATTCTTTTTGATGTGAACCCCTGTAAATCGCAGCTACCCTTGAATCCTGCGAAAAAGAATTATTCACTACCACGGTTGTGTCTGAATAATATCCAACCTGTATTCCGTTACTGTAATACACATATTGCAGGCCGGAACTGATGCTGCTTCTTTTCGATATTTCCTTTTCGGCCAAAAGCCCTGCCCGGAAAGCCGGGCCAGCTTTGATATCCGAGGGAGACACTCTTGTATAACCAGGTAAGCCACCTCCTCCGGTAGAATTACCCGGGGCGTAGACATCCATCAGCAAACTCTTGTCCGAGTTTAAGTTAAATATGGAAAAAGCGTTAGCACGGTTTGCGGTTATACCCGCAGATACATCAACACTCCATTTTATTTTTGATAAAGGCTGTTTTTTCTTCGCAGCAGCTATTACTTCGTCAGCTTTTGATTGTGCGGTTATCGCACTGTCCGGTTTTAGTGTTTCATTTATTTTTTCATCAATTGATTTGCTATCGCTTTTTGGATCCGCTATTTTATTATCATCAGTTGAAATATTTTTTGCAATATCCGTCTTAGAAATATCAGCTCTATCCAAGGGCTGATTCAATGGACTACTTTGTAATGGCGCTTTATCTTTCTTCTGTTGATGAGTGTCGTTAGTTATAGTAACATCGCTTTTCGTGGCTGATTTAGCAATTACATAATTAGCAGAGCTTATTTTTTTAATCTTTTCTTTATGTTCAGCGTCATTATTATTTCCACCTATTATTGCTTTATCGTTGTTTATAATATTCCGGAGTTTTTCGTCCTGATCATTTTCTTTTGTTTGAGACAATGAGTTCTCTCTGATAGCAGAGTGATCTCTATCAGTTTCTTTTGCTATGACTCGCAATGACTGTTGATTGCCACCGGGTTCTGATTTATTATTATTTGGTAAAGAATTATTGTCTTGCTGAACTATATTTTGTTTTGAATTTGTTTTCGTTAAAAAATATCCTGAATAACCCAGCAGGCTAAGACCGGCAAGCATGAAAATAAAAAAGACCACACGCCTTCTCTTTTTCTTTTTGAGCTGCGCTTTTACTTTTTCCCAAACAGCGTCGGAAGGGCGAAGCCGGAACTCCCCCATTTCCTGTCGCATCCGTTTTTCGAATTCATTTTCCTGCATAGTTTGCCTTTTTCTTGTCTACCGAATAATTTTCGATCCAGGTGATCAGCAAATTCCTGGCCCTTGAATATTGTGACCGGGAGGTGCCATCGCTGATCCCAAGCATTTCACCTATTTCAACATGAGTAAATCCTTCTACTGCGTGAAGATTAAAGATCACCTGGTATCCCTGTGGCAATTGCCGGATCAGGTCGGCCAGCTCTTTGGCCTGTAAGCGGACGGCGGGGTCATCATCGGTTACGGGATGTAAATATTCTTCCGTAAAAAACATTTCTTCCTGGTACTTGCGGTTGCGTTTCAGGTAATTCAGTGCGGTATTGACCATGATCCGCCTGATCCACGCACCCAACTCACCCTCTTGCTTATATTGCTTTAAATGATGAAAGACCTTTATAAAACCTTCCTGCAACACATCTTCCGCATCACGCACGGAACGGGTATAGCGATAGCAAACTCCAAGCATATTTTGGGCAAAATGCTCGTAAAGCTCCCGCTGCGCCTGGCTCTTTCCTTTCAGGCAGTCTTTTACCAGTTTTTGGTGATCCATTTAATTCAGATGATAGCCTGACAAATAAAGAAAGACAATCGTTGCACGTCGATAAGCTCTAAAATTTAAGGCCGAAGTTCATAAAACCTGAGGACTCTCCTGAAATTTTGAGCATTCAACAGCCAAACCAGGTCTCTTTTAACAAAAAAGCCATTTCGCAATTGCGAAATGGCTTCAAAATCTTCAGAAGGCTAATTAACTACGCAACTTTAAAATCAACTTTTATATCACCCCAAAGCAATGTAACCGTCCCGTTTTTATTAACCGTAAAAGTCATTTTCTCAGCAAACGGGGAGGCTTTGCCCGGTTTTACTTTTACCCGCAAGGCATCATCGGCTTCTTTGTATTCAGTGCCCCACTGATCCCAGGTTTTATTAAAAATAATGGTCCACTCTCCGTCATTTGCTATAGTGTACAAGCTGTATTTACCGGCAGGTAAATCTTTGCCTTCTATTTTTACAGCTTTGCTTACTTCGAAAACCGTGGCTTCATTGGCTCCTGTACGCCAGACTTTCCCGGCTTTTGGTTCAAGGTTTTTACCGATCGTTCTTCCTTTTACGGAAGGTTGACTGTAATCTATGCTAACAACAGTCCCGCTTGTAAGAGTTTCTTTGGCCTGTGCCGGTGGGCTTGGACGTTTTGATTTATCATCCTGGCCGCAGGCTAAAAGCATACTTGAAGTGGCTACCGCCAAAAGAAATAGTGATTTCATAAATTGATTTTTTATTGAAGATTAATATTAATTAAAATTACAAATAACCTGCCAGAAGGTCGTCAGTTAATTGATGTACGGTCAGCTTCCACTATTTTCTTTAAATTATTTAAGCCCTGCTCCATCTTAAGTCCGTATGATTTCTCAAAAAGAAGACTGCTGAATTTTTCCCAGGGATACCACCGTAATTGGAAATCCATATACCATTGTAAGGTGGTAGCCCCAGACCGATCATAGCCGATGATTTTCCAACCACTCACTATTTTTTTAGAACCCGATCTTAATTCAGTAATTATTTCATCTTTTTTTGTTTCAATAATTTTTATGAATTGTCCTGAACTGTCATCGATTATTACGCCTTTTATTATTCCTGCGTCAAAAAACAGTTTTGAGGACTCCAAACCAGGAAACCAATTTTTCCATTTAACAGGTTCACTAATCTGACTAAGAACCGTATCCGCTATTGCAGCTATGTTAACGGCTTTTGAAATCCGAATATGCGATGGAATAAAAAGAGAAATACCCGTTACCAGCAAAAAAAGAAACAGTAAACTAAAGAACAACAACCTGAAAATCTTCACAATTAAATAATTTAAAAATCATCCAATAAAAAAGTATTATTCCCAGCGAATAACTTTTATTACGATCATGTAAATAATGATAATCCAGATACTTAATATTCCAATCTCTCTCCAGGTATCAAACAAATGAAGACCTTCGAAAGAAATCTTCCTCATGGCATTATTGAACTGAGTCAGTGGAAGGAAATAACAAATATCCTGCATCCATTGAGGAAAAACGGAAGTGGAAAAAAAAGTGCCTGATAAAAGCATCTGCGGAAAACCAAAGAGATTGATCAGCAAAGGCAATGATGTGTCCGTTTTCACAATACTGCTAAAGATCAGTCCTACTCCCATTAGCAAGAAAAGCATGATGACAGAGAGTGATACCATTTCAATAAAAGTAATGGCTCCATGTTGCAAGGTGAAATGGAGAAAGAAATAACCGAACAGGATCAGGACGACTACGTTTACCAACTGGAAAAATAAACGGCTTGCTCCAATACCGAGAAGAATGTTAAGACGGCTAACCGGGGATGCATAAAACCGTTTAAGTATTAATTGTTCCCGGAGTGTAAAAAAGGTAAAAGCGATTCCAAACAAGGTGGCGAAAAGAATGGAAAAACCTAATTGCCCCGGTAAAATAAAATCTATCTGCCGGTATTTCTTTCCTTCGATTATTTCAGGCTGAACAATATATTGCTTATTGAGTTTTGCGTTATTACCCGCTTCAACTTTAAGTACGAGGTTTTCCATCGACTGTAAGAAAAGATATAACCCATTACCGCTGGCTGAGCTTGACTGCACATGAACAAAGTATTTCCGCCTTTCTGCAGAGTCGGGAATAGGCTGAATATCTAAAATAGCTGTGAGGTTACCTTTTACGAGATCACTACGCATGACAACGGTATCCGTATACCTTGAAAGACGGACAAATTTATTCGCCTTCAAACTATCAAAAACAGCATTGGAGGTATCAGCTCCCGGCCTGATAGCGATCTTTTGTAATGGTACACCACTACTTCCAAAGGCGCCGAAGATCAGGATAAATATGATAGGGAACAGTAAGCTGAATACAAGGGAAATCGGGTTATAAAAAATAGCTATAAAGCTGGCCCTGGTAATAGCCCACAAAGCTTTTGACTGACTATAAGGTTGTGGCATTTATAAATGTTGGTGAGCAAATGTAAGTCTCATCCACTAAACTTCTCTACTATTGTACAGCACCAGTTAATACCATAACAAAAAATCCTGCTTCCTCTCTTTGCTGCTCTATTTCGAAATTTTCCGGGGATTAATGAATAAAAAACTGGAACGGCAATCTTGCCTGAACGGTATTGCTCATTTCCTTCACCCGTTTCATTTCCTGGTATATTTTATAGTTCTCCTCTCCTAATTCCGTTTTTATTTTATCAGCATAATTCAACGGGTCTGATTTGCCGAATAGCTGCTCAAAAATGTTTTTGGCTTCCGGGTATTCCCGAACACTATAATCGTCGAGTTTTGCCATCGAGGCTGCACTTTTTATAGCATCATCCAATCCACCAAAACGGTCTATCAATCCAATATCCTTTGCTCTTGATCCCGTCCATACCCGACCCTGCGCAATGCTGTCTACGTAAGCCGTATCTTTTTTGCGTCCATCCGCCACTCTTTGTTTGAACTGTGTATAGATCATATTTACATTCGCCTGCACCAATCTTTTTTCATTGTCATTGAGAGGACGGTATATACCTCCTGCATCCGCATATGGAGCGGTCTTCACTCCGTCAAACGTAACTCCTAATTTATTTTTGAAAAAGGCCTGCATATTGGGAATGATACCAAACACACCAATAGAACCCGTAATAGTAGTGGGTAAGGCGAAGATGCTGTCGGCAGCGCAGGAAATATAGTACCCACCGGAAGCTGCTACATCACCAAAACTTACAATGACTGGCTTTTCCTGTTTAGCCAAATATAATTCCCTCCAGATGGTTTCGCTGGCCAGGGAACTTCCGCCACCGGAATTAACCCGGAATACAATGGCCTTTATTGATCTGTCCAACCTGGCTTTGCGGATAAGGTTCCTGTAATTTTCCGCCCCGATAGTTCCCTGCTCCGCTTTGCCATCCACTATATTTCCTTCCGCATAGATCAGTGCGATTTTTTCACCGCCGGTTTTATGTATATCCGTGGCAGCGAAATAATTGCTGAGGGTGATAAAATTGATCTTATCATATTTGCCTAGAGCCAGTTTGCTTTTGATTTCATCTTTAACTTCATCATCATACTTCAAAGCGTCCACCAGCTTATAATTCACTGCATCATTGGCATTTTGAATTTTCGCTTCATTGGCCAGCTGATGAAGAGTAGCCGTATCAATTTTTCTAACCTCTGACGTTTTTAATAGCAGATCATTATACAGATCGTTCAGCCAAACAGATGTCTGTAATTGGTTTTCAGGCGTCATCTTATCTGTTCGCAAAGGTTCCGTGGCGCTTTTAAATTTACCGGCATAAAATATCTGAGGTTCAATTTCCAATTTCTCCAAAGTTCCTTTCAAAAAGGCATATTCTACACTATAGCCCGCCCATTCAACATAACCCTGCGGACTAACATAAATTTTATCCGATACGTTTGCTATACTGTAAGCCTTTTGAGTGATCACGTCGCCATGTGCTATGATAAACTTACCGCCCGTTTTAAAATCTGTCAATGCGTTTCTTATTTCTTCGCTGGCGGCAAAACCATTCGGGTTGCTATTTGCGACGATGTAGATCCCGGCTACATTCTTATCGGATTTGGCGCTGTGAATCAAACGGATTACATCATAAAGGCCGGGAATATCCCTGTTTTCAGCACTAATAAATGACAAAGGATTTTGCTTCACCTGCTCCGGGAATGCTTGTCCCAGGTCAAGTACGATTACGGATTTCGCCTCTACTCTTGGTTTTTCTTTACTAGCGATACCTCCTAAATAACCAACGAGAAAAAAAATAGCAATCAAAGTAAATACGACCAGGGCCAGCAGCGAAGCAAAAAATATTTTAAAAAAATTACGCATTGATGACTACATTGTTGAGTACCAAAAATAAAGATATTTGACTGTTAGTTGGAAAGTTGACAAGTTAACGGGTTAATTGGCTGACCAGGAAAGAACTCTGGTAATATAACTACTTGTTAACCTTTCATCTTATCCACTTTTAAACGATATATGAATAAAACATATTTATTGACAGGCGGCAATATAGGAAATCGTGAAGAAGCGCTGGGAAAAGCTCTTGCACTTATCCGTCAATGTTGTGGCCATATCACTACTATATCTTCCATTTATGAAACGGCAGCCTGGGGTAAAAGCAATCAGCCGCCCTTTTTAAACCAGGTACTGGAAATAGATACTGCGCTGCAGCCACGCCCGCTTTTAAGACAAATTCTAAAAATTGAAAACCAAATTGGTCGGGTGCGGGAAGAAAAATACGGTCCACGCATTATTGATATTGATATTTTATTTTTCAATAAGGAGATTCATAATTATCCCTCATTGAAGCTACCCCATCCCGAAATACAAAACCGGCGGTTTGTTCTTGTTCCGATGGCGGAAATCGCCGCTGAATTTATTCACCCGGTTCTGAAGAAAACAATTACAGAACTGCTTGCCATATGTCCGGATAAGCTGGAAGTATCACGGATTAAATGATTGAAAAAGATTTCACGGAATTATCCACAAACTTCTTTTCAAACAATCTTTAACTTCTATTTCATTTACTTTGCTTTTTTCAAATATGCGTGAGATATAAAACATGAATTATCATTTTATCACTATAGAAGGAAATATCGGCGCCGGTAAAACAACGCTGGCGCATATGCTTTCCAAACATTATAATGCCCGCCTGATACTGGAGGAGTTTGCCGACAATCCCTTTCTTCCCAAATTTTATGAAAAGCCTGACCAGTACGCTTTTCCACTTGAACTATTCTTCCTGGCAGAACGTTTTAAGCAATTAAAGGAATTGCTGCAGCAAAAAGATATGTTCCAGCAATTGACTATCTCTGACTATCTCTTCAATAAATGCCTGCTGTTTGCTAAAGTAACCTTGCCAGAAGATGAGTTCCGTCTTTACCAGCGATTGTTTGAAATTATTAACCAGCAACTGATACAACCTGATCTGCTTATTTACCTGCATGCTCCGGTAAAAAAATTGCAAGCCAACATCAAAAAACGTAATCGTTCTTACGAACAAAAGATACCTGACGAATACCTGTTCAGCATACAGGAAACTTATACACACTATATCAAACAACACAACATTAAAACATTGTTCGTAGACGCTTCTAATGCTGATTTTCTCGGGAATGAAAAACACCTGAACACTATTATTCAGGCTTTGGATCGTGACTATGATGAAGGACAGCATTATATTTCATTGCCATAGTTTAAAGAAATCGCCATTTGAACAAACGGTCAATTTCTAAACCCGTTAAGTATTTGCTTTCCGCCGCTTACCTTTGCAGGCATATTGTATGGACGACAATTCAACGACCTCACAGGTAACCGACGATCCTTTCGCAGCGGTACGTATTCCTGAATATAAAAATCTGATACTTGGAAGATTTTGTTTCATCATGGGATTACGGATGATGAACACGCTGGTTGGCTGGTGGGTATATGAATTGACCAATGATCCTTTTGCCATAGGGCTCGTTGGATTATCTGAAGTAATTCCCGCCCTCTCCATGGCATTATACTCCGGCCATGTTATAGATATCAGTGAAAAAAGAAAACTCCTGTTAAGAAGTATTTTTGGATATATTGGTGCAGCGGGTCTTTTACTTTTTCTTTCAACAACTT
The DNA here is from genome assembly GCA_040007815.1 of Chitinophagaceae bacterium. Taxonomy (GTDB): domain Bacteria; phylum Bacteroidota; class Bacteroidia; order Chitinophagales; family Chitinophagaceae; genus Terrimonas_B. Next base: position 124,455 of record JBDTUH010000008.1, read on the forward strand.
TCATTCATAAGAATGTCAGCGGCCATAATATCACCTACTGCATTTATGCTGTAATATTTTGTACCGGCATCATCAGATCGTTTGCAGGCCCCAGTTTCAGTGCATTGATAGCCACCATTGTTCCCCGGCAATTTTTGCAAAACGCTACTACCTGGAGCCAGGGCAGCTGGCTTTTAGCATCCGTTACGGGTCATGCAATGGGTGGATTCCTGATCGCATGGCTGGGGAATATGGGCACGATGACCGTCATTTGTTGTCTTTTGATAATAGCTTTCTTTATTATCACAAGATTAAAACCGAAGCCTGCCATGCAGCTAAGTGGCGAAAAACGAACCTGGGACAGTGTAAAAGAAGGAATTCGTTTTGTTTTTAAAACAAAAGAGTTACTGGCAGCATTATCGTTGGATATGTTTGCCGTACTCTTTGGCGGAGCCGTAGCAATGGTTCCTGTTTACGCAAAAGATATTTTAAAAATCGGTCCCATAGGATTTGGCTGGCTCAATGCCGCCATTGATATAGGCGCTATTTGCGTGGTTGTTTTACTCACTATAGCCCCATTGAGGAATGCGCAGGGAAAAAAATTATTGTTGGCTGTAACCGGCTTTGGAATTTGTATTATTCTTTTTGCTTTATCAAAATGGTTTATTCTTTCCTTTTTTGCATTGATGATAGCCGGTATGCTTGATGGGATCAGCGTGGTAGTTCGGGGAACTGTCATGCAGTTGAAAACACCGGATCATATGCGGGGTCGTGTTAGTAGTGTGAGCTCCATGTTCATCAACTCAAGTAATGAACTGGGACAGTTTGAAAGTGGTTTGGCAGCAAAACTGCTTGGGGTAGTACCTTCTGTTGTATTTGGCGGTTGTATGACGCTGGCGGTGGTAATGATAACCTGGTTCAAAGCACCGGCGCTGAGAAAATTTGAATACTAAATAAATGCGGGTTTACTACTCCGGTCATTTTCCGGCTTCCAGCAATTTTTCAAGCACGTAGTAAGTGATCGGGCAAAAAGTGGAATTCTTCAATGTTAGCTGCTGGCGTTTATAGATCACATCTTCATCGGTATAAGGAAAACGGCGGCAATCTGAAGGCCGGTCTTCATAAATACTGCAATAATTATCGCTTCCTAAAAAAGGACAAGGTTTTGTTTTCACTACAAAATCTCCCTCTTCATCTACTGTAAGATAGGTATCAATGAAAACCCCTTCTTTCATCTGCATGATTTTGGCGATCCTTTTTACGTCCGTTGTTTTGAAACGGGGTGAATAATTTTTACAACAGTTGGCACATTGAAGACAATCCACTTTTGAAAAGGCCTCCTCATGAAGATCAGGCAATTGCCTGAGCACGTTATTTTTATCGGCCCTGTGCAGATACTGTTTATACAATTTCTGCCGCTCCCCCGATTTTTTTTGCCAGTTTTTCAACAGATCACCGCTCATACCGCAAAGTAAGGCCAATCAATTTGAAAGATCCTGAATGAATTTTTGTTTGCCGGCAAAATAAGATAGCAACCCGTTTTCCACAGTTTGTCAAGCCCCTCTTTTTGTCCGCTTCCTCCCGTAACTTTGCCCCACTTTTAAATAAGAAAAGTCAAAGCATTCATTACGATCATCTCCAATATATTAATTGGGCTGATTTCAGGAAGAATTTGACCCATTTGACATAATAGATTAAAGATTTTATTACATGACCCTTTTCGAACAACAATCGAACGAATTTATTCCCCGCCACATTGGACCCAATGAAGCTGACACTAAGGCCATGCTGAAAAAAATTGGAGTGGGTAGTATCAGCGAGCTAATCAGCAAAACGGTTCCGGCATCTATCCGCATGAACCATGAATTAAATATTCCGGCTGCGATGAGTGAACATGAATACCTGAAACATATTAAAGAAATTTCGCTGAAGAATAAAGTTTTTTCTAATTATATCGGGCAGGGCTACTATGATACCATCATCCCCTCCGTTATCCTTAGAAATGTTTTTGAGAATCCGGGTTGGTATACACAGTACACCCCTTACCAGGCAGAGATATCACAGGGCCGCCTGGAAAGTCTCCTGAATTTTCAAACCATGGTAAGCGACCTGACGGGTCTACCTCTTGCTAATGCTTCCCTGCTGGATGAGGCTACCGCGGCGGCCGAAGCCATGACCATGTTTTTTAATTTTTTAAACAAACAGGATCATATTGAAAGACCCAAATTTTTTGTTGATACAAATATATTTCCCCAAACAAAAGATGTACTGGTTACAAGAGCGATCCCCGTTGGCATTGAGATCGTGGTAGGCGATTATAAGAAAGCAGCTTTAGACGCCTCTTATTTTGGGGCTATCGTTCAATATCCAAACGACAAAGGATCTATTGAAGATTATAGTGAATTCATTTCAAAGGTTCATTCCTCAGGCGCTTTTGTTGCGATGGCCACGGATCTGCTTGCTTTGACATTGCTTACACCTCCGGGTGAGTTAGGTGCTGATGTAGCTGTTGGTTCTGCCCAGCGCTTTGGTGTCCCATTAGGATATGGCGGACCTCATGCAGCATTTTTCTCGGCAAAAGATGATTTTAAACGAAATATTCCGGGTCGCATCATCGGTGTAAGTATAGATGCACAGGGCAATCGTGCTTTGCGCATGGCATTGCAAACAAGAGAGCAGCATATCAAAAGAGAAAAAGCGACTTCGAATATTTGCACAGCCCAGGCACTGCTTGCTAATATGGCGGCAATGTATGCTGTATACCATGGAGCTGAAGGATTAAAAAACATTGCTAAGAGAGTAGCCATTCTTACACGAACCGTTGCCATTGCTATTGAAGAAAGAGGTTTTGAACTGGTATCACAAAATTTCTTTGATACGATTGTTGTGAAAACGGATGAACTGCCTGCTATAAAAGCCAAAGCCGAACGCCAGCATATCAATCTTCGCTATATCGATGACAAGCATATCGGCATATCGCTGGATGAAACGACCGCTACGGATGATCTGTATGACCTGATCAACTGTTTTGAAAATGATAAAGATCCGGTGACTTTTGATATTGAGCAGGATGAAGATTTGTCGCACATTCCTGTATCACTGATACGTCATTCAGCCTTTTTAACGCATCCTGTTTTTAACACCCATCGCAGCGAAAGCCAGATGATGCGTTATATCAAATCACTGGAGAACAAAGATCTTTCACTGAATACCTCCATGATCTCATTGGGAAGCTGCACGATGAAATTAAATGCGGCTTCTGAAATGATGCCGCTGAGCTGGGCTCATTGGAGCAAAATACATCCTTTTGCACCGAGAGAACAAACGGAAGGTTATCAGTATATCATTGACGAGCTGAGCAAATACCTTTGTGAAATAACCGCTTTTGATTCCTGCAGCCTGCAACCCAATAGTGGTGCACAGGGTGAATATGCTGGTTTATTAGCTATTAAAAGTTATCATGAAAGCCGTGGTGATCATCATCGCAATGTAATGCTGATTCCTATTTCCGCACACGGCACAAATCCTGCATCAGCGGTAATGGCCGGAATGAAAGTAGTAGTAGTGAAAGCTTTGGAGAATGGATATATTGATGTGGAAGATTTAAAACTAAAAGCTCAACAACATAGTGCTGATCTTTCCGGGATCATGATTACTTATCCCAGTACGTATGGGGTATATGAAGAAACCGTAAAAGACATTACTGCGATTATACATCAGCACGGCGGACAGGTATACATGGATGGCGCCAATATGAATGCCCAGGTTGGTCTGACTGCGCCGGGTTTGATTGGCGCTGATGTATGCCATTTAAATTTGCATAAAACATTCGCCATCCCGCATGGCGGTGGCGGCCCGGGTATGGGGCCTATTTGTGTAAAAAAGCATTTGGCTCAATTTTTACCTGGTCATGTTGAAATAAAAAATAAAAAAACAACAGGGAAAAGTAATGCGGTAAGCGCTGCTCCGTACGGATCAGCGAGTATTCTTCTTATCAGCTATGCCTATATCAGGATGTTGGGTAATGAAGGAGTGAAAGCAGCTACTGAATATGCCATTCTGAATGCCAACTACATGCGGGCAAGATTGGACGGACAGTATGACATCTTATATACCAATCATAATGGTCAGTGTGCCCATGAATTCATAGTTGATCTAAGACCCTTCAAGAAATCAGCGGAAATAGAAGCGGAAGATATCGCCAAACGCCTGATCGATTATGGGTTTCATGCTCCGACAATGAGCTTTCCGGTACCGGGCACTATCATGATAGAACCGACAGAAAGCGAAGACAAAGCCGAACTGGATCGTTTTTGTAATGCATTGTTATCTATCCGTGAAGAAATAAGAGCTATTGAAGAAGGAAAAGCCGATAAAAAAGATAATGCGTTAAAAAATGCGCCACATACACAGTTTGTAGTCACGGCAGATGAATGGAACCGTTCCTATTCAAGACAGTCCGCAGCATTCCCATTATATTATGTCACGCTCAATAAATTCTGGCCTTCCGTTGCAAGAGTAAACAATACACACGGAGATAGACACCTGATCTGCACTTGCGAGCCCATAGAAAGTTATTTGGAAGCAGAAGCGTAAAATTGTGTAAGTACTGTTTCAGCAAACCAGCTGAAACAGTACACTTTTAATTACTGCCACAAGACTAAAATAATAGCCACGATCAAATGACCCGCAAGATGGTAGCCGCAATCGATAAAATATAATGCGGTCGGCCTGCTTTCATAAATAAACGAAATAGATACAGCTGTGGTGGCGAAACCAACCCCTGTTATTAAACCCAGTTTTAAGGCTGATGAGACGACTAAAAGATCAAGGCGATGGACAAACAAAGCAAGAGTAATGCAGGTAACAATGATCAATATGAATGTTCCAGCCATCATTTTTCCCATCCCTTTCTTTTTATCAGGGTTACTCATATCCAATCCCACTAAAGCGGCCCATTTGCCGCCAAACAAAGCTTTTGAATACCATACAGCCCCTAACATAAAATAAGCGATTGCTGCTACTAATACAGCCAGCCAATTCAGTTGTGAAAAGATTTCTGTGTTCATATTAGTTGGTTTTGTTTATTGAAAATTAATCTTATTTTAGAAAAGTTCAATTTAATTGTGCGTTCAGGGTTGTGCAGATTTTATCTCAAACGCTTCTTTTTGAATGCTGTTTAGCAGTATCTTCTTTGTAAAAGCCCGGCACTTGGTTTTGATTTTCGATACGATCCCCGGAAATTTATGATATGCAAGACAGTTCAATTACCTGAAACTCATCTTTAAATGAAGGTTTGAAGAAATAAGTCTTACAAGCGGTTGCATCTTTGGCTTATGCTTTGTAGTTTTATCGACCATGAAACCCTCTGTCACTTATCCGTTCCAGTTTTTTTCCTGCATTGTATTGCTGGCGGCTTTTCTCTGGCTTATCATTGGTACTTCTTTTTTGGGGGTTGAGCAGCAAAAGCAAGTAATAAATAAAACTACTTCAAAAAATGCAGCTGGTGAATCCGGAAAAACTTTCGTTCCATTTGAAAATACTACGGAAGAAAAAACAGAAAACAGTCCAAATGTTTTTTCCGGAGAATATTTAAAAGTTGATACGGAACATTTTTTACATACAGACATTCCATTGAAACATACGAAATATCACTTCGCCGATTCCTTTATCGCCTTTTATGGTGAGTCAGTTTCTCATCCACCAGAAATTCTTTCCTGCTAAGATCTTTCACCAGATCTTCCTTTCCGCATTTCATTATCATCTGAATTAAAACACCCCGCCGGTTCAATAAACAGGTACCGGCTTTTACCAGGCCAGAAATGAATATTGTTTGGCCATACAACGGTTTTAATAACTACTTGATAAGTAAACCCGGAATGTGTTTTCAGCACAGGGTCATTTCTTACCTGCGGCTCTTTTAATAGTTTTTATCAATCCGTACCAATATGATGACGCAAGAAAAAAATTACCGGTTTCCCGGGGGATACACATCAAATTTAATAATTCACCAGCAACGGCAGGATATGATTGATGTTGTAATTGAGAACAGCTGGGATGAAGATCCTATGCTAAAGGATTTTATCCTGAATGATTCAGACAATGGCACGTTGTTTCACCGGCCTTTGTTCCTGCAATACCACAGCGGGGGTAAATTTCAGCATACAGAACCCATAAAAATAAGTTTTTGTAAAAAGGGTAAAATGGTAGCTTGTATTGCAGGAGCCGTTCAACATATCAATGGCGAAAAAAATTTCATTTCCCCATTCGCTTCGTCGTACGGCGGATTGATCTTTCACCATGATCTTTCCTTTAAAGAAATTGAAGATGTTTATGTTGAATTACTGAATTATCTTGAAAAGGAATACCGTCATATCAAAATATCTTCTACCCCTTCTTTTCAATCACAAACAGGCAAATCAAGGTATATTGATCATATACTTTTGAACAAAGGCTTTTTAATTACCAAATCAGATATCGTACTGGTACACGAGGTGGGTCCGGATGAAACCCTGTCATCAAGAATCGATAAAAAAACTTTTACGGAATTAAAACAACCGCTTTATAAAAATAAATTAAGGCTGGAAGCAATCAACGGCGTTGATGAAGACTCTTACAGGCTTTTACTTCACTCGCAGGAGCGATTACAAAGTACGCCTACGCATACGCATGATGAGTTACTTAGAATAGAAAGCTTACTACCGGGAACGATTCAGACTTTCAAAGCATACTCGGAAGACAATTTCGTCGCCGGTATAATCACCTTCCGTTTAAACAAAAATATTCTTTCCACTTTTTATGTATTTGATACTCCGGAAGGGAGAAATCTGAAAGCGAACCATTTTACTTATTACAATGTCGCCAAAAATGCGTTTGAGAATAATTATAAATACCTGGATTTCGGCGCCAGTTCTTTTGGCTGGCTTCCTAATTATCCATTGATATCATTCAAAGAAAAATTTGATGGTAAACCTTTCCTGAGACATATTTTCGAAAAACAAACCTGAATCCGCTTTATAAACTGTTACAAATCTTTTCCGATATCCTATTCCCTTTTCTTCAAACATTTCTCCTGGTTTATGAACATAAAAAAAGGGGCAAAGCCCCTCGTAATATTTTTAACCTCTCTTTTGTTCCTACAATTTCCTGATTTTAATATTGCGAAACCACACTGTATTCCCATGATCCTGTAAGCCAATCCTGCCTTTTTTAAAAGTACCGAAGTCAGGCATACTCTTAAATTTACTGCCGGCTACTAATTTTTTCCAGTTATCATCCCATAAAGTGGTGGACACCACGTTCTCTCCATTAAGAAAAAGATCAAGTTTTCCATTCAAACATTTGATCTCCGCTGAGTTCCATTCCAACGCAGGCTTTACCGTTTCTTTTGAAGAAGAGATGAGGTCATAAAGATCGCCGGCTCTGTGTTTGATGATCTTTGCATCCGGGTGACCATTGTTATCCAGCACCTGCATTTCCATGCCGGTATACCAGGGCCATTGGTACTTCACACTGTCTTCAGATATATAAAAGATGATCCCGCTATTTCCTGAAGTATCAATTTTCCAATCCAGTTTCAGATCAAAATTATCATACTCGTTGTCAGTAAGGATATCTCCGCCATCTCTTACCTGCCAATCTTTTTTGTTAGCAGCATCTAAGAATAAATTTCCATCAGCTACTTTCCAGGCAGCGCCTACAGGCGTATTGCCGTATCTATGCCATCCTTTGCCGCTGGTGCCATCAAATAAAAGTTCCCAACCTTCTTTTTTCTCATCTTCTGTCAGGGTATTGTTCATGGGAGCCGAAATAGTTGCGGTGGTCGTATCTTGTTCTGCTTTTTCTTTTTCAGCGCTTTCGTTGTTACAGGCAAATAAAACCGCGGATGAGCAGGCAATCAAAACATTTTTAAACATTTATTTATTTTTTTAGTAAGAAAATATAATTAACCGTTTTCTGTTTTTCTTCATTCATAAGAAATAAAAACAGCTGTTTGCATATCATTAGTTGGTTTTCAATAACAGAACGTATTTAACCATTGTTTCCGCATCAGCTTGTGAAAGAGTTGGATGTGGCAACATAGGCACTTCGCCCCAAACACCTGAACCGCCTTTAATCACTTTCCCTGCCAGCGTCGGTATAATTCCGGGAGCCTGGCTCGCATATTTGTTTGCTACATCCTGGTAACTAGGACCTGTAAGCTTTTCAGTTGGTCTATGACAAGTTAAGCAATCACTGTTAGCTATCAGTTCCAAACCCGCCTTGTAATCAGGATTATCTTCTATAGAAGTTTCAGCGGGTTTTTTTTCTTCTTTTGTTTCTGTAGCTTCTTTACCTCCGCTATTACTGTTGCAGGCAACTAAAAACGCAAAGGCGACAGCCGTAATAAATATTCTTTTCATGACGTTATTTTTTTGAAGTGTAAATGTATTAACTCAAACCCAATAATGAACGATTAAATGCATCATCCGCTTTCACCCCCGCAAAATCATCGAATGCCTTTTCCGTAACCCGGATAATATTTTTCTGAATGAATTCCGCCCCTTCCTTCGCCCCATCTTCCGGATGTTTCAGGCAACACTCCCATTCCATCACGGCCCATCCCGTATAATCATACTGTGTCAGCTTACTGAAAATAGTTTTGAAATCCACCTGTCCGTCTCCCGGAGAACGATAACGCCCCGCTCTGTTGAGCCAGCTTTGGTAACCACCAAAAGTCCCCTGCCTGCCGGTAGAATTGAATTCCGCATCTTTAACGTGAAATGCTTTTATCCTTTCGTGATAAAAATCGATGTATTGAATATAATCCAATTGCTGAAGTACAAAATGGGAAGGATCATATAATAAACAGGCACGGGAATGATTCTTCACTCTTTCTAAAAACATTTCATAAGTAACCCCGTCAAACAGATCTTCTCCCGGGTGAATTTCATAGCAAACGTCCACACCACATTCATCGAAGTAATCAAGTATGGGTGTCCATCTTTTGGCTAATTCTTCAAACCCTGCTTCCACTAATCCAGCCGGTCTTTGGGGCCAGGGGTGGAAAGTATGCCATAGTAATGAACCACTAAACGTGGCATGAGCATTCAATCCAAGATTTTGTGAAGCTTTGGCTCCGTACATTAATTGTTGAACGGCCCATTCCTGTCTTGCTTTTGGATTTTTTTTGTAGGCGTCGGGTGCAAACGCATCAAACAAATCATCATAAGCCGGGTGCACAGCTACCAACTGTCCCTGCAGGTGAGTAGATAATTCGGAAATCTCCAGTCCACACTCATTAATGATTCCTTTTACTTCGTCAGCGTATGTTTTACTTTCCGCTGCCTTTTGCAGATCAATACAGCGGCTATCCCAGGAAGGAATTTGTACCGCTTTGAATCCTAAACTTTCCGCCCATAGACAAATAGAACGGAGGTTGTCGAACGGCGCTTTGTCGCCAAGAAACTGTGCTAAGAAAATTCCAGGTCCTTTTATTGTAGTCATACCCTAAATCCCTAAAGGGACTTTTAGACTCCGAAACCCTAATCCCTAAAGGGACTTTAAAACCCGATTACAGTAATGTCATTACTTTTTCGTGTTTACTAAACTCTCAGAGTTGATTAAAAAATTGGTTTACTATTTTTCTTTCTGTCTAAAATATTTTTCTTACTCTCTTTTTTGAAGCCTGTAAAACTAACTATACTATCAGACTTTGAAGCCCCCTTTAAGGGGGTTTGGGGGGTTACAACGTTATCCATTTCTCATCACTCTTTCCGCTTTCAATTACTTTTTCCACAAAAGCCATTCCTCTCACTCCATCCTCCACACCCGGGAAATCGAGCCATTCGGGTTGAGGCTCCGTGCTACTCATCTTCGCTTTTACACACAAAGCGAAATTGCGATACAGATTGGCAAAGGCTTCCAAATAACCTTCGGGGTGACCAGAGGGGACACGGGTATTATGTTTGGCAAAACTACTGAGATAAAGATTTCCAGTCCTGAATATCTCTGTAGGTTTATCCACCCATTTTACTTTTAAACTATTGGCATCTTCCTGCTGCCATTCCAATCCGCCCTTTTCACCATACACTCTTATCCGTGTATTATTTTCTTCACCGGCGGCTACCTGCGTAGCATATAAAAACCCACTGGCTCCATTATCAAATTTTAATAACACCGTTCCATCGTCATCTAATTTTCTTCCTTCAACTACCGTATTAATGTCCGCACAAATTCTTGTAACAGACAATCCACTTACATATTCCGCCAGGTTGAATGCATGCGTTCCGATATCTCCCATAGCGCCTGCGATACCGCTTTGCGCTGGATCTGTTCTCCAGGTAGCTTGCTTGTGGGAATGATGCGTACTATCCGGTGCTTCCAAAAAATTGGTAAGCCATCCTTGCGGATAATCAACATATACTTTCCTGATCTTTCCAAACTTGCCACTCAATACCTGTTGCCTCGCTTCTTTGACCATCGGGTAACCGGTATAGGTATGTGTGAGGCAAAAAAGCAATTGACTATTTTTAGCAATTTCCTGTAATATTTTACCTTCTTTAAGATCAAATGCCAGCGGCTTATCCAATATTACATGAAACCCACTTTCCAAAGAGAGCTTCGTTGGTTCAAAATGAACATGATTGGGTGTAACGATACTTACTATGTCCATCCGTTCATTTGCTGGTAATGCACTTTCAGCTCGTATCATTTCTTTATATGATCCGTAGACACGTTGCGGAGAAAGGTTCAGCATTTCACCCGCCTGTTTGGATTTTTCGGGGTCACTGCTGAAAGCGCCGCAGACCAGTTCTATCTCTCCATCCATACCCGCGGCAATACGGTGAACGCCACCAATGAATGCACCCGGGCCGCCGCCGATCATTCCCATTCTTAATTTTCTGTTTATCATTTCAACAATTGTTATGGCTTATGTGAATTATTTTATTTGAGGGTGAAATGAATATGGTTTTAAAAATAGTACATTTAACTTTTACAACCATCATCATTACAAATCTAACGACATGCAAGCCGTAAACAAAAATCAACTTTTCGTTGCCAGTTGCCTGGCCTTATTAGTGACATCACTTTCTTTTGGCATTCGTGCCGGCCTATTAGATACCTGGAAACACGATTACCAACTTACGCAGGAGCAGGCTGGGATCATTACAAGTACGGCATTCTGGGGATTTCCATTAGCAATCATAATAGGTGGAATGGTAGTTGATGTGATAGGAATGAAAAAATTGCTTGTCGCCGCTGGTGTATTTCACCTTTTGGGTATTGTTCTTACTATCACCGCAACCGGTTTTTGGTCTTTTTTTATCTCTACTCTCTTGATAGGGTTAGGTAACGGAACGGTGGAAGCAGCTTGTAATCCGCTTGTCGCAAGCCTTTATCCAACCAATAAAACAACTAAACTTAATCACTTCCATTTATGGTTTCCGGGAGGAATTGTTATAGGCACATTAATAGTACGGTTTATTGGTCAGCACGTTCCCGATACTACTTACTTAAGTAACTGGCAGTTCCTGGTAGGGCTGATGCTTATTCCTACCGTACTGTACCTGTATTTCTTTGGTAAATTAAAATTCCCGGTTACAGAAAGAGTTTCAAGTGGTGTATCATCTTCTGAAATGTATAAATCGTTGCTAAACCCTTTGTTTATCCTGATGATCATATTAATGTTTGGTACGGCCATCACCGAACTATTTACCGGTCAGTGGATTGATGTGCTGCTGAAAAATGTAACAGAAAACGCTATCTTATTACTTACCATAGAAACAGGTGTAATGGTTTTGGGAAGGGCGTTTGCCGGACCCGTTGTACATCGTCTTTCTCCTACCGGTGTTTTATTGTTATCAGCCATATTCGCAGCACTTGGTTTATATCTCCTTGGCCATACTACGGGTAACATGCTTTTTGTAGGCGCCCTGGTATTTGGTATTGGCGTCTGCTATTTTTGGCCAACCATGCTGGGCTTTGTTTCCGAGAATCTGCCGAAGACAGGAGCAGTGGGAATGAATTTAATCGGGGGGGCAGGAATGTTTGCGGTATCTATTTATATGATATTTATGGGAGGTTATTACGACAAACTATTAGCGGCTAAGTTACCGGCAGGCGCTACGCTGGCTGATTATTCCGCGGCAACAGCAACGCCCGAAATGGCCAGTGCTCTTAATGAAGCGAAAAAAGCAGCGGGACCTGAAATCATAAATGTTACCCTGATCATACCTATTATTTTATCGGTGGCTTTTCTGGCTTTATATTTTTATATGCGCAACAGGAAGAAGCCTGTTTTGCAAGCAGCCTGATCATAAAATATCACTTTTATATTCATAGCATAACATGAAGCAAACAATCCGCATTCAACTATCCACCATGATGTTTCTTGAATTTTTTATCTGGGGTGGGTGGTTTGTAACTCTCGGGACTTTTCTCGGCAATAATCTCCATGCGTCAGGAGGCGAATCTGCCAGGGTTTTCTCTACGCAGTCATGGGGAGCAATTATAGCACCTTTTGTAATCGGGCTAATCGCTGACAGGTATATCAATGCGGAAAAAATACTGGGAGCTTTACATATTATTGGCGCTATCCTGATGTATCAAATGTATAATGCCGACAATATAAGTGTCTTCTATCCCTATGTCTTAATATATATGATATTGTATATGCCAACCATTGCATTGGTCAATTCTGTATCATTTAATCAAATGAAAGACCCGGAAAAGGAATTTTCGAATATCAGGGTATTTGGCACCATTGGCTGGATCGTTGCCGGACTGTTGATCAGTTTTCTTTTTCATTGGGATTCGGAAGAAAATACAACGAAAGGATTGTTGAAAAATACATTCCTGATGTCGTCAATAGTTTCGCTGCTTCTAGGTTTGTTTAGTTTTACATTGCCAAAAACACCTCCCTCCAAAAAAGCCGGAGAAAAAGTAAGCCTTAGTGAGATACTCGGACTTGACGCCCTGAAATTGTTAAAGGATAAGAATTTCGCCATCTTTTTTATCTCTTCGATTCTTATTTGTATACCACTGGCATTTTATTACCAGAATGCCCACCCTTTTCTTTCCAGCATCGGAATGAGCAATCCAACGGGTAAGATGACTATCGGGCAAATATCTGAAGTATTGTTCCTTTTGCTACTACCATTATTTTTTAAAAAATATGGGTTTAAAAAAACGATACTGGTCGGTATGCTCGCATGGGCGGTCCGCTATTTACTTTTTGCATTTGGTAATGCAGGTGATCTTAGTTTTATGCTGATCATAGGTATAGCATTGCATGGCGTTTGTTATGATTTCTTTTTTGTATCCGGCTATATCTATACCAATTCCAAAGCCGGTGAAAAATATAAAAGCGCCGCACAGGGTCTTATTACACTGGCCACCTACGGTGTAGGTATGCTGATCGGTTTTGAGATTGCCGGCATGATCACCGATTCGTATAAGATATCTGATAAAGAATTTGACTACAAAATGATCTGGCTGATTCCTTCTATTATCGCAGCCGTTGTTTTCTTATTATTCGCCTTCTTTTTCAAAGATGAGAAAAAACAAATTTGAGCACCATTTAATCATTCATTCGTAACTTTAGAAGCTTGTTAAATATGAACAACCCAACCTCCCGTCGTAAACTCTTAAAGCAAATAGCAACCGGCTCCCTGGCCGCGGCTGTTATACAACCGCTTCAAGCCTTTGCTGACAATAATATGGAAGAACAAAAAAAACTAAAAGGCCATATCAATCATTCGGTATGCCAGTGGACCTATGGCTTCCTGCCATTGGAACAATTATGCGTGGAAGTAAAAAAGATCGGGATGAAATATATCGATCTGCTTGGCCCGAAAGACTGGCCTACGCTTCAGCAACATGGGCTTGAATGTTCCATGTGTTATACCGGTGGTAAGACAAGCATCCCTGATGGTTGGAATAATCCAAAATTTCATGCGCAGTTAATAAAAGATTACCTCGAAACAATTCCGCTTGTCGCTAAAGCCGGCTATAAAAACCTCATCTGTTTCAGCGGCAACCGCAATGGTATGGATGATGCCGTTGGTCTTAAAAATTGTGTCGAAGGGCTTAAGCAAATAATGGCAACAGCGGAAAAGAACAATGTGATCATCCAGATGGAGTTACTGAACAGCAAAGTAGATCATAAAGATTATATGTGTGATAAAACGCCCTGGGGTGTTGAATTATGCAAGGCTGTTGGTTCTCCTAATTTTAAATTGCTCTATGATATCTATCACATGCAGATCGACGAGGGCGATGTGATAAGAACTATCCGGGATAATTATCAATATCTCGGCCATTTTCATACAGGAGGTGTTCCCGGCAGGCATGAGATCAATGAATCCCAGGAATTATATTACCCGGCCATCATGAAAGCGATTCTTGATTTAGGATATACAGGATACGTAGCACAGGAGTTTATACCAACCGGAAAAACAAACGAAGAAAAGATAGCGGCTTTGAAGAAAGCGGTGAAAGTGTGTGATGTGTAGCCTCAAACCGGCCTCCTCCCGACCTCCTCCAAAAGAGGAGGCCATCCAAACACAGCCCCCGCCTTTAGTAAATTGTGATAACAATGAGTAGTTCCGAAAGTGATGAGTAGAAAGATAATGTTGAAATATTGGTTATGAAGTTTGGCTTTGCAATGCGGCACCGCTCTTTCGCTTTTGGAGAAAAAGGATAAGGCCCGATGTCCAATAGGAAACGGAATTTAGAAAGAAAGTTGACAGGAAAAGTATAATGACATTAGCGAAGTTGATTTTATAAAATAACTCTCCCCGGAGATTAACAATGAAAACGATTTAATTAACACCCCTTTCGGGGGACAGGGGTTAAATAATTTTTTATGGCAGACAATGAATACGATGCAATTGTGATCGGCTCGGGTATCAGTGGTGGCTGGGCTGCAAAAGAATTGACCCAAAAAGGGCTCAAAGTATTGATGCTCGAACGGGGTCGGGATATCAAACATGTAAAAGATTATGTAAACGCCAATAAAGAGGTTTGGGAATTTCCGCATCGGGGTGAACGAACACAGCAGATGATAGCGGACTATCCAAATTTAAAAAGAGATTACCCGTTGAGCGAAGTTACACTTGACTTTTGGGTAAAAGACAAGGAATGTCCTTTCACCGAAACAAAACCTTTTACGTGGTTTCGCGGCTACCATGTCGGCGGCCGCTCACTAACCTGGGGCCGGCATAGCTATCGTTTCAATAAATGGGATTTTGAGGCTAATGCCAAAGATGGTCATGGTGTGGATTGGCCTATTCGTTACGATGACATGGCTCCATGGTACAGCTATGCGGAAAAATTTGCCGGGATACAAGGCAGCCGTGAAGGCCTCGAAGTATTACCCGATGGTGAATACCTGCCCGCCATGGATATGAATGTGGTAGAAAAGGATGTAGCTGCGAGGATCAGTGCTCATTTTAAAGGAAGCCGTCATATGATCCATGCACGTACGGCCAATATCACTGAACCCAAACCAGAACAAGGAAGGCTGAATTGCCAATACCGCAACCGCTGCTGGAGAGGTTGTCCCTATGGCGCCTATTTCAGTACCCAATCGGCTACTTTACCGGCGGCCATGGCCACGGGTAAATTAACACTAAGACCTTTTTCTATTGTTACAAAAGTTTTATACGACAAGGACACGAAGAAAGCTACGGGTGTAGAAGTATTGGATGCAGAAACCAATCAAACATATGAATACAAAGCGAAAATACTTTTTCTGAATGCTTCCGCTTTTAATTCAACATGGGTACTGATGAATTCAGCCACAGATATCTGGCCTGATGGATTGGGCAGCAGCAGTGGCGAACTCGGTCACAATGTAATGGACCATCACTTCCGCTGCGGCGCATCCGGCAAGATGGAAGGATATGATGATAAGTATGAATATGGCAGGAGACCGGGTGGCATTTATATACCGCGTTTCAGAAACATCTATGATGATAAGAGAGACTATGTCCGTGGATTTGGCTACCAGGGGTCGGCAAGCCGCCAGGGATGGAAACATAGTGTTGGAGAGCTGGCGATCGGCGCTGATTTTAAAGAAGCACTAACAGAACCAGGTGATTGGACAATAGGCATAACGGGCTTTGGCGAAATACTTCCTTATCATGAGAATAAGATCGCATTGGATAAAAACACAAAAGATAAATGGGGGTTGCCGGTATTGAACATGGATGTAGAAATAAAAGACAATGAGAAAAAGATGCGGATAGACATGATGGAAGATGCGAAAGAAATGCTGGAAGCCGCAGGCGCTACAGATGTAAAAACGACTGACAACGGTTATACTGTTGGTATGGGAATACATGAAATGGGAACAGCCCGCATGGGACGTGATCCAAAAACATCGGTACTGAATGGTCACAACCAGGTATGGGATGCGAAAAATGTTTTTGTTACCGATGGAGCCTGCATGACATCCGCTTCCTGTGTTAATCCATCTTTAACGTATATGGCGATGACAGCGAGGGCTGCTGATTTTGCAGTCAGCGAATTAAAAAAACGTAACCTGTAATAATATCACGCCTGGAAAGTTTTAATTATTAAAATTATCAAACTTATAATATGGACCGCAGAGAACTTTTAAAAATGATCGCCCTGGCAACAGGCAGTGCCTTTATCGGCGGTGAGTTATTTCTATCCGGTTGTACCAATACACCGGATATCGGTGGCCCTGCTTTCAGTGAAGCTGATATTTCGTTCCTGGATGAGGTAGCCGAAACTATTTTGCCCAAAACAACATCACCTGGTGCTAAAGAAGCCGCTGTGGGAGCTTATATGACCGTAATGGTAAACGATTGTTATGCCAAAGACGATCAGAAGATCTTTCATGAGGGTATAAAAAAGCTGGATGATGCCTGTAAAAAAACACATAATACCGGTTTCCTGAAAGCAAGTCCTGAACAAAGGACCAGCTTTTTGATAGCTCTTGACAAAGAAGCTAAAGAAAATCAACAAGCAAAAAAGAAAGAAGATCCGAATCATTATTTTACAATGATGAAGCAATTGACATTGGCTGGTTTTTTCACCTCCAAACCAGGTGCTACGCAGGCCTTGCGTCATGTTGCTGTTCCGGCGAAATATGATGGCAGTTATCCTTATAAAAAAGGAGACAAAGCCTGGGCTGATCAACCATAACTTTTTTTAATCAACTAATAAATACCTTGAAAATGGATTTTAAACGCAGAGAATTTTTAAGATTAACCGCTAACCTTGCCGCTGGTCTTGCAATAGTTCCGCTGGCTTGTAATTCATCCTCCAACGACGATAAAGCAAAAGAGACCGGATCCGCAGATTCCACTACTGCAGCGGGCGGAGCACCTGCTGACACTGCTGGTACTGCCCTATCCTCGTTTGGTTTGCAATTGTATACACTACGGGATGATTTGCCTAAAGATCCGAAGGGCGTTCTGAAACAGGTGTCCTCGTTTGGTTATAAACAAATTGAAGGCTACGAAGGTAAAGACGGAATTTTTTGGGGCATGAGCAATACTGATTTTAAAAAGTATATGGATGATCTTGGAATGGTTTTTATATCCAGCCACTGCGATATCAATAAAGATTTTGAAAAGAAGGCAGCCGATGCGGCGGCAATTGGTATGAAATACCTGATCTGTCCCTGGAAGGGCCCTCAGAAAAAATTAGATGACTTTAAAAAATTCGCTGACGAGTTTAACAAAAAAGGCGAGATATGTAAAAAGAACGGAATCCGTTTTGCCTATCACAATCATGATTATTCCTTTAAAGAGCTGGAGGGCCAGATGCCGCAGGATATAATGATGACTAATACTGATCCTGCATTAGTGGATTTTGAAATGGATATTTATTGGGTAGTTGCGGCAGGACAGGATCCCGAAGCCTGGCTCACAAAATATAAAAACAGGTTCCGTCTCGTCCATGCAAAAGATCGTACAAAAGGTGCGACAGAAGCTGCAGACAGTTGCACCCTGGGCCAGGGCAGCATTGACTTTTCTAAAATATTGAAAACAGCCAGCCAAAACGGTATAGAATATTATATCGTAGAGCAGGAAAAGTATGCGGGTACAACACCGTTGAAAGCCGCGGAAGATGATGCGGCTTATATGAAAAAGCTTATGATTTAAGCGATAGCAGCTACCAAAGGGAAGGGATATTTGAGATAGTTATTGCTCAAATATCCCTTCCCTTTTTTGTGCAGCTAGTTTATCTACCTGAGTTATCTTGCAGAAGATTTTACAGAATGGCTACATCCAATCGTCTTCATACTTACCTGCGCATTTTATTATTTGCCGTTTATTTTATCAATGGCATCATCGTCATAAATCTTAATTCTGTAGCCAGCGACGAAACGGACCACATGTATTACGGGTTAAGAATGCTGAAAGGCCAACCGCAGAAGATCAATCCTTATGAAGATGGGAGCACTATGCCCATATCCGCATTTAATGCATTACCACGTGGGATAGAACAAATACTTCATCCCGGTCTGACCAAAACAGACGGTGGCATCAGTGATGCTATTCACGGCAGATACATGACCCTGTTGATCTGTGTACTGGCTGGATTCTTTGTTTATCGCTGGTCAAAAGAAATGTTTGGAGAGAAGGCGGGACTGTTTTCGCTTTTTCTTTTTGTCTTTTGCCCCAACCTCCAGGCGAATATACCATTGGTTGGCACGGATGCTTATGCCATGCTTTTTACCCTGAGCTCAGCTTACTATTTCAGGAAATTTATTTTATATTCAGGTTGGCGGAATTTTATCTTATTCAGTATTCAAATCGGATTGGCACAGATAGCCAAACAATCCTTGTTTTTACTGCCCATTTTTTTTGGAGTGATGGCAGTCATACTACTGTTACAAAGAGGAAGTTTAATAGAGAGATTTAAGATTAACATTGGAAGGCTCGCTGTGTTCACACTGATCGTTTTGTTCATCATTAATATCGCTTTTCTTTTTAATGGCACGGGTCAATCATTGATTGAATATCACTTCAGAAGTGATACTTTTCTGCATATACAACAATGGCAACTCATTAATAGAATCCCGCTTCCCCTGCCCGTTCCTTTTATTGATGGATTTGATATGGTGAAGCACATGCTGAGTATGGGTAGTGGCAATCCGGAGGTATCCGGCAGGTCTTATCTTTTAGGAAATTATTTTACGGGCAATGCCTTGTGGTATTATTATTCGGTAATTATTCTTTTCAAAACACCACTAACGGTATTGCTGATGCTGGCTGCTGTTTTTATAGCTTATTTTAAAAATCCTTTTTCAAAAACTAACTTCTTTGCTACCGGGTTTACACTATTACTGGCTTTTTTCTTTCTCATATTTATCAGTCTTAACAATACGTCCCAGCATGGCCTTCGTCACCTGCTTATGATATATCCTCTTTTCTATGTATGCTTGGGGCAACTGATGACATGGAAATTATTTCAATCAAAAATTACTTTGACCGCGATAGTCGCATATAGCCTGGTGACTTTTTATTTTTATTTTCCTAATCTCCTCTCCTATACCAATGAACTGATCTGGGATAAAAAAAACGCCTACAAAGTATTGGCCAGCACCAATATTGACCATGGCCAATGTAATATAGCGCTGACTGATTACCTGTCAAATCATACGGATATAAAATGGCCCGGTTCAGTACCGGTAGCAGGTGAATTTATCCTTGGCATAAATGAGTATCTTGATGTTAAGATGACCGGAAAATATACCTGGCTTCGGAATTTTAAGCCTTATGATCATGTTGATCATTGCTATTTATTATTCCGGATCTCAGAAACTGATCTTTTGCAAAAACATTTAAAATAAGCGGATTTGGCTGCTGACAATCATTCCATATTTATAATTGTTCCCGGGTTTAATGAGGCATTGGTCATCCGTCAAACTATTGAAACTCTTTTTGAAAAAAAATATTCAGTAGTAGTGGTTGATGATGCCTCCACCGACAATACCCGTAAAGTCTTGCTGGGTCTTCCTGTTTATTATATCCGGCATTTATCCAATCTTGGGCAGGGAGCCGCTATCCGTACCGGTATGCAACTGGCTCTCAAGAAAAACGCGGAGTATATTGTGACGTTTGATGCGGACGGGCAGCATGACGTAAAGGATATTGAAAAAATGATCGCCATACTGCAACAGGAAAAAGCGGATATCATTTTTGGTTCAAGATTTTTGGAAGGAGCTGCAACCAATGTCCATAGATCAAGAAAGATTGTATTGAAAACAGCCCGGCTTATTAATTATCTTGCTTCCGGTATTTTGCTATCTGATGCTAATAATGGACTTCGGGCAATGACCAGGGAGGCGGCGCTGAAAATGCAGATAACTGAAAACAGAAGCAGTCACAACGCACAGGTGCAAAATTTGGTGAAAAAATATAACTTGAAATATGCTGAATGCCCGGTGAATATTTCCTATTCCGATTACTCCAAAAAAAAGGGGTTACGGAATATCAACAGCATCCGCATTCTTTATGATTTGATTCTTTATAAAATCTTTCGCTGATGATACCTATCCAGATAGTCCTGATCTCCGCAGTAGTGTTTATCGCTTTTTATATGTACCTGCGCTTGCGCAGCAGCCTGCTGGACGCTGTACTCATCTTCCTGTTTTGCGGAGTAGCTGTGTTTTTCATTTTGTTTCCTGACATGACAACCAAAATAGCGCAGTGGATGGGAGTAAAAAGAGGTATTAACCTTGTCTTTTATAGCATCACTGTTTTCTTCTTCTTTTTGATACTCAAACTTTATTCACGAATGCGAAGACTTGAAAATAAGTTTACAGAGATGATAAGGGAAAATAGTTTGAATAAGGCGGAGGAGCTTTCGGATAAAAAATCGTGAAGAAAGATTAGTTTAAATCTTTGTTTTCAACAATTGTATTCTCATTGCTTACAGAATAAGAATAGTTCTTGATCGTTTTATTAATCGCTTCGAAAAATACTCTTGAACAACCTGGTTTCAGCCAGTCATGTAATTCAATAATTATCATCCTGATCTTTGGTAGCCACTGCTCATAATTCTCCAAAAACAATTCCTTTTCACTTGTCTCAATATCAATCTTAAGAATATCAATTCGCTCAAGGCCATAGGTCTGCATCAGGCTATCAATAGTTATAGCATCAACCCCGCCATCTACGGCATCTTCCTCAACCACCAATGCGGAAAAGCCCGCATTATATTTATCAAAGATGTTAAGCTTTGTTATGCTGTTCCATACGCCTGCATTTACAATTTCCACGTTATGGTATGGACTAAGATTTTTTTTCAAAACTTCGCAGTTCTCTTTATTTGGTTCAATGCAAATAATTTTAGCCTCAGGAAACCTGTTCTTCATCAGGATAGAAAAAAGGCCAACGTTAGCACCTGCATCTACGATAACCTTTGGTTCAAAAGAAAAATCGATCTTGTAATCATCGTGCAAAAATACCTGGTCGAACATAGCCACATCCGTTGTATCCTTGCGCAAAAAAATGGGGGCCTTGATTCCGGGAACCGTAATTTTCGACAAACGGCCGAACTTAATATCCAGGTATAGCCCAATCCCTTTCAGGATACCATACTTATCAATAAAATTGGACACCCGGCTAAATTTCATGATTGCTTTGAGAGATGATTAAAATAACTTGATTTTGGGGTATTCTTATATCTGGTCACGGACAATTGCCTGGTAGAATCGTTATTAGGAAAAGCACGAGGCGTTCCTTCGGAACGCTTGGCGCATCCATGAAAGATCAGCAACCCACGATTTGTTCCTATCGGAACAATTAATACACAGATTATCAGTAAAAAATATCCAACACCCACGTTACAATATTTTTATTCGCTGCCTTTATTTTTTGTCACTTCATTATACAAGTCATGAAACTGCTTCCCAATTGTCTCATAACAAAACTGTCGGTTGGCTTCATTAGCTATTGTCTTTCTGTCAAACTTATCATATTCGTTCATTATTCGGTTCAACGCAGCGGTCAATTGCTCTTCATTTTCGGATTCTACCAAAATGCCATTCGTTTCATTAACCGCCTCTTTGATACCACCGGTATCTGCAGCGATAACAGGTAGTCCGCAACAAAGAGCCTCGATCATCACACAAGGAAAATTTTCATAACGACTGAATAATACAAGAGCTGATGCCTGTTGCATTTCTTTTGCCACTGCAGGGTATGACATTTCTCCTGTAAAGTTTACAAAAGATGCTAGTTCAGACCTGGTCACTTTCTCTTTCAGTTCCTTAGAAGCAGGTCCCACAATTACCAGTTCAAAGTCCTGTCGCTTACTTGCCAAAATGGAAAACGATCTTAGCATTCCATCTATATTTTTTTGATATGTTCCCAATGTCGACACATGAATGAACCTGAATTTTGAAACGTCACTATCCAGGTAGTAAAAAAAACGGGTATCCACTGTATTATGAATTACCCTTACATCATCAATACCAAACAATTTTTTCAGCTTGCCGGCAATAATAGCCGACACATTGGTCACTGCAATAGCATTCCTGAAAATCTGTTTGACATTATACTGATGAAAAAAAGATTTTGCTGAAAAATCATCATCAGTTCTTCCATTATAATGAGAAGAGTGTTCGGATACAATATAAGGAATACCCCATTTCTTTTTTATCCACCTGCCCAGTATTCCCGCCTTCATGGGCACATGTATATGCACAATAGCAGGTTTACCTTCCTTTGAGATATAAGCTTCAAGGTTTTTTTTATATATGCTGTAATACCGGGAATTATAAACCAGCTTATCAATGAACTTTATGCCCGTTCCTTTAAACTGGAAAAATATAATCCTCTCGTTGATTCCGTCTGTATCCTGTTCGATGATCTTATCCTCAGCTACATTTTTGCTGATTCCCTCCTGGCTTACATAAAAAACAGTCACCGGGGCGTACAGATGCAAAGCCTTTGCATGACGCTGAATAAAATCGCCTTCATAAGGATCTCCCGGGTGGGGATACCAACTGCAAAGCCAGAGTATTTTATTCATTTGGTTTTAAAACAGGTTTAGCCAATACCAGGGCGGAATAGCCGCCCCATAACTTTACACTCAGCTTTTTATTGATCGAATAACTGAGTTTCCTCAGAACTTTTTTTACCCATTGCTTAAATGATGCGGGTTTTATCAAATCAACATCAGGTTTGGTGTAGATCAAATATTGCACATCGAACCCGACGTCACGAAGCATCCATAGCATGATTTCTTCGGTAAAATAGTGAATGTGTCCCACATCGGTTCGTTGTTGCAGTAACACATGCGGTTTTAGCAATGTCCTGCACGACATATCCAGCGGTATATGAAATATAAAATTTTTGCCTCTATCTCTTAGTCTCCGCAAAAAGGAATAAACGTCATCAATATGTTCAACCACATCCAGCACTAAAACAAGGTCCGCTTTTTCATCTTTTAATTGCGTGTAATCATCAACGTAAAAACTTAGTTGAGATATTGCTTTTTTTGCTGCGATCTGAATAGCCTGGGGGGAAATATCATAACCCTTTAACACAGATGTTGAAGGAAGATTTTTCATGAGTTCCGCTAATACTTCTCCCGCACCACAACCCACTTCCACTACCAAACCAGTTGAAAGCTGAAACTTGTTAATAAATTCCAATACAAGATCCGCTTTAAACTTTGAGCCCTCCTGGTGCCAGCCAGGATTGCTTTGGTAGTAACCACCTTCGGTATAAAACTGATCGCTGCTATGATACATATTTATTGAGGCTTATCAAGTATTGATTTTAAAGATGTATAATCCGTAATCACCGGCTTAAAAAAATGATAGATCTTAATTTTATTCTCCCGGCTAAAAAAATATAATGAAAAAATAAAATAGACTATATAACCAGCACTGCTGGCAACAGCGGCGGCGTAAATACCATATACAGGCGTAAATAATGCATTAAGCATTATGATCACCAGCAATGCCAATAAAGATCCTTTCAGATTTATATCGACACGTTTGATTCCGGCATGATAAGAAGAAACCGGGTACATGCTTACCAACGCCAGTATACCGGGAATATGCAATAAAAAGACCGGGTACATGTAGGTATATGTTTTGCCAAAGATCCATACAAAGATCCAAAAACCTGTTATAGCCAGGCCCAGGCATACGAACAGGTATATCCATAGCAATACACGGGATATTGATACGATCTTATTAATAAGACCGGTATCTTTTCCGGAAGCCGTCAACGGGAAGATAGCGGTACCGACCATCATAGGAATCAACAATAGCCATTGCACAATTTTTGATACCTGTATATAATTGCCCAATTCACCGGGTGTGCAATACTTTTCCACGAACCAATAGTCTACGCGGTAAACAAGAAAGAAAATGATATTAGATAAAAATGCGACCGAAGAATATTTAATTATTTTTTGCAGGTCGGTTGATGATGGCAAGGCATAATTCCTCCCTTCCTTGATAAAAAAATAAAATACCGCAATCAATATCCCCTGGATCATATACCCCGCAAAATAGGCGTACAGCAGCCATTTGGCTGCAACCATTCCCTGCATCCCTAACACAAATAAAATGATCAATACAAGATTTATGATTAGCAGGCATACATTAGGAATAAAAAAATTCTCCCGGGCAAAATAAAGCGCCGAGTAAAAACTGATCAGCAAACTGCCCGCTATAAAAAAGATGGCTGTTAATTTTGAGTTTATATCGTTTAACGGAGAAAGATAAAATGCGATACTATCAAACAAGAGAAAGGTGAGTAAGGATGACAGGACACACCAGATCAAAGCCAGCACGGCCAATCGGGAAGCGCCGACATTACCGGCAGCAGCGTAGTAACCCATTCCAGATTCAAGGGAAAAGCTCAGCACCAGGATAATCAGCGAAAGATTATTAATAAAAAAGAATAAAGATCCGGCCTGCGAGGCTTCAAAAAGTCTTGCCACCAGCACATTGAGTATAAACACCGACAGGAAATTTAATCCACGCCACAAGAGGATATCCTGTATTGCTTTTTTTACACTCATTTATTGGATCGGTGACCGCAGTATGCTATTTCAGTGCTTTTATTATTTCAATGAAATCGGATGCAATCAGCGATGCGCCACCTACCAGGCCGCCATCCACATCAGGACAACTGAATAGCTCCTTCGCATTATTCGCTTTTACGCTACCGCCATACAGAATAGGTATCTGACCGGCGATACCGGCTCCATACTGATCAGCCAGTACCGAACGTAAATAGGCATGTATTTCCTGCGCTTGTTCAGTGCTGGCTGTTTTACCGGTGCCAATAGCCCATATCGGCTCATAAGCAATAACAATGTCTTTTATTTTTTCCGCAAGCAAATGAAAAAGAGATTCCTTGAGCTGTGTAGCCACAAACTCATTCTGGGTACCGGCTTCCCGGATAGCCAATGGCTCGCCACAACAAAATATGGGAGTAATAAAATTTTCAAGGCACAGGTTCAATTTATCCGCCAGTTGCGCATTGGTTTCATTAAAATACTCACGCCTTTCGCTATGACCTATTACGCAATACTGAACACCTATGGAATGTATCATTTCAGCAGACACTTCACCAGTGAATGCTCCGGATTTTTTATGATAGCAGTTCTGAGCAGCTGCGTGATAATTTTTGGCGTTATCCACCTCGCTCCTCGTCATCAGGAGATAAGGATAAGGAACCGCAAAAATGGCATACTGATGTGAAGCAAGAGAAATGTTTGCTTCTAATATATCATCCAATAGTTTTTCTCCCTGCTGAAAACTAAGATTCATCTTCCAGTTAGCTGCTGCGATCTGCTTTCTCATAAATATTTTAATTGGTTAAGAGTTTTAGTTATAAACATAGCTGATTTTGATTCCTCTAAAAGTGCTTAAAGATATAGGTTAAAATGCTCTTTTCGTTGTCAGCGATGACCTGGGATTTCAATTTTTTCCATCCTTCAATATCTCTGATGGCTTTTTCAAATTCATACCGGTTTACTCCTTCACTGCCCCAGGAAAAATTAGGAACGTATTTGGGTGTTAATCCGCTTCCAAAGACATTGCAACAAACACCGATCACGCTTCCTGTATTAATGGCTGTATTAATGGCCGTCCTTGAATAATCACCCATCATCACACCACATTTCAACCCGGCGTTTAGTTGTCCTTTGGGCGTCCATATATTTACTTCACCTGCATTGTTCTTGAGATTAGAATTCGTGGTACCGGCGCCCAAATTACACCACTCTCCTATTACAGAATCTCCGAGATAGCCATCATGTGCTTTATTGGAATAGCCGAATAGTATAGAATTTTTTATTTCACCCCCTGCAACTGAATAAGGACCTAATGTTGTAGCTCCGTATACTTTGGCGCCCATCTTCAAACAAGCCCCTTCGCCCATAGCGAATGGTCCACGAATGATCGCTCCTTCCATTACCTCTGCATTCTTACCAATATAAATCGGGCCTGTTGATGCGTTGAGAATGCTTTGTTCCACTTTTGCGCCTTTTTCAAGAAATATGTCTGCCGGCTTAATTACTTTATTCGTTTTAGGAATAGGCTGCGATTTCCTTTTTTTAGTCAGCAGCTCAAAATCCTGCCGGATAGCCCAGTCATTCTGGTGAAAAATATCCCAGGGATATTGTATTGTTTTTACATCCTCCTTTAATATAATCGACTTGGTAACTTTAATTGAATTCTTTTCACTAACCTGCTTTTTGGTGAACCTGAATACGATTCCTTCATTTCCATTTACCGATACAAATTCTCCATCGTTAAGATTGCGTATAGCTTTTATCAATTTAGGAGAAGGAAGTACATTACCATGAATCATCAGGCATACACCATCGTTAGCCGCTTCTTCAATAGTTATAGAACGATCAAGATCTTTATAATCGTCCTCGTACCTGTCAAAAGAGGTAAGTCCCAATACCCTTTCCCATTTCTCCCGAATGGTGAGAATACCTACCCTGATATCCTGTATCTGCCTTGTCAAAGTAAAGGGATAAAGGCTTTCCGGCTGGCAATATTCTTCAGTGAAGATGATCTTGTTCATGGATAAAAAGATAGCCTGGTTATTGGGTTGGAAAGATACTTTAAAAAAAATAGTTTGAAACTAACCCCGTGCTTTTCACACATTAAACAATAAAAAAACCTCCCAATGACGGAAGGTTTGAAAAATATTATAAAGCGAACAGAACAAATTATTCTGCTTTTTTGGCGTATTTCCTCTTGAATTTATCAATACGACCAGCCGTATCCACCAGCATATTCTTGCCGGTAAAGAAAGGATGAGAAGTATTGGAGATTTCCAATTTTACCAACGGATATTCATTGCCATCTTCCCATTTTACCGTCTCTTTAGAAGCGGCAGTAGAACGGCTGAGGAATGAATAATTATTACTCATGTCTTTGAAAACTACTAACCGGTAGCTGACGGGATGGAGACCTTTTTTCATAACTCTTTGATTTTGAAGGCTGCACGGATTTTGCCGTACTTATGATATAATTTTTTAAGTGGGCAAAGGTAAGTAGCGGCGTGGGTTTGACCAAATCTTATACCCATTAATAATTATGTCAGCAACGCTGATTTTTTCCCGTCATCCTGCCAAACATCATTCCCAAATCTGCCGACGAAAAATGCAAAAAATCAGAAATCATGTGCTGCTAAAAAAACAGCAACTGGCCTAATTGGCGGCTTTACGTCACGGTTAATTTCTTTAGCCTTTACTGGCTGATTGACTACCAGAAAATGTTCTTGACTCGCATCCTGAGAGCCGGTATTTTCAGCCGTTTATAAATTTTGCCTTTATTTTACTGCACCATAGTCAACATGAAGCCTACCAAACAATACATACTGGATAAAGCACTTACACTTTTTAATGACAAGGGTTTCGTGAATGTTCGCCTGCAGCATATCGCCGACAGCGCCTTTGTAAGTGTAGGACACCTGGCTTATCATTTTAAAAACAAAGATGACATCATTTTATCCTTATACAAGAGATTAAAGAAAAAACAGGAATTGCTGCTCACAGAATTCAGGGTGTTACCACTCTTTGAAGACATTGATTTCTTATTGCACCACGTTTATGATTTGCAACAGCAGTATCGTTTTTTTTATTTAGATACGCTGGAGGTATTGAGAGCATTACCAGGCATTGCGGAAAAACACAGGGAGTTACTTAGTTTTCAACGTCAGCAAATGCAGTTCATGATGGAGTTTAATGCATCAAGAGGTTCTTTTATACAACCGTTATATGAAGAACAGTTTGCACAGCTTGCCCATATTTTTTGCATGACGATGGACAACTGGATGAGTTACCAATATATCAATGGAAACAATGGGGCTGATGAAACAGCTTATTGTAAAGATCTCTGGTCGATTTTAAGAGTTTTATTCACCGATATGGGAGAGCCGGAATTCAGGCAATTGAACAATAAAGGAATTAACTACTTTTAGGAGAGTAATTTCTTATCATCGGAATTGTATGAGCGGAAAGGTAAAAATAAGTGAGTATGTTTTATCTGAAATGAACAATTTCCTGGATAACGAAAAATATGTCGGCCAAATAGCAATGTCTGCTGATATGCTTTTTATTACTGATGGTTCCTGGTTGAAAGATGCCGCTGTAATTGATTCAATCATCAACCGGCAGGGTGCATGGGATGTGTACCTCATTTTCGCCCACTATAAAAATCCTCTTCAATTAATAGTCCGCAATATAACGAGGTGTTTTAGTGAACAGAAAGCAATGGCCGCCGCTTTCTATATACGTAAAGAAGCGGCTAAAGACAGGCGGGGTACACTGACTGTATCTATTGAAGATCTGGGTCTTTGCAGTAACTAATCGAATATATTTTAATGACCTGATCTTATGCACTTGGTGAAACATCATATTTACCATTTAGTTAATTATCACTGGTACTTCTATTAAAGAGTCTACTGCCCGATTAATTTCCTGTTTAGAAAAAAATTTCTAACAAATAAAAAAACTCCATAACTTACGTTAGAAAAAATTTTCTAACCTAAAAATAACGATTGCTATGGCCAACGTACTATGGTTGCAAGGTGGCGCCTGCAGCGGCAACACCATGTCTTTCTTAAATGCCGAAGAACCAACCGTGGTAGAGTTGGTTGTCGATTTTGGGATCAACATTCTCTGGCATCCCACCTGTGGCCTGGAGATAGGTCACCAGGTTTCCCACTTAATGAAAGATTGTATCTCGGGTAAAATCGCTCTTGACATCCTCGTGTTTGAAGGTACTCTTATAGAAGGCCCCAACGGCACCGGCACCATGAATAATTTCTGCGAACGTCCCATGAAGGATTGGGTAAAGGAATTATCTAAAGTGGCCTCCTATGTCGTCGCCATCGGCGATTGTGCTACATGGGGTGGTATACCTGCCGTACCACCTAACCCCAGCGAGAGTACCGGGTTACAATTTCTTAAAAGAGAAAAAGGTGGCTATTTAGGCGCTAATTATATTTCAAAAGGAGGTCTGCCGGTTATTAATATTCCCGGTTGCCCCGCACACCCCGATTGGATAACACAAATATTAGTTGCGATAGCTACAGGACGTATTGGCGATGTCAAGGTAGATGCTTTCCACCGGCCCACTACATTCTTTAGTGATTTTGTGCAAACGGGTTGCACTAACGCAAGAGCATTTGCCGAAAAAGTAGATGGCCATTTTGGTCAGCGTGGTGGTTGTCTCTTTTACGAAGTAGGTTGCCGCGGACCAATGACACATGCCAGCTGCAATCGTATATTATGGAACAGGCATTCTTCTAAAACAAGGGCGAACCATCCCTGTCTTGGTTGCACCGAACCAGGATTTCCGCATCATGATCTTAAGAAGGGAAGCATTTTCAAAACAATGCATTACCTGGGTTTCCTTCCTAGAGAAGTGCCAACTGGCGATAACAAATTACAGTATTACTTTAAAGCAGGTGTTGGGAAAGTTCTTGGAACCTCTAAAAAGACATTTACCACCACCAAATAACCCAATTATGAATGATAAGTTGTGAATGAAATCCTGCAATTCATAACTCATAATTTATAACTCCTAATTCTCAATTCATAACCGATAAATAATCTAAAATGGCAACTAAAGAATTAAATATATCACCCGTCGGACGTGTAGAAGGCGACCTTGATGTGAACGTGTATATGGAAAATGGAGTAGTAACCCGTGCCAATACACAAGCCGCTATGTTCCGTGGTTTTGAAATAATATTAAGAGGTAAAGATCCGCAAGCCGGTTTGATCGTTACGCCAAGAGCATGCGGCATTTGCGGTGGTTCGCATTTATACTGCGCTTCCTCCGCTTTAGACACGGCATGGAAAACACAGTTAAGCCCTAACGCTTTATTACTAAGAGCCATCGGTCAGGCAAGTGAAAGTCTGCAAAGCGATCCCCGTTGGTTTTATGCCATCATGGCTACTGATATGGCCAATAAAAAATTCGCCAATAAACCATTGTATGCTGAAGTAGCGAAACGATGGTCCGCTTATGTTGGCACATCCTTTCAAATTGGATTAACTGCCAGCGGCAGACCCGTAGAGATCTATGCCATCTTTGGTGGACAATGGCCGCATAGCAGTTATATGGTTCCCGGGGGAGTAATGTGTGCTCCAACCTTAAAAGACATTACCCGTTCTCATGCCATATTAAATCAATTCAGAAATGATTGGTTGGAGCCGATCTGGTTCGGTTGCTCCATTGAACGGTATATGAAAATTAAAAGTTGGGATGATATGATGGAATGGCTGGATGAAAATGAAAGCCATAGAAACAGTGACCTGGGTTTATACCTGCGGGCGGGAAGAGAATTTGGTTTGGATAAAATGGGCCAGGGTCTTGGTAAATATATTGCTTACGGAACCTTCCTTCATAAAGACCGTTATAATCATCCAACTATTGAAAGCCGCAACCAGGCGCTGATACAAGCGAGTGGTTTTTATGATGGAAAAGATTATCATGTGTTTGATCATAACCAGATATTTGAACACGTTAAACATAGCTGGTACCAGGATGTAGCAGCAACGCATCCATTTAAAGAAGAAGCTCCTGTTCCACTGAAGTCATCTATTTTAGAAAAAACTGATTTCAAAGGGAAATATAGTTGGGCGAAATCACCGCGCTATATGGGACAAGCTGCCGAAGCTGGACCACTTGCAAGAGTAATGATGAATGCCAATCCGGCTAATTTACCACACCAGATACAGGACCCGTTGTTTGGGGATATCATGAAAAAATTAGGACCGAGTGTTTTTGTACGCAATCTTGCCCGTATGCATGAAATGGCCCGTCTCTATGTTAACCTTAATGATTGGCTAGGGCAGATAAGATTGGATGATGAATTTTACATCAAGCCTGTAGAGCAGGATGGACAAGGGTTTGGAGCAACAGAAGCGGTGCGTGGCGCATTAGCACACTGGATTGATATAAAAGATGGTGTAATCAAAAATTACCAGATCATAGCTCCTACAACCTGGAATGTTGGGCCAAAGGATGAAAAAGATCAGTGTGGTGCTATTGAGTCCGCTTTATTGGGCTTGCAGATTGAAGATGAAAATGATCCTGTAGAAGTAGGTCTCGTTGCCCGTTCATTTGATAGCTGCCTGGTTTGCACTGTGCATGCACACGATAATAAAACGGGGAAAGAACTGGCGAGGTTTAAATTATAATAGGGCGGCATGCAAATGAGAGATCGAGAAACCCGTTAAATCTTTAGCGGGCTTTTTTTTCAAAAAAATGATCCGTCTGAATGTAGTTTAACCGACAACTCTTTCAGCCTCCCTGTCTTTCTGACTTATCTAACAAAATATAACTAACTTAAAGTATGGATACGATTGCGGCTTTAAAAACGGCCATTCTTGGTTTTGGAAATCCTGTTCGCAGTGATGATGCTATTGGAGTGTATGTAGTGAATGAACTACAGAAACAACTTCAACACCGGGATGAAATAATGGTGTTTGATATGGGAACTTCCGCTTTTGAAACCCTTTTTAAATTGAAAGGTCATCAGCGTATTATCATTATTGATGGGGTGATTAATTCAGGAGAACCTGATGGGACTTTGTTTTGTTTACCAGCATCAGAAATTAAGGCACAGATACAGGAAGACCCACTTGTTTTTCTCCATGGTATGAAGTGGGACCAGGCGCTGAGCTATGCTAAAAAAGTAATGGCGGATGAATTCCCGGAAGACAAGATACAGGTTTACCTGGTAGCCATCTCTGAGATAAAAATAAACATGGAATTAAGTGATACGGTAAAAGCAGCAGGTGATAAATTGATTGAAACAATTCTACATGATCTTTAAAAAGTTGTTATGCTTTTTCCTAAAGAAACAATACCGGGAGCAAGATCATTCATAACGGAAAGTGAAGTGTATCTTGAAGCAGCACATGTTTGCATCAAAAAAAATATCGCCGAAAAAATATTTGGTTCAGAAACTGTTGTATTGAGTGTGTTCTATAACAAAGACAATACATTCATGGTATCCCCTGCGAGTGAGGAGTTATTCAGAACCATTCACAAAGCCAGCCAGCAAATGTTGAAAAGTAAAAATGCGGCAGGAGATAAATCAATCTCCATACAGGAGTTCTTGTTAGATAACGATATTGAAGAACATGACCGTAACCTTGAATTTGTGATAGAAGAAGCCTTACACATTTTAAAAGTAAAATTGTAGACATGACAGAAAAGTTATTATATGTATTTTACCAGGATACTTTAGATGCGCCGACTATTCATGAATATATTGAATCTATTGAGCGGTTAGATGAATTGGTCGCCGTGCAGCAAACTGATAAAGTACTTCCTGCTGTTTCCAATGCCATTTATATTAATGAAAACAGGATTCATATCAGGCCCGATTGGCTGGATCAGCGACCGGCTATCGTATTTCCATCTGAAATACCCTTCAATAAAAATTATTTTTTAGGCGCCATATTCGGAATGCTGGGCAATGAAGAAAAATATCCGCAGTATTTTACCGGCTACCCGGCTATGCTGTACATTTTTGATTTGATACAAAGTATTGTAAAAGGTGAAGAGGGTGATAGCGCTTTGGAAAACATTTTAAGCCGGACAAAGTTTGCCCATCCGTTCGAAAACTACGTCTTTAATCACAACGTAGCTATAGCCCTGAACTATGGACATTATAGCAACGAAATAAACGCCGAAGCGATCGAAGCACATTATGCAGACGCCGTGCAACTGGCTTTTGAACCATCTTATAAGGCTTTCACGTTGAAGTATTACGCTACCTTCTTAATTGATAACGGCGATCCTTCAGCTGCGATAAGATTATTGGATCAGCAAAGCTTTAAAACATTAGACGAGTATCCAAAATATTCTCTTGAGAAAGTATGGTGCCAGGCCGCTATAAAACAATTGGGTATTCCTTATGATAAAGATTTCATGGAGGAGTTAAAAGAGCGGTTATGGAAAACACTGCAGTTCTTTGATAAAAACGGGCATAAAACGATTGCCGCTTTCTTATGGATGGATGCCGCTACTATCGCTAACCTTAGCAACAGTTATTCGGAATCGCTGGGCTATATCACTAAAGCCGTTACTTATTTCAAAGAAGAAGGTCAGCAGGAAATGACTGCGCAGGCGCAACTAGTCCGTGGTCGCTTATTCTACGACTGGGCGCAAAGTGGTAACCCGCAATTTTACCGGAGTGCTTTGGAAGCCTACCACGAAGCTTTGAACGTTTTCAAAAAAGAAGAAGCCCCTGATGTATTCGCGGAAATTCATCACCAGTTGGGAGTTATCTATGCTGAGCTACCCGATGAAAATAAAAAAAGAAGTATCTGGGCGGCTTTGTCGGCCACTTCTTTTAATGAAGCATTGGAATACTATAACAAGGTGAATTTCCCTTACGAATTTGGAATGATCTGCAACAACTTCGCCAATGCTTATGCAAAATATCCGCAAGGTGGCAGAAGTGATAATTTTGAAAAATCGATCAATTTTTATGATGAAGCCTTATCGGTCCGGCCAGCTTTGCAATACCCGACAGAAAGAGCCGTTACGTTACTAAATTATTTGGAAGCGAGCTGGAAAGTGAGTAACCCTGATGAAGGATTCAATACGGAACGATATAACGATATGGTAGCAAAAGCCAACGAAATAAGGACACTTACTGATGATGAACAATTGATCAATGAATTAGAAAAACATTTACAGTTGCTTGAAGAATTAGAAAAAGAATTAAGTGCAGGAGAGTTTAATAAATAATCCAGGGGATAAGAATATCATTCTTTACAGGTTAATGAAAAATATAGAACTAAATGTAAGTGCGTTAAACGCCAGTACAACCAGTACTGGAAATTTCGTGATCGTATTGCAGGAGATCAGCAGTACAAGAAGATTGCCCATTATCATTGGTTTACAGGAGGCACAAGCCATTGCTGTTGCATTGGAACAGATGCATCCTGTCCGTCCGCTTACCCATGATCTTTTTCTAAGTACCATTGAATTGCTAAATGCCAATCTTGAGTATGTAAAAATTTGCGGCTTGCAGGAGGGTACTTATATTTCTGTAATTGTGTTAAAAGACAACGAGCAAAAGATAATAGAGATAGACAGCCGCACCTCCGACGCTATTGCGTTAGCGATCAGGAAAAAATGTCCCATTTTTATCAGTGATCACCTTTTAATGGAAATGGCTATTAGCGAGCCGGCTGAAGGTAAAATATTCTCTGACAAAAGAGGGCAACTGGAACAATATAACTTAATAGAGTTGTATGATATATTGGCGAACCTGCTGGAAAAGGAAGATTATGAAAGCGCTACCATTGTTCGGGATATTATTTCCAAAAAAGAACAACGATAGGTGACCTATTAATTTAAAAGATATCACGCAGGGTACACAGAGATCGCAGGGGTTTACATTGATTGTTGCTTATCCCTGTAAGCTCAGCGATCTCTGGTGAGTTAAAGCCAAGATAAGACCCGTCGGTAAAGACTTAAAAGAACTGATTTCTTTTTATTAACTTTAGAAAAAATTTTCCAATGAACCAGGTTTTGGACGATGACGCCTACCATGTGATGCTCTGTTACCTGGATAATCAGCATTTCATTGAAAAGCCCGCGGATGAAAGTAACCTGCTCTTCCTGAAAAATGACTGGTGGCTGGCGGATACCGCCGTAATCGAAACCATCAATTATAAAAAAGGAGGCTGGGAAGTATGCCTCACTTTCGCGAACTATAAAAGGCCACTTCAATTGATTGTTCGCAATATTGCCAGGTGCTATAATGAAGCCAAAGCGAAAACGGCTGCCTATTATATGCGGAGAATGGCCGCGAAAGATCAGCGGGGAACATTGACCGTGACAGTAAAAGATTTAAACCTTTGCATAAATTAATTAAGACGAATATGGCATTGCCGGATACAAAACAAAAAATATTAGACGCATCATTACAGTTATTCAATGAATATGGGATCAGCAATGTCCGTTTACAACAGATAGCTGATGAAACAGGGATCAGCGTAGGCAACCTTGCCTATCATTTTAATAATAAAGAAGCTATTACCGAATCCCTGATCGCCAATGTTACAACAGACCTGCAGGAACTGTTAAGACAATATGGAAAATATTCTTCCTTAAGCGACCTTGACTATTTCTTCAAAGAATTTTACCAATTATGCAACCAATACCAATTCTTTAATTTCGATATCCTGGAAATAAAAAGGACTTTCCCTGCTTCTTATGATCAACTGCAACCACTTTTTAATAAAATAAAATTGCAGTTGGAAAGGCGCTTCGATCTCTGCCTGCAGCAAGGTTTATTACAGAAAAGCACCAACATTAAGTACATTGCCTCTAATACCTGGTTATTAATGTTCTTTATACCATCAGAAGGTCAGATAAATGGAAAACCCCCCGGCTCAATAAATGTATACCGTAGAAGACTGTGGGATTATCTACTACCCTATTTAACAGGAAAAGGGAACACTGAATACAGTTCGGCTATTGAACCTGAATTTACCGGCAAATAGTTACCCGGCAAGGATCGCTGGATGTACTCATTTTTTTTGGTTAAGGCTTTAAGGCTATCCAACAATATTTAACACAAATTCCTCCGCTTGCTATGGCAAATGTTCTATGGTTACAAGGTGGCGCCTGCAGCGGGAATACCATGTCCTTTTTAAATGCCAGTGAACCGACGGTTATAGAACTGGTAACCGATTTTGGTATTAATATTATCTGGCATCCATCCATGGGTTTGGAGATCGGTCAGCAGGTGACAGATATCCTGAACGAGTGTATTTCAGGCGAAATACATGTTGACATTTTTGTTTTTGAAGGCACCGTTATACAAGGCCCCAAAGGGAGAGGCACCATGAATTATTTCTGCGAACGGCCCATGCAGGAATGGGTAAAAGAATTGTCTGCTGTAGCTGAGTACGTAGTAGGCATTGGTGATTGCGCCACATGGGGTGGCATTCCCGCAGTACCACCCAATCCTACTGATAGCACGGGTTTGCAGTTTCATAAAAAAGAAAAGGGTGGTTATTTAGGCGCCAATTTTATTTCTAAAGCAGGCATGCCTGTAATTAATATTCCTGGTTGTCCCGCGCATCCTGATTGGATCACCCAAATATTAGTAGCTATTTCAACAGGAAGAATAAAAGATGTTTTGATTGACAGTTATCATCGCCCCACCACTTTCTTCAGTGATTTTGTTCAAACAGGTTGCACCAATGCCAGAGCCTTCAGTGAAAAAGTAAGTGGTGGTTTTGGTAAACGCGGCGGTTGTTTGTTTTATGAAGTAGGTTGCCGCGGGCCTCTGACACATGCAAGTTGCAATCGTATTCTCTGGAACAGGCAATCATCCAAGACAAGAGCGAATCATCCTTGTTTGGGATGTACCGAGCCCGGCTTCCCGCATCATGACCTGGCGAAAGGAAGCATATTCAAAACGTTTAAGTATTTAGGATTTTTGCCAAAAGAAACACCGGTTGGACAAAGTAAATTGACACATTATTTTAAATCGGGTGTTGCTAAAGTGATGGGGACTGATAAGAAGATGTTTGAGCCGACGAAGTAGTTATGAAATATGAATTATGAGTTATGAAATCGGAGAGTATAATAGTTACAAAGTCATTTGCCTTTGCGGTTAGAATTGTGAAGTTGTATAAAATACTCAGCGAAAAAAATAAGGAATATGTTTTAAGCAAACAATTACTTCGGAGTGGTACATCTGTTGGGGCTAATGTAAAGGAAGCGCATAATGCAAAAAGCACTAACGACTTTATTCACAAAATGGGTATTGCACAAAAAGAAGCTGGTGAATCTATATATTGGCTGGAGTTGTTGAAAGAGACGGGATATTTGAATCAAAAAGAATTTGAATCTATAATTACTGACGCTAACGAGCTATTGAAGATAATTCGAAGCATTATTCTAACCAGCAAACAAAACAAGAAATAGGGAATGAGGTATGAAATATGAATTATGAAATAGTAAAACTCTCATTCTCGTACATTTTGCCGAATATTATGTAATAGTAAATGATTTTATTATGCCGAATAGAATTACCGAACGTACAAGAGTGCGGCACAAGTGAAGTTGATAGTAGAAATATTGCCAGAACAAAAATAATCATCAACAGCAAACGACTAAAAATTTCATAATTCATATTTTATAACTCATAATTAAAAAAATGGTTACCAGAGAACTAAACATTTCACCCGTCGGTCGTGTAGAAGGCGACCTTGATGTGAATGTATATATGGAAAACGGCGTGGTAACCCGTGCACATACGCAGGCTTCCATGTTCCGGGGGTTTGAAAAAATATTGCAAGGGAAGGACCCGCATTCGGGTTTATTGGTGACACCCCGAGTATGCGGCATCTGTGGCGGATCACATTTGTATTGCGCTTCTTCCGCATTGGATACCGTATGGAAAACAACACTTCCACCCAATGCTTTGTTGTTGCGGGCTATTGGCCAGGCGAGTGAAAGTTTACAAAGCGATCCCCGCTGGTTCTACGCCATCTTCGCTACTGATCTTACCAACAAAAAATTTTCCAATAAGCCATTGTATGCTGAAGTGGTTCGTCGATGGTCGGCTTTTGTAGGCACATCTTTCAAAGAAGGGTTAACAGCCAGCAGCAAACCCGTAGAGATCTATGCCATCTTTGGTGGTCAGTGGCCACATAGCAGTTATATGGTTCCCGGTGGAGTAATGAGTGCGCCAACGTTGAAAGATATTACAAGAGCCCACGCTATTTTAAATCAATTTAAAAATGATTGGCTGGAACCAATATGGCTGGGTTGTTCTATTGATCGCTATATGCAAATACAAAGCTGGGATGAACTGATGGTATGGCTCGATGAAAATGAAAGTCACCGCAACAGTGATCTTGGTTTGTTCCTCCGTGTTGGTATTGAATTCGGGTTGGATAAATTCGGGCAGGGAATCGGAAAATATATCGCCTTCGGTACTTTTTTACACAAGGATAAATACAATCATCCAACTATTGAAGGACGCAATGATGCGTTGATATGCCCCAGTGGTTTTTATAATGGAAAAAGTTATGAACCCTTCGATCACCTGAAGATCAGGGAACATGTAAAGCATAGCTGGTATGAAGATTACCCGGCTACGCATCCCTGGAGTGAACCCATGCCGGAGCCCTTGCCATCAGAGCATTTACACAACACGGACTTCAATTCCAAATATAGCTGGTCGAAGGCGCCGCGTTATCTTGATCATAATGCCGAAGCAGGGCCACTGGCAAGAGCGATCATGAATGCTAACCCGTCTAATTTAGAACACCAGTACCATGATCCGTTATTTGGCGACATCATGAAA
Organism: Chitinophagaceae bacterium; assembly: GCA_040007815.1. Lineage (GTDB taxonomy): Bacteria > Bacteroidota > Bacteroidia > Chitinophagales > Chitinophagaceae > Terrimonas_B. Next base: position 163,259 of record JBDTUH010000008.1, read on the forward strand.
AGAATGGGCCCGAGTGTATTTGTTCGTTGCCTTGCCCGCATGCATGAAGCCACCCGTTTGTACACGATGTTGAATAAATGGCTGAGCGAAATAAACCTTGATGAAGAATTTTATATCAAGCCGGAAGAAAAAGATGGAAAAGGTTTTGGCGCCACCGAAGCCGTTCGGGGCGCACTCGCCCATTGGATTGAAATAGAAAATGGTTTGATTAAAAACTACCAGATCGTGGCGCCTACTACCTGGAATATCGGCCCGCAGGATGACAAAGGAAATCCCGGCGCTGTGGAATCAGCATTGACCGGTTTGGAAATTGAAGATGTTAATGATCCTGTAGAAGTCGGTATCGTGGCCCGTTCTTTTGATTCCTGTTTGGTGTGCACGGTACATGCACATGATGTAAAATCGGGGAAGGAGTTGGCGAAGTTTAAGATATAACTATCCCAATTTTTCAATACATTAACCCGTTAAGATTTTATAATGGGTTTTATTATGATTGAAATAATTTGTTACAAATTGAAGTATTTCATGGCATCGCCTGTTGCGACGCACTCCCGATAGCTATCGAGATCATCTTTCTGTTCTTTCCTCAGCACCGGCATCACCGTCAATCCAGGGTGTAGGACCCGGTTCGACGCCTGTATTTTATATTTTCGCATAGATGATACTGGAAAGAATAAATTTCACCAAAAGAATTTAATTTCAACTTCAGTTACCCAACCTGCTTCAATTGCGGTTTGCATAGAAACAGAATATCAGCAGGGCAGGAGCTGTAATGTTGATTGAACCAATATAAAAAGGTTAAATATTATTGATGAATTTCGACTTGATCAAAGCTTTAGCTGAACATGAGACTGTGATTAAAAATCTAATGCAGCTTTATATCTATGATTTTTCAGAATATGTCGGCTGTGATGTTGAAGATAGTGGCTTATTTCCACCTTATTCCGGCCTGGAAGAATATTGGCAAAAAGAAAATAACCGGTTCCCATATATTTTAAAAAAGAATGAAAAATACATTGGCTTTATCTTAGTGAGATTTATTGAAACACCGGAACGAAGTTACTTTTCCATCGCAGAGTTTTTTATTATGAAAAGATACAGGCTGGAAGGAATTGGAAAATCTGCTGCATGGGAAATATTTAATTTACATAAGGGGCAATGGGAAGTGTATCAAAAAGAAAACAATAAACCAGCCCGGGCATTTTGGAATAAGGCCATTTCGGGTTACACACGGGGCCAGTTTAAAGATCGATCAGAAAGTGGCAGACGAATACAAACTTTCGAAACTTGATTCTAAAGTTCTATCAAAAAGTAAACAGCTACTAAACAAAAGCGTCCATTTTAGAAAACATTTTCTAAGCCTTGAGTCACAAATGTTTTACCTCACTATTTAAACGTACCTTTTGTAGGAAGCGATTTTAACGTCATAAAAATCATTTCAGCAGACAATGCACGAAATATCCTTAGTCAGGAATATTTTCAAAACTCTCGAAGATGAGTTTCCGGGCGAGATAGACAAGGTCAGGGGTATCCATCTGAGAGTCGGGCTTTTGAGTAATGTCCAGCCGATACTGATGCAAAACGCTTTTGAAGCTGTTTTGGAAGATGAACCCCGGTATAAAAAGACTTCCTTACATGTAGAAGTCTTGCCAGTGCTGATTCATTGCGATGATTGTGATAAAGATAGCGAAGTACAGCATTACAAATTCGCCTGCAACACTTGTGGCAAACCCAGCAGAAACATCATCCAGGGTGAAGAATTGCTGATAAGTAAAGTTGAGTTTGCAGAAGGAGAACTCATCATTCATAACTCATAATTCATATTTCAAAAATGAGCAGTCCAAAATCAAACAGGGCCCCGGTTGGCTCCTTACAATGCGAGAACACGACCTTGAATTTGCTCAAAGCAAATGATTTTGTGGCCAAAGTCATCCGTGAAAAATTGCCGGATATGCTGGTGATTAATATTTGCTCTTCTCCCGGCAGCGGCAAAACGACCTTGTTGCAGGAAACCGGTAAACTTTTAGAAGGCAAACTGAAGATAGCTGTTTTAGTTGGCGATCCTGAAACAGAAAGAGACGCTATCCGGATGAAAGAAGTTGGGATCAATGCGCTGCAGATAGTAACCGGCGGCATGTGTCACATAGAAGCGCAAATGATACTACAGGCATTAGATCATATCAACCTCGACGGAGTGGATGTATTATTCATTGAAAATGTCGGCAATCTTGTTTGCCCTGCTGCTTTTGACCTGGGCGAGGACTACCGGGTAACCGTCATCTCTTGTACCGAAGGCGACGATAAACCCAAGAAATATCCCCGGATGTTTTTAACCAGTGAACTGATGGTAGTCTCCAAATCAGACCTGCTCCCCTATCTGCCGTTTTCCGTGGATGCTGTGACGCAAGACGCAAGGGATATAAATCCCGACCTGGAAGTAATTACTATCTCCAGTTTAAAAGGACAGGGTCTGGACAAATGGGCCAACTGGTTAATGAAAAAAGCGAAAGAAAAGAAAGGAAAAGTTATGAGTTATGAAATATGAATTATGAAATAGAGAGCCGTTCACGCATGTCATTTTATAATTCATATCTCTTATTTCATATTTAAAATGCCGACTTATCACATACATATCAACGGAATTGTACAGGGAGTAGGCTTCCGGCCAATGGTGTACCAGTTGGCAACCAAAATGCGGCTGAATGGTTTTGTAAAAAATGGAAGCGATGGCGTACATATTTTCATTACTGCTACAGAGCAGGAAGCTCGGTCATTCTTCAAAAAAATAAAAGAATCGGAGCCGCAGTTGTCAAAAGTTATTTCTTCCGGGGTACAGAAAGTTGACGACATAGACTTTCAGGATTTTTTCATTATTGTTGAAGAGGGGGACAACTATAAAAAACAGGTTTTAATCGCACCTGATGCAGCAATATGTGAAATCTGCAGAGCGGAATTGCATGATGCAACTAACCGTCGTTACCGTTATCCGTTTATCACCTGTACACAATGCGGGCCACGGTATTCCATTATGCAAAGCATTCCGTATGAACGGCAGAATACTTCGATGGAGCATTTTCATATGTGCGAAAACTGTATGGCTGAATATGAAGATCTTCCGGACAGGCGTTTTTTCTCTCAAACAAATTCCTGTAATGATTGCAGTGTAGGATTTAGTATTTCCGAAAATGAGTCATTAAAATCATCGCTGGAGCCTGAACAGGTTTTGTTGCAAATAAAAAATCTTCTTGTGCAGGGAAAAATTCTTGCCGTCAAAGGAATTGGTGGCTATTTATTATTATGCTGTGCAAATAATTCTGAAACTATCCAGCTGTTGCGAGACCGCAAACACCGTCCCTCAAAACCGTTCGCTGTATTATACCCGGATATCGAAACTGTCCGGAACAATTTTGAATTGAGCAAACAGGAAAAAGCGCTACTGGAAAGCAGGGAAGCACCCATTGTATTATTATATCCAAAGCAGCTGGCTTATAGTAATCTTGCCGTCGATAGTATTGCACCCGGTCTAAGGCGATTGGGCATTATGCTTCCCCACAGTCCTCTGCTCGAACTCATTGCAAGCGATTACGGAATGCCATTGATTGCAACCAGCGGCAATATTTCGGGCTCACCTATTATTTACAAAGAAGAAGATGCACATGAGCATCTCGTTGAAATAGCCGATTTCATTATTGACTACGACCGGCACATTATTATTCCGCAGGATGATAGCGTGGTGCAGGTTTCAAAATATTCAGGTCAGCCAATTATTTTAAGAAGATCAAGAGGGTATGCACCATCATTTTTGGAGTATAAACCACAAAAGAATACAACGGTGCTTTCAACCGGCGCTTTTTTAAAAAGCAGTTTCACTTTATCAATAAATGGAAATGTTTTTGTCAGCCAGTTTTTAGGCAGTGGTGAAAACTATGAATCCCAGCGAATGTATAAAGACACATTAGAACACTGGCTCGAAATGTATAAAGCAAACCCCGCTGTTCTCATTACAGATAAACACCCGGGATATTTTTCTCATCAGTATGCTGCTGAGCTTGCTGAAAGATTTAATGCCGAAATAAAACTTATTCAGCATCATGAAGCGCATTTCGCAGCAGTGCTGGCGGAGCATAATTTATTACACTCAGCAAAACGAGTAATGGGAGTTATCTGGGATGGAACTGGTTTAGGCAACGATGGAAATATATGGGGCGGCGAATTTTTTAAATATGAAAAAAAAGAGATGCTCCGCTGCTATCATTTCGACTATTTCCCGGCTATTGCGGGGGATAAACTGGCGCTGGAACCCCGTATCGCAGCCTTGTGTACAGCAAATGATGCATGGCCACAGCCAACAGAATTAAAAGAAAAATTCACTGAAGCAGAATGGAATAATTATCAATCATTGATCCAAACAACCAACCTTTATTCTTCCTCCGTTGGAAGGATATTCGATGCGGTGGCTTCGCTTTTGAATATATGTGACAAACAAACTTATGAAGGCGAAGCGGCCATGTACGTGCAGGCATTGGCAGAAGATTATGTTACTGCAAATGGTTTCGAAATGAATGAAACTTATTTTAAAAAGGGGGCGCATTATTACCGCATACCTACCGCCTCATTAATACAGGAAATAATATCAGACATCAAAAAGGGAAAAGCAAAAAATCTAATCGCCGCTAAATTTCATTATTCCCTCGTATGTCTTATTGATATTGTCGCGATGAATATTGGCGTTGAAAAAATTTGTTTCAGTGGCGGCGTATTTCAGAATGCGTTGTTAGTGGATTGGATACAAACTGAATTAAAAGACAAATATCAATTACACTTTCATAAAAACCTCTCACCTAATGACGAAAATATTTCCTTCGGGCAAATGATTTACTACGACAATAATTTAAAAAGTATAGATAGAAATGAAATGATTTCTTCTGAAGGAGAACTCATAGCTCATCATTCATAACTCATAATTCAAAAATCATGTGCTTAGCAATTCCCGGTAAAATACAATCCATAGACCTTCTTTATGGCGGCGCTGTAAAAATGGCGAAGGTTTCTTTTGGCGGAATCATTAAAGAAGCTTCGCTGGAAATGGTACCCTCGGCTGATGTGGGTGATTACGTGCTGGTGCATGTGGGTGTCGCCATCAGTAAAGTGAATGAAGAGGAAGCCAATAAAGTATTTGGTTATTTAAAAGAGGCAGGAGAGCTCGATGAGTTGTATGATACAACGATTTGAGAAATCACTCTCCGGCAATGGCTATATGCCTAAAGACGGGCTTTTAGATTTGAAACACAAAGACACAGAATACACAAAGGCATGGAGGAATTCATAACTCATAATTCTAAATTCATAATTATATGAAATACGTATCAGAGTTTCGCTCACCGGAAATAGTGGATGCACTCCTAAAAGAAATTACCCAAACCGTGAAGGGAAACTGGAACATCATGGAAGTATGCGGCGGACAAACGCATTCTCTGGTGAAGAATGGACTATTGAATATGCTGCCGCCGAATATACAAATGATACATGGCCCCGGTTGCCCTGTTTGTGTAACGCCAGTGAGCTTAATTGATAAGGCTGTTCATTTGGCCATGGAAAAAAATGTGATCCTTTGTTCCTTTGGCGATATGATCCGGGTGCCTGGCAGTGGTATGAGTTTGCTGGAAGCCAAATCAAAAGGGGGCGATGTACGCATTTTATATTCTCCGCTCGAAGCAGTAAAGATCGCTAAGGAGAATCCGGATCGGGAAGTGGTGTTTTTTGCGGTCGGTTTTGAAACTACAGCTCCCGCCAATGCACTCTCTGTTGTTCATGCGCATAGAGAAGGAGTGAAAAATTATTCCATTCTTACATCGCATGTTCTTGTCCCTCCGGCTATGGAAGCCATCATGAGTGATGAGGATTGCAGGGTGGATGCTTTCCTGGCTGCGGGTCACGTTTGCACCATCATGGGTATCAGTGAATACTATCCATTGGTAGAAAAATATAAGATACCGATCGTGGTTACGGGCTTTGAACCGGTTGATCTGCTCGAAGGCATTTTAATGACCGTCAAACAACTGGAAAAAGGCGAACATATGTTAGAAAATCAATACACACGTGTAGTGGAAGCTGAAGGAAATAAAAATGCTATAGCGACTATTGACAAAATATTTGAAGTCACTAACCGTGAATGGAGAGGCATCGGAAACATTCCCTTCAGCGGTTATGCGGTAAAAGAAGATTACAGTGCTTATGACGCCAATAAAAAATTCAATATTGATATTCCGGAAGCTCATGAAGATCCTACCTGTTTGAGCGGCGATGTAATGAAGGGAAAGATCAAACCACACAAATGCCCCAATTTCGGAACAAAATGTACGCCGACCAAACCATTAGGTGCGCCGATGGTGAGCAGTGAAGGGGCTTGCGCAGCGTATTATCATTTCAATATGGCAACCGTTGAAGAAACTATGAAATATGAATGATGAATTATGAAATGCATACAAAAACAATTCATCTTACCTATTTTATAACTCTTAATTCATAACTCATAATTCATACTTCATGCTTCTCACCTGTCCTCTTCCCAAACTTGATTTCGATACTATTAATTTAGGTCATGGAAGTGGCGGCACCCTGACAAGTCAACTACTTGATACAGGCATATTCAAACTATTAGAAAATGACCTGCTTAATAAAAAGCATGATGGCGCCATCTTTAACATGAATGGTAAAACGGCGATGAGTACGGATACGTATGTTGTGTCACCTATCTTTTTTGAGGGCGGAAATATTGGTGACCTGGCCATCAACGGAACAGTCAATGACCTGGCCATGTGCGGCGCTGCTGCTAAATATCTATCATTGGGTTTTGTATTGGAGGAAGGTTTAAAGATGACAGAGTTCTGGGAAATATTGCTGAGTATAAAAGCCGCTTGTGAAGCGGCCGGTGTGCAAATAGTAACGGGTGACACGAAAGTAGTCGAACGGGGAAAAGGAGATAAGATTTTTATTAATACCACCGGCATTGGCGAAGTGCATCCAAAATCATCCATAGATATTGATAACATAAGAGCAGGTGACAAAATTATTTTAAGCGGACCATTGGCAAGGCATGGTATTACTATCATGAGTCACAGGCAGGGATTGCAGTTTGAAACAACGATCAGCAGTGATACCCGTCCGCTGAATAAAATAATTAAAGAGTTATTAGATGAATTTGGAGAGCATATTCATTTACTACGTGACCCGACAAGAGGTGGGTTGGCAACCGTGTTAAATGAAATCGCCCGGGATGCCAAACTCGGTGTTGATATTTCACAAAACAAAATCCCTGTGGAAGAAGAAGTGTATGGAGCTTGTGAAATGCTGGGCCTTGATCCCTTGTATGTTGCTAACGAAGGATTATTTGTAGCAGTAGTTGATGCAGCCGTTGCAGATAAATTTCTATTGCAACTAAAGCAATGGGAACATGGAGAAATGGCGAGCATTATCGGTGAAGTAACAAATGAGCACTTGAAACAGGTATTGATGAAAAGTAATATTGGCGGACGAAGAGTAGTGAATATGCTGGCAGGGGAACAGTTGCCGAGGATCTGCTGATCAAATTAAGAATGCTGAATTATGAATTATGAATAGACCTCTGAACAGTTGCAGACCATTACTCATAACTCATAATTCATAATTAAATAAATGACAGAGGTTATCAACATACGAGACAAAAATCATAGCGCTGTTCCAAAGAGCAAGGCTTCTTTATTTTTTTATGGCGATGAAGGCAATCCCTTTTTAGCTCCGCGTGGGGTACATACGGTGGATGGAAAATTAATTGTTGCCGATACGGCACAGAACAGGGTTTTTATATGGAATAAAATGCCCGACTCATCCTACCAAAAACCTGATGTTGTATTGGGCCAACTATTGACTACGGATACGCAACGCAATGCCGGTGGTGAAGCGGATGCTTCGTCTTTATTATATCCATCCGGCGTATGGAGTGATGGCGATAAACTCATTATTGCAGACGCCTGGAATCACAGGGTATTGATCTGGAATGAATTTCCTGTTCAAAATGGCCAGCCGGCGGACGTGGTGGTTGGGCAACCCACTATGGAAACTAATTTGCCGAATGTAGAAGGAGTTGGTACAATAGCTTCTTCAAAAAAATTATGCTGGCCTTATGGTATATGGAGCGATGGCGAACATTTATGGATCGCTGATACAGGCAACAGGAGAGTGTTATTTTACGAAACGATTCCCGGCAACAATTACCAGCCTGCGGACAAAGTCATCGGCAAAAATAACTTTGATGAAAAAGATTATGATCCGTCACATGCCGTTTGGCCTTATTCTATAAAAGTTTCTGAAGATGGTATACTGGCGATTACAGATACTCAGTATTACAGGGTGTTGATGTGGAAGGACTGGAAGGATGCATTCACAAAACCTGCTGATACAATTATTGGTCAACCGGATTTGGAAAGTTGCGGACAAAACCAATACAGGCTCAGACCACAAGCCAATACGCTGAACTGGTGTTATGATATGTTTATACTAAACGGTTCACTGTGGCTGGCAGATACCGGCAACAGCCGCATTTTATTTTTTAAACACATACCCGCTGAAAATAACGAGGCGGCCAATGAACTATTTGGCAATATCAATTTTGAAACGATCGGCGAGCATTTGGATGTAGGGAAACAAGACAGCGAACGGTTATATTGGCCGTTTGCTATAGCCCTCACCCCTTATAAATTAATTGTTGCTGACACAGGTAATCACCGGATAGTTATTTACAACATTTAACCAGCTAACATGTTTTCATTTCCGCTTTTATTGACCATCTACGCAGGCTTCACACATGCTTTTGAAGCGGATCACTTACTGGCGGTTAGCAATATCGTTTCTCAGCGTAACAATATCAGGCTATCCTTAAAAGATGGAATCTTCTGGGGGCTTGGTCATGCGTCCACGATTTTCATTATTGGCATATTAATGATACTATTCAAAGCAGGTATCTCTCCACAGTACTTTCAATACTTTGAAGCGATCGTTGGCCTGATGTTGATAGTTTTAGCCATTTACCGGTTAGCCAGGTTTTTCCGTAGCAAAAAATTTGTCATCCATGCACATTCCCATGAACATGCAGGTGATCACCACAAGCATTTGCATGTTCACATTGGTAAAGAACATAAACATCAGCATACACATTCATTGGCCTATGGAGTAGGTTTAGTGCATGGGCTTGCCGGTAGTGGCGCATTGGTAGTGATAGTGATGTCTCAAATGAAAGGGCCGATTGACGGGCTGATCTACCTGATAATATTCGGGGCGGGTTGCATTTTGGGTATGCTGCTGGCTTCCGGCTTATTCGGCCTTTCCTTTTCCAAAAAACTAATGCAGGGGAAAACATTACAAAGCTTTTTAATAATTGCCTCATCAGTACTGTGCCTTCTATATGGCAGCAAAGTAATTTATGAAAACCTTGTTGCCTAAATACTATGACATCACTTGAAATATTATTAGAAGCCCTGAAATTCTACGAAATAGAAACCCTGTTTGTGGAAGGAAATCATGTAAAACTCCTGCATAACTACGAAATAGAAGTAGAAACAAATGGCATGTACAAATTATTGGATGATGGATATGTGGTGGCGCCATTTGCTGATATCAATGAACTATGCAGGTTTATGCAAACATAAACTACCTCTTCATCTGACTGCTCTAGCAAGGCCAATCGCCTATTGTACTTTTGTCTTCTGTCTTTCAATACGCGTATTTTGGAAACTTGGTTCAGGAAGCTCTTTTGCAAAATGCCTCCCGATATAAAAAAATACCTTGTTACTATAATCTGCTGGTAAATTCCGTATATAGCGAACTGTTACAAAAATCAAAATACAGTTGCTAAACTGTTTCAGATATGACGAATCATTTATCTTTATTCAATGAATGCCCTTATTGTTGACGATAACAAAATTGCCAGGACTACCATGAAGCAACTGGTCAGCCAGGTAAATGATATAGCTCTTACCGGTGAATGTGCCAATGCTATGGAAGCCTATAATCTCCTGCAGGAGCAACCGGTTGACCTGGTTTTACTGGATATTGAAATGCCTGGCATGACTGGCTTGGAGTTAACCAAAAACCTGGGCAGTAAGCGACCGGTTATTATTTTCACCACATCCAAAAAAGAATATGCAGCGGAGGCCTTTGAACTGAATGTAGCTGATTATATTGTAAAACCGGTAACTCCAGCCCGGTTTATACAGGCGGTTGATAAAGCCAGGGAAATATTACAAAGCAACACCGAGGAGTACAAATTAAGTGATGATGAATTCGTTTTTATCAGGGATTCAAATATTGTCAGGAAGCTTAAATTAGATGACATTTTATTCGCCGAAGCAATGGGTGACTATGTAAAATTACACACCCTTCAAAAATTCTTTGCGATTCATACTACCTTAAAAACCGTAGAAGAAAGATTACCCGCTTCAAAATTCTTAAGGGTTCATCGCTCCTATATTGCCGCCATCAGTAAAATAGACACTATACAAGACGGCGCCCTGGTGATAAACGGCAAACCGGTACCGGTGGCAGACGCTTACCGGGCCGCCTTAAACAAACGGATGAACATTCTTTAATTCCCGCCGATCCATTTTCCTTTTATCGCCAACATTTCCTCAACTGAAATCCTGTTCAGCGATTACAAATGCCCGTTGGTCGATTGAAGTCACGAATGGCGGTCGGCCGGGAATACCTTTGGGTTGAAAATCTCACAAAAAGAGTTCTTTATAATTTTTCTCATAGGCAGTTGGTTTTGGTTTACAGCCCCCGGTTCCCCGGGGGCTTATTTTAAACAAATGAAGATTATTTATACCATATTATTTTTTACCGATACATTGTTATTAATACTGTTGTCATTTATCCTGCTAAGGATGATTGATGAAAGGGTTAATCCAATAAAGCTGATCTTCATGCTTTCAGCCATCATATTAAGCATCATTACGTTGATCTTCTTCCTGCGCCGCTATCTGAAGATACCGGCTTCCGATAACCCTAACTGATTTTAATCTAAATTAGCAGGAATAGCCCCGGAAATGACTGGAAAAAAAATTATCTTTTATATACTGGCCGCATTTATAGCAGGTAACCTGTTGCTTATTTACATCCAATATAATTCAGCTAAAAATATCAATACGCTTATTAAGGGAAATGAAAAACTACTGGAAGAATTCAGGGTTAGCAGTGAACTGCAGGAGTTAGAAAAAGATATCCTTTCCGTGGAAGGTAAAATAAGAGGCACTGTATCTACAAAGGACTCCTACTATATTGAAGGACTGGATCTAAAGATTTCAGAGGTTGAAAGCGACCTCGGTCAGCTGCAAAAAATATCGGATGATGACAGCTCGGTAAAATATATTGATCAACTTGATTACCTCGTACATAAAAAACTACTTTTTAGCCGTGAGATTTTAGATTCATTTCACGCCGGCGATAAAACCGTAGCGGAGAATTTAATAGCGGCACAGGAAGGTAGAAAGCTGACGGATTCCATCATTCTTGTTATCCAGGTTATTGACAGCACCCGGCAAAAATTGCTGGCGACTGTTACTTCATCCATTGATGAAAGTGGTAAAAAGGCCCAGAAATTTGGTACTATATTAATTGTATTGGTACTTATCAGTGGCGCCCTACTTTTCTGGTATATTATAAATACCATCCGCAAACAAACTCAACTAATCCAGCAATTGAATATTTCGGAACGTAAAGTCAGGGAATCCGCAAGGGTAAAAGAAAATTTTATGGCGAATATGAGCCATGAAATCCGAACGCCTATGAACGCCATCCTGGGTTTTACTAATTTATTACAAAGAAAAAATTTGGATACCGAGTCAAAGGAATATGTACAAACCATTCAAAAGTCAGGTGAAAATTTATTGACGATAATAAATGATATTCTCGATTTATCGAAGATTGAAGCCGGGATGATGCGCATTGAATCCGCCCCTTTCAGTATCAGGGGATTGACCCATTCCATTCAAACCATGTTTAAGTCAAAAGCCGCGGAGAAAAACCTGCAGCTTTCAGCCTCAGTTGATGAGTCTGTCCCCGATACATTAGAAGGCGACGCCACCCGGCTGACCCAGATCCTAGTGAACCTTATCGGCAATGCGCTAAAATTTACCGGCACAGGAGCTATCTCCGTTAAAATCACCAACGAAGGGGTAAATGATAATGTAGTAATGGCAGGCGTTACCGTAACCGATACCGGTATCGGAATTGAAAAGGAAAAATTAGGACCTATATTTGAACGCTTTCAGCAGGCGGAAGATTCTATTACCCGCAAGTATGGAGGAACCGGCTTAGGGCTATCTATAGTAAATGACCTTGTATTGCTGCAAAATGGAAGCATCTCCATTGAAAGCGAACCGGGCATTGGCACCGCATTCCGCCTGGTCATCCCTTATAAAATCTCTGCTGAACAATTCAACGCAGCATCCCCTGTTAAAAACCAAATAATAAGTAAAGAACAGTTTGAAAACACCCTGATACTGGTGGTCGAGGATAATGAAATAAATCAAAGCCTGATTAAACATTTATTTACTGACTGGCAACTGGAATTTAATTTGGCTAACAATGGTAAGGAAGCTCTCGCTAAGCTCCGGCAAAAGAAATATGATCTCATCCTGATGGATATTCAGATGCCCGAAATGGATGGCTATACTGCCGCACAGGAAATAAGAAACAAATTAAAGCTGGATACACCTATTATCGCCATGACAGCTCACGCACTATCGGGCGAAAGGGAAAAATGCCTGAGCTATGGCATGGATGACTATATTTCAAAGCCCATAGAATATGAACAGCTATACAAGCTGATTGGTCAGTTTATTCAAAAAAATAAACTTGTTTCTTTACAAAAAAAAGCATCAAACAAAACGAGCAACGGCCCATATAAATACCTTAACCTCCAATATATGAAGGAGGTAAGTATGGGGAATGCAGAATATGAAAAAACAGTGACGGAACAATTTATAGAATCAATACCCGGCGATTTGCACAGCATTGAAAAAGCATGGCAGGAAAACGATATCCCGTATTTGCGGCAGGTGGCCCACAATCTAAGAACAACTGTTTCTGTCATGGGCCTCAATGAAATGTTGCAGCCATATTTAGACGCTCTTGAATATGAAAACCTGGCAGAAGAAATTTTCCGGCAGAACTATCGATCCGTAAAATCTATTTGTCAAGCATCGGTACAGGAAGCCAAAGAATTTTACGCTACTTTCTGATTTTTCAAATACAATTCACCGATTGCTTTTGCCTTTTAACCGATTACCTGTATCCGCAAAATTCAGCTACGATAATTTCGCTTCCTGAACAATTGGGACTGTAGTATCAGGTAAACGTCTATCAATTCGTCAACAACTACTATGACATTCAGCAACTCCATTTATCATTTCCGGAAAGTATTTTTTCATCCCCGTGTGTTTATTTTCATTCTTGCAGGTACGCTGATCATCTTCATGACTTTTTTCACCAGTAATAACGCCCTTGAAATCGCCATATCAGGTGTAGCGTCCGTCTTTATCGGCATTGGTGTCAACAATTTTTCCTCTTTTGAAACGCATTTGAAAGATGAGCAAAAGATTAAATCAAAGATGGGCCATAGTATAAAATTGCTGGGCGTCATACACTCAAGAATTAAACAGCTTAACACCGATATAGCTGAACTGGCTTGTAACAAAACAAAAAAAGAGCTGGTAGAATTGGAACAACTCATCAGCATAAGTATTCAATTGCTCAATGAAAGCAGGTCTCTTGATTAGCTACTTTTCAGCGATTGCTTTTGCCTTTCCACCGATCAGAAGCTCCCGCCACACTGATATCGTATAGTTTTGCTTTTAAATAAGCATGGCATTCAGACATACAAGGGCCAGGTCAACTTCAAACAACTTCTGATGAGTAATACAAAACAAATATTTCAAACCAGCTCAAAATTCAGGTGGCGAACCTTTCAATGGACGGGAAGGTTAATACTTTTTGCAATTATCCTTACGGTACCGGTGGTCATTATTACGTTGGCGAGAGGTATAAAACCAGGGCTGCCGCTGCTGGCCAGTCAAACTGATTCAATGCATCATATTTCCAACCCTGTTATACCAGCAGCCATGAATCTCAGGGAAATAAAAAAATATAAGGGATACAATGCTTTTCTATCAGCGAGGGAAAAAATCGATACCCTGAAGAGAAACGCCCTACCGGTTAGTACAAAGGAAATAAGAGCAGCCTTTTATGTGGATTGGGATCCGCAGGCATTCTACTCGCTTCAAAAAAATATTGACAAGTTGAATATGGTAGTGCCGGAGTGGTTTTTCATTGAACCTTCCACCGATACGTTGCGACCTGATATAGATATGGCCGCCCTGGCCTTAATGAAGAAAGAGAATATTAAAATCATCCCTCTTCTCAACAATATTAACGAACGGAAGGGTGAAGGGGAATTTGACGGAACCATTATTCATCGGATCCTTCACAATCCCGCCAAAAAAGAAAGACTGATCAATGATATCGTAAAATATATCCAGCAATACCAGCTCCAGGGCGTTAATATTGACTTTGAAGAATTCCAGGAAAAAGGCGACGAGCCAATCATTGCGTTTCAGAAAGAGTTATATGAGAAACTCCATCCAATGGGGCTGGTCGTTACCCAGGATATAATGCCTTACAACGAAGACTTTAATGTAAAGGAACTATCCAAGTATAATGATTACATGTTTCTGATGGCCTATGATGAACATTATGGCACCAGTATACCGGGAGCCATCAGCAGCCAGCAATGGATTGAAAAGGTTTTAGATGAAACCGCCAAAGAAATACCATCGGAAAAAATAATTCTTTGTTTTGCGGGCTATGGATATGATTGGCCAAAAAACACGGAAGCTACCACGGTTACTTACCAGCAGGCATTGGCGAATTCCAAACTATTCAACGCAGCTATTCATTTTAACAGTGATAACTACAATAATTATTATTCTTACACTGATGCCGGTTCGGTAAAACATGAAGTGTCTTTTTCCGATGCCGCTACCAACTTTAATACCATTCGCTTTGCGGATGAATACGGCACGGCCGGTACAGCTTTGTGGAGGTTGGGAAGCGAGGACGAAAGGCTATGGGATTTTTACAACCGCAGCCTTAGTAGCCGTAGCCTGCAGCAACAACCTTTTGATTTTAATATTCTGAAGCTTGTAACTACACCCGTTGAAAAACCCGATTATATTGGAGATGGCGAAGTACTGAACGTTGTGACCGAACCCGCACCTGGAAAAATCAACCTGGAAGTTGACAGTACTGAAAGTATCATAACCGAGCAGCAATACATTCAATTGCCTACAAAATATGTAATAAAGAAATATGGGAACGTGCACAACCAGGTTATACTAACTTTTGATGATGGTCCCGACCCTGAATACACTCCGCAGATATTAGACATTTTAAAAAAAGAAAATGTTCCCGCTACCTTTTTCGTAGTAGGCATGGAAGCTGAAAACAACCTGCCACTTTTAAAAAGAATTTATAACGATGGTCATGAAATAGGCAATCACACTTTTACGCATCCGAATATCGCCGCGGTAAGTAGTGAAAGAGCCGCTACTGAAATGGAAACCACCCGGCTGTTGATAGAAGCAGTTACCGGCAGAAGTACCATTCTTTTCAGGGCGCCTTATAACGCAGATGCGGAGCCAACCACGGAAGTGGAGTTAAAACCAATTGCTTTAAGCAAACAAAAAAATTATTATACTGTTGGAGAAAGTATTGACCCGAATGACTGGGAAAAAGGAATAACGGCCGACAGCGTCTATTCAAGAACCATCAGGCAATACGAGGCCAATCCGGAAAAAGGAATTATCCTATTTCATGACGCCGGTGGCAACCGGCAGGCTACGGTAGATGCATTACCAAATATCATTCACTACTTTAAAAACAAAGGGATACAATTTACAACGGTTGCGCACTTGCTCGGTAAATCAAAAGATGATGTAATGCCACTGGTACATAATAATCTTGTACAGTTGGATGGAACTATTGCAACATTCGGATATTGGTCTGAACGTTTTATTAAATGGGCTTTTTGGGTAGCGATCGTCTTAGGCTTTATACGTATAGCCATCATGGCGTCACTGGCGTTTATGCAAAAAATAAAAACCAATGTTTCCCGGAAGGTTTATAACCAGTCTTTCGTGCAAATTCCAGACGTAAGCATCATTGTACCGGCTTATAATGAGGAAGTAAACGCTATTAAAACCATTGAAAACCTTCTACAACAGGACTACCCCGGGTTTGATATTATTTTTATTGATGACGGCTCTAAGGACGATACTTATAACAAAGTATCAAAAGCCTTTTATGAAAATGATAAGGTAAAAGTGTTGACAAAATCGAACGGCGGTAAAGCTTCGGCGCTAAACTTCGGCATCAGCCAGACAAAGAATGACTATGTAATTTGTATTGATGCGGATACACAATTAAAAAAAGACGCGGTAACACAATTGATGAAGAAAATGATGGCGCCGTTAAAGAATAAAGGTGAAGTTGGAGCGGTGGCAGGGAATGTAAAAGTAGGTAATGAAAACACCATACTTACCAAATGGCAAAGCATCGAATACACAACAGCCCAAAATTTTGACCGCAGGGCTTTTGATTTAATCAATGGTATTACCGTAGTGCCGGGGGCTATTGGCGCCTTTAAAAAAGAAGCCATTGAAAAAGCGGGTGGCTTTACCACCGACACGCTTGCAGAAGATTGTGATCTGACGATCCGGGTTTTACGCAAAGGCTACCAGGTGGTCAATTGCACGGAAGCCATTGCTGTAACAGAAGCGCCCGAAACACTAAAACAATTTATGAAACAGCGTTTCCGCTGGAGCTATGGCATTATGCAAAGTTTTTGGAAAAACAGGGATGCCTGCTTTAATCCAAAATATAAAACATTAGGTATGATAGCCCTGCCTAACATTCTTCTTTTTCAAATTATCCTGCCGATGCTGGCCCCGCTGGCGGATATTATGCTTATCGTAAGCTTAATCTGGAACCGTCATAATCCTGAAAGCCTTCACAAAATTGAATTATACTATTTGGTATTCTTTGCCGTGGACATTTTTGTAAGCGTAATAGCCTTTGCATTCGAAAAGGAAAAATTCAGCAAATTAATCTGGCTTATTCCGCAGCGTTTTATGTACAGGCAATTGATGTATGTTATTTTATTTAAAGCTATCCGCAAAGCCATCAAAGGCGAAAGCCAGGGCTGGGGTGTACTGAAAAGAACTGGTCATGTCAAACAAATGATAAATACGGCTTAAATAAAATTTGTTGAATTATACTAAAGAGGCGGTCTAATTTGACCGCCTCTTTTCTTGTATTCAAACAGAATATTCATTGCTTCTAAACGATCCTATGCCAAATGGAACTCCCTTAACTCCACTTTTCAACCTGGCATAGCTATTTCCCAACGATAGCTTTTGCCTGTTCACCGATTAGCCGTTTATAAGGGCCTTGATCCATGTAAGTTTACATCAGGAATTAAATAACCAGGAAAAATGAAAAAGTCATCTCTTCTTAAGCAATTCAACTATTCAATTCCTTCATCCGCCCTTGTGTTAACCGGTATGAAACAAAATCATATCGCCGCCGAACACCTTCCTTTGATGAATGTAGCCATTGATTTTGAAAACGGAATATTGAAGCTGGAAGGTGACTGGCCATTCATGATAGCTTCTAATAAACATAATGAAGCCAGCTGGTTCGGCCATCACCGGGAAAGAGTTAAAATAGAAACCACCATTTATCCTGCATTCGCCATAGATCTGAATGATCCTGAAAGTGACGGTCTTGTTTTTCCATTGGAAGGAAACATTAAAGATGGTAATCAACCGGGCTCCTGTTCCGGGTTACTGGTAATTGATAATGTAAGGCGAAATAATGGACTTATCGGTAACCACTGGAATATTAGCTTCTATCTCTATGACGCGCAGTTTGATGACTGTGAAATAAAATTCAAGCTGCCTCTTTATCAAACCCTTTTTAACGAGAACAATAATTAAACAACCATTTTAAAAAAATTAAACTCCAAAAAATGAAAAGAGTATTAATCGCAGTCCTTGCCCTTCTAAGTTTTAGCGTAGCTAGTTTTGCGCAAACAGCTCCGGCCGTAAAAAAGAATGAGCCTGCTAAAACGCAGGCAGTAAAAAAAGCAACAGATGAAAAAGCGCTGGCTTTAAACAAGACTACAAAGTCCGCAACCCCTGCTCTTGTAAAGACACCGGCTACTGGAAAAGCAGCTCTAACAACAAAACCAGTTGCGAAAGTAAATGCTCCCCCGCCACTGAAAAAAGATGGCACCCCTGACAAACGTTTTAAAGCTAACCAGGGTGTTGCCGCTGGTCCGTTAAAAAAAGATGGTACACCCGATAAACGCTATAAAGCAAATAAAAAACAGAATTAAAGATTCTTCCGTGTGCCGTACCTCAAAGCCCCGTACCATTGTCCGGGGCTTCATTTTAAACCTCCGCCTCTCCCATAAACCATTTCTCAATGGCCAGCTTACTACGAAAAAAGATAAACGTTTTCTCTCCTAAGGCTTATTGGCAGGAAATACTGGCTATCCTTATGTTATTACTGGCCATAATTTTTTTCCGCAGTGAAAGAAAAGAATTAGATGCTATCATTCCCCATATCAGGCAGGCGAATTCCTTTTGGTTACTGGTTGGATTCATTCTAACGGCGGGTTACTTTATTTTACAGGGCGGTATGTACAAAAAGAGTTTTGCCGCAATCGGTCTGTCTTTATCCTGGAATCATTCGGTCATACTATTTCTGAAAAGAAATTTCCTGAGTGTTTTTTTGCCGGCTGGCGGCATAAGTTCGCTGGCATATTCGCCTTCGCAAATCCGGAAATCAGGTTTTACTAAAACACAGGTTCACCAGGCAAGTGGTTTGTTTGGCTTTGCGGGCTTATTAACGGTATTTATCGCCGGGTTACCCGTTATTATCTTCACTGTTTTGATAAGAAGCCAGTTTAAAAATGCATGGGCGGGGCTGCTATTTATACTGGTAATAACCTTTGCCCTTCTTGCAATAGTACGTTCCATCAAACAGAAAGGAAGGATGTATCAATGGATTGACAAAAAATTCCCCGCCTTTACACCCACGCTAAATGAACTGTTTGCAGCCAATGTAAATAAAAAAGAATTCGTCGGAGTAATCGCCTATTCATTTGGAATTGAACTCTGCGGAATGCTTCACATTTATGTCGCCATGCTCGCATTGAGATTACCAGCTTCGTTTGGAGCATCAGCGTCCGCCTATATTATTGCCGTGCTGATGATGATAGTTTCACCTTTTCTAAGAGGGCTCGGCGCAGTGGAATTATCAATGGTGTATGTACTGGAGCAATTTGGTTATTCGGCCCCCCAGGCTTTATCTATTACAATACTCTACCGGGTGTTTGAATTCTGGCTACCGCTTTTGTGCGGTCTGCTTGCTTTTGCCTGGAAAGGAAGAAAATTATTCCTTCGCCTCGCTCCTGCCCTGCTCGCATTTGGTTTAGGCATGATAGACATTATTTCCGCTGTATCACCGCCGATACACCAACGGTTCCTTTTGCTCAGGGAATATATTCCTTTAACCGCTATACATGCTTCCAATTTGCTGGTATTGTTCACCGGACTTTCATTACTGGTAACATCCGCATTTCTGTTTCGGGGTCTGCGAAATGCCTGGATAATCGCTGTAATATTTTCGCTTGTTTCTTTACTCGGCCATTTGACCAAAGCCCTGGACTATGAAGAAGCGATTATCGCGGCCATTACATTGTTTGTTTTAATTGCAACGGCCAAACAATACCGCATACGGAGCAGCAATAAATGGATGCAAGCTGGCGTGAAAACTGCGGGACTAAGTTTCGCCGCCATGCTCATCTTTGGATTCATCAGTTTTTATTTTATTGACGTCAGACATTTTGGTGTTGATTTTACCTGGCAACAATCCTTACTGCATACTTTCAATATTTTCCTGTTAGTAGAAGATACAACGCTACAGCCCATCACAAGGTTTGGCCATGAGTTTATCCTGCTGATAAGAAGCCTGGGTTTTCTCACCTGGGGGTTTTTATTATTTACACTCATTAAGCCTCACCTGGCAAAACATGTTATTACTGACAAATACAAAGAGAAAGCGACATTTTTACTGAGCCAGTTTGGCAATTCCACTATCGATTACTTTAAACTGTACAAGGACAAGTTGTATTTCTTTTCTGATACACACGATGCCTTTATCGCTTATCGTATCGCCGGCGGATTCGCTATCGTACTGGAAGAACCGGTTTGTGCGGAGGAATATAAAACTGATGCCATCACAGAGTTTGACAAGCATTGCCGCAAAATGGGTTTAAAGCCCGCATTCTACCGGGTAGATGAAAACAGTATTCCATGGTTTAACGAATTGCGAAAACAAAAACTGGTGATCGGCCAGGAAGCAATACTCGACATTAGCGGTTTTCGCCTGGAAGGAAAAGATAAAAAATCGTTGCGTAACGGTTTGAGCAGCCTGGAGAAAAAGGGATATGTTGTTACCGTACATTCCGCACCTCACAGCAAAAAATTCCTTACCGAACTAAAAAATATTTCGGACGAATGGCTGAAAAGCTTTGACAAGGAAGAGTTCGTTTTTTCGCAAGGCATGTTTGATGAAAGAGAATTGCTGGCGCAGGATATAATAGCTCTTGCTGATCCGGGTGGAGACGTAAAAGCATTTCTTAATATTATTCCCGACTATGCGGAGGATGAATGCACCTATGATCTTATCCGGAAAGCGAACGATGCACCCGGGGCAGCAATGGACGCACTTATTATTAAACTGATTGAATACGCCAGGGAAAGAAATAAGTTATACCTCAATCTTGGCATGGTCCCCCTGACTGGAATCGCACAGCCCGGCAATACCGCCGAGCAAATCATGAAGCTGGCAGCGGAAAAAATAAAACGCTTCCAGCATTATAAAGGTTTGAGGGAGTTTAAAGAAAAGTATGCAACACTTTGGGAAAATAAATACCTGGTGTATGATAATGATTTTGATCTCCTGCAATTGCCTTTGGCGTTAAACAATGTGATGAAACCATGAAAAAAATTCTCACCCAGGTTATTTTTGCTTTAGTAGTCTCACCGTTATTCGCCCAAACAACTAATCTTCCTGTCAAAGAATGGAGTTCTTCAGCACAAAATCCTCTTGTACTTTATATAAGCGGGGACGGTGGCTTTAATAATTTTTCAACCGCGCTGTGCACCGCTATTAATAAAAAAGGTTATAGCATCACCGCGATCAGTGCCAAATCCTATTTCTGGGATAAGAAAACACCGGAGCAAACAGCAAAAGATATATCTGTTTATCTCGACAAGCAATTCCGAAACAGGAAAAACAAGCAGTTGGTACTCGCCGGGTATTCCTTCGGCGCAGATGTTGCACCCTTTATTATAAACAGTCTGCCTGATTCTACCAGGAAAAAACTGGTAAGTGTTGTTTTGTTATCACCTTCTGAGTCCACCGATTTTGAAATACACTGGTTTGATATATTTGGCGGCAATAAGAAAAGAAGTATGGACGTGATTGCTGAAATGAATAAACTAGGCACAATTAAAACCACTACTATATTTGGCAGCGATGAAAATGATTTTCCCTTAAAAAGTATTAAGTTAAAAAACTACAATACTGAAACTCTCCCCGGTGGACATCATTTTGATGACAACACAGATGAAGTAGCCGGCACCATGGTGAAGTATTTCAATTGAAACTGGTTCGTGGCTTCAGGTTCTCAATCCCATCATAATTTTTTACCAGGAATCAGTTAACAAAAAAATCCCATCCCTGGTTTGTAAAAAAATCAGGGCACTCATTTTCTTTTCTTCCCTTTCAGAGACAGCTTTTTCAACAGAATATTTTGCCGATCAATTTCGCCTGTTCAACGATTCAACTCATACATGACTTATGCATAGTTGTAGGTTTACATCAGCAACAAACGATTTTATAAAATTTAAAATAAAAAACAATGAAAGCCTTAATCACATTCTCAGCAGCAACTTTAATGCTCGCCGCATCCGTCAATGCCCAAACAATTGAAGCATCCGTCAAAAATGACATAGCCAGCCTGAACAAGCAGGAATCTGTTATTAAAAAAGAAAAAAAGGAAGAAAAAAAAGAAATCAGAACTCTAAAAGGAACGGAAGTCAGTTACCAGGCCGAACAGCAGTTTATGCAAGATTTCGGTAACATCAATGTAACCCGGTGGGAAAGAACACCCGAATATGATAAAGCTGTGTTTACTAAAGATGGCCAGACAATGTATGCTTATTATGACATAGAAGCTAAGCTAATAGGAACCACTATGGACAAAGTATTTGCCGACATACCAGCAAACGCACAAAAATATATTGATTCAAAATACAGAGGCTATAGTAAAGCAGGCGTTGTTTTCTTTGATGACAATGAGTTCAATGACGCGGATATGATATTATACAATCAGCCGTTTGAAGATGCAGACAATTACTTTGTAGATCTTCAAAAGGATAACAAAGAAATTATCGTACGGGTGAACATGAATGGAGATGTATCGTTTTTTAAGCAACTCAAATATTAAAAAACGAGCGGATCCGGCAAGGCCCTCTATCTCACAGGGTCTTTTTAAATTTACCCGTTAAACCCTGTCGGGAAATGACACAGGGAATCTTCCTGCTAAATGAGTCAATCATCCAATGTACCAGATAGTGGAACAAGTAGCCAATGATACCGGCATCACGCCTGATGATGTCAATTACATTTTTTCGGTCATTGCCGGTCATCTCGTTGGTAAAATTCCCGCTTTAAAACAGGTAGTTGAAGATGTATTTGCCAATGCTGATACGGAAAAATTAAAGGAGCATTTAAATAAACTGGCGCTGCTTCTGCAAAAGGAGGATATGGATAAATTCAAAACCTGGCAGATGCCGCGGCAGGCAGAAAGAACCTGGCAGGTTAAAGCTGATGAAATTCTATAGATGTTCATTCTCCCAGTTAAAATCCGGGATCCTTTTTAGTGTTCAGGAATTCACCGATTGCTTTTGCCCGTTGAACGATTAACCGGCCATTTCTTCTTTTGCGAGGCGTAAGTTTATCTCGTCAAACAAATAATAAAAACACAAAATCAAACTACATGCAACAGCTAATCGATCGACTGACGGAGAAATACTCAATAAGCGCTGAACAGGCAACCGGCATTCTGGGAACAATAAAAGAATATGCCGAGCAAAAAGTACCCGGTTTAGGAAATTCATTAAATAGTATTCTCCAGGAAAATACAAACCCCTCTGCAGAATCATCCAATGAAAAGCAGCAAGGCTTCTTTGATAAAGCCACTCACTATGTAGAAGAGCATATTCCCGCCGGATTAAAAGAAAAAACAGAAGAGGTTTTGGAAGGAGTGGGTTCAAAGATAAAAGGAATGTTTAATTAAAATATTACATGGACGGTTCTTTCCTTGGTTGTTCATGGTAAAAGCTCTTCAAATTTTTGGAGGGCTTTTCCACTTATGGACATGGGAGCTCAGGCTTTTTTAGCATTCCTCGTTCTTTATTTAAATAGCCTGGCCGCGCTGCCGATTATACACGATACTTCCCCTTATCATTGTCAGGGCGATATTAATGTTATTGTCAAATATCACAATATCCGCGTCTTTACCAACAGCCAATTCTCCTTTTTTATCGGACACTCCTAAAATGCGGGCCGGCGTGGCTGTTATCATTTTTATCGCCTCTGTTAACGAGACCCCTGCCATGGAAATCATAGTTCTGACAAGACGATCCGCCGTAGCTACGCTTCCTGCAAACGATGTCCTGTCGGGCAACTTGGCTACACCATCTTCGACAATTACTTTCAATCCATTATTTATATTCCCTAAAATACTTTCCTTTACATCCGTACCTGCAGCCCGAATCGCATCCGTTATCAATGCAGTACGATCAGCGCCTTTTATTTTGTACGCTAATTTCAGCAGAGGCGCAGGCAGGTGTACACCATCAGCTATAATTTCCACATCCATCTCATCAAGGAGAAACGCACTTTCAACAACACCCGCATAACGAAACGCATTTCGTCGTGTAACGCCGGACATCGCGGAATATAAATGGGTGGCCAATGTAAATCCAACATCAAATGCTTTTATCACATCTTCATAAATAGCATCTGTGTGTGCTACCGCAGGTAATACTCCTTTTGATTTTACATACCGGCCAAATTCGATAGCGCCTTCTAATTCCGGTGCGGCGCTCCAGCGTTTGATACTGGAAGAACGTGACAGTATTTCTTTGTATTCTTCCGGATCAGGATTTCGGATATACCGTGGATCCTGTGCACCCCGTTGGCTCATAGCGAAGTAAGGTCCTTCGAGGTGCATACCGAGAAATTGAGCGCCTTTTATATTATTACGATTAGCATCTTCATATACCGCCAAAGTCTGCAGTATTTCCTCTTTGGTACTGGTAAGTGTGGTAGGCAGCATGGCAGTAGTACCGTAACGAGCATGCGTTTCTGCTATTTTTAAAAAAGCTGTTTCATTACCATCCATAAAATCACATCCACCACCACCGTGAACATGTATATCAATAAAACCAGGAGATATATATTGATCTTCCGCATCTATTTCAATCGCATCTTCTATCTCAATGCTTTTTTCGCTGATAACAGTAATGACGCCATCTTTTACAAGGATAGCCCCCCCGTCAATAATTTTATCCGGAGTTATTATTCTGCCGTTGAATATTTTTATTGGCTGCTGATTGTCCATCTTCTTATTTTATGTCCGTAGAAAGCATAGAATACAAGGTACAGGTAACAGGGTAATAAAATCCAATAGGCGTACCGGGTATTATACAGATCCGCGAGCCAACCATACAGCAGTGGCAAGATGGCGTTTCCGCATAAACCCATGATCATTAAAGACCCGCCCAGTTTAGTAAACCTTCCCAATCCATCCAGCGCTAATGGCCACATGCCGGCCCAAACCATTGAATTGGCAAATCCCAGTAATACTACAAACCAAATAGAAATATCGGTAGTATGTCCTAAAAAATTAACCTGTCCATTAGCAAAGATGATGAGAAAGGTAAACAGCGTTCCTAATAATGTACAAAGTCTTAAAGCATTTACCTGTCTTATAAATTTAGGGATAAGAATAATACCGAGTATATAACCACATATCTGTGCGAATAGCGTATAAGAAGGAAAGACTTTCGCTTCCAGTAAATTAATATGCATGGAGTTGGCATACCCGATAATCGTATCAATGGAAATAACCTGGCTGCCTACATGGAGAAAAATACCGATAGCGCCAAGGATCAGATGAGGAAACTGGAATATGTTTTTTTTACCGGCGTTTGCTGTTTCAAGTTCAGGACTTTCCTGCTCCGTGTTGATTTCCGGAAGCGGCGAGAAACGCACCATCAATCCCAGTGCGAACAATACAATACCCACGCAGGTATATGGAAAGACAACTCTTCTTATCAACTCATCTAACGCATTCGCCCTATCTGCTTCATTCATCGTGATCAGTTCTTTGAATAAATCAGTGTCCGTTGCTTTCAAAATAACAGCCGCGAATATCAGCGGCGCGATAATTCCGGCGCCTTTATTGAAAATCCCCATGATACTAAACCGCTGCGCCGCCCTTTCCTTCGGTCCTAAAACAGTGATATAGGGATTGGCGGCAGTTTGCAATATGGCAAGACCGGTACCGATAGTAAACAAACCCAACAAGAAAATTTCATAGGTTCTTGTTAAAGCAGCAGGCACAAAAATAAACGCCCCCGCCGCCATTGTCCAAAAACCGATCATCATACCTTTCTTAAATCCTCGCTTTCGTAAAAGATAAGCCGATGGGACAGACATGACAAAATAAGAGATATAAAACGCGAACGTTACGAGGTAAGATTGAAAATTAGTAAGCTCGCAGGCGATTTTGAAATACGGGATCAGGATGGCATTTACCCATGAAACAAAACCAAAAATAAAAAATAACAACCCGATGATAAGGATAGAAATAATAGCATCACGCTTAGTCAGAGAACTGACTTCGATTGTGGCTGCTATCTTTTTACCGGGCATTTTTATTTATGCATTGATCGTTGGTGAAAGAAGGGAGGCAGAAGATTTGTCGAGATAACAATCGCAATGGGTATGCAACTGCAAAATGCTGGCCGGGTAAAGATTGCTTACCGGTTGCTCGATTGTATTCTTAACAGCCATTGCTTTCCTGATATCAGGTACTGAACAGATAATATGCTTTGATTTCAAAATTTGCTTTACCGACATACTGATGGCATAACGTGGTACTTCTTCCAATGATTTAAACCATCCTTCACCCATTTGTTGTTTTCTGCATGCTTCATCCAATTCGACTATAATGTAAGGTTGTTCTGTTTCAAAATCCGCAGGAGGATCATTAAATGCGAGGTGTCCATTTTCGCCAATACCTACCAGCGCTATATCAATAGGATGCTGTGTAATTAAATCTCCGAGTCTGACGCATTCCTCTGTAGACTCTGCTTCTCCGTTTACCAAATAACTCTCTTTTAAAGCTGGTAGCCTTGATAAAAATCTTTCCTGTAAATATTTCCTAAAACTTGCGGGGTGAGTGACGGGTAGACCGATGTATTCATCCAGGTGAAACATGACAACTTTCGCCCAATCAATATCCTTTTCAGCTATCAATTGATTCAACGTTTCGAACTGGCTGGTTCCTGTAGCAACTATTATATTGGCTTGCCCATTTACCTCAATCGCTTCCCGGATTAATTGTGCGGCGGCAGCCCCGGCTGCTTTACCTAATTCAGAAGGGCTTTGTTTTATTTTGCTATTCATTCTTAAATTTTAAATCTATCAATGCTATAATTTGAAAGTATTACTTAACCTACATAATCACTTTTGTAGTACCGCCTTTTTCAAGTTTGATATCCACTGGCTGATTGGTTTTCCAGGAACCGGAAGTAAAGTCGGGAAAATCAATGGAATTAGAACGATTAGCTACAGACCATTCGCTCAAAGGCGCCACAGCACTCCATGCCGCCGCATCATACACATTAATATCCAATGGCAAGCCATTACGAAGGCAATCAATCGTACGCCAATCCATTAAAAAATCCATTCCACCGTGGCCGCCCACTTCTTTAGCCATTTCACCCACTTTTTTTACAATGGCAGGCTGGTATTTTTCTTCCATTTGCTTATACTCTTCTTCAGTCAGCCATTTTTCATGTCCAATGGCAAACCTTCCTTCAAGCGGATACTTCAACGCCGAACCTTTTGTTCCACTAATTTTATGAATGCGTGAATACACATTGGGCGAGCTTACATCATGCTGTAGCATAATGGTCAGTCCTTTATTAGTCCGGATGGTTGTCGTGTTCATGTTACCCCGGAAACTTTTGTTAGCATAAGGTTTATAAAACTCATCCTTTACAGCCAGTTCTTTTGCCATAGCACCCATCGAAAAGTCTTTGCCTGACATGGCCACGAGGTAATCCATTTTGTCTCCCCTGTTGATGTTCATTACCTGGGCGACAGGACCCAATCCATGCGTTGGATACAAATTTCCATTTCTGAAATTTTCTTTCAAACGCCATAGATTGTAATACTTGGTCTTGGAAAAGTTTCCTTCCAAAAGATCATGAATATAGGCTCCTTCGCCATGTATTATTTCTCCAAAAAATCCCTGCCTCGCCATATTGAGGGTGAGCAATTCAAAAAAATCATAACAGGTATTCTCCAGTATCATGCAATGCCGGCGGTTACGTTCCGATGCTTCTACCAGCTGCCAGCATTGATCGATGGTTTTAGCAGCGGGAACTTCCACACAAACATGTTTTCCATGATTCATGGCATATACCGCTATGGGTGTATGCAAGCTCCAGGGAGTGGCGATATATACCAGGTCAATATCCGGCCGTTCGCATAATTTTTTCCACTCCTCTTCTTTGTTGGTATAAATAGCCGGTTGGTGTGTAGTGGCTTCCAATTTTTTTTTAACCGCATTCACTTTCTCCGGTCGTATATCGCACAATGCTTTAATCTCCACTCCTTCTATATGGCTCATTCGCCCTACAGCATCGGGTCCCCTGTTGCCCAGTCCAACAAAGCCAATTCGAACTGTTTCTATTTTTGGCGCGGCATAACCGCACATATTGAAATGTTGCCTGCTGATTTTATCTGGATGGCGGGGTACACTAACGGAATTATTTTCCAAATTAGCTCCAAAGGCTTTCAACGTATTGGCGACGGTCAACCCAATTCCGCTCAGCCCGGAATACTGTAAAAATTTTCTACGGTTACTTTTCATAGATCATCATTTTAAAATTAATTTTTTATATCACTCAATCAATAGCAATCATAGTCTTTCATTCTATATTCAGCTTTTCAGCCAGCGATCAAACCAATCGAAAGCTTCGGTCTGCATTTTTTTATCAAACTTATGCGGCCCCGGATAATAAGAACATCTATAATGATCGCTTGCCTTCGCCTTTTTATATATTTCACTTAAAATACTATCGGCCCGTTTCATCTCCGGCAATGTATATAACCCATCTTCTTCATCATTCAATATAAGGGTAGGAAGCGGAGTACGCAATCCCAGTATTTCCGGAAAATCTAATTCTTTAGGCAATAAAGGAACATAGGTCATCCAGGTATGAGTAAATGATTTATTTAAAACAAAATCCTTCCAGGTAGTCATGAAGCCTACACAAACAGCACATTTAATTCTTGCATCAAGCCCACCCATAAATGCCGTTCGCATTCCTCCACCTGATAATCCCCCGCAACCAACATGGTTTGCATCAACATCTTCACGGGCACATAAAATATCCAGCGCTTTTCTATCCTCCGCGAAGAATACACCCGGCCAAGTGGTACCGGCACTAAACAATGATTTCGCCATTACATGTTCATGCTGGCCGGCCCACTCATTGTACGCTTTAATATTTTCCGGTTTTTCAGGATCACTATCGTTTAGTCCATGCCGCATATGTTCCGGAACATCCTCCATCATCACTCTCCTGCTTGCAAATGGAAATGCATCCGACACTAAAACAACATATCCTCTTTTGGCAATTTCATTGGCCCAGGCAAAGCCTTCATAATATTCTTTCTGATGCTCATCAATAAAAGGATGAGGATGATCCGAAGTCCTGGTAATCTTTCTCGTGCCAAAATACTTATTCCCCCCATGATCGTGAAAAGCAAGTATTGCCGGCAACTTTCCTTTCGCATTTAAAGGTTTTAATAAAATAGCTTCCGTAGGTCTGCCATAAGGCAATTGCCAGACAAGTTCTTCAACGTGCAAGCCATCATAAGAATATTGCTTTACGATATTAACTTTGGGAGCTCCACCAATATCCGGAATCGCCATCCGATCGACAACACATTTTTTCGCAGTCTTTCTCCATGTCTCCAGGTTTGACCATTCTTTCCGCCGGAAAGAAAAAGCAGGTAATTTATTTTCATTGGCATTATTCGCCCATTCCCCGTACAGCCCGATAATGCTAAGGCCTTTTTCATCAAAATTTTTATTTTCCACGGCAGAAGAAGTGTTTGAATTAAAAAAATTGTTACCCGGCTGATGATCGTTCGACCCGGCTGCGAATCCTTTCAGCATTCCGCTGGTAATACCTATCCCAGCGAGACCTCCCAGTTTTAAAAATTTCCTGCGTTTATATCCCATACGTTAACAGCATTTAGCGAATTCAACATTACCATAAAAATCCAACTCTTCAATTTCCCAACCGCCTGAGAGCAATATAAGCCATCAATCCAGTACTTATCGCCAGCGCCTCTTCATCAATATTGAATGTTGGTGTATGAAGAGAGGATACAATACCTTTCTCCTGGTTACCCACGCCTAATAAGTAAAAACAGGCATCAGCTGCCTGTGTATAATATGCAAAGTCCTCCGCCGCCATCCAGATATCAGCATCCATTACATTTTCCTTTCCGAGATATTCGCCGGCATAAGAATGCACCTGCTCTGTCAATTTTTCTTCATTGGCAAGAAAAGGATAACCACGAACAATATTAAATTCACAACTACCTCCCATACTTTCAGCAATACTCTCCGCCATCTTTTTCATCCGTGTATGCGCTTCAGTACGCCATGCTTCATTCATCGTACGAAAAGTGCCTTCCATAAATACCTCATCCGGTATTACATTGATAGCTCCATTGGCGATTTGTTTTCCAAAAGATAAAACGGTGGGCATATATGGATTAGCCATACGGCTTACGATTTGTTGTAGCGCAACAATGATATGAGCCGTGATTAATACAGGATCTGTATTCTGATGCGGCTGTGCTCCATGCCCGCCTTTTCCACGCACGGTAACGAACAGCTCATCCATGGATGCCATATGTTTTCCTTTGCGTAAAGCTATTTTTCCTGCAGGCATAGAAGGTAGCACATGCTGACCGATAACTGCCTGGGGAACGGGGTTAGTCAATACTCCCTCCTTAATCATGAGGCTGGCACCCCCTGGAAGTTTTTCTTCGGCAGGTTGAAATATCAGTTTTATCGTGCCGCCAAATTTATTTTTCAATGATTGTAAAATAGTTGCCGTACCAAGCAACGAAGATGTATGCGCATCGTGACCGCAGGCATGCATCACTCCCTTGTTAAGAGATGCATATTCAACCTGGTTGGCTTCTGTAATCGGCAAAGCATCCATATCAGCTCTTAATGCAACGACCTGGTCGGAGATTTTTTCTCCCTGTAAAATTCCAACTACACCGGTATTGGCGCTGGTCTTCCATTCAATGCCGATAGCATCCAATTGCTTTTTTATGAATGCCGAAGTCTCATATTCATGAAATGACAATTCAGGATGCGCATGCAGGTGTCTCCTGTTGGCGATTACCTGGCTGTTTATTTTTGTAGCTAAATCCTGTATGTCGCTGATAAGCATAAGTGATCACACTATCTGAATTGTTTGGCAAATTCATCATCCGTATACTGATGATAAGATTTATAAATTCTGTCAATTTCTTCCGCCTGACCCGGTGAAAGTTTTTCTTGCGGGTTTAAAAACCATAATCCTTCGAGTAACCCTTGTCTTCGCAATACTTCATGAATACCGGCTATACATCCTTTGAAAGAATTCTTCGCATCAAAAATAACGGCATTCATATCCGTAATTTCAATTCCTTTTGTCAATAAATTTTCAATACATGAATTATTATTGACGCATTGTTTTATTTCATGAAAAATTTCAACTGCTTTTTTTGTCCATACGGCCCAATGACCTAGCAATCCTCCAACAAATCTTTTATCAACGGGTTCGCCATCAACAGAGAACTTATAAGTCGTCAACAGGTCAGCGACAATATTATCATCATTGCCGGTATATAAAGCAATTTCATTTCGTCTTGAAGAATCACATACCGCCCTTACTACATCCAGTGTCTGGTAGCGGTTAAAAGCCGCTACTTTTATGGCATATACATTCGGAATCTCAGCGAAATCACGCCAGAATTCATAACTTAATACTCTTCCACCAACAGCTGGCTGCAGGTAAAATCCAAATACAGGAATAATTTTGGAAATGACTTCTACCCGTTTGATCAATTCCGCTTCCGAATAAGAAGAAAGACCTCCCATGCTGACAAGGCCCAGATGGTAATTATATTTTACAGCAAGTTCTGCTTCACGAATAGCGCTATTAGTTGGACCACAGATACCCGCTACCTTTATCAGCAGACGATCGGATTTTATTTTTTCAATTTCATCAGCCGCAATTTTCAACACCGGTTCCAGTAAATTGAATTCCTGGTTTCTTATTTCAAACTGTGTAGTATGCACTCCCACAGCCACACCACCTGCACCGCTCGCGATATAATAACGGGTGAGTATCCGTTGTCTTTTTTCATTCAATCTTAAATCCTTGTCCAGAGCAAGAGGATGCGCCGGTATTACCGTGCCCTGCTGCAATAAATTATTTATGTTACTGTCTAACAGTTTCATCATTGTTATTTTAAAATTGCCCTTCCCTTTCCTGGAAATGCGTGGGCCTATTGATGGTCTTTCCTCCCTGTTTGACCCACTCTGCCAATAGTTCTATCATCTTTTTCAATGTTACCCTGGGATAACCAAAAAGATGAAATGATTCGGCGGCGTTACTTAATAAAGCCGTCGCCTTCTCTTCATTTAAAAATTGAGGCTCTTTGTCAAATAGTTTCCCAAATTGTTGCGCCACCCATCTGACAGAAACTGTTTCAGGCCCGGTGATGTTTACAATTTTTGCAGGCGACTGGCAATGAAGCAATGCACGTATGGCCATTTCATTGGCATCGCCCTGCCAGATCACATTTACATGGCCCATGCTCAAATCAATGGGTCTTCCTTCATTGACGGATTTCGCCAATTCCAGCAATACACCATAGCTTACATCATTGGCATAATTCAAGCGATAAATAAAAAATGGTGTATTATATTTTGAAGAAGAGTATTGAAAGAGGCGTTCCCGACCCAAACAGGATTGTGCGTATTCACCTACAGGTCCGGTTGGATGATCTTCCGCCAAACCGCCGTACGATACCGGCGATAACGGATATACATTCCCTGTTGAAAAAACAACAATATTTGAATTTTTATATTTCTCTCCAACACGTCCCGGTAAATAAACATTCATCGCCCAGGTAAACCATTCTTTGCCAGTCGTCCCAAATTTTTGACCTGCGAGATATAATATGTTCTTTGCATCCGGCAACTGTTGAAGCTGATCA
This sequence comes from Chitinophagaceae bacterium, assembly GCA_040007815.1. Classification (GTDB taxonomy): domain Bacteria; phylum Bacteroidota; class Bacteroidia; order Chitinophagales; family Chitinophagaceae; genus Terrimonas_B. The sequence goes on from JBDTUH010000008.1 coordinate 196,088, forward strand.
TCTTCCAGCAAGTCAACCGCGTATGTTTCTATACCCAAACTGTTTAATTCATCCTGTAAACCGGGTTCTGAAAATCTGGATGCGGCGATCACTTTTTTATTTATGCCGGCTTTATCAATCGTTTGTTTTGTAAGTTTTGCTAAAGCCGGTCCCATTTTACCACCGGCTCCGAGGATCAAAATATCTCCTTCGATGTTGACAATGTCGGCGATCAAAGCATCCGAAGGTTGTAGTAATTTTTTATACTCAAATTCTATTTTCGTCATGTCCTTCTATTTATATGGCTGATTGTATTAAGCAAAGAAAAGATAATAATCGTTGAGCAAGTTATTTATTCATAACATTTCTCCATTTTACGATCATTGTTTTCCCGCTTGTCAGTAATATGCGATAGATGCCAGTCAGTTGTTTCTTACTTCTTTATACAGAAATGAAAAGTAAGAACTAAATTTATATTGCAATCGCTTGCGTAATTTATTACCAGTAATCAAATCAAACTATATTCATGCCATCAAACATATCCCGTCGAAAATTTTTAGGAAATGCATCATTGGGTATGGGAGCCTTCGGTCTTCCCGGTTATCTCCACGGGATTGAAGGCAATCATGCAGGCGGCGGCTCGCCCCGCCAGGTTAACATAGGAACGGTATCTATCATGGACCTCGAGGCAACAGATAGCAGGGACATGGTTCAAAAAGTGCTCGGCATCATGGAAAATATTGTTCCGTATAAGCCTGACATCATTTGTTTACCGGAAGGTTTTGCATTCAGTAATATAACTGGTCAACAATATCATCCTAAGGATGCAGCAGAAAAAATTCCTGGCTCTGTTGTTACACCTTTTTTAAATTTTGCGAGCAAGAATAAATGTTACGTGATCTGTCCTACTTATTCACTTTATGAAGGGAACGTATATATTGCCGCCGTATTAATAGACAGGCAAGGCAAAATAGCTGGCGAATATCACAAGATGCGGCCTGCCGAAGGCGAAATGAAAATGGGCGTTAAACCAGGAAAATCTAACCCGCCTGTTTTCCAGACGGATTTTGGTAAAATCGGTATCCAGATATGCTTTGACATTAAATATGATGATGGCTGGAATTATTTAAAGGACAATGGAGCTGAAATAATTTTCTGGCCTTCTGCGTATGCCGCAGGACAGGAAATAAGCAGCAGGGCCTGGAAGCACCAGGTATATATTGTAAGCAGCACGGCGAAGGATACCAGTAAGATCTGTGACATATCTGGTGAAACGATTGTGCAGACCGGCAGATGGCAGAGAAACTGGGCCTGTTCGCCAGTGAATCTTGAAAAAGCTTTTATACTTACATGGCCCGCGGTAACTATGTTTCCCGATATTCAAAAAAAGTATGGCGCGAGGATAAAGCTCACCACGTTCAATGAGGAAGAATGGACGATTATCGAGAGCCTTGATTCGGAATTAATGATCGCAGAGGTGCTGAAAGAATTTAAACTGAAAACAGTGCATGAATTTTTGAAGGAGCTTTCTGTTGTCTACGAAAAAAACAGGGAGAAAGCTTAAGTAAAGTGAGAAAAATGTAAAATCATTCTGCTCCTTTATTGCCTCAACGGTATTTACTATTGTTTTCATTTTTTTACCTACCGGGATCTGAGATCAACCGGCTTGAAATTCTTCCAGCTACTTAATTTTATATATGTATTTAAATAATTCCAGAAAGTGTTTCTTCGGTTTCTTCTTCTTCTATTCTATTTTAATAAATACTGAAATGCAAGGTCAGGGTTTCACGACAAAAAAATCCGCTGAGGGTATAGAACTACTCGAAAATGGTAAAAAGATTTTGTTTTACCAGTTGAGCCCGAAATCGGTTGACGGCAAATACGAAAGAGCCGGCTATGTACACCCGCTATATGACCTGAATGAAAAAATTTTGACGGAAGATATGCCGGCTGATCATCCTTACCATCGCGGCATCTTTTGGGCCTGGCACCAGCTGATATGGAATGATAAAAGTGTAGGTGACGGATGGATCTCTGAAAATATTTCTTATAAACCTGAGAAGGCGGACGTGAAAGAAGAGAAAAATAACCTGGTGCTTGCCTCAGAAATGATTTGGAATGCACAGGTTGATAGTAACCTCACCCCAATAGTGAAAGAGAAAACAACGATCACTGTATTCAAATCAACCCCTCAATACCATATCATCGATTTTAATATTACATTGATCGCACTAGTTGACAATCTGAAAATCGGCGGTTCCGATGATGCAAAAGGTTATGGCGGATTTTGTTTACGATTAAAGCTTCCGAAGGCTATTTCATTTGTTTCCGGGAACAAAGAAGTTATACCACAGGAAACCGCAGTTGCCGCCGGACCGTGGATGGATATTTCCGGATCATTTGAAGGTGATTCCGCACCTAAGAGTGGAGTTACTGTTTTTGGCTATCCTCCGGGAAATGATAACAACAACCCGTGGATATTGCGTAGCGTTACAAGTATGCAAAACGTACCCTATCCCGGTAGAACACCTGTACTATTATCAAAAAAAGGGCTGACACTTAAATACCGCATCATTGTTCATAATAGTGAGATCAAGATTGATGATATTGAAAAATTATACCAGGACTATATAAAAGGAAAGTAGGTTTTCCATTCGTAAACGTCATGATTGATTCACTCCGATTATTATCCCATGATCTGTATACCCAATTATAGAAGCCGGTTCATTGAACCAGCAAATTCGATTGTATGAAAGAATTGAATACCTTGAACGTTCAATCTTCCAAAAAAGGTGACACGCATATCGATTGTTATTTTTTTCATTTTGTTTACGTTTTCCTTTTACAGCAAGGCGCAAAAGGCGGATAGCGTAACTATTATTGATTCGAGGCATTATAGCTGGATATTCGGGGAGACGAGGAACTATCGCATATTCTTACCTCCTCATTATGCTGATAATCCAACCAAAAAATACCCGGTTATCTATTTCATGCACGGCTGGTCGCAGCGGTATTTCGGAAGCAGTGATCATTACGCCGATTTTGATGAAGGCGATGAAAACAAAGGAGACAATATCGCCAATTTTGTAGCTACACATGAAGTTATCGTGGTGAAGTCTGACGGGTACAACAGAAGCGCTGATGAAAAATATTATGTGCGTCCCTATAATATTGGACCGGTAGAGACTTTTCGCCAGTTCCCTTTATATTATCCAGAGCTCATTGATTATATCGATACTCATTATCGTACGATTGCCAACAGGGAACACAGGGCGATCTCCGGACTTTCGATGGGAGGTTTTATGACATTCTGGATCGGTGGAAAATACCCTCATTTATTTTCGGCGGCGGGGAATTTTTGTGGCTCACCAGAATTCGAGGTCGGTCCTAAAGAATTCCCGGTTGAGTACCGCCACCTTGATATGCATAAGAACTATGGCGGGATGAAATTACGGCTCAATTACGGTGACAAGGATTTTATCCGCGGTTATCACCAGGACATGAACCGGCTTTGGCCACAGGTAATGGATAACTATGAAAGTAAAATCTATGCTGCGGAACATTCCACCTGCGGAATGGCTGATATGTTTAATTTTTTATTAAAAACTTTTGGCAATCCTCCGGCAAAGCCATTGCAATGGAACCATATCGATGTTTATCCTAAATTTTCAGTATGGGATTATAATGTCAACTCCGATAGAATAGTTCCCGGCTTCACCATCCTGGAAAATGTCAATAAAAGAGGCTTCAGATGCTCCGTACGGGAATTTCTTCCGGACGGAGAGTTGCTTCCATTCGTGAATTTATTAGTAACGACTCCCGCCTTGTATGAAAAAAACCAGTCGTACATTATTAATGATGTTAACATTAAAACGCAAAAGATTTCCAGGAAACTAATCGCAAGCGATAACTCGGGTAGATTGAGTATTTCTATTAACGGCAGTACACATGAGATTGGCATTAATAAAAAACCAGATAAGCCAAATATCTCTATCGCTGCCATTGAGATTGACAATATGAATTGGGCGACACATAAGAAAGATGTCAAGCTGACAATAAGATTACTTAACAAAGGATTGTCTTCAGCAAAAAATATAACCGCAAAATTATCGCCCACCAGGAATAACGCAACTATCACGCAAGGCGCATCAGGATTTGGCAGTATTGCTGTAAATAAAACACAAGCCTGCCATGTTTCATTTGCATTTCGTGTGGAATCAGACAGTATTGAAATTGAAAAATTCAAACTGACGATACATGATGAGAATAAAAACGAGTGGGTGGAATTCTTTGAAATACCGATAAAAAAAGATCTCCCCGAAATAACAGATTTTGAAATCGCCGATGGCAAAGCATTTACCGTAGCAAAAGGAGGGACTGATAGCGCGACCATTTCACTGGGCGCAGGAAATGGTGATGGAGTTGCCAACCCCGGCGAATCAATTGTATTATTGGTAAAGGACCAGGGGAAATACTGGCGCACTTATTTATCTTCCCCGGATCCATACATAAATCCTTTGGGAATTAACACAAGGATATCCGACTACTGGGGAAATTTTGACTATGTGGGCGCTTCCGCAAAATATACCATTCCCTTGTTGTCTTCCGCTTGCCCGGAAAACCATGAGATTATTTTTTTCGCGGAATACTGGCTTCCGGAATATCCTCTTCATATCATAAAGCAAGGTGCAATTAAAATAAAAGTGAAGGGAAAAGACAGTACCGCTCCAAAACTAATTTGGGTTCGTATTCCGGGTGATAATATTATCCAGGTTAAAATTCATGACGGCTCAAAAATTCAATACGTAAAAGCAAAACTCTCGTTGAAGGAAGACCTAACAAAATTATTTGAAGTGGAATTGAAAGACGATGGTACAGGAGGCGACCGTGCGGAATCAGACAATGTATTCAGTAAAAAAATTCCCGATCAGAAATTCGGGTTTTATAAAGTGGTGATTGAATCGGTTGATTCTTTTGGCAATAAATCAGTTGAAGAAGTTCCCGGGGAATTTATTTTGCATTGAGAATAAAGCAATCATAAAATTTTCATCATACTTTTCAGATAGACCGCCATATTCTTTTTTTATCCGCACTATTGCTGTCTTTTAGATTTTCTTTTTTACTCAAATATTATAGGAAGATAATTTTCAAATTCGTGAAAGGAAACTTTTACCGGTGACCAGGCCCATTTGACCATGCTGCCGCTGTCGTAATCAAGCCTGCAGAAATTAGCATTCCAGCGCATCCCGCTTACCGGGGGAAAGTTTGACAATGGACTTAATAATGCATAAGGAAAAAACAATTCAGCGCTCCACGAGTTTATAGAAGCACCGGGTTTGACCCGGCCCCCGATAACACTTACTTTTTTTATGATCTTAGTTCTGTTCTCATAATGCCAGGGCATCCAACTGCCGAATTTTCCCTCCCTGTTCAGTATGAGTAATACCAGTTCTTTATCCAACTGGTTAATCTCATACTCGAGATACATGTGTATTTTAGGGTCGGGGTGGAAGAACACTTCAAAGACATCGCTTTTAAATAAATCTCCGAAGTCCTTTTTATAGTTGGTAGATATCTTATCGTCATCGCCGTTAAAAAGTACGTAAATACCTTTTGCAGAATACAGGATTTTGAATTTGCTTGTATAACTCTTGCCACCGCTATCAATTTTCGTCAAATAGTTCCATTCCGTTCTTGTCCATTCATTGCTATCGCCGGTTCCGGTTACATTAAAATCAGTACATTTTTTAACGAGTACCGATTTAGTTTCCTGCAATTTTTCTTTTCCCCGGAAAGCCCCTGAATTAAAGCTCGTCGTTACTATCGCCAGTAAAAAAATTAATAGTCTCATCATTTATTAATTGAAAAAGGAGTAGAATTTGTTTGCTTTTTAAGCCATCGCGCTATTCATTCCACAACGGCGTTTGCCTGTATTATTAAAATCATCATTGCGTATTCTCATTTTTCTTCCTGCCTTCCAGCTTTTTCTTTACCACATCTGCGGGATATTTTAAAGCAAGCTTCCTGATTTCATAACTGAATTCCTTATATGTTTCTTCCCATAATTTGGCTTCTTCTTCCGTATATTCATAAAATCCTTGTGCATTCGCTACTCCTCTTCCTCCTTTACTGACGATATCATCAATCAATTTAGGAACGGCGGTATCATTGTTGAGCGTGGGAAACAAATCCTTCATGACAGTATGATAAGCAGGTACCCCTGTCAGGTCCATCCAGCGGAAAACACCAACCAGCGTCATAAAATAACCCGCATTGTTGCGGCATGACCTGTCCACATCCTCAATAGTGGCGTAACCATTTTCAACCAGGTAAAACGCTTCCCTATACATAGCATACATGAGGCGGTTAGTGATGAATCCACGGATATCCTTCCTGACGAGGATCGGTTCTTTGCCCCATTGATGGGACAGATCATACAAATATTCCCCTTTGCTTACATCGCTTAAATCGCCGCATATCACTTCGAGGAAACGGGTGGTATGTGAAGGTTCTGTCCAGTGTAAACCAAAAAACCGTTCGGGATAAATGGTTTGTTTTTGTAACATACTGATTGGTATGGCGGATGTATTGCTCGTTAATAATGCCTCCCTTGCAATAACCCGCTCAATCTTGTCATACACCGATTTCTTAATATCAATATTTTCAATGGTACACTCTATAACTATGCTGCAATCTTTTAATAAACTATAATCTTGGGTTATAGTAAGACGGTTTAGATAATATTCGGGCAACTTATTAACAAGGCCTTCTTCTTTTGATTTCCGAAGATGCTCTGTAACACGTTTATCAGCATGCTTCAGATCATCGGGTATAGGCGCTACGGCTACTACAGGATGCTCTGCTATTAACAAACAGGTAGTAATACTGCAACCCATCAGACCTAACCCTACTACCCCAATTTTTATTTTATCCGCATCCATTGATTGTTTCATAAGCTTGATTCAGTTTGTTATTTGGATAAGTTTGTACTATAAACTGTTACACGACAATTCTATCTTATTCTATACTTCCTTTCTAATTTATTCAAATCAATAAGTTGCTCTGCCACCGGACAAATCAAAAGTAAACCCTGTACAAAAACTGTTTCCCGGGGATACTATAAAGACAGCCATGTTCGCCAATTCTTCTAATGTTCCGTAACGTTTCATCGGTATTTTATCAGTCATATATTTTATCTGTTCAGCTGGCATGTCATCTAAAAAGGATGTTTTTATAACGGCAGGAGCCAGCGCATTAATAGTAATATTGGTTTCCGCGTATTCTTTACCCTGGACCTTGGCCATTGCTACTACGGCTGCTTTCGATGCAGAATAAGCAAGCATTCCCGCATTACCTTCCTTTCCAGCTATGGAAGCTATATGTAAAATCCGTCCGTAATTATTTTTCAGCATCCATGGAAGTACGTATTTAGATGTAAAGAAGCTCCCGGTGAAATTAACGTCAAATACAGATTTCAGATTATCATATTCAACTTCATGGCTTTTAATGTTCGTCTTTCCGGTAATACCCGCACTGTTGACCAACATATCAATAGAACCAAACTCATTTGCCGCTTCATTCACTGCCCCTTTCACCCCACTTTCAGATGTCACATCAACCTCGCATATTTTAACTTCTCCCTTGAACTCAGATCTGATGCTTAACAGTAAATCCTTATTTGAGTCGAATAATACAAGCCTTACCTGGCATTGAGATAATTTTTTTGCGATGGCAAGCCCCAAACCTGAAGCTGCTCCCGTTATTATCGCAACCTTGTTCTCAAACCCTTTGTACATCGATTTGCTTTTAAGTGTAAAGTATATTAAAGATGAATATTTTTTTAAATCAACCGTTTGTTTCAAATAATTGATGCGGATGACAACTGAACCATTTATACGATAGTTGTTCTTATTTGTACAATCTTCTATACAGTTGCAAAAAAATCATTTCTGACAATTCCCGCAAAACCAAGACTGGTGTAATCGTTTACATTGCTAAAAGGAAATCGTCGCCTGGTTGAGCTTGTAATTTAATTCTTTAGCCATTTCCCTTGGTTTTAGTTTTATCATCGTTTTTAACCGATACTATGATGGTTATTCGAAGCCCGGGAGACAACAGATATAGAAACATTCAACTGTTTTGCGATTCCTTTCATTGCCGGTAAAATATTTTCAATTCAACGAATCAAGGAGAAATATAAGAGCTTTTAAAAAATCACGCAAACGCTTGCATAAAAATTATCAAACGGTTGCACAATAAAATCTACTTTTTTTTAGAAGGCTGCTGCATCAAAATTGAAAAAATAATGTCATATTTAGGGAGCAATCACTGAATCATGAGGTTATGATGATGTAGTCGTTTGAAAATTTTAGTAAATTTTCAGTGATTTATTGATTGAACCTATCCTGTTACTGTTGCTCCAATCTGCTTCGATCATAAAATAAAAACTACTGCTTATGTTGAATCCTAAAAGTTTACTAGGTGTTTTCTTTCTATTATGCGGTACGGTCCTGTTTGCACAGACACGTACTATTACCGGCAAAATCGTTTCCGCTAAAGACAATGCTGCGCTGGTCAGCGCTACAATTACTGTAAAAGGTACATCAACAGGTACATCCACCGGAACGGATGGGTCTTTTTCAATTCCGGCGCCTGCAGGCAGAGTTACCTTGCAGGTATCCTCTATTGGTTTCGCTACTAAAGAACTGGTAGTAGAGGCAAATCAAAATAGTGTCACAATCAATTTGAATGAAGAAACCCAACAGTTGGGTGAAGTAGTGGTAACGGCGCTGGGTATTACTAAAACCAAAAGAAGCCTGAACTATGCTACCCAAACGGTAGATACCAAAGACTTAACAAAAGCCCGTGAGACCAATGTCGCCAATTCATTATCCGGGAAAGTCGCGGGGTTGGACATAGTCCGCTCGTCCCAGGGAGTTGGATCCAGTGTTCGTATTGTTCTCAGAGGTGACCGATCAATCGCCGCTTCTAGCGAGGCTTTGATTATTGTCGATGGTATCCCTGGTGACATTGGAACGCTGAATCCCGATGATATAGCTTCTATGAATGTTTTGAAAGGATCTTCTGCCTCTGCACTATATGGAAGTGACGCGGCAAATGGTGCTATTATAATTACAACTAAAAAAGGCGCCGCCGGAAAAGCACTTGCGATATCATTTAATAGTAGTTTCCAGGCAGATAAAGCTGTGAATCTCCGGGACTTTCAGAATCAGTATTCCCAGGGAAGCAATGGGCAATATCTATCAAACGCCGAAATCGCCTGGGGAGCTAAAATCACGGGACAGACTGTAAGAAACTGGAGCATCGATCCGGCCGATGATACATTGACCGTCTTAACTCCCCATCCCAACAATTACGAGGATTTTTACAGCACCGGTAAAACATTTACCAACGGGATTTCACTCAGTGGCGGCGGTGAAAAGATTCAGGCATATTTCTCGTACAATAATATATATGGTCAGGGAATTGTTGACAATAATAAATTCCTTCGTCATAATTTCAACTTTAGGGTTGGTGGAAACCTGTCTGATAAACTGTCCTTTGATACCAAAGTCACTTACTTCGATCAGAAGGCTGATAATTATGTTAAATCAGGTGAAGACTTCAGCAATGTTAATCGCCAGATTCTCCGCCTTCCGAGCAATATTGGTTTAGATTATATCGAAAACCATTACCAGTTTTATAATGCTAACCGGGAGCTAACACAAAATTACTGGCGTCCGGGATCAAATGGTGGTGAAAACCCTATCTGGGTTAAATACAATTGCACCAATTCTTTCAGAGCCAATAATGTTAAAGGATTAGGTTCGTTGACTTACAAGTTTATGCCAAGCTTAAGCTTGATGTTACGTGCGGGTCTGAACCGGTATACCAATAACAGCGACGAACGCAGGTTCAGAAACACTTATGTTATAGCAGAAGATGGCTATTTCAGTGTAAATACTAATACATATACGGAAACAAATGCTGAATTCTTATTCAGCTACAATAAAAATATCGGCGATTTCAGCATTAATGCCAATGCTGGTGGTAATATGAAAGGTGGCAGAAGTACTTCCCTAAGTTCTACTGCCAGTGCTCTTGTGAATGAAAATGTTTTCACCCTCAACAACGCACAGTCAGGCAAGCTTTCTTCTACTGAGGGGCTTTCGGAATTCAAAAAGAATTCCCTTTATGCCAGTACGGATATCGGTTTCAGGAAATATTTGATACTTAGCTTAACAGGAAGAAATGACTGGGCGTCCTCTTTGCCATCAACCGAAAGGTCTTATTTCTTCGGATCAGCAGGTCTTACAGCTATCATTTCCGATATGGTTCGACTACCTGATGTATTTAGTTTGTTAAAAGTCAGGGGTTCCATTGCGCAGACAGGTCTTGACACTGGTCCTTACCAAACTAAGGAATATTATTCTATCAGTGCTGGGGGTGGTATTGCCAAAAGTCAAACCAATCCCGTTGACACATTGAAGCCGGAAATTACCACTTCACAGGAATATGGTCTTGATTTTGGGCTTTTGAACAACAGGATCACTGCAGATTTTACCTATTACAAGACGAACTCGAAAAACCAGTTAATTAATGTCGCAACTCCTCCTGCGTCAGGGTATTCCAGTAAATTTATTAATGCGGGAAACATTGAAAATAAGGGTATCGAGATTACAGTGAATGTTACACCCATAAAAACCAAGGATTTCACATGGACCTTTTATGTAAATTATGCAAAAAACAAAAACAAGGTTGTTGAGATCTATCCCGGTTCTCCTGAATTTGAGCTGAACACCGATGGTTTTATGACGAGGACCAAGGTAGTGGAAGGACAGCCCTACGGCGGCATGTACAGCCGGGGTTATGTGAGGGATTCGGCTACAGGTCAGATTATAGTGGGAGCCGATGGAGTTCCATTGATAACCGGTGGACAAACCGTATATATCGGAAACAGCCGGCCCGACTGGATTGGCGGATTTGGGAACCGGTTTACCTATAAGAATTTTGAACTTAGCTTCCTGGTTTCGGCCAGAATGGGCGGAAAAATTTGCTCGTTTACAAATGCTAATATTTACGGGGATGGCATGGCAGCCGGAACGTTGGCCGGAAGGGATGGCTTTATTTTTGATGGAATTACAGCTGGCGGAGCAAAAAACACTACTACGATAACGGCTGAAAAATATTGGAGTTATGTTGGTGGAAGAAATACTCCTGCTGGTGAAATTTTCACCTCTTCTGCCTCCAATATCAGGTTAAGGGAAGTAGTATTAAGTTATGTTATACCGCAACATACTTTTGCAAAAACTCCGATTAAGGGAGCCACTATATCATTTACCGGGCGTAACCTCTTCTTTTTTAAGAATGACGCCGCAGGGTTTGATCCTGAATTGGTGTTATCAACCGACAAGGGTTTAATTGGTACAGAGTCCTTTTGTCTGCCATTTACCCGGACCTACGGACTGAACTTAAACCTCAATTTTTAATTCTTAAAGAACTTTTTAATATGAAAAAATATAATACAGGTTTTAATCTAATCACGGTCTTGAGCATACTGGTATTGTTATCATCCTGCACGAAAGGTTTTGATGAATTAAATACCGACAAAACAAGAATTGAAGTGCTGGCTCCCAAACAGCTTGACAAATTGTTCAGTACGGCGGAATATGCCGGTTTGATGAATACTGATCAGTGGGCCGGAGGTTACCAGTTACTAATTTCTCTCGCCGCTGATGAGCAGGCTCAATTTTTCTCATGTACCCAGGCAGCCTTTCCAAGCGACCGTAACGAGATGGTTGGCCGCTGGATCAACGGGGGATGGGGAACGTTCCTGCAGGGAGCAACTACCCTGGCCGAGATCGAAAAACAAACGGGGCCCACATCGCCTGCCCCAGATCCATTGAGAGAATCTGTAGCTAAAATATGGAAGGTGTATATAAATATGCCGATGACGGATGCTTTTGGTCCCATTCCTTATTCTGAAGTTGGAAATGGCCAGGATGTAGTTAACTATGATAGCCAGGAATCAATTTATACTAATTTTTTCAAAATACTAACTGAAGCTACAACAGTACTTAGTCAAAACACCGGTAAAACAGCCTTTGCCACGGGAGATGTGATTTATGGCGGTAATTTGACTCAATGGTTAAAGTTTGGTAACAGTTTACGTTTGAGGGCCGCTATACGTATATCAAAAAAATCAGCAGGTGTTGCAAAAACAGAGGCAGAAGCAGCTATTGCCGCTGCCGGAGGTTTAATAACAACCTTTGACAACAATGCTAACATAAAGCCTACTCCACCGAACTATTTAAACCCTCTTGGTGTAATATCAGAATGGGGAGAATTCAGAATGAGTGCTTCTATGGAAAGCATCCTGAAGGGATACCAGGATCCAAGGTTACCCCAGTATTTTGCCCCTGCAAAAAATACCGGGCTGTATAAAGGCATACGGAATGGGCTAAGTATTCTGCAAATGTCTGAGGCTTTCAATGCCAATGACAATAACAGTAATGTGGTACCAAGATTTCAAAATGCTGCGGATGGAACAGAACCACATACACTTTATACAGCAGCTGAAACATGGTTCAACATGGCTGAAGCGGCTGTAAATGGCTGGAATGTTGGCGCATTTACGGCAAAACAATGTTATGAAAATGGTATCACTGAATCATTGAAACAGTGGGGAGTAGGCGGAGCTGCCGCTACCTATATCGCCAGCCTTAATGTCCCGCAGGCATTCGTAGGACCTGCTCCATATGCAATTGGACCATTATCTAATATCCCTGTTGCCTTTGGCGCTACAGAAGCGGTGCAGCGGGAGCAAATTGCCACACAGAAATGGCTTGCTTTATACCCCTCAATGAGCACTGAGGCATGGGCGGAATTCAGACGTACGGGATTTCCTAAATTGTACCCGAGAATAAATAATGCAAACCCGGATGCAAGTACGGATGCGGCAAGTGTCAAACGTTTAATCTTCCCGCCGTCCGAAATTACTGTTAACGCCGGCGGTTATAAAACGGGTGTAGAACTTTTGGGCGGTGCGGACAAGACCAGTACAAAACTCTGGTGGAATCCATAGAAAAATAATCTTAGTAATACCTTCAAAAAAGGCCACTTCCTGAACAGAAGTGACCTTTTTTGTTTGGGAAAAATATATCGTACCTTTTAATTGAATGCAATCAAAACTATTTCTTATGGTTAGGCCAATGCGTTTCAAATATTCTTCCCTGTTGCTTCACCCGCTTACACAACATATATTCTTTCTGCTTTTATTATATACAATCTCAGGGTGTAATCAACCCAGTAGTGATAAATTATTCACTAAGGTTTCCAGTTCCAGGTCAAACATCAATTTTAAGAATGTTTTGATAGAAGATGAAGAATTTAATGTGCTAAGCTACCCATACTTCTACAATGGCGGAGGTGTGGCCGTAGGAGATATCAATAATGATGGCTTAACTGATATTTTTTTTACCGGCAATATGGTTAAGAACAAGCTGTACTTAAACAAAGGAAATTTTGAATTTGAAGATATTACAGAAAAAAGCACGGTCGCTGAGAAACAAGGATGGTGTACCGGCGCGACCATGGCCGATGTCAATGCGGATGGATGGCTGGATATTTACGTTTGCAGAAGTGCGGATGGAGATCCTTTAAGAAGAAAAAACCTGCTATTTATCAATAACCATGACAATACTTTTGCTGAACAAGCGGATAAATATGGGATAGCGGACAACGGCTACAGCACCCATGCCGCTTTTTTTGATTATGATAAGGACAATGATTTAGACCTGGTAGTTATCAATCACAGCATTAAAGAGTATATGCAGGGTCAGCAAACAAAACCCGGTATACGTCAGCAAACAAACTCCGATTTCAGTACACACCTGTACCGGAATGACAATGGTCATTATTCTAATGTAACAGATAGTGCAGGGATCACATCGAATGTTCTTACGTTTGGGTTGGGCGTCGCCGTAAGCGATCTTAATAACGACACATGGCCGGACTTGTATATCAGCAACGATTTTAATGAAGCCGACTATTGTTTCATTAATCAAAAAAATGGAACATTTAAGGAACTGAGCCGTGAAATGTTTTCCTACACAAGTTTATTCAGTATGGGAAATGACGCCGCGGATATTAATAATGACGGATTGGAAGATATCATCACTTTAGACATGCTGCCGGAAGGAAATTATTTGCAAAAAATGCATAATGGTGCGGAAAATTTTGACAAATTCCAGATACTTTTTAAGAACGGCTTTTTTAATCAATACAGCCGTAATATGCTTCAACTGAACCGGGGTGATGGAACCTTTGACGAAACAGGACAATATTCCGGAATAAGCAACACTGACTGGAGTTGGGCGCCGCTGGCCGCGGATTTTGATGACGATGGAAAGAAAGACATTTTTGTAAGCAATGGATATGTGAAGGACTATACGGATATGGATTTTATAAAATACAGTGTAGATATTATCCTGGAAAAGGACCCGAAGAAACAACAGGAAATGCTGAGTAACCGGGTGAATAAACTTCCAACGATTAAAGTCCCCAATTATATTTTCAAGAACGAAGGCGATCTGAAATTTTCAAATAAAAGCGTAGCATGGGGAATAGATGAGCCGGTTGTAAGTGCGGGAGCCGCCTATGCGGATCTTGATAATGACGGAGATCTCGATATCATCACCAACAACTGCAATGACGTTGCCGGCATTTATCAAAACAATCTCCGGAAATTAAACAAGGGTACTAAGTATCTCAATATTAAACTCACGGGTAATGGTCAAAATCCGTTTGGCATTGGATCAAAAATATCTTTAATTACGAGTTCCGGTATCCAGGTACAGGAAATGATGCCATCAAGAGGTTTTCAATCAAGTGTTGACTACGTTCTCCATTTTGGAATCGCAGCAACTGATTCTGTAGAAAAAATAAATGTTACCTGGTCGAATGGTCTTGTTTCATCAATCGCTTCACCCGGCGTAAACAAAACGTTCAATGTGAATATAACAGGAGCTTCTCCTGATTCTGTAAAAATAAACTTACCCGAAACCACTCCCCTCTTTACATTTTCAGATTCGTTGCCATTTAAACATACAGAAAATTTTTACAACGATTTTAATCAGCAAACTTTATTACCACAATGGTTTAGCAGGCAGGGCCCGGCAATGGCCAAAGGAGATATTAATGGTGATGGCCTGGAAGATTTTTTTATTGGTGGGGCAAAGGACCAGGCAGGAGCGTTTTTTATTCAAAATAAAAAAGGAACGTTTGCCAAATACGTTGATGCCTCTCTTATTGCAGACGCCGCCTGTGAAGATATAACAGCAGCTATTTTTGATGCGGATGGAGATGGAGATAAGGATTTGTTTGTTGGAAGCGGTGGCTACGAATTTCAACCCACTGATACTTTATTACAAAACAGGCTATACATAAATACAGGTAAAGGAATATTTAAAAAAAGTAAGAATGCTTTACCCGGAGATGTAATTAATGATAATGCAGTGACCATTGCGGATTTTAACGGTGATGGATTCCCGGATATATTTAATGGTGGATTTTGTGTGCCGGGAAAATATCCTGAAGCGAGCGGGTCACAATTGTTATTGAATAACGGGAAAGGAATTTTTTCAAAACAAAATGATTCATGGCTCCGCGATTTCAATACAGAGGATTTGGTTACATCCTCTGTGGCGGCGGATATTGATAAAGATGGAAAACAGGATCTGGTAATAGCCGGTCACTGGATGGGCATTGAAGTTTGGCTGAACAAAACAAATCACTTTGAAAAAGATACTTCTTTCAATCATGAAATGGGTCAACCGGGATTGTTCAATACGCTTGCAGCCGCTGATATGGATGGAGATGGTGATATAGACATTCTTGCCGGTAACCAGGGTTTGAATAACCAGTTTATCACTACCAGCACTGAACCGATGGAAATGTACAACAGTGATTTTGATGACAACGGAACAGCCGAGCCTGTTATCAGTTACTATATCGATCACAAACCATGGCCTATATACAGCCGGGATGATCTGATGCAGCAAATCCCTTCCTATAATAAACGGTTTCTCCAGTACAGTGATTTCGCGACCGCAGGAATGGAAACTATTTTTGGTGAAAAGCTAAAAAAAGCGAAGCGTTATACCGCCTCACAGATGAGCAGCCTGTTGCTGGAGAACGCCGGGAAAAATTTTGTCATACACCCCTTGCCAATATGTGCTCAATGGTATCCTGTCTATAGCATTACGATCGCTGATGTCAATGGAGATGGGAAGATGGATATCGTGACGGGAGGGAATCAAACCTTTTCGAGGATAAAATTTGGCGCTTATCGCTGTGGAAAAGGAGACGTACTTATCAATAAGGGTGGCTTTAATTTTGAAAGACTGTCGCCTGCACAATCGGGCATTAGAATTTCCGGAGATATACGAAATACAATATGGATTGATCATCAACTTATTTTCGGTATTAACGATCAACAGCCGCTGGCGTATCACCTGTCCAATTAAATTGAAATGTCGAATGAAAGGAATTTGTGCGATACTTATGATGGCTGTTATTTTGTTGAATAGTTGCGGCAATGACACCAATACACTTTTTTCTGAGTTAAGGTCCGGGAAAACGGGAATCAATTTCAGAAACTTACTGGTAGAAGATCAATCACTAAACGTAGTACACTATATTTATTTTTACAATGGAGCCGGAGTAGCTATCGGCGATATTAATAATGACGGTTTGCAGGATATTTTTTTTACCGGCAACATGGTTAAAAACCGACTGTTTCTAAATAAAGGGAATTTTGAGTTTGAAGATATAACAACACGTAGCGGTATCGCCGAAAAGCAAGGCTGGTGTACAGGGACAAGTATGGTGGATATTAACCAGGATGGTTTACTGGATATTTATATTTGTCGCAGCGCCGACGATGATCCTGCAAGAAGAAAGAATCTTCTTTTTATCAATAATGGTGATTTAACATTTACAGAACAGGCGGAAAAATATGGACTGGCAGATACAGGTTACTCGACACAGGCTGCATTTTTTGATTACGACAAGGATGGCGACCTGGATTGTTTGGTCATGAATCACTCTGTCTCCACCTATTCAATAGGGGTTACGGAAAACCCTGAAATGCGAAATAAAAAAAATCCTGACTACGCAAGCCGGCTTTACAGAAACGACGATGACCGATTCATCAATGTTAGTGATCAGGCGGGTATCAATTCTAATGTGCTAAGCTTTGGCCTGGGCATTGCCTTATCTGACTTTAACAATGATGGATGGACGGATATTTATATTTCTAATGATTTTAAAGAATCGGATTATTTATACATAAATAACAGGAATGGGACATTTACCGATTCCTTTGCCAGGTGCATGGATATTGCGTCTCTTAATTCAATGGGCAGCGACGCCGCAGATTACAATAATGATGGGTTGACAGATCTTATAACGCTTGACATGTTATCTGAAGATAATTATTTACAGAAAACTCATTCCGCGGCCGAGAATTTTGATAAAAACATTTTACTAATAAGCAAAGGTTTCGAACCTCAATATATGAGAAACATGCTCCAAAAAAATAATGGAAATGGAACGTTTTCGGAGGTTGGTCAGTTGGCGGGTGTCTCCAATACTGACTGGAGTTGGGCGGCTTTGTTTTGTGATTTTGATGGAGACACTAACAAGGATTTATTTATCAGCAATGGTTTTGTAAAAGATTTTTCTGACCTTGATTTTATGAACTTTTCAACCGACAAACTGGTTAAAGCGAACAAGGGCGAGTCAAATAAATCCATTAAAGAAGTTGTGGCAAATATGCCCACAATCAAAATTCCAAACTACCTTTTTAAGAATAGCGGCAACGGTTTATTCGACAATAAAACAAAACAATGGGGGCTGGACAAACCAGCGATATCTTCCGGTGCTGCCTATGCTGATTTAGACAACGATGGGGATATGGACCTGGTGGTGAATAATACAAACGATTACGCATCGATATATAAAAACAACTCCCGGGAATCACTTAACAATAATTTTATCCGGATAAAATTGGAAGGATCCAAACAAAACCGGAATGGAATTGGTACTAAAATAAAAATTTACAATAAGGACAGTATCTATTACCAGGAACAGTTCCCGGTGAGAGGCTATGAATCTTCAGTCGATATGCGTTTAAACTTTGGTCTCGGCCAGATAAAGTTTATCGATTCATTGCTGGTGATATGGCCAAATGATGCTTACCAGGTGATCCACAATGTAGCAGTCAATCAAACCCTTGTTTTAAAAGCGGCCGACGCCAGGGATGCCTATAATTATTTGAAGCCGCCAGTCACAACATTAATTCACACATCAGCAATAGCGAACATCAAACATAGTGAAAACGCATTTAATGATTTTAATGTTCAACGACTCCTGCCTAATTACCTTTCAAGGCAAGGTCCGGGATTAGCTGTTGGAGATATCAACCATGATGGCCTGAAAGATGTTTTCCTCGGAAATGCAAAGGGCTCTGTTTCTAAATTATTTTTTCAAACAGCTGATGGCAATTTCAGGCAGTCTTCTTCAAACATATTTGCAAAGGATTCAAGCGGCGAAGTAACAGCTGCTGCTTTTTTCGATGCTGATGGTGATGGAGACATGGATCTGTATGTGGGCCGGGGTGGTTATGAGTTTTTGGAAAATGATCCGGCATTCCAGGACAAATTATTTATCAATGATGGCAATGGAAATTTTAAAGAGAAGGCATTACCGGCTTTATTGTTTAGTAAGGGTTGTGTAAAACCCGGGGATGCCGATGGTGATGGGGACATGGATCTCTTTATCGGAGGCAGATTAGTTCCAGGAAAATATCCTTTACCAGCTCCTTCAGGAATTTTAATCAACGATGGGAAAGGAAATTTTAGTGATCAAACAAATATTATCGCACCATCTTTCGATACACTTGGCATGGTTACAGATGCAGCCTGGATCGATCTTAACCACGACAAGAAAAATGAACTGGTCATTGTTGGCGAATGGATGCCTGTTAAAGTGTATTCTTATGTTAACAATAAATTTTCGGATGTTTCAAGCAATTATATCCATTTTGCAAGTAATGGCTGGTGGAACAGAATATCGATAGGCGATATGGATAATGATGGTGATGATGACCTTATTTTGGGAAATGCCGGCATTAATACACAATTCCATGTTTCTGAAAAGGAGCCCATGACAGAAGTGGTCAGCGATTTTGATAAGAACGGATCCATAGATCCAATTCTTTTCTATTATATCCAGGGTGTCAGTTATCCAGCATTTATAAGAGATGAGATGTCCGATCAGATGCCGTCGATAAAGAAAAAATTTCTTACACATAAAAGTTACGCAACCGCTAAAATCAATGACCTGTTTACCAATGAACAGTTGGCTGAAAGCCGCACATTCAGGGTTGATTTGATGGAAACGGTTTACCTGGAAAACAAAGGCAATGAATTAATGCTTCATCATTTGCCATTGGAAGCGCAGTATTCACCCGTGTATGGTATTGTAGTGGCGGATTTTAATAACGATCAAAAAAAAGACATCCTGTTAACAGGCAACAATACCTGGACCAGGGTTCGGTTTGGCCGGTATACTTCCAATCATGGTGTTTTGTTATCTGGCGATAACAAAGGAAATTTCCAATATGTCCCGCAAACTATCAGTGGTTTAAACTTGACCGGCAATATAAGAAACGCCACTTTAATAAGTGATCATACTGCGATACTGGGCGTAAATGATGCCAATGCACAACTGCTGAATTTTAATAAGTAAAGTATGAAATTCGCATTTGATTGATTACAATATTCACCGACCTAAAAAAATGCTTATTGCTTTTTGTCTATTGCTTACTGTTCCTAATGACGCATGAGCTTTTTAATATTCCCGCTGTATATTTTTTGCAATGCTTTATCGCTTAAAGACAATCCGTATAATGGCCAGTGATAATCAAAGATTTCATGATTGTAAAAATGTTCGTCTCCTGTTTCTAAAATCCGGAAAGTTGTTTTATACATTTCTCTTTCATAACTAATATTGCCTCCGTCCGTATCCACTCCATACAATAACCTGTCCTGGTATTTCTCCATAAACTTGCCGGTATAACGTGGCACTGGTGAAAATTCTCCAAACCTTGCAGCCAAATCAGCATACAGGTTGGGATATTTGTCGAGTAATTTAGCAAGCATATCCAGGTTAGCGCAGCAATTAGCAAGATGACAGGCGATGAATGTCGTTTTCGGATTATCTCTCACGGCATTTTCCAGTGTGGCAACCAGTTGGTCATGATTCAAAATGCCTTTTTTCGTCATATCTACTTTCCATTTTCCGGCATTCATCAGTCCGTCATTTGTTGAATCAGCTGGCAGGTACATCCACTCGTCTTCGGCGACATGTACATTGACCGGCATTTTAAGCTCAGCGCATTTTTCGAACAGTGGCTTCATCCTTGGATCATCAATGTGCAAACCCCATCCCGGCACAGGATGAGAATAAAATTCTCCCAGTCCTTTATCGCCTAACTCCCCTACCCCCTTCGCTCCTTTTTTATAACACCTTTCCAATTCCGCGACTGCATGTTTCTCCCAACCTGCAGTTTCAAAGCCGGTATAGTCAAAACCACACCAGATATCAAAGCGGTCTTTATATTTTGCATATTTGTCAACAATGGAATCGAAACGGCTACCCGTAGAATAAGAAAGTATCATTCTTTTCTCAACCCCGCTTTGGTCCATCAGGGCTACCAATTTATCTACATCGGTATTAATGTTATAATGCGAATGGACATCAATAACAGGGTATTTCGCTTTTTTTATTTCTGTTACTGGGTTTTTATAAATGGAAACCGGCCGGTAATCTTTGAGTTTGAGATTTTTCAAATCCTGGCAGTAGCTCGCGGAAGTAACAGAAAGCACGATAACAGCGGAAATAAGCACTGAAAATTTCGGATTGGACATGGCTGAAAACATTTGATTTGAAGTTAATGTTTTTACCAACCTTTTTGGAAAAACATTCTTCTAAAAAAGGAAAATAAAAGGGCTGTCTTTCGATATTATTTTTTAAATTCCATAAATATTTTTTATACGCGTTTTTCTTTCACTTTTAGGGTAAAAAATTTCCCAAAATTGTTCAATTTCTTATTTATTCAACTAAAATTTTCAACATGCAAACACAAAGACGATCGGTATTGAAAAAACTATTCGCTTCATTGGTCGGGGTAACAGGCATCGGACTGGCCGCGAAAGCTAAATCCAATTCCCCTGAAGAAAAACCGGCGGAAAAAGAAGCTTTTAATGTAGTTAACCAGGATGATGTGCCGTTGTTTTCGGGTTCGACCAAATATGGCGGTCTTGTTTTCATAGCTGGTAAGGGAGCTCACGTGGCGCCATTCGAAATCAAAGCACATACAGAAATTGTTCTCCAGGAATTAGAGAAAGAACTAATTAAAGCGGGCTCTTCAATGGAAAAAGTTTTAAAAGTCACTGTTTATCTCAATGATATAGCTGATTACAAAGGGATGAATGAAGTGTACAAAGGAAGGTTTGGCAAAAATCCCCCTGTCCGTTCCACTATCGCCGTAGCAAAAGGAGGAGTTCCCGGTGATTCTTTGGTAGAAATGGATTGTATAGCCGGTTTATAAACAATTTGGTGCTGCCTGGCATCATCGCAAATCAGGCTAATGGCTCTTATTAATTATTAAAATTTATGAAACGCAGAGATATTCTAAAAGGTCTTTCCGTGCTTCCCTTTGCAGGCGGGGCTTTGGGAACGCTGGTTCCCTTTGAATCAAAAGCAAACCCTCCCGGTATTAAACGTGACCTGTTCAAAGAGTTGGGCGTACGCACTTTTATTAATGCCGCCGGTACTTATACTTTTATGACAGGTTCGTTGATGCGGGAAGAAGTGGTGGAAGCCATTCGTAATACATCAAAAGAATTCTGCCTGCTCGATGAATTGCAGGACAAAGTAGGCGAAAAAATTGCGCATTTAACAAAAGCGGAGTCCGCCGTAGTAACAGCAGGATGTTTTTCCGCAATGACAATCGGGCTTGCCGGTGTGCTCACCGGATCTGATCCCAAAAAAGCAGAACGGCTTCCTCATATCGAAGGAACAGATATGAAATCGGAAGTGATTGTTCAAAATGGGCACAGTGTTGGCTACTCCCAGGCGCTTACCAATACGGGTTGTAAAATTGTTTTCGTTGAAACAATCGCTGATGTAGAAAAGGCCATCAATGAAAAAACGGCTCTGCTATGGTTTTTAAATATTCAATCAGATAAAGGTGTAATTACCCATGAGCAATGGGTTGCATTGGGCAAAAAACATAACATCCCGACAATGATCGATATCGCAGCCGATGTTCCGCCGGTGAGTAATCTTTGGAAATTTAATGAAATGGGCTTCGATCTTGTCTGCATTTCAGGTGGTAAAGCGCTACGTGGTCCACAGAGTGCAGGCTTATTAATGGGCAAAAAAAATCTTATTGCGGCCGCACGATTGTCAATGCCTCCCCGGGGATCAACTATTGGGCGTGGTATGAAAGTAAACAAGGAAGAAATAATTGGTATGTATGTAGCCATTGACCATTATATTAATTATGACCATGAAAAAGAATGGAAAGAATGGGAGTACCGTATTGCCACTATCCGGGATGCGATAAAAGATATTGCCGGTGTTACAACTGAAATAAAAGTTCCGACACTGGGAAATGTAACGCCAACACTGCATGTAACATGGAATAACAGCAAAGTCAAACTCACCACGAAAGACTTACAGGATGGACTACGAAACGGAAATCCTTCTATTGAAGTAATAGGTGGTGGAGACGAGCATATAACCATTACCTGTTGGGTAATGAAGACTGGTGAGGAAAAGATAGTCGCCAAAAGATTAAAAGAAGAACTATCTAAAGCTTAACATCCTGATTCTTTCATGCGATAATTTCAATCTCCCGGCCGAATGCCGGAGCGTTAATTTTCCATTCGATTATTATCATATTACCCGGAATGCAGATGATGCATTCTTAAAATTCATACAATCATGAAAAAGTTGATACCATTTTTTTTCGCAGCCATTCTGTTATATCCTTCCGTCAGCGACGCGCAGAATACTGTTGATCCGGAAGCTCGTATCAAAGCGTTGGGAATTCAGTTAATAACTCCAACGGCTCCCATTGCCAATTATGTAAAAGCCGTTCGGGTTGGCAATATGGTATATCTCTCTGGTCATGGTCCTGATAAACCTGATGGCAGTCTTGTTACAGGCAAAGTAGGCGGCGATCTTACATTGGAGCAGGCAAAAGATGCCGCAAGACTTACCGGCATTTCCTTGTTGTCTACATTGAAAAAAGAAATCGGCGATCTGAACAAGGTAAAGCGAATTGTAAAATTGCTGGGCATGGTGAATGCAATACCGTCCTTTGAACAACACCCGCAGGTTATTAATGGATGTTCAGATCTTTTGGTAGAAGTATTTGGGGAAAATGGTAAACATGCCCGGTCAGCGGTTGGCATGAGCTCCCTTCCAAAGAATATAGCGGTAGAAATTGAAATGATAGTGGAGTTAAAAGAATAATATAAAATACAAATTAATGTTCAGGTTGAATTAAGGCCACGCAACTCAATTACGAATTTATCCGGCAATTGATAACGGGCAACATTCTTCATCGTTTATTCAATCGTGAATATTCGCAAATAATCTACTAAATCTCACAAAGACGATTTCAAAAAAAGATACTTATGAAAAAAAAATACGGCTTGCTGCTTTCTTTGCTTTGCCTTTCGTCCTTTTTTGTTTGGGCACAATCGTATGATATAGTCATCAAAGGAGGCCATGTCATTGATCCGAAAAATAATATTGATGCGGTAACGGATATTGCTATCAATGACGGCAAAATCGTTCAGGTTGCCAACAATATTGATGCGGCGAAAGCAAGACAGGTTGTTGATGCAAAAGGAATGTATGTTACGCCGGGGCTTATTGACATCCACGCACATGTTTTTTTCGGAACAGAACCCGATCATTATCTCAGCAACGGACTGGTTGCTGTTGTCCCGGACGGCTTCACTTTCCGGGTAGGCGTTACAACGGTGGTAGATGCAGGTGGTGCCGGCTGGAAATCATTTCCCTTATTTAAAAAGAACATCATTGATAATTCTCAAACCCGTGTTCTTTCCTTTTTGAATATTGTTGGCGAAGGCATGCGCGGGGGCGCATACGAACAAAACACAAACGACATGGATTCAAAGATGTCAGCCTTTGTAGCCAAACAATACAAGGATTATATAGTTGGCTTTAAGGCAGCCCATTTCACCGGGCCAGAATGGATACCGGTTGACCGTGCGGTAGAAGCGGGCAGGCAGGCTAACATACCGGTTATGATTGATTTTGGTGGTAACAATCCGCCTTTATCAATTGAAGAGCTGTATATGAAACATCTTCGTCCGGGAGATATTTATACGCATACCTATACACTTCTTGAAGGTGATGTAAGAGAAACCGTAGTGGACGAGGCGACAGGTAAAGTGAAACCCTTTATTAAGGACGCACAAAAAAAGGGAATCATCTTTGATGTAGGTTATGGTGGCGCCAGTTTTAATTTTACCCAGGCTATCCCGGCATTGAAAGCTGGCTTTTATCCCAATACGATCAGTACCGATCTCCATACCGGCAGCATGAATGCTTCAATGAAAGACCAACTATCCGTCATGTCGAAATTTTTGCTGATGGGCATGAATCTGCCCGCTGTTATTAAAGCAAGCACATGGGCTCCCGCGCAAGTGATCAAACGGGAGGAACTGGGTAATCTTTCTGCAGGTGGCATTGCGGATATCGCCATTCTGAATCTGCGGCAAGGCAATTTTGGTTTTTATGACAAGACCGGTTATAAACTGGAAGGCAAGCAAAAGTTTGAATGTGAAATGACGATCAAAGCCGGTAAAATAGTTTATGATTTAAATGGAATAGCAAACCCATTAAATCCTCCGCCTAAAAAATAATACATAAAAACCCTGGAAGAATATATCAAACCAATTTAAAAACACATTTACAATTTCTTATTTTATGAAACGAAGAAGCGTTATTAAAGGGTTATCATTCCTGCCTTTTGCAGGAGGCCTGTTTTCGGCCAAATCAGTTTTAGCGGCGCCTGCTGATGAAATTGTACCGGGAGGCGCTATAATCCCTTCCCTTGACAATCAGCTGCCGTTTGAAACAAATATCTTTCGTTCTATTGGTGTTGAACCCATCATTAATTGCCGTGGTACATTCACTATCATTGGCGGATCTGTTGAAAGGCCTGAAGTTCGTGCAGCCATGGAAGCGGCATCAAAGGATTTTGTCCAATATGATGAATTGGCGGATGGTATTGGAAAACGGTTAGCTGAACTTACCGGCGCGGAGTGGGGTATGGTGTCCGCAGGTTGCGCCGCCGGTATGAAACATGTAACAGCGGCTTGCGTAACAGGAGGAAATCCGGAGAAGCTCATTCGTATTCCCAATCTTGATGGTTTTGATAAAACAGAAGTGGTGATTCCAAGATCATCCCGCAATGTTTATGACCATGCTATTCGCAATATCGGTGTAAAGATCATTGATGTTGATACGCTGGAAGAATTGGAGAACGCATTGAACTCCCGAACTGCGATGATCTATATGATGGCTTTCAGTGAGTCTGAACCGGATCAACCGATTTCTTTAGAGAAAGTTGCCGCCCTTGCTAAACCGAGAAACATCCCGATCCTGGTAGATGCCGCTGCGGAAATATTGACGATCCCCAATAGTCATTTGCAACGCGGAGCCACTGTAGTAGTATATAGTGGAGGAAAAGCTATTTGTGGTCCTCAATGTGCGGGTCTTGTATTAGGCAGAAAAGATATTCTTATGTCTGCCTGGCAGGCAAGTTCTCCTCATCATGGCCCCGGTCGCGATAATAAAGTTGGCCGTGAAGAAATGATGGGAATGCTCGCCGCCGTTGACGCCTGGGGCAAGAGAGATCATAAAGGTGAATGGAAGACATGGCTATCATGGCTCGATAATATTTCAAAACGTGTTTCAACTATTGACGGTATAAAAGCTTCCGTGTTTGAACCCACAGATCTTTCGAACCATTCACCAGTGCTCAATATTACATGGGATCCTGCTAAACTAAATATCACCGGCGAAGAAGTAGCGGAAGAATTTGGTAAAACTAAACCAAGGATTGCGATAGGAGGTGAAAGCAGCAAAGATGGCACTACATCTATCAGTATTACCACCGGCCAGATGCAGCCGGGTAACGACAAGATTGTAGCAGACAGAGTATTTGATATCCTTTCACAGAAACGAAGCCCCAAAGCAGCATCCATGGCGGCTCCGGCAGCAACGCTCAGTGGTCGCTGGGATGCGACGATAGAATTCTTCAGCAGCAAAAGCCTGCATGCTTTATTCATAGAACAGGATGGCAATTGGATTGAAGGGTCTCATAAAGGAGATTTTTCTACCCGTGAATTAGCCGGCTCTATCGAAGGAAATTTCATAAAGCTCCGAAGTGTTGATCGCCACACGGCAGATTCAATAACCTTTACATTCTCCGGCACCGTATCAAATGATGTCATTTCGGGCCAGATTCATATGGGAGAATACAGAACCGCCAGTTTTACGGCGAAGCGAAGTAAAAAGAAAGGTCTGCGTAAACCAATTTTAGTTCCAAGTGGTCCGCCATTGGCAACATAGTCAGTTTATTTAAAACAAATACACATGTTATATCAAAAGGGTTTATTGAATAAACCAGCAGGTAATATTTTCACAACTATCCTGTTTTTATTTCTTATTCCAATATCTGCTTTGCATTCCCAGCAAGTAGATATTTTATTAAAAGGAGGCCATGTTATTGATCCGAAAAATAAAATAGATGCCATCATGGATGTCGCCGTTGCAGGTGGTAAGATATCGCAGGTTGCATCCAACATTCCCGCAACGACCGCGAAAAAAGTAATCGATGTAACCGGCATGTATGTCACACCGGGACTTATTGATATGCATGTGCATGTCTTTAATGGCACCGAACCCGACGCTTATATAGCCAATGGTCTTACAAGTTTACCTCCTGATGGATTTACATTCAGAGCTGGCGTGACAACAGTCGTTGATGCCGGTTCATCCGGATGGAGAAATTTTCGTCTTTTCAAAAAGCAAACCATTGACAAATCACAAACGAGAGTGCTTGCCTTGTTAAATATAGTTGGGACAGGAATGACAGGACGATTTGAAGAACAGGATGTGACGGATATGAACCCGGTGCTGACGGCACACATGATCAAGAAGTTATTCCCCGACATCATCGTTGGTATTAAATCAGCTCACTATTGGGGTGATTTTACACAGGTGGATCGTGCTGTTGAAGCAGCTAATCTCGCCAATGTTCCGGTGATGGTTGATTTTGGCGAACACGATCCTCCCCTTTCTATCGAAGATCTTTTTATGAAGCATCTTCGTCCCGGAGATATTTTTACACATACTTTTTCTTACGGACCCGCTAACAGGGAAACGGTTGTTGATGAAAATGGTAAAGTGAAACCATTTATTTACGAGGCGCAGAAAAGAGGAATTATTTTCGATGTGGGCCACGGTGGTGGCGCTTTTTCATGGCGACAGGCGATTCCTTCCATGCAGCAGGGATTTAAGCCGAATGTGATCAGTACGGATTTACATGCGGAAAGTATGAATTCAGGAATGAAGGATCTAAGTAACCTGATGTCGAAATTTCTCAATATAGGCATGTCGTTGCAGGATGTCATTTTACGAACTACCTGGAACCCGGCTAATGTTATTAAAAGATTGGATCTCGGAAATCTGAGTGCAGGCGCTGACGCAGACATCGCTATATTCACTGTAAGAAAAGGCGACTTCGGTTTTTTAGACATCCGTAAAACAAAAATCAAAGGAACACAGAAACTGGAAACGGAATTAACAATACGTGCCGGAAAAATCGTATGGGATCTGAATGGATTGAGTGCACCGATGTGGGACACTGAACTGATTAAGAAATAATGAAAGAATTAAGTGGAAGGGTTGACAAAAATTTTATTAACCGACCCGACTCTTCAACTTGTCAACATACCAACCGACCTCACCATATGCAAAGATTTCTTTTACTGCTTACTGTTTTATTTTTCTTACAATGCAAATCAAAAAAGGAATTGCCTCCCGGTGATCCGGGTAACGGAGGTCTTTTTTTGCCCGGGGATTTTGAAGCCATAGTAGTCGCTGATAGCACAGGGCCGGCCAGGCATATAGCCGTGAACGATAACGGGGATATTTATGTCAAGCTAAGATTTTCAAAAACGGGAGAAGCTGGGAATCTAGCGCTTCGTGATTCTACCGGGGACGGTAAGGCCGATATCATTAAAAGATTTGGAGATTATCCAAATACAGGCAGTCTCGCCAATGCCATGAGAATACACAATGGTTATTTATACTTCGCTTCAGAACTCGTGGTATACAGAACTAAGTTAACTCCGGGTAAACTGATTCCTGAAAGCAAGATGGAAACAGTGTTGACTGATGACCAGGAACGTGGAAGCCATTGGCATATTACCAAACCGATTTCTTTTGACAATAAAGGAAACATGTATGTTCCATTCGGCGCTCCCTCCAATGCCTGCCAGGATATGAAAAATACCCCTGCTGGCATTCCGGGTTTTCCAGGGTTAGATCCTTGCCCTGAACTTGAATATCATGCAAGCATCTGGAAGTTTGATGCGAATAAAACAGGACTGACTCAAAAAGATGGAAAAAAATTTGCCACCGGTATCAGGAGTGTTGTCGCAATGGATTGGAACCCGGTGGATGAAAATTTATATACTGTCATGCATGGCAGAGACGATCTTCATTTGCTTTGGCCTGAAAAATTTTCACCCTGGCAAAGCGCTGTTCTTCCGTCGGAAGAATTTCAACAGGTAAAAGAAGGGGATGATTTTGGATGGCCGTATTGTTTCTATGATCAAATGCAGCAAAAAAAAGTGTTGGCGCCTGAATACGGAGGTGATGGAAAAACAATTGGAAGATGCAGTACCTGCAAGAATCCTGTGATGGGATTTCCCGGTCACTGGGGACCGAATGATTTATTATTTTACCAGGGAGATCAATTCCCTGCCCGCTATAAAAATGGCGCTTTCATAGCTTTTCATGGATCCACTAACCGGGCTCCCTATCCGCAGGCTGGTTACTTTATTTGTTTTGTTCCTTTTAAAAATGGACAGCCAACGGGTGAATGGGAAGTCTTTGCGGATGGCTTTGCAGGTATAGATCCTATTCTTAATGTCAGCGATGCGGTGGCAAGACCAATGGGTCTTGCCATTGGGCCGGATGGTTCTTTATACATCACTGAATCAAATAAGGGCAAGATCTGGCGGATCATGTATAAAGGTGATAAGGATAAATTTGGTACGGCTCAATTGGAACAAATGGAAAAAAGAAAAGCATTGTCCAATATCCGGACGCCGGATGAAATCAATGACAATCTCGACAAGGGGAAAGTAGTGCCGGGCGCAAAAGTTTACGCCGTTTACTGCCGTGCCTGCCACCAGAGAAATGGCAAGGGTGACGATCTTCGCTTTCCGCCATTGGATAGTTCTGAATGGGTAAATGGTGATAAAAAAAGACTGATCAATATCGTATTAAACGGTTTGCAGGGACCGGTAGAAGTTAAAAAGAAACCTTACAATGGCTCAATGCCGAAGCATGACTTTTTAAAAGACGAAGACATCGCCCAGGTATTGACTTATATCCGCCAGAATTTCGGTAATAGCGCCAGTACCGTAAGTCCCGACGATGTAAATAAATTCAGAAATGCAGTAAAGAATAAAAAATAATATCATTCCGAAAAAACTTTTTTCACTTTAATTCGATTCACTATTAAATTCAATCAGTATGCTTCATAAACATTTGCTTACCTCTTTAAGTATAATCACATTAATCTCCTGCAACGAAGCGCAAAAGCCGGTGGCTTCGCAGGAACTGTTTAAATCATCCGCTTTTACACCGCCTAAAAGCTTTACCGGCGGCGCGGAAGGCCCGGCAGTAGATAAAGACGGCAACCTGTATGCGGTGAATTTTTCCCGCGAGGGTACCATTGCGAAAATAACCGCCGACGGTGAAGCAAGTATTTTTATCGAGCTGCCCAATGGCAGCATTGGGAATGGAATACGTTTCTCACGCAAGGGCGATATGTTCGTTGCAGATTATACCAATCACAATGTTTTAAAGGTGGATATAGCAACCAAACAATTAACTGTATTCGCCCATGATAGCTCCATGAATCAACCGAATGATATAGCGATCGACGGCAAAGACCGGATCTATGCCAGTGACCCGAATTGGAAAGCAGGTACGGGACGCATCTGGCGCATAGGACTTGATGGCAAAGCAACTGTACTGGAAGATAAAATGGGTACAACAAACGGAATAGAAGTAAGCCCTGATGATAAAACTCTTTATGTAAATGAATCTGTTCAACGGAAAGTATGGGCTTATGATTTAACGCCTGAAGGTGAAATTCGCAATAAACGTTTGCTCATTGAATTCCCCGATTTTGGCATGGATGGGATGCGTTGTGATACGGAAGGGAATTTATACATCGCCCGTTATGGAAAAGGAGTCATTGCAAAAGTATCTCCGGCAGGTAAGCTATTGCAGGAAATTGCATTGATAGGAAAAAAATCAAGTAATGTAGCTTTTGGCGGAAAAGATGGCCGCACTGTTTATATAACTCTCCAGGACGAAGGGAATATTGAATCATTCAGGGTGGATAAGCCGGGTCGTGAGTGGAAGATGATCCGAAAAAAATAGCAACAGTTTACACCGGCGTATTTATATTTCTATAACAATCACAACCTGTCTGTTATAGTTATACATCCGCATAATTTTTGGGTTGGAGTTGATTCTGCATGAAATAATTCTAATAGCTAAATAGAACAACCGATTGCACGGTTCTATACCTTTTTATTTGCTTAAGTTTGAAACAAGGCTATTCTTAAAAATGCCGCGGTTTCTCATTTAAAAAAAAGCACATGAAAAGATTTATGCTCGCTATCCTGGGAGCTGTTTGTTTGTTTTCAATATCCGAAGCGCAAAAAAACGCGACGGTCAAAGAATTCCTGAAAACATTTACCACCTATCCTTTCTCTGATCCAAGTCCTGTACCGGATGCGTCTTCGAAAATCTATCCTTATTTCCGTTACGATGGATTTACTACCACGCCGCAGCAAAAAGAATGGAAAGTGGTGGAATTGGAAAATGATTTTATTAAAGTAACCATCCTCCCCGAAGTAGGCGGCAAAATATGGAATGCAACAGAGAAGAAAACAGGAAAAGATTTTTTGTATAACAATCATGTGGTGAAATTCCGTGATGTCGCCATGCGGGGGCCCTGGACAAGCGGAGGTATTGAGGCCAATTATGGCATTGTCGGTCATACGCCTAATTGCGCAACACCGGTTGACTATACCACGATAAAGAAAGAGGATGGTAGTGTAAGTTGTATTATCGGCGTACTGGATTTATTGACTCAAACACAGTGGCGGCTTGAAATTAATTTACCAAAAGATAAAGCTTTTTTTACCACACAATCATCATGGTTCAACAGCACGCCGCTTGAACAGGCTTACTATACCTGGATGAATACCGGCATTAAAGCTAAGGGCAATCTTGAATTTGTTTATCCCGGCACGCATTATTTGGGACATGAGGGCGAATACAGTGACTGGCCTATCAATAAATCAAATGGCAAAAACATTTCTTTTTACGAACAAAACAATTTCGGTGGTTATAAATCTTATCATGTATTTGGCACTTACACGGATTTCTTCGGAGGCTACTGGCACGATGAAGATTATGGTATGGCGAGATACTCCACTCACGATGATAAACCCGGAAAGAAAATATGGATATGGGGATTATCACAACAGGGAATGATCTGGGAAAAATTGTTATCTGATACTGACGGTCAATACGTGGAAGTACAAAGCGGAAGATTGTTTAACCAATCGGCTGAAGGCAGCATGTACACCCCCTTCAAGTTCCGCGGCTTTGCTGCCGCTGAAACAGACAGGTGGACAGAATACTGGTTCCCGGTAGTACAGACAAAAGGATTTATAAAAGCCAATGAGTACGGAGCTTTAAACGTCCGCCAGGAAAATGGATGGCTTAAAATAGATTTTTGCCCTGTTCAGAAAATGGATGAAACTATCCTGCTACATACCGCAACGAATGATTCGAAAAAACAGGTTTCACTTTTGCCCTTGCAGGTCTATGCAGATAGCATCCGGTTAAATGACAATGAAGCGGGCTGGAACGTAGCCATTGGAGATAAAATAAATTATACTAACAAAAAATACACGGATGCTTCTTTGAGCAGGCCATTGAATTCTCCTGCTGATTTTGACTGGAACAGTCTTTATGGTTTATACCTGGCCGGCAAAAGCCTTATGGAACAAAGACACTATGCATTGGCGGAAGAAAAAATAAAAGCTTGCTTGCAAAAAGATGGCAACTACCTGCCTGCATTAACCGCGCAGAGCGAACTGGAATACAGGAAAATGAATTACCAGGCGGCCTTTGATGCCGCTTCAAAAGCCATATCCATCAATACCTATGATCCGGCAGCGAATTATTACTATGCGCTTGCTGCCTTAAAACTCAACAAACCATTTGATGCCAAAGATGGTTTTGATATAGCCGCACAATCCGCTGAGTACCGTGTTCCTGCTTTTACACAGCTAAGCCATATTTATCTTAAAGACAAGGAGTACGGCAAAGCCATTGACTATGCAAAAAGATCATTGAGCTTTAACCAATTTAATATCGATGCCCTGCAATTGCTTGCAGTCGCCTATCGTAAAACAAATAATACAATAGCCCGGGATGAAACTGTTAACCGCATTGACCAGGCGGACCCACTCAATCACTTTGTATCGTTTGACAAATATTTTGTTCGGCCATCGGAGGAAAATAAAAAAATATTTCTATTGGCATTGCGGAGCGAAATGCCCGTTGAAAGCTGCATGGAGCTTGTCACCTGGTACTATCGGCTGGGTTGCCTGGATGAAATGAAAAGCCTGCTTTCTATTTCTCCATCTGGTCACGAAATAGCTATCTGGAAAAAATATTTCTCCATTCAACAAAATTCGACAGAATCCGCCAACTCACTATCTGCATTTCCTTTCCGCGAAGAAACAGCCTCCCTGCTTGAAGAACAAATTAAAAAGGACAACAGCTGGCAGTTGAAGTATGCACTGGCGCTTATTTACCAAAACAAAAACAATACCGGCAAGGCCGAAGAATTATTTATCGCCTGCGGCAACGAACCAACTGATCCTGCATTTTATGCGGCAAGAAGCGTATTGATAAACGCTGATGCGGAAACCAACCTGGAAAAAGCGATTTCATTAGACAAAGAACAATGGCGTTACCAGCAAATGCTTGCCGAGTATTTCCTCACGCATGGACAAAATCAAAAAGCGTTGGGACTGGCAGAAAATTTTTACCGGTCACATAGCAGCAACTATATAATGGGTATGCTCTATGCCAGGTCTTTATTGGCTAACGGGGAGTATAAAAAATGTGATGCTCTTCTTTCCACATTGAATGTAATACCGTTTGAAGGTGCGACGGGAGGACGTGTAATGTATCGTGAAAGTAAACTGCAGCAGGCCCTTAGCCTGATGAAAGCAGGTCAATATAAAAAGGCATTGCCTTTTATAAAAGCCGCACAGTTATGGCCGGAAAACCTGGGTTCCGGAAAACCTTACGATGAAGACATAGATACAAGACTGGAAGACTGGATGAGCTATCTCTGCCTGCAAAAAACAAATATGACAGCTGAAGCGAATAAATTTATCCAACGAATCAGCACCTTTACCCCAAAGATTGATAACACGGTCAGTAATTTTTTTATGGCCAATCATTTAGTTACCGCCTGGGTATTGGAAAAAACAAAAGGACGGCAGGAGGCAACTGACTGGCTGAATAAAGAAGAAAAGAAATACCTTGGTAATTCTATCCTGCAATGGAGTAAAGCGGCGTTTGAAAACAAAAAATCATCGATGCCGGAAAATATAAAAGATGTCAACGCAAAGATGCTGCAGGCATTGATGGAATTGAAATAAAGATTCGTGTACGAATAACTGTTGTTTGAAGTTTATATAAACGTCAAAAAAGAAAAAAAATTCAGCTTTACTAAAATCAGTGATCTGTAAACAATCATGAAAAAAAGAATTCTGCTCATTTCAAGTACTGCCATACTGCTCTTGTATTTGCAGTCCTGTAAGCCCGGTACTGCTCCTGACAATAGTAATATCTCTTCAGATCCGGCAACCATCGCAAAAGGTGAAACCGCTTTCATTCAAAAATGCAGTGGTTGTCACAATTTCCGCCAGGATGGCATCGGTCCTCAATTAGGAGGATTAACAACTGAAGTATCCGCAGACTGGATTCAGCACTTTGTCAGGGATCCCAAAAAAATGATTGAATCGGGTGACGAACGTGCTCAGCAATTGATTGAAAAATATAAAACAGCGATGCCCTCATTCGCGTCCTTTTCGGATGATGATTTAAATGCCGTCATTGCTTTTATTAATACCCGGAAGAAAGCTGATGACCAAATGACAAGCGTGTACGGGAAGCCATTATCTAATCCCATCCCCGACTCTATTCAGCGTTCTAATATAGTTGTGGGATTGCAGTTAGTGACACAAATTCCGGCATCCAGCGACAGTAATAAGCAGCTGCTAACCAGAATAACCAAACTGGGTTTTGAGCCGCACAGCGGAAATTCATATATCCTGGAACTGAGAGGTAAATTATACAAACTGGAAAACAATAAGCCTGTTGTATATATGGATATGTCCAAATTGAAACCAAAGTTCATTAACGAACCAGGCCTGGCAACCGGCTTTGGAAGTTTCGCTTTTCATCCAGACTTCGCAAAAAATGGTCTTCTGTATACTGGTCATTCAGAAGCACCCGGCTCCGGCAAAGCGGATTTTTCGTATTTTGATTCCATCCATGTGACATTGCAATGGGTGCTCACCGAATGGAAGGCCGACAAACCCGGTGCCGCTACATTTTCAGGTAAAGGCCGCGAATTGTTGAGAGTGAATATGGTTACAGGCATTCACGGAATGCAGGAGATCGCTTTTAATCCAAATGCTTCACCGGGCGGCAACGATTACGGCATTTTGTATGTTGGCATCGGCGATGGAGGCAGTGTAGATGAAGGATATCCTTCATTGGCGCATAGCAAAGAAAAAATCTGGGGATCCGTAATTCGCATTGATCCACGTGGTAATAACAGTGCCAATGGACAGTACGGTATTCCGCAAGACAACCCTTTTGCAAAAAGTCAAAACAAATCATTAGGAGAAATTTATGCCTATGGTTTCAGAAATCCCCATCGCATTACCTGGAGTAAAGCGGGTCAACTGCTGATTAGTAATGTTGGCGGTCACAATATTGAATCGGTAAACTTGGTTATGCCGGGACAAGATTTTGGCTGGCCAATCAGGGAAGGCACATTTGTCTTAGATCCATACGGTGATATTACAAAAGTTTATCCGCTTCCTGCTGATGACAGTACGTATCATATAACTTATCCTGTTGTACAATATGATCATGATAAAGGAGGCACGGCTGTTTCAAGTGGTTTTGAATACACAGGCAAAGCCATTCCATCGTTACGGGGGAAATTTGTTTTTGGTGATATTCCTTCCGGAAGGCTGTTTTATGTTGAGATGGCAGATATAAAGCCGGGAAAACAAGCGACGATTAAAGAATGCAGCATCACTGTTAACGGCGTACAGGCAACGCTAACAAAACTTTGTGGAAACGATCGGGTAGATTTGCACCTTGGAAGAGACGCAAAAGGTGAGCTATATGTAATGACCAAACCAGATGGAAAAGTTTATAGCTTAGTTAATGGTAACAAACCATAAGACCTTAAACAAATAATTTCAGGATTCATTCGATTTAATATTACCGGGAAACTTGTTAACCGAATTCAGGTCCGCTTATTAGAAACTGTTGACCAATAGTTCCCGGAAAGGGGTTTTCTTTTTTGTACATACGCATAAAATCACGTTGTTTAGTAAACCCAATTGATTCTAACCAATTAATCAGGTTTTCCTTATCGCACAACACATCCACAACGACGGATTGATTAGTGTGTTTCTGCATGGATTTTGTGATCAGCATTTTTGCGTCATTCATATTTGATGCCATGACAGGACCAACCTGGTGATATTTATTTCCCTCCCGTCCAAGCGCAAAACCTGTGATACTGTTATCTCTCTTTAGTATCCATGCTTTATCCGGGTAATCTTTTATTAAGTATTCAATAAGGCGGCCCCTGTTTGCGCCAAAAACAAATTCATCTAATGCAATAATTTCCGGAATATGTTTCACTTGAGCTTGTTCAATTATTGCATCACTGTCATCTGCAGGTGATAAATTTTTTACGGATGTATTTGTCATTCTTGCGACGAGGTATTCGTCCGCAAAGTCCAGCTTCTTGTAAACCTGCTGTCCCGCCGGGGTAGCATCCAGTTTAATGGATCGGCAGGAATCTAATTTTTTGAAAACATTTGTAAGAAGTGATTTACTTATACCTAAGCCCCTGTACTCTTTATCCACCAGTACCATTCCAATCCAGGCTACCTCGTTGGAATAATTAATGGCGGTGGTTGTTCCAATAATTTTATTATTCAATTCAGCAGCCAGGCAAACATTTTCCGGATTTTCTAAGAAAACCCTCCAGTCTTTTCCTGTTTGATTCCATCCTTCCGCTTTTGATAACCTCATCCCGCTTTCAATATCGCCCAGTTCCATCGGCCTTAGTATGAAAGTTTCTTTTGTCATATTTATCAAGTGATAACAAGTACCCTTCTTCCGACCGGATCTTTCTATAATTGTCTTTTTATCTCCTTCCAGTTTTGGATTTCAATTCTGTCTTAAAAAAGCCAGCAGATCCGCCATTTGCTGCTGATTGATCTTCTTTTCTAAACCAGAAGGCATGGCAGAAATATTTATTGCTTGCAGCGACTTAATATCCTGGCGGTTGACCGTTTTATCCTGCATGCCATTATTTCTAAGTGTTATCGCCGTGGATGTTTCACTGGCAATGATTCCCTGGACTGTTTCTCCGTTATTCAATTTTACGTCCCAAAGACCGAAGCCACTTGAAATAGAAAGATTTGGGTTCAACACATTCGCCATGATGTTTTCCTTTGTCCAATTGTGGATGGTACCAAGGTCAGGGCCTATCGCTACACCCATCTTTCCCCTTACCTGGTGACAGATAGCACAATTCTGAGTATAAACCGCTTTGCCTTTTTCCGGTTCGCCATTAAGGTCAAGTGCATCCTGGTATTCTTTATTTATTTTTTTCGCGTCACGTTCGCTTTTGGTAAACATTGCTCTTGCACGGCTGCGCAAATTTTCATTTCTGTTCATCATCAACTGAACGCTATTTGAAAAACCCACCTGCTCCGGTTTGATCTTATCTTTTTCAAGCGCATCGATCAACAATGCGATTCTGGCCGAGTCATGTAAAAAAGAGTTGATAGCCGCATCGTGGATCGCTGGAGAAAGTAACGACCACTGTTGAATAAGATAGTCGCTTATCGCAGTTCCCTTTACAAGGCTAAGGGTTTGTAATGCGGCCAATTGAACAGGAATCTCTTGCTTAGTATCTATCAATTTTTTAAGATCTTTTGAGAAGGGTGCAGGATCTCCAAGCGCAATAAATTTTATGGCGGCTGATCTTTTCTTATCGGGCTGCGAAGAATCGACCATAATGGCTGCCGCCTTATTTATCGAAGCTGTTTTAAACGATTGATCCGTGATTCCATTTACTTTCAACAATCGCAACGAAGCTTCGCTTATTTCGGAAGAAGGATTTTCAAAGAAAGTTTTCACCAACAGCTGTTGATCTTTCTCCGAAATTTTTAATGGTGATTTTCTTGCTGTCAATCCCTGCGCTATCCCCTTAAGCATGGCTGCCGATTTTACCGCTTGCATATCCGATCCATTGGTCAAAGATTGTCCAATAAACCGGTGTATATCATCAGCCGCTCCGCCAGTTCCAACCATTGTTGATAGACGTTCAATTAATGACGCATAAGCAGGCACATCCGAACGGAATTTATTCAGTACATCTTTCAAAAGTAAAGTCGTTTGCGAAGAAGAAGCGGATAATGCGGCGATCTGCACCCATTTATCATTGATATCTGAAAAGAGAATTTTATTCCGGGCTTCTGCTGCTTCGGGAGTATTGACAAATCCTAATGTTAACAGCAATTGAAATCTAACCTTTGCATCTTTATCATTTTGCAAGGCCAATATTTTTTTGATGAGTTCAGGATTATCCTTAAGATGAAGTTCCGCCAGTTGAATAGCATTTTCTCTTACTCCGGCAACGCTATCTTTCAAAGCTTGCTCTATTTGCGGAGGTTTAAGTTCTCCCAAGCCTTCCAGCGTCCATAATGCATGTAAGCGCCCCACAATTGAATTATTTGCGGTCATTTCTATCAGGGCCGGGACTGCTTCTTTACTACCACGATCAACCAATAAGCGTTGTGCATTCAATCTCCACCATATATTGGAGTTGCCAAGCGTCTTAATTAGTTCTTCATCGCTTTCATCTCCCAGCTTAAGACCTTTGGTCCATTCAGCTGCCTTTGCGTCTTTCGGTGTGATCCGGTAAATCCTTCCTTTGTCCGAACCATCATACAAACCTCCGGCTTTGACCGCTTCTTCCGACATCCATTCAGGAGATTCAATCACCTTCCTGTAATAATCCAGCACATACAAAGCGCCATCAGGTCCTACATACATATTTACAGGACGTGACCACGCATCCGTTGATGATAAAAATTCTTTATTCTGAAGAATACGGCTTGCCGTAAAACCCGCACCATTATCTCTTAAGACATCCACATGCACCAGGTTACTCACTGGTTCCGCAACAAATGTTGCGTTCCTATTATACGGTGCAGAGAATGCATCGCCAAGATAAGCAGTCAATCCGCAGGCAGATGTCATCACTCCTACATCCGTAAGAAGCTGCCTGTCGGGATGATTTGTTGTTGGAAAAACTTCCGCTGCATCCAAATGATCCGACATATCCTGCGTAGCTTCTGAAATAACCAGATCAGGATTACGGTCAAAATAACGATTGGCAATTACTTCCTGGTAGCCCTGGTTGGAATTGTTGCAGCCAAATCTATGTCCCCATTCGTCGAAAGTGTGTCCAAACTGGCAACTGGCGGAAGCCATCTCAATTAATTTTTGATCAGGACGAAATCGGATAGAATGTCCATTGGCATTTTTCGGAAGCCGGGGAGCATTAGGATAACCCGGGAAGATGATCTCCGATCCTTCATCACCAAATTCTTCCTGATAATCTCTTGTAGAAACTGACTCCTGGTGCGCCAGGTATATCCAATTATCTAATCCATAAATGGGATTGTTTACATTGTGCTGTGGATTTGTCAAGGCAAAACCATGAAGTATGGTATCCGTTAAATTCGCCCGGCCATCTCCATCCGTATCTTCAAGGTAAAGAAGATTGGGAGCATCGGTAACCAATACTCCTTTTTTCCATCGCATAATACCGGACGGCAACATCAACCCTTCTTTAAAAACAATTCTTTTATCCATATTGCCGTCGCCATCTGTATCAGAAAGAAGAATTATTTTACCGCTTCCGCTTTTGTCTAAAGGATAACCATGCATCTCCACTACGTAAAGACGGCCATACTCATCTATTTCCATATCCACAGGATCGGTGACCAGGGGTTCAGATGCTATCATTTCAATTTTAAATCCATCCGCCACCTGGAAAGTAGACAATGCATCCTTTGCCTCTACCGCACCGGAGCTTTCTATTTTATTCCTGCAAGCAGCCATAATTAGAATGAAAATCATTACTACATTAATAACGGCAACATTTCTCTTTTTAGAAAATACCATTTTAAAAGTTTTAAAAATTCCCACAAATGGTTTCTCAACAAGCGGCATTAGTGTTTAACAGATGGGACATTTCACCCTATCCGGTATAATCCTGCCAACAATATGAACAGTATTAAAAAGATAATTTTAGTCTTTCTCTGTTGGTTATACTGAAACTAAAAGTTCTTTCCTATTTCAAATGATTGTTAAATATTTTTCTTAGCTGGCAGCATCGCCACTGCGATGGTGCCAATTACAGATAATAAAATCAACGCGGTAAAACCCGTAGAGTAACTCCCCGTCCGGTCACGCAAACCACCTGCCAGGATGGGACCAAAGGCCTCTCCTAATCCATCTACGGTTAATATAAGTCCCATTACTCGTCCCATTACTTTCACACCAAACAATTCCGCGGCCATTAAAGGAATGATCATATAATCTCCACCGAGACCAATACCGAATATAAAAGCGAAAACATAAATAACACCTGGTGTTGATGCATAATAAAGTAACAAAATGGATAGTGAAATGAGTGTATAAATCAGCATCATCACATACTTCTTATGGTAGCGGTCTGCCAGCCATCCCATTAATAAACGACCAACAATACTCGCACCCAATACCATTGAAATAATATTGGCGGCATGTCCCTGTGTATAATTTAAATCAAGACTAAAAAATAATTTCAGGTTTTGACTTATTCCAGACACGGCTCCAATAGAGCACATACTACCGATAGCCAATAAATAAAACGCTTTACCCTTTACAACAGTAGCCAATGGTATTTTAGGCTCATCGTCTGTTTTATCCTGGACCTTACGACCCGGAGATTCTTTTACAAACAATGCCATTGGAAATGCGACAGCAATCATAATCACTCCCAATACAACCACTGAGGAACGCCAGTTCATTTGATAATTCAGGGCTTTGGCAATATGTGGCACTAACATACCACCCACACCAATTCCGAGATAAGCGATCCCCATCGCTTTGCCTCTTGATTGCTTAAACCATCTGGAGATTAACACCTGGTTTGGTAATGGGCCACCAAACATATATCCCACCGCTACTAAAAAATAGAAAAAATAAAATTGCCATACCGACGTCATCAAACTGAAACCCATTACCGCCACACCTGCTATTAAAATACCTGACAGCATTAACCTTTTCGGACCAAAACGATCAACGAACCATCCCGCTCCAAACCCAAGTAAGGGGCCTACAATTATTTTTCCAATGATGTTACCGGATGTTACGGTGGCACGGGACCATCCAAAATCTTTTACCCAAAAATCAAAAAAGAAAGGAAGGCCATAAAACATTATTCCTACTATGGAAAATAAGCTGAGAAAACCCGTCGCGGCTACTTTATATTGTCCTGCATTTAATTTTTCGGTTTGCATTTTTCAGTTAGGTTTTCTCTCTTGTTATCGGTTTATAGTTGGCTTTGTATCCATTTTTTTATCATTCCTTCATATAACTCTTCCGCTTGTATCATCCAGGTAAGATCTTCACGCTGGCTCGCTAAATGAAAATACCGGTCTGCAACAAAATTGGATGGGTAAGCGATAAAACGTGTTTGACTATACACCGATTGCACTTCTTCCCAGGCTTCCCGGAATTGCATTAAGGCATTTTTCACCTCTTCTATTCCGGATTTCTGCTGCGCTTTCCCGGGACTGTCTGTTTTTTTAAGTGCTAATAATATGCGGGGTGCGGAAGCCTGTAAATTATATAAGGCCAATGACAGACTCCAGTAATATTTATTTCTGCTGGAACTGTTGTACAACTCTTTCAGTTTTTGGGCGACTGCAGTATAATTATTTATTTGACTAGCAGATTGGCTGAGACGGTCTTTATACTTTTGACTCCATGATCCCGGTGATTTCAGATCAGGCAATTCAATCAATTTCGTTGTATAATCAAAAGCTGTATTTTCCCTTCCTTCCAAAGGCTTTAGCCAATGCTCAACCTGTTTCATGCTCTGCAACGCATTATCATCATCTAAAAGATTCCCATTCTTGAAAAAAGCTTCATACCATAAAACGGAACCGCTTCTCAACTGGTCATTAAACTTTGTATACCCAGGTAACGATAGCCCAAACTCTCGTTGCAACCAGACAACGTCATACTCTTCCAGCGTACGGCCATTGGGCGACCAGCTATACTCAGCCGCTGCGATAAATCCCCGCCAGTAGTTTTCCATATGGGGCGATTTATCATCCCATGCCGTGCAAAGCATTCCTGAAATATTTTTTTTAGCCGCCAGTTGTATAAAACTTTGAATGGAAATGACACCGGATGAAGCCATTCCTTTGTTCCTTTCATCAGATTGAAACAACATCCCTCCTTCGGCATTCGTAGCGGTGGCAATCATTGCTTTTAATCCATGAGTTTTATACCAATCCAATGCGAGAATATTGCCGGGCTGATTAGCCATAGAATAATTCCAGCGCATATAAACACAGTTTTTGGGGAAATCCATCTGCAGACTATCGAGTTTTGGAACACCTTGCTTCCATGCTTCATTCGCCTCTGCCAATGTTACGTCGTCACTCCAGGTTGATTTGTACAAACCGGCATGTTGCAAAGGCATATCATCCCAGAAAATAGGAATACGGTTATTTTCTTTTGCAAATTCACATACTCTTTTCAACCAGTACAGATTCAGCGCCATCATTCCTTCTTTATCAGCAGTAGGTTTGCAACGCGGGCACAAACCGATATTACCAATTTCATCGCCCCCGATATGAAGATACTTTGAACCCGGTGTAGCTTTGATAGCATCCCGGTACAAATCAAATAACACCTGGTAAGTGCCTTCATTCAATGGACAAAACGCCCAATGATTCCAGGGCAATTCACGAAGACCGGCATAAGCCTCATGCTTCAAAATAAAAGTAGCATGACCCAGGCCCTGCACCAGCGGCGTAATTTCTATATGTCTTTCCTGAGCATATTTCGTTAAGGCAGCCATTTCATCAAGGCTGATCGATTGCGGAGCGCCGACAAGTGGTTGACGTTGGTAACGAAGTTTATCTTCAAATTCAAAAACTACTGCATTGATCTTGTATCGTGCCAGTCTGTCGATACTTTCATAATAATAATTCATGTGATCCAGGTGATGCTTTACATCAAAATGAACGGCACGATAAGACAACACCGGGTAGTCAGTAATGGTGCTGGAAGGAATTGGTTTTTTAAAATCTCTTGCATCTTCCAGCAATTGTTCCAGGGATTGACAACCGTAAAATAAACCGGCTTCTCCCGTAGCCTTTATTTCTATGTTGTCTTTGGTAATGGTCATCAGGTATCCTTCCTCCGACGGAAGCGAGCTAATTGATTTATCAAGGATAAGCGTGAGTGTACCCTTTCCAGGCTGGCTTCCAATAGCGAGCTGAGAAAGTATCGCACCCATAACAGGAATTTTAAAATCTCCCCTTATTATTACAGATTGCAAACCGCCATACTGAAGTCCCTGTCCATTAAGCAGGGTTACATTTTGTGGTTGGGGAAGAATTTTAAAAGGATAAGGCAAGTTGCTTGCGTATGCACTGATTTTAAAAGGAAATAAAAGGTAGACACTGAATAACAATAGCAAATTTCTTTTCATCTTAACTTATTTTATTTATTCCTTAAAAAGTTCGTTCCAATAAATCATTACAAACGCGGAATAGTAATTCCTCCATCCACCATAAAAACCTGGCCGGTAGAGTATGGAAAACCTCCCATTGCAAGGGCGCCGACACATTTTGCCACGTCTTCCGGCTGGCCCCAGCGTTTTTGTACAAACAAACCCTGTTCAATCAAAGCATCATATTTTTCTTTTACACCTGCCGTCATATCCGTATTGATAACACCGGGACGAACTTCATACACAGGGATGTCATATTCGCCTAGCCGTACAGCAAAAAGTTGCGTCGCCATGCTAATGCCTGCTTTGGAAATACAATACTCACCCCGGTTTACAGAAACAACCGTAGCGGAA
Organism: Chitinophagaceae bacterium; assembly: GCA_040007815.1. Classification (GTDB taxonomy): domain Bacteria; phylum Bacteroidota; class Bacteroidia; order Chitinophagales; family Chitinophagaceae; genus Terrimonas_B. Next base: position 240,075 of record JBDTUH010000008.1, read on the forward strand.
ACAGATGATATGTTTATAATGCAACCCGTAAAATTTGCATCCGCTTTTTTTTGTTCAATCATCCAGTTAGCCGCATCCTGTGTTAAAAAATAATTTCCTTTCAGGTTGGTGCCAATAACGTCATCAAAACTTTCTTCGGTTGTGCTGAGCACATCACGTCTTTCTGTGGGCGCAATGCCCGCATTATTCACCAGTATGTTTAATCTATTAAAATGGCTTCTTGCCTGTTGCAGTATTTTTTTCCTGTCGGCTGTTATAGCAATATTACCCTGGCAATAAATAACCTCCACACCAGGAGCTTTAATGCTTTCAATAACAGCTTCAACATCTTCAACAGGACGCACACCATTGATAGCAATATCAAAGCCCTGTATGGCAAGCTGTTTTACAATCCCCAAACCAATGCCCCTGCTTCCACCTGTAACTAATGCTACTTGTTTCATCCTAGTAATTTTTATAATCCAGGAACGTCCACCCAACATTTTTTCGCCCAACTCTCCAATCCTTTTTCCGCCAGCTGCACACCTTTTACCCCTTCACGAAGATCCCAGCGGAACGAATCTCCTTTCACCACATGTTTTAAAAACAATTCCCATTGCACCTTAAAAGCATTGTCATAGATTTCCTGTTCCGGAACTTTTGACCAGCCTTCAAAGAAATTGATAGGTTGAACGATATCAGGATTCCATACAGGCTTTGGCGTGTTGCCATAATGCTGGATATAACATTCACGCAAACCCGCAACGGCGGATCCTTTGGTACCATCCACCTGTAATGTCAACAGGTCATCACGTCTTACTCTCACCGTCCATGATGAATTAAAATGTGCGACAATACCATTTTCCAGTTCGAATGTCGCATAGGCGGCATCATCGGCGGTACATGCATATATCTTGCCTTGTTCATCTACTCTTTTATCAATATGTGTGGCGCCCAAACAGGAAACCGCTTTTACTTTTCCAAATATATCATCCAATACATATCGCCAATGACAAAGCATATCAACAATAATACCTCCGTCATCTTCTTTCCGGTAATTCCACGATGGCCTTTGTGCAGGAATAGAATCGCCTTCAAATACCCAATAGCCAAACTCCCCTCTCACCGAAAGTATTTTACCAAAGAACCCTTGTTGAATAAGCCGTTTTATTTTGATAATACCCGGCAGCCAGAGTTTGTCCTGTACTACACCGTTTTTTACTCCGGCATTTCTACACAGCTCGTACAATTCCATTGCCTGTTTTGTATTAACGGCAATTGGTTTTTCGCAATAAATATGCTTCCCTGCTTTGACGGCTTTCGTAATCGCATCCGCACGCCTGCCCGTCGTTTGCGCATCGAAGTAGATGATATTGTAAGGATCAGCCAATACCGATTCAAGATCAGTACTCATCTTTTGTACACCTGACAAGGCGCAAAGTTTTTGCAATTTATTTTCATCACGACCGACCAGGACAGGATCGGGCATGATTGTTTCACCCGGATTTATTTTTACACCACCTTGTTTAATTATTTCCGCTATAGATCGCAATAAGTGCTGGTTGGTGCCCATTCGCCCGGTAACACCATTCATGATGATCCCTATTTTATGTTCTTTCATATTCTGATGGTTAATCACTTAATTTAAGAATGCTCTTTGTATGCATTGATGATTTTGGAAAGAAACTCCGATTGATCCTCGTTCCACCAGGCGTTGGAAAAAATTTCTACTTCATTAAACCCGGTAAACCCTGCATCTTCCACCCACGATCTGATTTTTTTGACAGGAATGCATCCTTCGCCCATCAAACCCCTGTCAAGCAGCATATCTGTTGTCGGTGTTTTCCAGTCGCAGATATGAAATGCCATAAGATTCCCATTCTCCCCGCATCGCTTTATTTCTTTTTCCAGTGCCGGATCCCACCAAAGATGATACACATCTACAGCAACACCTACCCAGGGTGAATTCAGTTCTTCAGCCATATCATTCGCCTGTGCTAACGTGTTGATCGCCGAACGGGTATCAGCATACATGGGATGCAGCGGTTCTATTGTCAGCTTCACACCTGCCGCTGATGCCAACGGAAGGATGGCCGCGATTCCATCGTAAATTTGTTTTCTTGATTCTTCAAGCGATTGGGATGGATCAGCACCGCAAACCAGCACCAGCATTTTGGTTCCCAGCTCAGCAGCTTCTTCAATGGCTTTCCTGTTATCATCTATCGCTAACTTCCTTTTGTTTACATCTTTATTCGGAAAAAATCCACCGCGGCATAATGACACAATGCTTAAATCATGCTCACGCAACATTCTCCCGGTTTCGCTGATATTTTTTCCCTCCAATGCATCACGCCAAACCGTAATGCCTTTAACACCAGCTGCTGAAAAATTCTTTGCAGCGTCTTCTATCTTCCATGGTTTGGTGGTAATCGTGTGGATACACAAACCGGAAAGATCTGTATGTGTGGTTGAATCCATTAAATGTTGAAAAAAGTATAATACGTTTCTTTATTTATTATCCGCTGAATATACAGAGCCGCTTCCCGGACATGATAATCTCCCCACATGCTTGATTCCCCGTTGGGAATCTTACTTCCATCGGGTATATAATCCCATCCATTGGGCCGGTGGTAAATGGAATGCAATAACAAACCCTGGTGTTTTGAATCGGTACTCAAATAAGGCTCACCAAAAATCGTATTCAAGACCGTAAGTCCGGCCTGCCAGTAACGATCTCCCTTTTCCATTTCTCCTTTTTGCTGAAGATATCTTCCAAATCTTAATAGTCCCTGGGCTGCTATTGCCGCTGCTGAACTATCAACAGGTTCAAAATCATTGAACGGGTCGGCCGGTTTATTCAAATAATCTCCGAGATTCTTAAGGCCGGGAGCACCAGTATCCCAATAGGGTACACCATCAACAGGAGTATTGTCAATATAAAAATCACAGGTAGCTTTCGCCCCCTTCATAAGCAATGACAAAATATTTTCTTTGCCGGAAAGTTCTTTGAAGTTTGTTTCACTGGCAGTATCAAACCATTCAATCTGTTCAGCAAATCCGCAAATGGCCCAGGCAAGGCCTCTTGTCCATGTACTAAAACCTGTATACCCCTGTTGTGAATTAGGACAGCGAAAATTTCCATCTTTTATATTAAAGATACTTTCGTGTGCCGTCCGTCCCCAAACATCATACATATCACGACCCTCTCCATAAAAAACGGAATAATCAGCAGTAGCTTTCAAGTGTTGAATGGCTCTTTCCAATAAACTTATGCGAACATCACCTTCGGATTGAAGAACATGACCCAACCCATGACTAAGAAGAAGTGGACGCACGGAACGTATGGTATCAACAAAAAGAGAATGCGGTCCGTTGAAAGAATGAATAAACCCGCCGTCTTTTATTTTTGTCCACCGGCCGGCCTGCACGGCACCGGATATTTTTAATGCCAGTTGATAAAAGTTCTTTTCCCATTCATTGAAAGGAATTTTGCCTTCCTTCATCAAACGAAGCAAATTACCATAAGTGCTCACATTGTTAAACCCATGATCATGCACGCCGGTATGACTGATATGCGGCGCCATTGATCCAACCGTTTTCCGTCGTCCTGATTCGAGCGCTGACTTTTCTCCTGTGGCATCATATTGTAAAATAGCGGAGCCGTATTGAAAACCCTGGGTCCATTCTGTCCATCCACGGGTTGTATAATTACCTTTAACAGTAAAAACAGGAGAGCCGCTTGAAGTGTCATAATTCTTTTCAATCAGGTGAATTTTTTCCGCAGATAGCTCCCAGAATCTTTTCAGCTTGTTATTCAGGTCAGATGGTTTTAAACCCGTACTGGTTTTTATCATTGATACGTCAATTTTTTTAGATGCGCTGAAATTTTATCGTGTTATTAAGTACCGGCTTCAATTATCGCTACAATTTAAGAAACTAAATCAGGGCTCTGTCATCTTATTAAAAAGATTTTGAGTTTCCTGAGCTCATTTACCAACATTATTCATTAGTATAACGTTTGTGTAGCCTGTAACTATAAAATTTATTTGGAAAGAATAATCATCGCCAGACCGGCTATGTATAAAAGCAGCATGATATTTAATAAGGGCTTGGTCCCTGCCGGAGCTTTATCAAATTCCTTCCAGACATAAATACCCCAAAGTGCTGCCACCACCGTTGCACCCTGACCTAATCCATAGGAAATAGCCGGACCAGCTTTACCCGATGCGATAATACTTAATGACATTCCTGCACACCAGATAATACCACCCAAAATACCTATCAAATGATCCCTGGTTACACCCTTAAAATAAGTTGAAAATGTTACCGGCGTCCCGCTAAACGGACGCCTCATTTGTATAGTATTAAAGACAAAACTGCTGATCACAATACCGATGGCGAAAACCACCAATGCTGTATAAGGAGTCAATTTCCCCGTTTCAGGAATATTAAAATTGGTAACCATCGAACCCGCGACATACTTATAAAATAAACCCATTAAACATCCGCTCACCACTGATAGAATTAATCCTTTTTTAGAAACTCCACCTTCGCTATTCGTCTGTAATTTCTGATACGCCCTGGCATTAAGTATAATAGCCAATGTGATCAATGCAACTCCTCCAAAGATCAAAACTGGGTTTCCCTGTGGATTTGAAATATAATTGACAATTACACCCAGTACCAATGCAATGCCAATACCTACCGGAAAAGCAACGGACATACCGGCAATGCCGATGGCCGCCACCAATAGAATGTTCGCTAAATTAAAAACCACACCCCCAGCGAACGCGGAAAATAAATTACCGGATTCCGCCTGGTTTATATCGTTGAGAAAACCCCGGCCTTCGCTTCCATTACTTCCTAGTGTAAATGCCAATAATAAAGTAGTGAGCAAAATACCAAAACCATAGTCCCAATATAGAAGTTCAAATCGCCAGGTTTTGCTGGTAAGTTTTGTCGTGTTGGCCCAGGAACCCCAGCACACCATGGTAACAACACAAAGCGCAATGGCTAAGCCATAATTTTCTACGATAAACATGTGGCAAGTATTAAATGATAAAAAATCAACTATCGATTTCATTCCTATAGGGAACAGATGCCTGGGCGCCCATTCTTGTCACAGAAATAGAAGCAGCTCTTACTGCAAATTGAATGGCGTCCTTCCATTCCATCTTTTCCATAATAGCAACCGTTAATGCACCACTAAATGTATCACCCGCAGCAGTTGTATCCATTGCCTGCACAAGCGGTGCATCAACTTTTAATTCAATATTGTTGTTTTGGAAATAAGCCCCTTGTTTTCCTAAGGTAATGATTACGTTCTGTACCCCTTTGCTTAAAAAAATATTAGCAGCCTCTGACGCGGTTGTTTCATTGTCTACTTTAATACCCGTTAGCAAAAAGGCTTCTGTTTCATTGGGAGTTAACAGGAATAAACCATTCAACAATTCATCACTCAACGGCTGTGCCGGCGCCGGGTTGATGATTAGTTTTTGCTGATTCATTTTCACCAGTTTTGCCACGGCTTCAATTGTTTCCATCGGAATTTCCAATTGCATTAGAATAATTTCCGCATCCGCAATACTTCTGATCTGCCCAATATCGCCCGGTAAAAGTTTTGCATTTGCTCCAGGGGCGACCACGATACAATTTTCACCTTCCTCGTTTACCATGATCAACGCGGTACCGGATGGAGTTTCTTCGTCAACAAAAACATAATCGGTATTGATATTTTCTTTTTTTAATCCTTCTATGGTTTGTTTCCCGAATATATCATTCCCCACTTTTGTCACTAAGGTTACGTTTCCTCCCAACCTCGCCGCTGCAACAGCCTGGTTAGCGCCTTTGCCGCCCGCATTCATAAAGAAAGTACCACCCAATATTGTTTCGCCCGGTAATGGAAGTTTTTTTGATTTTACTACCATGTCAGTATTAGCACTGCCGATAACAATTATTTTACCTGTACTCATTTTATTACGGTTGGCTGGTTATTAATTCTGAAACCTCTGGCGTTTTTACTGTAACACAGGAAGCGCAATAAAAGAAGGATTAGCGACATCATGATATATTCTTATCGTCGCTTTCTGAAAATCCTCATCCCTGCAAGTATAGATGTTTACAAACTTTTGCGGGTTGCGGTCCACCAGCGGAAACCAACTGCTTTGAATTTGTAACATGATACGGTGCCCTTTTTTGAAAGTGTGCGCCACATCATTCAAGGTAAATTTTACTTCGGAAACTTTTCCGGGTACAAATGCTTCCGGCTTTTCAAAGCTGTTGCGGTAACGGCCGCGCATTATATCTCCCCGTACCAGCATCTGGTAGCCATTCATCACATAGCCTGGTTCACGCTGACCTGGCTCCCGTTCATATTCAAAATTATCCGGGAATACATCTATTAATTTCACCACGAAATCAGCGTCGGTCGTTGAGATGCTTACCTTAAGGTTTGCGGTCAGCGGTCCACCGAGAGTCAGATCCTCTTTCAAAGTATCTGTTTTATAAACGAGCACATCTGTCCTGTTGGCGGTAAACCGCTGATCATCGATCATGTATTCTCTTGTACGATCTTCGTGTATGCCTTCCGTGTAAGGAACTGGCCTCGCCGGGTCGCTGACATATTCATCGGGCCTATTCTTTGTAGAAGGTGCTGTAAACCCTAACCCATTATTTTCATGCAGGTAAAGATTTTTCAGCTGCATGTCTTTCGGTGGCCATATACTGAACTCATGCCATTTATTTTCCCCTGTAAAAAAAACAGTAGCTTTTGCCATGCTGTCGAGGCTGCCTTTTCCTTTAAGATAATAATTGAAAAAAGGAATTTCCCTGTTCTGCTGGAACCATGCCGAAGTATTTGACCCAAACCGGACATTTCCCAAATGCGTACCATCGGCAGTTCCCCATTGCCCATGAGACCACGGACCAATGACCAGCTTGTTATTGGTTGCAGGACTTTGTTTTTCTATCGCTTTATATACATTCCACGCACCGAAGCAATCCTCCGCATCAAATAACCCTCCTACTTCCATCATCGCAGGTTTAACATCGAATAACCCGTTTCTCGTATTGTGGGCTTTCCACCAATCGTCATAATCCGGATGACTGATCAATTCATCCCAAATACGGATATTATTTTTTTTGACAAGCTTAGTCATATTGCTGATCGCTCCCATCCTCAAATAGAAATCATAGGCATCGGCGGTGAATGGAGGGATACCAACAGCATTTTCTGTCGTGGGACCGGATCTCGGTTTACCAATGCCAAATTGCACCAGGAAGCCATAAGTATCTGAAAGGAAAAACGCTCCGTTATGGTGTACATCATCTCCCATAAAAGCGTCTGTTGTCGGCGCCTGCGGACTAACTGCCTTTAGAGCAGGGTGACCGCTTAATGAAGCTTCTGTTGCGGCGAAACCCGGATAGGAAATACCAACAACACCCACTTTGCCATTATTACCGGGAACATTTTTTACCAGCCAGTCAATCGCATCATACGCATCGCTGGCTTCGTCAACATCAGACTTTGATTTTTTGTTCTTTATATAAGCCGGGATGATATTAAATTCACCTTCACTCATATAACGACCACGCATATCCTGGACAACCATAATATAGCCTTCTTTAAAATACTCCCGCTGAAACCTGTTCCACCAGGGGCGCCAGTTATTTTCGCCGTATGGTGCACAAGAGTAAGGGGTCCTGTTGAAAAGGATGGGATGCCTTTCACTACTGTCTTTAGGTATATACATCGCTGTGAAAAGCCTGATACCATCCCGCATCGTGATATAACGTTCGGTCTTGTAGTAATGGTCTTTGATCCATGCACTGTCCTGGGCCATCAATGATGAAGAACACATCAATAGCAAAAACATTAATTGTCTCATGATATTTTTAAATTTTCCCGGTTGATTTGCGGATACCAATGTTTTGGCACATCAGGATCTGTTGGTTTGGGTGGATCTTTCAATTCCACTGAAGGAAATAATTTGGTGGTGAATCCTTCAAAATCTTTCGCCCATTCTTTATGATGATAAACACATACGGGCAGGCAGATCGAACAATAGTTATGTGCGGCGAAATAAGGAAAGCATTTGCCGGTATCTACTTTATAGCGGTCATTGCCCAGGTGATCCTTACCCGCTTCCGGCGAACGCTTATCCGGGATGGCATTGGCGGGGCAATATTTGCGGCACGCCTTACAGTTATCGCAAAATGCGGCTATCCCCGCATCTATTGGCTTGTCGGTTTGCAGTGGCATATCGGTGATCACACTTCCCAAACGAAACAATGGACCCATTTTAGGATGAATGATAGAGCCGTGCCTGCCGAGTTCTCCGAACCCAGCCTTGAGTGCTAACGGAACGTGCAGCACATCACTATCGCCGATAGGATGCTCCACTGTACAGGCGTAACCGAGACTGCGGATATAATCAGCCAATTGAATAACGATCTCTCCCAAGGAAAAATAAATGCGCAAACATTCGACAGCTGAATCATGCGAAGGCACTTCCTGGAAACTGCGCCACAACATTTTTTGCCCAACTACGATGGCATATTTTTCGTTTACCACCCTGTCTTTATAAATATCTGTGGGCTCTATTTCAGCAATCCCCACTTCGTCGGCACCGAGTTCAAAGGCTTTCTTTTTTACAGCAGTCGCGGCTGACAAGGGGTTTTCGAAAACAGTTTGCCGCGGGTTCGTATCACCTTTGAATTTTGGGTATTGATACTCTCTTATTTCATGAAGTATAGCATCCACTTCGGCGATATGAATGGACCTGCCACCGACGGAGCCATACCAGTCGTCCCAGCTAAAAGGAGGTGGTGATGCGAGGGAACCTCTCATGTCTATTTTAAATAATGTTATTTAAAAATAGCGGAAAGTTTTTGACGAGTAAAACTAAACTATAGGCATTGAAGTGCTGATTGAGAATTTCTTGCAAAAAATCCGGGCTATGGCTAATATCAAAAAAATATGCTTGCTTAAACTTAAAAAAATTGTTCAGGCTCTTTATGATAAACACCGGATACATAAATGAAAAAAGCCCTGATTATTCAGAGCCTTCGCGGACCGGACGGTTGGCATTTACAAATTCAATATGTTGAAAATCAATTACTCGACTTTTTTCTCTATCATTTACTCTATCAACCTAAAGAACTTACAGCACTTTACACAGATAAATACTACTTTATAAGAGTACTGAAATTCACATCAATTAACTAACCACAGTTGATACACTTTTCAAGACTACTTAGCCAAAAATAGGCTATCGCAGAGGACGAGAAAACACTTTCACATTTAAATCCTGAAAAGACAGAATAATATAATTACCAAGGTCTTATTGATTAAAGACTTAAATCAACCTGGCACCGAAAGAAGAAAAAATTATCTGGAATATTTTTCACACAATAGAACAAGAATATAATAATAGTGAAGATGAATTCAGTAAAGAGATTATTCTCGCGGGCATTAATTCCATGCTCAAATATGCTGAACGGTTTTATAAAAGACAATTCATCAACCGAAAGCAGTTATCCGGGAAAACCGTAACAGAGTTTAATAAAATCTTACGGAAGTATATTAAGGAGGGTTCCCTTTCTGAAAATGGGTTACCCTCAGTTGTGAATTTGGCAAACAGTCTGAACATTTCAGCACGTTACCTTACTGATTTGCTGAAAGTGGAAACCGGGAAAACTGCCATTGACCTTATTCATATCGCACTTATCAATGAGGCCAAAAACAGGCTCAGAAAAAAAGATAAAACTATCTCTGAAATAGCGTACGATTTGGGTTTTGAAAACATGTCTTACTTCTCCCGGCTTTTTAAAAAAGAAACAGGGATGTTGCCCACAAGCTTTAAAGATCAATTTTTGAATTAATTAACGATCCAAAAGAATTGACCGCCGTTACCAGTTTTGTCGGAAGTCGCAGACCTGATGAAATTCCGATTTTACAAGGTTTGACTAGTCGTCAAAACGACCGCTCTATGAATTTCACATATGTAGCTCCAATTTTCCATCTTGCTATCTTTAATTTTAAATGTGTCTTTTGTGTGGCTGTTTTATACCCATTAAGTGACATATAAATAAAAATCCTTTTTCGTTAATATACTCGTATTTTTACAGAGCAAGGCGTTAACTCGTTTGTTTCGCTATTTTAGATTCATTTTTTCTATTTAGATTTTTACTTTTATTAGTTCTAATTTTTATTCTTTAAGTACATTTATTATTTCGATATTTAGGAGTTAACTCTTGCAGGGGGCAGTGTAAAAACTGCCCTTTTTCTATGGAGGATTTATAAAAGAAATTATACCTTCAGCAGGGCTGGTGTCATTGCTGGCAATATGCCACGCTGAGTTAATCTATTTTGAAGACAACATAAATAATACTCAATTATTATATGGCGCTATGGGACCGGAATACGTTGGTAATTTTAAATTCCGGAATCGATGGCAATTTTTCACTTTCCGGAAACTAACTTATTTACCCCTTTTAAAATATTTTTTTCTGCCTATTAATTTCATGCCCTTATGAGCAAAACCTTCCAGCGTACCATTAGCTCGGATTTTTGCATTTGCCTCTTACGTGTTACCTGATACAGGATTGTGAACTTTTTCGTCCGACTATATTTCCTTTTTTTCATTATATTTCAACCGGTCCAGAATTTGAAACCCAACTTGTTTTTGCAGTGGTATCTTTTACCCATGTTATCTCACCCCGATATTCATTTTCAAATTTATATACTTCAATTATTAAATCCTCCTTTAGTGTTTTCAGCCATTTACCTGTAATTACTCCAGATTCCCGGGCATAAGTTTGAACTACAACTACTGAAAAAAGCAATAAAAATACCTGTCGCATAAGCTTGTAGTTAACCGATAATGTTAGTTTGAATGTAATTTAAATTCAGCAATAAAAAAAAGGCTGAAAAACAGTTTAGTGCTTTTCAATAACGAGGGAATTGCTTCAAAGGTTTTGAGAAAATGCTTAATTGATTATTCAAATGAAATAAACCTGTTCTGCGTTAAGAAGCGCCACCAGGTCCCAGTTTGCCTTTACCATGATCTAAAAATATGCTATGTGTGGCAAAAATATGGTCTAAAAGGTGTATGCCTTCATTTATATCGCTTAGTACGTCAATAGGTTTGCAAAGAAACGATGGAAGGTGTATATTGAACACTTCTATAACCGAGTTAACCTTTTTGCTGTTACTTTACTTTTTTTTAAAAATTAGATTATAGCTACCGGTGTCACCCCCAAATGTTGGAATGAAAATTAGCAATAATACGCCCCCTTCATAGCTGTCCAAAAGTAAGTCTCCACTTTTAGTTAATCCTATTCTGTTCTCTTGTCTCTTGTAAAGATTTAGAATTAAATAAAACGGGAAAACAGAGGATATCTTGGTAAGCTTGAAATGAAAATAATTTTCGGCTAATCTCCCTTTTATTTCTTTAGTCTTAATCACCTTATCCCGGCTGTAAACGGTAATTCTTAAATGTCTATCGTCAATTGATTTTATTTTCAGTCTTATGTCCCTCTTGGCTAATTGATCAAGATGGTTAAAACTATTTAAATATTTTTTGCCGGCAAAAGTCAGTGCCCGTGCCAATGTAGGATAAGAAGTGTCAGAAGATATGATTTCGTATTCCCCGTCAAGTTTAGCGATTTCACCGGAACTTAAAGTTTGTAATAAATTATTTAGTGTTACAGGTTTAATAGAATTGCATGAAAATAGCCAAACCACCACACAAAGAATTATGCTGTATGTAATAAAGGAATGTACTTTTGCGGAATTAAAGATCATTAGTTTGAGAAAATGAAATAAGGAACATTTACTTCGCTATAAATTTTAAAGATTTTATAATGAACATAAGTTTAAAAAGATTACTTATTGCTAAGAACCTATTAATCTAATCCATTACTATTCTTCGGCTCTTTGTCTCAAACCAAGTATTACGTACTGCACCTACACCATTAAACCGGTACTGTACACCAACAATACCTGAGGGGCTGTTTGGAAAAACAAAAGAAGCAGCCCCTATATTGTTTACATAAAAAATCATTTTCTTATCCTTGGCCTCAATCCTTAAAGTAGTCCATTGATTAAGGTCTGCTCCGAATCCTGATAAATCCGCTTCTTCGCTTTTTAATTCCTTACCGGCAGCATAAAGATACATTTTACCGGCACATGCTCTTGCTGCTAATGGAATAATAATAACATCATCCTTGCATTGAATCAATACTTCTACATATTGGCAGGCATTGCTTCCCTCGTTAAATTCATTTTTAAGAGTTGTTTCAAAATTAAAATTATCGTTCATCAAATCACCCATGTCTCTTTGATTAAAGAACCGGATTTTGGGCGGTATGGGGCTTAAAGAAAAATTATACTTTTTCAAAACATCCCTATCTATTTCAATTTTATCGCTTTTCTGATACTCTTCTTTCTTAAAATAAATTGGAGCAGGCTCGTTTTCTGCCAAACAAAGCCAGCCATTTGAAGTAATTTGTAAATCGTGGGATTTAACTACTGTATTATCTATTATTAATTTTGTACGGAAAAAACCAGGATAGTAATAAATGGCGGAATGTTTATCGTTGTTTTTAGAAATAAGTGTTTTTCTTTTTATATCCCAGGTTTGTATAATAAATATTGAATCAGTATTAGCCGCTGACGCATCATAAGTGAATACTACCGAATTGGGCACACCTTCTGAAATAATTTTATCGGCTTTAAAGTGATACGATGCAATATCAATTCTGTGTGCTTCTGAATCCTTCCTGACGGAAAATATCATAAAAGTGATTGCAAAAAATATTAGTACTGATGCTGCGGAAAAAGGGATTGATATTTTAAATTTATTTTTCTTGTCATTATCATTCCTTTCTGCAATAATTTCGCTTTTTGCATCTGGAATTTCCTGTTTGCAAGTATTTATGTCCTTTATAAATGACCGCCAATCATTATAATCCAAAAATCTGGCAAGTGTGTTTAAAGTCGTAAGTGTAGGTGAATGCCCGTATTTTACTTTTCCCCAAAGTCGTTTTAAGGTAGTAATACTTAGTACCACACTGGTCTTATCTTCAATTTCCAAACTCAATTTTTCAAAATCATAATTAGCCCAGTTTTGGCTTGGCCCCCACTTGAGCCGGTCCTCTATTTTTTGGAGGCAGCTCTTAATATACGGCTCGTTACTTATTTCATTCATTTCCCTGTAATATTTTGGATGAATCGTTTTTGTACAAACTTGATACGAGTTTGAACAGGTATATTATTGGTTAGAAGGGCAATTTTGCAAAGCTAACCTACAATAATATAAGATATTATGAAAATTACACCATTGGTATTTGCATTAGCCGTTTGGTATCAATCAAATGCGCAAACTTTAAAGCCCAATCTTCAAAACAGGATTTTATGGAATTTGACGGGCCGAAGTATAGAAAATATCCAGGACAGTAGTAAGGATGGAAGCGCCGATTAAATTGACCACCTCAGGCCGAGGCAAATTGACCACCTGTTTTGCTGGCGAAGATTTGTCTGTTCAGGTATGTTAGTGGTTAATAATTTCAATGTCTTTTTCTTACTGTTTGTTAGCAAATTTAGTTAATAAGTGCATTTTCGCTTGCTCGTTTTTTTCTCATTGACTCTCCCTTTAATTCAAGTCGGTGAGCATTATGTATAATTCTGTCCAGGATGGCATCTGCATTATGCTAATATTCACATAATGCTGATTATCCTAATAATTTTATTATGCGAAGAAATTAACCAGAATAGCTATCC
>JBDTUH010000009.1:0-244012 GCA_040007815.1 Chitinophagaceae bacterium
AAAGGGTATTGAAAATGGCCGATGGGGTTTGTTTGCTGGTAGATGCTTTTGAAGGACCCATGCCCCAGACAAGATTTGTTCTGCAAAAAGCATTGCAGTTAAACCTGAAACCTATCGTTATCATCAACAAGGTTGATAAACCAAATTGCCGCCCCGATGAAGTGCATGATGCGATATTTGAACTGTTCTTTAACCTGGATGCTACGGAAGATCAATTGAATTTTCCTACCTACTATGGCTCCGGCAAAAATGGCTGGTTCAACGATTCATTGGAGCAAATTGACAATATTGAGCCATTGCTGGATGGTATTATAAAATATGTTCCCCCGCCAAAAGTAAGCGAAGGCCCATTGCAAATGCAGATCACATCCCTTGACTATTCGGCCTTTCTGGGTAGGATTGGGGTAGGCCGGGTAGCCCGTGGCACCATCAAAGAAGGTCAGTTGGTTGCATTGATGCAGGCGGATGGAACTATTAAGAAGCCGCGTGTAAAAGAGTTGTATGTGTTTGAAGGAATGGGAAAAAAGAAAGTGACAGAAGTATTGGCCGGCGATCTCTGTGCGGTTGTTGGCATTGATGATTTTAATATCGGTGATACTATTGCTGACATTGAAAATCCGGAAGCATTACCTGTAATCAGTGTGGATGAGCCAACGATGAATATGTTGTTTTCGGTGAACAATTCACCCTTCTTTGGTCGCGATGGAAAGTTTGTTACATCAAGGCATCTCCGTGACAGGTTGATGAAAGAGACGGAAAAGAATCTTGCGTTGAAAGTAGAAGATAGTGAAGAAGGAGATAGCTTAATGGTGTATGGCCGCGGTATCCTTCATTTAGGAATATTGATTGAAACCATGCGTCGTGAAGGATATGAGTTGACAATAGGTCAGCCACAAGTAATTGTAAAAGAGATCAATGGAAAAAAATGCGAACCATATGAAAACCTGGTAGTGGATGTGCCGCAGGAGTTTGCCAGCAAGGTAATTGACCTGGTAAGCCGCCGCAAAGGAGAGATGCTGATCATGGAAACCAAAGGCGATATGCAGCACCTGGAATTTGAAATTCCTTCCCGCGGATTGATTGGCTTGCGTACACAAATGCTGACAGCTACCACTGGCGAAGCAGTGATGGCGCATCGTTTTACTGAATATAAACCATGGAAAGGACCAATCCCCGGAAGAAGCAATGGTGTATTACTTTCTAAAAATACTGATAAGACAACCGGTTACTCCATCGATAAACTACAGGACAGGGGTTCTTTCTTTGTTGATCCTGCGGAAGAAGTATATGCCGGACAGATCATAGCGGAAAATATTAAACCAGGCGACCTGGTAGTGAATGCTACAGAGCCAAAAAAATTGACCAACCACCGTGCCAGCGGCAGTGATGATGCTACCCGCATCGCTCCCAAAACATTGATGACTTTAGAAGAGTGCATGGAATATATACAGCAGGATGAGTGTATAGAAGTAACGCCTAATTTCATTCGTATGCGTAAAGTGATACTGGATGAAAATGAAAGATTGAAACAAAGCAAAAGAATGAGCGCTGAGTCTGTATAGGATTTTTAAATACTTTGATAAGAGCCGGTTTCACGATTATGGAGCCGGCTTTTCCCTTTTTTACTATAAGATCAGCGAATAACAAGCTTCTTGACTGTGCTTCCGATTTTCAGTATATAAACCCCGTCAGATAAATCCGGAAGATCAATCTCCACACTATTTTGATTGTTATTATTCTTCTTTTGTAGTAACAATTTCCCTGTCAGATCAAACAAGTAGAGATTAGTAAACGAAATATTTCCGCTTACCGTTATTTTTTTATGCGCAGGATTAGGATAGATATTAAGAGGATCATTTTTTGTTGGAATAAAAACTTTCAGAATAGTGGAATAAATTACCTGCCCGTCTTTTCCGATCATTTTTAACCGGTAAAAATTATTATTGGTTTTTGGAAACAAATCTTCATACTTATAAAGGGAAATTGCTTCATTGGCTGGTTGTTCATTGACAGCAATCCAGTGGTTAGCATCTCCTGCCCTTTCAATAATAAACCGATCTGCCAATTCAGCGTCTGCTATTTTCCAACTTAGTACAGGTTGGCCATTCGTATTAATAGCTTTAAACCAAATAAGCCCAACCGGCAATAAATAAGCACAGTAACCGCTTTCTAAAACAGTGGAGACAGAATAATTGTAATTGGGAATGATCTGACCTACTGAACCAGCCAACGCCGGAATGATGGCGTTGCAGGAAGCTTCACGGGCAATTTCAGGTCCGGCAGCACCACCCGTTACAGTAACAGGAAGGGCAGGAGTGGCTGTCGAAAAATAAATGGCGCCGCCGCTTCCGCCACCACCGGCGCCATAACAACGCCCGACATTTCCACCATCATTAGCGGTTCCACCCTGTGCACCATCAGCTTGAATAGTCGTTGTGCTAACGTAATTATTAATGTCAAGGATCAATGTACCACCAGCTCCGGAACCAGAAGCTCCATCGCCTAAAGCATTCCCGCCTTTCGAACCATTTGCAACGATCTTGTAATTGTTTCCTATTAGATTTTCGGCTTCTATAAAAATGATACCGCCGCCATGTCCACCACCTGTTGGGTTGGGGAAATTAAAATTCGAATGACCCGCTCCACCGCCGCCACCAAGGAAAATTTTTGAACCTCCGTAATTGCTTAATGCTTTTCCTCCTTTCGCAGGATTTGATACCCTGCAACCTACGGAGCTGGAATTTCCACCACCATCGCCTCCGGCTGATAGGTTGGCGCCACCTGCTCCACCGTTATTATGATTGTTGCCACCGCCGCCGCCATTTGCCGGAGCGCCTTTTCCTCCACTTTGACTGGCTGCCACATCCACCACGGCTTCTCCTTTAAATGAACCATCCTGCGGTGCAAGGTTGTTAGCGTTATATACATAGCCACCCGCCGGAAAAAAATTACTACAGGTTCCATCGCTTAACCTGTACTCTCCACCCCTGAATCCACTTGAATCAGCAAAGACAGGTGCATTCAATGTAAGATCCCGCTCTACCCTAATAGCTAATACGCCGCCGGTGCCGGTTATATTATTCCATGGCGCTGGCTTCAACGTATCCGTTACCGTAGCCGATACATATTGAGGAATTTTAACCACCTGTACTTTTCCTGAAACTGTGTATTGATTCAGCAACATATATACAAGAAAAAGTGAATCACCATCAACATGGCAAACCGTTCCTATTTCATAGTTACCTGCATTATTCAGGCTTGTTGTATCACCAAAAGAACTTGAGTTGGATGTATTGATACTAGCGCCCTTCATCTGTACGATCATCACTTTATCATTATAATTTAAGCCGGCGGTTGTATTGAGACGGACACAGGATTGAGCCGGAAGTACCTCAACTACCCGGTAATAACTATTCACAACACCGCTGATCGGAGTGGTTTGAGCGCCGCAAAATTGAACGCTGGAAATAATCATAAAAAATGAGAGAAATAAACGGAATAATTCCCGGTTCATAAGAGGTGGGTGAGCCAGAACTGACTTCCGGTTTTTCATGCTCAGAAAAATACAAATTATTTCCTCGCTGTTATAGTAAACAGCTATA
The DNA here is from genome assembly GCA_040007815.1 of Chitinophagaceae bacterium. Taxonomy (GTDB): domain Bacteria; phylum Bacteroidota; class Bacteroidia; order Chitinophagales; family Chitinophagaceae; genus Terrimonas_B. The sequence goes on from JBDTUH010000009.1 coordinate 3,603, forward strand.
AACAAAGGGGTTATTGCAAAAAATTGAACGGATATATGAGGGTAATTACGTGGAAATTCCTATGCCTTTTTCCAGTCAATACGAAATAATCAGCAAGCGTTGTCGTCACATGCTGATTGTCAGTAATTTTGCATGAAATATCACAGCAATGAAAAGAGGATTTGTGTTTTGTGTTTTTATTATTTGTGTCTTATTGATCACTGCTGATTCCGCACTGGCTCAATGCTCCATTTGTACAAAAACCGCACAACAGATGGGCGAAGGACCTGCAAAGGCTTTAAATGGCGCCATTATTTATCTTGCTTTCGCTCCCTTTCTGCTGATAGGTTTTATTGGTTATCGCTGGTGGAAAAATAACAGGGACGCCTGATTCCAACTACTCATAAATAAATACCAGCTACTCGTCTTTTTTGCAACTGGCATAATGATTCAGCAAGCAGCTGGCAAATTGTCTAATTTTATTAAAGGCAAAAAAAGCCTGTCTATTGGCCGCTCTGAATTATAAGCAATCCTTGTATTTTTTAAGCTTTTGTTTTTTGATGCTCGCTAAAGCAAAGGCACAACCGCTTTCGTTTCATAACGTCAATACTTCAGATGGTTTATCAGAAAATAATGTCCGTTCGGTCGCTATTGACAAGAATGGTTATTTATGGATTGGCACCAGCGACGGATTGAATGTTTATGACGGCTATGCCGTTACTTCTTTTAAAAAGGAAAATCAACCGGAAATAGCTTCCAACGATGTTATTCATTTAACCTGCGACAGCAAAAACAGGATATGGTTGGGTACTGCGGATGGCATTACCTGGGTAGATGAAAACAGGAAATTTCACCGGGTGATTTTGCAGGACACTGTTATAAAATTCGGGGCAAGAACTATCATGGATACCAGGACCTACGGTCCGGTAATATATACTAGCCTGGGGCAGTTTTTTTTTAATGAAAAAACCCAAAAATGGCAAAAGCTGGATTGGATCCCTGATTATTTAAAATACCCCAGGTTTCGGGATGCCGAACCATTCGATGAGAATAAAATTATTTATGCCACCGATAGCCTGGTAATGATCGTAGATTATGCCAGTAATAAAATTGTTTACGACCAACCTTTTACCCCGGTATTTAGTTTATGCCGTTACAGCGATCATGAATTGGCCATAGGTCTACAGCACGGAAAAGTGCAGCTAGTCGATATTCAAACAAAACAGATCGTCAAGGATTACCGCCTTACCAGCGAACTTGATGGAAAAATAATTAATTCCACTATAACGGAAGTAAGGCTGGCTGCCAATGGAAGCCTCTTGGTAGCAACTGACTATGCCGGTATTTCCATTATTGATAAAGCCGGGACTATGTCGAATTACAAACACGATCCTATTAATAATAAATCAATCGGCGCTAATACAACCTGGCGGGTATTAAGCGGAACCAATGGTGATATTATAGTAGGTACCAACAGTGCCGGCGTGAGCATTTTTAATATTTACAATAAGCAGGCGGGTTATATACGCATTTTCAGTGATGGGCGGGGAAATTTTTATGACACCTACGTCACCAAAATGGCCGAAGACAAAAACGGAACAATATGGGCCGGTGCGCTTGAAAGATTAATCCGCTGGGATAAAAAAAATAATAGTACTAAATTTTTCTATTATTATACCGCTCCTATTGTCACGGGAGGCCAAAGCGTTGAGATACGTTCATTATGTATAGACCAACAGGGACGAAAATGGGTCAGCGCATTGGGTGATGGTATAGCTCTTTTAAATGAAACGACCGGCCAGTTCAAAAAAATTGCCCGTGATACATCTCTTGGGCTTGCCGTTAAAAACAATTATGTGCTGGATCTGTATACGGCTTCTGATGGTTATATATGGGCAGGGTCGATTGGGGGAATTTATACAATTGACCCCATTACTTTTAAAATCAATTCGTTTAAAGATCATCCTCTTCTAAAAAAACTATCAGGAATAAGAGTGAATGCTTTTTTAGAAGACCGGCAGGGAAATATGTGGATGGCTACACACAATGGGATTTATTGTTATAAAAGATCTGCTAATACACTGGACACTTTTACAGTTAAAGAAGGATTGGTGTCCAATCAATGTTTTACCTTATTCCAGGATGATAAAGGAAGCATGTATGTGGGATCGCTGAAAGGATTCAGTATTATTTCAAATGGAAAAATCCGCACCTACAATAAAAGCAATGGGCTAAAATATGATTATTGTGAAGGTATAACACAGGATGATAGCGGTAAAATATGGATAGCTAATACAAAATGTATTATCCGGTTTGATCCGGAAAAAGAGAACATGAAATATTTTGATGAAAACTCCGGGTTTACTACCGAGGGCTTTCGAAATCAAAGCTACCTCAAAAGCCGGACGGGAGAATTATTCTTTGGAAGCCGGACAGGTATCAATTATTTTTTCTCTGCTCAATTGATTAGCCGGCCCGCTGATTTGAAAGTAAAGATCTACCAGGCGGATATGCACGATTCCATATTTTATTTGGGAAGTGATGAGAACCTATCATTGAAATACAGTGACAACAGTATTATTTTTCGATTCGCCGCTATTAATTTAAGAGGTTCCCGTAATATTCTGTACCAATACAAGCTGGAAGGCCATGATAAAGAATGGCAAAGCGGGACAGATATCAGGCAGGCACGTTATTCCTCATTACCTGCCGGCGATTACCAGTTCAGGGTAAAAGCCAGTATGGATGGAACCAATTGGATCAGTGCATCCAACAAGGTTAGTATAACAATCATTCCACCTCTGTGGCAACAATGGTGGTTTATCGGCGGCGTTCTTGCATTGATCACCGGATTTATTTATTGGTTTATTACCAGCCGGAATAGAAAAATAAAAGAGCAGCGGGAAGAAATAGAAACAGAGCAGGCGATCAATTATTTTGCTTCCAGTATGTCGGAGCAACAGACGGAAGACAATATCCTCTGGGATGTCGCCAAGAACTGTATCGGTCGTCTTCATTTTGAAGATTGCGTGATATACCTGATGGATGAAGAAAGAAGCGTGCTGATTCAAAAAGCCGCTCATGGTCCCAAAAGTCCTGCCGAATTTGAGATCAACAAGCCCATGGGAATCGAACTGGGTAAAGGTATAGTTGGAAGTGTGGCACTGAGCGGGAAAGCAGAAATCATTCCTGATACGACAAAAGACCGCCGGTATATTATTGACGTTCAGCAACGTTTCTCAGAAATTTCAGTTCCAATAATGTCTTATGGAAAGGTTTTGGGAGTGATTGATTGCGAACACTCAAAAAAAGGGTTCTTTACTCAAAAGCATTTGTCCATTCTCACAACAATTGCGTCCTTGTGCGCCAATAAGATTGTAAGAGCCCGGGCCGAAGAGGAAAAGAGAGAGGCGCAAATGATATTAATGAACACACAACGGAAAATGACGGAAGTGGAAATGCAGGCACTAAGAGCACAGATGAACCCCCATTTTATTTTTAATTGTTTAAATTCTATCAACCGGTATATTGTAAAAAGCGATCAAACTACGGCATCCCTATATCTGACAAAATTCGCCAAGCTGATCCGCCTGATCCTGGACAATTCGAATAGTAAAAATGTGATCCTTACCAATGAGCTGGAAGCATTGAAGCTCTATATTGAAATGGAAGCGTTACGCTTTGATAAAAAGTTCACCTATGAAATTAAAGTCGAACCTAATCTTGGTACAGATACGGTGGAAGTGCCACCGCTGATCATTCAACCTTATGTGGAAAATGCTATCTGGCACGGCCTGCTGCATAAAGAATCAAATGGCCATCTCAGCGTTCGGGTAGGTATGTGCGGCGAAACAATGCTGGAAGTTACTATTGAAGATAATGGCATAGGAAGAGAAAAAGCGAAAGAATTGAAAAGCAAAACCGCCACATCCAGGAAATCATTGGGCATGCAGTTAACAGAAAACAGGCTGAGCCTGCTGAATAAACATGCGGAATTAAATGCCAGTATTGAAATCATTGATTTGCAGAACGGTGGCAGTGAGGCAGTAGGTACAAAAGTAGTATTGAAGATACCGGTGTAAATGTGAATGGTCAATGTTTAAGAAAGGTCAGGCGTGTAGTGTTTATTTACAATTGACCATTCACAAACTGATTTATAAAAATCTAAAATTTAGAACTATGATACGTTGCGTTTTGATCGATGATGAAAGTAACAGCCTTGAGATGATGGAATGGTTGTTGAAGACCTATTGTCCGCAGGTGCAGATTGACGCTATGTGCAATGCGGCCAGCAAAGGAATTGAAGCTATTAACAAGTATAGACCGGACCTGGTATTTCTTGATATTGAAATGCCGCATATGAATGGGTTTGATATGCTGGAACAGTTCGATAAATTGTTTTTCGACGTGGTATTTTGTACAGCCTATGATCAGTTTGCTATCAAGGCTTTTAAATACAGTGCATTGAATTATTTATTAAAGCCTGTTGACCCTGAAGATTTGAAAGAAACCATTCGCCGTATCGAGGAAAGAAAATCTTCCCCGTCAAAGGAGCAGATCGAATTACTTTTTCAGAATATCAGGCAAACGGCAAAACCAACTGTGCAACGTATCGCATTGACCACAGGTGACGGAATGATCTTTGTACCTACGCAGGATATTCTTTATTGCCAGGCGGAAAGCAATTATACCAGTGTTGTTCTGGCTGGAGGTAAAAAAATACTGGTCTCAAAAGTGTTGAAGGAAATAGATGACGCCTTAAGCGGGCCTGATTTTTTCCGGATACATAATTCTTACCTGATCAATCTGAATCACATCAAAAAATATGTTCGTGGCGAAGGCGGGTATATTATTATGGAAGATGGCGCCAATGTAAGTATATCCCGCACCCGGCGACAGGAGTTCATGGAACAATTTTCAAAATTTTAATTTACTGATGAGCATTATAACTTCTGAAAATAATTTTCAGATTGAAACGAACAGGCTTTCACTAATTTGTTGCAATAAAGAAATATTAGAAGCTTTATTTAAGGGTGACGAGGCGTTAGCGGCATTCCTGCAAATCAAAATACCTACCAAGTGGACGGAGTTTGGCGAGCCTGCCTTTAAGTATACTTATGACAATATCCTGAATGGTTCGGGTAAAATTCAATGGTGGTCTTATCTTCCCGTATTAAAAAAGACAAAAACGTTGTTAGGCAGTTGTGGTTACAAAGGTGATCCGCAAAACGGAATGGTAGAAATAGGCTATGAAGTAGCGGAAGCTTACAGAGGTTGGGGGTTGGCCACAGAGATGGCGAAGGCATTAATTAAAAATGCGGTTAAAAATGAAGAAGTTGATTTTGTACAGGCACATACACTGGCTGTAGAGAATGAATCCGGTTCAGTACTGATAAAATCCGGGATGAAAAAGATGGAAGAGCTGGAAGATCCCGAAGATGGGAAAATATGGAGATGGGAGATCAGGAAAGCAGAAGTATAAATAAAGAAAGCATGTTAGTAAAAATTTTATGGCTGTCAGGATCGGGTATTTTCCTCGTACTGGGAACACTTCATCTTTATTACACTTTTTTTACCGGTAAATTCAATGCAAGAAATAAAACGGTAACTACTGAAATGAAGAACACATCACCCGTATTAACGGGCGAGACAACCATGTGGAATGCCTGGATAGGATTTAACGCAAGTCATAGCGCCGGTGCTATCTTTTTCGGACTGATAAATATTTTATTAGCTGCTCAATATTTTCCCGTCATTCAAAACTCAGTATTGGTTATCCTGTTAAACATTACAACAGTTGTCTTTTATTGCTGGCTGGCGAAAAAATATTGGTTCCGGGTTCCGTTTACAGGGATTTTGCTGGCGACAGGCTGTTTTGTCGCCTCATCCATTATAATCTGTCTCGGCTGACTAACCGAGCAGCCCATTCTACTCAATAAACCTGCTATTTACTCATCAACTCTTTTTTTTGCTGTGGTTGAGAAGTAATTTCAAACTCTCAAAGATCATTAACCATTAAGGCCTTATAAATTCAAACTGCCTGCGGGCTTTAAAATACTAACGGGGGACGGTGATGAATCGGCGGTTCGGTTTCGGGCCGCTTTTTTTGTGCCTTGCCTGTATCTTTCGGACCCCTTTTCAGTAATCATTCAAGCTATTTATCTGCGACAAACTGGTAAAGATTGAAATTCCCTTTTGGATATAGCTTTTCTATCTCTTTTTTTAAAACGGCTTTATCGATTCCCTTCATCCTTTTTTGCTCAACCAAATAGTATGCTTTTTCAGCCAGTAACCAAAATCTCTTATCGGTCAGGTGAGCCATTTTTAATTGATGTAAAATAATATCCAATAGTTCAATGATGCCTTCTTTTTGAGAGGCTACTGTTTTCAAAACAGGCACTTCCCGATAATGGGTGCGAAAGGCAGGGGCCAGCATTTGTCGTAAATTTTTCACGAACGTATCGGCATCAGGCCGGTCGGCCTTATTGACCACAAAAACATCGGCTATTTCCATCAATCCCGCTTTCATTGTTTGCACTTCATCACCCGCTTCAGGAACCATTACCACTACAGTCGCATCAGCAAGCCCCGCAATTTCAATTTCGCTTTGTCCGACTCCTACAGTCTCGACAATAATATGATCAAAGGGGAATACTTTCATCAGGTCGGTGATCTCAATGATTTTTGGATGTAGCCCACCCATTGATCCTCTTGTAGCTAATGAACGAATAAATACATCCGGATGCGTATACCAGTCATTCATCCTGATCCTGTCGCCCAATACAGCGCCCAGGTTAAAAGGAGAGGAAGGATCAATACAAAGAACTCCGACCTTTTTCCCTTTTGTAACAAGCAATTCAATCAATGCATCAACTAATGTACTTTTTCCTGCTCCCGGCGGACCAGTAATACCTATGATCTTTGTTGAAGATGCAGGCAGTGATTGCAACATGTCCTCATACCCTGCGTACTCATTTTCAACCAATGAAATGCAACGGGCTAATGTTTTACTGTTTCCACCAATAATCTCCTGCAGGTATTGTTGCCACATTTTAAAAAAATAATAGTTGTAAACTAAAGAATAGTTTTTTTCTTTTTATAAAGTTTTGAGTGTTTAAGAAAGGTAAGGTGCGCTATATTGACAGCGATAACAAATCCGTAGAATCCGTCCAGGAATCCCAATCGCACCAAATAGGATCTTATAAAAGCCCAGAAAGGGTTAAAGACGACTTTAAACAAATTTGTTTTCTTACCCCGTTTAAAAAGTGAATCGGCAGAAATAGAGCTGAATTTATTATTCTGTGCTGCATGCTCTTCAAAACTATTAAATGAATAATGAAGAATATTTCCTTTTAAATGCTTTTTTGCCTGGGGTGAAGTGAAGGTCAACACATCATGCGGGTTATCGCCACTCCATTGCGCAACTGATTTGTCAACCAGCCTCATCCGGCTGTCGGGGTACCAGGAGCCGTGTCGTATAAATTTGCCACAATAGTTATTGCAGCGATTCATGATATATCCTCTGTACTGAAAATTATTCTTAACAGAAAGGATGGAGTCCCTTAAAACTTTATCAAGAGCTTCATCGGCGTCGAGACTCAGTACCAAATTATGTTTCGCAAGGCTTAACGCTTTATTCTTTTGTTCTACATAACCTAAGAAAGCTTGCTGATAAACAGTCGCTCCTTTTTGACGGGCGATTTCCGCTGTATTATCAGTTGAATTAGAATCAAGAATAAGTATTTCATCCGCCACTCCCGCAAGCGAATCAATACACCTGCCAATATTCTTCTCCTCATTGAAAGTGATGATAACAACAGAAAGTAGCTCCATGCCTAAATAGTTTTTTTTAGGAGTTGATCGAAGCATAAATTTACGGCACAAACCAACTGAAAAAATTAAAATTGAAAATCGATTCCTCTACCAGTAATTTTTTACAAACTTTCTTTGATAAGATATTCGTTATTACGCTTGAGAGAGCGAAAGACAGGCAAAAACAGGTGAGCAAACAACTGGAAGGTCTGCCTTTTGAATTTTTTTATGGTGCAGATAAACAAAATCTCGACCGTGATCAACTGATTAAAGAAAATATTTATAACGATACGGAAGCAAAAACGCTGAACCGTTATGGCAAAGGAATGGTGTTAGGTCATATTGCCTGCGCGTTATCACACCGCAAATTATATGAACATATATTGGCTAAAGGCTATAAAAGGGTGATGATTTTTGAGGATGATGTAGTACCCATGACAGAAAATATACATCAGTTACGTGATGCGATTACAGAGTTGCCGGCTGATTGGGAAATGGTGTACTTTGGCTATCATAAATATGAATCGGCAACATTTAAACTAAAATGCAGGCAGTTGTTCTATACATTGCTCAGTTATTTACGCTTACTAAAATGGTCGCCGCTGATGGTAAGCAACCTCCTGCCACGACCGTTTTCAAAGCATTTGCAAAAAGCGGGATTTCACGATCTGCTGCATGCTTATGCTGTAACAGATAAAGCCTGTAAAGTATTGATTGAACGGCAAACACCTGTTGTGTTTAATTCTGACCCGCTGGTGTCCTACCTGATCGTGAATGGCAGGTTAAATGCCTTTAGTACTTTGCCGCAGTTTTTTACACAGGAAATGTTTCTTGACCCGGCTCAGCGTTCTTTTATACATCATTTGTAAATTTTAAATATCATATTACTGTCTTAGTCTCTATCGCTAATACCTGTCGCAAATGAAAGGACTCATAAATTTTGAAAGTATCTGGCGGCGAAGTCTCAAAACCATGGGGAGGTATTATCAATGGTTGTTCTGGCAGCAAAGAAATTTTCCCAGCAGTAAAATGAAAAAAATGCAGGAACTCTACGGCCAATTTGTAGAGCCTGGTAACCTATGTTTTGACATTGGCGCTAATATGGGCAGCCGTGTAGCTACATTCTTAATGTTGAAGGCAAAAGTGGTTGCTCTTGAGCCACAGCAAAAATGCGTGAAAGAACTGCACAAAGTATTCAAAGATTATGATGTAACGGTAATACCTAAGGGTGTAGGAGCTAAAAATGAATGGAAGGATTTTTTCCTGGCGGATAATACTTTAATATCCTCCTTTAGCGAGGAGTGGATCAGCGGAATGAAAAGCGGCCATTTACAAAAAAATAATTGGGGTAAAACCGAGCAGATAGAAATTGTAACCCTGGACATGTTAATGAAAGAATATGGTGTGCCTGATTTTATTAAAATAGATACGGAGGGGTTTGAATTGGAAGTAATAAAGGGCCTGTCCGCTCCGGTAAAATCTTTATCTTTTGAATATACATTGCCGCATCAGAAAAGCCAGGCGATTGAATGCGTGGAGTTACTTGATAAATTATACAACAGCCACGCTGTTTTTAATATTTGCCGGGATGAAGCTTACCAGATGAAATTCGACAAGTGGCTTGCGGCGAATGAAATATTGCCAATTTTAAAAAACCTGGATTTCAATAAGACTAACTACGGCGTGTATGGAGATATCTATGTAAAAAGAACAACTTAGCGCCTGGGGCCTGATTGATCAAAAAGGAGAATTATACTATTTTATAATTTTTAAAACTGAAAAGACGAAGGCCCGTTTTTTTCTCAATGAAATACAGCATCTTGTTTTTCAAAGAAAATTTTTTATGAGAAATATCTAAAGTCAAGTTCCAGTTTTTTTCTTTAATCCGCTTTCGCATTACTTCCGGGTGTGTGCCTTCAAACCGGCTTAATGCATCAAATGAAGTAAAGTCAAATACATCGGCTTCATTGATCACGTTATCCATTGAATCCTCATCAAACCAAAAAACACCTACATTTTTTCTTTTTTTTCCCATTTGCTCAGGGCTCTTTACCCAGCCATAGTGATATACATAAGCATCAATGAGTTTTACCTTTAATTTTTGTGAGTGCTTTCTGAATCCCTGTGCGTCACGGAATGAAGAAATCGTTTTATCGTTGCGGATGATCCTTATTTCCTTATTGTACCATTTCCGGCTATCGCCAACGTAATCGTAAGTGCCATAAAAATGGAGGTAGTGGAATAATAGCCCTTCCACTAATTGATCAGCTTTATATTTTTCAGCGGCTTCCCTTATGACAGCGTGATACTTTTCATGTACCACTTCATCTCCCTGGATATAAAACCCCCATTCTGCGTCGGGAGAAATTAATTGGAAAGCTTTATTGGTTTCAACGGCCAGTACTTCTCCTCCTTTGCGCAGGCTCATGTCCCATGTGGAGCGGTGTATTTTTATTTTATCCGAGTTGATGGATCGTATTAACTCTTCGGTATTGTCTTCGCTCTGGCCGATGCTTACAACCATTTCATCCACTACGGGTAATATCGACCTGATAGCTTCCACAATCGGGTAATCATTAATCACCGCGTTTTTTATGATCGTAAAGCCGGAAATTTTCATGCGCCAATATTACTTCTTTTTAGAAAGAGATTATTCAAAAGTGAAGTGCTGATTTGTAAAACACGATATACTGATGAATTAATTCGCCAGGGATTAATCAGAAGACCATCCTGGCCGGTTTTTGTGCTTACTCATAAAAAACAGTGCATCATGTTGATCACATTAATAACTTTGAGGAATGACCAATTTCATTCCTATATTTCCCTTGGGTATTGTAGTATACCCCGGTGAAGAGCTTAACCTTCATATTTTTGAACCACGCTATAAGCAGCTTATTAAAGAATGTTATGAGCAGAAAAAACCTTTTGGTATTCCTACGGTGATAGAAAATAAACTACAGGAACATGGCACCCTGGTCCAGATAACTGAAATGTCTAAAATCCATGACAATGGCGAGATGGATATTAAAACACAAGGTGAAAAGGTCTTTCTTATTCTTGAGCTCATAAAAGAGATACCGGAAAAATTATACAGCGGCGCCATTGTCAATTATCCTGATACACATGAAAGAGGTAAACCGGTGTTGATGGAAAAAGTAATGGCGGGTATCCGTGACCTTCATAAACTTTTAAAAGTAAGCAAGGAGTTTAAAAAAACGGGGGAAGAAATTAAAGTTTATGACTTAGCGCATCATGTAGGTTTGTCGCTTCAACAGGAGTATGAGTTGTTGGGGCTTTTTGATGAACGCCAACGCCAGGAGTATTTGAAAAGACACCTCGCGAAAGTCATCCCCACCGTAGCAGTTATGGAACAATTAAAAGAGAAAATAAAGCTGAACGGGCATTTTAAAGATCTGCCGGGATTTAATTTATAAACTTATTTTAGCTTATATGTCTACTACTCTCTGTTTCGATTTTGGCAATACCCGTCGCAAAGTAGCCGTCTTTAATAAGTCGGAAATAAACAAGGTAATTGTATTAAAGGATGATTCAGATGAAACGATCCAATCGCTGATCGATACCTATAAACCCGACAAATCTATTCTGTCATCCGTTATTGATCATAACCCCGGGATGGAACCATTATTGGCTGCCAAAACCAGCTTTCATAAACTCAGTCATTTAACAAAACTTGCTTTTACCACTCCTGTTGGAAAACCTGAAACGATTGGAGCAGACAGGCTGGCTTTGGCGGCGGCAGCCGTACATTTTCATCCGGCAAAGCATAACCTGGTTATCGGCTTAGGTTCCTGTATTACCTACAATTTTATTAATAAGTACCACGAATTTATCGGCGGTGCCATTTCACCGGGTATGGAGATGCGACTAAAATCATTGAGTCATTTTACCGCCAAGCTACCTTTGGTGGAAGCGGATAGTAATGTGCCATTAATAGGATACGACACCAATACCAACATCCTGGCTGGGGTAGTTCTCGGAATTGTCTATGAAATCGTTGGTTTTATAGACGAATACAGTAAAAAATTCGACAACTTTAACGTGCTGTTAACCGGGGGAGATATAGTGCATTTGGCTTCGCACCTTAAAAACAAGATATTTGCAGACCCTGATCTAATATTTAAGGGTCTTTATGGTATCAGCGAAGTTAACAATCTCTAAGATAATCAATGTATTAGATGCTCTTCAATCCAAAGTCAGCGTCGCATTAATTACCTTAATTACTTTGGTTTCTGTCAAAGCCTCTTCACAGGATAATTCACCATACAGCCGGTATGGGCTAGGTGATATAGTTCCGTCCACCAATATTAATAGTCGCGGTATGGGTGGCATTTCATCTGCTTACACCGATTTTCTTTCTATAAATTTTAATAACCCTGCTTCCTATGGATCTTTCCAGACGGTTAAAGAACCTTTAGCAAGAAAAATGCTTTACGGCAGGGCTATCCTCGATATAGGATTGAATATTGAAACCCGCACCTTACGGGAACCCAACAATGTTGAAAAATTTTCTGCAAGCAATGCCCTTTTTTCTCATGTGCAGGTAGGCGTTCCGCTCCGGCCAAACTGGGGACTAAGCTTTGGCTTGAGACCAATAACCCGCGTCAGTTATAAAATGAGTAATCGGGCGCTATTGATAGACCCCCGGTCCGGAAGGATTGACAGCGCTGTGACATTAAACGAAGGTGATGGAGGTTCTTACCTCGCCTCGGTGGGCCTGGGACATAAAATTAAGTTGAGCACCAGCCAGACCCTAAGCTTTGGTATTAATGGCGGCTATTTGTTCGGCAAACAGGATTACAGTAGGAGGAGATCAATATTCAATGATTCCCTTAGCTATAATAGTGGCAATTGGCAGACGACTACTTCTTATGGCAGTCTGTACTTTACCGGAGGTTTGCAATACCAGGCAAAATTGAACAAGGATATTTTTTTAACTGTAGGTGTTCACGGCAACTGGAAACAAAATCTGAATGCATCAAAGGACGAGATAGCGGAAACGTATTTTTTTGATGAATCATCGGGCTACGTAAGAATAGACAGTATATCTGATCAAAAGAATATAAAAGGAAAGATTGTTTACCCGGGAGCTTACACGGCGGGATTTATTATTGAAAAATTTGTAACGGCAAAGCAGGCTGGTTGGCTGATAGGAATAGATTATGTGCAAAATAAATGGAGTGATTACCGGATCTACGGACAGGTGGATCCTTCAGTAAGAGATAAATGGGAATTGCGTATAGGTGCGCAGTTAAAGCCTATTCCAAAGACCAATTATTTCAGCAATGTAACTTATCGCGCAGGTGCATTCTTTGGACCTGAATATATTTATATCGACAAAAAACTACCCGTATTCGGAGCTACTTTTGGATTGGGCCTGCCCATTCTCAATTACAACCGTCAAAGCCCCGGCCAGGCAACGTTGATCAACTTGGCATTTGAATTTATTAAGAGAGGAAATAATGACAACGTGCTTAAAGAAAATATATTCCGCTTATCCGCAGGTTTTTCACTCAGTGATTTCTGGTTTGCCAAAAAGAAATATGAATAACCCCCCTATACCCTGAAGGGGTGTAATGATCTTTTAATGAGAATCGTTTCTGAAAAATATAAATTACTTTTTTATACAGCGGCTTTATTAACAAGCTGCTGTTTTGTTTGTGGCTGTGAAAATGACCAGAGAGAAATAGACAATTGGTTTAAAGATAAAGTAATGAAAGAGGAGGCCACAGATATCGAAAGTTTTATAAGCAGCGAGGGAAAAACAAAAGCAAAACTCACCGCGCCATTAATGTACAGGGTAATGGCGGATACACAGTATCTCGAATTTCCCAGGACCATGCATGTTGATTTTTATAACGACAGTACCAGAATTGAAACCTGGCTCGATTGCAAGTATGGAAAGTATTTAGAAAATTATAATAAAGTCTATTTAAGGGACAGTGTAGTAGTTATTACAACAAAGGGTGATACACTCAGGAGTCATGACTTGTGGTGGGATCAGAACAAGGAAATATTTTATACGGATAATGTCGCCACCTATCGTTCGCCGGGAAATGATATAACGGGAGGAAAAGGAATGGAAGCAACACAGGATCTGAAAACGGTTAAGTTCAAAGCTCCGTTAGGTACAGTAAAAATTGCTGATAGTGGTTTTCCTGAATGATCTGGGATGTTAAAACATCAATCCCGTCTTTTGGGACGGGATTGGATTTCGATTGGGACGGTCATTCGGGTTTCACAGTCGGATATACTTGGATTAAAACGGGGCGACAGGTTTTTTAAATGTTGATTTATGTTTATCGACTTATCAACCAACAACGGAACTAAGCTACCTCTCTTTTCTTTTTGCCGCCAGAGGATATTTTGGCGATTACAGTCGTACTGAAAACACGGGCGATTAAGTGTATATACTAAGTAATTATGTGCCTTTCACCTGTTTTCATATCTTCAATCAATCAAATTTTTTAGCTATGTCATTGAAAAACAAAACAGTGTTAATTACAGGTGCCAGTCGTGGTATTGGAAAAGCTATAGGCCTCCGCCTTGCACGGGAAGGTGCCAATATTGTGATAGCCGCCAAGTCCGTGGAAGAAAATGCTAAACTGGGGGGAACTATTTATTCTGCAGCGGAAGAAGTAGAGAAAGCCGGTGGCAAGGCATTGGCTGTTCAATGTGATATACGGTTTGAGGACCAGGTACAAAATGTCATTGATAAAACGATAGAAAAATTTGGCGGGATTGATATATTGGTGAATAACGCATCGGCTATTTCATTAACACCAACAGAGCAAACGGATCCCAAACGATTTGACCTGATGTATAGCATCAATGTAAAGGGAACATTTTTTATTACTAAAGCTTGTATACCGCATTTGAAAAAATCAACGAATGCTCATATACTTACTTTATCGCCACCGGTAAATATGAATTTGAAATGGTTCAAAGGGCATATAGCTTACACCCTTAGCAAATACAATATGAGTATGATGGCAATGGGCTGGTCTGCGGAACTGAAGCAATATAATATAGCATCCAATGCTCTCTGGCCCAAAACAACCATTGATACAGCCGCCGTAAGAAATTTGCTGGGAGGTGAAACCTTAGCAAAAATGAGCCGCACACCGGAGATATTGGCGGATGCCGCTTTTTATATTTTTAATAAAGCGGCTTCTCTTTGTACCGGCAATTGTTTTATAGATGAAGATGTTTTTGCAAAGGAAGGTGTCACTGATCTCAGCAAGTATTCAGTTGTACCCGGCGCACAGTTATATACAGATTTGTTTGTAGATTGAAAAGATAACATCGCTTTAATGCGACGAAACAGCTTTCAAGCCAATTATAGAACCGATCAGTAAAATAATAAAAAATAATCGCCAGAAATCGGCTGGCTCTTTGAAAAAAATAATCCCCATCAATACAGTGCCTACGGCACCAATACCTGTCCATACCGCATAAGCCGTACCGATAGGCAGCGTTTGAGTCGCCTTGTATAATAAGAGCATACTGATAGCAAGACAAACAAAAAAACCTGTCATCCATAAGGCGGTATTACTCCCCATTTCTCTTGCCTTACCCAGGCAGGTGGCAAATCCCACTTCAAATAATCCCGCAATGATTAATAGCAACCAGTTCATTGGTCAATCGCATTTTTAATTTCATCACTGGCGGGTGAAACAGCCGGGTCAAAATAATTAGTCAATACCCCCTTTTCATTGACCAGGTATTTGGAGAAATTCCAGGTAGGTTGCTGATCATTCCATCCGTTCAGTTTTTTGTCACTCAGCCATCTGAAAATCTCGTTTTGCTGCTCTCCCCTTACGACACTGCTCTTCGTTGCTAAAGGAAACGTAATTCCATAATTTTTTTTACAAAATGCCGCGATATCGTTGTCATTTCCCTTCTCCTGTTCTTTAAAATCATTGGCCGGGAAACCAATCACTACCAATTTGTCTTTATTGATGTCATAGATTTTTTGAAGGTCATCATATTGGTCGGTATAGCCGCAATCGCTGGCCGTATTTACCAATAAAATTTTCTTTCCTTTCAATGTTTCCAGCTTTAGTTCGGTTCCATTATTAAGCTGTATGGAAAGGTCATATAATGATTGTGATGGTGCCGACTGTTTATTATTACTCATAACTTTTGATCTTCCTCCTGTTATTTTGTTTACCCACATCAATGCCGGGTAAACTGCTTTCAATACTTTCTGGCGATACGTCATGTTCTTTGAATTTTGGTTAACGATGGCAACATAGCAAACAAAGGCTACTGTCATGATTAATAAAACAATTATAAAGCGTTTTAGTTTTTTCATTTTAGCTTTTATCCCACAAAGGCCTTTAGATTGAATAGTTCTTTATCGTATCACCCATTTAAACAACTTCAACTTTCCTTTGAACGGTGGGTATTTGATATCAGGATCGAACCAGGAAGGTGTTTTCATAATCGCTTTTCTGTGACTGAATGTTTCGAAAGAATATTTTCCGTGGTAATTACCTGTTCCGCTCAACCCCCTTCCGCCAAAGGGTAAATGATGATTAGTCAGATGCCAGCTTGCATTGTTTACACAGCCACCGCCAAAAGCAACAGCTTCCAGCCATTCCTTTTCTTTTTTTGCATTAGAAGTAAAAACATAAAAAGCAAGCGGGTTAGGATGTTTTGCGATGATTTGTTTTGCCTGTTCCGCGGTTCCAAATGAAATAAGAGGCAGTACAGGGCCGAATATTTCGTCCTTCATCACCGCAGCATCTAATGAGACATTTGTTATAATGGCCGGTTCAATAAATAAGGTTTCTCTATTGCTTCTTCCTCCGTGTACTATTGTTCCCTGTGATAAATAGGAAACGACCCTGTCAAATTGCTTTGCATTAATGATCTTTCCATAATTGTAGCTTTCTTCGGGTTTATCACCGAAAAATTTTTGCAAATTGGATTTTAGCGCTTCTGTCAATTTATTTGCAACTGATTCATGCACCAATACGTAATCCGGCGCCACACACATTTGTCCTGCATTGGAAAATTTGGTCATAGCAATTCGTCTTGCTGCAACGGAGATATTAGCATCGCTTTCAACAATACAGGGACTTTTACCTCCTAACTCCAATGTAACCGGCACCAGGTTTTCAGCCGCCATTTTGTAAATGATCTTTCCAATAGCGGTGCTGCCTGTATAAAACACATGATCAAACACAAAATGGTTCATCATTCGCGGCACTATCACAGCTCCATCGCCTTCCGCATAAAAGATATATTCGGGTGAAAAAATTTCTTCAATAATTTTTTTCATAACAGCAGCCGTAGCAGGAGCAAATTCGCTGGGTTTTAAAACTACACAGTTGCCTGCAGCTATTGCCCCTAATAATGGGTTGATGAGTAGCTGAAACGGATAATTCCAGGGACCAATGATCATAACCACTCCTAAAGGTTCCTTCATTATTTTGCTGCCAGAAGGCAGGTTCAGCAAGTTGGTTGCGACCCGTTCCGGCTCCATCCAGCGCCGCAAATTCTTCACAATGAAATCTAATTCTGAAAGCACCATACCCAATTCCGTTACCCAACACTCTTCCGGGCTTTTTTTAAGATCGGCGTACAGCGCATCATACAATTGTTGTTCATGGTTTAGTATCGCCCGCTTTAATTTTTGCAATTGCTCTTTACGGAATACATAAGACTTAGTGATACCACTGTCAAAATATTGTCGAATGGCAGGTAATTGCCCGGTGTTGATTGTACTCATTAATAAAAATTGATACGCTTAAGGTAGGTAAAAAGACAATCCTGAGTTCGAAGTTTATTCCGTGACAGAAAGTAAATTTTTTTATTTTTTTAAAAAGATTGTAGAAAAACGACCCCATTTTTATTATTATTTACCATACATTTTATTGGTTATACCCTGTTTTTGAATATGGAGAAGTTTTTGTGGATGTGATTATTCAAAGGGCGATGTGGATGGCTGTTATATTAATTTATCAGGTCTCTCATTGTCCAGTAATCCCCATCCCTTTTATATATAGCGTCGGGTGAGTTCCTTTCGTGCTGTCGCGACAGCAAAGCAAATAGCCGGTGAAAAATTCACCGGCATTTCTTTTTAAATCAAAGACAGATTTGCTAAGGAGTTCCTTTAAGCAAAAAGCACTGCCAGGGTAGCAGTGCTTTTATACTTTCTAAATGGGTTATGGATCAGGGTTTTTAAATCATTTCTTTTTAAAAAGATTTTACTCTTTGCCTGCCTTGCTCTGCCAGGTCCTCAGCATCTTCTTTCATCAAATCAAACTTATCGGTAATGGAATCTACCAAGTCATTAAATTTATCTTTCAGGTCTCTGCCCCTGTTGGAAATACTTTCACGGGTCTCTGACCCTTTAGCCGGGGCAAACAAAATACCAAGAAGTAAGCCTGCGGAAAAGCCAATTAATAATTTATTCATATCTCTGATTTTTATGGTTAATAATATTTACTCTCCTGTCAGTACCAAAATATCATGCCATGCTTTCAAAAGCCAGCAGCCAAACATTTTGTAATTTCATTAAATCATGACGCATGAATATTATATGATGCTGGCATTAAAAGAAGCCCGACTGGCATTTGACGAAGATGAAATACCTATTGGCGCTGTAGTAGTATTAAATGAAAGAGTAATTGCCCGTGGCAGAAATATGACCGAAAAGCTGAATGACCCAACAGCTCATGCAGAAATGATAGCCCTGACTTCCGCCTTTAATACCCTTGGCAGCAAATATTTACCGGAAGCTACTTTATATATAACCGTAGAACCCTGTTTGATGTGTGCCGGGGCCATATACTGGAGCAAACTGGGGAAGATTGTTTATGGCGCTGATGATGAAAAAAATGGATATAAAAAAACGACGGCCTCTAACTGGCCCTTTCATCCAAAGACAGAATTGATAAGAGGCATAATGAAAGAGGATTGCGCAAAACTGATGAAGGATTTTTTTAAAGCCAAGCGATAACTACTATGGCAAAATCTGTTAAAATAAAAAAGATAATCGTCACACACCCTGCAACAGGAACGGAAAGAAAATTTGATGCCGCCATTTACGAACCTGTCAAGGCGGCTATTCTGCAAAGCCTGAAAGGAAGTAAGGGAAAAACTTTCACTGAACTGGCAGATGATGTAGTAAAGATCATTCGGAAAAAAATACCGGATTTCAAAAGATCTATTCCCTGGTATACGATCTCAGTACGTCTTGACCTGGAGACAAAAGGAGTTGTAGAAACCTTTACGGAGAAAGGAAAGAAATTAAACCGTCTAAAGAAAGAATTATAAAAAAGGCCGCCGATGACGGCGACCTTTTTTGAAAGTATTCAATCCTTTAGTTAATCAACATCCCAGAAAAGTTTTGTTGCAAATACATCAATGGTTCCCTGCTCCGTTACATTGGGATTTGAACCTTTTTCTGTGCTTGGGTAAAATAGACGTAAAGGTCTGTCTGCAGATGTGACGGTTTGTGCCTGGGGCGTAACAGGATAATTTGTCCTCCTGTATTCAGTCCATGCTTCGAGCCCGTTAAAGTTGCAAAGAGCAATCCATTTCTGGTAGGCGATTGCATTCAGTTTATTGGGAGAAGCTGACCAATCCGCATCTGCAATTCCACTCGTTAACAACTCAGTGGCTTTACCGACATTGGCACCTAATACCCGGAAGGATTGTTTAACACCTTCTTCATAATAGGATTGAGCGGTTCCTGGCAGGTTAACAGATCCGCCATAACGTTGCTTCGCTTCAGCTAATAAAAACTGAACCTCTGCCGCAGTTAGCAATATAAAAGGTCGGTTGTACTCCCCTTTTACGAGCAAACTGGGGCCTAAAGAAGAAGTACCTGCAGGAAGAAAAGCCGGAGCGCCAAATGGAATGCCAACATAGTTACCTGCAACTTCCGCATTGACGCTTATACCGGGCGTAGCACTATTTTCACCGCCAATAGCATACCCAATTCTTTTTAACCGGAATGTGTCGTTGGTTGCTATCAGCCCGTCAACCAAAAACTTGGTTAATCTTGGATAGTTGTTTAATGCTCTTTTTGCACCATTGGCATCATAGCCCCACTTGTCATAAACCGGATTTAATTTTCCCGCGGTTGCTAAAAAGAATTTACTGCCGCCAATTCCTGCTTCTTCCCCGGTTATAAAACCGCTTCCCTCAGTTATTATCTTATTAATTTCAGCAGTGATATAAGAATCCATTCCCGATACCTTGGCCTGGTGTATAAGGATTCTTAATTTAAGCGAATTGGCAAATTGCGCCCATTTCGTTGTGTTGCCATAAAACACAATATCAGCTCCCGTAAATGCACTGGCAAAGTCATTGGCTTTTAGTTCGGCGATAGCGGTGTCCAACTGTTTATTTATATTCGCATACACGTCTTTCTGTTCGTCAAATGCAGGTGCAAGAGATCCTGTTGCTTTTAAGGCATCACTGTAAGGAACATTCCCATACATATCTACCAGGTATTGATACAATAATGATTGCATGACCCGTGCCGGACCTTTCAAGTATTTCTGATCATACGCATCAGCGTTGTTAAGTACATATTGATAGTCATACAGATTATCATAAATACCATCCCAGTAATTAAAATCACCGTCGGTATATTGATAAACGAACTGCTGGGTATTGAGGATATAACCACCAGACTGCGTCCACTGTCCGCCCCAATAGGAACCAATTTCATTTGGATTCACCTGGTTGCTGGCAGACACATTCATGGCATTGGTAATTACGTAGCTGGGAGTCGCGGTTGGCAAAACATTGGGATTGGTATTGATGTCCAGGAAAGATTTTTTACATCCCGTACCAACCATGAATAAGAAGCCAACAATATATAATATTTTAAATTTCATACTTATTAGTTTAGTTGTTAGTGTTTTTAATCAGAATACCAGATTTACATTAAAGCCAAACTGTCTTACGGGAGGTGTTTGCCCTGTATTATTAATACCTAAGCCATTGCTGGAAAAAAGATCAAGGTTACTTTTTGAAGTATAACTAAACTCAGGATCTGTATAATAATTGGTTTTATCTACGATGGTAAACAGGTTTCTTCCATATAAAGCGATGCTGGCTCCTGAGAAGATTTTTGTCTTGCTGATTAAACGATTGGGAACAGTATAAGTAAGGTTTACATCTCTTAGTTTAATAAACCAGGCGGGAGTGACAAAATTCTCGGATATCAACCTGTAATTGCTTACCCATAATGCATACTCGGGTTGACGAACATAAACGGTTGTATTTTCAACAGGTTTGCCTGCAGCATCAAGATATGCCGAGTTGGGAAATATTTGCGGCGCCCTGTTTTCCGTCCATTTGCCTGATCCGGTGAATGTCATCTGACGACCCAAATCACTGAACATCTTATTACCTCCGCGGTATTCAAAATTGAAAGCAAATCCAAAATCACCATAAGATATGCGGGAACCCGCACCCATTATATGACGGGGTATGGTGCCGCCACGGGGATTAAGGGTCGTATTTCTTTGCGGATAACCTGTGGTCGCACTAACGATTCTTCTGCCGGAACCGTCTGACGCATACACATATCCATCTGTTTTGAGATAAGGGAAACGCATTCCTTTGATGATATTAGTGGTAGCATACGTATACCCTCCATACTGGAACTCGTTGATGCCGGGATAGAGGTCGACCACTTTATTATCATTGTAAGAATAACGAACGTTAAAGTCCACCTTTAACTTATGTGTCCGTATTATCTGAACTTTCACGTCTGCTTCATAGCCCCAGTTCTTTGTTTCACCCACATTAATCCTGAGAGCTGGAAATCCTGTAGAGTTAGGTATCTTAACCGTTAATACCTGGTCTTTTGATTTTTGAGAATACGCAGTTACTTCCAGGCTTAGCTTGTTGTTAAAAAGTTGAAACTCTCCACCTGCTTCATAAGAGGTGACTTCTTCTGGTTTTAGCTTAGCGTCAGGAAGTGTATTGCCTACGGTTAAACCAACTGTATTCCCAAAAGGGAAATTGCCTCCATTCGGATACGTAAGATCTAATCCATACAGTTCAATATTATCATTCCCATTTTTATTATAATTAACCCGCAGCTTTGCATAGCTTAAAATTTTGCTCTGTAAAGAAGGAACTGCGTCTGTCAATATAAAAGCCAGTCCAGCGCCATAATACGGGAAAGAATATATGTTAGAGGCCCTGTTTGCCTTATAAAATCTCGACGTAAAGTCATAACGAAAAGAGCCATTAAAAATCAACCAGTCCTTATAACTTGTCGTCAGGTCGGCGTAGTAACCAAATTTTCTTTCCTGCGTATTTGCTTCACCGCCTGTCAACTCACCCTGCCTGTTTGAGACATTATAAATATCCGCTACGACTACTGAACTGGAACCAACGCTTATTGATTTTGTAGTTCTTTGATAAAGGCTGTATCCTAAAACAAGTTTATTGGAAAAATTGCCAACTTTTTTATTCATCTGCAATTGAAACTCATTATTAATAATATTTTCCGTCGTGGAGTAATCATTTACTGAACCCAGGATATCCGAGATGGCCCTGTATATACCGGGGTAGTCGTCATCATGATCCCAGGGAGCAACAATATAAGCACTGTTCTTTGCCCAGTCATTGTATAAAAATTTCGCGGTGGTATTTTTTCCTGTGCGGGAATTATTCATGACACCCGTCTTGTTATTAATAGTTAACCAGGGAGTGGCGGCATACGTAAGATCAAGATTACCCTGAACGTTGGCATCCTTGTATTTAGCCCGGTTAATGTCCGCATTGAAATAAGGGTTATTATAATAATCATTATAGTAACCGTTAGGATTAGCAAAAGGATTGTTTTGCCAGTCTCTCATTTTATGTACAGGAAACCAGGAAGCTGTATTAATGATATCATTGTAAAAATCGGACGTAGTCCGGTCGTAGTCCGCCTGGGTATAACTAACATTAAATCCAATATTCAATTTATTCAGTTCTTTAGTAGCCGCCAAACGAACTCCTGTCCGCTCGCTTTCATCATGAGGAACAATCCCCTTTATTTTTTGATTTTCTATTGACATATAAAAGGTGCTGCTCGCATCCCCACCCTGGAAACTGACCTGGTTATTAACAGAAACACCATTATCAAAACTTTTTCTTCTCCCGTTTTTAATATTGGCATAAGGAAGAATCAGCCTGCTGCTATCTTGCAATGTGCGACCTGCAAGGCGTAAAGAGCCATCATAAGCATCTCCGTATTGCTGGTTTTCATAAGGCCTCCAGTTTGCTGCCGTCCTTACTAAATAATCATCACTATATCCTGGTTGGCCAAAACCAATAGGATAATACTGGGAGCCAGAACCATACGAGGTTTGAAAATCCGGTAAAAAACTAATCTGTTCAAAATTGGTAGAGTTGGAATAAGAAACCTTTAGTTTTCCTTTAGAACCTTTCTTTGTAGTTATTACAATGGCGCCATTAGTTCCTGCCGAGCCATAGACCGTTGCTGCCTGGCCGCCTTTAAGTATAGTTACACTTTCTATATCGTTTGGATTCAGCAAGGATAATACAGTAGTGGTAGTTTGTATACCGTCTAATACCACCATTGCCTCATTATTACCTGTCAGGGACCGGTAACCACGCAGTACTATCTTAACTTGGGGATCAACGCTGTTGTTAATATTGTAAACCGCCAGGCCCGATACCTTCCCTGATAAAGCCTGCCCTAATTGAGGTGAGCGGCCAACATTTACCTCTTCATTGGTAATTTTTGCATAGGAATACCCGATTTCCCTTGACTTTTTTCGGATCCCCTGGGCGGTAACGACAACCTCGTCAATCATCGAGGTCTGTCTCGTTAAAGATGCAGTTATCGCAGGTTCGCTACCAACTTTTACATCAACAGAAGCGAAATCTGCCGCAGAAATGATCAATACATCACCTTTCTTAGCGGTAAGTTTAAATTTACCCTGTGCGTCGGCAGCAGTTCCGGCATTGCTGCCTCTAATTTTTACAGAGGCGAATGGTACCGGCTTATTGTTTTCATCCTGTACCTGCCCGGAAATTGTAAGGGATTGGGCAAAAACGTGGGCGCATAACAGCATGACTGCTGTCAGCAGTGTAAGAGTTTTTCTCATGTGCAGTTTTTTTAAAAAATTACGAAGAATAATTCCGCCTATTTTTCTATTAAAAAATAAACGATATGATTAAATTACGGGTTTTTAACAAAATATTTGATATTGTATCGTATTTTTTCTAAGAAATTTTATTATAGTTGTCATATTTTATTATACTTGTCAATTTTTTTATTATATAATTTTATTAATATATATGATTTTAAGGGCGCCCTTCCTTAAATATTTAGTCTTCCGGGTCAACCCTAAGCCAGTAAATTTGTAGTAGAATCTATTCTCCCATTTATTTAAAAAAATTAGTTATGGCATTTACATTACCGGCGTTACCATATGCACACGATGCATTGGAACCTCATATTGACAAACAGACAATGGAAATTCATCATGGAAAGCATCACCAGGCATATGTTGATAACCTGAATAAGGCCATTGCCGGCACTGAGCATGAAAGCAAATCACTGGAAGAATTAGTAGCTCATGCGGGGAAAATTTCTCCGGCGGTCCGCAATAATGGCGGTGGTCACTGGAACCATAGCTTTTTCTGGGAGTTGCTTTCTGCTAATGGAGGAAGCCCATCGGGTAAATTAGCTGATGCGATTAATACAACCTTTGGTTCGCTCGAAGCTTTACAGGAAAAAATAAATACCGCCGGTACAACAAGATTTGGCTCCGGCTGGGCCTGGCTGATAGTAAAAGATGGCAAACTGGAAGTGAGTTCTACGCCTAACCAGGATAATCCTTTGATGGATGTGGCTGATGTAAAAGGCACGCCAATATTAGGTATTGATGTATGGGAACATGCTTATTATCTCAAGTATCAAAATAAACGTCCGGACTATCTGAAGGCAATCTGGAGCGTAATCAACTGGAGTAAGGTGGCTGAGCATTTTGACGCGGCCAAATAGTTACCATTGTTAAGAATAATTAAAGGTCACCTTCATCTGGAGGTGGCTTTTTTTATTATCGTTTAGATTCATTTCATTCCTGGCTAAAAAATTATTTATACCGTTGATTCTATCTGCTAATTGCATAAACTATCAAGCTGTTGATTGAATGACATCGAACAACTACTGAAGAAGCCTCCTGCGCAGGAATCTTCCCTGCTATCAAAAACATTACAAGCCAACATCACAAAATTTCTCTTCGATCTTTCATACAAATCGTTTTTATAACTCCATGTTCAAACTGTTAGTAAACACCTGTAAATACAATCGTGTATGAATAAAACAATTTGTATGTAATAACTAAAAATCAAATAACCATAATTTTCTATGTGTATAAAAAATACCTATGATAGTAAAAATCCATTCACGATATTCCCAACACGGCACTTGTTTTGCCTATAGGGAGAAACTCCTACCCTAAAAATTTATATACTCATGTCGACAATGAGTTCGTGATTCGTCCCTGTTTCCAAGTATTGTTTTACGCTAACTATTTATATAGAAGAATATTCTTTTATATAAAATATTTATCACTTGTCTAAAATTAAATATGCTATGAAAGCTGTATTCTTTTCCAAAGAATTGTCGAATCATTTTGTCCGTGGCTATGTAAAACTCACCATCTTATCTTCCTTTCTGTTATTAAGTTTAATTAAGCCGGTCAATTTATTTTCACAAACTACACCACTAACTTTTACTGCTATCCCTTTTATTGATCCGGATATTATTTCACCGGGAAGAGGTGCTGAACAATGGCATGATGGAAATGGCTCGATCAATTATCCGTTGCAGGATATGCCGCAACAATCGCTGGACGCTTATTATCGCTTTACCTGGAACAGGCTCGAAGGTTCAAGTCAAGGCAGCTATGATTGGAATTATTTCGACGGCCTTGTAAAAGAAGTAATAAATAAAGGACAAAAGCTTTCTTTTGGAATAATGACCTGTTATCCTGACGAGGATAGTAATCCGGGTATGGTAATTTATGATAATGGTAATTCCGCTTACCCGGAATACCTGCATCAATTGATGCAGAGTGAATCGGATAAAGACTGGAAAACTACTGGTAGCGGACCAACAGATGGATATGGATCATGGGTTCCTAACTGGAACAGTAAATATTATCTTGACAGGTTAAGAGCTTTGCATGAAGCACTGTATGCACATATCAAATCTTCAACTTACACAGCCACCGCCGGCCCTAACAAAGGAAAAACAATACCTTATAAGGATGCTATTTTTTCTATTGATATACGTGGTTATGGATCATGGGGTGAATGGCACAGTGCCGGCATCGTTAATCTAATGACGAGTTATCCTGCCGGAAGAAGGCCTACAGCAGCTACATTAAAAACTATCATCGATCATCATGTAAATGTTTTTACAGATCATCCTTTAAGTATAATGATCTCCGCATTTGATGCAGAACGATTGCCCAATACAGATAATCCGAAAGAAGTAGCAGCGTATGCATTGGGAAAAACCAACAACTGGGGGAAGCTGGGATGGAGGAGGGATAATTGGGGAGCAACCGATGACTATCTTGATGGCTACCTGAAAGGCAATACCCTTTCTTTTGGAACAAGCGGCCCGTTCAACGCTATTATAAATGAAAGATGGAAATCTGCACCGGTAACCGGTGAACCACCAAGTTGGGTAGCTTCTCTAAATGGTTGCGGGTACGATGACCTGGAAAGGCAAGTACGGGAATATCATGCTACATCAGTTGGCAATGGCAACTATGGAAGTATCAGCCTCGCCGATTGTGCAAAAGATAATATAAAGAATGCATTCAAAGCTGCCGGATACCGTATCATTCTTGAAAGTGGAAACATCAGCAATACTATTAGGCGCGGCTCTGCTTTTACTATTTTACTAAACTGGAAAAATATTGGTATCGCCCCAACGTATGAAAAATGGAATGTCGTATTTGAACTGAAAGACGCGAATAATAATAATGCGTGGTCGGGCACCTCGCAATTTAGCCCAGGACCCAAAATAGCTGGCTCAGCTCTTCTTCCTTCATCAGCAGCAACACCGGCTATAGATAATTTGACTTTGCCTGCAAACATACAGCCAGGTAATTATAAACTCAACTTAATAATAAAAGATCCTACCGGCTACAGAGCCCCTTTACCATTAGCCATAACAGGAAGAAATCCGGATGGCAGCTACACGTTAAAAAATATCGTTGTTGATTCGGGTACCACAATACCACCAGTAACTCCGCCAACGATTCCTTCCACCAACGCCACATTAATTGGAACGATAGGTTTACAAGGCCGGCCTGCCGCGCCTGATTCAAAATGGCAGGTACCTTTGAAGGTTGATCTATATATTGACAGCAGTTCTTCAACACTGGTGCGCACCTATAATGTTACGACTGACTCTATCGGTCAATTTATTATTGATTCAATCACTCCCCGTAAGTACTATATCGTTGTAAAAAATAGTCATACGCTGAAAAGAAATGTTTCGGACTCTCTTGTTACCGGTGATAACAGGATATTCTTTGGAATATTACCTGAGGGAGATATAAATAATGATAACATTGTTTCTTCTGTTGATTCAGTTTTGCTTATGAACAGCTTTTTAAAAGGCGCAGGCGATAGTTTGTTTGATAGCCGGGCAGACCTTAATGAAGACGGAGTTGTTAATGCGCTTGATTCGTCATTACTGGCGGCCAATTACCACAATCAGGAAAGCCCTTCTGGCAATTGCGGACTTATAAGTGCTACTATAAGCAATACCGCGGGTTGTGATGGACAGCCCTTTGACCTGGTGTTATCTTCCGCAACTGGTATCAGTCCTTTTGATGTTGTGATTAACGGCAAAACCTACAATGATATACCGGTTGGAGGAATTATCACAACAGTAGCAGCGGCTGCAACTGCTGAAAAAATATGGTCAGCTGATCCTGTTGCTAAAACATACGAGGACAGTCCTGTTGAACTAGGTGTGAAATTTTCCAGTACGGTATCCGGTTTTGTAAAAGGAGTAAGGTTTTTTAGTGCTAATAATGTTTCCGGCGAGTATACCGGCCACCTATGGACGGCAGATGGTACTCTTTTAGCCAGCGCTGTTTTCTCAAACGTAACAGCCGATGGATGGCAGGAAGTGTTGTTCAGTGAGCCGGTAAAGGTTGATGCTGGTATAACCTATGTGGCATCTTATTACAACAGTTCTGGTATTTATGCAGCCACCGCACAGGGATTAAATGAGGCCGTTAGCAATGGAAATTCACTAACCACTTTAACCAACGATAGTAAAGGAACAAGTGGTGTCTATACTTACAATGGTCCGGGTTTCCCTTCTGAAACGCACAACGCCACAAACTATTGGGTGGATGTAGTTTTCACTACCGGGCCTTATGAATTTAAGTTAACTGGTATTACCGACAGTATTGGTTGCAGCAGTACAGGAGATTTACAAACATTGACGGTTACGTCAACACCTTGCTCACAACAGCGTTCGGCTTTAAGTACACAATCCGTACAACAACCGGTAGTGATTGAAAGTAAAAGTCAACCGGAAGTTTCATTTAATTACGGGCTGCATCAGAACTATCCTAATCCTTTTACGAATGAAACAACTATCGTTTTTAGCCTTGCTAAATCGTCTAAGGTAAGTTTAACCTTGTTTGATATGAACGGAAGATTAATGAAAGTGCTTGTCAATGGTTCCAAAGAAGCAGGTACTCATACAATCAGGTTTAACGCTGGTACACTTAGCAAAGGTCTATATCTTTATAAACTGCAGACGGGAGATTATTCCGCTGTGAGAAGGATGATCATTCAATAATAATAATTGCCTGCTTAATAATAAAGTGCCCCGATTTACGGGGCATTTTTATTTAAACTAATAACGTGTGGGGTACTTATATAGTCTTTCATTGATGAAGGCTAAGAAGCCCTTTAGAAATATCATAGTCTTTCGACGTTCTTTTATTCTTTATTTTTCGGATAATCAAAAAACCAAAACTCTTTTTCCGCTGCGGGAAAATCGCTCCATTTTTTTGCTTTTATTTTTACAGCAAAAATGCCGCAGGTTGGTATGTTATCTGTTTTTGTATTGGTAAGTGTATTGGCAAAAGCTGTAATCCCATCGTTGTGCGAAAAAATTGCAATAGTATCAAATTGATCATCCGTTTGGCTGATCACCCGGGAAAAGATGGAAGGGCTGGCTAAGTACAGCGTATCGAAAAAAATAATACTGTTTTTATCTCCCTCATATTCTTTGACAAAAAGCTCTGCGGTTTTGCGGGCACGTTTGGCCGGACTTGCAATAAAAGCGTCAATCTTTATTTTTTTATCCAATAAACGTTGAGCCATTACGGGGGCATCAGTTTTCCCACGATCATTCAACGGACGATCAAAATCTTTTATAGAAAAATCATCCCAGCTACTTTTGGCATGACGAACTAACAAAAGAGCTTTCATATTTATAAAATTTTGAAACTGGAAGATTTGAATAATATTTAAGAACGGCCAATTTTCCAATCTAAAATTAATACTGTACACTCTAATACCCTCTTTCGTTCCTTCCTTCCATGTAATTAATAAAGGCTTTGTTCACCACTTTATTTCCACCCGGGGTGGGGTAGTTACCTGTGAAGTACCAATCACCCAGGTTATTGGGACAAGCTTCGTGCAAATCTTCAATACTTTGAAAGATAACATCAACCGGTATATCCAAACCTGCAGGCGTAATGAGCTGTGCTATTTTAGCCGATATTTCTTCCGCTGTAAATGGTTTGTACACCTGCTTCACGATATTTTCTGTATGCAGCTGATTATTGCGCTGCAACTCTTTACATCTTTCAAACATTTTTTTCAAACAATCTTCCATGCCTCTTTCTCTCATCAACTCTACCGCTGCATTAAAAGCAATAAACTCTCCCATGCGGCTCATATCAATTCCATAACAATCGGGATAGCGTATCTGTGGTGAAGAAGAAACAACAATAATACGTTTAGGTTTCAGGCGGGCCAGCATGCGTATGATACTTTCTTTTAATGTGGTGCCCCTGACAATAGAATCATCAATCACTACCAACGTATCCTGGTGAGGTCTTACTGTACCATACGTAATATCATATACGTGTTGCACCATTTCATTACGGCCGGTATCTTCCGTAATAAAGGTCCGCATCTTTACATCTTTGATAGCAATCTTTTCAATGCGTATGCGACGGGTAATCATCTCCGTGAGCTTCGATTCATCATAGTCTTTGCCCCAGGAAAGTATCCGTTCTATTTTTACTTTATTCAGATAATCTTCCATTCCTTTTACCAGGCCATAAAAAGCTACTTCAGCCGTATTGGGAATAAAAGAAAAAATAGTATTCCGGGTATCATGTTCAATTGCATTGAGTACTTGTTCATGCAAATGATAGCCCAATGCGGTCCTCTCTTTGTATATTTTTTCATCACTGCCCCTTGAAAAATAAATACGTTCAAAACTACAGGCCTTTCTTTCTTTAGGCTCCAGTATCTGTGTAATTTCATAATTGCCGTCTTCTGTGACAATAAGGGCATGACCGGGCATCAATTCCTTCACTTCATTTTCTCCTACATTGAAAGTGGTGCGGATAGCGGCTCTTTCTGAAGCCGCTACGATCACTTCACCATCGATATAATAATAGGATGGACGAATACCATGTGCATCGCGGAAAACAAAGCCTGTACCATTGCCCGTTAGACCTGCCACATGAAAACCACCATCAAAAAGTGAAACGGCTTTTTTTAATACTTCTTTTATATCATATCCCTCCGGTGCGGCTTCGTCCGCTTTACACAAAAACATATGCACCACTTCTATCATGGCAGCCAGGTCACTGAAGCGCATTTGATCCGCCGGCTCTTTTCCAATAAGAGCGAAAAGTTCATCTGTATTAACCAGGTTAAAATTACCAGCCATAGCAAGATTCCGGGCAGGAATGGTATCGCGGTTGATAAAAGGGTGGCAATACTCCAGCTTGTTTTTCCCCTGTGTACCGTAGCGCAGATGACCCAACAGCAATTCACCCAGGTAGCTTACATGGCCTTTCATTAAGCCAGCGTGGTTTTTTATTCCGGGGTGATATTTCTCCAGTTCTTCTATTTCATGGCTTACCCTTTGAAAAATATCTGCAATCGCCTGTTTTTCATTACTCCGCATCCGGTTCATAAAAGGATAACCGGCTTCTACTTTTAATTTTACAGTGGCTATACCGGCCCCATCCTGACCGCGGTTGTGCTGTTTTTCCATCAGCAGGTAAAGTTTGGTCAGGCCCCACAAGACGGAGCCATACTGCTGCTGATAATACGAAAAGGGCTTTCTTAACCTGATGAATGCTAAACCGCATTCGTGTTTGATCGGGTCGCTCATTGGTGTGTTTACAGGAAGGCGCAAAGGTAAGGCGATTCACAAAGACTACCGCAACAATTCATGTCTGAATGAGACCTTTGGTAAATTATTGCCATTCTCTTAACGGTATCCTTACCTGGAGAAAACAACCGTTTCCCGGACTGGTAATTACCTCCGCATTTCCATCAAATAATTCGACCCTGTTGATGATATTGGTCAGGCCCAGGCCTTTTTTGATCAATTGCGGATCATATCCTTTTCCATCGTCGGCAATGATAAGTTTCAGTTCCATTATATCTGCCAGGAGCGTGATGGCAATATTACTCGCATTTGCATGCCGGATAATATTATTGACCTGTTCC
Source organism: Chitinophagaceae bacterium (assembly GCA_040007815.1). Taxonomy (GTDB): domain Bacteria; phylum Bacteroidota; class Bacteroidia; order Chitinophagales; family Chitinophagaceae; genus Terrimonas_B. The sequence goes on from JBDTUH010000009.1 coordinate 35,166, forward strand.
TGGATGATGCGAAACAACATCAGCTTCATGCTATCAGGAATTTTATCCTCGTTGAATGCTTGGTGATTGAATTTGATACTGAATGCATGTAAGTTTTTTAACAGATCACAAAGATCACTGATAGATTCTACCAGGCCGATATCACGCAATTCCGGAGGTGCCAGTGACTGGGATAAGCGGCGTATTTCATTACTGATATACATAAGGCCCTTATGCGCCTGCAGGATCATTTCAAGCGGCTGGCCTTCTGTTTTATCCTTTGCCACTTCAAGATACAGACGGGTTGTAGTAAGGTGCTGACTTATATTATCGTGCAATTCCCTGCTGATCTCACTTCTCTCTCTTTCCTGGCCATCAATGGTAGCCTGCATCAATTGTTTTTGTTTTTGTTGCTCCTGTTGTTTGAATTGCTGAGCAAGGTTTCTTTGCTCAGTAATGTCAATGAAGGAACAAATAATATGTTTGATCGTTTGATCCGCTTCTAAAACAGGTTGAGCATTTATCTGCAACCAGGTAAGTTTACCGCTTTCATTCCTTTCTACCCCGACAATTTTATCCCTGATTACATTTTTCGTTCTTATTGCCTGCGCCACCGGGTATTCACCCAGCGGCATGTGTTTACCTTCTTCATAAATAAGCCTGACATTTGGATTGAAAACACTTCTACCAACCAATTCTTCTTCTTTATTGACCTTAAAGATTTCAAGACAAGTTTGATTGCAGAGAAGAATGCATCCTTCCGCATCACATAATACTATTCCTACGTTTAGATTCTGGATAAGGTGAAAGAACCGTTCCCGGCTTTCTATAAGCGCCGCTTCCGCATTTCTGCGAAAAGTATCATCGCAAAAGTAAATAAGCATTTTTCCTACAGCGGGATTGGCAAGCAGGTTATGACCCCGTACCATGCACCAAAGCCATTCTCCCGATTTTTGACGCAAGCGTATATCAATAAATTTCTTTTGCGCCGCCTGCATTAATTCATCCTTAAAAGCCGAAACACATAAATCCATATCGTCAGGATGTACATAGTCGAAGGAGTTTTTACCAACCAGGTCTTCCGGCTCATATCCTAAGATATTAACTACGGATGCCGAAGAGAAACTGATCGTTCCGATTTCATTGATCAGCAGCATCCCGTCCAGCGAGTCTGCAATAAGTGCCTTGAAGAATAATTCGCTCTGCCTGGCTTGTTCTGCTGCATTCTTCTTTTCTAAAATATCCTGTAAGGAGATATTAAATTTGTTGTCCTGTAATACAATACCTGTCCATTGTAAATACTGGCCACCCTGGTCATCATTCTCCCCTCGTACAAAAGAAACTTCCCAGTAAACAGTACAACACTCAATACCGGATATTCGGTGCTGTAGTTCAATACAGACGACAGAGGTTTTCTTAATACATTCTTTTACTGCTTCATTATATTTATCTAAATACCCTGAAGAGATGCTTTTTGTAAATAAATCAGCATAAGGTTGCTCCGTGTCAACATTGAATTTATTATTAAAAAGATCATTAGCTAATAAACAATGACTATCTGAATCCGTAATAAGATAAAAAAAACGATGTGAACGTGTGATATGTATGGGAAGTTGTATTGCAGATATGGATGATGTCATGTTAGCGGAAAATTTGGCCATGCTTTCAAATGGCAAACCTATTTGTACGGCAAAATAAGCGTTTTAAAAATAGCGGGCAAGAAGCCGGCTGTTTCGTTCAAACTACTAATCATAAAAAAAGACCGCTTCGACAATGTTGAAGCGGTCTTTACAAATATTCTCAAAATACTAATATCCTTTCAATTCGCTGCTTGCATACTGCTGCATCTTGGGGCATTCCTCTTTTGTAACGTTATCAACCATGATATAATACGTTGGCATTTTCGTTTTAATCCATTTATCCAAAGCCTGCCCTTTCTTTTCTTCCAATGCCGCCTGTGATATTTTGCTGTAGTCATCGGCGAGATTCATGCGATGAGGCTCTGAACGTGATTTTAAATAAACAATCCTTACGCCTTTTTTTCCTCCGTCACCGGTAAAAGGTGTCGGTTGTGAAAAATCTCCTACTTTCATTTTACCGAGCATGGCTACCATTTCTTTATCCATCTGGTCAATAGTTACGTAAGGAGAACCGTCCCTGTTCAACAAAAAGGGTCCGGCATATTTTGCCGATTCATCATCACTGTATTTGGTTGCAGCCTCATTAAAGCTAAGATTGCCTGCAATAACTTTTGATCTGATTGTATCCAACCGGCCCATGGCTAGTTTAATTTCCGCATCGGTTACCGGCGGTGTTCTTAAAATAAGACGGACATCGGCGTCATCACCTCTTCTTTCCATCATTTGTATAAGAAAATAGCCGAATTTTTCTGATTTGACGGGAGCAGATATCTCACCGTTCTTTAAACGGAAGGAAGCAGAAAGAAAAGCCGGGTCCCATGTTTTTTCATTACGATTGATCTGGTATTTTCCACCTCTTTCTTTACTTCCCGGATCTTCAGAATATCGCTGTGCTAATTGTTCAAACGTAGCCACTTTCGTTTCTATCTGTCTTTTGTAGTTATTCATTTCAGAAACGATATACTGCTCCAGGTCTCTTGATGCTTTTGGGAAAAGTATTATCTGCCCTACTTCGAGTTCTGATTCAAAAAAAGGAAGGCTGTCTTTTGGTATACGGTCAAAAAAAGCTTTTACTTCGGTTGGCGTAATCTTTACACTACCTACGATTTTTTGCTGCATAGCAGCAGCCAGCTTATTTTCCTTTACTGATTCTCTTGCATCATCTTTAATCTGGTATATGGTCTTACCGGCATATTCTTCTAATTCGGTCTGGCCACCTACCTGGTTGATGAAATGCCGGATACGCTGATCCAATTCGGCTTCTACATCTTCATCCGATACCGGCAATGAATCTTTCTCCGCCTGCAACATCAATACTTTTGATATCAATGCCTGCTCCATCAACACACATTCGGCATCATCGGGAACCGTTCCGCCCTGGCGTTTCGCATCATCGATGGAATTCCTGATATCTGATTGAAGAATGATCCTGTCACCAACAATCGCCACGATTTTATCGGCTACTACTTTAACGGCTTTTGCCTGGCCCTGGGCCATTAACGCTCCTGTAAATAACAAGAGAAAGCCAGTCAGTATGTTTTTAATTGTACGCATTTCTCAAAAGTAATTTTACCGGTCAACCCTGTGAAGAATGGGTAAGGGATTTAACAAAGATTTCGGAGGAAAGCTCCAAGGTTAAAAAAGACAAGGCTCAAGCAAGGAAACCCTTGAATCTTGTGCCTTGTCCCTTATAAACTTTACAATGTTCTTTTCACTTCTTCCTGTTCGTAGGCTTCTACCACATCCCCTACCTTAACATCAATATAGTTTTTTATCGTCAGGCCACACTCCATACCGGAGACTACTTCCTTTACATCATCTTTAAAACGTTTCAGCGATCCCAGTTCAGCACTTGCTCCTTCCGCGGTCGGATAAATAACGATACCATCACGGATCAGGCGAACTTTAGAGTCACGTTTCATTTTACCATCACGAACATAAGATCCCGCCACAACGGCTTTATCAAATTTAAATACCTCCCGTATTTCCACATTGGCAACGATCCTTTCCTGGATAGTAGGTTCCAACATACCTTCCATCGCACTTTTCACTTCTTCTATGGCGTTATAAATGATCGAATACATCTTAATCTCAATACCGGCATTTTCCGCCAATCTTGCCGCCTGTTGTGAAGGACGTACGTTGAATGCGATAACGATAGCATCAGATGCTTCAGCCAGCACGATATCACTTTCATTGATCTGACCTACGCCTTTGTGAATCACACTCACAAGAATTTCCTGTGCGGATAATTTTTGTAATGAATCACTCAGGGCTTCAACTGATCCATCCACATCACCCTTAATAATAATTTTCAACTCTTTGAAATTACCCAGCGCCAAACGACGACCGATCTCATCCAGTGTAATGTGTTTCTTAGCTCTCATGCCCTGCTCTCTCAATATCTGCGCACGACGATTCGCGATTTCTTTGGCTTCCGCTTCGTCTTCATACACCTTGAATTTTTCACCCGCCTGCGGAGCGCCGTTCAACCCTAATATCACAGCAGGCGCAGATGGACCCGCTTCCTCTACTTTCTTGTTTCTTTCATTGAACATCGCTTTTACACGACCGTAATATTGGCCGCTCACCACTAAGTCACCCGGACTTAGCGTTCCATTCTCCACTAATAGAGTAGCAACATAACCACGACCTTTATCCAATGAAGCTTCGATGATAGTACCGGTAGCTTCGCGGTTAGGGTTGGCTTTCAGGTCGAGTATTTCAGCTTCGAGAAGTATTTTTTCCAACAGTTTGTCAATATTCAAACCGCTTTTGGCAGCAATCTCCTGGTTTTGAAATTTACCGCCCCATTCTTCCACCAATATGTTCATTTGAGAAAGCTGTTCGTATATTTTAGCCGGATTAGCTCCGTCTTTATCAATCTTATTGACAGCAAAAATCATCGGTACATTAGCTGCCTGTGCGTGACTGATAGCCTCACGGGTCTGTGGCATCACCGCATCATCCGCCGCAATAACAATAACAGCTATATCCGTCACTTTCGCACCTCTTGCACGCATAGCAGTAAATGCTTCGTGACCAGGTGTATCAAGGAAGGTGATATCCTTTCCGTTAGCCAGTTGTACCTGGTAGGCGCCAATATGCTGGGTAATACCTCCCGCTTCACCGGCTACTACATTCGCACTTCGTATATAGTCAAGCAAGGATGTTTTACCATGGTCAACGTGACCCATAATGGTCACAATCGGTGAACGGAATTCCAGTTCATCTTCATCATCTTCATCATCTTCTTCCTCCATCTCCATTTGCTTCTCCATGTTAATGAACTCAACATCGAAGCCAAACTCACTTGCCACCAGCTCTATCACTTCCGCATCGAGGCGTTGATTAATAGACACCATGATACCAAGGCTCATACACTTACTGATGACTTCAGCGAAACTTACATCCATCAGGTTGGCCAGCTCGCTTACACTGATAAATTCAGTTACCTGTAATTTGCTATCCTCCGCAGCTTCCCCCATTGCATCAGCAATACCTTGCCTTTTTTCACGACGAATTTTAGCTTTCAGGTTTTTACCCTTTCCGCCACCGCCAGATAATTTGGCCTGTGTTTCCCTTATTTTTTCCTGGATCGCTTTTTCATCAATCAATTTATCTTCCCGGCGAATAATAGGTCTGCGTCCACCAGCACCAGTTCCTGGTCCACCGCCCGTGTTGCCCGTTCTTCCCCGCTGATCACCGCGATTAAAATTACCACCTCCTGGTCCCCCGCCTTGTCTTCTATCTCCGCCACCTCTGCTTTGGTTTTGATTATTATCGGGCTTTACTTCCTTTTTCTCTATAAAAATGCGTTTACGCTTCCTTTTTTCGTCCTTAACCGGTCTTGTATCATTGTCTACCGGCAAATCTATTTTGCCCATTATTCGGGGACCTTCAATTTTCTCTGCTTTAATATTTTCAATAACAGGTAGAGCATCTTCTTCTATAGCCGGTTCTTCTTTTGCGACGACTTCTTTCTCTTCTCTTTTTTCTACGCTTTTGCCCTGGCCTGCTTTTTTCGTTTTTTTCTCTTCTTCGCTACGGGCTGGCTTTTTGATATCTTCTGATTTCTCTTCCACCGGCGTCTGCTCTGCTTCCTGATCCGCTTTTTTCTTTATTGTTTTTTTAGGACGTGTAGATGAATCTATTGCAGAGAGATCAATCTTGGCAATAACCTTTGGCGCTGAAACTTCCGGGGCTTCTATTTTTGTTACTTCTTCTTCCTTTGGCTCTGGCTGTTTAACCACTATTGGTTTTTCTTCCTCAACAACTACAGGTTCTTCTTTTTTAGGCGCCGCTTTTTTCTCTTCTTTTTTAAATAGAATCTCTTCGTCCTCTTTTTTCTTCTTCGCTTCGGCCAGTGATCCCTTTGGAAGATCTACCTGGTCGCTTTTCATTTTTGCCGCCTTATCTCCCTGGAATTCCGTTTGCAAAGCACGGTACATCGCCTCCGTCAATTTCGACGTAGGTTTCAGCTCGTCTTTGGGAAATGATTTACCGATCAGGAAATCAATCAATGTATCCTGCCCGATATTGAACTCCTTAGCTGCTGCTAATAATCTTGGAAGTTTTATTTCTGCCATTCAGTTTATTTAATTGTCTTTGTCGTCAGTCGTGAATCGTGAGACGCGAGAAGGCCTCACGACTGACGTCTCACGCCTTACGGCATTATTCTTTTTCAAATTCCGCCTGCAATACCCTTCTCACTTCAGTAATCGTTTCTTTTTCAAGATCCGTTCTTCTTTCCAGTTCTTCAGCTGTTAATTTCAATACGCTTCTTGCCGTATCACAACCCACTCTTTTTAATTCATCAATCACCCAGGTTTCAATTTCATCGCTGAATTCTTCAAGGTCCACATCGAACTCTCCTGTTTCTTCTTCCGTATCACGATACACATCTAATTCGTAACCCGTCAACTCGGATGCCAGTTTGATATTGACACCGCGGCGACCAATAGCCAGTGAAACCTGGTCAGGTTTCAGGTAAACACTTGCATGGCTTTTTTCCGCATTCAATTCCATGCTCGTGATCTTGGCAGGTGTGAGTGATCGTTGGATAAGCAATTGGATATTGTTTGTCCAGTTGATCACATCAATATTTTCATTCTTTAATTCACGAACAATGCCATGGATACGGCTACCTTTCATACCCACACAAGCTCCTACAGGATCGATGCGGTCATCGTAGGATTCCACAGCAACTTTAGCTCTTTCTCCCGGATCACGAACAATTTTTTTAATAACGATCAGTCCGTCAAAAATCTCAGGTACCTCAATCTCCAATAATTTGGCCAGAAACTCGGGAGCAGTGCGGGATAGAATAATAACAGGGTTGTTATTTTTCATGTCCACTTTTTTCACTACAGCCCGTATATTTTCACCTTTTTTAAAATAATCCTGGGGTATTTGCTCACTCTTGGGCAATATCAACTCATTCCCTTCTTCATCGAGCAATAAAATTTCCTTTTTCCAAACCTGGTATACCTCCGCACTGATGATCTCCCCGACCCTGTCTCCATATTTTTGAGCCAATACATTTTTCTTCAGATCACTGATACGGCTTGCCAATGTTTGTTTGGCAGCCAGGATAGCCCGGCGGCCGAAATCATATAAATCAATCTCCTGGAAAAGTTCTTCGCCCACTTCAAAGTCAGGCTCAATCTTGGTAGCTTCAGAATAAGGCACCTGTGACAAAGGGTCTTCCACCTGGCCGTCTTCTACTATCATCCGGTGACGGATAATTTCCAAATCGCCTTTTTCCGCATTTACGATCACGTCAAAATTTTCGTCGCTGCCGAATTTTTTGCGCAGCAGGGTTTTGAATACATCTTCCACCACTTTCATCATCGTAGGACGGTCAATATTTTCTGCATCCTTAAACTCCTGGAACGCTTCGATAAGATTGATACTTGCCATAGAACTCTGTTTTTAACAAGCTTCGAGCTTTTAGCTATGAGCAGCGAGACCTTGTCTCTAAGCTCACTGCCCATTGCTTTTTTAAAATTTAATTTGAACTTTTGTTGATTTTATATTAGTAAATGGAATAGTGTGTTGCACCAATTCCTTTTTCTTTCCTTTTCCTTTTTCTTCTTCCACCACTATCTCTTCTTCCGATACAGTCAATAATTTTCCTTCATTTTTGACCCCATCAATAAGCAATACTTCTATTGCACGACCAATATTTTTCAGGTATTGCCGCTTTAATTTCAACGGCTCATCCAATCCCGGTGACGAAACCTCCAGGGAAAAATCACCACCCGGAAAAAAACTGGTCTCTTCCAGATCTTTATACAATTTCCGGTTGTATTGAATAAGTCTGTCCAGGCTCATTCCCTTATCGGCATCCAGGAACACTTTCACATTATTGGTTGGCTTAATCCTGATATCCACCAGGAAAATTTCCGGTTCGGCTTCAATCAATGTCTTCACTTTTTGTTCCAGTCCCTGTATTTGTCCTTCTATGCTCATAGTGGATAAAAGAAGAAGGGAACGTCTTCGTTCCCTTCTTAAATTCTGTTTCCATCGCAAAAATAAGGGAAATAAGATATTCATTCCAAAACTTATCTCGTATGGGTTAGTCAGTTAGCAAAAAGGTGGATTCGCCGGTTTTTCAATGCCTTTCGCCGCTTTTTAACTTATCAGCAAATCAACGATCGGCCTGAATTAGTAGCTTTGTGCCGTTATGTTAAAGCTATTATTATATGGTTTGCTGGCCTGGTTTCTCTACAACCTGGTTTTTAAGTTCATTATACCTGTATATAAAACTACCCGGCAAATGAAACAAAAGTTCAGGGAAATGCAAACCAATATGCAGGAACATACGAATCAGCAGCCTGAATTTACTGCACAAGCCAGTGCGACTGAAAAATCAGCTTACAAAAAGTCTAAGGAAGACTATATAGATTTTGAAGAGATTAAATAAGTAATACTCCCTTAAAAACAATCGCTTTTAAGAGTAGCGGGCGATTATTTTATTCCTTACTTTTGCCGTCCGTTAAGTGCACTTTAATTTAAAATATTGGACCCTTAGCTCAGCTGGTTAGAGCACCTGACTCATAATCAGGGGGTCGTAGGATCGTGCCCTACAGGGTCCACTAATAATCAAAGGCTTAGGAAGGCATTCTTCCTGAGCCTTTTTTATTTGATACACAATTGATATACTTTCACCTTTATTTCTCCTGTCAATAGTTACCGTGTTAGGTTAAGTAATCAAGTATGTTTTAGTGATATAATCGTTGTCAGGAACGGTCAGTTTTTTCCTTAATGAGGCTATTAGCCGGGAAAAGCAAATAAAGGCGTGGAAGAGCCACCAGCTTATTGAGGCTCTGGTTCAAAAAGGCTCAACTGATTAGAGCATCCAGATCGGGAGGGTCGTAGGATCGTGTCCGCCGCGGCGGATCCACCGTTAAGCATTTGCAGTTTAAATTTGCAGGTGCTTTTTTGTGCCTGTCTTTTTTAGAGGGTTAAAAAGAAATGATGACCAAAACTTTGGTCTTAACCTAACTTTAACCGAAAGAAAAATATATTTGCGCCTTAACATGATTTATGAAGAAAATCGCACTGTTCGTTTTTAGTTGTTTCCTGATCAATTCCTTACTCGCCCAAGACACTACTTTTAAAAAGAAAAAAGAACCAATCAGCCTTGCGGGCCGCGCCAATGACCATTTTATGATCCAAATGGGTATCACTAACTGGGCCGGTAAACCTGATTCCATTTCAACCAAAGGTCTTTCAAAAAGTTTTAATGTTTATTTCATGTTCGATTTTCCGTTCAAGACCAATCCTAAGCTGAGCATGGCATTCGGACCAGGAATTTCTTCTGATCATATTCTGTTCGATAAAACTTATGTGGGCATAAAAGATGCCACCCCAACATTGCAATTCAGGGACCAGTCGGATACTAACTATTTCAAAAAGGTCAAGCTGAATACAACTTATCTTGAGGCCCCGGTTGAATTTCGTTACACATCCAACCCTCTGAACAGCGGTAAAAGTTTCAAGTTTGCTATTGGCGCCAAGGTTGGTACGATGATCACTGCACATACGCGAAATAAAGACCTGAAAAATAAAAACGGTAATACCCTTAATTCATACACCATGAAGGAAGCCAGCAAGCGGTTTTTTAATACTACCCGTTTGGTAGGAACAGCAAGAGTTGGGCTGGGGCATTTTAGCTTATATGGAAGTTACCAGGTCACGACCCTGTTTAAAGAAGGTGTGGCTGCCAACATCAGACCTTTTTCAATCGGGCTTACCATTAGCGGATTATAGTCACGAATTAAGAAGCTAAAAAAGGATTTCGCGGTCAGCGAAGTCCTTTTTTATTTAGCGGAAAAAAATAATTCCCCTATAATTCTTTTTCAATCGCTGCAGTCACAGGTTACCTTTGCAACTTCCTTCTCTTTTAAAGACGGAATTTTTTACTGAATATGATCGACAAGAAGAATATCATTGAGGCCGAGGAGCCGGCTATACTGGTGGGTGTAGTACAGAAGGATCAGACGGATCAGCAAGTGCAGGAATACCTGGATGAGTTAGCTTTTTTGGCTGAAACAGCCGGTGCGGTGGCGATTAAACGTTTTACGCAAAAACTCCAGCATCCCGACAGCCGCACTTTTGTAGGTAAAGGAAAATTAGAGGAAATAAAAAAATACGTACAGGGAAAAAATATCCGTATCGCCATTTTTGATGATGAACTCAGCGGTTCTCAAATCACCAATATTGAAAAGGAGCTTGATATAAAAGTGATAGACCGGTCCGATCTCATCCTTGATATTTTTGCCAGACGTGCCAAGACCGCACAGGCAAAAGCCCAGGTAGAGCTGGCGCAATACCAATATATATTACCAAGACTGAGAGGTATGTGGAAACACCTTGAACGTTTAGGTGGCGGTATTGGTACCCGCGGTCCCGGTGAAACGGAAATAGAAACAGACCGTCGTATTGTAAGGGATAAAATATCCCTGCTGCGAAAACGATTAGCCGAAATAGACAAGCAGGCTTTTACACAGCGGAAGGAAAGGGGTGAATTTATCCGTGTGGCATTGGTGGGTTATACCAACGTAGGTAAATCAACTATCATGAACCTGCTCAGCAAAAGAGACGTGTTTGCCGAGAATAAATTATTCGCTACGCTTGATACAACTACCAGCAAAGTTGTTTTTGAAACCACGCCTTTTTTACTGAGTGATACGGTTGGTTTTATCCGTAAACTGCCCCATCATTTAGTAGAAAGTTTTAAAAGTACACTGGACGAAGTAAGAGAATCGGATATATTATTGCATGTCGTTGATATCTCCCATCCCAACTATGAAGAACAGATAGGAGTAGTCAATAAAACATTACAGGAACTGAAAGCTTCTGAAAAACCCACATTGACCATTTTCAATAAAATGGATCTGTACGAAGAAAGAACATTTGATGAATGGCTGGAAGAGGGTGCAAAAAAAGAAATACTGGAAGACCTGTATGAAAGATGGAGTAATGAAACAAATGGTAATGCTGTTTTTTTGGCCGCCATTGAAAAAAGAAATCTTGATAAGTTAAGAGAAACCATATTGGAGAAAGTAAGAGAAATGTACCGGGTTCGTTATCCTTATAAAACGGATTTTTTATATTAACAGCAGGTAGCCGCGAATTTCACCAATGGCACTAATTGAAACTCTCCGGGGTTTCATTTGTCATCAAACCAGCCGATGTTAGCTATGATTGATACAAATTTATGGAAGATGTTTAACAACACAGTAGTAAGTAGCGGACAGGAAACAGATCGTTAACTAATTTTTCGTGTTTATTCGTGGCAAAACAATATACCTGGCATAAGATAGCTGATCATATTAATGAACTGGATTTTGCCGCTAATAATATCGCATTGGCTGAAATTAAAGGAAAGACTATCTGCATTGGAAAATTTAAGGAGGGAATTTTCGCATTCGCTTATAAATGTCCTCATGCCGGTGGCTTACTATCCGAGGGATATATTGATGCATTAGGAAATATAGTATGCCCGATACACCGGTATAAGTATGATATGAAGAGCGGCCGTAATATAAGTGGTGAAGGTTATTACCTGAAAAACTGGCCGGTAGAACTGACGGAAAACGGTGTATTTGTTGGTATGGAAGAGAGCAGCGGCATCTGGGGTATTTTCCGTTAAAAATTGATTGTGGATAGCTTGTTCAAAAGCCAAATTCCCCTATTTTTGCTGCCCCGAAAGGGAAAGGTATTCCTGCTTAGCTCAGTTGGTTAGAGCATCTGACTGTTAATCAGAGGGTCGCTGGTTCAAGTCCAGCAGCAGGAGCTACTCTTGACAACCCGGCAACACTGCCGGGTTTTTGTTTTCTGAAAGCCTTGTCTGTATTGCATATCAGGGCAAAAACCTCATTAAATTTTGTGGTTCGATACCTTTTATCCTCATAAGTCAAGTTTTCAGGGAATATCGAACCAACCATCTTAGATTTTGCTTCCGTGGAAGCTGAACTATAGTACTTGCTTAGATTGCCTAAAAGGGACAATCCGTAGGTCATGTATTTGGTAAACTCCTTATCCATTTTTCCAATGATTATATGCTTCCCCAACAATTCATTTTTTCGGCTTTCGAGTGCTGATTTAATTTCTTTATAATCAGCCGACCCTATTAAATCATCTATAAATTTCATCCTGACAGATTCAAGTCGTTTATCAATGCTGGTTATCTCCGATTCCAGTTTTGCCTTCTCTTGTTCCCGCGCCTTATCGTCCGATTTAAAGACATCTTCTAAAACATAGTAATAGAGGCTTAATACTTCATCGGATACCTCGAACGAGCTTAAATAGCGAGTAAAATTCTCATTTACTTCATTAGCACGAATATTAGTTTTACAACCGTATTTCCGTTGACAATGATAATAGTGGTATAGCCCACCCGCTCTACCCGTTGATCCTGAGCCGGTCATTACACGCCCACATTTTGGACAAATCACATGACCGATTAATGGCAGCTCATTCTTGTTTGTTTTGGATTTATAAGGCTTTTTCTTACCGTAATAGATTTCCTGCGCTCGATAAAATGTTTCCTCTTGGACTATCGGTTCATGTATGGCATTCACAATTTGCTCTGGCTCGTCTTCGAAAGCATCAATTCTTATTTTACCAATATAAATCGGATTTATAAGCAAGTCATAAAATTTTTGCTTTGAAATCTTTAGTCCTTTCGCATAAACTTGTCTCCATACCTCATTCGCATTATAAACCCCTTGAACATATGTTTCAAAAGACCATTTAACAAGGTGTGCAGTTTCCTTATTAGGCATGATAATCTTACTAACTGTATCGTTCAAGTATCCAACCGGAGCTTTCCACATCCACCTCCCTTCTTTTAAACCCTGTCTTAACCCACGTTTTGTATTTAGTCCACGCCTCTTGTTGTCAACTTCGGGCAATACCAAATTTAGCATGAATGGTATCATACTTTCAGGTGAACTAAGGTCAATGTGATTTTCGATACACTCGAAATAGATACCCCATTTTTGAAATTCCTTTAACATGTTCATGCTGTCATGCGCATTTCTGGAAAACCTATCCATTCTTACACAAAGAAATACGTCGGGCTTAATTCGCTTTGTTCGAATATCATCTAAAAATTGCTTGAACGCTGGTCTATTAAAATTCTTAGCAGAGTGATCATCCTGATAATGTTTTATAAGCTGATAATCTTTCTGTTTACAATGTTTAATAAGCCTTGCCTCTTGGTCTTGTAAACTAAAGCCAAAATCCTTCTGGTCTTCAGTTGAAACTCTTGAATAAATGACTGCTTTTTTCATTGCCTTTTTGCTTTTTGTAATTCATAAACTCAATTTGAGCCATTTGATAAAGAAATTCCCTTATCATCTTTACCTGTTCGTTGTTAAAATTGTCACTCTTCATTCAAAATTTTCTTGCATAATTCTAAATTTATCACGATTAATAAAAGTGTTGTATTTACCTCCGAGGCTTTCGGTAGGAAAATATTGTAGCATAATTCGGTCTGAGGCTTTCAGTACCATAATTTATTATTTGCTAAGTTTCTTTGATGTTGTCCGTATTAAAGTATGGGACTTACCGCCATTGGTAATATATTCACATCGCTGATAGTCGGTAAAGAAGTTTTCCTTTATTCTTTTAGCTGCGTCAATTGAGCTAACTTCATCCACTATTTCAAGTCTCACAGGTTTTCCACTTTCGAAGAATACTTTTATTTCTTTTATTTCACCATTTCGTAATTGTCCAAGTACTTCCATCTCACCATCGGAGAAAATGTTAGCATCTGAGATATTGTCTAAATCCTTTTTCTTTATAAAATCCTTGATAAGCGAGTCTATTGAAATCGAGATGGTGCTACTAAAATTGCTTTCCTCCGCTCGACGTTTATATTCATCCAAAAAAGTCTTTATTCGCAATCCATGATAAGCTGGATTACCATAAATTATTATCGAACTACCATCCTTAAAAAATCTAATTGTTATTGGTGTTTTGTAGGAAATGATTGCAACTAACCACCAGCAGAATCTTTCAAGCACTTGTTCGCGGTCGACTCTTTTGAGTACTTTTTCAAAATCTGATTTCCTCAGTTTCTCGATTTGAATGTCTTCCATCTCATTCATTTCTGTATCACTTAACCCTAAATCAATAAATAACGAAGGGATTATTTTGGCAAATGAAACGTTGAGTTCTCTAAGTTCATTTAAAAAGAGTATCCAAATGTACTCAGCGAAAGAGAACTTTCTCCAATCACCTTCCCGTGTCTCGGTTAATAAATATCCCTTTTCGCTCCAATGATTAATAGTCCGATAAGTGATGTCCGTGTTTAGTTCTTGAACGTCCTTCATGGTATATTTTCGTTCTACGAGAACATCGAAAAGCTTTTTGTCGAGGGCCTTTTGATTACCCAAGTAGGTTTTTAGAATTTCTTGCACATTTTACAATTTATACGTAAAGGTATAATTTAATTTATAATTATTATACGTTAACGTATAAAATATTTGTTAAATGAAGCTGTAAATCCAGTTAATTGAAAAACCGTAACTTAGTTCGAACAAGCAAATTTGTAGATTTGCAAAATGTCATTAACTTTGTGAATCATAGACACTTACCATCAACCAGTCAAAGCTTGGAAAATACTCTTTTCATTGTTAATTATAATAATTCTGTTTATGTATTTAATAGAGGGCGGGTTTTGGGTTTCTTCGCTCTCTCAGGAAACACTCTAATACACAAATTAAAGCGCAGAATTACAGATATTTTTTTGATGATTTTCACATGGATTCATCGTTTAAAGCGATTTACTTGCAGCAGTTTTCTAACTTCCCCAAAATGAGTTTGTAGTTCGCTATAAGAATTCGAACCAAAATATAATCCGCTCCTTTGAAAATAACATTCACAATCTCTTTAACATTGCAAAGAACTTCATGGCTTATCATAACGCACCTATTGTAGAAGCGGTATTTGACGTCAAAGTCAGCAATACAATAATTATTAACCCATCTACATTTGAACAATATGCAAAAGCGGAATTGAAAGAATATCCGATTTCGAACAAACGACAAAATATAAGTGTTAAGATAGATGATAGACGTGGCACTGGTCAAATCGGCAGAACAACTAACTTATTAGGATACATATTTTCGAACATTCAAGGGAATCGAAAAGTTCAGTTTAGGCTTGATGGATTTAGCTTCAACATGCTGAGGCCTTATTCAAATTGGGACGATTTTTCTTCTATGGCCTTTTCTAATCTGCAAAAATATCTTGCTTTAGCGAAACCCCTTGCGATAACACGTATCGGCTTGCGATTTATTAATCGAATTGACTTGCCTTTTGAAAATCAAGAATTCCAAAACTATATAAAGTATCTACCACCCGTACCCGCAGACTTGCCAAAGAAGTTTGAGAAATACTTTTTGCAAATGCAGATACCAGCAGGTGATGGTATTAGCAAAGCTGTAATATCACAAACTTTTGAACAAGAGAAAAATGGACGTGTGCCGTTCATTATTGATATTGATGTGTTTCAAGATGGTCGGTTCAAGGTGACTGACTCCTTAACTGAGCGATTCAATAGCTTGCGTACATTGAAAAATAGAATTTTCGAAGATTTAGTGACTGAAGACTGTAAACAATTCTTTAAATAATCCTTATGTCTACACTGGAATTATTTCAAACACCATCTCATTCTGTAACCCAAGAGGCTGAAGCTGTCGAATTAAATAAACAAGCTTCGTTTGAGTATTTTATTTCTACAAGTTCATATCTCAGAGACGTGTATCAAAATTCTTTGAAAGATTATTTTGACTCTTTAAAATATCTTTGGCTTGAAGAGACAAAATTTAGTTCGAATGTTTTTCTAACAGCTAATCATCCCGCTCATTTAGCAATCCTGCAGTTAGGGGAACAGGTTCTTCCTTTATTAATTGAAGAATTACAAGAAAATAACAATCATTGGTTTATCACCTTAAATAAAATAACTGGCGTGAACCCCGTTGCTGCGGAACATGCAGGAGATGTCGAATTAATGAAAAACGATTGGATTACCTGGGCGCAGGACAACAATATCATTTAGTATGGTCGTTTTAAACGAATTCCCGAATAGTTCTGCCGAACCATTCATTCAAACGAGTCATGTTGATGTTAATTACAACTGTATAGCGTGGGCGGCTTCGGATAATACTCGTTGGTATGAGCCAGACCCAATCGGAACTTACTATTGGCCACCAGAAGTTCCAAGAGATTACACAGTTGATGCATATATTAATCTTTACGAGTTCCTCGGATACGAAAGGTGTCAAAATGGGGACCATGAGGAAGGTTACATAAAAGTTGCAGTTTTCGCCAATGGGCTTTTGCCGACTCATGCAGCGAGACAACTTGAAAATGGCAATTGGACAAGCAAACTCGGTAAGCATATTGATGTGGAACATTCAATATTTGGTATCGAAGACGGCATGTATGGTCAGGTTGTACAGTACCTGCGAAAACTGGTCTGACCCAGTTTATCATAAAATTTTATTATAAACCTCATCAAGACTAATTATAATTTCTCAATTTGTATGTGTGTGAGAAAGTGAACGTATCAAAAACCCCGCTTTTTGGCCGATTTCGGCCACACCCCAAATTTGCGAATTACGTACAACTGAATATGTCATTATCAAAGATACCCATTCGTATGTGTGCATGGCATATCCCACCTGTATCCAACCCACCCTCTCAACCACCGATTGCCATTACCCCCCTACTTGATACACAAAAAATACAGCCTAAAACTGAGTTGTCTTACGCTGTTATCTACGGTTCAAGTAAATAGTAGTAGTTATAGGCTTAATAAGGCTGAAAATAGCTTAAGACCGCCTTCTGAGGTGCAAAAGGAACAACGGGCAAAACCGCTTCCAGTTGGGCTAAAAGCCTGAAATCATCGAAAAACTGGTTCGATAACTCGTACCTTTGGGGAGCTGATAAAAGCAAAAGGGTCATACTTTGACGGTATGCCCCTTTTTACATTATTACCTGGAGAACTTTTTACCAGAGTTTAAAGATCTCGCGGCTGCCAGAAACATACATTTCATTCATGTCTTTGAACTTTTCCATTACCTTCTTTTCTTCCTCCGTTTGACCCATCGTCTTCATTCCTTCTTCGTATGCCGTTAGGTTTTCGAAACTGGAAGCGATAATCACCCGGTGAAACAGGCCTGTCATATCAGTCATGACGTTAACGTTCTTTTGTGGGGTAACGTCGGCCCATTCTTTAAAAAGTTTCGCCACTTTAGAGGCATTTCCTGGTTTGCAATTAAAAATATCATGCACTATAATCATAACCAAAATTTTAGATTAACTATCAATTGAGGTACTAAAATATAGCTTTTCTAACAGCAATAACGTGTGAAATGATAGCAGTTTTTGAAGGAAATCCAAAAACATAAAAAAGTATCATATGCTTTGGAAACAGATTCCACATTATCAAACTGGTCAATATTTGGCCAGATCAATGTCCAATCAAGGGAGAAGTTAACTGAAGGATTGCCTGTAGCGATCTTTCACTCATGCAAGCTAATTTATTTTACCGGCCTTTAACAACCATTAAAGCCTGAATAATAAAAATCAGCAATCGATCAAGGCCGGGTGCGTCAAAGATAATCTTCAAATTTTAGCTCATTGAGCTGCCTTTACCGATCAATAATATTTTATAAAAAGAGTAGCCCCGATTTTAATAATCAAATGCGAAAGCCTGATTTATTTCCCTTTGCTGAAAGACCAGCTGACCCCCACCTGAAGCGATGAGAGTTTGGATTTTTTATTAACGTATTTGGTGATATCGGCGGGAGGTTGGTAATTCAACCAAATGCCGATGTTTTCGCCAATATCTATACCAGTGGCCGTACTGAAAACAAATACCATGGGCTCGGGCTTATTCGCAATTATCAATGGAGGCGCACTGGTATAAGTGGTTGTTTGTGTTTCCGTGGGGTTTATTAATAAGTCAAACCCGATTCCCGCGGAAATATTCTATTTCAGGCGAGATTTATTTATAAAATGATACCCGAGGCTGGCGGAGGGAGCAATAACGATCTTAGACCGGAATGAGCTTGCATGGTGATACGTTGCAAGACCGGATGTAAGATCAATATCACCTTTAGCGCTGAATGAGAAAACACTGATCCCTGGCGCAAAGAAGAGCCTGAGGTTTTCTTTGTCTGTGTAAAATCTTGCGCCCACTACAAAAGCAGGGCTTATGGGCGATGTATGATCAATTTGTGTTTCATGGTAACTCTTGTCTCCGGTAACCCCGAACGAATTAACAGCAACACCAGCGCTAATAAAGAACGTTGAAGGTAAGTTGGCATTTTTTTCCGGCGTATTCGCCTGAGTAAACGATGCACTGTGTGCAAAAAGCATGAACGACAGGAGGGTGATGGATTTCATGGCTGTAAAATAAGAATTTTTAAAAATAACATAGCGGACTAGTTTCCTTGATTTTCATATGAATTAATTCTATATCAATAATCGTATTTAGCCAGTTTTCTGGCTTATTTCCATGTCATAGCAAACCCGAAGTGTCAAAATGGTTTAAGGGATTTCGAATTTGATCGAAGATAAAATACCGTCAAATTAATTTCATTGTTTTACATAAAAAAGGCGGCCGGATGAACGGCCGCCTTTTTAATATGATCTGCATGGCTACTATCAGGAAATATCAAATCTGTCCAAATTCATCACTTTATCCCAGGCTGCAACGAAATCCTTCACAAATTTTTCTTTGGCGTCCGCGCTTCCATACACTTCGGCAATGGCTCTCAATTCCGAATTAGAACCAAACACCAGGTCCGCACGGGTGGCTGTCCATTTGGGCTGACCGGTAGCACGGTCGCTGCCGATATAAATTTCCCTGTCTTCGCCAGCCGCTTTCCAGGCCGTGCTCATATCAAGCAGGTTTACAAAAAAATCATTGCTAAGCTGACCGGGACGCTGTGTGAAAACACCATGTTTGGAACTATCAAAATTGGTGTCCAGCACCCGCATACCAGCTACCAATACCGTTAACTCAGGCGCCGTGAGCGTGAGCAACTGGGCTTTATCGATCAGCAACTCTTCGGTAGAGACCGGGAATGTTGATTTACGGTAATTCCGGAATCCATCAGCAAGCGGCTCCAGGTAAGCCATCGATTCAATGTCTGTTTGCTCCTGCGAAGCATCCATACGGCCAGGCGTAAATGGAACGCTGATAGCGTGTCCTGCATCCCGCACCGCTTTTTCAACCCCTGCGCAACCCGCCAATACGATCAGATCGGCCAGTGAAACATTTTTACCATTGGCCTGAGCCGCATTAAAGTGTTTTTGAATACCCGCCAGTGTGTCCAATACTTTTTGCAACTGCACGGGGTTATTTACCCGCCAGGCTTTTTGAGGGGCCAGGCGAATACGGGCGCCATTGGCACCCCCCCTTTTGTCAGAACCACGGAAAGTGGAAGCGGAAGCCCATGCAGTGGATACCAATTCCGACACTTTCAATCCAGATGCCAGTGCTTTCGCTTTTAAGTTATTGATATCATTATCGTCTATCAACACATGATCAGCCTCAGGAATGGGATCCTGCCAGAGCAATTCTTCTTTGGGAACATCCGGACCGAGGTAACGGGCACGGGGTCCCATATCGCGGTGCGTTAATTTAAACCAGGCCCTGGCGAAAACATCCGCGAACGCATCAGGATCTTCCAAAAAACGGCGGGATATTTTTTCGTAGACCGGATCAAACCTTAATGAAATATCTGTTGTGAGCATGGTTGGCAAATGCTTTTTCGAACCATCATGCGCATCCGGAATAATGCTGTCCGCATTTTTAGCTACCCATTGGTGAGCTCCTCCCGGGCTTTTCGTGATTTCCCATTCAAAGCCGAAAAGGTTCTCGAAAAAATTATTGCTCCATTGCGTTGGCGTTTTCGTCCATATTACTTCCAATCCACTTGTGATCGTATCAGCACCTTTACCTGAACCATAACTATTGCTCCAGCCGAAACCCTGTGATTCAATGCCGGCAGCTTCGGGCTCTTTCCCTACATGCGTAGGCGGAGCCGCACCATGGGTTTTACCAAAGCTGTGACCACCCGCTATGAGGGCCACCGTTTCTTCATCGTTCATGGCCATGCGGCCAAATGTATCCCGAATGTCCTTTGCCGAGGCAAGGGGGTCAGGATTCCCATCAGGCCCTTCGGGGTTCACATAAATCAGACCCATCTGCACAGCCGCCAATGGATTTTCGAGATTGCGGCTGTGGATATCACCGTCCGCATTGTCGTCTGATGAAACTACACCATGCTCTTTTGGCACACCTTCGGAGCCATGTCCATAACGTAAGTCACCACCCAGCCACTTGCTTTCTGATCCCCAATACACATCTTCATCCGGCTCCCATACGTCCGCACGGCCTCCGGCAAAACCAAATGTTTTAAAGCCCATTGACTCGAGTGCGATATTACCGGTAAGGATCATTAAATCCGCCCATGAGATCTTGTTACCATATTTTTGTTTGATTGGCCAAAGAAGTCTCCGCGCTTTATCGAGGCTCACGTTATCGGGCCAGCTATTCAACGGAGCGAACCGCTGCTGCCCGGCACCCGCGCCACCACGGCCATCACCCACGCGATAAGTGCCCGCACTGTGCCAGGCCATGCGAATGAATAAAGGTCCATAATGGCCAAAGTCCGCTGGCCACCAATCCTGTGAATCGGTCATGAGCAGGTGGAGGTCTTTCTTCAATGCGTCCAGGTCGAGGCTATTAAAAGCTTCGGCATAATTAAAATCTTCTCCCAGCGGGTTGGATAAGGAAGAATGCTGACGAAGAACATTTAGCTTTAACTGGTTCGGCCACCAGTCGCGGTTCCTGGTGCCGCCACCGGCGGCAGTTTGTTTGATACTGCCATTGTGAAACGGGCATTTACTGATGTCTTTTGATTCGTTTTCCATTGTTAAATTTTTTGATGCAATGAGGATTTGACTCCATCGCGATATTAGCGCCTTACGAAAGTAGGGCATCGGATAAATAGTTACAATCAATAAATTCTATAATCTAATAGATAAAATCTATAAGATGACGTCAAGGACGGTGTAACACCAGAATCATTATTTACAACCATTGAAAGGGATCGTTGTATATGAGTATAAAGATTTGAAAAGAGTTTCGGTAGTGCCTCCCTTCGAATTTGAACCACGAAGTCGCAAAGACACTAAACTGCACAAAGTAATTCTTAGTGATACTTTGAGCCATGGTGTCTTTGTGGTTTTTCCATCATTCCCGAAACTGAGGCCTACCAAAGTTTTATTGATCGACTGAACTCTTTTACTTATGCAAACCCTCCAGCAATTTCAAATGCGGCTGCAGATTTTTTAACGTGCTCTCCTCCAGAAAATGTTTCAGGTGTTTATAGAAATGGCTATGATCGTAATAATTATACAATGAGTAATGAAAATCATGCGGAGAATTGGCCAAATGCGAAGTGGCTTTTCGTATACGCATTACCTGCAGCGCCTGCTTACTGCTGATACCGGTACACATTTCAAAATACCGTTGCAGGGTGCGGGACGATATTTTGTTTTGAGCGGCCAGTGTTTCAATAGAAACCGTGAACTGATTTTTTTGAAAACATTGTTCCAGTATTTCACTTACAATATTTACCGGGTGTAATGATCCTTCATAGCCGGACAGCAACGATAAAAAATAGGTTGACAAGACCGCAATCCTTTCTTCAAATGATCCCGCCTTTTTTACTTTATCAATAATGGTTTGATCCAGCAGATAGCTTAATGGAAAAATAAATCCGCGGTATTCTGAAAAATCAATTTTCTTTTCAAATACGATGGGAGAAATGCGAAACTTGATACCGAAAAAATGATTACCCGGTTTATGAAAACATTCAATAGCATTATAGCGGGGTAAAAAGCCATCCGTTTTCATGGGAAATTTTTTATCGCCTATCTGCATCACGAAGGGAGTTCCCAGGTTGATGATATAGGTGTACCCGATATTGGGAAACTGGGCATCCGAAAAACCATTGGGGTATTGCTCCCACAATTGCTCAAACTTCGTTTCCCAAAAAAATTCGATGAAATGCGATAAACCCGCAGGCGGGGGAATGCGGTGATAGTTTGTTTCAAAATGGTCGATATGAAAAAACTCGATATGCTGCATTGAGAATAAAAGCAACATAAAGATAAAGCCCTCCTAACTCTTTACAGGACAAAGACTATCTTATCACAGGGGCGTTAAGAAAAAAAATCAGGGAAAATTAACAGGTGATACTATTTTATCTTACTTTAGCGGGCCTTTAACAAAAAAGGCCCTTCCGTAGAAACGGACTGACCTCTAACGATTGCTTGCCATATGAAAAATTTTCGAAGTGTCTGTTGAGTCCCGCAGGGCGGGATTTTTCGCAGGCTTCCTGATTTTCGACCTCTAACGCTTTGCCTCCTGACGATTGCCTGCTGTATGAATTCTTAAACGACAAGACAAATGTAGCCCGGCTTGATTTAAGCTTCAAAACAACTTAGAGCTGTTTTAAGGATGTCAAACGGGTCAAAAAATAGCAAAAACCTTACTGATGGCTTATTCCATGAAAATTTCTGCCCGATGTCCAACCGTTCTCCTGACATATTATTTCAGCTGATAAAATCCCTTGAAAAGGCAGAAAAAAGACATTTTAAGCTCTATATCAACCGTAGCTCCGCTAAAGAAGACCTTAAAATAGTGAGGCTTTTTGACGCCCTGGACAAACTGGAGGCGTATGATGAAAAATCACTCCTGAAAAAGCTTCCGGGCACGGAAAAGCGCCAGCTCTACAACCTGAAGACACACTTGTACAAACAGATCATGGCCAGCCTGCGATTGCTGAAAAGCACGGACAGCATGGATCTGCAGCTAAACGAGCAGTTTGACTACGCCCATATTCTTTATAAAAAGGGGCTCTTTTTTCAAAGCCTGAAAATATTGGACAGGGCGAAGGAAATCGCCAAAACCCACCAGAAATTTTATTTCCTGGCACAGGTAATAGCACTGGAAAAAAGAATAGAAAACCTGCATATTACCCGCAGTATCCAAAGCAGAGCTGAACTGCTGGCCGTAGAAGCGAATGCTGTCAGCCATCATATTGACGTAATGGCCCGGTTAAGCAATTTATCCCTGTTGCTATTGAGCTGGTTTACCCGTCACGGACATGCCCGGAATGAAAAAGACGAAGCGGGTGTAAAAAAATTTATGCAGGAAAACCTGCCGGATAATACTCATCAACTTACCGGGTTTTATGAACAATTATACCTGTATCAATGCTTTTGCTGGTACGCTTTTATCCGACAGGATTTTTTGCAGTATTACCGGTATGCGCAAAAATGGGTGGATCTTTTCCGTTCGCAGCCATTAATGATCCGTGTAGAAACGAGTCACTACATTAAAGGACTGCATTATTTACAGAACGCTCATTTTGATCTTCGCAACTATAAACAATTCGCTATATCGCTGAAGCAATTCGAGGCTTTTGCTCAAACCAGCCGTGTGCAGGAACATGACAATTTCCGGATACAGGCATTTGTATATATCAGTACAGCGAAGATCAACCAGCACTTCATGCTGGGAACTTTCAAAGAAGGATTGAAAGCCGTGCCGTATATTGAAGAACAGTTAAAAGAAAATGCTCTTTTTCTTGACCAGCACCGCATCATGGTATTGAATTACAAGATCGCTACGCTGTATTTTGGCAGTGGTGATTACAGCACCTGTATCGATTACCTGCAAAAGATCATCCATGAATCCGGGGAACTACGGACGGATTTGCAATGTTATTCAAGGCTTCTTCACCTGATGGCGCATTATGAACTGAATAATTTCGAGATCATGGAATCGCTGACAAAATCCGTCTACCGTTTTATGGCCCGTATGGAAAACCTGACAGTGGTAGAAGACGCCATGTTCAAGTTTTTACGTCAATCATTCACATTATCACCCAGGAAACTAAAGCCGGCATTAGAAACATTTTTGCAAAAGATCAAACACCTCGAAAAGAACCGTTTTGAAACCCGTGCTTTTGCGTACCTCGATATTATCTCCTGGGTGGAAAGTAAAGTATACGCCAAACCCATGAGTGAAATTATCCGTAACAAATACCTGCAAAGCAAGAGAAGTATAAAAGAATAAACAGTTAGTTCCCCGATTGATTAATTTACTGTGAGTACACAAAACGCGTTGCTATTAAAATAAAAGTGGAATTTTTGTGGCATTGTTTTCCTATTAGTAAGGGATAATTGGTAAATGGTATGAAAAAAACGCAAATACTGGCCATCCTGAATCTCCTGGCTTTACTTATACATGTGACTTTGGCCTATTTCACCCAATTCAAAGTTATTAATGACCAGGATGTAGGGCAGGTTTCCGATGCATACGACTCCATTTTTACACCGGCTGGCATTACGTTCGCTATTTGGGGCGTTATTTACACAGCATTGTTATTTTTTTGCATTTACCATATCCGCATGGCTTTTAACCAAACTTATACTCATCCCGCCAATCAAAATGTTCAGCGGATAGGTGCCTGGTTTATATTAAACAATATTAGTGCTGCAGCGTGGTTGCTGGTATGGACAAAAGGATTGATAATCGCTTCCATGTGTTTGATCATTTTTCAACTTATTACGCTTATCATCATCAACCTGAGATTAAACATTCATGATCCGCATAGCAAAATAGATTCTAAACTTTTTACTCAATTTCCCCTGAGTATTTATTTTGGTTGGCTGACCATTGCTACCATTGCTAATGTCAGCGTATATCTTCTTGCCTCAGGCTGGAGGGGCTTTGGTTTGGATTATTCTCCTATCGAATGGACCCGGATCATGATTGGCATAGCTGTATTCCTCTGCGTAGCGGTTGTATTTGCAAGGCGCAATGTGATTTTTGGATTAGTCATTGTCTGGGCTTTGTATGGCATTATTTTAAAGAGAGAATCCGTAAACCCAACTATTTATGCAGATGTGATTAAAACAGCCTGGGTTGGTTTAGGAATTGTTGGCGCTTCCTGTATGATACAATTTCTTCAAAATATTATGGCAAAAAAAGATTTGTCTTCATTTACGCAAACAACTTTTCCCGCAAAATAAAACGCATCGCTTAATAAGTAGTGGTCATATCTTCATCCACGCAAATAATAAAATCGGCTTTATTTTTATTTTCTTCCATCAAATGATGGATGTCTTTTTGTGAAACGGTGGTAATAGTGGCAATATGTATCGATGGCTGTTGCTTTCTTAAATACCATACAATACCTTCATCATTCTCCGAATGATAGGCCCCATTGTAATGAATGAATAAACTGCCTGGTCTGTAATACTGCAAAATAAACCAGGCCATGGTGGCATCTTTTATCGCCTGTGCTTTTGGCATGTTTTCTCCGCCATGCCCACCCATCATTTCCAACATCTTTTTGTAACCCGGCAGCTCCGGATCGTAGGCGATAGGAAGCGGCGCTATCCATGCTTTTTCCTTTGCGGAAATCGTATCCAATGCTTCAAACCCTCCACGGGCAATCATAGACGCATATCTCCGGGGAATATTGGTAGCGGCAAAAGTTATCTTATTTTCTTTTGCAAAATTTACCAGCGGAGCGTAATCGGTTGGATAATTTTTCCAGAGCCTCGCAGACGAATCCAACCCTTTTGAAGATATTTTATCCTGTAAGTAAAGATCTAAGGCCGGTTGATTATCGTGTTCAAACATTTCAGCACCCATTACAAGGCTACGGTACTGATGGCAATCTTTTGTCAGTTCCAATTGCAGCCAATGAGAGACAGGGTTGTTATGAAATTCGCCAAACAATACAATATCTTCTCTCTTTACGGATTTGATCATTTTTTTATAGGATACTTTTTTCCCTTTCGCATTGTATAAAACATAAGCGGGTTTATGTTGAGCCAGTGTTGTTAATATCGTCAACATGCTTATTACAAGCAATAGTATCTTTTTCATTTTACAAAAATCAGTGGTTTTTTATATAAAGGGCTAAATATTATCCTTGTATAAAAAACACAATAAAAAAGAGTTTCTTTTTTTCCGGTATTTATTACAATTATTTACAAACAAACCCTTCAGCTCCGGGCACGGCTTCGTAAATTGCGGCCATGCAGCCCTTCGACAAGCTCAGGATTGTATAAAAAATAGTATGCAAGATTATTTACAAGGATTGAATGAGAGGCAGAAAGAAGCCGTATTACATATTGATGGCCCGCTGATGATCATAGCTGGGGCAGGCAGCGGAAAAACCAAAGTACTGACAACCCGCATCGCTCACCTGATGGCCAGCGGCGTGGACTCCTTTAATATATTAGCGCTCACCTTTACCAACAAGGCCGCTAAAGAAATGAAAGAAAGGGTTGAGAAGATACTGGGCAACAACGAAGCAAGAAATTTATATATCGGCACTTTTCACAGTGTATTTGCCCGGATACTCCGGACAGAGGGTCCCCGCCTTGGGTATCCCAGCAATTTTACCATCTATGATACGGACGACGCTAAAAGTGTGGTGAAAACGGTGATCAATGAATTGAATCTTGATGACAAGCATTATAAACCCGCTACCGTTTATAACAGGATATCCGCGGCAAAAAATGCATTGGTAGGCCCGGTGGAATATGCTACTGACTATTACCTGCAACAGGAAGATATGCGCAGCAATCGTCCTGCCATAGCACAGATATACGATGCCTATGTGAAGCGTTGTTTTAAAAACGGCGCCATGGATTTTGATGACCTGTTGCTGAAGTTTTATGAATTGCTGAAAAACTTTCCGGATAGCCTGAGCAAATACCAGCACAAGTTTAAATATATTCTTATTGATGAGTACCAGGATACTAACCCGGCACAATATGAAGTGGTGAAACTGCTGGGCGCCATGCATGAAAATGTTTGCGTGGTAGGTGATGATGCGCAAAGTATTTATAGTTTCCGCGGAGCAACGATTCAAAATATTTTACAGTTTCAAAAAGATTATGATGAAGTAAAACTGGTGAAGCTGGAACAGAATTACCGCAGTACACAGAGCATATTGCATGTGGCCAATGAAGTGATCAGTAATAATAAGGGGCAGATCGAAAAAGTATTGTTCACTGAAAACTCTGAAGGTGATAAGATAAAACTGGTCCGTACATCTACCGACAATGATGAAGGAAAATTCGTTGCTGATACTATACAAGAGCAAAAGCTGCGCAATCATTATAACAACAAAGACTTCGCTATCCTGTATCGTACCAATGCACAAAGCAGGGCCTTTGAAGAAAGCCTTCGCCGGATGGGTATCGCTTATACTATTTACGGAGGTCTTAGCTTTTACCAGCGAAAGGAAATAAAAGACGTAGTGGCTTATTTACGGTTATTAGTGAATACAAAGGATGAAGAAGCATTAAAACGCATTATTAACTTTCCTGCAAGAGGCATTGGTAAAACAACGGTTGACAAAGCCATTCTGATGGCCAATGAGAATAATATTTCCATGTGGGATGTATTGGAAAATGCAGGCCAACATGGTTTTAGGGCTGGTACCTTGCAGGTGATCGAGGAATTTGTGACGATGATAAAAAGTTTTACCAGTATGCTGAAAACAAAAAATGCATACGAGGTGGCTTTTCATGTAGGCAAACAAACCAATATCATCAAAGAACTTTTTAATGATAAAAGCACGGAAGGCGTACAGCGTTACGAACATATACAGGAATTGCTAAACAGTATTAAAGAATGGACGGAAAGTCCCGACAACGAAGACGGTGAATTGGTAGATAAAAGCCTCGGTTCTTATTTACAGCAAATCACCTTACTCACAGATACAGATAATAAGGACCCGAATGCGGATACGGTGAAGCTAATGACCATACATGCCGCTAAAGGATTAGAATTTAGTTGTGTATTCGCGGCAGGGTTGGAAGAGTTACTTTTTCCCAATGCCATGAGCATTAACACCCGTGAAGAATTAGAAGAAGAAAGACGTTTGTTTTATGTAGTGATCACCCGGGCTAAGACCAGGTTATGGATCACCTATGCTAATACCAGATATAAATTCGGTTCGCTGGTACAAAATGAACCCAGCCGTTTTATTGATGAATTACCAGATAAATATTTAGACAGGAGTTTTGCCGGTACCGCCTCAAAAACGCAGTCCGGTTTTGCTACTTCCGCCTATGAAAGAATGAATGGCGGCTGGGGTGCCGCTGCACAAGCGGAAAAAAGATATGGCCCTCCGCAGAATAAAAAGAAAGAAGAAACTCCTTCCTACCTGGGGCCTAAAACGGCGTATCAAAAAGTAGTAGAACATAAACCATCCGCTGATTTCGTCGCCAGCGACACTTCCAATTTACAAGCCGGTCAGAAAGTGGAACATCAAAAATTTGGTTTTGGCGAAGTGATGAAGATGGAAGGGGCCGCACATAATCCTATCGCTACGGTGAAGTTTGAACAGAACGGGGAGAAGAAGATCATGCTGAACTATGCGAAGCTGAGAATTGTTGAGTAAAAACATTAATTAACCCAACACTTTCATCACTGCATTCCGATACAATTTACCCACCGGCACTTCTGTTGCAGCAATATCAATAAGCTCTGAAGTAAAAGATTTTATTTTATCCAGAGACACAATGAAAGAACGATGTGTCCGCATAAATTTCTTTTCCGGTAGCATAGCTTCTACTGAGCTGATGGATTGCTTGGTAATAATCATTCCGGTCTTTGTCATCACTTTTATATAGTCCTTCATGCTTTCGATATAGAGGATATCATCCAGCATTACTTTTACCATTTTCCTTTCGGCCCTGAAATAAACAAAAGAATCGTTTCTTGTTTCTTCCGTTGCTACGGGTATATCATGCTTTGAAGTCGTCAATTGATATGCTTTATTCACCGCTTTCAAAAAACGGTCGAAAGGAACTGGCTTCAGCAGGTAATCAACGGCATCCAGTTCATACCCTTCCACCGCATATTCTGAATAAGCCGTGGTAAAAATTACTTTGGGTGGGTTCTTCAATGTTTTTAAAAAATCATTGCCATTCAATTGCGGCATCCGGATATCGAGGAACAGGAGATCAACAGGTTGCTGCTGCAATAAGGTAAAAGCCTGGATAGCATTGGCGCATTCACCCGTTAATTGCAGCGAAGAAACCTGCTCAATATAACGACGGATGATCTCCCTGGCAGGCGGTTCATCATCTACGATCAGGCAACGTATGGTATTGGTCTCATGCATGAATGACTTCCTCCTGTGTGGTTATTGGTTTTATTATCGTTTCCTTTTTTTGTTCCAGTTCTATTTTCAGATTAACAATGAATACTTCTTCTTCATTGGTAATAACAAAATCGTGTTTGCCAGGATACAGCAAATTAAGCCGCTTTTCTACGTTTTGAATACCAATGCCCAACGGCTGTCCTTCTTTGCGGAGTTCATTCACTTTTCCATTTAGCAACTTCATGCGCATTTGCTTACCCTGTAAACTTATTTGCAAACTTATCCAGGGTTGTTCCAGTACATTGCTGGTACCGTGTTTAAAACAATTTTCAATTAGTGGTAACAATAACAAGGGAGCAATATAAAGATCATTTGTTTTGTCAGGCAGGCTAATGTGCAGGTCCAGTTTATTACCATAGCGTATCTTTTCCAGGTCGATATAGTCCTGCATCATTTGTAATTCCTTTGATAAGGGAACCAGCGGTTGATTGGTTTCATACAATATAAACCTGAGCAGGTCCGATAAACGGGTAATCAATCCCGAAGCAACCGGGGAGGTATTTTGTGTATATGAATAAATGTTGTTGAGCGTATTGAATAAAAAATGAGGATGCACCTGTGCTTTTAATAATTGTAACTGGGATTCCGCATTTTCCTTTTGCAGTTGCAAGTTGCGTTGTTCCTTAACATACCAGTATTTCATCAGCTTGATTGCGGCTGCTATACCGCCTATCGTAATACCACCCCTGAGTCCGGCCAATAACGACAACTGGAAACTAAGAGATGATCTCCTGAATGATCTGAGAACTTCCGGGTTATGGATCAACGACGCTCTTAACTCATCAACAACCAACCTGCCTACCAAACTTGACATAGCAGCCGTTAATAAGAAAAGAACGACGGTCCAGGCGGCCGTTTGCCAATACTTTTGTTTCAATAAAAAACGGGGAATCACAAAGTACATCAACGAATACGCTAAAAACATGTGATTGAACATAAAAAAAAATGACTCCGCCATGGAAACAGGTAACCGTTTAAAATATCCCGCCTCGCTGCCTATAGCCAAAAATGAATAAAGGAAACCCTGGAATATCCACCAGAATATCCAGAAGGCCGCATGCCGTTGAACGCGGGATTTCCATTTATCAGAAAATATAAAGGGATATTGCTGCATAGCTTCATCCTAAAATTACAATGCTTCGGTATTTTTTAATGCAGTGGGTCTACATTATCGCTATAAAGACTTTTTTTGACGACGAACGTTTTTAATCGAAAGAGAAACCCCATCCTGCTTAGAGATGGGGTTGTTGTCGAAAACTAAACGTCCCTGTTTATCAGAGAACAGATTTAACCAAAGCCAGTTCTTCACTGCTTTGCTTTTTATTTTCCCAGGCCATTACCGATGACTCCAGGATTTTCTTAAGTTTCATTTTTGTCTTTACCTTTTCGGGGTTCAGCTTTACATCAACCAGCGTTTCTTTATACACCAGCACATTACCTGTGTTGTAAAACCTGATGATATGGTCTTTCGGGGCTTTGATATTACTTTCTACCACCCAATACCCTTTATCAGATACCCAACGGGGGAATTTAGGTTTTTCTTCATCTTTAAATGCCGCAGACTGGGCAAATGAACCCATTGAGATAAGGCTTAGGATTGCAACGACTATCCAGCTTCTTCTTCCATGTGTCATAATGATAAGTTTTAGGTTAATGATTTTTCTTACGTAAAACTATTGTGCGGGTAACAGGAAAATTTTCATTTTGGACGAGCGGGGCCGTAAGCAGGCCAGAAATATAACAACCGTGGACAAAGAAAAATAAAAGCGAAAAAAGCCCTTAATCGTCGATTATAAGTACATAAAACACCGGGAAAAAAGATTTAGCCCCTTTATCAACCCTATTTATTAACAATTTTTCATAATTGGAACAGCATTTGCCATGGAAAAGCAAAAGTTTCAGCTCCGGTTGACAAAGCGTAATATGGGTACTGACAATCATACACAAGGCAAGCAAGCCTGTTATTTTATCACTTTCAATACAGTCGATTGGGTGGATGTATTCATCCGCCCGGTGTACAAACAAGTGATAGTACATACCCTAAATCACTTTATCGACAATAAGGGACTGATCGTTCATGCCTGGTGCCTGATGACCAATCACCTTCATATGGTGATACAGGCGAAAGAAGGGCATGTAATCGCAGAAATAGAAAAAGAGTTTAAATCTTTTACTACGACTAAAATATTGGAAGCAATAGATACGGAGCCAGAAGCAAGGAAAGAATGGATGCTGAAAAGGTTTGAAAACTTCGGCAATATCCTTGGACTACTAAAGAAATATCATGTATGGCAAAGTTCATCCAGTCCCGCTTTTATTGATCTGAAAAGAACGGATATACTCATTGAGCATTTTGCATTCATACATGAAAACCCTGTAAGAGACAGGTTCGTAGATACCGCCGCCGATTATCCTTACAGTTCTGCCCGCGACTATGCCGGCATGAAAGGGCTTATCAAAATAAACAAACTGAATAGCGTTGAACAGCAACTGGCAGCATCAGAAAGTTTCAACAGTAATTTCTTTGTGAAGTATATCCGCAATTAATATTCCCACCCTTATATTTCGCCCTTGTCTTCTTTTCAAATTTACCAGGTTTGACAAATGAGTCAAATTAACATATTTTGAGGCGGGTACGATTTATATTTGCCCTCATAACCAAAGCAGTTCATTGCCTTCATGTCATCCCGCCTTAAAAAGAAACTTTCCCGATGGATCATCAGCATTAGTCTTGCAGCTTTTATCGGGCTTGCGGTCTGGTTCTTGTATCAATGGCTGCTCTACCGCAAATCAAAATTTACGCGTTATCCTGAATTTGGGATAGGTATCCCGACCGAATACAAGATTCATGGTATTGATGTTTCCCGCTACCAGCAACTGATAGCCTGGGAGGAAGTAAAGTCAATGAAGGTGGACAATATTCAACTGGGATTTGCTTTTATTAAGGCTACGGAAGGTATTGGTAATATCGATCCGCAATTTAACCGCAACTGGAGAAGATCAAAAAACAATGATATTGTCAGGGGCGCTTATCATTTTTTTATCGCCAGTAAAGATGGCAAACTACAGGCGGAGAATTTCATTAAAAGAGTAGAATTAGAATCAGGGGATCTGCCCCCCGTACTGGACGTGGAACAGCGTAATGGTGTATCCAAAGCACAGTTACAGAAAGAAGTAAAAAAGTGGCTCGTAGTAATCGAAGCTTACTATCACGTAACACCTGTTATTTATACCAATGTCGATTTCTACGATCAGAACCTGGGCAGCGAATTTGACAAATATCCTTTATGGGCAGCGCATTACTACCAGCAGGAACAGCCCCGCATCAAGCGGGGTTGGATTTTCTGGCAACATAATGACCGGGGGAATGTAAATGGTATTATTTCCAAGGTGGATTTCAATGTATTCAGTGGCGACTCTCTTGAGTTTAAAAATTTATTGATGCCATAGAAAAATTCAGCGGTTTAAAATTTATTGGGCCATTCAACACTAATTTTTTCCTTTCACTTTATCGGGGCCAAATAATGTACCTTGTTTGAAAATAATTATATGGAACAGGGATGGGACCCTGAAGTAACGAGGTATTTCCGAAAGATCATCAATACCATTGCATATGGCTTATTGTGGCTTATGTCGGTATTAACAGCAGGTCTTTATTTTGGACTGGCTTATCATAGCAATACTCTTTACCTTATTTTGTTTTATGCAGGTCTTGTCACCAGCCTCGCTTTACTCATTCGTTATTATTACCGCATTTGGAAATAATGATCTCTTTCTCGCTTTAACGTGACGGCTAAAAATATCTTCTCCGGATATATAATAAGTTGATGGAAAAGTTTATTTTGTCCGGAATATGGAGATAAAGCAAATCAGTAAACGCCTGGTTATAGCAGGAGCTCTGTTGATCCTTTCTATCAAACTTGCTATCCGGCCATTATATTTGGCAGATGATCCTGCTAAATTCTTCCTTGGTATCGCACCCAACCTCTTTGGTTCATTCCTTATTCCCTTCGCCGCTTACTGGCTTTTTAGCGACAAGAATTTCCCCGTTGCCCGTATTTTTAAAATACAATCTCTATATGATCTGCGCTTAGTATGCCTGATCGGTTTAGGTATGCTGATCATTAATGAATACCTGCAACTGATTCCTCTTTTTGGGAGAACCTTTGATTACTTTGATATCTTCTTTTCCGCCATTGGCTTAACTACCGCCTATTTTATATTTGGAAAAATTCAGCAGCGATACCTGCTGCAGACTGATTAGCTTTACAATGGTCTTATTTATAAACTTAATGACTGAGCCAAACAAAATTTAACCGGTTCATCATTTGCAATCGTATAAATACCTCGAAACCAACTCTCCGTCTAAGTAAAATTCATAGAAATTATTTTTACTATCCCGATTATAAGTTACCGGTATTTCATCAGGATCATCCAAAACTTTAATTACATTGTTTTTGCTGAAGACCAATGGAAGTGATGAGCCATCTATGTCGTATAAAAAAAGATAATCGATAAAAAAGGCGTAATTCTTAGCCATGTAATTATCATTGTTGTCAAAGCTGTACTTATAGATCACTGTATCAGGTGCACCCATAAAAAAATCTGTATTCACGGACCCGGTGATATTATTTCCGGTATAAGTGTACGTTGAACTTTCTAACAATTCAATTTGCCCGGTGTTGAAATCATATTGCTTTTTATCAAACCTTTTCAGTTTGCTATTGGAGTAATAAAATTCATACTGGCTATAGAGGATAAGCTGGCCGCTGACCTCTGAATAGCTTTTTATCACTCCTATGCCGGCATCCGCATTATAAGTGAAGATATCATACGCATCCGGATCAGGGCTTCCTGTCGAAAAAAAAGTTCTTTTAATTACTCAATTATTATTGTCGTACTCCAATACGCCAAATCCATCGGCATTTGATATTTGTGTTACCAGGTCGCCGGTATAAGTATATTCCAAACTATCTCCGGGGTCGCCATTGCCATCAAAATAGATTGCTTTGACCAGCTGGCAGTTACCCTGTGGACGGGCTGGATCATCATCTTTTTTACAGGAAAGTATCGTAAATAATGAAGCAATAAACAAAAAGGACAACAGGCTAAGGTTTATTTTCACACCGTATTTTATCGGTCAAAATAGAAAGTAATCCTATAAAAAAAGAATAATTGTGATACTTTTTCAGGAGGATTCCGGTTGCACACTAATCAGTTTTTTGCATCTAATATTAATGGAGAATTACCTTTTCCCATAACGATAACTTTTGAGTTCTGTGATTTAGCCAGTTCCAGGTAGGCTTTAATTTGTTCATATTGCAATTGCTGATCGGTCAATCCTATATTAATGATGCGTTGATAATCCGCAATACCCTGTGCTTCTACTCTTTTTCTTTCGGCTTCCTGTTTTTCTTTCTGCAATACGAACTGCATTTTTTGCGCATCCTGTTCCGCATTAATTTTCTGTTCTATGGTAGCTTTCACGGATTGTGGTAAAGTGATATTCCTCACTAATAGTTGCTCCAGGACCAACCCTCTTTTTTTGAAATCATCTTCAATGCTTTTAAAAATGCGTTGTTGAAATTCATCCCGTTTAGTAGAGTATAGTGATACAGCTTCATAATAAACTGAATTATCACGGATCTTGGTCCTGGTGAGCGGGCGAACAATTTTGTCCGTATAGTCCACACCGGTTTCACGAACCAGCCTTGGCGCTTCCGAGGGAAGGAGTTTATAAAGTACGGTAAGATCAATGGTTACTTCAAGACCATCGGATGTTAATACACGGATGGCGTCATCGCCTTGTTGCGAACCTTCATCATGAACACCGCTCATGGTGTAGTTCTGTGTTTTTATATCCAGCCGCTCTATTTCTACAAAAGGGTTAACAAAATGCAGGCCACTGCTTAATATATCGTTCTGGACTTTACCAAACAAAGTTTTAACGCCCACCTGCCCGGCATTTATTTGAACAGTACATTTAATCATGATCCCGATAACTATCAGTAATACCGCAATTCCACGAAGAGGTTTTGCATACCGGCTATATTGAATGTTTTTTTGCAAAACAAATCCTGTAATTAATACAAGGATGCCTAAAATAAATAGTGCCATATAAAAAAATTTATTTTTTAAAATTAGCTGCTATGGTCAGCAATGATCACCCACTTTCCTTTGATCTTTTTTAAAAGCAATGTATAATGTCCGCCCAGGTCACCCATACTTCGCCGGAGTTGCCATTCGCCGATCACGTGGAAATATTGAAAGGAAAGACGTTTTACCGACAGGATGTCAAATGACAATTTTCCCATGGCTGCTGTATCAGGATAATTTTTTTTATAATTATTCAGCGTATTGATCCATCCGTAAGTGACTCCATTTTTTCCAATGAACATTAAAGAATCGTTTTCCCAATAAGTTTTTATAAAGCTATCAATATCTCCACGGTTCCAGGCCTGTGTCTGATCATTTAATAACTGACGCACCGCTATTTCATCCTTTGATTGAGCTGAACAATAATTCGCTAAAAAGATAAAACCATGGAATAAATACTTTTTCATACTGCTTTCAATAAGCACTCAAAGTAAGCTAAAAAGGAAACTATTTTATGAGAGCCCGCCATTCCCGAAGTTTCTAATCATAAACCCCTTACTGATTGGGTTTAATGATTACAATCATCAGCATGCGCATGGTTATGTACCCGGCAAAAACGAAAATTAAGATAATGTGCTGTTACAATAAAGGTTACTGCGGGAATAAGCAACCATGTTTCGTAATGAATGAAAAATAACTTTAAACCCAGCAATAGGATGCCTGCGACAAACAATAGTAAAGGCAGCTTATTGTGATGATGCTTCCGTACTCCATGATACAATGAATAAGCACCTATACAAAAAGCTAGCAAAACCATTCCGGCTTCAAAAGCCAGGTTATGGATAATGTTGACACCAAACAACGGCAAAACGGAAACAAATAAGGGCAGTACAGCGCAGTGGATTGCACAGGCTACAGATGTGGTAATTCCCAGTGCATCCCAGTTCATTCTTAATTTCATAAAGAAGGGCAAAGCTATTAAAAAAGCAACATTGTTGCAAATCTATTTTAATCAGCCTCCACTTCGATCAAAATCATTTTGTCATTGGTAACTTTGTCGCTCAAAAGATAGGAGTTATGTCAAAAAAGGCGATGTTTTACACAAGTTTTTTTGTGGTCTTGGTGATTGTTTTCTTCCTGGTGGTGAGAAAATGGATGGTTGGCGTGAGCCCTATTTCTATCGTTCAATCATTCTCATTTATTAACCAAGATGGTAAACTGGTAACAGATAAAGATGTGGAAGGGAAAGTATATGTGGCGGAATACTTTTTCACTACCTGTCCTGGTATTTGTCCCACGATGAATACAAATATGAAAAAAGTCTATGAAAAGTTTAAGGATGAAAAAGATTTCCTTATTCTTTCTCATACCTGCGACCCTGAAAGAGATTCAGTGCAGCAATTAAAGAAATATTCCGATTCACTGGGAGTCAATACAGCTAAATGGATATTTCTCACCGGAAGAAAAGACAGTTTGTATACGATGGCGAGGATAAGCTATACAATAGACGACCCCGCTAATAATCTTAAGAATATTGATGATGATTTTTTACATACGCAATATTGGGCACTGGTCAACAAAAAGGGTGAAGTAAAAAAAGTCTACGATGGCCTGAAGGAAAGTGAGATCAATGCGATGATAAAAGAAATTGAAAAAACGCTTAAGTTATAAAGAGAAGTATGGATACTGATATAAGGGAAATACTGAAACGCAGCCAGCTAAGTGTCACTGCCAGCCGGGAGAAAATATTGCATCTTTTTTTAGAAGAAGCAGGAGCATTGGCGCATGGTGATATTGAAAAAAAAGCGGGAGAAAAATTCGACAGGGTAACTGTTTATCGCACTCTTCAAACTTTTGTAGAAAAAGGAATTATTCATACTATTCCTACCGTTGATAATTCAATCCGCTATGCACTTTGTAAAGACAATTGCGCGGAAGGCCATCATCACGATCATCATATCCACTTTGTTTGCAGCAACTGCAAGAATACCTATTGTCTTGATGATATTGTAACTCCTGATATCAAACTGCCCAAAGGTTATTCGTCTTCGCATATAGAAGTAGTAGTCGAAGGAGTTTGCAAAAGCTGCAGTTAGCCCTGTTCCCAAAGGGAAATTTACATTGATAATGCTGCTATCTCCACTAACCAATAAAAATTTCCTGATCCAAAGGAGAAGCTGTGCTCCAATTGGGCCTTTAAGACAAGGGATAAAAAAAAGCCCCCGTGTAGAAACACGGGGACTTAGGTTAAGGCTCTGATTAGT
This sequence comes from Chitinophagaceae bacterium, assembly GCA_040007815.1. Taxonomy (GTDB): domain Bacteria; phylum Bacteroidota; class Bacteroidia; order Chitinophagales; family Chitinophagaceae; genus Terrimonas_B. Next base: position 72,957 of record JBDTUH010000009.1, read on the forward strand.
AGCTATTTTATAATGCGTTTAATTTATTGCAGATTCAAATGTAATATGAGTATTTGATATTTCCGAATTTCAGACGTACCACATTAACGGTATTTTTATTATTTCTTCTGAATCCCGTCTAGTTCCTCTTTTACAAACTTCATCAACCCTTTGATATGCTGCGGCGAAAAGTTGAACTCCAGTCCTGCTGCTTTGAAAAGGTCTGGTAGAGTTCGGGTACCACCCAGATCCAACGCTGAGATATAATTGTTAATCGCGGCTTCTGCGTCTTTCTTATACTGTTGCCACAGACCAATAGCTCCCAGTTGGGCGATCCCATATTCGATATAATAAAAGGGTACTTCGAAAAGATGTAACTGCCGCTGCCAACCATACAACCTGTATTTTTCTAACCCGGAAAAATCAATCACCGGGGAAGAAAACTCATTCATTATCTCCAGCCATCTTTCAGCCCTTTCAGTATCGGTATGACTTGGATTTTCATAGACCCAATGCTGAAATTTATCAATGGTGGCGATCCATGGAAAAATGGTTATTACCCTTTCCAGGTGCTGTTCTTTGGCACGAAACAATTCATCTTCATTATTAAAATATACCTGCCAGTGATCCATGCTGAATAACTCCATACTCATACTGGCAACCTCGGCAATCTCTGTCGGATATTCTTTAAAACTATGCAGCTCCAGGTCGTGGGAAAGAAAAGAGTGAATAGCATGCCCACCTTCATGAACCATGGTTGTCACATCATCCAACTGACCTGCTGCATTCATAAAAATAAAAGGAGCTCCGCTTTCCGCCAGCGGGCAATTGTAACCGCCGGGAGCTTTCCCTTTCCTGCTTTCCAGGTCAAGATGCCCCATACTTCTCATTTTTTTCAAGCAATCGCCAAAGAAAGGACGTAGCTGGTTAAAACATTGAATTGTTTTTTCTATCAACTCTTCGCCGGTTTTAAATGGGCGCAACGGCTGAATACCTGCCGGTTCGGCTTCTATATCCCAGGGGTGAAGTGTATCCAATTCCAGCCTTTGCTTTTTGAGTGTATAAAGCTGGTCTACCAATGGCATTACATGCAATTTCACCGCTTCATGAAACTGGTAACAATCATCTTTTGTATAATCAAAGCGCCCAAGCTCTGTAAACCGGTAATCACGGTAATTATCAAACCCTGCATTCAGCGCTACCTGGTGACGTTTTTTTAATAAAGATGAAAAAAGATCACTGAGCTCTACTTTGTCCTGTAGCCGTCGTTCACTGATCTTACGATATACTTCTTCTCTAAGTTTTCTGTCAGGATCTTCTAAAAATTTCGCCGCCTGTTGCAAAGTATACTCTTGTCCATTCACGTCAACGGTCATTTTTCCGGCGATCATTCCGAAACGCTGCGCCTCTACATTCATTTCAGCCTGCAAGTGAATATTGGCTTCCCGAAAAAGATCAATATTCTTTTTTACATTTCGCAGGTAAGTAAAAAACTTTGTTTGATCCAATTCCTTTGTAAACGGAGAATCAACTAATTTCCGATTCAGCAGATCAGCATACGGTTGAATTTTAGGCTGTATCTCCATCATAAAAAAATTGAATGACTCTTCCAGCTCTTTGTTCTCTGTATCACAGGTCATTTTTATTTGTCGCCAGCAGGCATCCTCGCTTACGGCCGCTTCTATTTCGTTTACATCTTTCAGCCATTCTTCCAGCTTTGCGGATGAATCAATCTTTCTTTCAGCAAGTTCCTTAAAAAAAGATTCTAATGAAGACCAGTCTTTAATAACAAACTCCCCCGGTAAAAAACGATGAGGTAACTTTTTGATATCTGCACTGTATACCATAGTGTGTAGTTAAAATATAAAAGCTACCCCGGATATTGAGGTAGCTTATTTGAAGTTTATAAGTTATTTTTTCTTAGGGACTGCTTTCTTTTTGGGCGCCTCTTCTTTTTTCGTCTTTGTTGCGGCAGCAGGAGCATCTTTTTTTGCAGCGGCTTTTTTCTTCACTGGCTTTTCTTCTTCTTCTTCAACTTTTGCAATTTCTTCCTTTTTCTTAGCTACTGTTTTGACCGGTTTTTCTTTAGCAGCAGATGGGGCCGCAATTTCTTTTTTCACTTTTTCCTTAACTACCGGCTTCTCTTCTTCTACTTCCACTACCTCTTCCTCTGCTGGTGGTTCTGATAATTTAATTTCAATATTCTTCTTCTTTAGTATATCAAACCATTTAACCATTTTCTTGAGATCGCTGGCATATACTCTTTCAAAATCAAGATCAGGATATGCTTTTTCAAAATACTTTTTTAAAACAGTATTGTCTTTCCCGTCAGGTAATGAGCCCCCGGCCTTTTCCATGGCATGAAAAACATCCACTAAGTTTACATTGTCGCGGATGGTAAATACTTCTATACTTTCCAGGTGAGAAAAGTTGTGAATACGTGATGAAGCGAATTTGGTACTGTTGTCATCCAATGAACGAACAATAGCTCCATCTGACTTACTGTTGACAAGCTCATACAATCCGGGTAACCCGGTTACGGCTACTAGTTTACTATACTCCATAATTCTTCCAAAGATTTTAAGAGGCGCAAGATACTCGAGTTCTGTCAAATGAAAATATCGGGCCAGTTCCCGCTTTATATTTTCTTGTTTTCACCTGGTCTGCGGCGCCATACTTAATGATAGTTAAACTCAATTAACCTTTATGATCACTATTTACCGAAAGTTGTTCCATCTTTAATCGTCCTATTAAAAGTAACATGACACTATGAAACATTTTAAACTATTTCTGATCTTAGTGGCTTTATCCGTAGCGGCTCATTCTCAAAGCATTAAGGGTAAACTGGCCGATCCAGCCGATAATAAATCTTTGGCTGGCGCCACTTTAACGTTAACCGCTGTAAAAGACAGCACCTCCTTTCGCAATAGTATTTCTGATAGTGCAGGATCATTCAAATTTGAGGGTCTTTCTAAGGATTCTTTTTTTCTTAAAGTAAGTTCTATCGGCTATGATGAATTCAGGCAGATAGTGGCAATAAGCGATTCTATCCCTGATCTTGACCTTCATACTTTGTATGTCCCGAAAACCACGGTTCAATTAGGCGGGGTGACGGTAACATCCAAAACCCCTCCTGTTCAGCAGAAGGGAGATACTACCCAGTTTAATGCCAGCCAGTTCAAAGTAAATCCCGATGCGACTGTCGAAGATCTTATTAAGAAAATGCCTGGAATAACTGTCGCCCGGGATGGAACAGTAACTACACAAGGCGAGCAGGTAAAAAAAGTAACTATTGACGGCCGTGATTTTTTTGGCGATGATGCCTCAGCGGCTTTAAAAAATCTTCCTTCTGATATAGTAGATAAAATACAGGTTTTTGACCGCCTGAGCGACCAGGCACAAATAACAGGTGTAGACGATGGCAATTCACAAAAAGCGATAAATATCGTTACCAAATCAGGAATGAAAAATGGGCAGTTTGGTCGTGTATTCGCTGGTTATGGAACTGATGACCGGTATTCCCTGGGCGGAAACATGAGCTTTTTCAAGAATAACCGCCGCATCTCCGTGGTAGGTTTATTAAATAATATCAACCAGCAAAATTTTGGTACACAGGATCTGCTGGGAGCTACCAGCAGTGGCGGCGGCGGACGCGGGGGAGGACAAAGAGGCGGTGGTGGACGTGGTGGGGGCGGTTTTGGTGGCGGACAGGATAATTTCTTAGTGGGTCAGCAAACTGGTATCAGCAAGACAAATGCCCTTGGTATTAATTACTCTGACAAATGGGGCAAGAAGGTAGATGTTTCAGGAAGTTATTTTTTTAATAACAGCGATAATAATAACGACCAGGTATTAAACAGGCAAAACCTTGGCCAGGATACCATTAAGTTTTATGACGAAAACAGTGTCTCTCAAAGTCAGAACTTTAATCACCGCATCAATATGCGATTGGAATATAAAATAGATTCTTCCAATTCATTGATCATTTCACCGAGTCTTAATTTTCAAAAAACTAATTCTACCAATGGCTATACCGCCATCTCTTCTTACAATGAAGGAGATTTGGCCAATGAATCAAAAAATACAACCACCAATAGCAGGTCGGGGTACAACCTGAGAAATAATATTCTTTACCGTCACAATTTTGCAAAAAGAGGCAGAACACTCTCATTCAATTTCAATACAACATTCAATAACAATGAAGGAGAGAGTTTCGTGCTATCGGAAACAAAATTTTATAAGGGCGGCGTGCAGACAGATTCAACACAAAATCAATTTACCGACAACCTGACAAAAGGATATAACCTGTCGTCCAATCTTACCTATACTGAACCTGTTGGCAAAAAAGGCCAGCTTCAGTTCAGCTACGCACCTTCTTATTCAAAAAACAAAGCTGATCAGCAAACTTTTCAATACGATGCGGGAGATGGAAAGTATTCTGAATTTGATATTACGCAATCCAATAAATTTGAAAACATCGTTAAAACGCAAAACGGAGGTATTACTTACCGGCTTGGCAACAGCAGGGACAATCAATTTGCTGTTGGTGTGAACTTTCAGCAATCCAAACTGGAAAGCGAAAGGGTCTTTCCTACTTCTACATTTGTCAATAAAACATTCAGCAACGTGCTGCCTAATTTGCAATGGAGCAAAAAGATTTCTCCTAAAAGCAGTTTCCGTTTATTTTACCGGGCATCTACCAACGCACCATCGGTTAATCAATTGCAGGATGTGGTCAACAGCAGTAATGTATTGTTGTTAAGCAGCGGCAACCCTGAACTGAAACAACAAACTTCTCATTTTTTATCCGGCCGTTATACTTTTACGAATACACAGAAAGGCCAAAGCTTGTTTGCTAATATCTTCCTGCAAGCCAGTCAGAACTATATTACGAGCGCCACTTTCCGGGCATCTAAAGATTCTGTCATTCAACAGGGGATTGCGTTAAAACAGGGATCGCAATTAACGAAGCCAATCAACCTGGATGGTTATAAAAGCCTGCGTTCGTTTTTAACTTATAGCATGCCGGTGAAGTTTCTTAAATCGAATATCAATTTGAATACGGGATTTTCTTATTCAAAATTGCCGGGCCAGGTAAACTACACAAATAGTATGACCGATAACTATACCTATAGCACAGGTGTTGGACTATCCAGCAATATCAATGAATACATAGATTTTAATCTTTCGTATTCAGCCAATTTTAATACCGCTAAAAACACTGTTCAATCGGAATCAAATACAAAATATGTTAACCAGGCTGCCGGTGCGCAAATCAATCTTTTGTCGAAAAGCGGATGGTTCCTGCAAAACGATGTAAGCAATCAGTCTTATACCGGTTTATCAGCAGGATTTAATCAAAGCTTCTGGCTATGGAATGCGGCCATTGGAAAAAAATTCCTGAAAAGCAGAGCTGCTGAATTAAAACTATCTGTATTTGATCTGCTCAAACAAAATCAAAGCATCAGTCGTGAGATAACGGCCAATTATATCCAGGATACTCAAAGCCAGGTATTACAACAATATTTTATGCTGACGTTTACTTACAGCCTGAAAAATTTCGGAAAAGCTAAACCATCCATGAACCGTGAAAGAAGAGCTGGTCGTCCGGATGGATTTTTTCCGTAATATCGTTGAAATAACGGGACGGCTTTGAATGAATGGACGCTTATAGAACAATTGAAACAGGGCGATGAGGCGGCTTTTAGAACAATTGTTGATACCTGGCAGGATATGGTTTACAATACCGCTATCGGCATTGTTCAGAATGCGGAGGATGCGGAAGATATAGCACAGGAAGTATTTGTACAGGTTTATCAGTCGGTTAGTTCTTTCAAAGGGGATTCAAAATTTTCCACCTGGCTTTACCGGATCACCATTACTAAATCACTGGACCATCAACGCCGGAAAAAAAGAAAGAAAAGATTCGCCTTGGTGCGCAGCCTCTTTGGCGAAGACAGTGAGGTAGTTATTCATCCTCCTGATTTCAACCATCCCGGGGTGGCATTGGATAAAAAAGAAGACGCCACAACTCTTTTTAAGGCCATTAACAACCTGCCGGAAAATCAACGGGTTGCTTTCACCCTGCACAAGGTGGAAGGGCTTAGTTACCAGGAAGTAAGCGAAGTAATGAAAACTACGGTGTCATCCGTTGAGTCATTGATGCACAGGGCCAAAACCAACCTCAAAAAGAATCTCGCAGACTATTATAAAGAAAAAGAATAAGCAAAGGTTTTTCCATTAATCAACGTCAAACTATAAGATATGAAGCAAGAAAGTGATATAGAAAAAAGAGTGGAAGACGCCCTGAATAGCCTTGATGGCATACAGCGGGCTGCGCCACAGCCCTGGCTTTTTTCCCGTGTGAAAGGAAGGCTTTTAAGACAAGAAGAAAAAACAAAATGGGAAACGATAGGTTCCTTCCTGTCGAAACCAGCCGTCGCTATAGCAGGTCTGTTGCTTATCCTGGGGCTTAATGGAGTTTTACTTTTTAATCAGCAATCAGGCAGTTCTGTTGTTGTTCAGAATGAGTTACAACCCAACGATAGCGAATCGCTGTTAGCAAGCAGCAGCAATTTTGATTATGAAAACCTGGTACAACCATGAGCACACCACGAAATAGAAATTTGTTAATCATCATTGCGGTGCTGTTAATGACGAACGTAGCTGTATTGGTTTATTTTCTTGGACAGAAAAAAACGGAGAAACCCCCGGTATGGACTGGCGTAGCCGAAATGTTGCAAAAGGAAGTGGGTTTTAATGAGGAACAGACGACGAAATACAAAGAGATGAAAGAAAAGCAGCGGGGTAAAATACGGCCGATGTATGAAGAAATGAGAAAGGTAAAAGATAGTTTGTTCCGCCTGCTAAGTTATCCGGAGACCAGTGATTCAGTTCTGAATAAAATGGCTGATGCTATTGCGCAAAAACAAAAGGCTATTGATATAGAAACCTTCAATCATTTTAAAAGAGTGAGGGTTTTATGTACACCGGATCAGCTGCCCAAATATGATACTATGGTATTACAAATGGTCAGGAAAATGGGTAAACCGGTTCGTCATGGTGAATCAGAAAAAACAGAAAAGAAAAAATAGTTTTTACTCAAGAAAACAAGTTCATATGAAAATTAAACAAGTGTTATTTCTCTCTCTTATGCTTACAGGTGTTATAATAGTGAATGCGCAAAGCGGCAATTTTCGTCAACGCACGGTAGAGGAGAGAGTGCAGGCCGCCCATGAAAAATTGGATAGTGCTTTTAAATTTGAAGCCGCTAAGGAAACAAAAATTGATTCAGCTTTCGCTACTTATTACAGGGCACAGGACAAAATAAGAGAAGAATTAAGAAGCGGTGGGGAACGACCCGATTTTGAAACGATAAGAACAAAGATGCAGCCCGCTATCGAAGCGAGAGATAAGGAACTGAAAATTCTTCTTACAGAGGCGGAGTTCAAAAAATGGAAAGACGAAATAGAGCCCTCCATGATGCAACGTCGTGGCGGAGGAGGTAGTGGCGGTAATAGACAATAAGAACTTAGGGTTAATGGTAGTTAATCCCAATGCCCGGTTGCCAAGGTAAAACAAGGCGCCGGGCTTTTTCTTGTAAAAGAGTTACTGGAATAAATTGTTCTTTCTATTTGTTATTGCGTTTTCTTAATCCTATTATCGATATTATTCCCATAATCCCGAAACTGGCAAACAAAATGGTATTGCTACGGGGGGATTTTTTATCAATGTCTTTTGAAACTGTCGCATACGTTGCTTCAGCCGGGATGAATTTTTCATTTTCATCAGCTACTACTACATCCCAATCATTGTAACCTTTACCTGTGAGATAAGCAAGCATTTCCATTTCATCTGTACGGCGTTGTTTCAATTCTTTCAAATATTTTTTCCCGGCCTCGCAATCAAAATCACCGGTGGCGGGATGTGTAACAATATAACGGGCCTGGTAATTTTCCGTATTCGGCGTTACCTGGAACATAAGATCCTGTGGAAATTTTGTACGATTGTAGCGCACATGCAAACGCGTGAAGTAAACATTGTCAGAATAATCTTCTTCCTGGTTGCCGACATCGCTGTAATCGGTCCAATCTCTGTTGAGCCACCATACGCCAGCCTGTACAAGATCCTGAACGGAAGGAGCTGTAGCTACACAGGGGTCACATTTTATAAAATTTTTCGGGCTCACATCCCAGGCATATTCCAGCATAGCGATTGCTTTTCCTTCTTTATCCCATTGATGCTGGAATAGATTAGTGTAGAAATTTCCAAAATTATTTTTTACAAACAACGGAACATTTTTAGAAGTGGGTAATGAAACCGTTCTGTAGTTCATAGTTTCAATTCTTCCTTTTTTGGTAAAAGCATACACGATCATATCCTGGTCGCCATCAGCGTTTGCCATCCCTAATCGTATTGGCAGCATGAATTTTGGAGATGTAAAACTAATCTGCAGCGGACGTAAAAAGTTACCAGGCAACTTTCTCTTCTCGTCTTCATTCACTTTTACTACAAAGAATTTCAAATTGCTTTTGATATAAGGCTCCAATACTTCATCAGCGCCGGCAGGAATTTTGTACCCGTTCTCTTCCAACCATGTTTTTAAACCAGAACTTTCCTTGGCACTGAGAATAAGAATGTCGTATTCACCCACCAGGTATTTTGCTTCTATTTTTACACCAAGGTCATCATTTGCCGAAAGGGATCTATCACCACGGATAACAACACCCGGCACTTTGCCTGAAAGAGCTTTTTCCATTTTATATTCATATCTCATACAGGGATTCTCATCATAATACTCTACGAGTCTTGGCTTGCTATATTCGTTGAGCGTGGTAAAAATTTGTTGATTTACTACTTTAATATCGCGTTTATTCAATACCACCGGCACTGGTACCACCATCGCAAAATCTTTCAGGTTGCCCTTAAAATCATTATACATTGTAATGACATTGCGATTGCCGTCCCGGACCAATATCACCTGCGATGTTTTGTTTTTCAGTGTCCCATCTGCCTTGCTAACATAAAAACCGCAAAAGGCGACCGCTTCGTGACTAATCATCCCGGCAAGAATGACAAGTGCAGCCAGTTTTTTTGAAAATGCATTCATAACTATAGTTTTAAATTTTGAAATTAGTTGTAAGGAAACAATAGAAGGATTCCAACGAAAATCCTTTGCTATAAATAGTCTATTAAGGACAGGCACTAACGGTGCGGCGGCAACAAGCACCCAGATGGGGGTATTGTATTTCCATTTAAAAGCAGCGAGATAAAACGAAATAATGGCTATTAATACAGCCCATATTATTCTTGCCACCGGATGATTGGGAGAAGTTCTTGGGTCACTTATCATGAAGAAAGTAAAAAGCAATAAGTTACCCGTACTTACCGAGTGTATAAAGTAGTCCAAGGGCCAGCCCAATATGAATACCTGTCTCCAGTAAAGAAGTCCGACAAAAGTGAAAAGAAAACTTAAGGACAGGTCGAGTTTTTGTACTCTTGTTACTACAATAATACCAAGTGTAATCACGGCAAAAAATATTACGGCATTGCTGCCCCACTGACCCGGGCTAAGCCATGCGTTGCCGGTAAAAAAAATTGTAGCTACTATGCCGATAGCCGATGGATTGAAAAAATGTTTGTGATCAGTCCTGAAAATATATTTAGAGGCTACAGTAATAAGTGCTGCCAGTAAACTAATGTACCAGTAATTCACTTTCAGTAATAAGCAAAGGCTCATAGCGCTAATGAGAACACTTAAGGCCCAACTGTGGGATATCAAGCCTTCGTTCGCGACCTTAGTTTTGCTGTTTTCTCTCCACAGCCAAAAGAATTTTTTTCTTTTAATGGATTCGGCTGCATAGCTAAATAATAAACAACCCCCGATGCTAATGATATAATGCTGCCAATCAGCCTCCCAATGGAGAAATAAAATACCATAGCTTAAAAAAATTGTTTGGAAAATGACCTGGAAATACCGGGGATCAATTGCAAATGCCTGGGGTTGCATGGGAGTACATTTGCTTTATGGATGCAGCTCTTTTACCGATTACACAATCGCTTAATTAAAAAAACATAAGAATATTTTTTAAAAATACTTATGGAAAAGTCTATTTACCGCTTCTTTGTTAGTTTCCCATCCATTCTTTAAAAGCCGCTACATTCTCCTGGCTGATAATAATATCCTCATTGATGGGGGGTTCCAAGTCCAATTGCAATTTGCTTTTAGGATAACTCTTTATTTTTTTTATGGCATTCTGCTGCACAAAATATTTTCTGTTAACCCGGTAAAATTGGGAAGGGTCCACTTGCTTTTCAATGTCAGATAGTGACTGGTCTAATATGAATTTCTGGTTGCGGTTATCTACCAAACAAACCAATTTGTGCGCCGCATAGAAATAAGCGATGTCTTCTGTTTTGATACTAATATAATCCGTCCCTCTTTTTACCAAAAACCTTTTTTTATACCCACTGTCGGCCGGGTGGCGATGCCATTGTTGCAATTGCTGAAAGCTGGCGGCAAAATGCTGCTTTAACTTATCGTATTTATTCAGCGCTATTTCCAGCTTTTCCTGCTTTACGGGCTTTAGTAAATAATCAATACTGTTGTGTTCAAATGCTTCCTGCCAGTACTCATCATAAGCCGTACAGAAAATAACGGGGCTGCTGATATTGATCTTCTCGAAAATTTTAAATGATAAGCCATCACCCAGGTCAATATCCATAAACAGCAGCTCGGGCAAAGGGTTTTGTTGCAGCCATTCAACAGATGCTGTTAAACTATTCAGCACGGCTATTACCTCAATGGAAGGGTCTGCCTTTTGAATGGCTTTCCTTAATTTTTCCGCAGCCGGTCTTTCGTCTTCAATAATAATTACTTTCATATCAAACAATTTTCAATACTGGTAATATCACCGTAAAATAATTTTCTTCTTCTTTTATCAAGATCTCTTTATTGGTAATAAGCCTATAACGCTCCCTCAGGTTTTGTAATCCAATCTTCGAAGAAGGTTTTCGCAACGTTTTTTTTCTAACGGGGTTGTGGATCACTAATTCATCATTCACGAGTTTTATCTCGATAGCCAACGGCACGACATCAGAAAATTCATTATGCTTGACCGCATTTTCCGCTAATATCTGCAGGGAGATAGGTGGTATGAGATACTGATCCATTTCCTTTTCATTAACTGTCATCTTCAGCTGGACGGCTTTTTCAAATCGTATTTTCAGCAGGGAAAAATAGTTTTGTAAAAAAATAATTTCTTCTTTTAATAAAACCAGGTCCCTTGCTTTATTCTGCAAAATATAACGGTATACATCAGCCAGATTATCATTAAACTGTTTTGCCTTAACCGGCTTTTCTTCTATCAGGTGGCTCAATGTGTTTAGCGAGTTAAAAATAAAATGAGGATCTATCTGGTTTTTTAATGCTTCTAATTCCGCCTCGGCTTTGGCCCTCTCGAGTTGTTCATTTTTTATCATCTCGCTTTCCGTTTCCTTTACGAGAAAAACAGTTTCATAAACATGGGTAATAAACACAACCGCTACCAGGATGATCAGGGTGGATTGCCATATTATACTCCAGTTCAATTGACCCCCGCCAAAAAAATTATACCAACCCACTAATAACAGAATACTTACCGGTATGGTGTAAAACCCTACACTGAAAAGTAAAACCAAGACTTTTTGGATTGGTTTATTATGCCAGTCAAAATAACTACGCATGGAAAAATGCAGGTAACGGTTGCCCTGCCATATCACAGCCGCAATTCCAATAGTATAAAGGAAACTTAGCTTTACCTGCCAGTTTGAGAAATTATAGGTATTGATCATTCCTGTAATCAGTGGAATGATAATACCAAATGCCGGAACCAGTATTAAGCGGAAGCCAATATCATTCACATAAGAACCTTTGCTCTTATTGGTATCCTGTTTTTTTATGTTCGTCGCTTCTTTTTCCAACCTCGATCGTTTTTCATTTGCAACGTAAAAATTAGGCAATAAATTAAATATATAACTGAACCGGAAAAATTATCACAATCCCGGAGCAACCCATTGTAATCTACTAGCTAAAATAAAATGCCGGTTATTACATTTTCTGTCTTGTCGTCTTCCTTTCCCGGTTCATCCGTTTTTCTATGGAAACAAGCCAACAGTCCGATAGCTTAGAGATTATTTTATTTTTTAATCGATAAAACTTGTCATATGGGAGCAATCAATTGGCTGGCGGTACTTGTTGCCGGCATTTCTTCTTTTGTAGTTGGGGGAATCTGGTATTCCCCGGGTTTGTTTGGTAAAGCCTGGATGAAGGGTAATAATATTACGGAAGACGATGTGAAAAAAGGTAATAAGGGAAAGATCTTTGGATGGACCCTGATCTTTTCATTACTGATGGCGGCTAACCTGGGTATGTTCCTGGCTGACCCTGCTGCCACCTGCCCGGAAGGTTGCGGTATCAAGACCGATATATCATGGGGGGCTACGGCAGGTTTTCTTGCGGGTATCTGGACGTTCTGCGCCATTGCAATACATAGTTTGTTTGAGTTAAAACCCTGGAGGCTAATTCTTATAAATGGGTTTTACAGTGCGGTAGCCCTTACATTGATGGGAGCCATAATTGGTGTATGGCGATAATCAGGGATGAATGTATCAGCATTAGATAGCTTATATATGTCTGTGTAATAAAATTGTATGAAACAAATAATTCTCTTTACGCATCTATGGTTTTTATGGTAAAGGCTCAAGGCCCTGGCAGCATAGTGAGAACAGCCCTGGTTGCGGAAAAATCCGGACCACCGGTTTTGACCTGGCATACCGAAGAAAGGATGAGTGGTAGAAACAATTCTCTTTACTATTCAGAATTTTAAAAGAAAAAATTATGCATCGCAAACACTTTCTTCAAAATTTTGTCATTGGCGCCAGTGGAATTATTATGACACCAAGCTTAATTCGTGCACAAACCCAATTAACCAAGGCAGATCCTTTACCAGCTGAAAAAGTAAAAGAGTTTGTTATCGCAGGGCACGGTAATCAGGATAAAGTAAAATCAATGCTGGTAGAATTTCCCACTTTATTATACGCAACCTGGGATTGGGGAGGAGGCGATTTTGAAACAGCAGTGGAAGGCGCCGGCCATGTTGGCAATAAAGAAATTGCCAACTATTTGATAGGGCTGGGAGCAAGAATAAATATGTTTGTTTTGACTATGCTGGGGAAAACACAATTAGTAAAACCATATCTTGAAACCTTTCCCCATTACTTGTCAGCAAGAGGACCCCATGGACTTACATTGCTCCATCACGCACAAAAAGGAGGCGATGACGCTAAAGAATTACTCGATTATTTACAAAGCAAAGGTTTAAAAGAAACAAAGGCGGCATTATAGCAACCAGCCGTGTATCATTTGTAAATACAATGCCCGTATGGTTAATAGGATTAGCTCAATAATCAATCAAAATTCTACTAAAAAAAATCAATATGAAAAGTGCAATTAGTTGGTTCGAGATCCCATCAACGGACCTGGACAGAGCCACAAAATTTTATGAAAAGATCTTTAATGTATCCCTGATTCCAATGGACATGCCAAGTATACGGATGCGGATGTTTCCCATAGATGATCCCATGACCGGTATTGGCGGAGCCGTTGTTCACAGCGGTGGTTTTCACAAACCTTCCTCAACAGATGGCCCTTTGATCTATCTCAACGGAAATCCTGATGTACAACACGTATTAGATAGAGTAGTTGCAGCCGGCGGATCTATAATGGTACCCAAAACGGAGATTTCGCCTGAGTACGGTTTCATGGCTGTTATTATTGACACCGAAGGAAACCGTATAGGTCTTCACAGCGTCCCCGGAATGTAATACGGAAACCGAAAAATGATTGTTTAATGATACCGTAAAACAAAACCTTAGGTATGTCTGCAACTTCTTACGATTGGAGCCGGTTTACTGTTCGCATCAATGTTAATGCTGCCGGTAAAATCTTATATGATGCCTGGGCTACACGGGCAGGTATGGAGTATTGGTTTCTACGTTTGTCGGAATACAAAAAACAGGATGGCACTCTTCGCGGCAGTAAAGAGCAGGTGCAAAAAGGAGATGGTTATAAATGGCTATGGCATGGCTGGCCCGATGATACGGTGGAATATGGAACCATCCTTGATTGTAATGGTCTTGATTTTATTAAATTTAGTTTTGGCAAAGCTGGTAATTGTTCAATATCGATAAAAAAAGACGAAGGTGAAACTATTGTAGAGCTGGTACAGGATAATATTCCTGAAGATGATCATGGAAAGCAATACTGGCACCTGGGATGTAAAACCGGTTGGACATTTTACCTCGCTAATATGAAATCGCCTTATGAGGGTGGTATTGACCTCAGAAACAGGAATGAAAAGCTACAGCAGGTAATCAATTCTTAACTCATGCTTTATGGCTTACAATGAAAAGCTGGCGGACAGGATCAGGGAGACTATAGCTTTAACACATAAAAATGTGGAGGAAAAGAAAATGTTTGCCGGCTTGTGTTTTACGGTAAATGACAAAATGTGTGTCGGTGTACACGAAGACAGGATTATGGTAAGACTTGACCCGGCTGTATTCGATCAAGTGACAGAGAAAGAAGGCTGTACACCCATGAATTTTACCGGAAAATAATGAAAGGATTTGTATTTGTGAACGAGAGTGTACTCAAAACAAAAAAGCAATTGGTACTGGGTGAAGCTGGGGCTTGACTACAATAAGTTCGCAAAATCATCAAAGAAGCCAGCGCAAAAACTGAAAAGGGCAAAAAAATAATACACTCAATGACATTCGATTTCAAAAAATCATACGAAATACTGGAACGCACCCCTTCTGTTTTGAGAACATTACTGTCGAATCTTAGTGCTGATTGGATAATGAACAATGAAGGTCCCGAAACATTTTCTCCGTATGATGTGATAGGGCATTTGATACAGGGAGAAAAAACGGATTGGGGTGACAGGGCAATGATGATATTGGAACATGGCACTAAAAAATCTTTTGTCCCCTTCGACCGTTTTGCACAATTTGAAGCAAGCAAAGGAAAATCTTTGCCGCAATTACTAGACGAATTTGAAAAATGCCGGAACGAAAGTCTGAGCTGGTTACGATCATTAAACCTTACTGAAACTGACCTTGATAAAAGAGGGACTCACCCGGGACTGGGAGAAGTAACCCTACGGCAGTTGTTATCTACCTGGGTGGCACACGATCTGACGCATATAGCACAGGTAACAAGGGTTATGGCCAAACAATACAAAGAAGAAATAGGACCCTGGATAGAATATTTCCGCATCCTGAATTTCTAATTCATTTTACAACTATAACTAACTAATATGTTCTCAAAATTCTCTTTTTGGATATGGGGGGCGGTAGTCAGCCAATTATTATCCGCTGCTTTTCATTCTATCGGTTTTTTTGTAACGCCTCAACCAGAAAATGATTCAGAAAGACAATTGTTTAATTTGATGGACAATTATAAAATGGACCTGGGAGCTGGGTTCAGCAGAAGCTTTGCTGACCTATTTCTCTCTCTCAGTATTTGTTTTACATTAATATGCACGCTGGGTGCTGTTGTAAACTGGTATATGAAAAGGCAGAGTATACCTGCAGATATATGGGGCGGACTTTTATTGATTGAATTGGTAGTTTTTGGTATTCTATTTTTAGTGATGTTGAAATTCGCTTTTTTGATCCCAATTGTTTGTACCGGGGCGATATTCTCTTTTTTAGTAGGGGCATACTTGACAAATAAACAGGCAAGGCAACGTATCAATGAGTTGTAGACACTTATAAGGTACTCCATTAAAAAAGTATAAAGCTCGATTGAAAGTGTATTGTATAGAATGCAGATAAAACGATCACTATTTTCAAGGCAACCAAAAGTTAACTCAAAAAAAAGTCCCGATTTAAATCGGGACTTTTTTTATCAGAATGAATTATTTTTTTCGAGTGAGAAGTATCTCCATTGATTTATATTCTTTGCCTCCCACTGGTGTCATAAACATTTCCATTTTCTGTGTATCATCGTCTATAATTTGAAGAGTTTCTTTTACTATCATGTCTTTGCCTGACATAGGATCAGTTTGTTTTCCCTTCGTGTTAAGTGTTTTGGTTTTATCATCCCATTTTCCTTCCATTACCATCACCCCGGTGCCCATATTATCTATCCAGGTAGTGATAAATATTTTCTTAGTATTGTCAAAAGCGACAGTGCTGATTCCTTCAAATGGCATACCGCTAAATGAACCGGTGTGAGTGGATGATTGATAGCGGCCGCCAAGAATCATTTTATTGACACAAGTAGATGTGCTTTTTTGAACTGGTGCGCCAGGAGCCATCCATAAACTTATATCTTCATTCCATTCTCCATCCGATTTAGCCAGCATTTTATGTATATCACCCGGTGTCATATATTCCATCCAGGCTTTCATTTCCGCTTCTGATTGAGCAGATACATTAGAACAAATTACAGTGACAAGCACTGTGCAAATTATCAAGGTTATTCTTTTCATAATAATAAGTTTTGTTTAAGGTATGAAAAATAAAAAAAACAGCAAAAGAAAAAACATAACCGTGGCCGGTTTCTTTCGATTTGCAATAACAGTAACATCGTGCAGAATTGTAAACTACGCGGATGAAATATTCCCTTCCCTTCGAAAGAAAAAAGTTTTTAGGTGTGATACTAATTTGTAACGCCAGCCCCGTTTTTCACTTCCTCAAACTTTTTATCATAATCCTTCCGGATAGTACCCATCATCCGGTCCCAGATTAAAAAGTATAGCCCGTAATTTCCTTTGAAATATTGATGATGCTGATTGTGATTGACGGATGTATTGATCCATTTTCCCAGCCAGTGCCGGCTAAACCCTTTTGGATAAAGCTCCCAGCCAAGATGTCCATATACGTTGTAGAGTATCATAAACAGGAAAAAGAAAAGCAAATGAAACAGGTGAACGGGTATGGTGAAAACGAATACAATGAATATTCCCGCTTCTACAATCGCTTCCAGCGGGTGAAAAGCGTATGCAGCAAACGGGCTCGGATTGATTGATTTGTGGTGTATTAAATGAACAATCTTAAATAATACCGGATGATGCATCAGCCGGTGCATCCAGTAAAAATAAGTATCATGCATAAAGGCCATAAGCGGAAAAGCCAGAATGAAATATAGTTTTCCATGCTGGCAGATATCCGTATAAAACTTTGTGTGCCTTGCAATGCCAGGATTGCCTAATACCGTAGAAGGGATAAAGGCCATAATAAAAACCGTGAGTATGGAAAAACCAATTTCTCTTGCGTAGTCGGTAAGTTTTGGAAAGCGTTGCTGGATTTTCTTAGCAAGAATGGTACGACGGAGCAAGACATACCAAATAAGAAAAGCGATAGAAGCTATAATCAAATAGCGGCTTCCAATTATAGTTACGTTTTTAAAATAAGCGGTCCAGTTCATTTACTTTGCTATTATTTTAATGGGCTTCCAACCAGTTTTCTCCTTCACCACATTCAGCTATTACCGGAACATCATTGGGCAAAATCATGGCAATCTGCATATTTTCCACTATCAATGGCCTCAGCTCTTTCACTTCTGCTCTCATGGCGTCAAAAACCAACTCATCATGTACCTGCATGATCATCTTGCTTTTCATTTTTTCTTTTTGCATAGCCGCATGCACTTTTTGCATAGCCAATTTGATCATGTCAGCGGCCGTGCCCTGTATAGGTGAATTGATAGCATTTCTTTCCGCAAATCCACGAACCGTAAAATTGGATGAATTGATATCCCTGAGCCATCTTTTCCTTCCCATCAATGTCTGCACATAGCCGTGCTCCCGGGCGAAGTTTATCATGCTATCCATGTATTGCTGAATACCGGGAAATTGCTTTTTATAATTGTCGATTATCTCCTTCGCTTCCGTTCTTGATATACCAAGATTATCAGCAAGGCCGAAAGCTCCCTGGCCGTAAATGATACCGAAGTTTACACTCTTGGCCTTATACCGCATCTCCTTCGTCACATCTGAATCAAGAATGGAATAAACTCTCGCCGCAGTAGCTGTATGAATATCCGTTCCGTTTCGAAAAGCTTCGCACATATTTATATCACCGCTGATAGCTGCGACAATTCTCAACTCTATTTGCGAATAATCCGCCGATAACAATACATGCTCGATATCCCGGGGTATAAAAGCCTTACGTATCTCCTTACCTCTGTCGGTTCTTACCGGTATATTTTGCAAATTGGGGTTATTGCTTGCCAGTCTTCCGGTCACGGCAACTGCCTGGCCATAAGTAGTATGTACCCGACCCGTTTTTCGATTTATCAGTTGAGGCAAAGCATCTACATAAGTTGATTTTAACTTAGTTAATTCCCGGAAAATTAGAATATCATCCACAATAGGATTTCCTTTCGCAGCCAGTTTCAACAATACATCTTCACCGGTCTGGTATTGACCGGTTTTTGTTTTTTTGGCAGAAGGATCCAATTGCAGTTTATCAAACAATACCTCGCCGAGTTGCTTAGGTGATGCAAGATTGAAACGTACGCCGGCTTGTTTGTACACATTTTCCTCGGCGGTTTTTGCGTCTTTCTCTAATTGCTTTGAATAATCATTGAGAAACGCTGTATCAATTTTTACACCCTCATACTCCATATCCGCCAATACTTTTACCAGGGGACCTTCTACTTCATTAAAAACTCTTTCTACTTCTTTTTCTTTAAGTAGTGGTGCAAAAATTTTTTTTAATTGCAGGGTAATATCAGCATCTTCTGCCGCATATTCTTTTATTTTATCCAATTCCACATCCCGCATTGTTCCTTGTGTCTTTCCCTTTTTTCCTATTAATTCTTCTATGTGCACAGGCTCGTATCCAAGATATTTTGCACTTAACAGGTCCATTCCTCTTTTTCCTTCCGGTTCAATTACATAATGGGCAAGCATGGTATCAAATAACTGGCCTGCAATAGCAATATTATACCATTTTAATACCAGCATATCATACTTGATATTTTGACCAATCCATATTTTACCCTTATCCGCAAACAAGGGCTCAAAATTTGAAAGAATTGCTTTTGTTTTTTCCTGGTCAGCCGGTACCGGAACATAAAATGCTTCTCCGGGTATTACTGAAAAACTTAAACCAACCAATTCCGCATCATTGGCATCAATACCCGTTGTCTCTGTATCAAAACAAATCTCCGTATGCTTTTTTAACTCAGTTATTAATTTTTTTATAGCCGCATCTCCTTCTACCGCCTCATATTTATGTGGCGTATTGTTTATATTTTTATCGGCCCCCTCTAAGTCTTCCCCGGTGGGGGAGACTTCCGAAGAGTTTGAAGCTTCGGAATCTGACTTCTGACTTTTGACTTCTGACTTTGTAGTCTCAACAATATTCCCAAAGAGATCTATCTGTACCCCTTCCGGCGCCGCTTTACTGGTTGAAGAAAGTTCTTCTCCCAAAATTCGTTTTCCCAGTGTTTTAAATTCCAGCTCAGCAAATACCTCTTTCAATTTTTCTTTATCCCAATCCTTTAATTTGAAATCTTCCTCATGAAATTCCACCGGCACATTGACGATAATAGTGGCTAATTTTTTTGAAATGGTAGCAGCCTCTTTTCCTTTTCTGATTTTTTCTCCTAATGCGCCCTTTATTGTTTCAGCATTGGCTAAAACATTTTCCAGCGTGCCGTATTCAGCCAAAAGTTTGGCAGCTGTTTTTTCACCAATGCCTGCAATACCAGGTATATTGTCCACCGCATCGCCCATCAAACCAAGAATATCTATTACCTGTGATACCTCTTTTATATTCCACTTAGCGCAAACTTCTTCAGGGCCCATTATTTCTACATCGCCGCCCTGGTAACCTGGCTTGTAAATTTTTATTTTATCTGTTACCAATTGCCCATAGTCTTTATCCGGCGTCACCATATATACTTCGTATCCTGCCCTGGCTGCCTGCTGGCTCAACGTCCCGATCACGTCATCCGCTTCAAAGCCATCTAATTCCATAATTGGAATATTGAATCCCCTGATAAGTTCTTTGATATCAGGAACAGCTGCCGAAATATCTTCAGGTGTTTCCTGGCGATTGGCTTTATAATCTGCAAAATCAGTATGCCTTTCCGTTGGAGCTGCGGTGTCAAAACATACGGCAAGGTGCGAAGGCTTTTGCTTGGTGATTAACTCTACTAAGGTATTGGTAAAGCCAAATTGCGCATTTGTATTTTTGCCTTTGGACGTAAGTCGTGGGCTGCGGATCAATGCGTAGTAAGCCCTGAAAATAAGGGCATAGGCATCTAATAGGAAAACTTTCTTTGTCATGCCGCTAAGTTAGTTATTTCAAATGTGCGACATAAACCCCTGAAAACACAAAAACCTCAACACTTTAATGTGATGGGGTTTGTGCATATTTAAACTTTGCGTTGCTGCTAATTAGTCATAAAAGCAATACTCATCCAATTGGAGAAACCTAATCGTACAAAACTTATTGCTTTTGTACCAGATATTTTTCAGGATTTTGTACCAGCACTGTGCCACTAAATGCGGCAGCTGTTGGTTTTACTGTACGTTCAACAACTCCTGTGCTTTGCTGATCTTTGTGAATAAAGTTCAGGTACAAGGCAAAAAACAGAAGATTAAAAGCGAAAAAATTGGCGATTTTGCGGACACGACTTTTCATGATTAAGTGGATTTTGAGTGGTTTTTTCAATTGGATTTACTGCTTGTTTTTCACAGCACTAAGATAAAATCGAATATGAATTAAGGCAATAAATAGCCTGTTTAATTGTAAAATATGAGCAGAAACACTTAACAGGCTTTCGTAAAATTACCTGAAACTTATTTTTTCATTTCCTCTAATTTTTTCTGTAAAAGAAACATTTCGTCCCGCAGCCTGGCCGCTTCCATAAAGTCTAAATCCCTTGCGGCTTTTTCCATTTCTTTTTTGATCTTACTGATCGCTTTTTCCGCTTGTGGTATGGTTTTGTATTCGGGTTGGTCTTCCGCAGCAACGGTAACCAGGTCTTCGTCTGGTGCTATGGCATAAGGATTAGCCGGATCATATCCTTTTATATCCAAAACAGATGTTTGAGCAAATACCTCTTTTTTCGACTTCACTACTGTTCTTGGAGTAATGCCATATTCGATATTAAAAGCAACCTGTTTTTCTCTTCTTCGATTTGTTTCATCAATTGTCTTTTGCATGCTCTCCGTCATCTTATCAGCATAAAAGATCACGAACCCATCTACATTTCTCGCTGCACGACCTGCAGTTTGTGTCAACGATTTTTCATTACGCAAAAACCCTTCTTTATCAGCATCCAGGATTGCCACCAGGGAAACTTCCGGCAGATCTAATCCTTCCCGCAACAGGTTAACCCCAACCAATACATCTATTACTCCCAGCCTCAATTGACGAAGTATTTCCACCCTTTCCAGTGTGTCCACTTCACTATGGATGTACTTTGATTTTATGTTAATCCGATGCAGGTATTTATCCATTTCCTCCGCCATTCGTTTGGTCAGCGTTGTTACCAGTACCCTGTCACCTTTGGTAACCGTTTTATCAATTTCGTCCAGCAGGTCATCTATCTGGTTTACGCTGGGCCTTATTTGAATAGGTGGGTCTAATAAACCAGTTGGTCTGACCACCTGTTCTACTACAACACCTCCAGTTTTTTCCAATTCAAAATCATCCGGTGTAGCAGAAACAAAAATGGTCTGGTTAAGCAACGAATCAAATTCATGAAAATTCAACGGACGGTTATCTAATGCAGAAGGTAAACGAAAGCCATAATCAACCAAAATTAATTTCCGGCTTCTGTCACCCCCATACATACCACTTACCTGCGGTATAGTCTGGTGGCTTTCATCAATAACCATCAGGAAATCTTTAGGAAAATAATCAAGCAGGCAGAACGGTCTTGTGCCTGGTTTTCTCCTGTCAAAAAATCGGGAATAGTTTTCAATACCACTGCAATATCCCAGTTCCTTAATCATCTCAAGGTCATACTCTACCCGTTCCTTTAATCGTTGTGCTTCTATTAGTTTGCCGGAGTTTTTAAAATATTCCACCTGTGCGAACAGCTCATCCTGTATCTCGTAAGTCACCTGTTGCATAATGTCTTTCGGGGCAACATAAAGATTAGCAGGAAAGATAGCCGCATTCTCCATTTTGCCAATACGCTTTCCTGTTACCACGTCCATGCTTTCTATTTCTTCGATTTCGTCTCCAAAAAAAGTAATGCGATAGCCGTAGTCAACATAAGGAAGATTGATGTCCACCGTATCTCCTTTAACCCGGAAAGTACCTCTGTTGAATTCAATAGTTGTTCTGTTGTACAATGAATTTACCAGCGAATGAAGAAAGCCTTGCCGTGAAATGACCTGTCCTTTACTGATACGGATAATACCATTTTCGTAATCGGTCGGATTACCCATACCATAAATACAACTAACGGAAGCAACAACTATAATGTCTCTTCTGCCGCTGAGCAAGCTTGATGTGGCTCGCAGCCTTAGTTTATCCAATTCATCATTAATGCTCAGATCTTTTTCAATATATACACCACTTACGGGCATATAGGCTTCCGGCTGATAATAGTCGTAGTAGGAAACAAAATATTCCACCGCATTTTCGGGGAAAAATTGGCGGAATTCGCCATATAGCTGGGCCACCAAAGTTTTATTATGAGTCAATACCAGGGTAGGTCTTTGTACATTCTGAATAACGTTAGCAATGGTGAAGGTTTTTCCACTTCCAGTCACACCCAGCAATGTCTGGTACTTTTCACCTTCCAGCAATCCTTCTGTTAATTGCCGGATCGCTTGTGGCTGATCACCTGCGGGCGGAAAAGGGCTATGTAGCTTAAATGCCATTCCGCAATTTACAGAATAAACGGTCTTATGATTTATAGAAGAAATGTCGAACCTGTACGAGGTTCTCTATTAGTAAGTTACTGATACATAAATAAATGTTTTCCACAAGCTGGCAAATATGAAAGTGGCTATCTATATTTAAGCCTTCAATTTCTTGAAAAGCCGGAGTAAACTCCTTTTTTACTAATTAAACCCTGGCAATGTCAAGAAAACTCTACCCTGTCCTTCTCTTATCTATTCTATTTTTTCAAACTTCCGTTTTTAGTCAATCATTCAGTCTCTTAAAAGATATTAATTCCGGAAATACCGGGAGCAGTTATTTTGATGCGACCAATGTCAATGGAATTTTATATTTCAGACCCGATGATGGTGTTCATGGAGATGAACTATGGAAAAGTAACGGAACAGCTGCAGGTACTGTTTTGGTAAAGGATATTAATCCGGGTGCTGACGGATCAGAGCTCCAGGAATTTACCAATGTAAACGGATTGTTGTATTTCAGGGCTAATGACGGGGTACATGGAGCTGAGTTATGGAAAAGTGATGGAACCGCTGCCGGCACAGTAATGGTAAAAGACATACACCCAGGTCAGGAAGGAAGTATTTCATCAACCCTGTTTGCTTTGAATGGCAACGTTTATTTCCAGGCCAATGATGGAACTCATGGGACCGAATTGTGGAAAAGTGACGGAACTGATGCAGGCACTGTCATGTTAAAAGATATTTATCCGGGCATCGTTCCTTCAGGTTTTCTCGCGGGCACTCCGTATAGCGGGAACCCTGGCAACTTTACTTCTGTCAATGGGATCGTTTATTTTGCCGCTTCGGGTGGCAACGAAACGCATGAAGTATGGAAAACGGATGGAACCGTTGCGGGCACAACGCTTATTAAAGACATTTATTCAGGAGTTCAGGGTTATGCACTGAGTAATTTTATTACGCTGAACGGTACTTTATACTTTACTGTATATGGTGGCGACTCAGGCAATGAATTGTGGAAGAGTAATGGCACAGCAGCGGGGACGGTATTAGTAAAAACTATGTCAGGTGACAATTTTACCAATCATGCTACGGTCATGAATGGTGCTTTGTATTTCCTGGAAGGCGACGGATTGTGGAAGAGTGACGGAACCACCTCAGGAACCGTTTTGCTAAAAGAAAAAGGAGGCTCCTTTGCGTTTTCCCCTGAACTTGTAATGGCTGTTAATGGCTTAATTTATTTTACTGGAAATGACGATGCGCATGGGCTCGAATTATGGAAGAGCGATGGAACGGAGGCAGGCACCGTATTGCTTAAAGATATTTATAGTGGCAGTACGAGCAGTGACATTAATGCCTTCGCTAAAGTGGGAAATAAATTGATGTTTTCAGCCAATGATGGTATTCATGGAAATGAAATTTGGATTAGCGATGGTACAAATGCGGGTACTAAAATGGTGCAGGACGTTGAACCTGGTGCAGAAAGCTCTATGGAATCCCAGTTTTATGAATTAAAGACAAATATTGTTGAAGTAAACGGCAAAATCTTCGCCGGCGCAACGACATCTGCTTTTGGCAACGAGATTTGGGTAGCCAACGCCCCTGCCGATGGGCCATTGCCAGTAGAGTTGCTGGAGTTTAAAGGATCATTAATAAACAACAACGGTTTTCTTCAGTGGAAAACAGAGAATGAAACAAACATCTCAGTTTTTATTATCGAAAGAAGTATTGATGCGAATAACTACAGCCCCATAGGAACCTTATTGCCTTCAAACACAGCCGGCATCCATGGTTATACACTTACGGATCCCAATCTTACATCACTGGGTGTGCCTGTCGTTTACTATCGACTCAGGCAGGTGGACATGGATGGAAAGTTTAAATACTCTGCTATAGTAACCCTGTCTATTGAAAATAAAAACATTACCTCCATCCGGCTCTATTCAAACCCGGTAAAGAGCCATATTAATCTTTCAATCACCAGCTACCAGGCGGTGAAATTGCAATGGCGTGTTACCGACAACATCGGCAGAATAATAAAAGCCGGGACTTATAGTATTTCAGCAGGTATCAACCTGCTATCTGAAGATATTGGCTTTGTAAGCTCGGGAGTCTATTACATGCAATTGTTCAATGGATCTGATTTAAAACAGACCATAAAAGTCTTGAAGCAATAGTTTTCCGTTCAAAAAACCTGTATTGAAAGACTCCGGTTTGCTTTTAAAATGGGCGGTTTGGGTTTTTACTAAAGTTTTACTTTGGATCCCTATGTGTTAGTACTTAATTTTTAATAATTCATTGACTTTAGGTTGGATTTTCTACAATAAAATTAGTAGTTTGTTGTTAAGCATATAGTCGTTTTAGGGCCTTAAATGCGCTATTCCGGCTAGCCACTATCCAAGATCCAGTACAGATGAAAAAACCGCTACTCGCTTTATGCCTTTTCGGCAGCTCTTTTTTGGGCAAGGCTCAACAATTTTCCTTACTAAAAGATATTAACCCGGGTTCTGCCAGCAGCAATATTTGCTACCTGACAAATGTCGACAATACGATGTTCTTTGCTGCTACAAACGGAATGAATGGGATGGAACTCTGGAAGACTGATGGTACCGATAATGGAACGGTGATGGTTAAGGATATAAAACCGGGTTCAGCCAATAGCAGCATTGGCTATCTTACTGAGGTCAACCATATACTTTTTTTTGTAGCCAATAATGGATCGGCAGGAACTGAACTTTGGAAAAGTGACGGTACTACTGCTGGCACGGTGATGGTCCGGGATATAAGGCCGGGTTCTATGGGAAGCAATCCCTCCGGCCTGGTTAATCTGAACGGCATAGTTTACTTCGCTGCAGATGATGGCATAAATGGTACGGAGTTATGGAAAAGTGACGGAACAACCGCAGGTACTGTATTGGTGAAAGATATTAATTCTTTATCTGCAAGCAGCTATCCCCAATCTCTGGCTAATGTCAATGGCACCCTATATTTTGCCGCTGAAAATGGTTCCAGTGGAGTTGAACTATGGAAAAGTGATGGAACTGCAGCCGGAACAATATTATTAAAGGATATATGGCCAGGAGCTGGAGATGGTTATCCTTCCGGTCTGATCAATGTGGCTGGCACACTATTTTTTTCAGCCGCAGACGGCATTAAAGGAACAGAGCTTTGGAAAAGCGATGGTACAGCTGCCGGGACCGTGCTCGTGAAGGATATCTGGCCCGGAGCCGGAGATAGTTATCCCTTTAGCATGAAGAGTGTAGATGGACAATTGTTTTTTTCTGCTGATAATGGAACCAAAGGAGATGAACTTTGGAAAAGTGATGGCACCGGTGCCGGTACTGTATTGGTAAAAGATATCTGGCCAGGAATTGAAAGCGGAGCAGCGGGCAATTTTTCTGAGTTTATCCACAAACTGGTGTTTACTGGCAACGATGGTGTCAGCGGCTATACTACCTGGCAAAGTGATGGCTCTGCCCTTGGAACTACTGTTGCGACTATTGGAACGCCTGGCAATATGCAGGAACTGGTAGAAACAACCGATAACATTTATGCAAGTATTACTGAGAATGTAATGGGCCGTGAACTTTGGGCGATAAGTTACAATTCGATTTTACCGGTTCATTTGCTGGAGTTCAATGGCGTTCTTTCGGAAAATAATGCTATACTGGATTGGAAAACAGAGAATGAAATAAATGCAGATGAATTTATTGTGGAAAGAAGTATGAATGGAAGCAATAATTTTTCTGCTGCAGGCAAGGCTAAATCAGCAAACACGCCTGGAGTTCACAACTATTCATTTACAGATGCCAATGTCACCCAATTGGCATCTGATGTTATTTATTACCGGTTAAAACAAAAAGATATTGACGGTCATTTTACGTATTCGAAAGTTGTGACATTAACGGTCAGGGCTAAATCCGCACTCGTGCTTTTTCCCAATCCGGCAGCCAATCAGATTATTCTTGCAATAACAGCAAAACGAACGGAAAAACTCGGCTACAGTGTCTTTGATAATGCCGGAAGAATAGTGATGCAGCAAACATCACATGTTCTAACAGGTGCTAACAGTTTTACGATCGATATTAATAAGCTACCCGCCGGAGTTTATTATCTTAAACTAAGCGGTAATTCGCTAAATGAACAAATGCAATTTGTAAAAAGATAAATTGTCTAAACAGGAAAGAAAAAGCAGGGGTAGTCAATATCCCTGCTTTTTTATTACTTGAGTTTACGGTTGATATAAGTAGAAAAATCAGATAGTATGGCTTCATATTCCTGTTGCATAAGGGGAGATGTCATTAAGAAATCGGCTGTGGCCCTGTTGCAGGCGGTAGGTATGTTCCAGGTAGCTGCTACACGGAGCAAAGCCTTGATATCCGGATCATGTGGCTGTGCTTCCATTGGGTCCCAGAAAAAGATCAGAGCGTCCATTTTTCCTTCGGCAATGCTGGCTCCTATCTGTTGATCGCCACCCAATGGCCCACTTAAAAATTTAGAGATTGACTGATCCAATGCCGTTTCCAACAATGACCCGGTTGTACCCGTGGCGTAAAGACGATGCTTTGATAAAGCTGCTTTATTGTAAAGAGCCCATTCTATTATCTCGTCTTTCATATTATCATGAGCCACCAAAGCGATTCGTTTGCGGCTACCTAATATCCTTATATTCATTATCGACTATTTAATGCTTATGCTTTGCTGTAGCTGTTAAAGAAACTCATTTTTTATCAAGGAAAAAATCAAGATGAAATTACAGATTGGTTTTGACAAGTCTATCTTGATGAAAATAAAAAAGCATCCACCTTAAGGAGGATGCTTTTCACTAAGAAAGAAATATTTTATTTCAATTCAGCATTTACAGTGATCTTAGGCTGTTTAGAAACTTTGCCCGCATCTACCTGAACACCTGAAATTCCGTAATCTGCCAGCGCTATTGAGAAATTGGCGGCAACTGAAAGAGTTTCTCCTTTTACTATAATAGTACCCGGAACTTTTATTTTTTGTTCTTTTCCCTTTATGGTAAGAACCCCTTCCACTTCAGTCTTGTAAGAACCATCTTTTGTAAAGTTCACAGAGGTCGGGTCAACTATATTACCTTTAAAAATGAAACTCGGATGTACATCTGAATTCAGCCATCTTTCTGCATTAAAATGATCCTGCATCATCGGGTTAGAGAAAGCGAAGTTCTTCACAGTCGCTTCAAAAGCAACCGAACCGGTTTTTGTATCAACTACTCCAATGGCTGTTTTGTTTTCCGCCTTAGGCAAAGCGTCAAGTGATGTACTTGCATCGAAAGCGATTCTGGCGGAAGTAGTAGTTTTCTTTTGAGCAAAAAGGCTGACTACAGTAACAGCTAAAGATAAAGTAAGGATTATTTTTTTCATTGTACGTTTTTTAATTGTATGGTTTTAATTGTTATTTATTTAATGCGCTTCGTTTAAAATCAATTTTTACTACTTCCATTATTTCACTGAAAATGCCAGCGCTAAAGCTGCCTTTTATTGAAACTATGTCACCAACTTTAACTGTTTTTGGCTCTGAAAGATGTTGCTCCTGGAAAGCAAAAATTATAAATGATTTGCTCGCTGTATCTATAATTTTTATATTCATGGTTGTGTCTGCCGCCTCGATTTCCGACACCCTGCCATTAACAGTAATAATCTGATCCTTGTACTTTTTATTAGCCTCGTTTTGATTCTTTTCGAATTCCCTGATAAAATCAACAGCATTGACCGTGAATGCAGCCTTCCTGTCCCTTGTGTCTGAAAATTTTTCCGTGGCAACATACCAATAAATACCCGCTGCGAGCGCTACGAGCACGAAAACGGCTATCATCAATTTTTTAAGCCAGGGTCCTTTTTGCTTTGTCATGTTGGTATGTTTAGTTACAAAACTTCAGTTACATTGCTTTGTTTACCAAATTGGTAGACAAATGTATAATGTTTAAACATTGAATCTGAATAATGAGTCTTAAATTTATGCAAAAAGCCGTTTCACATTAGCGAAACAGCTTTTACCTACTAACCCACTCTTAGTCTTTTAATCTGAAAATGACCCTTTTAAGAGGCCTGCACTTCTTTTATCTTTTCCCTGATCTTCCCTTCAATCTCTTTCGCCAATTCAGGATTATCGATTAATAGTTGCTTAACGGATTCACGTCCCTGGCCGAGCTTATCGCTGTTATAACTGAACCAGCTACCGCTTTTTTGCACAATACCCAGTTCAACACCCATGTCAATGATCTCTCCATTTTTGGAAATCCCTTCACCGAAAATAATATCAAACTCTGCGGCTCTGAAAGGTGGCGCCACCTTATTCTTAACGACCTTCACCTTAACCCGGTTGCCTACAGCTTCATCACCATCTTTTATCTGGGTACTTCTGCGAATATCCAGCCGGACCGAGGCATAGAATTTTAAAGCGTTACCGCCAGTTGTCGTTTCAGGGTTGCCAAACATCACTCCAATCTTTTCCCGCAACTGGTTGATGAATATACAGATGGTATTTGTCTTGGAAATGGTTGCAGTCAACTTACGAAGAGCCTGGCTCATCAACCGGGCATGTAACCCCATTTTACTATCCCCCATTTCTCCTTCCAGTTCACTTTTTGGCACCAGGGCGGCCACCGAGTCAATAACTACTACATCCAAAGCACCGGAAAGAATTAACCGGTCAGCAATCTCCAAAGCCTGCTCACCATAGTCAGGCTGAGAGATTAAAAGATTGTCAACATCCACTCCCAGCTTTTGCGCATAGGTACTGTCAAAAGCATGTTCTGCATCTATGAAAGCACACATGCCTCCTTTCTTTTGGGCCTCTGCTATTACATGTGTAGCCACAGTGGTCTTACCGGAAGACTCAGGACCATAAATTTCAATTACCCTTCCTCTCGGCAGGCCTCCTATACCAAGGGCCACATCCAGGCCAATAGAGCCTGTGGATATCACTTCCTGGAGTTGTTCCCCTCTTTCATTCATCATCATGACACTGCCCTTGCCATAATCTTTTTCGATTTTGTCCATCGTCAATTTTAAAGCTTTCAGCTTTTCACTATTATTATTTGACATGTCGGTAGTTTTTTCGGTTTTTGCCATTTTCAAAATTAAGATTTACGTATCGCCTTGCTAATAATTTTATAAACAAAACGAAACTAAACTATTTAGTAATTAAAAACTAATAATTTTTGTATTTTCCAAAAATTATTTTCTGTTAGGGGAAGATACCGCCGACCCAGATAGCAATTAACTGGGAGAACACACCAACCAATAAACCAGTATAAATCTCTCCGGATGTGTGATCGGAAACTATAAAACGGGCGGTACATACCAACCCTGCTATTAAAAAAGCAATTGATGCGTATACACCAAAGCTGATAGATTGAGTTACAGCAAGAAATAGCATAAAGCTGATGGCCACTCCCATGGCAATGGTATGCATGCTGATTTTCATGTATATATTAGCCATAAGCCCGATTGCAGAAGCTAAAAAGATAGCCATTGCTAAAACAACAATCTCTTTGGGAGAATTCGGTAGATTCCGCCATACATACCATATCCAGAAATACCAGATGTTGCAGATCACAAATGGTATAATCCGATCTTTTTGTTTATTAAGATAAATTGATTCGATGAAGTCCAACGCTTTTAGCAGGAGTACTGTTATGAGTGGAAAAAATCCATACATGAGAATCGTCTGCAAAAGCACCATTTTTTTATCCCAACTGCTGGTTCCGGCAAACTCGAAGGGATGAATATAAAGAAGAAAAATAATCATATATACCGGCACAAACAGTGGGTGAAAGATGTAAGAAATGGCCTTGGCAACCAACTTGATAAGAGGGTTTCCGGGTCGATAGCCCGTTTCCCTGAATTCCTGCAATTCATTGCTTTGATCGACCATTAATCTTGCATTCATAACAAAATAGGAACATTTTTTGCAAAGTAAACGATTATAATAAAAGGCGGGGGCTTATTATATTTACCAAACCGAAACGACTCTAAATCCTTGATATGAAAAAGATCCTTTGCCTGAAAAACCAGCTTATGCACTTTTTGTGCTTTCTTTTATGCCTGGCGACTATCCAGCCCGCTTGCGGGCAATCAAAATACATTAAAAAATACAAACCCATTGCTGACTCCCTTTCTTCCATTTATGGCATTCCTTCTTCTGTTATGCTGGGAATTGCCATTATCGAGTCCGGCGCGGGCAAGAGCCGGAACTGCAAATTGTTGAATAACCATTTCGGCATAAAAGGAAAAAACGAGTTGCTGAAAACTAAAGGTATCAGGACAGCCTATAAGCAATATCCGGACGGTAGAGCCTCTTATATTTCATTTACGCTGCTAATGACAAGAAAAAAGTTTTACCCGAAATTAAAAGGTAAAATGGATCATAAGATCTGGCTGGATGCCATTAGTAAAAGCGGCTACTCTACTATACCAGATGAGTGGAAAAGAAATATTACCGCCGCCATTAAAAAGCATAAACTGGCGGCAAACGATTAGCTTTTCCTAAGCCCAATCCACATCTCCCGGAGATAAACCCGCTACAAAATTTTCGGCTTGCATCTCTCCCGTAGCCAGCATCCCCTTCATTTCCGCAGGATCAAATATCAACCCTCCGGCACCTCCACCCAATGGATTTTTGGGGCGTATAACATGGATCTTTAGCGGTACCTTATCCTCAAAAGGATTCTCTCGCCCCCTTATAAAGAAATATTTATTGATATCGTCCGCAGACACTCCTTCCCGTTTCATTTTTTTCTTTACAGCATCGATATAGGTAAGGGCCTCATTGTATAGCTCAGGGATGATAAGATCATTTTTGCCAACATCTGTGGTGAAAATGCTGATCGTTTGTTCCAATATCGGAAATAATGTTTTGAATTGTGGAGCAGTCGCAGGCTGATCTGAAGATAACAGGATAGTAAAAATTTCTTTGGCGTCATTATCAATAGCCATTTGCACGCCGGCATATTCACGCACACCTCCATCTACAAACTGGTGATCAGGATTCGATTCCCCGGGAACCTGCTTGTTTACTTTTACCGGGGTCATAAATACCGGCTGGCAGGCGGAGGCCAATACGGCTCTTCTAAAATGTTCCGCATTAACCAGTTTTCTGATTTCATAGTATTTAGAAGGAACAGGGTTTTCAACATTGGTAAAAACAACCAATTCTTCCGTTTGCAGGCAGGTTGTATTCAAAAAAATTTCTTTGCCTGAATCAAGCAGTTCAGCATAGAAATCATCGGTATAAAATTGTTTAATGGTGTCCCACAAAGGTGTTACTTCAAAAATGGAATCTTTGTTGAGCCGGTTGCCGATATTGTCTTTTATTACAATGTTCTCTGTTTTCTGCGTAGTATATAATTTTTCAAGTAAATCAATTTTTCCCAACGCAGCCAACGGTACGATAAGCGACCCTGTACTTGTACCTACAAAAACATCAAAGTCAAGGCTGAAATTAGATACAAGATATTTGTATACTCCTACGGCAAACGCTCCTTTGGAGCCGCCTCCGCTAACAACCAATGCTTTTTTCATTTGCTTATTTTTTATTGACTTTTAGTCAATTTATTGATTGAATTCCGGCTCTTTGTTTTTTTCCCTCTTCAGGCGGATACCTACATGTGTTTGCAGCCACCAGGCATTTAGATTATAATCGCGGTGTACGGTGAAGATCAGCATGGCTTTTTGCAATAGCTCTAACCCGATACCGCCGCCGGCGAGCCGTTGCTTTTCTGTGCCCCAGTTATGTTCAGCTATCAATTGCAGATTAGCCAGGCCCGCTAAGTTTTTTAAGTTGAATGATTTTACTTTAAAAGCAACGGCGGGTCCGAATAAGCCGGCTACTTTTTTATTTGCATAAACTAATCCTGCCATGGCTCCAACTCTTAGTTTATGTTCTATTATTGTCACTTGCGGATTTATTTGCACTCCGCCACTATACAGATCGGGTGATGAATGAAAGTTGCTGATAAAACCATTGTCAAGCTTCAGGTAGGTTGCCCACCCTTTTCTAAATTCGGTGTCATCAGGATTTTGTTGCGAGTATGCGGTCCGACAAAACAACAATAAAATTGGAAAGACCAGCGAGTAGCAGGAGAGGTTTTGCATAAACCAGATTTTAGCATAGTAAAAGTAGAACCAAAATCTTTCCTTGTCAATACTCGAAATAGGGTATAGCAACAATAAAATAAGGGAGAATAAAAATGCGAAAAATCTTTTTGGAATGCTATTATAGTTCTTTTCTCAACCTGGCAACTGGTATGTTTAATTGCTCCCGGTATTTGGCTACCGTACGGCGGGCAATATTATAGCCTTTCTCCTGTAAAAGTTCAGTCAGGCGTTCATCACTCAATGGATGCTTTTTACTTTCACCTTCTATCAGGTCGCTTAGTATCTTTTTTACTTCTCTTGTTGACACTTCTTCCCCGCTATCCGTACTCAATGATTCACTGAAAAAGAATTTGAGCCTGTAAGTGCCAAATTCTGTCTGAACAAATTTGCTGTTGGCTACCCGGCTGACGGTAGATATATCCAAACCAGTCTTTTCAGCAATATCTTTCAGGATCATGGGACGAAGGTTGGTTTCATCTCCTGTCAAAAAGAAATCATACTGATGATTCATGATGGCTGTCATAGTGCTGAGCAACGTATGCTGACGTTGTTTGATAGCATCAATAAACCATTTGGCGGCATCAATTTTTTGCTTGATAAAAATAACCGCTTCCTTTTGACGCTTATCCTTTTTAGCACCCCGGTCATATTCTTTCATCATATCCCGGTAACCTTCGCTGATGCGAAGTTCAGGAGCATTGCGGGAGTTGAGCGTAAGTTCCAGTTTGCCGGCATTGTTGAAAATAAAGAAATCCGGTACCACATAGCTTTCTGCCTTGCTCATTCCACCTACCAGTCCACCGGGCTTGGGGTTCAGCCGGATGATCTGTTGCATTACTTTTTTTAACTGATCTTCATCTATATTCAATCCCCGTTGAATTTTCTCATAATGTTTCTTGGTGAATTCATCGAAATACTTCCTGATAGCTATTATAGCAATGTCAACATCCTTTCCTTCATTTTTCTGCCGCTGCAATTGCAGGAGCAAACATTCCTGCAGGTCCCTGGCGGCTACCCCGGGAGGATCGAAATTTTGTATACGCTGAATCAACGCCTCTACTTGTTCTTCCGTTGCTGAAATATTCTGGCGAAAGGCGAGGTCATCAACAATAGCGGAAGTTTCTCTTCTTAGATAACCATCTTCATCAATACTTCCTACGATCTGTTCTGCGATACTTTGTTCTTTATCATCCAGCTTCAAGAGCCCCAACTGATGGAGAAGCATTTCATAAAAGCTGGTTTCTGTTTTAAAGGGGATCTGCTTTTGCTCATCCTCAGGATAGTTATCATCTTTTAATCTGTAATCAGCTACTTCATCGTCTCCATCCTGTACATACTCACTTACATCTACATTGCCATATTCCTCTTCGCTACCACTGCTTTCATCAAAATCCGTCTCATCACCCTCACTGAATTCGTCCTTCATTTCATCCTTCTCATCCTCATGTTTTTCCTCATCCAGTTCCAGAGCCGGATTTTCTTCCAGCTCCTCCTTAATCCTTATTTCCAGATTAGCCGTAGGCACCTGCAACAGCTTCATCAACTGAATTTGCTGGGGCGATAGCTTCTGTAATAGTTTCTGTTGTAAGGACTGGCTAAGGGCCATAGTTATCAGATCGTTTTTTGGCTGAAATTTTCTCTAAAAGCGGTTCTATCAAGAACCCGGTGCCTTTTGACAAAAATCCCGCCATTTATCAAAAATCAGGCCGTAAATTACAAAACAAAAGGGTAAGTATGGCGGAACGGTTTTTTTGTTTAGTTGTTGTGCTGATTTTGGGGTCTTGCGGGGAATTTTTTGGACAGTCAAATACAATGGAAAAAATCCCAAATAAAGACACTATCGGTTACTTTGGCAAGTATACCACTGATTCCGCGCAAAATAATGTTAAGCTTTCTGCTACGTTGACTGACCGATCTGTTAATGGCGTTATTTCTAACCACGCCATTTTTCCGGTTAAACCAGTTTCAAACATTTTATTGATAAATCCATTACAAAAAACTCCTTATCAACAACGTCTTAGTTTCTTTTGTCGTAAAGAATGGCAGTTTGAAAAAGCCACTTCTATCCCCTTACGCATCAGGTTGGGTTCGCTGGAGTATACCGACTACCTGGAACAAAAGCCGAATGCGATAAAGCCAAAATAATTTTGTTTTGGTAGAATATTCCGGAAGCAACGATAAGTGAGGCTATCCATTTAATCCCGGCAATTTTAAAAACATCGGACAACTTACAAAGGAAAGAAACAGGTTTGTTTTAGTTACTGGGTGTAGCTTTTTTAGGTAGCCAATCCATTTCTGGTATCAATGCAGGCGTCTTATAATAATTATTCCGCAAACTATCGTTCCATCCATTGGGATTCCTGTCAAAACTTTTGCTACTGAAATAAATACTCCCTTGTATAGTAGGGTACTGACGCAAAAGCTTCAGCTGATTGGGCAGTTCATTGGGGTTTTTCCAGGCTGCATTTCTTTCGCCAGATCTGTAAATACCATGACCGATATAAATATGACGTCCATAACTATGAAGGCTCCACCAATTAATCAGTTCCTGGTAGTCGGCTAACTTGTGTCCTATTTCCCAATACAATTGAGGGGCTACGTAATCCACCCACCCTTCTTCGAGCCACAAAAGAATATCCGCATACAGGTCATCATAATTTGTTTGACCCGCTTTTGTAATGCTGCCCTCAGGATCCGTGTCTTTATTGCGCCAAACACCGAAAGGGCTGATCCCAAATTTACAATACGGCTTTTCTTCTTTAATGACAGTGTACAATGCCTTTATGATAGAATCCACATTACTTCTGCGCCAATCATCCTTCGAAAGGGTGGTACCTGATCTTTTATATGACGTATAATCCGGGAACTCTTTTCCTGCGATACGATAAGGGTAGAAATAATCATCCATGTGTATTGCATCAATATCATATCGCTTTACAATGTCTCTTACTACATTCACCACATGCTGTTGGGCCTCCTTATTGCCCGGATCAAAATATTTGGTGTCTCCATAAGTTACGAACCACTCCGGGTGAACACGGGTAATATGATTAGGAGCTATAGAAGCGGAGCGTATATTAAAATTGGCTCTGTAGGGGTTGAGCCATGCATGAAACTCCAGTCCCCTTTTGTGCGCTTCTTCTATCATGAACTGAAGGGGATCATAGTAGGGGGAGGGCGCCCGGCCCTGTATACCAGTAAGCCACTCACTCCAGGGCTCAAATTGTGACGGATAAAATGCATCAGCTGCCGGACGAACCTGCACGATCACTGCATTCATCCCGTTTCGTTTGTGCATATCCAGCTGACGGATAAATTCCGCCTTCTGACTATATACCGTGTACACTCCTTTTGGCGGCCAGTCTATATTATCAACGGTGGCGATCCAAACCCCACGAAATTCATAAGTAGGTTGTGAAAAAGCGAAACCAGTAAACAGGGTAGCGAGAATAAAAAACAAAAACCTCATGTTTCTACAGATAGATTAAATAAAGCGGCGAAATTAAATTAATAATGGGTTAAGTAAAGTATAAATAAAAGCCTTAAACAAAAAGAAGATACCCGTTAAAAAAATGCTATGATCTGCTGGCTATTTTGGTCTTCTTATTTTATCCAGCAATTCATTCAAAACCGCGGCCTCTTTTTCGCTGAGGTTGTCAATGATATTGTCCAGTTCATCCTGTCGTTTATCGAGCCGTTCCAGCATTTTTTTCCCTTTGTCGGTGATCATTACATCTACAAGCCTGCGGTCTGCTTTACAGGTTCCTTTTTTTACCAGCCCTTTAGTAATAAGACGGTCAACAATACGGCTTGTATCGCTCATCTTATCAATCATTCTTTCCCTGATCTGCAGCGTAGATAGCGGTTTAGGGTAGCTACCCCGTAAAATGCGGAGAATATTAAATTGCTGCGGAGTAATATCTTCTGATGCAAAAAGTTCTTTGGTCCGCTCCATTATCCAACCATAGGTATAAAGCAGGTTTACTCCCGCCTTCTGGTATTCGTTACGAAATTTTGATTGAAGTATATCCTGGTCTATGCTCATACGTAGAAAGGGTTTGCTAAAAAAATTAAACAAAGCAGCCCGGCTTACCCTAAACTTCCAAGTTTTTAACCCTTTTCTTAAAAGCCGGTGATTGAAACGCAAAGTTATTGTTTAAACATTGGACTAAAAAATCTCCCTCCCGTGTAATAGTTGTGTATAAAAAACATACGTCCGCGGATCATCGTATCTGGTGTTGAATGTACATTGTATCATAAGCATTATTTATACACTTATTCATTTTATCAATGAAAATATTATCGGAATCTCTCAGGAGTTTTTATGAAGGATTTATTTCTTTTTATACTTCCATTTACAATGAAATAAAACGCCTTTGAATTGAAACGGTTTAAGAAAAAATAAAATACTGCTTGTCTTTTCCTTTCCTGAACTTAGCGAAGAATAACTATTGAGCTTTCTTCAGCTCCGCACCCATCTTAAAAATGGTAAAAAGGTGGTGCGCTTCGTGCAACAGAAAAAAATTCAGCCATTGTACTAAATTCATTTTACCATAAGCGGAGTGGCAGGCTTCACGATCAAGATCTGTTTCTTTAAATGAAAGTATTCCGGATGACAATTCTTTACGGGTGGTCAAAAGGTCCTGCATTATTTCCCGGCTTGATAGACTGCAGTTATCATGAAATAATGGATCAGCTTCTGCCGTGTAAGGAGAGAAAGAAGGGCAATCTTCTTCAAGAATCCGCCGGATGCGGCCGATGAAAGTGTGTTGATACGTTTGCAGATGAACTATATTTTCAAAAATGGACCATTTGCCTGGGTTTAGTTGTTTTCTGATCTGCTCATCAGATAAGCCATCGAGGATATCCAATAGTGATTTATGCTGGTATTGCAGCCGTGTAGAAACAGAAGAAGGAATTTGCATATTTAGTAAGTGGTTTAATGGCTAGTCGGCGCTCCATACCTTTGTGCCTTCGGAGCAGTTGGCACAGATATCAATGTTCTTGCGTCCCTTCAATATCTGTGTACGGAATTTAGTGTATTCTCCGTTCTTCCATATCTCTTTGAAGGATTTTTCTTTCAGGTTACCCAAACGATGCTGTGCATCTTTATCAAAACAGCAAGGCGCCACCAATCCATCCCAGGTAATGACAGGATCATGCCAGAGCCTCCAGCATTGATTGGACAGTTTGCCCTTGAACTCCGTTCCACTATCCGTTTTACGATAGCGGCTGTATTTATCAATAGTCGGGATGAGGTTATTGGGATCGTTTTCATAATCATAAATCTGCGCCGTTTTAAACCATACATCATCCACCCCTGTTTCTTTGGCAAGTTTTTTTACATCTTCGATCTGGTGCTCGTTGTGCTTCACCACTAAAAACTGAAATACGACAAACGGCGTTTTACTTTTCAATTCTTTCTTCCACTTTACAATATTCCTGGCTCCTTCAATAACCTTTTCAAGATTACCACCAACCCGGTATTGCTCGTATGTTTCCTGGGTAGTACCGTCAATGGAAATGATCAGGCGATCAAGACCGCTTTCAATAGTTCGTTTTGAATTTATATCCGTGAGGTAATGCGCATTCGTAGACGTAGCTGTGTAAATTTTCTTTGTTGACGCATATTTTACCATATCAAGGAAAGACGGATTCAGATAGGGTTCTCCCTGGAAATAAAATACCAGGTATAAAAGCTCCTTATATAACTGATCAATTGTTTCGCTGAAGAAATCCTTTTGCAACATACCGGTCGGCCTGGTGAAAGCTCTTAACCCGCTCGGGCATTCCGGGCAACGAAGATTACAGGAAGTGGTAGGCTCAAATGAAATAGAAACCGGGTATCCCCATTGAACAGGTTTCTTTATCCACTTGCTTACGTAATAGCTGCTTAAAACCTTCAAACCATTCCAGGTCCTTCGAAAACTTAGTTTCGAGAAAAGATTAATGGTATCGTGATAGTTGAGCCCTGACATGAACGGTAAAGTTACACGCTGGATAATTGATAATGAAAGTGAAACCCATTTATCCTGAAAATCCGCCCTGGTTATTAAGATTTCACCTGTAAAAACAAAAAAGCCCAACCATTGGGTAAGCTGGGCCTTTTGTTATCATCCATCCTTGATTTGTGTCCAATCAACCGTTTAATATTTTTGATCCGCGCAGGTAGTTTTTTGAAGGATGATATATAAAAATGCAACTCCCGTTTTTAATCATATTAATGACCTCGCTGCATTCTTTCCTGGGTATTGCGGGGCAACCGTAACTGCGGCCCATATAATTATTTCTTCCTGGTTTTTTATCGCCAATATAATCCGCCCCATGAATTACAATGTTCCTTTGCAATGCCTTGTCATTAAATCCTTTTTCTAGTCCGGCTACCCTGAGAGATAAGCCATGTTCTCCATAATAAACACTTTGTGTAACATAAAATCCGAGACTGCTTTGCAATGATTTAGTCCTGTTGGAAAAACGGGTGGCGTATTCTCCGCCTGAATTACGGCCATGCGCCACATAAGTATTCAGAATGACTTTATTATTAACCATATCCACCAGGTAAAGTCTTTTGTTGTTCGATGATTGACTAAAATCACAGATCGTCAGGTAATCTTGTTTACTGATAATTTTCTTTTGAAGTAACCGGCGGTATCCTTTATATGCATATTCAAACGCCCGCATTGATAATCCCCTTTGCTGCAGGTCAAGCATATCATATAATGAAGCGGCTTCCTCATTTTGATAATTACTCGTTGGTAAAGAAGAAGATAAGCCCGTTTCAAGAATTGTAGTTTGTTTTTGCAAAGGCAGCCAGGAAATGCTGAGCATTGCAAATAACAGGCAATAAGCTGATATTGACACAGGGTTTTTCAAGAGGGTACGGATTTTATCCTAATGATCTTGTCAGACCTTCGGACATACTATTAAACGAAAAGCTGGATAAAATTAGTATTGTTCTATTGCGGAAAAAAATTAATAAAGTATTGTTTCATAAAGACATGGGAATATTTACGGCGTTGATCAATACATTGATCAGGAAAAATTACTAAGGGATAAAATGCATCATGACTAAATATTAAAAGCTGAAATATAAAAATCACTGGTTCGATTTTTATATTTCAGTTTTCATATCCTTTGAAGTTTACTATACGTCTTATATTTTCACCTTTTTCCACTTCCCTTTTTTGAACATAATAAAAGCGGCGATAGCCATGGCGGTTTCAGCCGCCGGAATAGCTATAAAAGCACCTGTCGCCCCCATATTCAGTGTTTTGGAAAGAAAAAATGCCAACGGTATCTGAAAAACCCAAAATCCGATTGCATTAATAACAGTAGGCGTTTTTGTATCACCGGCACCATTGAACGCATTAGCCATCACCATACCTATGCCATAGAAAATATATCCGGAGCTGATAATCAGCATCGCCTGGATGGCAATTTTTTTGGTAGCTTCTTTCTCTGCAAAAAAACCAATGATGTAAGGTGCTGTTATAAAAAACAACACTGTGACAATAGCCATAAATATCGCATTGTATTTAGCGGTTTTTAAAACACTCTCTTCTGCTCTTTGTGGTTGTTGCGCACCAAGATTTTGACCTACCAGGGTAGCCGCAGCATTGCTCAAACCCCATGCTGGAAGGATAAAAAACATAACTATTCGTATGGCCGTAATATAACCCGCAGATGCTGCTTCACCGGATTCGGCCACTATGGCCGTTAAAACAATCCAGCTTCCCGATCCCACTAAAAACTGGAAAGTGCCCGGTGCGGCAATATTGATAATTTGCTTTATTTGATTCCAGTCAGGTTTCAAATAAGCCCAGGTCATTTTAATAAGGCTTTTGCCATTGAATAAATGATATAGCTGATACGCCACACCAATACCACGGCCGATAGTAGTTGCCATAGCTGCCCCGGTTAGACCAAATGCAGGTATTGGACCCAAACCCCTGATCAAAAGGGGACACAAAATTATATTGGCGATATTGGCGATCACAAGGCTTTTCATTGCCATGTTTGCGTCTCCGGCGCCACGAAAAATTCCATTGATCAGGAAAAGCAGCATGATCACCATACTTCCACCGGTAAGAATACGGGTATAATTGACACCGTACTCAATGGTCTCTTCTGACGCACCCATAACCCTGAGTATGTCTTTGGCAAAAACAAAACCGGCAATACTGAGGATAATAGTAATGAGGACAGACAAGATAGTGGTCTGTGCACCGGCTTTTGCAGCTGCTTCGGGATTTTTTTCACCAATCCTCCTCGCTACAAGTGCGGTAGCGGCCATACTGATGCCAATAGCCAATGAATAAATAATGGTGATAACCGATTCCGTAAGACCAACCACTTGTTGTGCTTTATCACTTTGTGGTAAATGGCCTACGAAATAAAGGTCAACGAGAGCAAACACACTTTCCATGCTCATCTCCAGGATCATGGGAACGGCGAGCATCATCACCGCCTTACGAATGCTGCCTTTTGTATAGTCCATCTCGTCACCACGGATAGCCTGTTTTATTAATGAAAAAATATACGTTAGCCTATTAGTATTAGTTGTCTGCGACATGGTTGAAAATAATTTTGAAATAAACGAAATGAACTATAGCAACAGAATGTTGCTTATCAGGTTTTATAATAAAGGCAGGTTCTGAAATTACAATGGGGGCGAACCTTAAAACATTTTCATATTCATTTCTTTGAAGAGGAACAAATGTAAGAATTTGTTTTGATCGCCAACAACACTAAATTATTGAAAGCACCGGCATTTTGGGTAAAGCGATATGCGAGGTAAGCTGGTACAATGTCCTTTCTTTCTAAGAGTTTTGTCTTAGCTAATCACTCTCTTTCGATTTTTTGCTAAGTAAACTTGCTACTTGTTTGGGCTTACTGCTGTTTTTTACTTACTTTATTATGTTGAACGGACTGACAAAAGGATTTTGATGGTTGAAGTTTAATATTTTGTCTGACAGCTGATTATAACAAGACTGCTGCTGACGAGAAGAATTTTAGATATACTTTGACTAAAAACAAACTGACGTCCTGATTTCCTTATATTACCTGTTTAAATTGGTATAATATCTGGTTGATTAAATAGCGGCGTCATAGAGAATAGGAATCTGGTAGCAAAAAATTACACGTAAATAATAATCCCACAGAAGCATTCTGCTACCGGGAGTATTATTAAACTCATTATATGCAGTTACCAACTGATACTTTGCTGCAACACCGGTTGCAGAGATTGTCTGAATATCTCATAGTCGCGATAATTTTAATTGTCCTGCTTGTATTGCTTGGTTGGGAACTCAACATAAAATTTTTGAAAGATCCCGCTTCCACGCAGATAGTCATGAACCCTGTATCTGCTGCAGGCTTTATCATAGCTGGCATTTCGTTATGGTTATTTACAAATTCTTCCTATAGAAGGATGGCTTATGCATTAGCTGCTATAGTATTTCTCCTGGGCCTTCTTAAATTTGGCAGCCTTGCTTTTGGCCACGATTTTCATGTCGACACTTTTTTATTTACAGATAAATTGCTGGACGCTGAAAAAGCCAACTTGCCTAATCGAATGGCGCCAAATACAGCCCTTTGTTTTTTATTGACCAGCGTTTCACTCCTTTTATTTCCGTATGAAACCGTAAATAAACAAAAACCTTCTCATTACCTGGCATTGGTAATAGCTTTAATAAGTTTGCTTTCCTTGCTGGGATATTTATACAGGGTACAAAGTTTTTATGGCTTCCTTACCTATATACCGATGGCGGCTTCTACCGCTGTTTGCTTTTTTCTCTTTGCTATAAGTGTTCTTTTTGCTGATTCTGATAAAGGAATAATGAAGGAGTTTACCAGTACTTTGAGTGGCAGTTTAATGGCCCGCTTATTAATTCCCGCTTCCATTATTGTTCCAGCCACCCTGGGTTTGTTGCGACTATACGGAAACTGGAACGGTCTGTATAATTATGAATTTGGTGTTGCTATCTATGTGTTAAGTGTTATCATCATTTTTGCCGGCATTACCTGGTATAATGCCTCACTGCTGAATAAGCGGGATATGCAGAGAATGCAATCTGAAGACGCTTTGCGTAACAGCGAATCGCATATACAGGCAATTTTTAATAATGCACCCGATGCAGTCGTCGTTATTGATAACATGGGGTTGATTACCCGCTGGAATCCCGAATCAGAAAAACTTTTTGGGTGGAAGACCGAAGAAGTACTGGGTAAATCGTTAAGTGAAATAATCATTCCTCCCCAATTCAGGGAAGCACATAGAAAGGGATTAGAACGATTTCTTCATACCGGTGAGAGCACAATACTTGGTAAAACCGTTGACCTTTGGGCCGTAAAAAAAGATCTTTCCGAAGTGGATGTTTCGCTGAGAATATCCCCCTTGCTGCTGGATCAAAAGCACTTTTTTATTGGCTTTATACGGGATATTACGGAGCGTAAGCGAATAGAAAATAAACTAAAGACATTTAATGAAGAGCTTTCGCGGAAAGTGGAACAGAAAACAAGCGAGCTTACAGAAATATTTGAAAGGGTTACGGACGGTTTCATTGCCTTAGATAAAAATTTCTGTTACACTTATATGAATAAAAAAGCCGGTCATTTAACGCACCGGGAACCGGCATTGATGATTGGAAAAAATGTATGGGAAGAATTTCCGGATGCTGTTGGATCCACCACGTATGAAGCTTTCAACAAAGCAATGAAACAACAGCAGTATGTCAGCAATACTGATCATTATGCACCTCTCGATCTGTGGCAGGAAAATTTTATCTATCCCTCTCCCAATGGGCTTTCCATCTTTATTCGTGACATTACCGAGAAAAAAAGGACGGAAAAGGAGATCAATAAAGTAAAAGACCTGGCTGATAAATTGATAGACAGCCTGCCTGGTGTATTTTATTTTTACGATGCCAATGGGAAGTTCATACGATGGAATAAACAGTTCGAAGAAGTAACCGGATATTCAGCGGCAGAAATCGCAGTCATGCATCCTATTGATTTTTTTCCTGAAGAAGATAAAAGCTATATCATTGAAAGAATCGAGGGTGTATTTCAAAAAGGCGTTAATGATGCGGATGCCCATTTTTTAACCAGGACCGGTGAAAAAATTCCCTATTATTTCAAAGCCGTATTGATCAACTACGAAGGTGGCCCCTGCTTACTGGGCAATGGAATCGATATTACCGAAAGGAAAAAAGGAGAAATAGAATTAAAAGCGTCCGAGCAGAAATACAAGCTTCTTTTTGAAAGCAATCCGCTATCAATGTGGATGCT
Source organism: Chitinophagaceae bacterium (assembly GCA_040007815.1). Lineage (GTDB taxonomy): Bacteria > Bacteroidota > Bacteroidia > Chitinophagales > Chitinophagaceae > Terrimonas_B. Next base: position 117,232 of record JBDTUH010000009.1, read on the forward strand.
CGGCTTACCTGATTACAAGATCATTGACGTGAACGAAGTAACCCTGCAACAATATGGTTATACAAAAGAGGAGTTTCTTAAACTTTCAGTATTGGATTTAAGACCTAAGGAAGATATCGAGAGATTTAATACATCAACCAATGCAAATTTCCGGGGTATTGATCATGCAGGAGTATGGCGTCATATAAAGAAAACAGGGGCCATACTGTATGTTGATATTGTAACACATGATATTTTATATAAAGGACAGGAAACCCGTCTTGTGCTGGCCAATGATGTTACGGAAAAATATATTGCTGAAGAAAAATTGAAAGAGTCGTATGAATCAATACGCAAATTGACAGGACATCTCCAAAATGTCAGGGAAGAAGAAAGATTACATATCGCCAGGGAAATTCATGATGAGCTTGGCCAGTTGCTGACCGTGCTCAAAATGGATGTATCCTGGCTAAATAAGAAAATCGAGCCGGGTAATAATTTTGCTAAAGAAAAATTAACCGAAATTCTTTCTCTGATTGATACTACAGTAAAAACAGTCCGTCGCATAGCTTCGGAACTTCGTCCCAGCTTGCTGGATGATCTCGGTCTGCTGGCGGCCATGGAATGGCATCTCGAAGAGTTTGAGCGACGATCGGGAATATCAAAAGAGTTACACCTGCCGGAAGCGGAACCGCAACTACCGGATTCTCTTAAAATAGGTTTGTTCAGGATATTCCAGGAATCGCTGACCAATGTTGCAAGGCATTCAGAAGCAAAAAGAGTAGTTGTCTCCCTGATACAAGAAGATAAACAGTTAATTTTAACCATAAAGGATAATGGAACCGGTTTTGAGGAAAAGCCAGCCGCAGCTAAAAAAACCCTCGGTTTGCTGGGAATGAAAGAAAGAACCATGATGATGGGTGGTATTTACAGTATCTCCGGGGTGAAAGGAGAAGGTACCATTGTAACCGTCATCGTTCCGTTGCCGCAAAACGATCTGTAAAACAACTTGACCTATGCTAAAGATCCTTATCGCTGATGACCATGCTATTGTCCGCAAAGGACTAAAGCAAATCCTGCTCGAAGAATACCCTTCTGCTGTTATTGGCGAGGTTGCCGATACGGAAGGGCTGCTCGCAGAGGTAATAAGTAATAGCTGGAATATCGTCGTATGTGATATGAATATGCCGGGGCGTAGCGGTCTTGATGCATTAAACCAGATAAAACAAGTAGCGCCGGATATACCAGTACTGATCATGAGTATGTACCCTGAAGATCAGTATGCCCTGCGGGTTTTAAAAGCGGGAGCTTCCGGTTATCTTGAGAAAGAAACTATCCACGATGATATTATCAAAGCGATACAGACAGTCCAGCTCGGGAAAAAGTTTATTACTCCATCCATTGCAGAAAAGCTGGCTGATGCATTTCACGATAATTCAGGTAAGCTGCCGCATGAGCTTCTTTCGGACAGGGAATTTGATGTATTTAAACTAATAGCCTCCGGTAAATCCGTTTCTGAGATTGCCGGCAAACTATCCCTGAGTACTACCACGGTAAGCACTTACCGGGCTCGTATACTCGAAAAAATGGGCATCCGGTCCAATGCGGAACTTACCCGCTATGCCCTGGAAAGAAAATTGATTTAGAACATCTTTTTGTAGTATAAACTCTACACGATTTACAAACGCCAGGCTACAAAAGCTTACCGGTTGAATAGGTATTTTGCAAAATGGTGTCAGCAGTTTCTGCCCTGCTAACCAACACCCTCTACTACTATGCTAAGGATTATTATTGCTGATGACCATCCGGTAGTAATGCAGGCAGTAAAGCAAATAATACAGGAAGAATTTCCCGCAGCACATGTTGAAGAGGCTACCGATACAACAGCACTTCTTGAAAAAGTTTTGAACGAACACTGGGATCTTGTTATATCCGATCTCGCAATGCCGGGAGGGGGAGGTTTTTTAGCTCTTAAAAAAATTAAACAGGCAAAGGCAAACTTACCCGTTCTTATAGTCAGTACTTATCCTGCTGAGCAATATCGTGACCGTGTTTTAAATGCAGGAGCTGAAGAATTTATTTGTAAAGATTCTCTGCCCCAGGATCTGATTATTTCTGCCCGGCGCATTCTTGGCAACCCCAAAAAACCAGAACAATAGCTGCCAAATAAGTATACTTTACCAGTTTCTCTTTTTAAGCGTTTCTATGTAGTCATTATTCTACAACGGACCTTTATTGTTCTATACAAAACAATAACAATTGCATCTATTTCTTTTTGCATTATTGCGGATTATTTTGCCGCCTTAATATACCCATGATTAATAAAAATATTTCAATACTCATTGTTGATGACAATCCTGGGTTCGTGAAGCGAATGAAAGTGTTGCTTGATGAACTGGATAATGTCGAAAGTATTCATTCAGCCGGTGACTACGATGAAGCTGTCAGCCAACTTGACCGGAACAAGCAGGACACAATTTTATTGGATATCAATCTGCCGGGTAAAAGCGGTATCAGCCTGTTGAAAAAAATTAAAGAGGGTGGCGCTGTATGTAAAGTAATAATGCTCTCCAATCATTCTGAAGATTATTATAAAGAGCAATGTAAAAAACTTGGGGCAACTCATTTTCTTGATAAAACAACCGAGTTTGATCAAGTACCTTCCATTTTAGCAAATGTCAGCCTCAAGCTACCGTATATTCTAAGCTGATACAATTCTTTTAAAGCAGAATGTACCTGTAAAAAATCTGATCTCTATTAACATACCCGGAATGAAAACAACCAGCTGGACTGCAATCAAGCAAATCATTGGTGATAATAATAGCCAAACGGACCTGTTTCTTACCCTGATCAATGAGAATGGTTTTATCTCCTGCGCTAATGCGACAATGATAAAAGATCTTGAGATTAAAAACCCCCGTCTTTTTTCTACTAATTTTTTTGACCTTATACATCCTTTTAACCTTGATGAATTTAAAAATACGCTTCGTGAAACGACCCAAAGTTCGCAGGCTACAGGGCTTGAATTATATATTAAAAATGGTATTTATCACCCGATGAAATGGCAGGTTAGCTGTTTAACCGACTTGCCTGATCTCAATAAAACCTATCTGTGTGTTGGCTATAAAATAGCGGACGATGAAAGAATGAGGCGATTCAACAGGCTCTTGAAAGATAATTGTCATTTAATAATAGAAGGGTTGAATGGAGTTATTTTTCATGATGTGAATGGAGACCTTATTGCTATCAATCAAAAAGTCGCCAGCATATTCGGAACAACACTCGAAAATTTATACCAGCTAAAAAATATTGAAGAGCTCTGGAAAAACCAATGGACCATAACCAACGAAAGTGGTCTTCCTGTTCCATTTGAAGAAACCCCATTTGTAAAAGCGGCAAAAACAAGAAGATTACAAACGCAAACACTGATCATCCGTTTAAGAAATGGAGAAGACAGGTGGATATTATTTAATTGCCAACCTCTTTTAGAAGAAGAGATCAACGGACAGTTTCCGGTAGTATCTAACATCATCGATGTTACTTCCGAACGCCAGTTATCAAACAGGCTAAAAGAACGTGAAGCGATAATCTGTGCTTTCTTACAGGAAACACCCGACCTTGCATGGGTTATCGATGAGGATGCGCATCTCCATTTCGCCAGTAATGCTTTTTACCGTCATTTTGGTATAAACGAAAAGGATTGTTTATCAAAGAGAGTTACGGATATGGTACCACCCGCTGTTACCCGTACTGTTTTTGAAAACCACATAAAAGTTTTTGAAACCGGCAAACCAGTTCAGGCTTCAGAGAAAATAAAATGGGCTGACGGATCTCAATCCGTATCTCATATCCATCTTTTTCCTATTAAAAATGTATCAGGAAAAAAATTGGTAGGGGGACAGGCCATCAACGTGGTAGATAAAGGCAGCCTGGAGAAAGAATTGAAAGATGCCCGGGAACGGTTTTTGAACTTTAGCAGGGCTACATCAGATGCGATATGGGAATGGGACATGCAAAGCGGACAGATATTCCGCAATGAGGCGCTGATGGAAATGATCGGTTACCAGCCTGACAATTCAAAGGGTCTTTCCTGGTGGTTACGCCGCATTCACCCTGAAGATAGAAACCGCCTCGCAGATAAAATAAAAGAAGCTACTGATAATGTACAGCAGTCCTGGCAGGATCAATATCGTTTTAAATGCGCCGATGGGAGCTACAAACATATACAGGATAAAGGCTTCGTGGTATATGAAAATGGTTTGCCGGTAAAAATGATCGGCTCCTTACAAAATGTATCATCCATCAAAGAACTGAAAAATGAATTAGCGGATGTTCGCCTGCAGCGTCAGAAAGAAATATCTGAAACAATCATCAAAGTGCAGGAAAAGGAAAGAAGCCGAATCGGTCATGAATTGCATGATAATGTCAACCAGTTGTTGTCAACAATTAAATTGTTTTTTGGTGGAATTAATACCTCCAATACGGAACAAAAACAATTAAAAAGCAAAAGCATTGAATACCTGCACATGGCCATTGAGGAAATAACAAAACTATCCAAAGAATTAGTGACGCCACAACTGAAAGAGGAAAACCTGACAAATAATATCAAAGCCCTTATTGAAGATATTCAACTGGCGGGTACTTTGAAGTTTTCCTTAATTCATGATATCGACGATAAATTACTTTCATCAGGGAAAAAAATAACGCTGTTCCGTATAGTACAAGAACAGCTCAAAAATATTATCAAACACAGCCGGGCTACCAATATCCAAATATCTCTTCAAACCAAAGACGATCATGTAATACTGGTAATGAAAGACAATGGAAAAGGATTTGATCCTCAGCAAACCCGGCAGGGAATAGGGTTATCCAATATTCATGAACGGGCACAGTTTTATAACGGTATGGCAGATATAAAATCTCCCCCGGGAGCTGGTTGTACTCTCACTGTTACTATTCCTGTCAAAGAAAATTAAATGCTATCGTTGGAGGTGAAACAGGATTCCCGTAACATTTTCATATATGCCACGCCTTTTTCACGGGCAAATTGAATATTGCGTTCAGGTATTTGTTCCGGGTCAGGATAATGTTGCAGGGCCTGCTCTATTTTTTCTTCCCGTAATATATGGAGCATTGGATAGATGGAGCGATTAGTATAATTAGCGGCATCATCGTCTTTTGTGTCAGCAAAACGATACAATGGATGAAAGCTGGCTACCTGGTATGTTCCTTCATATCCTTTTTTCTTAAGCGCTCTTTCCGATAGCGAAAGAAGATCAAGATAGGCATCAAAAGCCGGAAAAGCATTGGGAAAGATCAGTAAAGTAGTTTCAATCGCTTCCTCATTATCCAAACGAATGCATTCCTGTAAAACAGTCTGCAGGCAAACACTAATGTCCGTGGAAGTTTCAACCTCGTAATGAATACTGTTTCTTTTTACCTCCCTGGCTGCAAAAGGGCAAAAATTGCAACCAACCACTACACTGGTGATCCATTTTTTTGTCTGATCAATGACCGCCGCTTTTGTCTCCATCAATTATATTATCGGGCAAATGTAGCATGCACCGTCCGCTCTGTTTAAAAATTATACTTAAAATCACATAGGTTCAGGAAATACTTTCAATCACATACCCTATGCTATTTATTTCAACGGTATCATTTATTTTTAATCCCATTAGCTTTTGCCCTAAAGGTGATTGAGGTGAAATGGCCATAATCGTAATTCCATCCACGAGTATTTTTCCCAATGCAATACTTAAAAATAAATACCCTTTATTAGTTTTTAACAGGGCGCCGCTACTCACCTCCGTCTTTATCAAAGTGGAATTTATTTGCCCATAGAGTATTTTTTGATCTAAAGCTTCCTTTAATTGACGGCTGACATTCTTCTGTTCAATTTGCAGCATTGCCAACGCTGTTTCATGTTTGTCTCCTGCAGTACTTTTTGTTTCATTACTGCTGCTTTCCTTCAAATCATTCAGCGTATTCCGGAGTAAACTGATCTTATCGTTTATCAACTGAAGATAATGGTCGTATATTCTTTGTTTGAAAGTCATTTATTCAGTATTTCTTCAGCATACACTACAGGATATGCAAAAGTAATGTGCTGTATCAACATGACTACGTTGATAAAATTGGATGGAAAACTCTTATACATTAATAGTGAGCAATAGGATCGGCTACGGCATCAGGATCTTTTTTGGCTGTTCCGGAAGAAGTAATTCCCTTTCCTTTCAATAAAAGCAATCCTGCCACGTGGGGTGCTGCCATGGATGTGCCACTCATGTAAGCATAACGTCCATTCAGAAAAGTAGAAAGAATGCGAACACCGGGAGCTGCATAATCCACTACATCATTTCCATAATTAGAAAATGATGCGAAATTGTCAAGGCTGTCGATAGCGGATACCGTATAAACGTTTTCAGCATTGGTTCTCCCGGGAGAATATTTATTAGCTAACTCCTTTTCATTACCAGCAGCAATAGCGATGAAAATCCCCCTGGCCGCTGTATTGCGAACCTGCTGGTCAAGTGTAGAAGAAATACCTTCGTCATTACCAACACTCATATTGACCACATCGCCAGGCAAGGCATTGGCATTAATATAAGCAAGCGCCTGGATAATATAAGATAAAAAACCCTGGCCATCCTTGTCCAGCACACGCAATGAAACCAGCGATGCACCGGAAGCAATACCTAAAACACCAAACGTATTATTTTTCGCGCCAATAATACCGGCTACATGTGTGCCGTGGCCATTCTCGTCCCTTGCTGAACTAACCCCGGTAATAAATGATTTACTGTTTGCAGAATCTACATTGAGATCGGGATGGGTAAAATCAATTCCTGTATCAACGATCCAGGCCCTTTTTCCAATGCCACTGCCATAGCCAACACGGGCAACATTCCAGGTTATCAGTCTTGGGGCCGCTACAGTAAAGCAGGAGCCTAAGGAAATAATCCTGTCGGGTTCAACCGCCTCTATATTTTTATCATTGCTGAGTTTATTTGCTTCCTCAGCAGATAATACTGCAATAAAACCTCCCGGTTCACCGGCAAAATTTTCCTTTACTGCCTTTTCGCTTATACTATTTCTTTTAAGTACATCTGTGCTGATACTATTCAATCGCTCTGCCGTCATGCCACGTGCACTTACAGAAGAAGGTTTATAAGCAATAATATATCTGCCAGCCACCACTCCTCCGCTACCAACCGCACCTGTTGAAATACACTCGTCCGGTGTTACACGGCTAGTGTCAGAGCTATTCTTGTCTTTCTTACACCCGGCTAAAAAAAGTAATCCCGGCAAAAGAAAAGATATTAGTTTTCTCGTTAACATATTTATCACATTACTTCCTTACAACGCATTTTTCATGCCTTGTAATAGGCTGCCGCCAGTGTTTAACAGCTTTTTATATATGTGTATTGTCAGGAGATTGTCAGGGGCAAATTGTAGTCGTTAAATTAGCTTTTAACATCACAAGTAAGTGAGTTAGTAAATTTGTAGCTATACAAAATATCTTATATAAGGGGCAAAAAAATCATTTTAATTCCTCGAATCTGCCGGTAAGCTTGTTCTTACGAACATTATCCCAATTAAAATAGCGTCCATTCATGGCAACATATACACCGTGGGGCAAGGTTTGCACAAAGGCCAACGCCCCTCCGAGATTAAATAACCCATCTGAGCTACCAAATTTTATTGGTATCATGGCGCCCGTTAGCACGATTGTTTTGTTCTTTATCTTTTCCGCCAATAATTTGGCTGTTACAGTCATTGTATCTGTACCGTGGGTTATAATTATTTTGTCTTCACTGCAATTAATACATTGCTGCAGGACAGCCTCACGGTCCTTTTCTGTCATTTCCAGGCTGTCGATCAGCATCAGGGTAGTGATAACTACCGTTACTTTGCTACGTCCCATTTCCAGCAGGTCATGCAAATGTGTGTTTTTAAAATATAACTCCCCGTTAAGCTCGTTATACTCTTTATCAAAAGTACCGCCGGTAACAAAAATACGAATAGCCATGGTGGATGGTTTTGTTAAATGAAATTAATAAATCAATTGATTGTTTGGTAGTATTGTTTTTATCGGTCACTACTTTTTTAATGTTGTAGTTGTTGTATTCTTTCAATTACGTCTGCCATAATTTAACTTACTTTGTCCATAAACATAATATACATGGCTACAACAAAACTTACGATTAATAGCAATGGCTCTGTTAAAGTAGAAGGCGATTTTGAAATAGTAGACAAAAACGGAAATCAATATGACCTGGCAGGAAGAACTATCGTCTCGTTGTGCCGCTGCGGCCTGTCAAAGAATAAACCTTTTTGTGATACCTCTCATAAGGGACATTTTGAACATGAGGCCATCGCGTTTGCCTTACCGCCTAAAAAGACTATCTGATCATTTTCATTTTAATTATTCATTCGTTTTTTTACATAGTTCCAAACAGGAAGATTTCTACGTAAAAAAACTACCGAACATAATGGAAGAGTTTTAGGCTATTCAGAATGGGGAATACTGTTCCTATATGAGCAAATGAATAACCATTTTACGAGATTCATCCCCTGACAAAATCAGGCGGCATTTTTGCTGCTTGTTTGTAAAGAATAGTCTCATGGGATTGCCTGTACAAACAGCTATGATAATCGACGATGATGCGGACCTCACCTGTCTTTTAGAAAATATTCTAAAAGACAGAAGGATACACGTATTAAGCGTGCATAGTTTGGCGGAAGCCGAGGACTGTCTTACTTATCTTAAGCCCGGAGTAATTTTCCTTGACAATAGTTTTCCGGATGGATTAGGTGTGAATTTTATCCGCAATATCAAATCCTCTGACGAAGAAATAAAAATAATCATGATGACCGCAGACTCCTCTTTATGGATAAGAGAAAAAGCGATAGAAGAAGGGATCAATTATTTTTTGAGAAAGCCTTTTACCAGAAAATCAATTGATGTAGTTTTGGACAAACTGAACTTTAGAAAAAGTGATGCTTAACTAATTCAATAGACGATCAACCCCGGAATATCTTCCAGTTAGCCAATAATATACCCGCAAACACCAATAGCATACTTAATAAATGAACCCAGGTAAATTGTTCACCCAATAGCAAAGCAGCTTCTGCACTGCTGAATACCGGAATAAGATTTCCAAACAAAGCTGTACGGCCCGCCCCTAATTTACCGATAGCTATATTCCAGCATAGAAAAGAAACTACGGAAGCTCCAAAACCGAGGTATAAAATAATAAGTAATAAATCTCCGTTCCATTTGACCGGAGAAGTATATGTAAGTTCCCATAAATAAAACGGAAATAATAACAAAGTACCAAAACTGAAAATAATAAACAGGTAATTAACCGGTGATATTCCAGATGGTTTCCTGCGAACAAGAGTATTGTATACTGCAAAAGTAAATGCAGCCAGTAGTATCCAGCCATCTCCCTTTGTAAAATGGAAAGACAATAAGTTTTGCAGGCTCCCCCGGGATAAAAGAAAAATCACCCCGATTATACAAAGAGCCATGCCTGCTATTTTCAGCTGTCCTATCTTTTCTTTTAAAAAAATTTTAGCCAATACAATTGCTATGACAGGTGAGGTAGTGGTACCGATTAATGCAAGATTTATAGCCGATGTATAGTGAGCTCCTATGTAAACAAATGTATTGAACAAAGTAATACCTGAAAGGGAAGCCCAGAACAGGTGATGCCATGACCGCTTGACTACTTTCCACTCTGACCGGAATTGGTTAAACGCAAATGGAAAAATAATAACAGCCGCCGTTAACCAGCGACAAAAAGCCAAACTGATTGGCGGGATTTGCCTGATTACTCCCCGTGCGGCAATAAAATTGCCACTCCAGATAATAGCAGCGAGAGCAGCAAGCCCGATACCGATATAAGTATTCTTTTGAGAGGAAGACATCAGAAAAGATAATAGCGAAGATAGTTTGAAGAGCGTGAATAGCAGCTCTGCAAAAAAGATGATTAGTGTCTCTTAATTGAATATTCTGCGGTAAAAAATTATCCCGCCGGGGTAGCGGGATAATTCTAATTCATAATAGAAGGTCAATGTTTTACCAGAGTACCTTTTCAATGATCTTATTCGTCTGCTTGTTTTTCAATATCACTTTTTTGGCCCCGTAATGTGTGATTTCTTCTTTTATTAAATAATGATCGGCGTCGTACTCGGTCAAATGACTGTCTTTGGTTACACCTTCTCTTCCTCTCCAGATATCTAACTGCACCGGCTCCCATAATTTTGTTTTGGCGGATTTATAAGCAGCATCCAATACGGCATTCACTACATAGCCATCGTAAAAAGTTTCTTTTGGTGCTTGTCCTTTTTCCAGCGCATTAAACATATCCGTGAACATATGATTATAACCCAGCTCGTTTAATTCATCACCAACAGGAAATAACCAACCACTGGCAGTTTCCGCTTTTTCCGCTACATAATCAGCGCCTTTACCTGTTGAAAACATTTCAAAGCCAGTTCTTAAAAAATTATTCATCCAGATCGTGCCTTCAGTTCCCATCACCTCATCACGCAGGTCCAACCCACCACGGAATGTCCAGCTTACTTCAAACTGCCCGATGGCGCCATTCTCATATTTCACCAAACCAATAGCATGATCTTCGGCGTCGATGGGTTTTACCTGTGTATCGGCCCAGCACATTACTTCTACCGGCCTGATATCTTTTCCAATAAAACTTCTCGCTATTTCTACACAATGACAGCCCAGATCAAGAATACAGCCCCCACCGGCTTGCTCAATATCCCAGAACCAATCACTGTGCGGACCAGGATGTGTTTCTCTTGATTTTGACCAAAGTACCCGACCGATAGCTCCATTCTTTACACTTTCCTGAGCCTTTAAAAATTTTGGCGTATAAACGAGATCTTCCAAATAACCATTAAAAATACCTGCCGCTTCTACCGCTTCCAGCATTCGTTTCGCTTCTGCTGCGTTCCTTCCAAGTGGTTTGGTGGTAATGACTGATTTTTTATGCTTGCAACATAATAACACGGCGGCTTCATGCAAATTGTTAGGAAGCGAAATACAAACCACATCTACATTGGGGTGCGCAATGGATTCTTCCATCGATGTTGTCCAATGTTCACACTGGTAATCCGTTGCGAATTTTTTAGCACTTTCTTCTCTTCTTGAATAGATACTTACGATCTTGTCCTTACTTCTTTGTCCCTGCAATGATTCAGCATAAAACCGGCCTATAAATCCGGATCCGAGCATAGCAATACGTTGCATAATAAATTTCTTATTTGTGGTTATTGTTTGTGATATAAGTAATAATCAGTATCAATACACTTATATTGATCATCTACTATTCATGTAATAAAAAGGAATACCGGTCAAAAAGTACGAAAAATCAACTAATAAAAGCCTCCCGGCCAGGATCGTTGTTACAGATTCCCTTTGCAGGATTAATGCCGGTTCAGGCATTTTTCCTATCCCGCTATTATGATGGCATGCCAATTGCAATTACTTTATAAAACCAGGAAAAATGAATAAGAAAATAACCGGCGTGGTATTAACAGGTATCGCCACAGGGATAGCGATCTACCTGATCAATAAAGTGGTGAAAGAAAAAAGAGCCCGCAAAAGAAATGACCTGCGAAGATCAACAAAACCAAAAAGAACCTATGCGTACGAATACAGTTTATAGAGACATTTTGCACTAAATTTTTTTTCATTTTTCAATTATTAGTTATGTTATGGAGAGGCCGTAGAGAAAGTTCAAATGTAGATGACCGTCGTGGTATATCAGGCGGCGGTGTGGCAGCCGGTGGAGGTATAATAGGGGTTATTGTTTATTTACTTTATACTTTTTTAGGTGGGGGTGATGCGTCGTCTCTTCCGCCTGCATTGCCGGGAACTTCAACTGAAATGACAACTACGGAAAAAGCCGCGGATGATGAAAGAGCGAAATTCGTGAAGGTAGTATTGGCAGAAACAGAAGATGTATGGAGCAAAATTTTTTCTGAACAGGGAAAAGATTACCCAAAACCAACTCTCGTTTTGTTTCGGGATGCAGTTCAGTCGGCCTGTGGGAATGCGAGTGCCGCGATGGGTCCTTTTTATTGTCCGGGTGATAGAAAATTATATATCGATTTGTCCTTTTACGAAGACTTACAGAAAAAATTAAACGCACCCGGTGATTTCGCTATGGCATATGTTGTAGCGCATGAAGTGGGTCATCATATTCAAAACCTGAATGGTACAGCTGATAAAGTAAGCAGGCTACGACAACAGGTAAATGAAACTGAATACAACCATTATTCGGTGAAAATGGAATTGCAGGCGGATTTCCTGGCTGGAGTCTGGGCCTATTATGCGAAGCAAAAAAACATATTGGAACCCGGGGACATTGAAGAAGCATTAAATGCGGCAAATGCTATCGGGGACGATCGTTTACAAAAAAGATCACAGGGATATGTCGTTCCGGATGCCTTTACCCATGGAACTTCTGAACAACGGATGTATTGGTTTAAAAAAGGATTTGAAACAGGAGATATGAAACAGGGAGACACTTTTAATTCAACTGATCTTTAGCGTTATAGTAACCTAAAGGTTAAATAGTGAGGTGTTCATCCGAACTTAAGGACAAAAGTTGTAAATTGATTTTTCAACTAATATTGTTTGCTATGAACATTTCCCGTAAAAAATTCATACAAAACAGCGCATTCACCCTAACAGGCGCCGCTTTATTTTCAAAGTCAATATTTAATACTCCAAAAAGCAAAACCATTACCGGCGTTCAGCTTTACAGCGTCCGTGATGAAATGAAAAAAGACCCCTTAGGAACCCTGAAAAAAATATCAGAGATGGGCTATCGTCACGTAGAGCATGCTAACTACGTAGAAAGAAAATTTTACACTTATCCCGTTGCAGATTTTAAAAAGATATTAAGCGACCTGGATTTAAAAATGCCGAGTGGTCACACGATACTGGGCAAACAACATTGGGATGACAGCAAAAAAGAATTTACTGATCTATGGAAATACACGGTAGAAGATGCAGCAACTCTTGGTCAGCAATTTGTCATCAGCCCGGGGCTTGATGAAAGCTGGCGAAAAGATGAGGATACGCTGAAACACTATATGGAGGTGTTCAATAAATCCGGCGAATTGTGTAAACAATCAGGAATGAAATTTGGGTATCATAATCACCATTTTGAATTTAATGAACAGGTAAATGGCACACGTCTTTATGATTTGATCCTTAAGCATACCGATCCGCAGTTAGTTGTTCAACAATTAGACATTGGCAATATGTATTATGGTGGCGGAAGGGCTTTGGACGTGATCAAACAATATCCGGGACGTTTTGCTTCACTTCATGTAAAAGATGAGATTGCGGTAGCGGGTTCCGAACATGGATATGAAAGTGCTGTCTTAGGCACCGGTATAATCGAAGTAAAAAAGGTATTGGAAGAAAGCATAAAAACAGGTGGCGCCACACATTTGATTATTGAACAGGAAAGCTACCAGGGCACACCGCCATTAGATTGTGTTAAAGAAGATTTGCAAGTCATGAAACAATGGGGTTATTAATTCTGCGGTGAACAGCTTTAATAGTGATTTAATTTGGAATCAACCTTTGTATCATGCATATCATCAGGAGCATTCAAAACAGGATTTATGAAATAAGGGGCGAACGTGTTTTGCTGGATAAAGATCTGGCTGATTTATATGAAGTGCCTACCAAATCGCTTAACCTGGCTGTAAAAAGGAATATAAAACGGTTTCCTGCCGATTTCATGTTTCAGCTTACTAAAGAGGAATTTGAAAGTTTGAGGTTTCAAATTGAAACCTCAAACAATAATACAAACCCTCTAAGGTTTCAAAATGAAACCTCAAAAGGAAGAGGAGGAACTAGATATTTACCTTACGCTTTTACTGAACAGGGTGTTGCCATGCTTAGCGGTATCTTAAATTCTGACAAAGCTGTCAATATGAATATCGCTATCATGAGGGCTTTTGTGGAAATAAGAAGAATCGTTTTACAGCAAGGTGATATAAAGAAACAATTAAAAGCCATTCAACAGCGTATAGGTGAACACGATACGCAGCTATCAGCCATTTATGACGCTATAGAAAATCTGCTGGATGACAAAGCGGCACAACGAAAGTGGGAAGACCGGGAAAGAATAGGATTTAAAAAATAAAAACCAGGCATTAAAACAAAACAACCCGTAAAAAGTAGTTATTTTCAGCGATAATAAACCCCTTCAGCGATTTGAAATTATTGTTTAGTATACTGCTATGTTTAGGAACCTTTCTTACATACGCCCAGAAAAAAAATAGCCAGTATAAACTGCATATCCGCAAAACAACTCAGCCCGTAATTATTGATGGCGCGATGAATGATGCCGCATGGCAGGAAGCCGAGACCGCCGGTAATTTCTTTATGGTGTTGCCCATGGATACCAGCTATGCCCATGTAAACACCGAAGTAAAGATGACCTATGATAAAGAGAACCTTTACATCATTGCCATTTGCCACCTGCCGAAGGAAAAAGCACCATATATGGTTGAATCGCTGCGTCGTGACTTTGTTTTTGGGAAAAATGATAATTTTCTTTTCTTCCTTGACCCGTTTAACGACCTGACCAGCGGTTATACTTTCGGCGCTAATGCGGCTGGTGCGCAATGGGATGGTACGTTATATGAAGGAGGTAAGGCTGATCTGGCCTGGGATAATAAATGGGAATCGGTGGTAAAAAACTATGATGACAAATGGGTATTTGAAGCGGCTATTCCTTTTAAAACCATTCGTTATAAAAAAGGAATTACTGAATGGGGTGTCAATTTCAGCCGCCTGGATATTACGGCTGCAGAAAAATCATCCTGGACACCGATTCCCAGGCAATTTCCTACTGCTTCATTGGCTTATACCGGTCAATTGATATGGGATCAACCACTTCCTGATCCAGGTTTGAATCTTTCTATTATTCCCTACGCTTTGACCGGGATATCCAAAGATTATGCGCTTGATACCAAGGCCATTTTTCGCAAAGAGATCGGAGCTGATGCAAAAATTTCTTTGACTTCTTCTCTCAACTTAGACCTTACTGTCAATCCCGATTATTCGCAGGTGGAAGTAGACAAACAGGTGACCAACCTGGATCGTTTTGAATTATTTTTCCCGGAAAGAAGACAATTCTTTCTCGAAAATAATGACCTGTTCGGCAATTTTGGCTTCGCCAATATCCGACCTTTTTTCTCAAGACGAATAGGATTGGGAGTACCGATCAGTTTTGGAGCCCGGCTCAGTGGAAATATTGACAAGAACTGGCGTATCGGCGTTATGGATATGCAGACGAAAAAAATGAAGGAAACCGGTTTGCCTGCACAAAACTTTACGGTGCTGGCTCTGCAACGAAAAGTATTTGCCCGGTCTAATATCCGGATGATTTTTATTAACAAGCAATCGCTGAATTACGAACCCGGAAAGGATAGCTCCAAACCAATATATTCATTATATAACCGGAATATCGGCGCAGAATATAATCTCGCTTCTTCCAATAATGTATGGACGGGTAAAGTAATGCTGCTAAAATCTTTTACTCCCGGAAAAAATGATAATAGCCTGACCAATGCCGCTTTCCTGCAATATTTCAGCCGTCATTGGACAGTTGGTTTCCAGCAGGAGTATGTAGGCAAACAGTATTCTGCCGAAGTAGGATATGTTCCCCGGAACAATTACATTAAACTCAATCCCTATGTCAATTATCTTTTTTTTCCAAAGAAAAAAGGTACGATACTAAGTCATGGCCCAAAGTATAATGGCACTTTCTATTACAACAGCTCGTTAAAAAAGACAGATTACGAAAATCTGTTGCTATATATTTTCAATCTCCGTGATCAAAGCATTTTTGATGTATGGGTCGCCAATAGTTATACTAAATTATTACAACCCTTCGATCCGACGAATAGCAATAAGGATTCGCTCGCTGCCGGAACAGAGCATCGCTGGAAAGCTTTTGGTATAGAATTTTTTTCTAAACCTCAACGTTTACTCACCTACAATATCTCTACCCGTTTTGGAGGTTACTATGCCAGTGGAAACCGTTATAATGTAACAGCGGATATTGGTTATCGCTTTCAACCTTATGTAGGTATTACATTGAGCACAACCTATAATGATATCCATCTGCCGGCGCCCTGGAATAACACAAGATTCTGGCTCATTGGCCCAAGAGTGGATATTACGTTTACCAACAAACTCTTCTTAACCACTTTTGTGCAATACAATAACCAGCAAAAAAATATTAATCTCAATACAAGGTTCCAATGGCGTTACCGGCCTGCATCGGATATCTTCCTGGTGTACACTGATAACTATTATTCTTCCCCGCTGTTTGTACGCAACAGGGCTTTTGTATTGAAAGCTACCTATTGGTGGAATAATTAAACAATCGAGTTTTTTGTTCCTTACTTATAAAAAATTCGGTCAAGAAATTTACAAGTTTGGTATTTTCGTTGCTGGTATCCTGATATGGGACAAACAACCTTCAATATTAGATTGAATATAAGAACCGGAACCGGGTTTGAATGTTTTGGAAAATTCTTTCTTGGCAACAGGCGGGAATTTGCCACCACTATTTTTAATCAATTGAAAGGGGAAAAAAATATTGATGAGAAAGGCATTCTGCAGTTTGATCTCGTGGAATCAATAAACGGCCTGCCGGCAAGTATCCAGGTAATCAGTTGCTCACTGGAAGAACTTGCCGAAAATTGTAAGTTTATCACCAAAGAAACGTTCAAGGTCATAAATATGGAAGAGATATAATTTTTATTCTCCGGGATGATATATTCTTTCCGCTTTTTGTAAAACCTCTTTTTTATCAAGCGTCATTTTTTTAGTCTGCTGATTTTGAAACATCGTCATCTGGTCTTTATAATGTTCAGACCCTGGATTTGAAGACGCCCCGAATGTATTCACTGATTCAATGATGGGCAATCCAACTTTAGGATACCGTACCAGACAGATATAAGCCTCCCCGGAATTTACTCTACGCTGGCCATTGATGTATGGCTGCGAAAAAGCTGCTGTAAGTACATCTGGTAAACCCCATGCTGGCCTCGCATCATCGCCACGTACTAATTTTTGTACATCACCCAATATAAGGTCTGTTCTGCCAAAATTCTTCATCATATGTTCCTGGATATCCCGGCAGGCTTCAATACTTTCTGCCATAGTAAGTTGCCGGGAAGCTGCACCGGCCAATTTATCTGCTACATAATAATAAAGCAATAAAAAAACCGCGGCGCCTTTACTATTTACGACAGCTTTACGATCCCATTGCTGCAGGGTCGTAATAATTTCTTTTACGCCCGGATAATCATTTGCATTTGAGTTTAACAGGCTATCTATCCCATAGATATACTTTAATTGCTGAGGAAGTTGCTGATCAAACTTAATTCGTTTGAACATCGCATAATCTATTTTATCAACACCCTTCATTAATTCGGTCACCCGCTGGCTGCGATTATTATGATAGCGTTCAAAACCATCATTGCGATCAAATTTATTAGCGTCAAGATTATACTTTGGATCAGTGGCTAAAAAGGGGGAATGATTGGTGTTGAATAAATAACCGGAAACAGGATTGATGTATTGCGGCAATGCGCTTACCGGCTTGAAACTTGTCCATAAAGTAGCCGATGTATTACCCGGTATTGTACTTTTCCAGTTGTATTGCGGATCGGGATTACGAATGGGTAGTTTGGCATTGCTAATATAAAAAATAGTATCGTATCGATCGGCGTAGATAATGTTGAACATCGGCAGGCTTGTCATGCTAAGCGCCTTATAGAACTCCGTAAAATTTTTTGCTTTATTCATCCGGTACCATTCTTCCATAGCCCTGATATCCGTCATAGCAGGAATACGCATGGCAAAAACTCCCTTTTTTGTTTTTAACGTTGGTCCATATTTACTCCAATAAACTTTTTTACCAATTGTAACCGGTATCCCTTTTACTTTTAGTTTAGCCTTTTTTACTTCAAGATTAATCCACTGGTCATCAAATTTGTATTGATTATTATCAGAAGGATTCATTTGTAACTGGAATACATCAATTTTATCCGGGTAGTTGACGGTATGCGCCCAACCAAGGTTTTCATTGGTACCATGCAAAATAACACAGCCGCCTGCGAGGAGACCTCCCAGCATATTCCATCCTTCCTCGCTTTGCAGATGAGCTTCATAAAATGCTGTCGGCCCTTCAAGCGGCTGATGCGCATTGATAGCGAGGAAAGCCTCACCGGTAGTTGTTTTAGACGGATGAAACGCAAAGGCGTTTGACCCCTGTGAGTTGAATCCGGGAATAGTAGCTATCTTACCTCCCAATATTTGCGGCAATGTATTGTCAACACCACAGAAAATAGCCACGGAAAACATAACCGCCGTCATATAATCTTTCTCAGAAAAAGGAAATGCTTTTTTATACTTTACTTCCCCGGGATGTGCTTTGGCGTAAGCATTCAATCCGGCTACATATCCTTTTATCAGCCTGATGAAGTCAGCGCTTAATGTATTCCATTGCTCCTCCACTACCTGTCTGCACCTTAACAGATTCACCACATAGTCGGCTTCAGCTCCTTTTTTTCCTAATACTTTTCCCAACCTGGCCTGGCCGGAAAGCACCACCAATTGCAACGTATTAAAATCATCTTCGGCATGAGCCCAGGCAAGTCCATAGGCAACTTCAGGATCGGTAGGTGCGAAAATATGTGGTACGCCAAATGAGTCCCGGGCGATAGTAATATTAGCGGGGTCTATTTGTGCTTGTAAATACGAGCTAGTAAGTAATAAAAAGCAGGTAAGCATTTTTTTCATTACCGAAAAATAAAGAAAATAACCGGGAGGTAAAGAAGCAATAGCATTTTGCATCCTCTTTACCTTTATGCATGCAATATCCACACCAGGGTTGTTTCGATCCCCACATTTAAAGAATAGGTTTTGAGTGTATATCGCTTTCATCAAACTATAAACCAAAGAATATATAAGCAACATCGTTAACAACTTTTAGTCTCCATTTTTGTTGCATTGAATTAATTAATCTTGTTTTAATGATGAATTTTTTAACGGCCCGCTGGGAAAATCTTATCATGGTGAATTACGAGATCGACCCCGGAATAATGCAACCCTGGTTGCCTGCAGGAACGGAATTGGATTATCACAATGGCAAAACCTATGTAAGCCTCGTAGGTTTTTTGTTTATAAAATCAAAACTATTCGGTATTCCTATTCCGTGCCTGGGAACCTTTGAAGAAGTGAACCTGCGCTTCTATGTCACGCGTAAGGGCGACGGAATAATAAAAAGAGGCGTAGTATTTATCAATGAAACCGTACCGTATAAAGCCGTTGCCTGGCTGGCTAACAAACTCTATAAAGAAAGATATACCGCTATACCCACCAAACACAGTTGGCGGATAACAACGGAATCAAAACAGGTTGACTATTACTGGAATATAAAAAACAACTGGAACTACATTAAAGTAAATGCGGCGGTTGAAAAAGAAGCTATGCAACCTGGCGGCATGGCAGAATTTATTTTTGAACATTATTATGGTTATACCAAAGTATCCGAACGTTCTACTGAAGAATATAAAGTAGAACATCCCCGTTGGAGAACCAATAAAGTAAATAGTGTTGACATTAATTGTGATTTCGAAGAAATGTACGGAAAGCCGTTTGCGCATCTTTCGGGGAAAGCTCCATCTTCGGTGATGCTGGCAGAAGGTTCCGCTATCGCTGTAAAATGGAAACGGGAAAAATTATCTTTTGCTTAAAAGGGTTTTCCATGCGTTCGCCGGACAAGACACCTAATAATTTTTGGAAAGGGTTTTATCAGGCTAATCAAGGAATTGGTCAACCATTTGTTGCCAAACAGGCTTTGTATCCGCCTCCCCATCTTTAAACGCTGAGAAAATTCCTGGTTCCACAGCCTGCTATATTGTTCTTCCATTTCAGCTCTGGAAATCCGACCTTCTAAAAACATATTGATTTGGCTCGCGGCAATTTTGCTCGCATGCAATGCCATACTCATACCATTACCGCATAAAGGTGTAATCATTCCCGCCGCATCGCCCGTCATCAGTACATGGTTTTCCACCTGTGTTTTTTTATCAAAACTGATCTGCGAAATAACAAGTGGTGCCTCGTACAAGAATGTGCTTTCAGCAAATATCTTTTTCAAGTGTGTATTCTGAGCCAGGATAGTTTTTTCCATTACAGGGACCGACCCTTTACTTTTTTGAAGGTTATCCGCTGTGGTTAAATAACACAGACAATATTTGTCTTCTTCAATTTTTACAATACCGCAATAACCGTTTTCAAAATTGTGAAGAGCTATCGTATCCGCGGGAAAGTCAGTTTTAATATGATACTTAACCCCAATATAGTTGTTGAGTTTATTCCTGGCTGTGATGGAGAACCTCCTTTTCCACCTGATGTCTATATTACTTCGCTTACCAAAACTTCCGCAAACAACTTTGGCTTTGTAACTCTGTTGTGAGGTATCAACTCTAAACTCTGATTGATCAAAAAAAATATCATTCACTTTTGTGTTCTCTTTTACAATAACCCCGGCAGAACGGGCAATTTGAACTAAACCATGGTCTAACAAAAACCGGCTGATACCAAAGCCACCTAACGGTAATTTTTGTTCTAACAATTTTCCATTGGTAGCCGATACCTGCAACTTTGAGATAATTGGCAGATTCATTTCTTCGAGATCGAGCCCCAGGCTGACCAGGAAATCCCATGATTCCAAGCTGATATATTCACCGCATACTTTATGAAAGGGGTACTCCTCTTTCTCTATAACAATAATTTTGTGTCCTTTCCCCGCCAGTTGAACAGATAACGCAAGACCTGCCAGGCCACCACCGACAATGACAACATCATATTGTCCGGGCTCCTCAAGAGAGAGTTGAGAGGTAACAGGTTGATTAATATTTGTTGTTTGTGGAATGATATTACTGTTTGAAAATTACCAGGAAACGAAAAGCCCATCGCCAGCTAATGCTGTATTTGTTTATGCCCGCCTGCCGAAACAGATCCTTCCAGTCTTGCCTAATAAAACTTCTTGCTACGGAGATGCAGGCATCATTTTTTACCAAATAAGATTTGCTGAAAAATTTAGTGATGTATTTAATCAGGTAATAGGCCAGCCAATGGCGCTGCAGGTCATTGATAAAAAAACCTTTCCGGCTATTCTCCTTTAGCCATTTTAACATAGGGACCAATTGATCATTGGTGAAATGATGGCAAAACAGCGAGGAAAAAATAATATCCGGTTGTTTATTTCCAAATTTGACTGCGGCGTAATCACTACAAATCCATTCGCAAGGTATCTGCGGGTATTGTTGTTGCGCAAAAGCAATACATTCCGGGTTTAGATCAATACCGGTGAAAACAGCCTCAATATCATTGCGCAAACAATATTTATAAATGGCAAAAAGATTATCACCACCACCACATCCTATTTCGCAGACTCTTACCAGTTCATTCCCTGTTATCAATAGCTTTACGCCGCTTATTGTAATAGCATGGCCTCCCAAACGGCTATTGATGATATTTAATTCCTTCAATGTTTGAGCCATTGCTTCAAAAGAAATATCATCCCCGTCCATTAGTTCTTTTCCATTGCTTCGCTGGCGGAGGTCGATCATGCCGATAAAATAAAAGTTTCCATTGTAATGCCCGGGCCGAATGCAGCACCGAATATTTTACCTGGAGCTTCCATCTTTTCTTTCATTATTTTTTCCAGTACAAATAATACGGTTGGTGATGACATGTTCCCGTATTCTTTTAATACCGAATAACAGTTTTCTAACTGCCCGTTTGTAAATTCCAGGCTCTTATGGACAGCTTCCAGTATTTTTTTTCCTCCGGGATGTATGCACCATTGCGTAATATCTTCCTTTTTCAAACCGGCTGCAGTTACTGCATTCGTCACGAGGCTATTAAAGTCTTCTTCTATCAACTCAGGTATATAGCCGCTTAATGTCATCAAAAAGCCTTTAGAAGAAAGTTCCCATGCCATGTCTTTTTTCCCTTTTACCGCCACTGTTGAATAAAAATGATCAATGCTTAACCCCTTTGATTCATTGTTCCCGGTAACTAATACCGCAGCGGCGCCATCTGAAAATAACATGCTGCTGGTCATGTTATCTATTGTATGCTCTTTTTGAAAATGGAGAGTGCATAATTCAGTACAAACTATCAATACGTTGGCACTTCTATCTGTTCTGCAAAAAGCATCAGCGATTTTCAAGGCATGAATAGCGGCGTAACAACCCATGAAATTGACGGAAGTGCGGAAAGTGGTTGCAGGCAATTCTAATAATTCCAATAACTCCAAATCTAATCCCGGGGCGCTCATACCCGTGCAACTTACCGTGATAAGATGGGTGATGTTACCGGCAAAATTTTCTACACATTTCCTGATCGCCCGTAAAGAAAGCTGTGCCGCCTGTTCCTGGTACCATTCCATTCGTTGTTCCAGGTTAGGGAAGGGCTCGAGATTTTCGGATGGCGAATAGAATTGCCAGGAGTTAGCATTTTGGCTATAATCAGGTATAACGGAATAGCGGGTATCAATACCGCCCTGCCGGTATAAAAATCTTAGTTTCCTTCGATCTCCTTCATCTAATGCATAAACCCGCTGCATAAAGTCAAGAATATCTTCCTGTCTATGCTGGTACTCCGGTACGGCTGTTCCTATAGATACTATTTTACTCAAAAGATTTCCATATTACTAAAATGATAAATGCCGTATTGGTACATGAAGCCGCTAGCCAGTTCATTTTCATGGTATTTTTGAAATTCGCTGCACTGTTATTTTTCCTGACGGCCATAAACCAACTGATGAAATAAACGAGAACGGGGAGAAAAAAGATGCTCATTAACAACAATTTACTTCCTTCATCCTTATTGATAAAGAATTGTGCCATGAATAACCAGGCCAGCAAATAAACAATGGCGCAAAAAATAAAAGTGCCATTATACCCCAGTTTATAACTAATGGTGGCAACACCATCGTCCAGGTCTTGCTGGTGCTGGTAGATCTGTGTCAATGGATAAAAACCGCCGATGAGAAGTGCACAAATGACCATTCCCTGCCAGGGAGCCCATAATGTGTTTTCATTGTTGCTTCCATAATACACTAACCAGAAAGTAAATGCACCCTGGAAGAGAATGACGGTCAGGTAACCAATAACAGGATACTTTTTTAATCTAATTCCGCGATAGCTATAGGCTTTAGATGCACCGATATAAACCGGCATAAGCAAACCAAACACGGGATCAACAATAAAGCCTAATAGAATAGCGGTAATATCCATTACAATCGTCGTCAAATAAAGTTGCCGGGAGGGGGGAGGAGGTTTTTCAATACCGCCAATACTTTGGGTATCCCTGTCCATATAACTGTTGTAGCCATTACTGGCCGGGTAAACAAGAAAATGCAGGATGAGAAAAACAAGGATCGCTTTGCTCCAGTGAATATCCGGCACCTGCGACAATGCAAAAAAATACAAAGGCGATAAAAAAATTGAAAATGGTAAACGAAGTAATTTGATCGTAGAAGCCGAAAGCATCCGGAATTATTTGTTGTAAGTTAAGACGACTTGCCTGGTCGTTCTAAATTATTAATACGCAAAGCCCCGAAAATTATGAATTAGTTTCCGTGTAAAATCATTTTGGAAGTGTATTAACAAGCTGGCAACATTCCGGGATACATGGTAGTGTACCTCATCAAGTCTTTATATAATTATTTTAGCGGCGTTCACTTTGCATCTTTTACTATCCAACGGTTGATTGAATTATTTTCTCCTTCCAAAACGATCTTATAAAATGCCGAAGGAATGTTTTTAAGGTCAATTACTGCTTGTTGTGATCCTGATGGAACTTCTTTCAAAAATTGATACTCGTCTTTACCGCCTGTCTTGAAGTTATTTGTTGTTGTTAACCAGATTTTGACTTTCTCTTTTTTATTGCCGCCCTTCCACTTAATAATGGCTTGTTGCGTTCCTGGATCAATCGAAGGTTCAACTATTGACAACTTTCCAATCAGCGGAACCCCATCTACCTCTCTTGCAACATCCAAAGGAATGCTAATTTCCATAAATCTTGCGATGGTCGGCATGATATCAACGATTGAACTCTGTTGTTTAATAAACCGGTCATTCAATCCTTTGCCATTAGTAAGTATCCATCCTCCTTTCTCTCTTGCTGACTGACCACCATGATTTCTACCGGTAGCGGAATCACGACCATGGTCGGTAGTGACAACAATTAACCAGTCTTCATTAAAGTTTTGTTGCCGGTATTCAATGGCGTTCAAGATGCGTCCTACCTGCTCATCCATATAACCGATTGCCTTGTAGAATTCCGGGCTGTCGCCATGCATATGACCCATATCGTCGGTATATTCCAGGTAAAGCCATGACAGATCGGGTGCATTCTCACGGATGGTCTTTGCTGCTTCATTGGTTACACTTTCATCAATACGGTGCATGAAATCGCTCTTTTTATCGTGCGGATAATTAATCGTATCCAGTTCCAATCCATCAAACTTGTAATCAAAATAAATAGAACCTGTTTCACTCATTCCATCACCCACCAGTTTAGTGCGGTTATCCTGCCAGGAGGAGAAAATTCCGATTTTTTTTCCGGGTGATTGTGTTTTTAACAAGCGAAAGATAGTAGGGTAATAATAATTCGGCGCTGCTATATCATTATCCCAGACATTGTGTTTGTTAACCCATGTACCGGTAAGGATACTATTATAACCTACTGCCGATATTGTAGGTGTTTGTGAATACGCTCCTTTCTCTCCTCCTACCAATGCCTTGGCAAAGCCACCCTGATGGGCTATTTTTTTAAAATTCGGCAGATTCAGTTTTTTAATTACATCCGCAGGTATACCGTCTGCGATAATAAAAATTGCCTTTTTTATTTTGTTTTGAGCTGACAAGTTGTTGATCGCAAAAACCAACAACAGCATTATAATAAAACGGTTCATTGCCAGGTATTTTAAAAAATTAATGAAAGGTACCGATATTGTCAATTACTCCTTATCTAAGTTATTTGAAAATAAGTGCGAAGTTGATTAAATATCTTAACATGTTCTGTGTTGAAAGATCAATTTAGCATTATCTTTTTTATAGATGTTTTTACGCTGCTTTTATTTTAACCGAATAAATTTGCCTGATGAAATTGATTCTTTTTATCTGCCTTCTTTTAATCAATAGCAGGCAGGCGTCACGGCAGTCAGCACTTAATACTGTTGAGCAAACCAGCAAAGTGATCAAGATCGTTGATGGTGACACATTCGATGTATTGACAAAGGAAAAAACCACGCTGCGCATCCGGATGAATGGCATTGATTGCCCCGAGCGAAAACAGGATTTTTATCAATCCGCTAAAAATGCACTGGCCGGTTATATTTTCAATAAAGAAGTAACACTATTTATTACAGGTCGTGATCGTAATAAGCGGACTATCGCTACCGTTTATTGTAACGGAGAAAACATCAACCTGTCCATGATCAAAAACGGTTATGCCTGGCATTATAAAAAGTATTCAAGCGATACTATTTATGCAAAAGCCGAGAAGGTTGCTCGTCTTGCGAGAAAAGGTTTATGGCGCATGGACCACCCGGTAGCGCCCTGGGATTTTAGAAAGAAATAGCTCTCAGAATATTTCTGTTTAACTATAATTCATCAAAATGAAAAGGCCCGTGGTATTTACATACACGGGCCTCTCTAATAGTTATTTCTTATAAACGGATACTAAGCTTTTATCTTAAAAAACTTCCTCTTAATCTTATTCCCATTTCCAGGCCTACATACCATGATTTCTTGTTAGCGGCAAATGGCTTGTAATCAGTGCCATTCACATTCAGGTTGTAATCAGCATGAGGGTAGGCGGATATATCTTTTGAATATACAGCGGTCAGGCGGCCAAATTTGAATTCATAAAAATGCAGTTCTCCAATCAGTCTTTGAGTAATCGCGGAGCCATTATCGGGTACTGATTGCCTGGTAATCGAAGTAACCGCTTTATCTATCCATTCATATTTGTGACCGAACACCACACCGGCCGAATAACCGGCACCAATAGCCACGGAGTATTTCCTGGTCTTGAATAATCTTCTTTCAAGTATAACGGGCATTTCTACATAGCTATAAGAGGTCTTAACGATCCTGACTTCATCATCAGGGGAGGTCCACAACCCATCATCATTTCTCTGGGCGAAGTTTCCATAGCGGGGTTTTAACGTAATGCGGTTATTTCCTTTTTTCTTGTCAATATTCAGGTAAAGAGATAAACCAAGATGAAAAACACGGGTATTAAAATCGTTATCCTTGTTAGGGTTATCCTTCAGCATCGGATCAAAAAGTATATTACCATTTAAACCATAGTCTATAAAATGTTTTTTAGGCTCTGGCTTAACACTGGCGATAGAGATCTTCTCGGTCGTGTCTTTCTTTTGCTCCGCGTGTTTTCTGGGTTGTTTTCCCAATGCTTTTTTTGCTTTTTCGGCTGCTGTTAACCTGGCATCTTCTTCGGCGTCTATTTTTGCCTGTATTTCCAATTCGCAACGGATATCCGTTTTACCAAACTCAATCATATGAAAATAACGACAGCTACTGTCACCGGCAACATATAGGGCATCGGCGATCTCCTTCATATTGATCACTTTGACAACCTTCTTACCCAGGGTGGATTCCGCAAACATCCCAGCGATAAAACCTTCATTGTTTACCATCGGCATACCCTTGGCGATACCTGCTTCGAGCGGCACTTCTACCGTGGCGACACCTGCCTTAGGTTGTTTGATTACTTCCATTTTGGCTTCCATCACGGCCCATATCTTGTCGCTCAACCATTTGTCCCGGAAGGTTGAATATTTCCCTTTTTTATATGCCAGCGAACTAAAGTAACTTCTTTGCCAATCCCCGGTTGGTGGTTTTGTAGCCTGGTAAAGCACCAGTGTAAATGCACCGATACGACTCTCGCTGACTTTAGTGGCTTTAGTCTTGTACGTATTGCCATAAAACTTGACCAACTTAATGCTGTTGGCTATTTTCTCAGCGGGATAATCCTTTATAGCCTGCGCCCGTCGCACAGCTATAAAGTAAACATTAGCTGAATCTTCAGCCGTTATCAAACCAAAATCCCCTAAGCCGACTTCAACCACATTGTTGAGGTAGCTACGGGTATACTCCGGCTTTTGGGCCATGATTTCTCCGGAAAAAAATAAAACGGCAACGAGAAGAATGGTGCGGGTTATAGCTTTTTTGCAGGCAGTAAACCTGTCAGCCAGGTAAAAAGGGGGCATTTTTCACGGGTTTTGGTTTTCAAATAGGGATTGGACCTTTTATAATAACAGAATAATGAGCAAATTATTGTACAGTGAACAAATGCTCAAACCGGCTTGCAGCCTTGTTTTGAGAAGTATTTTATCGGTGAATTGCCGAACAAACCATAAACCATTGATTTTTATTGCCTAAGTAAAGAAAGAGGGCCGGTAAGAATACCAGCCCGATGTTCACATGAGAAAACTAAAAACGTAAAAATATATTCCTTTAAGTCTGAGCTTGCCGAAAACTAATTCCCGGCCCTTTGTCTTTCCTCCTCCGAACCTGTAGTTCTGCGACGGGCAGCCTGCACTTTATTACTTCCAAAACGATAAGTAAAGCCCAGGTTAGCTACCCGGCTTTCCCGGTATACATGCCATTTTTCGATATACACTCCCGGGTAAGTAATCGTAGCACGGGGTCGGTTGGTCCAGAAAATATCAGTGATATTGAAACGAACAGTTCCCTTATTTTTTAAAACAGTTTTTTGTATACCGGTTGACAAACCCCATTGAGGTTTAAAAACCATGAAACCATTCTGTCCGCCGGAATTAAAACTAGCATTGAGTTCGGTAGTCCAACCCTTTTTCAATGTAAAGCTATTATTGGTGCTCATATCAAAAGCTGGCTTGCCGTTATTCAACGTACTACCCGCAAGATTGCCATTGAAATGGTTATAATACAGGTTGCCATTGTTGATCATGTTCCACCAGTTATTGATATGAACAGGTGCCGCTACCGTCAAACCAATATAATCTGATGATTCCAGGTTAATCGGTATCTGTACCGTTACATTCTCTCCGGTTGGAATAGTGGGAAATACATCTTTGAAACGGGCGATAGCTATATTCTCCGGGTTCTTAGTATGACTATAGCCCAACGTGAAATTCAAATTCTTCAAAGTATAATTCAATTCATAAGACCAGGTAAGCTGCGCCAATAAACCGGGACTGCCAGTAGCATACGTGGTTACATCAATTAGAAACAAAAAAGGGTTCAATTCCGAGTAACCCGGCCGATCAATACGACGGCTGACGGAAACACCAATGACCTGATCTTCTTTGATATGATAGTTAAAAAATGCGCTGGGAAATAATTGGAAATAACTCGAATCAAATTTTATATTTCCATTTACCTGTTCCGTTTTGATATTGGTCTGCTCGCCACGAAGTCCAATTTGCCAATCGAATTTCTTATACGCTTTGCTGAAGTTGACATAAGCGGCGTTATTATTTTCTCTATAAAAAAAGTGGTTGGTCTTGCTAACATCATTGACCGGGGTACCGCTGCTTACATCAAAAAACTTCGCATCATTATCGCTGGATACAAAACTGATCTTGCCACCCGCTTCAAGTTTTACCTTGTTCTTAAACGGATTTACATAATCAATTTTGGCCGTCTTTAATGTGAGTCTTCCATCCTGGTCGCCATTGAGTATATAATTATCCTGCAAGGGCGATCCATCGTTTTTATAATAGCTGGTAGAATTATAGGAAATGGAATTTGATGTAAATGAACCATAGTCCATATCCGCAGTTAGCTCTTTTCCCGTACTATCAAAACTATGCTTGAAATTAATATTGGCGAATATATTGTTGGCATTATCACTATTGCCCGCCCTTGTTTGAAAAGTAGAAACAGGTTGATCTGATTCGTCTATCACCCGTGCGACATTATCAGTCTTTCTTGTAAAATGATTAAAGTTGCCATTGACTACAAAGCCGATGATTGTTTTTTTAGAAGGGAAAAAATCCGCTCCAAACCTGGCGGTATGCGTGTTGAATGGAAACCGGGCATAATTATCTTTCAGATCCCGGCCTTTAAAGTTTCCATTCTCATAAAAATTCCTGTCGAGGAATAAATGATTCAACCCCTTACGGTACGCATAATTGTAATTGCCGAACAGGTTTACTTTTTTATTGCGGTAATTGAAAGTGGTTCCGGAATTTTCTTTTGGATAAACGCCTTGTCCATAACCAGCGGTAAAAGTTCCGTTGATACCAAATCGCTGATCCTTTTTCATACGAATATCAATAATACCTGAATTACCTGCCGCATCGTATTTTGCAGAAGGATTGGTAATGATCTCGATCCGTTCAATGGCACTCGACGGCAATCCCCGCAAATAGTTGGCAAGATCAGCTCCCGTCATCGGTGAAGGTTTTCCATCAATCATGATAATAACTCCCTGCCGGCCTCGTAGACCCAATACATCATTTTGGTCAATGCTAACACCGGGCGAACGTTCCAGTACGTCCATCGCTGAACTACCCGCATTAACAATACTGTTTTCTACGTTTACTATCAGCCGATCACTCAGTTTCTGAAGAAAGGGTTTTTTGCCTGTAACAGTTACTCCACTAAGTTGTGTGGATTGAGGCTGAAGAGAAAGTCTTGGCAAACTTAAATCCGTTTGTGATCCGGATAATTCAATAAGAGGAGAGTATTGCGTATTGTAATTAACCATTGTCGCTTTCAGCAAATACGATCCAAAAGAAATTTTTTCAAATTCCGCTAAGCCGGTTTTATCAGTAATATCAACTTTTACTAAAGAAGAGTCTTTGACTTTTATTAATTCAACTGTCGCATTCTCCAGTGCAATGGCTTTTTCATTGGTAACAGTAATTTTTATTTTTCCATGCCCGGTTGATTGAGCGGATGATAGCATTGCAAATAAAATGACTGAAATGAACAGAAGTATTAATCTCATGCATTAGTTTCTTAAGGCGCAAGATTGCGACAAAACGAATGCCTTCTTATTTAATTAGTACAGGCTGAGCTATGTAAAAGATGAGTGGGTTGCAAGAAAGTTAATGCTGTCGGTTTTTTACATCCTAAAATAATACATGAAATTTGTTTACTATGTATGGCAAAAAAATAGTACCTGTTTTAAGACAGATACTATCATCTGCAAGTGAGATATTCTTTATCATTTATTCTTTTCCCTTATACCCTTGAACTCTGATCCGGCTTTCCACTCAGGCCATTTTTTCGCTGCAGCTATACGACGGCCTACACGGAACATTAACTCAAGGTCATCAATAGCGCCAGACAAGTCCCAGGCTGGATCGTATTCATCAGAAGGCCTGTGGTAATTTTTTTCGGTGTACTCGTCCTCCTTCTTTTTACCAAATCCCTTTTCTTTACCGATTACATCAATTCCATTGCTGGTGTACAAAGCAGGTACACCTGTTTTAGCGAAATTGAAATGATCAGAACGATAGTAAGAACCGGCTTCCGGGTGAATCTCATAAGCTATCACTCTGTTTACTTTCGCGGCTTCTTCTTTTAAATAATCCTCCAATTCTGACTGTCCCTGTCCTACAACAATGATATCTTTTGTTTTGCCATAATAATTCAATCCGTCCATATTGATATTAGCCAATGTCTTATTGGTTGGATAGATGGGATTCTGCGCATAATAGGCCGAGCCCCATAACCCCTGTTCTTCGGCAGTTACAGAAAGCAGGATAATAGTTCGTGCCGGTTTTGCTTTCAAACTTTTGAACCCTCTTGCTATTTCTAATAAACCCGCGGTAGCACTGGCATTATCCAATGCTCCGTTATAAATAGAATCCCCGGTTTCATCGGGCGCACCGATACCCAAATGATCCCAGTGCGCAGTGTAAATAATCACTTCGTCGGGATATCTACTGCCGGTTATTTTACCAATGACGTTATATGATTTATTATACTCTGTTTTTATTTTCATAGCTGTAGAGAGCTTCAGGTTCAGCGGTTCGCCTTTGAAACCCCTTTGATCTGCCCTTGAAAGTAATGTTGAATCTTTCCCTGCGGCCGCTAATAATTTTTTTGCCGCCGGCCCGGATACCCAGCCGATCACATCACATAATTTTTCCTGCTTACCTCTGTTGTCTAAACGCAAACGGGATGTGTTCCAGTTGTTCTGTACCACTTTAAATGGATAACTGGCAGCATCTGTATTATGAATGATCAAACATCCTTTTGCTCCCTGCTTAGCTGCTTCTTCAAATTTATAAGTCCAGCGTCCATAATAGGTCATCGTTTTTCCCTTAAACAAAGAGCTATCGCCGGCATTATACCCGGGATCATTTACGAGGATCAAAACAATTTTTCCTTTTACATCCAATCCTTCGTAATCATTCCAATTGTATTCCGGAGCCACTACACCATAGCCGGCAAAAACCACCTCATCATTATTGAGAGAAATAGCAGAATCTGTTTTATCCGTCCAGATAACATAATCATCAAGTCCTTTTAAACTAAAATTTCCTTTGGCGGATTGAACTTGCATAGCCGGAGCGGCGGCCGTTGTAATTTTTACCATCGGCACTTCCTGGAAATAACTTTCTCCATTGCCAGGTTCCAAACCCACAGCGATAAATTGTTCTTTCAGATAATTGATCGTTTTCGTTTCTCCTTCTGAAAAAGGTTTGCGACCCATAAAATCATCAGAAGACAATTGAGCAATATGTTTCCCAAGGCTATCGGCACTAAACACAGACAGACCCTCCTGGTCATCCGGTATCGAATCATTTTGACCACAGGAAAAAACTACTACGCTAACTATCAAAAAACACAACAGAGTGCGATACATAAAAACAATATTTAATAGTGGAAAATAGGTTATTTTTTCAAACCTGCTGTACAGCTTTATGATAAGAGGTCAAACATTTTGCTGTTTATAAAAGAAAAGCCACCCGTAGTAACAGATGGCTTTCGCTATATTGAAGAACTTAAATTATCCTTTATTAGATTCTAATAATTTAAAAAATTGATCTAACTGTGGAAGAATAACTATTCTTGTCCGGCGGTTGGCAGCTTTACCTTCTTTTGTACCGTTGTCAGCAACAGGCTTATACTCTCCGCGTCCCGCGGCAGCCATCTTGGCCGGATCCAGTCCATATTCGTTTTGCAGGATTCTTACTACCGATGTGGCACGTTTTACGCTCAGGTCCCAATTGTCCAATACAAAACCAGCGCCTTTATACTCTACGTTGTCCGTATGCCCTTCCACCATAAATTCAATATCTGGCTGATTCTTTAAAACAGCAGCTACTTTTCCCAATACCGTCTTAGCTTCCTTCGTTACATCAAACTTAGCTGTTTTGAAAAGCAGTTTATCAGAAATATCAATGTAAACAACTCCTTTATCTACTTTGATATTGATATCCTGGTCGTTCATATCACCTACAGCTCCTTTGAGGTTCATCACCAGGGCCATATTCAATGAGTCTTTATGCGCCATTTGTTGTTGCAAGGTTTGAATATAGGAGTCTTTTGCTCCAATATTTTCCATGGATTTTTTTATACTTTCCGCCTGGGAACTGGAAATAACAGAAAGATCCTGCAATTGCTTTAATGCCTGGGTATTGTTTTGTTTTAAAAACTCTATTTGATTGTTAAGGTTGGCAATATCCTTTTCCAAACCACTTTTCTGACCTTGAAGGGTGGCTTTTTCATCGTTGCAGGCGCCAAGATCTCCCTGCAACTTGGTTTGCTGCGCTTGCAACGTAGCATAGTCAGCCTGTGATTTTTTAAATTTTTTACTGCTCACGCAGGATAATAAGAACATGGCGGATATCCCGGTAAGTGCAATTTGTTTTAGATTCATAATGGACCTGTTTTTAAATGAATAAAATATATAGATTATAAGATAGTATGGCGATTCTTTCAGGATAGGTTTTCAGGGAGGCAAAGATAACGGAACAAAAAAGTTCATTTACTGAATCTTTGTTAATAAATTTTATTCCAAAAACATGCCCCTTTTCACCCTCCGGGGAAGTATAGCGAAAGAATTCCTTTTTCATGCCAAGACTCCTGCGGATTGCACCTTTGGTACCGCGTAATACCCTTGATTAACCAGGTTGAAATACGTTTGCAGACCAAAACCCTGTTGTTTGCCGAAAAAATAATCTTAACTGGCAAAAAAACTTTCACCTTTGCGCTTCATAATTTAAAAATGGCAACCGATCGTAAAGCAGCAGTTGGGTTTATTTTTATCACCTTGTTGATTGACGTCATGGGATGGGGATTGATCATTCCTGTAATGCCCGAGCTTATTTCCCAGCTAAAACACATCTCTGTAAATGAAGCCAGCCCATACGGCGCCTTGTTGTTATCCGTATATGCTTTTGTCCAGTTTTTGTTCGCCCCTGTCATCGGCAACCTGAGTGACAAGTATGGAAGGAGGCCTGTTTTACTGGCCTCATTATTGGGCTTCGGAATTGATTACCTGTTCCTCGCCCTTGCGCCTACTTACGGCTGGTTATTCGTCGGGCGTGTTATTGCCGGTATCACTGGTGCCAGTTTTACCACCGCTTCGGCTTATATCGCCGATGTAAGTACTCCCGAAACCAGGGCGAAGAATTTCGGCATGATAGGGGCTGCATTTGGTTTGGGCTTTGTGATTGGCCCGGCATTGGGAGGTTTGTTGGCGGGCCTTGGTGTCAAAGCTCCTTTTTATGCTGCAGCTATTCTTTGTTTACTCAATTGCCTGTACGGGTATTTTGTTTTACCAGAGTCTTTAAGTAAGGAAAACCGGCGTGAGTTTCATTGGAAAAGGGCTAACCCTCTTGGTTCTTTACAATTATTAAAAAGAAACCCTGCTATTGGCGGATTAGCGTTCTCTTTTTTCCTGATCTACCTGGCATCGCAAGCCGTACAGGGCAACTGGAGTTTTTTTACAATTTACCGGTTCGATTGGAGCGAAAAAATGGTGGGTATTTCACTGGCAGTTGTTGGTTTGCTCGTGGGTGTTGTCCAGGGGGGACTTATCCGGTTTATAAATCCCAGGCTGGGTGATGAAAAAAGTATTTACACCGGCTTGCTTTTATATACGCTCGGTCTTGTATTATTTGCTTTTGCCACCGAAGGCTGGATGATGTTTGCTTTCCTTGTTCCTTATTGCCTGGGAGGTATTGCAGGACCGGCTCTTCAATCCATACTGGCCGGCCATGTACCCCCGAATGAACAGGGGGAACTACAAGGCGCCTTAACAAGTTTAATGAGTATAACGACTATCATCGGTCCCCTGATCATGAATTACCTGTTCAAATATTTCACCACTGACAAAGCTCCTTTTCATTTTCCGGGAGTTTCTTTTTTATTGGGAGCTGTTTTTATGCTGCTCAGTGTAGTAATAACATGGTATGTATTGACGAAGGAAAAGAAAGCAGCCTTGCAGCGATCAACCGACAGCCTTCTTTAAAGCTTCTACGTTTTTCTTTTCACTGCCGATAAATATTTTATCGTTGATGATGACAACCGGGCGTTTGAGGAAGGTATATTCTTCTAAAATATAATTCCGGTAATTCTTTTCCGTAAGCTGTTTATCTCTTAAGCCAAGCTCTTTATACTTTAAAGCTCTGCGACTGAAAAGGGCCTCATAGCTGCCCGCCATTTTTTTCATTTCCTCCAGCTGCGTGGCCGTGATTTTTTCTGTCTTGATATCCTGCATCTCGAATTTACCGGCTTTTATTCCCGTTTCTTTCATGATATCGGCACAAGTACTACAGGTGCCGAGATAAAATATCTTCTTCATTATTGAACGCTTTGTAATTTATTTGCTTTTGTAGCAAAGATGAATGTTTTGAGGTAATGCGGCTCAAACAACTATTTAAAAAAATGGAAGCATTATCAACCCGAACAAGAGATAATCCGCTTATTTTAAGGATTTAGAATATTAAAAGAATCTGTTCAATATGTGGGCAGTTTATTTAGAATTAATCGGTATTCCCCTGGTCATAGTTGGATGGCTTCTTTATCATGTTATTATCAAAAAACAGCCCAGGAAAGAGGCAACTCCTGATTTCTAATTGGCAGCCTTTGTTGTGGGGTTTGGTTCCCTCGTTTATTTTGTGCTTTGGCGTTAGTTTAAACCCCTTAAAGCCTTGTGGCCTTTGTTTTATCATTTTTAAACAAGCAGGCGGATTTATTGTTATTTTTGCGTATTAAAAATGTGAGTTTATGATCAAAACAGGTAGTCCTATTATTAGTATTTATACCGAAATGACTCCCAACCCGGAGACGATGAAGTTTGTAGCGAATAAACTTCTTTATCCCGGCAAGAGCATCGATTTTCCTGATGCGGAAAGTGCAAAGCCCTCTCCATTGGCAACTGAGTTATTTGGTTTTCCTTTTGTAAAGGCCATTTTTATCGCCAGCAATTTTGTAACACTGACCAAAACAAGCGATACAGCCGACTGGGCCGATGTTATTCCGTCTATCCGCCAGTTTTTAAAAGAATACCTGGAAGAAGGAAAAACGGTAGTAAACGAGGAAGAAGTAGCGGCAATAAAACAGGAAAGCAGCAACGAAGTTTCCGCCGATGATGATGATGTGGTAAAACGTATCAAAGAATTATTAGATAATTATGTACGCCCTGCCGTTGAAATGGATGGCGGCGCTATACAGTTCAGGAGTTATGATTCAGGTACCGTGAACCTGGCTATGCAGGGAAGTTGCAGCGGATGTCCTTCCTCAATGATTACTCTCAAAGCTGGTATTGAAGGAATGATGAAGAGAATGATACCCGAGGTAAAGGAAGTAGTGGCGGAAGCGGAGTAATATGCTTAAAAGGGATTTAGATAATATTAGCGTCTCACCGGTTGAGGCGCTTTTTTATTTATTGCCGCTGACATTAATTTATTGATCGCTTTTAAACACTCAAACAGTTGTTCCGCCTTATACCCAAGTATTCGGAGTATTAATCCATTGACAGGAGGGGATGTTATCCCAAACTCTATTTCTTTTTGCAATGAAAGATATTCATACGCCGCATCACCAATCTCCATGAACTTGGCTTTTTCATTGATGCAAATAAAACTGGCCTGGTGAGTAAATCCTTCTAACTGGCCCATAAGGTTTGGATTGATCAGCGATGGCTGCATCAGCAAATTCTCTTTAATCACCAATTTATCATTGATGAGTACTTCGGTTACGTTATGATATTTTGAAAGTAAAAATGACTCCCCATTAAGTTTACGGCCACAGGTTACTACTTCTCCCCATATTAACCCGCAATCATCATTTAAATAAATTTTATTCTTTGCCAGGAAGACAGAATGCTCATGCGGCACCGCAGGATGCGGCAGGTAAACAAATGAAGACCCCTTGTCCAGGTACACTTCCATCAATTGCTTTGCCCCCTTTTTCATATTGAATAAGCGCTGATAGGATTGTGTATGAAGTTCCATCTCACAGCCTTCTCCTGTTTCAATCTTTATTTCATATTCATCATCATCTAATACTCCCGGTGAAGAACTCATCAGCATCAGGTGCAGCTGTTTTGAGTTTTTATCTTCTGTTATATTGGCCACTTTAAATGGAGCGGCGAAATAGCATTGCTTTAGGCTGGTAATACTATTATGCAAGACGGTTTGTATATGAAGCTTGGCTTTCACCGGCAGAGTTGGGGTTCATTTACCTCTTCCAGCAACGCATACTTTTTTATCCATCCTGTTACGTTTTCCAATCCCTGCAGACTCATTAAATTGGTGAAAATAAAAGGATTGCCTTTCCGCATCCGCCGGGCATCATGTTCCATTATTTCAAGGTTTGCATTTACATACGGTGCTAAGTCAATTTTATTAATAACCAGCAGATCGCTTCTTGTAATACCCGGTCCGCCTTTGCGCGGTATTTTATCTCCTTCTGCTACATCAATTACAAAAATGGTCACGTCGGCCAGGTCGGGGCTGAAGGTGGCGGATAGATTGTCTCCACCGCTTTCAATAAAAATAATTTCAATCCCCGGGAACCGTTGTGCCATTTCATCCACGGCTTCCAGGTTCATGCTGGCGTCCTCCCTTATAGCGGTATGGGGGCAGCCGCCTGTTTCCACACCGATTATTCTTTCTGGCGGCAGTAAACTATTCTTTGTTAAGAATTCAGCATCTTCTTTGGTGTAAATATCATTGGTAATAACACCGATGCTGTAATCACCGGATAGTTTTCTTGTCAACCGTTCTATTAATGCCGTCTTACCGGAACCTACCGGGCCGGCAACGCCTATTTTTATATAGCTTCTCTCATTCATAACTCATAATTCTACATTCATAATTACTCAGGACATATACAATCTCGAATACAATCGCTCATGCTGCATGCTTCGTATGTCAAATGCAGAACAACACAAACCGATCTTTTCTTCATCCGGTTGTAAATTTTCTTCTGATAATTTGTCCAGCAAAGGTTGCAATGAAAACAATATGGCTTGTCCATGCTGCTGACTTAATGGGATAAGTTTTACGCAGTTTGTTACAAAACCAACCGCAGCGTTATAATAAAATCCAGTCAATGTATCTTTCTTTAAAATCCTCATAACATTCGCCAGCAAACCAAATGCAATGCAGTAATGGCCGAATGATTGCTGTTCTTTTATTGACTTTGCATATTGATCAATTAGCTGATGTTGACAAAGCGGTTGAAAAATTTTTAACACTCTCGTTCCCATCTTTTGGCTGGCCAACCTTACTTCTTTTGGCAGTTTTACTGCGTTGCATTCTTCATCCAATCGTCTTATCCCGTTCCAGTCACTATTGCCTGCTGCATCATAAGCCAATGAAACAAAAGCCGCATCCGTATAATGAAGATTTTTAGAAACCATTTCTTCCACAAATTCTTTGGCTGTTGCCGCATCCTTAACTATACCGGCCTGTACACAGGTTTCCAATCCTGCGGAATGAGAAAAACCGCCGACAGGCAAGGTCGGGTCAGCAAGATGAAGTAAGTGGAACAACGCATTATTCATCAGTCGCCGTTTGTTTCATAATTTTTGAAAATAAACTTTCTCCGGTCAGCTGCGCATGTGGCGACACGGTTGTTTTTAATGGTTCCAATAATTTTCTTTCTTCCCGCCTTACATCATATCCCTGCAGTTCAAGTAACCGGAACAAGGGAATTTCAAAAGGAACCAGCAAGTCGTCATTCTCATGAAACAAAGGAAGATGTCTATTACCGATCTCATAACATACCGATGCCAACTCAAACATATTTGCCGGTTTAACAACGATAGCGTCGCAGGATAAAATGGTAACAGCAATGACTGTCTGCTCATCTTCATACAAAATATCTCCTTCAGTCAGTGCAGGGTTCTCATTCAAAAATTTCAACGAAACTTCTTTTCCGGCTCGTGTTCTCTTCCTTAAAATACGTTTGGTCGTTTCATACCAGTCCAGTTCAAGGCAGTCAATCTTTCCTTTATCGACATTTGATGATTTAAGATTTCCTGTTTTATATTGAATGAGCATATTCAGCGTTTGAAATAAAGAAAAAAGAAACGGAAAGATCCGTGAAAATCCATCCAATCCGTGTCATCCGTGCGCCCTAAAAATCAAAATAAAAAATATCGTTGCGCCAGCGGCAATACCGCCAATGGCTCACAGGTAATATGTTCGCCATCCACTCTTACTTCATAATTCTCCGGGTTCACATCAATTTGCGGAGTAGCATCATTATGGATCAAATCCTTTTTCCCGATATTCCTGCAGTTCTTAACCGGTAGTATCATCTTTTGTAATCCGTATTGCTGTACTACATTTTTTTTCAACGATAACTTTGAAACAAATGTCACACAGGTGTTGTGCAATGCCTTTCCATAAGCGCCAAACATGTGGCGATAAATAACGGGCTGCGGCGTGGGGATGGATGCATTTGGATCGCCCATGCGACTGGCAATGATCATTCCTCCTTTGATGATCATTTCAGGCTTTACACCAAACATCGCTGGCTTCCATAAAACAATATCCGCCAGTTTGCCTTTTTCTAATGAGCCCACATAGTCGCTGATGCCATGCGTGATTGCCGGGTTGATAGTATATTTTGCTACATACCTCTTTACCCGGAAATTATCGTTTTCTTTCCCTTCGTCTTCTGTCAATGCACCTCTTTGTATTTTCATTTTATGCGCCGTCTGCCATGTTCTTGTTATTACTTCACTCACTCTACCCATGGCCTGAGAGTCACTGCTCATCATACTGAACACACCCATATCATGCAATATATCTTCCGCAGCAATTGTTTCGGGGCGAATACGGGAATCAGCAAAAGACACATCCTCCGGAACAGAGCTATCCAAATGATGACAAACCATCAGCATATCCAGATGTTCATCAATTGTATTTATCGTAAACGGCCTTGTTGGATTAGTAGATGACGGTAAAATATTTGGGTACATCGCTGCTTTGATAATATCCGGAGCATGACCGCCGCCGGCACCTTCCGTATGATAAGTGTGAATCACTCTTCCGTTGATAGCTTCGATGGTACTTTCAAAGAAACCGGCTTCATTCAAAGTATCCGTATGAATGGCGACCTGCACATCATGCTTATCAGCGATTGTCAATGATGCTTCGATTACGGCAGGTGTGCTTCCCCAGTCTTCATGAATTTTTAGTCCTATCGCTCCTGCTTCAATTTGCTCTTCCAATGGATCTAACGCCGCACAATTTCCTTTTCCCAAAAAGCCAAGGTTCATAGGAAATGCTTCCGCGGCTTCCAGCATTTTTTGAATGTTCCATGCACCCGGAGTTACAGTAGTTGCACTCGTTCCATCAGCCGGGCCTGTGCCGCCGCCAATCATAGTAGTGATACCGCTGAACAATGCATGATCTACCTGTTGCGGGCAAATAAAATGGATATGCGTGTCAATGCCGCCAGCCGTAGCTATCAAACCAGCGCCTCCATGCACTTCCGTAGAAGCTCCGATAACCATATTCGGTAAAACCCCATCCACGGTATCAGGATTACCGGCTTTGCCGATGCCTATTATCTTTCCGTCCTTGATACCAATATCCGCTTTTACAATTCCCCAATGATCAATGATTATCACACTGGTGATTACAAAATCTAAAACACCCTCATCTCTTGTTGCTCTTGCTGATTGCGCCATACCATCACGGATCGTTTTACCACCACCAAACTTTGCTTCATCCCCATAGACCGTATGATCTTTTTCTATTTCAATGAACAGTTCAGTATCGCCCAGCCTTATCTTATCGCCTGTGGTAGGGCCATACATATGGGCATATTTTATCCGGTTGATCGATAAGCTCATACTTTTTTGTTTTTAAACTGTTTGGCCTCCATTGTTTCAACCGCTTTCTTCTTATGCTTTTCTTTAATCGATCCATCTACCAGGTTGTTGAAGCCGAAAATCTTTTTGCTTCCGCCAAACTCAACGAGTTCAACTTCTTTTTCTTCACCGGGTTCAAAACGAACTGCCGTAC
The DNA here is from genome assembly GCA_040007815.1 of Chitinophagaceae bacterium. Classification (GTDB taxonomy): domain Bacteria; phylum Bacteroidota; class Bacteroidia; order Chitinophagales; family Chitinophagaceae; genus Terrimonas_B. Next base: position 157,836 of record JBDTUH010000009.1, read on the forward strand.
CCGCCGGGATATTCAACCTCATTCCAAATGCTCTTTCCCTGTCAAATTCCATCTGCTTGTTCACTTCAAAAAAATGAAAATGCGAACCGATCTGCACAGGCCTGTCGCCGGTATTGACTACAACGATCTTTGCAGTGATGCGATCAGCATTAGCGATAATATCCTCTTTCTTTAAAATGTATTCTCCCGGGATCATTGCTTTAATTATGAATGATGAGTTAGGAATTATGAATGTCATACTCTTTATCGGGCCCTATTGTTTGCTGAATTTAGAATAACGAGTCTTCGTGAATTAATTCATAATTCTTAACTCATAACTTATCTTATCGGGTCATGCACTGTCACCAGCTTAGTTCCATCCTGGAAAGTCGCTTCGATCTGTATATCATGGATCATTTCGGGAATGCCTTCCATTACATCTTCTCTTGATAAAATAGTCGCGCCATATTGCATCAGTTCAGCCACTGTTTTTCCATCTCTTGCAGCTTCCTGCAATCTCGAACTGATCAATGCAATAGCTTCAGGATAGTTTAATTTTAATCCTCTTGCCTTTCGTTTTTCAGCAAGCTCTCCTGCCAAAAAGATCAATAGCTTATCTGTTTCCCCTGGTGATAGGTGCATACAATAATGAATAAATAAAATTCAGGCAGGCAAGTAACCGAAAGAAATAAGTACTGTTAAGTTAGGAACTGTTGCACTATTTATGAAGAAAATTTAAGAACAACAATAGATTTTTATCTCGCGGCTGTCTATCCGTGTTAATCTGAAAATACGTAGCCAAACTATCCAATCGTCTTTATCCATTTCACACTTCTTTCTTCCAGGTAATTCATGACGAAATCAAAACATGCTTTGTCTTTGCCCACCAATTCCGGGGGAAAGACACCTGTCTCTTTGAATAACCCTTTCGTAATAAGATTCACTGCGGCGGTGCAAGTGTATCCCGTTGTCCTTGCCATCGAGGAGGTTTTTGTTGAAGCATTATAGCGATCCAGCATATTATATTCAATTGTTCTATTTTTTCCTTTCACTATTACTTTCATCACCGTAAACTCTTCTTCTTCCGGCTCCAGTTTCCACTGATTAACCAGCAATTTAGAAGTAAATTCCAACGGGGAGATATCCGTATCATTTATCCGGATCAGTTTAGTCTCAAAAAAACCCGCCTGCTGCAACGCAATAATGAGATCAATGTGACCGGGATAACGTAAGGTCTTCTCTTTCATATCCTGGATATGATCCATTGTAACGATTAAGGAACGTAGCCCGTCGGTATTGAAAGCTTCCAGTTCACCGACTCCCTCAAATACCATAAGCTCTCTTTCGCTTAAGGCGGGCCTTGTAACAATTTTTCCTTCTTCCACCAATCTTGCCGGCCGGATATATTCCTGTATTACATCAACCGGAGAGAAAGGCGCTTTGTATTGAAAGGGCGGTTTTCTTTCTTTGGGTAGTCCTCCTACATAACATTCAAAGGATGTTATTTTCATCTCTTCATTATACCTGCCGATAATAAAATTACTGACACCCGGTGCCACACCGCAATCAGTAATAACTGTTACATTTTTTTCTTTAGCCAGTTTATCTAACTCCAAAGCATCTTCAGGAAAGAAGGAAATATCTACTACATTTTTACCGGCATTTATCACGGCTTCTAATGTTTTATATCCCATAAATCCGGGAACTGCCGTTACAACCAGATCAAAAGGAGATAACCAGTTTTTGTATTCGTCAAATTGAGAAAGATCGGCTGCGGCTGTTTGTATGTCAGCATTACGGTTTTTCAATTCCTCAAGATTCATAGCGCTAAGGTCAAAAGAAGTCACATCATAATCTTTGGCCAGATCCAAGGCAATAGCACGGCCTACCATTCCGGCGCCTAATACAGCAATCGTCATGTAAAAATGTTTAGTTGGCAAATTTAAACAATCGGAAGCTATGAGTTGTGAGCTTTGAGCAACGAGCTCTTAAGCCGGGCAGTAAATTTAAGTCTCACAGCCCGGAGCTAATAGCTTATCGCTATTTCTTACCCCTTCTTCCCTGCAGAATTTTATAAAATGACCGGCTACGGATTTCCTCCAGAGTTAATCCCGTTGCTATTGCTTCTTTTTCGGTAATAGCTCCGCAATTCAATGCTTTCAAAAAAAAATTGAGCAAACCCTGTCCTGTCGCCGCATCATCAAATATATCGCCTGTCAATGTAGATATCGCCGCTCTGTCCACAAATGTTTTTAAACGAAATACGGCTTCGTCATAACTGCTCAAAAAGAAATTGTAGGTAGCCGCATACCGCATCGGCAATTGTGCGGGGTTCAGATCCCATCCCTGGTAAAAACCATTGATCAGCGAATGCATGATATGGCTATAGCCAGTGCGCCATGCATTATGCACCGACTCCATATTCTCTTTCAATTTTTCTTTTGACAATTTCTCGCCCCGGTTTGGCGCAACAGGCATTACATTGGTAGCCCCGTCAGATAAAAATATCCCGGTTCCCCCGAGTGCTACTTTGGTCATGTGATGGGCAAAATCACAAACCGGGTGATCCATGGTTTGATACCGGGCGGTAATACCACAGGATGCCGTATAATCGTAAGTACCAAAATGCGCGGCGATACATCTTCCTTCGCTGGCTTTTATAATCTTCATCAGCGGGTTTCTTCCTTCATCATCCATGACGATCTGTGTGGCTTCCACCATGGTTTCCATTTTCAATGTATCCGGAGGCAGATTGTTTCTTTTTTCAATAAGCTCAAACAAGCGGACCAATGTAACAACCTGTTCTGGTATCGTCACTTTAGGCAACATCACCACAAAGTTGTCGGGCAACTTCCCTTTTGTTTTTTCCAATAAAGCGGTCAAAAAAATATCCAGCGTTCTTACACCACGGGATTTCAGATCTTCTGTAAAAGGTTTTATTCTTATCCCGATAAACGGTGAAATAGTTTCGTTCTTCATTCCTTTCGCCAGTTCATTGGCTGCTGTAATGGCCGTGGTGTCTTCTTCCTCATCCGGGCGGTTGCCAAAGCCATCTTCAAAGTCAATGCGAAAATCTTCTACTGCTTCTGTTTTTAATTTCTTAATGATCTTGTTGTAGACAGAGTAAGACAGCCATGCTGAATCTGATCTCCTGTTCTTCTCACTCATCCTGTCCAGTTTCTTCACCAGTTTTTCTACTTTTTTATCGGAAGAAGGCAGGTCCAAAAATCCCTTAAACTGCAATATATCGGCCAACGTCACAAAATTGGGAGCATAAGTCTGCAGGTTCTTCAATGCTATCTCACCCATTTTTACACAGGTATCTGATTTGAAAAGATTGGCGCCTCCGTAAACGGTATGCACCGGCTGACGATCAGGTTTATCACCGGGATAGGTCTGCTGGAATTTTAAATTGGCGGTTTTTAATTTACTGAGCAGGGTTTCCTTATCAATATCAGCAATGGAAAAATTCATACAGAAAAGTTTTAGCTAATGTAAATCTTTTAACCGCAGAGACGGGGAGGTAATCTGTTTTATTTCTTTGTGATGTTTTGCGATAGCAAAATTTAAGAACCCCTGTAGGTGGAGTATCCAAAGGGATTTAACAATAAAGGAACATGATAATGTTCCACCGTTATAACATCGAAAACGATTTCCACAAAGGGATAAAATGTTTGAACAGATTGCCGGGCAAAATAAGATTGCGTTTCAAACCGGAGTTTGTAAGTCCCCAATTCCATCAATACGTCTTTCTTTAGGAGGTCCGGAATTCGTCCGTCATCATTAGTAACACCATTTGTAATTTTTATCCATTCTTCTTTCTTGTATTGATATAAGATAATGCTGACACCCGCCGCAGGTTTTCCTTTTGTAGTATCCAGTATGTGAGTAGTGAGCTGGCTCATTCCAATAACTTTTCCAGGCGTAGTTTGGTTATTTTATTTTGTTCGTCCGCCGCAATTTCAATCTCTTCTTTCGGGTCATTGGATAATCGGGATTCCAATATTTCCAGCATCTCTTCCGCCGATTTACCCGTAGCACACACAATGAAGATATACCCAAATTTACCTTCGTATTTTTTATTGCCTTCCGCTAATGCTTCAATCGTTTTTTGTGAAGCCTTACTGATTCCGCTTTGTTCTCCTGAAGCCCATAAGGCTGTGGACGCGAATTTCTTTTTTAAAAAATCAATGTCGCCTATTTTCGGATGATGGGCAAATGCTTCTTTCCAATCTTCTTCGTTGCATTTGAACCATTGCTCTTCTGCATCTTCCAGCAGTTCTACCAAATCGTCTGCCGGAAAGAAGGGCAACATTTTATTGACCCACACGGATGAACCACAACATTTGGTCAATTCCACGATCAGCTGTTGCCTTGGTAATGTGTTTAGATCGTGTAGTGTCATTGTATGATTCTTTCCGTGAGTCGTGAGTTGTCTTCTGTTTGGTTCTGGCGATTCACGACTGACGATTCACGAATTACACTGTCGTGGGAAACCGATTCACATTCTTATAGTAAATATACACCGCAGGTTCTTTACCCATTGCGGTAAACCATTGCTGGCAATAAGGCGCCATCCAGATCGCATCTCCTTTTTTAACCGGGTACCATTTATGATCGAGCATATAAATTCCCTGTCCCTGCAAATACAATAACCCATGCTCCATGATATGCGTCTCTACAAAAGGCAGGTGACCTCCGGGATCGTAGGTAAAAATATTCACCGCCATATCAAAGTTCGGTTTATCGGGCAATAAAATCTGTAACCTTAAGGCAGGATCGCCGAGATAAGTATCCCCGTCCCCGGCTGATTTGTCAAAGATCACCGGCGGATGAGCTGAATAGCCAGGAAGCGCCTCATACACTTTATGAAAACTGAGTACCTGTGTATCTTCTTCTTCGCTGTTGAACTGATAAGGCGTGTCAACAGGAACATATACATAATGTCCTTTTGTCAATACTTTCTCTCCACCACCAACATTGGCGTGACACCTGCCTTTCACTACATAAAAAAATATTTGCGAAGCCTGCGTCTCACCTCTTATTTCACCATTGCTTTTTAACGTAGTGATAAGCTGGGAAAATTTTGCTCCCATTGCTTCGTTAATGATCACATTGACGGTGCAATTGGTCCAGCCCGGAACATTACTGTTGATGTATCCGTCAGTAGCGATGATAGCATGATTGTTCTTGACTACACTCCTGGTTAAAGCAGATATTTCCATATTATCGGGTTTTGGTTGCCACGAATGATGCAAATTTTCACAAACCAATTCGTGTCGCTTCGTGTCATTCGCGGCTTATTGTTTTATCAATTGTTGAATAAAGTTATCCGAAACTTTAATGGCGGCAGCCAAATCCTTCAACTCTACATTCTCCAGAGGATTATGACTGATTCCTTTAAAACATCTTACAAACAACATCGCAACCGGTGACACGTCGGAGACCGGCACAGCGTCATGCCCGGCGCCACTAACCAATTCTACCAGCTCAAAACCAGCTTCTTTAACAGATTGCGCTAATAGTTTATTCATCCTTTCATCACAGTTGACCGGTTTTGTTTGCTGGATTAAATTCCATTCAAGCACGATATTTCTTTTCTCACAAATTTCTTCCGCTGTATTCTTTATCGCATCATAAGAAGACGAAAGCAATGTTTCGTCTGCACTTCTGAGATCTAAACTGCATATTATTTCACCCGCTATTACATTGCTGGCGGAATTAATGATATGAAGTTTGCCAATGGTTGCAACGATACTTTTTTTATTTGCTGTTGCAAATTTTTCTGTTGCCAAAACAAACTCTGCCGCAGCCGCCAGCGCATCTTTTCGCATGTCCATCGGCACGGTGCCTGCATGACCTGCTTCTCCGTTGAATACTATACCTATCCTGCACTGACCGGCAATAGCTGTGACTATTCCCACCGGAATATTTTTTTCGTACAAGACCGGCCCCTGTTCGATATGGATTTCAAAATACCCTAACCAATCTTCTCCTGCAATCGCATCTTTACTCAGTTTATTTACATCGCCGCCTATCTCTTTAATTACTTCCGAAAGGGAAATACCGTCTGCATCTTTTGTGTGAAGCGTAGTATTATCAAATGAGCCCCCCACTATCTTACTCCCAAGATAAGTAGTATGAAAACGGCACCCTTCTTCATCGCTAAAGCCAATAAGTTCAACATGAAAAGGTAGTTCCGTTTTTGCTTGAATGATCTGTTCTATTAAATCAAGTCCCATCAATACTCCCATCGGGCCGTCAAACCTGCCAGCGTTGATGATGGTATCAATATGTGAAGCGATAACAAAGGTTTTCGCATTTATTTTCTTCGATAATAACCGGCCTCTTATATTCCCGATATTATCTGCTCTTGTTTGCAAACCTGCCTCCTTCATCCATTGCTCCACTTTATTCCTTCCTTCGATAAAGGCTTTGGTGCCGAAGGTTCGGGTAATGCATCCTTCATCTTCGCTGATAGAAGCCAGTTCATCGATCTTTTGTAAAATCCTATTTGCTCTTTGTAACTCGTTACTCATCGTAAAAGAATGCTTCCTTTGTTCAAAATAAATTCTCCATTGTCAAACACTTTCTCCCCTTTCAAATATGTTTGCTCAACTACACCATACAGTTCTTTACCCATATAAGGAGTGATCTTATGTCGATGATGGATCATCTTTTCTGTTACAATAAACTGTTGCTCAGGATCCCAAACTACTAAATCCGCATCGTATCCTTTAGCGATCTTTCCTTTGCTTTTTTGTTTACCTGCCAATATCGCTGGTTTCTCACACAGCCATTTCGCTATCTTACTTAAACCGCAATCATGTTTTTTAGCAGCGGTCCATAAAACAGGTAAAGCAAACTGTATAGAAGAAATGCCGCCCCATGCTTTCATAAAATTACCTGATGCCAGTTCTTTCATTTCCGGCGGGGAAGGTGAATGATCCGTAGCTACAAAATCAATGATGCCCCTTTTTAATGCCTGCCACAGCTTTTCGTTGTTGGCTTTCTCCCTGATCGGCGGCGCACATTTAAATTGTGTTTGACCATCCTTTATTTCCTCTGCATTGAAAAACAAATAATGTTGTCCTGTCTCCACAGTTAACGGCAAGCCCTTTTTTTTTGCTTTGGTAATTTGCCCGATAGAATCTGCGGATGATAGATGAACAATATGTATGCGGCAATTACATTCTTCGCAGAGCTTTATCGTCAGCGCAATCGCATCGTCTTCCCATTGTTTTGGACGGGAATCCAGATAATTTCTATAGACCTCACCCCCAGCCCCTCTCCAGAGGAGAGGGGAACTCAACTCACAATGGACCAGCAATGGCAAATGATGTTTTGCGATAACAGGCATCGCCTTTCTCAAATCGGCTTCCGTTACATTCGGAAATTCATCAATCCCTGAATGAGTCAGAAAGGCTTTAAATCCCAAAACTCCTTTATCAATCAGTGGTTCAATCTCTCCTTTATTTCCGGGAATAAGTCCGCCCCAGAAACCACAATTAGTATGCAACTGTCCTTTTGTTACGTTTGCCTTTTCATCAAATGCTTTGGCGCTAATTGTTACCGGTGAGGAATTCAATGGCATATCCACCAATGTGGTGATGCCTCCGGCAATGGCTGCTTTGGTAGCGGTATCAAATCCCTCCCAGTCTGTTCTGCCCGGCTCATTGATATGAACATGCGGATCGACTACGCCAGCCATCAGTACCTTATCGCCCAGGTCAATGATTCGAAAATCGCCTGCCGGTAATTCCGCCAGCACATCTGCAATGATGCCGTCTTTGATCAGCACTACAGCTCTTTTCATACCATCCGGCGTTATCGTACGATCACTTATGATGGCTGTATCAAACATTTCAGTTTTCTAATTTAGTCACGAATGAACACTAATTTACATGAATTCATTCGTGTGGTTTCATGTAATTCGTGGCGAACATCTAAAAATAGAAAACAATTTTTTACTTTGGTAGCTGGCTTTATTCAATATTAAATCAGTTAAGCCACAGATGAACACAAATAAACGCGGATCGCTTTCCTATTTAATCTGTGTTAATCTGAGCGATCTGTGGCAAAAAACCAATGGCAACCATTCTGCTCATATTATTTTCTGCGATACTCGTCATGCTTATTGTCATGACTTACCGGGTGCATGCCATTACACATCCATTATCTGCAACCGCACGAGACGAAGAATCAGTACATGATAAAAAAGGGCTGATCCAGGGGTGGCTTTATACCGCTATTGTTTTTACCATCATCGCGATCGTCGCCAGTATTTATTTCATGGTAAAGGGAACACCCTGGCAAGGACACCTGGCGGAATGGCTGAATATTGTTGTAAGGGTTATGCATATCACTTTCGGCATTGCCTGGATCGGTGCTTCATTTTATTTTGTCTTTTTAGAGAATGCGCTTAATCGTACTGAAAATGTAAGAGATGAACTCGCCGGTAATCTTTGGGCCGTACACGGCGGCGGCTTTTATTATTTAGAAAAATATAAAGTAGCTCCCAAAACCATTCCCAAACATCTCCACTGGTTCAAATACGAAGCTTATTTCACCTGGCTTTCCGGCCTTGGCTTGCTATTTATCATTTACTATTTCAACGCCTCGGCCATGCTCATTGATATCAACGTGCTTAAGCTGACCGCAGTTCAGGCAATAGGTATCAGCATTGGTTCCTTTATTATTGCCTGGATCACCTATGATCTTCTCTGTAAATCGCCGTTGAAAAAAAATCCATTGCTTTTTGCGCTAACTGGTATTATTATATTAACAGGCTTTGCTTATTTCTATAGTCATGTCTTCAGTGGCAGGGCGGCTTTTATTCATTTCGGTGCGATGATCGGCAGTATCATGGTAGCGAATGTATTTTTTGTTATCATCCCTTCGCAAAAAGCTATGGTGAATGCAGCGAAGAAAGGAATGTTGCCGGATCCTCAAAAAGGAAAGAATGCTTTGTTCCGTTCGTTGCATAATAACTACTTCACACTGCCGGTATTGTTTGTCATGGTCAGCAATCATTTTCCCAGCACATTTGGGAATAAATACCAATGGGCGGTACTGGCGGCTATATCTATCGGCAGCGCCGGTATTAAGCATTGGCTGAACGTTCGTGAAAAAGGGCGACTAAGTGTATGGATAATGCCTGCATCCGTTCTTCTATTATTAGCAGTGGCCTATGTTACAGCACCACAATCATCCAATGTAAAATGCAAAGAGGTAAGTTTTACCGAAGTTAATATGATTATTCAGCAACGGTGTATCACCTGCCATTCCTCCCGGCCAACTGATGATGTTTATACCGCCCCGCCCAATGGTGTAAAATATGATACTCCGCAGGAGATCGTCGCTAAAAAAAATCTCATTATGCAACGGGTGGTAGCAACCAGGACAATGCCGCAAAATAATAAAACCAATATGACACCGGAAGAAAGAGATGTAATCAGGTGCTGGATTGAGCAGGGCGGTTATGTTAAATAATCAACGGCTCCTTAATCTATTTTCATATTGAATCTTTTTACCTGCTCTCTGAGGATCTTATCCACTTCTGATTCCAGCGTAGGTTCATTTTTATTTAATGCTGCCTTTGACTTTTGTTCAGTGATATATTTACTGCGCCTGGCATTAACAGTAATTACTTCTTCCTGTATTGCTTTGCGCATTGTTGTTTTTTCTTTTACAATCTGCTGCAACTGTGCTGTGGTTTTATTTTTCAAACTATCTGGCAGCGTTTTCCTGTCAACCCTGGTGATATAAGTACTATCGGCAGTGTTAGCATCTACAAGATCCCAGGAGCTGTTACTGTAAACCTTCGATTTGGCCTTGGCTTCCATACGCTCGGCGGTAAGATTCTTACTTTTTGAAAAATTCAGCTGGTCCACTTTTTCTTGCCGTACTTTATTGGTATAGCCAAAAGTACCATACCCGATATAAGTGTCATTGAGTTTATTGTTTAACACTATCAGCGTGGTATCATAAGGAGTAGGTATATCGAATTCGTTTGCGTTTTGGTTGATATTGGTGAAACTGCCATTGCCACATTCGCCTGCAAGGTTCCAATGCTCAGCAAGCCCCGTTTTGTAGTCTCCGCAGTAAATGGTATTGACGATCACTCCTTTTTCTTTTGCTTTAGTACAGGCTTTTGTGTAATGAAGGCTGCCCTGCAAAAAATCCTCATTGCCGGCAATAAAGATCACTTTATAGTTGCCGGCTGATGCATCCCATTTCAACTCATCTATGCTGGTATAGATCACTTGCCCGCAATATTCATCGCTTCCATTGGTATTCAGGCTGAATAATATTTTAGATATTTCATCAAGGTCGCTGGTAAAGGGGCTAAGTTGTTTTACATAGCCTTTTGCTACATCATTGGTAGCACGGCCATATTCATAAAGAGCCAGTTCCACTTGCGGGCTGCTGTTGTCTGAACACTGTGTTTTTCCCAGCGTTGTCACCATATTCCAGAGTAGCGCTTTAGCCTGCTCTATCAGGCCGTTCATGCTGCCGCTTACGTCCAGCAGAATGGCCGCCTGTATTTTAGCCGGTGTTGCTGAGTGGTCGAAGGATCTGTTATTAGCAGTCGACTTTTCCAAACCAGGAAAAGTACATAGGGTAATGCTGGCAAAAAGTTTAACAAGCGGATTCATGGTGATGATTTTGCGGGTAAGATGCCGAAATAGACATTTTGCACAAAGCCCGTTAAATGCTTTAACCAATATTTGGCAATTGTAATTTATATACCGTCGACCCCTGAAGTTTTTTTTACGGGCTGGTTTTAAATCATTACGCCCAAACAGGCCCGCAACGTAGACTTTTTACTACAAAAAATCTACAGTTACAACTATTTTCCTCCTGTTCTTATTGGCCCACCTTTGCTAAGAATTAACGGGTGACGGAAGCACCCATCACCCTTATCCCTTTTGCGAATAACCGAATACTATGGAAAAAATCACACTGCTCATCACGGACGATCATAAATTAGTCCGCGAATCATTGGTGATGTTATTTACTGCAGATTCGCGGTTCCAGGTAGTAGCCCATTGTGGAAGTGGTGAAGAAGCGGTGGAGTTGGCTAAGCAGTGGCGGCCTGCTATCGTGATGATGGATTTGAACCTGCCGGGGATAAATGGTTTTGAAGCAACAGCGCAGCTTCTAAAACAATCACCCCTGTCAAAGGTGTTGGCTGCATCCATGCATACGCAACCGGCTTATGTTCGAAAATTTTTTCAAATGGGAGCCGTAGGATATATCACCAAAAACTCTTCGAGAGAAGAAATGGTAAAAGCTATCATAGAAATATATCAAGGCCGGAAATATATCTGTAATGAGGTGAAGAATATTTTAGCGGAACAGGAATTAAGCGGAAAAGAAAAAACAAATGCGCTAAACGATCTTTCCAAACGTGAGCTCGATATAATCGGTTTCGTAAAGAAGGGACTTACTTCCAGGGAGATAGCGGAAAACATCCAGCTAAAGGTAAAGACGGTTGAAGTACATCGCTATAATATCCTGCGCAAACTCAATCTGCCAAATGTAGCCGCACTGGTAAATTATATCAATCATAGCCAGTTAGCGCCGGAACTATAAAAAAGTTTTTTTTGATTAAGGTTTAAGGTTAATGTCGCAACGGGGTCTGAAAAAGACCCTGTTTGCGTTTTGATAACAGCCGGCTCAGCACGCATCTCTTTTCTATTTCAACCCACAACCAGTTGCAGAAATCATTTTTTCCCGGTCGGATAACCTCTTCATGTATATTATGAACAGTTATTCAAAACAAACTGGCCTGCATCTATTTGATGCACTCATCAGTTAATAAGGGTGGCTATTTATTAAAACAGAATACCGTATGCAGGGCGCCTGGGGTGGCAGTAACATTCTTTCTCGTTAATTCAACCGGATCAGCAATGGTATTATCAAACAATTTTGTTCCCCGCATAAGAAGAATAGATGCGATATGAAGATGCAGTTCTTCTATTAAACCGGCCTTTATATACTGTTGTATAATATTGGCGCCCCCCATTATCCAGGTATTTTTTTCTCCCGCGGCTTTACGCGCCAGCTCCAATGTTTCCTGGATTTCGCCTGTTGCGTAGACAAAGCCATTTATTTTTTTTTCAGGAGCTCCATGACAGATCACAAAAACAGGAACATCAAAAGGAGTGGCTCCTGACCATGCTTCATCAATAGCGGTTGCATATGTATGATTGCCTGTAATAACAGCACCGATACTCTTCATTATTTCCGCAATCATAGCTTTATCGGTATCGGTGGCTCTGTTAAATATCCATTCATGCAGGCGTTGTCCGTTTATTCCCATCGGGTTTTTACTGCTGATACCGGGCCCGGCAATAAAACCGTCCAGAGACATTGTTATCTCTGCAATTACTTTTCCCATACTATTCCACTACTTAATTTTCTGATAGCTTTTTTACATTGTCCAATGCGACCGGCCATATTTTCGCAAACATCTCTTTGAATTCATCATTAATATCCATGTCGATACTTAGTTCTGTTTTTCCATTTACTTTTTTCAGCGTATAGTTTTCATGAGCGCCGGCCCAGTCTTTGACTTTATCACTGGTTGTATCTTCCACACCGTTGTTGATCTCTCCAAGGTGTTCAATCGACATATATTCATTGGGCCTGTTTTTGGCAATCCGGCTTACCATACCGCGGCCATTACCATCGAGGAACAATACTTTACTGCCTTCTTGCCAGTCGGTTTTGGCATAAGAACCTTCAGCGAAAGCGGATGTCCATTTACGGTAAGTGTCATCATTCCAGAGAACGTTCCAAATTTTCTCGGGTGCCGCATTGATAACAGTTTTAAAATTCAGTTTTTCCATGACAATTCGTTTTTAAGTATTAGTTAATGTATTGTTGAATCCGGCAATACAAAAGTGCTGTATAAAAATGAAATGAAAGCGGTGCAAAGGCGACATTTTAAAGGACTATTGCGTCTGCACGAGTTGGCAGCTTTCAAACTATCCGTTAGCCCGGCGAGCCAAATTATAGTAACTTTATTAATCATCAAACCAATGTCATTGATCCGCTTTATCTTAAATGAAAAGGAAATAGCAACAAGCCTGCCAGCAGGTACCGTGCTGCTGGATTTTATCCGTTACCATCAGCATTTGATGGGCACCAAGATCGGTTGCCGCGAAGGTGATTGCGGAGCCTGTACGGTGTTGGTGGGTGAGATCAAAGAAAACGGTTTACACTATCAATCCATGACCAGTTGCCTGCTGCCGCTTGGGAATGCGCAGGGAAAACATATCGTCACTATTGAGGGCATCAACAATAAAGAAGGATTAAACCCTATTCAACAAGCGATGGCGGATGAAGGCGCTACCCAATGCGGTTTTTGTACACCAGGGTTTGTCATGTCACTGGCAGGATTTTGTTTAACTGATCAGGAAGCAACAAAAGAAAATGCCATTGCCGCCGTGGATGGAAATATCTGCCGCTGCACTGGTTATAAATCCATTGAAAGAGCAGCGGGCCAGGTAGCGGAAATAATGAAAGAAAGAAACGGGGAAGAAGCCTGTGTATTTGTTGCAAAGCAAAAAATATTACCGGGATATTTTTCCAGCATAAAAAGGAGGTTGCAAAATTCTGCGAACGGCCAACTCACGACTCACGATTCATGTCCCGATAGCTATCGCGAAACGATCGTCAGTGGTGGCACCGATCTCTACGTTCAGAAACACGATGAGATGACCCATGCGGATATTCGTTTTGTTTTTGATCATCCGGCATTAAACGGCGTTACACAGGAAGGAAGCAAATGCGTTATCGGTCCTTCCGCTACTGTTACCGACCTGCAAAATTGCCCTGTTATCAATAAGGCCTTCCCTGATTTTTATCGGTATGTAAAATTGGTTTCTTCTACTCCTATCCGAAATATGGCGACGATAGCCGGAAACTTTATCAATGCTTCGCCGATCGGCGATTTTACTATTTTCTTTTTAGCGATGGATACACAAATATGTTTTAGCGATGGAAAAACAAAAAGAGAATTGCCACTAAGAAAACTGTATAAAGGCTATAAGCAATTAGATAAAAGACCTGAAGAATATATTGAACAGATTTGGTTCGAATTACCCGGAAAAAATTCGCTGTTCAATTTTGAAAAAGTAAGCAAACGAACTAACCTCGATATCGCTACGGTTAATTCAGCCATAAGTATTACGATGAATAAAGACATGATTGAAATGGCAAACATCTCTGCCGGTGGTGTGGGACCGGTGCCCATGTATTTAGAAAAAATTTCGAAGTTTTTAAATGGAAAAAATCTATCAGCAGCATTAATTTATGAAGGGATTGAAATAGCACAAACCGAAATTTCACCAATCAGCGATGCAAGAGGAACGAAAGAATATAAAAAGTTATTGCTGGGGCAATTGATAAAAGCGCATTTTATAAAACTATTCCCCGGTATTCAAACATCTAAACTAATCAGTACCTGATGCAAACACCAACATTATATGAATGGGCGGGCGGTAAAGAAACATTGGAACGTCTCACCAAACTTTTTTATGAAAAGGTATTTAAAGATGATCTCCTGTACCCTGTGTTTAAAGATATGTCTGCGGATCATAGCCAACATGTAGCGCATTTTATCGGGGAAGTGTTTGAAGGGCCTTCAGAATATACTAACAAAGATGCAGGCAGTCACTATAAAATGATACAGCATCATATCGGGAAAATGCTGGATGAAAATAAACGGAAACGCTGGATGGACCTGTTGTTGCAAAGTGCGGATGAGATTGGTTTGGCGAATGATCCCGAATTCCGTTCCGCATTGGTAGGATATTTGGAATGGGGAAGCCGTATCGCTGTTATCAATTCTCAAAAAACAGAAAACCCGGTCGATCAACAGGAGCCCATGCCGAAATGGGGATGGGGTGAAACGGGCGGGCCGTACATAGAAAAATAATTTTAGCCCCAGATGAACACCGATTAACGCAGATAGCAGCTTTTATTGGGAAACGCCGAATCGATTATCTGTGTTTATTTGCGTTCACCTGTGGCCCAAACAATATGAAAAATATAGATTCATACACACATGTCAGGGGTGAATCGGTTTATCTTGATGATATACCGGTCATCAACGGAACATTATATGCAGCTGTGTTTGATTCACCCGTGGCACATGGAAAAATAATTTCGCTGGATACCAGTGAGGCTGAAAAAATAAAAGGTGTGGTGAAAATTTTTGTCGCTAAAGATATTCCCGGCGAAAACCAGATTGGTGGCATTGTACCGGATGAAGAATTATTGGCATCGGATCATGTTCATTTTTGCGGGATGCCAGTGGCATTGATAGTAGCCGAAACAGAAGAGATCGCGAGATCAGCCGTAAAGAAAATAAAAATAGAAATAGAGGCATTACCCATCATCACCGATCCGAGAGAGGCAAAGGAAAAAGGAGAATTAATAATTCCCCCCAGAACATTTACCATAGGTGATATCAATACGGCATGGGAACAGTGCGATCATATTTTTGAGGGACGAACCGAAACAAACGGGCAGGAACATTTATATATCGAAACCCAGGGCGCTTATGCCATACCCGAAGAAAAGGGAATGATAAAATTGTATTCTTCCACGCAGGGGCCAACAGTAGTGCAAAGAACAGTGGCAAAAGTACTGAACATCCCGATGCACCAGGTAGAAGTAGATACTACAAGATTAGGTGGCGGGTTTGGCGGTAAAGAAGACCAGGCTACTACCTGGGGAGTGTTATGCGCCCTGGCAACTTATCATTTAAAAAAACCGGTGAAATACTCCCTGCATCGCATGGAAGATATGCGGATGACCGGTAAGCGTCATCCTTATTCGGCTGATTTCAGGATCGGGTTGAATAAAGAATTAAAAATTGTCGCATATGAAACAACATTTTATCAGAATGCAGGCGCGGCCGCCGATCTTTCTCCCGCAGTAATGGAAAGAACTTTATTTCACTGCACTAATTCTTATTTTGTTCCGAATGTAAAAGCCACGGCTTACAGTTGCAGGACCAATTTACCACCGAATACAGCCTTTCGCGGTTTTGGAGGTCCGCAGGGAATGTTTGTAATAGAAGCCGCCATTGCTAAAGCAGCTGATGCGCTGGGTATTTCTACATCCGAGATACAGCAAAAAAATTTATTGCAAACCGGTGATGAATTTCCGTACGGACAAATAGCTGTCAGCGAGGCCAATGAATGCTGGAATAAAGTGGATGAATTATTTAGTATAAAAAAATTACAACGCAAGATTGATGATTTCAATTCGTCTAATGAATTGTATAAAAAAGGAATGGCTCTGATGCCGATCTGTTTTGGCATCTCCTTTACAAAAACATTGATGAACCAGGCAAGAGCATTGGTGCATGTATATACGGATGGAAGTATTGGCGTCAGCACCGGCGCAGTAGAAATGGGACAGGGGGTGAATACAAAAATTTTACAGGTAGCTGCCAAAATTTTTTCTGTCGATCCATCCAAAGTAAAAATAAACAGCACTAATACCTATCGCATCGCCAATACTTCTCCTTCCGCCGCAAGCGCCACAGCCGACCTGAATGGCAAAGCCACTGAAATGGCCTGTAATGAAATATTGAAACGATTAAAACAAGTGGCCGCTGATGAATTAAAACTCCCCACAGATGTTATTGAGTTAAAAGATGAATGCATTTTTGCTAATGGTCAAAAAATTGAATGGAATTGGAAGAAACTGGTGATGACTACTTTTGTTAAACGAATTAGTTTATCTGAGCATGCGCACTACACACCACCCGATATTCATTTTGATCCGGCAAAAGAAAAAGGCCATCCATTCGCTTATCATGTATATGGCACTGCTATTGTAAGCGCTACTATAGATTGCCTGCGGGGGATTTATGAAGTGGATGCAGTAAAAGTGGTACATGATGCAGGCAACAGTATGAACAAATTAGTGGACATGGGGCAATGTGAAGGGGGAATAGTACAGGGGATTGGCTGGATGACGATGGAAGAAATCGTTTATGACAAAGAAGGAAAGTTGCGATCGAATGCCTTATCCACTTATAAAGTGCCGGATATTTATTCGGTACCCAAAGAAATGGATATTCATTTTTTAGAAACACAAAAAAATAATCTTGCAATTCTTCAGTCCAAAGCGGTGGGTGAGCCTCCATTGATGTATGGTATCGCTGCATACTTTGCTTTGCGAAATGCCGTGAAAGCATTCAATCCTGTAGCCGATATTCCTTATGATGCTCCAATGACACCCGAGAAAGTATTGATGAGTTTATACCAGAAAATAGAAAAAGCCGTTCTCCATTAATACATTTAGGAATGAGAAAGTTTGGGGTTTTTGCAGCAACTACTTTTATCGCCATTCTTTTATCTGGTCTGTATGGCATCATACATGACCAGGTCACTTATTCCATTTCACCGGAATATTTTACCAAATTCAAGTATCAACAGTTTGGTTTTGAACCAGCGGAGTTTCGCGGCCATCGCCAGACGGTTGCCTATATCGGTTTCCTGGCCAGTTGGTGGATGGGCATATTTATCGGAATCATGTTAGGCTTAACAGGATTGATTTTTAGCAATCATAAGATCATGCGAAAGGCTATTATGAACGGAATCAGGGTTACTCTTGTTACCGCGATTCTCTTTGCATTTATCGGGTTTTTGTGGGGAAAATATTATTTAGTAAAAAAGGGCGTTGATTGGCCGCTGCCGGAAGGGTTAGTCGATAAAAATCATTTTATCATCGTAGGCTCCATACATAATTTTAGTTACCTGGGCGGTATTGCAGGAATTTTATTCGCCATTATATATATGGTCAGGCGACGGTTTTTTGTGCGACCAAATTTTCAGTTGACTGAAAAAATTAAATCATAACTATTACCTTTCCTTTTGTTTTCCCGGTTTCAATTTGTAAATGCGCTTCTGTCATTTTTTCAAAGGGAAAGACCTGTGATACATGAGATGTAATAATTCCTTTTTCAAGTAACGCGGCTATTTGTTTCATGTCATCGCCGTTAGACTTTACCAAAATCCGGTAGCAATTTATCCCGGTATTATTTAGCTCTTTTAATTTTTCGTCATCGATTCCGCTGGGTAAAAAGATAACAGTTCCTCCTTTTTTAGTAACAGCCACCGACGAATCAATAGTCGCTTCACCGATAGAATCGAGCACGAAATCAACATTATTTACGGCATCTTCCAGTCGTTGGGTTTTATAATCTATTTGCTCATCAGCTCCAAGATTTAGTACAAAATCCCTGTTGCCCGCTGATGAAGTCCCAATCGTATACGCTCCGAGATATTTGGCGATCTGTATCGCATAATGACCAACGCCGCCCGCTGCTGCATGTATCAATATTTTTTGTCCTTTGCTTAGTTTGGCATGCGTAACCAGGGATTGCCAGGCAGTTAAAGCCGCGAGTGTCGCAGCAGCTGCTGCTTCATGAGAAATATTGGAAGGCTTTAGTGCTAACTGCAAAGCAGGCGCAGCCACATATTCAGCATAAGCTCTACCGTGTCCGGGAAAATTGATCATTCCAAAAACCTCATCTCCTGGTTTGAATGTTGTTACCGCTGAGCCCACTTCTGTTATCACACCAGAAATATCCCAGCCCAGGATGATCGGTTCGTTCCTGCTTTTCAGTTCATCATATAAGCTTTTACCTATCCTGGTTTTAATATCAACCGGGTTAATGCTGATCGCCCTTACTTGTATTAATACTTCGTCGGCTTTAATTGCGGGTGCAGGAATTTCCTTACGTTCAAGATTTTCTACTGCTCCTGCTTCTTTTAAAATAATGGCTTTCATCTGTTAACTTTTTATTTACTGTTCAAAAAATCGGACTGGCTAAGGTTTACTTTTTGCAAACAACTAATAAAGAAATAAGTTTATACCTGTTATCTAACAAATGAGAAACATAGCTACCTGGAAATTGATCAGTGACAGTCTCGGCAAAGGTATCGCCGTGATGCTTTTATATGTGCTGGAAAGCAAGGGAAGCAGCCCCGGCAGACAAGGCTTTTTCATGGCGGTAAATGAAACGGGTGATATGGAAGGTTCTATCGGTGGCGGTATCATGGAACATAAGTTCGCGGAAATGGCGAAAAAAAGGCTCAAGGGACAAGGAGGCAAGGAGCAAGAAATCAGGAAACAACATCACGATAAAGAGGCTGCCGCCAATCAAAGCGGAATGATCTGTTCCGGTGAACAAACCATTCTTTTATACCAGTTGATTCAAACGGATTCGGTAGTTGTTAAAAATATTATTGATTCACTGGAACAAAATAAAAACGGAACGTTGAACCTGTCCCCATCAGGAATCGCTTTTTCCTCAACTGTTCCGGAAAACGATTTTTTTTTTGAGATGCGATTCGAAGAAGATTGGATTTACATTGAAAAAACAGGATACAAAAATCAACTCTTTATTGTCGGTGGTGGTCATTGTGCACTGGCCTTATCAAAATTGATGCGTCTGATGGGTTTTTATATCCATGTATATGACGACCGGAAGGAATTAAAAACAATGCGGGAAAATAAGGATGCCCAGGAAAAACATTTTATAAATGATTATTCAGAGTTAAAGGAGTTGATCCCTTCCGGTGCCAATCATTATGTAATCATCATGACGTTTGGTTACCGTACCGACGATGAGGCCATCCGGGCTTTGATCGAAAAAAATTTCAGGTTTTTAGGTGTATTGGGCAGTAAGTCGAAAATCAAAAAGATGATGACCGGGTACAGGAATGAAGAAATGAAAGAAGAATTTTTGGAACGCATTCATGCTCCGGCAGGTCTTTTTATTAAAAGCGAGACCCCAGAAGAAATTGCGGTTAGTATTGCAGCGGCTATGATCGCCATTAAAAATAAAAACAATTGATGAAAACAACGCTGATCTTACTGTTACTTCCTTTATTTTCCCTTGCACAGGAGCAGTATTCAATTCGTGACCTGAAAGAAGGAAAGTTCAAAGAAGACAACAGTTATATCTACCGCTTGCCATTTGAGAACAGTAAGAAAGTTTTTCTTATCCAGGCGTATAATAGTAGGATGAGTCACAAAGGTGAGATCGCTCTTGATTTTAAAATAAAAAAAGGAACGAAAATATGCGCGGCACGGGATGGTGTGGTGATTTCATCCAGGAAAGACGCCGATAAAGGAGGGTTGAAACAAGAATTTATGTTAGAGGCAAATTATATTTCAATTCAGCATGCCGATGGTTCCGTAGGTCATTACTGGCACCTGCAAAAAAATGGTGTTATGGTAAATACCGGTGATACCGTTAAAGCCGGTCAGCTAATTGGCTATAGTGGAAATACCGGCTATTCGGCATTTCCTCATTTACATTTTGAAGTACAGGGTTATAACGCTTCAGGAAATTTTGTTCAAATTCCTACCCGTTTCAATACCAATAAAGGAATAATTTATCTGCGGCCCGGTAAGTTTTATCGTAACATCAATTGATAACCGGTTTGCTTTGGACCTCTGATAATAACTAACTGAAAGTTGATATTTTTACAAACATCTTTTTCAATGTACGGCTCTTGATCGACCCGTTTTATTTTTTGTATAGGGAAAATAGGGTTTTTATCCGTCCTGTTACAACAACTAAACAGTTTCCGTAATGAGGTTAATTATCACATTATCCGTCGTCATATTAGCATCCGGTTGCTATGTCAGCAAGAACCCTATGGCTAAAGAGATAAAGAAGTTACAAAAGGGGATTATCAAAGACGACACGAGTTATGTTTATGCTTTGCCCTATGAAAAAGGCAAAGCTTATTACATGATACAGGGCTACTTCAGTTCATTTACACATCGGGAGAGAGCGGCTCTTGATTTTAAAATGAAAAGGGGAACAAAGATCTGCGCAGTGAGAGATGGAGTGGTTGTAAGACTAAAGGAAGACGGCGATCGTGGTGGCTTGAAAAAAAAATACCGTCCTTATGGGAATTACGTTATCATACAACACGCCGATAGTTCAAGAGCCGGTTACTGGCATTTACAAAAAGATGGCGTTTTAGTAAACCTAGGTGATACCGTCAAAAAAGGACAGGTGATAGCATTAAGTGGAAAAACAGGTTATACTTTTACGCCACATCTTCATTTCCTGGTATGGTCTTCTGATGCCAACCGGCAATGGCGACAAGTACCTACAAGATTTCAAACATCAAAAGGAATTAAATACCTGCGTCCATTGAAGAAATATCGTAATAAGAGCAAACAATTTTGAATCAGTCATTAATAATCAGCGTTTGTTCACGGCATGGTTCTTCGTTTAGCCAAGTTCTTAGCATTTCCCATGTTTTTGATTGCATAGCAAAAGCAAAAAAACAACACTGCTTTCTTTTTTTCCATCCCAGCTCCTGCGGATTAATATGATGCCATGTAATGCAGGCGCTGGAAAAATAACTGAGCAATCTCTTTACCGCTTTTTCAGGCGTTGTCCAGTCATTTGAAAAACTAACCGCCAGGAGTGGCACCTGCAGCTTGCGATAATTGTTCTCGGGGAATACGTCAAACAAGCCATTAGGATTATCGCACCAGTTGGCCCATTCGTGCGCAACACCTTTTGGTAAGTCATTGAAAAGACCTAATCTCTTGCCTGGAAAATAACCGACCCACCTGCTTGCCAGCCTCGCTACTGTTTTTCTGACATTGAGGCGCAGCCTGCCTGTCCAGGTCCAAAGCTTTTTGCAGGATAAAGAACTGCTTACCAAAACCAGCCTGTTGATATATTGACTGGCCTGTGCTAAACCCACCAGCTCACCCCCTATGCCATGGCCTATATAGATCAGTTCCTGATTTTGAAAATTGCTTCTGGCAAAACGTAACACAGCATCTGCATCATGCACCGCCCACTGTTGAAGACCAGCTTCAAAACCTTTTAACTGTGCAGGTGCGGATTCGCCTACTCCCCGATAGTCAAATGTGATAACTATATAGCCTTGTTGTTCAAAGAAATTTGAAAACGCTTCATAATTACGCTGTACGAATTGTGCGGCTGGTGCTAAAACTATACATCCCTTATTTCCTGTCTCAGGTAAATAACAAGTAATGCCAATCGTCCTCCCGTCTTTTGTCCGGATCTTCTTTTTTTCTTTCATGTGAATTTGCCTTAACTAAGTGGTCGTGATTAAACAGCAAAAATCAAACGTTCTGCTCAACGATAAAACAGTACTTGATCCGATCAGCTGTTTGTATGAGTGGAAGGGCGGCTTTATGAGTTAGCCTTTTAAACAGTTGGGCAGACCCTCTGTCTCCCACAAAGCCGCAAGGCCCGCAAAGTTTTTTCTTAGTGCCTTGTGTTTCAGAAAGATAGTCTTGTTCTATTTGGCTCCCGAACATTTCAGGCGAGAAGTTCCATCAATTCCTCCCGCTTATTTTTAGAAACGGGAATCTTCATTTTATTTTCCATTACAAGATAGCCGCCATCGCCGCGGATAAATTCATTAACCCGCCTGAGATTAACTAAAAAGGAATTGTGTGGTCTGAAGAAGCTGTACATCACAAGCATATCTTCAAATTCTTTCAGTGTTTTGGAGATCACTTTTTTTCTACCCTCAGCGAGAAATACATTGGTGTAATTGCTGTTGGCTTCGCAACAAACAATCTGGTGCGGATCAACAAACTCAATGCTCTCTTTGGATGCCAGGGCGATCTTACCCACTTTGCCTTTCTTTTCGGCCTGTACATTATTTAATAATAAATCTATCTGTTCGGATGATACTTTATGCATCACTTTCTTCAGATGTTTATCAATTGCTTCTTTCAGCTCGCGGTTTTGTACGGGCTTTAATAGATAATCCAATGCGCTGAACTTAACGGCCTGTATCCCGAAATTATCATAGGCGGTAATGAAAATAATATCGAAAGGCAGATCCTTACCCAACTCTTCCAATACATCAAAACCATTGAGCATGGGCATTTCGATGTCTAAAAAAAGAAGGTGCGGAGGATTATTTTTTAGATACGTTATTCCTTCCGCAGGGCTATCAAATGATGCCTGGACGGTGACATCCGGGCAATAATTTTCCAGCTTCCACTTCAGCGTATCAATACTGTGTTGTTCATCATCAATGATCACTGCCTTTATCATAACTATAAATTTTAATTATCCGGGCCACAGTTAAACAGGAATTACCAATTCTACCCTTGTTCCGCTCGCATTACCCTCTTCATCATGCAGATCAATAATTTTAATTGTTGTGTTCGTACTGTACAGTTTATTGATCATCTCTATCCTGTCCTGGGTTATCTGCATTCCCATTGATCGTTTATGGTTACCAGTTTTCTGTGACCGTAATGCCGTCGCTTTTTCACGGCCAATGCCATTGTCTTCAATCGCACATAATAAACTTTCTTCTCGTTTTGAAATAATCAATTCCACTTTCCCCGGTCTGCCATCTTTTTTATGCATTAACCCATGCCAGATGGCGTTCTCAATATACGGTTGAATCAGCATAGGAGGGATCAGTATGGAAGAGCTGTCAATATCCGTTGACATTTTTATTTCGTAGTCGAAGCGGCTGGCGAAGCGCAGGCTTTCCATCTGCAGGTAAAGATCCAGTGATTCGAGTTCATCTTTCAGGCTGATATAATTGGACCGTGAATTTTGGAGGATCAGCCGCATCAGCCTGGCGAAATTATTCAGGTATTCAGATGCCTTTTTTGATTCGTTTTTTATAATGTAACTGTCAATTGAATTAAGGCTGTTAAATAAAAAATGAGGGTTCATTTGCGCCAGCAAAGCGCTCATTTCTACGTTGGCTAATTTTTTTTCATACTGTGACCGGATCTGTTCTTTTTTACGAACCTGGCTGACACGGTAGCGATAAAGACACCATGCAAGAAATGCAATAGCGGCAATAGCGATTATCCGAAACCACAAGGTTTGCCACCAGGGTGTTGCGATATGAACCGGTAGTTCCATCATTTTTTTATTCCATACTCCTTCGTTGTTCGCTGCCTGTAATTGAAATACATAATCGCCCGGCGGAATATTGGTATAATTTGCCAGCCTGGTATTGCTGGTTTCTGTCCAGTCGTCAAACCCTTTCAGCCTGTAACGAAACCGAAGTTCTCTAGTCATGGTATACGCCTGGGCTGAAAACCCAATGGTGAAAAAATTCTGTGTATGATTGAGATTGAGCGATGATATACTATTGGTGAATGCAAAAGGCCGGTTCATCACTTCCAGGTTGTCAATATAAGGAACAGGAATCTCGGTATTCCTTTTTAATTCAGAAGGATTGGCGATAATAATATCATTTCGTCCGCCAAAAATTATTTCCCCGGATGGAAGAAAAGAAAAATGAAAATAATCAACCTCGTCAATGCCATAACTGAAACTGTAAGTTGTTACCGACAGGTCATCTGTATTTATTTTGAACAGGTCTTTAGAGGTATAACCCCATACATCACCGTGGATATCAGTTGCCAATCCCGGTAAATAGGCCGCCTGCCCTTTATTTCTCCAGTTTTCTTTATGAACAATTCCTTTTTCCGGATTATCATTTAATGCATATCCTATCCAACCACCTTCACCACTTATCCAGATTCTTCCTTTGCGGTCTTCCGCAAAATAATTAACTACCGGAAAGCTGATCTTGTCATTTGTTGCATACAAGAAATTTTGTATAGTATCTTTCGCAGCCAGGTATATTCCAAATCCGCCGGGCCGTTTAAACCATATATTTCCCCGGCTATCTTCTAAAAGATTAGCCAGCCGGGCGGTAACAGGGAGACTATCATTTGATGGTTCCCTGGTTTTATAGATCTTATAATGACTGGTTCCGGGTTTCCATTTTATCAATCCCAATTCATCATCCGCTATCCATAAGTTTTTCGAATGATCCAGCAATATTTCTCCACGCCGGGTCAGTGAAAACGGTAACTGGTCGCGAAGCAGCGTTACCTGTTTTGCTTTTTCCGAATAAATAAACATCCCCCTGTCTGCGGAGATAATAAAATCTCCCGACGGTAACTCAACAAAACCCCTGATGGCGTCTTTTTCGGATTTGAACGATTTGTTATGAGGAAAC
Source organism: Chitinophagaceae bacterium (assembly GCA_040007815.1). Classification (GTDB taxonomy): domain Bacteria; phylum Bacteroidota; class Bacteroidia; order Chitinophagales; family Chitinophagaceae; genus Terrimonas_B. The sequence continues at coordinate 182,873 of JBDTUH010000009.1, forward strand.
AAGGATTTGGTCCATTTTTCTTTTTGCCGGTCAAAGTGATAAATTCCATCCGTCATCCTGGGGCAGACAGTTATGTTATTTCCGGTTTTATCAGATAAAATGTAAAAAGCGAATACCCAGTCCGGTCCGCTAAGATCTTTGAATGAGTATCTGCTAAACTGTTGCATGAGCGGATCAAAATATTGCAGACCGTTAATATCGGTGTGCCATACCCGGTTGGCTTCGTCAATATAATCCACCGCATAAAACTCGTTCTCTACGGAGTTATTGAATTTATACCAGGATATATCTTTGATTTTTGAATCGTAAACGACCATTCCCGCAATAGATGAGATCCATATCTCGTGATCACTTTTTCGATAAATACTTTCAATAGGCGAGTTCAATATTTTTTTGGCGTTTTCGCTTTTTACCGGCAGTGGTGTATAGTTTGCTTTGACCGGATCAAAAACATTTACCCCGGCCGCCCAGCTTCCAACATACAAAAGGCTGTCGTCATGATGATAGAGGCGCCTGAAAGCATTCAGCGCAACCTGGTAATCTTTATTTTTTTGAGGAAAAGTATACAGCCTGACCCGACCGGTATATTGGTTTATTTCCTGCAACCCTCCGGGTGTACCAGCCCATATTATCGAATCATTGTTTGGCGAGGCTTCAATGCTTAGTATAGCATTATCCGCATCGAGCGAGGGAAAGAGCGGAGGAAAATCTTTTCTTTCAATAGAAAAAAATCGAAAGTTATCTCTCGCTTTGTCATACAGGCAAACGCCTTTTCCTTTCGTGCCAATCCATACTTTTCCTGCTTTGTCGCGATACAATACCGATACCTGCTGGTTAGTTTTTCTTGCCAGTGAATCCGCTTTTCCTATTTCCGCAAACTGGTAATGCCGGAATGTGTTGTCTTTGCTGTTCATAACAGAAAGACCTTGCCTGGTGCCCATCCAGATTTCATTGTCTACCGGCAGCACCGCCAGTACCGAATTGTCGAAAGGAGCTTTATTAAAATTTTCAGTGAGCCTGAATATTTTTACATGCTGTCCATCAAAACGACAGAGACCCTCTGATGTACCCATCCACATAAAGCCATCCTTTCCTTTTTTGATACTGCGTACATCATTATAGCGAAACCCGAGCTCTTTGCCGATAACGACCGGTTTTTCAAATTTATACTGGCTGAAGACCGATGTAATACAAGTAAGACCGGAAAAAAAACCAATTAGTATTTTCTTTTTGTACAACATATATATATGCAAATGAGCCGATGCAGAAAATGTTAAATTTTGATTTTGTCTTACTTTCCTGTAACTAACAATAATTTACCGGTATTTCACTCATTTCTTTATTCGCCGTGCTATTATCCTGAGTAGTTAAGGCATAATTATGAGCGTCAGTAATTCATAGACGGTATGTATGAATCTTCGCCGCTTCTCAAAATAAGCATTCAATGACAAGGGTAAACAGCCAGGCTGCTAATATGCAGGTCGATTCCCTCTATCCGTGTAGTATTATTGTTTTCCAATCAAAAACCTTATCACATGAAGTCAATATGTATTAAAACCACAAGCTCGCTATAGAACTATTTTCTACGGTGAAGCTTCCTGTAATAATTATACTAATGCGACAGACTTATTACCCGGTTCAAAAATTTCGGTCAAACACAGTACAATTTTACAACATTTCCCTGTCTCAGGCAGGGAGGACCAAAATAGAAACGCTGATCAATAACAAGTTCTTAAGACCAAATAAATCCGATAATGATGAAAAAAATACTGTTCCTTCTATATGGTATTGTTAGTTATGCCGCTTTTCTTGGCACTACTCTTTACACTATGGGTTTCGTGGGTAATCTCGTGGTACCAAAAACAATTGACGGCGAACCGAAAACTTCTCAATCTGCCGCTGTTCTAATTAATGCTTCCCTGTTGCTGTTGTTTGCATTGCAACATAGTATTATGGCGAGAACGGTTTTCAAGCGCAGGTTGATACGCATCATTCCTAAAGAACTGGAACGAAGCAGTTTTGTTCTAATATCCAGTCTTTGCCTGGCTTTGCTGATGTGGCAATGGCAACCTGTTGGAGGAATAGTATGGTCAGTTGAAAATAAAGGAGCGACGGATCTTTTACATATCCTTTACCTTGTAGGTTGGGGTATTGTTTTGATCAGCACTTTTTTAATCAATCATTTTGATCTGTTTGGTCTGCGGCAGGTATGGTTATATTTCAAAGGAAAGCCCTATACCGAATTGTCTTTTGAATTACCCGGGCTTTACCAGTTAGCACGCAATCCCATGTATATTGGTTTTATGATTGCTTTTTGGTCAACGCCCCTGATGACCGCAACGCATTTGCTTTTCGCCGTTCTTACAACCGGTTACATATTGGCGGCCATGAGTTTTGAAAAAAGGAGGCAGTTTACGGCTTTCGGAGAAAAATACAAAGCCTATAAAAAATGGGCGCCGATACTGATACCATTTACCAAAAAAAGAACAAACAAATAAATCATATCAGCAAAAATTAAAATGCTTTGAGTACCTGTTTCTGTTTGTGCATGGTTAAAGCAAACCTCCGTAGGGTTTGCTTTTTTAATTATGTTTACAGTAAACTATCGCTTTGTCAATACAGGAAATATACGAGCAGTTTGTTGACGGGATGAAGAATACTACATGGCTTGAATACATCGCTGTATTGTCCGGCATTGTCAGTGTTTGGTTTTCAAGAAAAGAAAACATTCTTGTTTATCCGACAGGATTAATTAACACTATTGTCTATATCTATCTAAGCGTTAAAGGAAGTCTGTTTGGCGAGGCCAGCGTAAATTTATATTATACTATCATGAGTGTGTATGGATGGGTGCTATGGGCCAGAAGGGACGATCACCATCAGCCTATCGTGCATATCACTTATTCTGATAAGCGATGGTGGTTTTACCAGCTTTCTTTCTTCGCCTCTTTTTATATTCTCATATTTACATTGCTGACTTATTTAAAAAAAGATTTTGCTCCCAATGCCATTCCCTGGGGAGATGCTTTTGCTTCCGCTACCGCTTTTACCGGCATGTGGCTGATGACAAAAAAGAAAGTGGAAAGCTGGTATTGGTGGATCGCCACTAATATCGCTTCAATCCCTTTATACTTTACAAAACAATACGTATTTACCAGTGTTTATTACTTCGTGTTATTAATCATGGCGGTGTTTGGTTTAATTGAATGGAAAAAAAGAGCAAAAAAAACGGCGACTAATTAATAGCCGCCGCTTAGTTTTTACAAGGGGATTTTTTTAACTCACTTTAATCTCCTGGCTGTCGGCGACTTTACCTGCGATAACGGGTAAGCTTACCTCCAATACACCATCTTCATACTTCGCCGTGATCTTTGTCGCATCGATGGTATCATCCAGCGTAAAAGTTCTTTCAAAACCTCCGCGACTATATTCCCGCTGCACCCAATCAAACCTGGGAAAACCTTCGGGTGGCGTGTAAGAAATGGTTAATTCATTTCCTTTTACACCCAGGCTAAAATTTTCTTTAATGCGGCCCGGTGCGAATACCAGCATTTCAAAGCTGCTGTCTGTTTTGTAAACATTGACAGCAGCCCTTTGCATAGAACGGATGAACAGGTGCCGGTTCCTGTTTCCGGAATAGTTGCCTTTTGCGGCGCATGACTGATTGTAGTTCATGTTTTTACTTTTTTTAGTGAAAAAATTGATTACATATAAATAACAATCGCGGAAGAAAAATGTTTTCCGGCAGGATTGAACGGGAATCGGCAACGCAGTAAATTGCAGTATGCTTAAAAAGATCGTCATCCTTGGCCCGGAAAGCACTGGCAAAAGCACGTTGTGCAAGCAACTGGCGGAACACTATAAAACAAGATGGTGTCCTGAATTCGCCAGGGAATATCTTTTAAAACATGGAATGAATTATACATTTGACGATCTGCTGACGATAGCGAAAGGGCAAATAGCAATGGAAGATGAATATGTTGAAGAAGTCAGAAAGTCCAAAAGTCCGGAAGACGGAAGGACAATTGCTGCTGATAAAGCCATTTCTTCCGGACGTGCCGGCTCAACGGCTTCCCGTCTTCTTTTCATAGATACTGATATGTACGTTATGAAAGTATGGTGCGAATTTGTTTTTGATAACTGTCATCTTTTTATTCTTGACCAGATCGTTGAAAGAACATACGATCTCTACCTTTTATGCAATGTGGACCTGCCCTGGGTAAAAGATGAGCTGCGTGAATATCCGGACCTTGAAAGCAGGCAACGATTGTATTTTATCTACCAGGATATTCTGGTGAATCAACCTGTTTCCTGGGTGGATATCAATGGAGGGTATGAAGAAAGATTGCAGAAAGCGATTACCGCTGTCGAGGCCATATTAGCTTAAATACATTCGGGTATATTTATTTTCCTTTCGTTATTCCAATCACTGCCTGCAGATCCGGATCGGGTTGTAAAAAATTCATTTGCTGCATGACCCTTCTTGAACGGGCCATTACATAAGGCGAGGCTGGTTTTACTTTATATCGTTTGGGATTAGGTAAACAGGCTGCTATGAGAGCCGCTTCCTGGCGGCTAAGATTGCTGGCTGGTTTATTGAAATAAATATTGGCGGCTCTTTCAATGCCGAAGATGCCGGTACCCATTTCGCTTACATTCAGGTACATTTGAAGTATCCGCTTCTTTCCCCAGATCAATTCTATCATGAAGGTGAAATAGATCTCTAATCCCTTGCGTATCCATGATCGTCCCTGCCAGAGAAAAACATTTTTCGCTACCTGCTGACTGATGGTGCTGGCGCCCCTGACACGACCGGGTTTTCTTTCATTATACTTCATGGCCTTTTGAATACTCTTCCAGTCGAATCCATTGTGATCAGTAAACAACTGGTCTTCTGAAGCAATAACAGCCAGCTTGGCATTGTAAGAAATGGAATTGTTGCTTACATAGTCTCTTTTTAATCCATCACCGCTGACCCAGCTAACTAATTGCGTAATAGTGATGGGGGGATTGATCCACTTCAATAATATGATGTAAACAAATTGCGCAATGAAAAGGATAAGGAAGATCTTCTTTGTCCATCGCCATATTTTTGGTAAAAGGCCTTTCGTAGTCATATTGAGCTGCAATATTAAAAATTATATCCTTGCAGTCATAGTTTAAAAGGCACGTTTTCGCGGAATATAAAAATCAAGCACTTGTAAGCGGAATTTTTTGCCGATCCGGTATTTCTTTCGCCTGAATGATATCTTACTTTTCAAATAACCGACCACCAGCGGGCCATAGCCTATTACTGCGGCGGCAAGCAATGCCTCTTTGAAAGAAGCCTGTTTGCTTAGCGTAAGGCCACCGGTCACCAAGGCCGCGCCCGCGGTTATGAGCAACAGATCTTTGGCGGGGACATGAAAAGATTTCCGGGTTTTGATACTGACGATCACTTCCTTGACAGCCATCCGCGGAACAGGACGGCCACTTACAAATATGGTATCATTCATTAAACGGGTGATCATTCCATAGTATACACTGTTGTCCTGCAAACGCAGATAAATAATCTCTCCTTCAGTATAAGTTCTTTTTTTCTTAAATCCTTTTTTGACAAACAGGAACCCGGTCTGTGAATGAGCTAATACGAAAGAGATTAAAAAGATAAATAATAAAAGCAGCCGGTTCATGCACCAAACTTACAATCCTGTACCGGCTTTAAATTGTTAAAATGCTCAGGTATGTTTGGCATACAGTAGTAAGCCCCAGATCAGCGCAATACCAAAGCCGATCAGGATGATCCCATTAAGACGGTTGATGTTATGAATATTATGAGGCGTAAGGCGGTTACGGATCTTACCCGCCAGCATCACTTTGGCGATATCAGCCGCCAACACAAACAAAAGGCAGATAACAAAAATCACGATCCTCTCATCTATGGTATGATTGACTAATGTGGTGGAGGTAGTGATCCAAAACAGGAAGATCGCCGGGTTAAGAGTATTCATAAAAAAGCCAGAGAGAAAAAGCTTTGCATAATCTCTTTTACGAAAGCGGGACACAACCTGTTGTCCCCTGTCGTCCACTTTCACTTTTTTAAAGAACAAAAAGTAAACCCCCATGATTATCAGGAAAACGCTGCCGGCAATGCCAATGGGGGTACGATGAGTGCTGATACTGGTGAATAGTTCGGTAAATACGTTGCTGATTAAAACAAGGCCGATATCACTGGCGGAAACGCCTAAGACAAAAGCAATCCCTCCCTTATGCCCATTGTTCAGGCTTTGCTTGATGATGGAAAAGATCACCGGCCCCACTGAAATGCTCAGCAGAAAACCCAATGTAATTCCTTTGAAAAATGCTTCAATCATAGTAAACAATGTACGAGATCAGGTGCACGATACACGACAGCTTTTTTACCCCGAAGAAACGATAATTGCCGCACATCAAACATCGCACATCTTACATTCAAATGGTTCCGGTGTCCAAAAACTTATTCCAGTCTTCCAGCATTTTTCCTTTCATTACCCGCGGAAATTTATGCTGGCTTCCGAGCTTGCCTTTTAATTTCATAAACTCTAAAAATTTTTCTTCCGGTAATACTTCGAGAAAAACTTCTTTTAAAGCGCTGTCCCTTTCAGTAGCATAATCATCGTTGAGAATCCGCAGGTTTTCATCAATACGTTTTCTCAATTTCTCAGCATCTACTTTATCATCCGTAGCAACATACCATTTATGGGCGAAAAAGTTTTGGTAAGGAAATCCTACAATAGTGTATTCAGGAATGCTGATATTAAATTCTTCACTTACCAATTGTATGGCTTTGTTCATATTCTCAACACCAAGGTGCTCCCCAACCAGGCTCAGGTAATGTTTTGTCCGGCCGGTGATTACTACTTCATGCCTTTCGATATCAACAAATTTGACAGTGTCACCAATCAAATAACGCCATGATCCCGCATTGGTGCTCATCAGTAATGCGTACTCCTTTCCTTTCTCTATTTCATGTATCATTTTAGCTTCGGGATTGGCTACGATATTCCCGTCATGATCAAAATTGTTGTCATCGAAAGGAACAAACTCAAAAAAAATATTGTTGTTCAGGATCAGTTGCATCCCAAGAGCATGCTCTCTTGTTTTATAGCCAATAAATCCTTCGCTCGATAAATAATTTTCAATGTATACAATAGGCTTGCCCAATAATTTTTCAAACCCTTTTTTATAAGGACCAAAGGAAACACCACCATGTACAAAGACCCCGAAGTTGGGCCAGATCTCGTGAATATTATTAAGCTTGTAGTGTTCAATTACCATCTCCATACACATCTGGCACCAGGCCGGCACACCAACGATATAACCAATATCCCAGTCTTTCGCATGCTCGACTATTTCGTTGAGTTTTTGATTCCAGTCTTTCATAGCCGCTATACGACCTCCTGGTTTATAAAATGTCTGGAACCAGAAAGGGCGTTTTTTCGCCAATATCCCACTCAGGTCACCGGCATACCAGCCAGCTTCTCCTTTTTGCAAATCAGTGGCGCCGCCCAGCATTAAAAAGCCTTTTGTTAATGCCTTTCTATTGGCATCCTCATATCCAAATACGCTGATCAGCTGACGTATATAGTTAATGCTGTTGCTTCGAAGCAGGTCTTTTGTTACAGGAATGTATTTGCTGGCCGCCTCAGAAGTACCCGAGCTGAGAGCATAGTATTTTATTTTGCCGGGCCAAGTTACATCAGGTATTCCTTCCAGTGTTTTCTTCCACCATTCCTGGTATATCTTATTATAGTCATGCACCGGCACCAGCTCCTGGAATTTTTTTGCAGGATGTTTGTTTAAAAGTGCATCATCAAAACGGTATCGCTGTCCAAACTCCGTGAAGCGAGCTTTTTTCAATAGTTTTTTCAACACACGTATCTGCTGACGGCGGGCGTCATTCGGCGGGATCCTTAACGCAGCGGCAATTGCCTTCGGTATTTTTATATCAATAATATTTGCCATGTTTCCAAGCTCTGAACCTCATTGATTTAAAGTTACACAATGTTATTATTGCAAAGGTTGCGAATATAAGGCCAATATGCAATAGCCAATTGACAATAAGCAACGGACCAAAATCGTAAACTATCAACGATAGGGATCATTTGCCAATTGCCCACTGGCAATTATCACCCCCCCAATCTCGGGTATCGCTTCCATATTATTTTTATATCCTGTGATGGTTCATAGTCACGTGCATACCAATAGTCCACCATTTGCAAGCTTTGCAGTGGCAATTCCTGTTTTATGATTAACGGTATTCCATTGCAGGCCATTACTGCTTGGCGAAGTGGGGGCAGATTTTTTTCATCAACAGCATAACCCACCCAGGTTTTTTGTGCAAACAATACCGCAAAACAATTTGCAAAAAATTGAATGGGCTTTTTTACAGCAATTAAATGAACAGGGAAGGTCAGCAATGCGATCACTGAAACGCCGATATCCTGTAATCTTTTGAGCCGGAGATTGTATGGGTCGGCCAGCTTAATCCCATTTTCTTTGGATAAGGCTTCACCGGAACTATCTTTCGAATCGCTGCCTACAATACTTTGGCTACCGGCTGCATGAATTTTAAATTTTATTTTGCCGGTGGCTCTTTCAATTGAATCAATAATATTTTTGAATGAAAGTGTTCCCTCACAAAAAACAGCTTCTTTAAATGGCACAGCCTGCGAAAGCATATCCAGTCTGGACCAATAGCCAATAGCGGAAAGATCATTGTCCGCTACAGCAACCCGGCCCAATATTTTTTCTTCCATTCCCGCCACTTTCATTAATTGAACAGCTTCCTCATATTCTTTTGGAGAAGCTACAATGAGTGTGTTGGCCTGTTCTCCATTTTCTTTGCCGCCGGTCAGTACTCTTGTTTTAATAAGTATCCGTCGTAAAAGACCAATTAATACAAAGGAGAGAATGGCGCCAAATAAAATAATAGCTCTTGAAAAGCGATACTGTTCGGGCAATAATGAATAAACCGCCAATAGAACTATCGTAGCCACCAATGTAGAACGAAAGAGCTCGGATCGTTTATACCAACGATCATACAACCCGGCATAATATGCAGTAATAAGATAAAGGATAGTGAAAGCAGGTATAGCGATCCACAACAACCGATTATCATATTGTACCTCGGGTCTTATATAGTTGCCCCAAATATTTTTAATCCCCCAAAATGAAAGCAGGATCAGGCCGGCGTCGATCAGCGGTAAACCAACACGTTGTATAAAACGGCCAAAGCCCGCCATAACAGCCCTTACCCAGATACCCAGGTGGATCATGAAATTGAAGAACCCGGCTTTTGTCCCTCCATAATGTTTACGAACAAAAATGCTCATGGCATTATAAAACATCCGCACATAGTTCAGGCTGCCCCGCTTTGTACTCTCTCCTTTAAAATGAATAATGGTACTACCGGAAAAATAGTAGTTCCTATAATTTCCACCGGTTGCATCACAAGCCGTTTTTTGTATCCGGTAACTCAGGTCCACATCTTCGCCGTACATGAAAAATATTTCATCAAAGCCACCCGTCTTGTCCAGCACTTCTTTTTTTACCATCATAAAAGCGCCAGCTAATACATCTATTTCATGATCCTTGTTTTCATCTAACTGACCAAGATGGTATTTTGAAAAAATTCCCGAATGTGGAAATAAGCGGGCAAGACCTGATAGCTTGAATAACGAAGTAAGCGGCGAGGGAAAAGATCGCTTTGATTCTTTTAAAAATCGTCCGCCTCCATCCAGCATTTTTATTCCCAACGCACCCGCTTCGGGTTTTGATTTCAAAAAAACAATTGTCTTCTGAAAACAATCTTCCGGTATAATCGTGTCGGGGTTAAGGAACAAAATATATTGCCCGCCAGCCAGTTTTAATCCCTGGTTACAGGCTTTAGCGAACCCGGTATTTTCAGCATTGACCAGGAAACGAACATCCGGAAATTGCGGTTGCAGGTATTCGATGCTGCTGTCTGAAGAGTTATTATCAATAACTATTACTTCCGTCTGGATATCCTTTGCAGCTTTCCGGACAGCATACAGGCACTGTTCTAAAAAGTGCTTCACATTATAATTGACTATAATAACAGATAACTGCATGCGTCTGCTTCCAAAACGGAGTTTGATGATATGCCCAAAAATAATAGTTCTATGATAGCATAGAAGAATTTCTTATTCTCCGCCGCGGCGGATTGGGGGTTTGTTATCTTTGCCCATGCTCAAAAACACCCTTATTGAAGCCGCCAGGGCAGGCGCGGCGGAAATCGTTCGTTTTTTCAATACTGATTTTAAAATAACCAATAAAGAAGGGATCAATAACCCCGTAACGGAAGCCGATCACGCATCAGAGAAAGCCATCTTGGCCATTATCAAAGAAAAATATCCGGACCATTATATTTTAAGCGAAGAAGCCGGAAAGATCGTTCAGGATTCTGCTTACAAATGGATCATTGATCCGATCGATGGTACTATCAATTTCGCCCATGGTATTCCTTTAAACTGTGTTTCCATCGCCATTGAACATGAAGGTGAAATGATCTTGGGTGCTGTCTATAACCCGCACATGAACGAATTCTTTTTCGCGGAGAAGGGAAAAGGCGCTACCCTGAACGACAAACCCATACATGTTAGTAAGGAAAATGAAGTGATAAAAGCCTGCCTGGTGACCGGGTTTCCGTATACCTACTTAGATATGGCTAACGGACCATTGGAAATTTTTGAGCGTTTTATCCGTAAGGGTGTCCCCGTTCGACGATTGGGTTCAGCCGCAATTGATCTTTGCTGGGTGGCCGCCGGAAGGTTTGACGGGTTTTATGAACATAAGCTGGAGGCCTGGGATAGCTCCGCCGGTTATTTAATAACAGAAGAAGCCGGTGGAAAGGTGACAGATTTTAAAGGTGATAAATATTCTCCATATCAACACCGGATACTAGCTACGAATGGAAAGATTCATGATGAAATGCTGCGTATAATTAAAGGAGGATCTTTTTAAGTTCATTTATTACGCAAATCAATATGAAGTTTTTTATTAAAATACCGGTTATCTTTTTTTTTGTTTTTGCTTTTTACAGTTGCAATCATATTACTTATACTCCCAGGAGTAAAAAGATGGCGCAAAAAGCCAAGCCCTCAATAGTATTACTGGATAGAATCATAGAATTCAGGGAAGAAAATAACGCATGGCCTTTTTCAAAAGAAGAATTTATTAATACAGGAGTGAAATATAGGGAAGCATTTGCAGGCTTTCCTTATTTAAAAACAACATTTAAAGTAGTTGACAACAACACTATGACTTTTTCGTTTTCTGAACACCAAAAAGACGTCGAAAAGTACAAGGAAACACAACAGGTAGACCTGAACAGTTATGGAGGACAAGCCAGGTTTTACAAGGAAGGAGAAAAATTTATGTGGAAATTAAAAATGTATTAATGGCTGAAAATAATAGAACTGAAATTGCTTCGTTGGGAGAGTTTGGCCTGATCGACCACTTGACCCGAAACATTGAAATACAAAACGCCTCCTCGCTTTTAGGTGTTGGCGATGATGCGGCGGTGATCGATCATTTTGGCAAACAGACTATCGTTACCACCGATTTGCTGGTAGAGGGAGTTCACTTTGATTTGATGTATACTCCTCTCAAGCATCTCGGTTATAAAAGCGTGGTCGTTAACCTGAGTGACATTTATGCGATGAATGCTACACCGACACAAATCGTAATAGGTATCGGCTTCAGCAATCGTTTTAGCCTGGAAGCATTGGAAGAATTTTACGAAGGTGTTTATGCCGCCTGTTCGGCATATGGCGTTGACCTTGTAGGTGGTGATACTACTTCATCACAAAAAGGATTTATTATTTCTGTCACTGCAATTGGTGAAGTAGCGCCGGATAAATATGTAAAAAGAAGCACTGCAAAAAAAGGCGATCTGCTTTGTGTCAGCGGTTTTCTCGGCGCCGCTTATGTAGGCTTGCTTTTTATGGAACGTGAAAAAAAGATCTTTGTCGAAAATCCAAGTATACAACCCGACCTCGAAGGTGAGTCTTTTGTAATTGGAAAATTATTAAAACCAGAGGCAAGGAAGGACATCATTGAATTCTTCGCTCAATCGGAAATCATCCCGACGGCGATGATGGATATCAGCGATGGATTGAGCTCTGAAATAATGCATATCTGCAAACAAAGCAACTTGGGTTGTGTGCTGTATGAGGAAAAAATACCCATAGCGGACGAAATGAAAACCGCGGCTTATAAATTTGAAATTGACCCCACTGCCTGTGCATTGAGTGGTGGCGAAGATTATGAATTATTGTTTACTATTTCCCAATCGGACTATGATAAACTGGTATTAAACGAACAAATCAGCGTAGTTGGATATATGACGGAGCCGGAGCAGGGCGCTAACATCATCACAAAAGGCGGAAGTAAATACCCTATCACCGCGCAGGGTTGGAATCACATGAAATAGCAGGCAATTGACAATTAGCAATAGAGTCGTATAATTATATTTTCTTTTATCCATTTTTTTATTGTCAATTGCTTATTGTCAATTAAAAAATACATTTTATTTTAATAACCCTTATGCGAATATTGCTGATTTTATTTTGTGTTGTTTTAATTTCCGGGTGTGGCGTTAGTAATCATTCTTTTTCTCCCGCAAAAAAATATTCTCCGCAGAGATTACAAAAAGATTATTCCATTTACCAGCAGATACTGGAGGAAGCCCATCCTGGCCTTTATTGGTATACCAGTAAAGATAGCATGGATCATTACTTTGAATGGGGCCGTGAGCAATTGAAAGACTCACTGACAGAAGGCGATTTCAGGAAAGTGCTGAACTACGTTACGGCAAAGATCGATTGCGGGCATACATCGGTGCGCTCTTCAAAAAGATTTTCGAACTATCTTGATACAGCACGCATTGCCCGCATATTTCCGCTCAGCCTGAAATTGTGGAATGATACGGCTGTGGTAGCTGCCAATCTCAACCGCCGCGATACTATATTGAAAAGAGGTACGCAGATCAACAAAATTGGTGGCCGGTCTATAAAAGAAATCGCTGATACGCTGTTTCAATACGTTTCCACGGACGGTTATAATACCACTCATAAATACCAGTCATTGAGCAACCGTGGTTATTTTGGTTCTTTATACAGTTCTGTATTCGGCTTTGCTGATAAATACAATATTGAATATACCGACAGTACCGGTCTGGTTAAAAACATAACCATAAAAAACTATATCCCTTCCGCCGACACCATCGGACGTTCCGCCATGATAGCCGTCCGCCAGGAGCCACAACCCTCCCGCAAAGAAAGAAAAGAAAGACAACGAAATTCCGTAAGGCTATTGAAAATAGATTCTACCAATCATGTGGCGATGATGGATCTTAATTCCTTTGGTAGAGGTTATGGGTTGAAAGGATTCTTTCGCCGTTCTTTTAAAGCCCTGCAAAAAAATAAGATCGGGCATTTAATGATAGATGTGAGAGGAAATGGTGGCGGCAGTGTTACCAATTCTACTCTGATTTCCCGTTATATCAGCGACCATCCGTTTAAAGTAGGTGATTCGTTGTATGCTGTAGCTAAAAAGAAAAAGTATAGCCGATATATAAAAAATGATTTCTTCAATCGTCTTTTCATTACTTTTTTCACCAAACGAAAGGCTGATGGTAATTATCATTTCCGGTATTTTGAAAGGCATTATTTCAAACCCAAAAAAACAAATCATTTTGACGGGCAGGTGTATATTATTACAGGGGGTAATTCTTTTTCCGCCACTAGCTTGTTCGCCAGCACTCTTGTTAAGCAGGAGAACGTAACAGTGGTAGGAGAAGAAACAGGAGGAGGAGCGTATGGAAATTCCGCCTGGCTTATTCCTGATGTTACGCTGCCTGAAACAAGGGTTCGTTTTCGTTTACCTCTTTTCCGTTTGGTCATTGATAAAAATTACCCGAAAACCGGCAAAGGAGTTCAGCCGGAAGTTGAATCCAAGCCAACGATAAATGCCATAAAAAGGGGTATTGATTATAAGATAGAGAAGACCATGGAGCTGATAAAGAACGATAAAGAATCCAAGCGACCGCCGGAGCCTGTTCAGTAAACCCACGATCTCCCTCTTTGCTTCGCTTTGCTCGCAATGACGGAGCGGCCCCAACACACAGACCAGGCTTTTCAAATACTCTGATTCTTCTGGTCTTTTATTCTCAATCCGTCATAATTGTGAAATCATCACCATCTTTCCAGAAAGGAAATTTCTCCCTTACTGATTGCAGGTGATCTTTATTTAAAGTAATGGTGAAAATATCTTCTTCCTCTTTTTTATGATATAAAATTTCACCCAATGGATCGATGATCATACTATCACCGCTATAACGAATAGCATTGCCATCATCCCCCACCCGGTTTACACCTACCACATAGCATTGATTTTCGATAGCTCTTGCCTGCAGCAATGTTTTCCAGGCGGTAATTCTTCTTTCAGGCCAATTGGCAACAAAGATTAATATATCATACTCTGGGGTTGCTAACTCTCTCTCTCCTTTGGAGGGTGAGGCCTGCCGGCTCCAAACAGGAAACCGCAGATCATAACACACCAGCAGATTTATTTTCCATCCTTTTACAGAAGCGATCAATCTTTTGGTACCGGCCGTATATCGATTGTCTTCTCCGGCAAAAGCAAAACGATGACGTTTGTCATAAACACCATATTGACCATTAGGTAGCATCCAGATAAGACGATTGAAATAGTTGTCATTCTCTTTTATGATAACACTTCCCGTAAGAATAATCTTGTTTTCAGCAGCTATTCTTTTCATCCAACTCACCGTATCACCATCCATTGTTTCAGCAAGTTCTTCAGGTTTCATACTAAAACCTGTGCTGAACATTTCAGGCAATGCAACGATCTCTGTCTTCTCTTTAATGGAAAGAATTTTTTCTTGCAGCATTTGCAGGTTGGCAGCTTTATCCTCCCAGTGGAGATTTGTTTGTATGGTAGTGATAGTAAGTGTTGACATTATAGTTAAATGCAGTATGTAAATTAATTTCGAAAGATGTGTTCTATTTTTTGAATAAGAGAAAAAATTAATTCCCGGGGATAAAATCTTTACAACTTTATATTTTCCCTCATTTTCCCCGGCAAGCTGTCAACCACCAACTCATACGAATGATCAATCCATTCTTTCAATTGCCTGGATGATACCGAGCCATCAACGATAATCGTATTCCAGTGTTTTTTATTCATATGATAGCCGGGTAATACACATGAAAATTCTTCTCTTAGTTCAAGAGCTTTATCCGGATCACATTTTACATTAAACCGGAATTCTTCGGTATCCAGCCCTGTTAACAGGAAAACTTTACCGCAAACCTTATAAACAAGGGTATCCGGCCCGAAAGGAAGGGTTTCCTCCGTTCCTGGTTTTGAGAGGCAATACTCTCTTAATTGCTCAATATCCATCCTTTATAAATGTTTTTTTCTGGCATAAAACAAGCAGGTAAAATTACGCTACAAAACCCTTTTTTATTTATCCTCATAACATTTGATTTCTTTGTTGCTTTTAATATATTGTGGAGTATTTCTTTTGGATAAACCAATTCCTGGGAAGCCCGGCCGGGTAACCTGCCTTTCGCAAGAGCTTTTTAATAATGAACCCTACTAAAACAATACGCACGGCATTGCTATGTTGTGTTAGCATCCTCACCCTGTGTTTTGCCAGCAAGGCACAGGTAGTTGCAGGAATAAGCGCTAACGGAAGGGTTATGGTTAAAGGCGATACCATTAACGTTTGCAAAGGTTCGGCCATTACCTATCAAAGTACAGCTCAGGGTTCTCCGATAATAGACTGGCGATTCAATAATGGTTTGCCAGGTACAATGACCGGCGCAGGTCCCTTCAACATTGTCTACAATACCAACGGATATGATACCACTTTTCAAAAAGTAGGAACCGGCGCTTTTGCCGATTCGATGTTTATCATCGTAAGGGTATTTGATCAGAAGCCCAATGTGGATTATAATTTTTCTCCCGACAATGTATGCGGCAATGAGAATATTCAATTTACCAATCTAACCAACAACGGCGAACCGTTCAGCTACTACTGGACCTTTGATGATGGAACTACCAGCTTTGAACAGGATCCGGCTCACCAGTTTTTGTCAGCAGTTGGCGCCGCCGGAGTTCAAACTTTCAATGTAAAGTTAATAGTGACCAACTCCAGTTTTTGTACAGACTCCATAACCAAAATAGTTACAGTCAAAAGTGTACCTGATGCGGCTATAGGAAATGCGGATCCCGGTGTAACGGTTAGCACGAACGATGATAACATGACCATTTTTAAAGTTTGCGATGGTCAGCCCTTTTACAATTTTAAATTTAATAACCAATCAACTACCATTCCCATCAATGCTTCTTACACAATTAACTGGGGCGACGGTTCTCCCGACTCCGTATTCGCCATTTGGCCTATAGGGACAATTATTAATCATAATTTTCCTGCTGGTCCCAGTACCATGACGGTAAGCGTTACCGGAATATCAGGGTGTATAGGAATAAAAAAATACCTGGTTTATGTTGGAACTTTTCCCTTTGGAAAATTAACAACAGGCGCCAATACGCAAATATGTGTAGGTGATTCATTGAGTTTTAATATAACCAATACTGAAAATAATTCTCCCGGAACCAATTACTATTTTTACATCAACGACGGTACAGAATCACAGTTTTATCATCATCCCATACCTGCGATTCTTGGTCATCGCTTTAATAAGGGTTCCTGCTCTTCCTTAAGCAGTGACAATACCGACCAGGTTTTTAATAATGCTTTTGGAGCTTACCTGTTAATACAAAATCCTTGCGGAGTGGCCAGCGCATCCATTGTTCCTATTTATGTATCAGGGAAACCTGTTCCTGCCATGAATGTTTCCGCTCCGGCAATATGTGTAAACAATACTGCCAGGCTTATCAATACGTCAAGTTTTGGAAATGTGATTACTCCCACCGGAGGCACGAATTCTGTGTGTGAGGACAAAGGAAAAAATGTTTGGTCTATAACCCCTGCAACAGGTTTTGTCCTTGCAACAGGGAGTTTAGGTTCTTTAAATGGAAACCTTGCTGATCAGACCGCCTGGACCGACGGCGCCGATACGCTGGATATTCAGTTTACAACTCCGGGTTTATACACCGTGAAAATTTATATCGCCAATGACCATTGTGGATTGGACAGCACCACTAGTACAATTTGTATCCGGAGCATACCTCAGGCATCATTCACTATGAGTCAACATGCCACTTGTGGGCCCGCAATGGTTAACCTTACTAATACATCTCCGGTTAATACCTGCAATCCTGCCGATGATGTATATTTATGGACTGTTACTTATAGCGATCCTGAGGCATGTGCGATAGCCGGTGATCCAACATACTCATTCGTAAATGGTACAACTGAAACATCCAAATCGCCTTCATTATCATTTACAGCTGCGGGTCGTTATATTATTCAATTGACAGTAAAAGCTACTAACGCTGGCACCGCTTGTGCTGACGGAATTTTTTCAGATACATTGAATGTCAAGGGACCACTCAAAACAGCAATGGCCGCTTTGCCAGATGTCTGTATAAAAAATAATATAGCGCCTGCTGTTACTGTTACCAGTTGTTATTCAACCGGGCCTTATGGCTATCAATGGTCTTTTACCAATGGGCTGCCTGCAATATCCACAGATTCTTTACCTGGCAACGTTTCATTTGCTATTCCCGGAATACATCCTGTTCAACTGATTGTAACCGATAGCAGTTGTATGCAATCTGATACGATAAATACATCCATAAATGTTTTACCATTGCCTGTTACGCCAATTGCGAATGATACGACAGTCTGCAGCGGAGCAACCATTTTCCTAGGAGGAGCTGCTGTCGCAGGTGTTACTTATCAATGGAGCCCGGCTACAGGATTAAATGATCCTAACATTGCGAATCCGGAAGTAATATTGACCTACAATGGTCCTGCGAATGATACTACTTATACCTATTATTTAACAATTGCCCAGGGAGCCCATTGCAGTAATCTTGATTCTGTTAGCATTACTGTTAGAAGAAAACCGGTTGTAACGGTTGATCCGGTAGCAGCACAAATATGTTTGGGTACAAGCACTGTATTAACAGCCAATGGTGCGGATACTTATACGTGGACACCGGCAGCGACATTAAATAGTTCAACATCTAACATTGTAATAGCCACTCCAACCAATACTACTACCTATACGGTAACCGGGTTTTTGGCAAATGGTTGTTCAAGTGAACAAGCTGTTGCTGTGACAGTATTTGATTCGCCCGTTGCCAATTTTGATGTAACGCCTTTAAAAATATGTGCGGGTCAGTCTATAACCGTAACAAATCAATCAACCAACGCCACAGAATATGAATGGATATGGCATGATGGATCCAGTTCATCTTTTACGAATGGTCAGCATATTTATACTGCTGCCGGTATGTACGATGTTTCGCTGGTTACCCGCCGGGTTGATGTTTCCGGATTTGTTTGTGCGGATACAATGACAAAGCAAATTGAAGTCGTTAATAAAATTGCGGCGCAGATAACTGTTAGTCCCGGAAGCAAATGTGCTCCGTATACTTTACAAGCCAATGCGGGTGATGTAACAGGCGCGAGTCTTGTAGAGTGGGTGGTGTATGACAGCAGTGCTGCACCTGGAGAATTTCAGGCAACAGGGCCCTCTGCTTCCCATGTGTATAATAAAGCGGGATCTTATGCAGTAAGGTTAGTTGTTCATTCTGCCGCGGGTTGTACCGATACGGCCTTCTATCAGTTTAAAGTTGCAGGTACACCTGTTACAACTTTTGATCCACAACTTATAAAAATCTGCGGCCAGGATACTACTATTACGTTTACCGCTCAAACCGTTTCAGATGGAGATGATGCTATAAATTACAAATGGTTTGTCAATGATAATTTAGAAGGAACGGCAAACACATTTAACTATCATTTTATTGGCACTCCCGGAAACACTTTACCTGAAGAGTTTAATATAAAACTGGAAGCGCAGAATGCCGGTGGTTGCGGGGAAACGTCATTAACCGGAAAAGTAATTCTTCAACCCGTGCTTACGGCTACTATACAGGTAAGCCCGGGATTAGTTCAGCAACAACCTAATTATGAGTTCACCTTTAAAGATCTCGCCCCAACCAATCCAAATAAGATCTATACATGGACAATGGGTGATAGGTTTCAACAGACGCAGAACGGACAGAACATAACTTATAAATATGGAGATACAGGAACATATACCGTAAAATTATTGGTGAAAGATTTTGCAACGGGATGTACCGCCACAGATTCTGTAATCCTTTCTATTCTGTATTTACCCGGTTATATCCAAGTGCCCAATGCCATATGCCCTGGTTGCAGTAATCTCAGTGTCAGGTATTTTTTACCATTGGCCAAAGGACTTAAAAAATATCGTTTAACTATTTATACCACACTGGGGCAAAAAATATTTGAAACGACAAGCCTGGATGCCCAGGGCTCGCCGAATGTCGCCTGGGATGGAACACTCAATGGCAAAAAATTGCAACAGGATGTATATAGCTGGCAAATAGAAGGGCTTTTTAATAATGGATCGGAATGGAAAGGAATGATTTATCCCGGAAAAAGCAAACCAGTGAAAGCGGGTTTTATTACTGTTATTAAATAAGAAGATCAGTAAATGAGCGTTGAATATTTTATAAAGAGGCAGATGACAAAAACATTTTCTAAAATGATCTTAAACATCAGAGTGCTATCAATACTGGTATTGGGATGTTCTATGCAGCAATTAGTTTATGCGCAGGATCCTGTTTATTCACAAGCCTATTTAACGCCTATCAATTTAAATCCCGCCGCAACAGGTACGGGCGATTATGATCTCAGGATCAGCGCTATTTACAGGCGCCAGTGGTGGTCGATTCCGTCTCAAATGAACTATATGGCTTTTTCCATTGATAAATTTGTTCCATCCATCAGTAGCGGTATTGGTTTATTGGCTACTAAAACAGACGAAGGCTATTTAAAGAAAACCGGTGTATATGCTTCATATTCTTATACCGTGTGTGCCGGTACTGCCAGCGCTGCTGAGAATGGTAGTACCCCAAAATGGTTTTGGACCGGGGGCCTTCAGTTTGGGGTGGCCCAGGCAAGAATAGATTATGATAAACTGATATTTGCCGACGAGTTAGATATAAGAGGGGTTATTCCAGGCGCTGTTTCTTCGGCTGATCCTCCCATTAATAATGGCAAACTATTCCCTGATTTTGCGGCAGGAATGTTTTTTAATTACCATCTTACAGATAACAGCCGGTTACTGGCAGGCTTCAGTGGCCACCACATTAACCGGCCGGATGAATCGCTTACCTCTACTTCAGATAGCATACGGAGCCAGTTGCCGGTAAGATGGAGTGGCAACCTTATGTACAGTTATACCAACCCTGAGCAAACATGGTCTTATAGTCTCGCTTTCCTTGGTTATCGCCAGGCAAATAACAGCAGTTACCAAACTGGAATAGAAATTACACAAAACCAACTCGACATAAGTCTTGGCCTATGGTATCGTGGAAGTGTAAATTTCAGAGATATGAACACAGTAGCTTTCACTTTGGCTTTTAATTTATCCGGAAAAGAAAACGGTAAAAGCAAATTGAGGGTTGGAATAGGGCATGATGCTCAAGTGGGTAATAACAGTTATTCCTATACCGCGGGAAGTTCTGAAGTAGGTGTTGTGTGGGACCAAAATACCTATGACAAGAGCGGCGACAATCCCTGCAAACCAAGGATTAACAGCTCAAGCGCCTGCCCGATCAGATTTTAAAAAAGGGATTTTGATAGCCGATTAACCTCCTATTAGTGGGATTGTCTGACAATCACAAGTTTATTTTTCCACAAAAGATTTGATTTATTTAATTCATTTTCTATATTGTGGGGAAGTCTCCTTTGGCAAAACCGCCCAATACCTAGGATTGCCCGACCGGGTAACCTGTCTTTCAAGAAAACAACTAAAAATGTACCACATTAGTAAACTACGCATGTCCGTGCTATGCGTTATTGTATCATTGCTTTTGGGCTTTGCCGGCAGTGCACAAGTAATTCCTGGCATCAGAGCCAATGGAAAAGTTTTGCGAAACGGTGACACTATTAATGTATGCCGTGGCGGAGGTATAGTTTATCAAAGTACAGCACAGGGAACCTTTAACATCAACTGGCAGTTCAACAGCGGTCTGCCTTCAGGCAGGACTGGTATTGGTCCTTTCAGCATCTTTTATAATACAGTTGGCTATGATACAACTTTCCAGTTCGTAGGAACAGGTGTGTTTACCGATTCCATGTATATAATCGTAAACGTATCTGATATAAAACCAAAAGCTGGTTTCAACTTCACACCTGATAATGTATGTGGTAATGAAAGTATACGGTTTACCAATACGTCAGCGATTGGAGAGCCGTTAAAATATCTATGGAGTTTCGCGGATGGAAGCACCAGTACTGAAAAGGATCCGGAGCACCAATTTTTATCTGCTATAGGTATGCCGGGAACACAGCCCTTCCCTGTCAAATTGGTGGTTAGTAATATAAGTGGTTGTGTTGATTCTGTTACAAGAAACCTAACCATTCGCAAAGTGCCTGACGCTGCTATCGGAAATGCAGACCCGACAGTGATTTTTGAGCCATTTAATGGTAATCCGACTTTTAAGAAATGTAATAACATTCCTTCCTATACTTTCAAATTCACGAATCAATCCACCACCATTCCCAATAATGCTTCTTATTCTATTAGTTGGGGTGATGGATCTCCTGATACTACATTTGCTGAATGGGCGACTGACGCCGTGATTCCTCACAGTTTCAAAATTGGTGGGAACACCGTCACGGTTAGCATCACCGGCAACGATGGATGTACTGGTATAAAAAAATATATTGTTTTCCTGGGAACGGTACCCGCAGGCGGTCTTGCGAGCTTGGGTAATACAGATATTTGTTCGTCGGATTCTCTACGCTTTGCCGTTACCAATATTACCAATAACCCACCGGGAACTTCTTATACTTTTTTCATAAACGATGGATCAGCAACACAGACTTTTGTTCATCCGCCTCCCAGTATTGTTGGCCATTTCTTCAACTTTGGTTCTTGTTCCTTTTCAAGTAATAATGGATTACAAACCTACCTTAATGCGTTTGGGGCTTACCTGACTATTGAAAACCCATGCGGGTCAAATAGCGCATCGGTGGTTCCCATTTACGTTTCCGGAAAACCAAAGCCAGGTATAAGTCTTACTTCCCCGGTTATTTGTGTCAATACGAATGTAAATATTCAAAACACATCAAGCTTTGGCAGCATCATCACGCCGGGACCTAATTTTTCTTCTACCTGCGAAGAGCGTGGAAAAAAAGTATGGGAAATTAGTCCTTCAACCGGATACATTCTTAATTCCGGTAATCTTGGATCGATCAATGGAAATGGTGCCAATGGATCCGGCTGGACCGATGGAAGCAACTCATTGAATGTACGTTTTACGGAGACAGGAATATATACTATCAAAATTTATATCAGCAATGATCGCTGCGGAATCGATAGCACCTTCAATACAATTTGTGTTCGTACGGCTCCGGAAGCTTCATTTACTATGAGTCAGAAAAAGAGTTGCGGTCCCGTCAAGGTTGATATGAATAACACTTCTCCCGATGGCGGTTGCCAGGGTGATGAATACAGGTGGACGGTTACTTACAGCGATCCTGAAAATTGTGCTCCACCGGATGGAACTCCTTATTCATTTGCAACGGGCAGTAGCTTTATTTCCAAATCTCCTTCCCTGATGTTTAATAAACCCGGTCGTTACGTGGTGCGATTATCAGTCAAAGGCGTTACATCAAGTTGTGCTGCCGCCATTGCTTCAGATACCTTTTATGTTAAAGGACCGCCTAAAGCAGTAATCCCGGAAATCAATACAATTTGCGCAAGCAGTAGTATAAATCCAACTGCGGCCATTGCCAATTGTTATTCTTCAGGTCCTTTGGGTTATCAATGGCAGTTTATGAACGGAACTCCTGCCATATCAACCGACTCATTACCTGGCGCTATTTCATATACTGATATCGGAGAACATGCCATACGTTTGATTGTAACAGATAGCAGTTGCATGCTGTCAGATACGGTAAATACAGTAGTAAACATCATACCGTTGCCGGAAGTAGTAGCCGGAAATGATACAACTGTTTGCAGTGGTCAGCCGGTGGTATTGGGAACACCAACCGACGGCTCAGGGCAATTTACTTATCAATGGAGCCCGGCGACAGGATTAAGCGATCCTGCTATTGCAAGACCAACAGCTATACTGAACTATACAGGCCCTGCGAATGATACAACTTATAAGTTTTATGTTACGGCATCATTGGGAGCTAATTGCAGTAAAATAGATTCCGTTAATATCACGATAAAAAGAAGTCCGGTTATAACTATCAGCCCGGCTTCTCCAAAAATATGCATTGGCAGCAGCACTCAATTGCTTGCTGATGGCGCTGACGAATATTTATGGAGTCCCGCCGAAACATTAAATATCGCAACTACTCCTTCGGTAATAGCTATTCCGGGAGTAACAACCACCTATACCGTCATTGGTACCTTGGAAAATGGTTGTTCGTCCGAGCAAACAGTAACGGTTGCGGTTGCCTCTGAAACCAAAGCCGAATTCCTGGCACCGGAAACTGTTAAATGTTCTCCATTAAATATTAAGACTTTAATTACGTCTGTTCCTTTCCCGGCGGGAAATGAAACATACAACTGGTATGCTGATAATATTCTGATCGGGTCAAATACTACGGGAGAAGTACCCTCTTACATCATAACACAACCAGGACGGGAAGTAGTAATAAAATTAGTTACGCTAAGTGCTGCAGGTTGTTCTGCTGACAGTATGCAAAAAACATTTATAGCTATCCCTGCTGTAATTTCTGCATTCACTAAAGATAAAGACAGTTCTTGTGCACCGCTATCTGTGACTTTTACCAATACTTCTACGATGCCAGCCGGAGCAGAATTTATGTGGGATTTTGGTAATGGAGAGACTTCCAAAGCTATTCATCCGGGTGTAACTACTTATAAAGCCAGTCCTTTATTCAGGGATACAGTTTACCAGGTAGTATTAAAAGGATTCAACGGTTGCGATACCAGCTATTTCAGGGATAGCGTCAGGGTATATGCAGAAGCCAAGGCAAAATTTGGTGTGGATACTACAAGGGGTTGTTCTCCTTTTACTTTCTCTGTCATCAATAATTCTTTGGGAGATAACAAGTCTTATTATTGGGATTTTGGCGATGGACAAACAGACACCACCCATTCTTTGGGTGCGCCTTTCAATCATACTTATTTCACCGGAACTATAAAAACCTATACAATTCGGCTGATCGCTGAAAACAGGTGTACACGTGATACACAAACGCTGAATATTGTTGTGTCGCCCAATACTATAAAACCATTTATTGAAGCCAATGGAAATGAGTTGAAGGGTTGTGCACCGCATACGGTTACTTTTACCAATAGTACAGCAGGCGCATCAGAACTGATCTGGAATTTTGGCGACAATAGTCCGCTCATTATTATACCTAATAGTCAGGGCAGTATCACTCACCAATATACCGCTGCAGGAAATTATAAAGTGGTTATCCGGTTAAGAAATGACTGCTCGGATACCACAATTGAAAGAACAGTACAGGTATACGAAGCACCGGTCGCTAAATTTGATCTTGGGTCTTTACAAGTTTGCACCGGACAGCCGATAGCGGTAACCAATCAATCATTGAATGGAAATGCGTACCAATGGTTTTGGGATGATGGTTTATACTCATCCTTCACCAGTGGCCAGCATAATTATAATGCCGCCGGTACTTATAATGTAATGTTGGTTGCTCAAAGAGTTCATACATCGGGGTTTGTCTGTACTGACACAATTACAAGGCAAGTGCTGATTAAAGATAAAATACCAGCACAGATAAAAGTAGAACCCGGAAGTACTTGTTTACCTTATTCCTTAAGAGTAAGTGCGGAAAACGTCGATGACGCCAGCCTTGTTCAATGGACAATTTATGACAGCAGTACTACAGAGGGTAAGTTCCGTACTGATGGTTTATCGGCGACGCATGTATATAGTGTTGCCGGATCATATTCAGTACGATTAGTAGTGCATACAACAACAGGTTGTACGGATACTGCAATCTACACGTTCAAAGTTTACAATACACCCCGCACCGTATTTGAACCGCAAATGATCAGTACCTGCGATCATGATACGACTATTACTTTTAAAGCCGTAACAACACATGCCGGAAGTGACCCTGTAGCATACAAATGGTTTATAAACGATCGGATTGAAGGTAGTTCCGATCCTTTCAATTATCGGTTCCAGGCGGCATTGAACAATACATTGCCGGAAGAGTTTTCTGTAAAGGTGGTTGCACAAAATCTGGCAGAATGTGGCGATACATCATTAGCGGGCAAAGTAATTATTCAACCATTACCAGTCCCTTCTATCAGTGTTGGTCCATTGGTCGTACAGCGGCAACCCAACTATGAGTTCACTTTCAAAGACATCGCACCCACGAATCCGCAGAAAACTTATTTATGGGATATGGGCGACCATTCATTACAAACAAGAAGCGGTCAGCAAATAACCTATCAATATGGTGATACCGGAAGCTATAATGTAAAACTATTGGTGAATGATTTTACCACCGGGTGTAAAGCGATGGATTCTGTCCGTGTATCTATATTGTATGTGCCTGGTTATTTACAGGTACCCAATGCCATGTGTCTGGGATGCAGCAATTATAGTCTAAGACAATTTTTACCATTAGGTAAAGGGTTAAAGAAGTACAGACTAAGAATCTATACAACCTGGGGGCAAAAAATATTTGAAACATCCAGCCTGAATGCTGATGGTTCGCCCAATGTTGCCTGGGATGGTACCCATAACGGAAAGCAGCTTCAACAAGACGTGTACACATGGGAGATAGAAGCCATTTATACGAATGAAACCGAGTGGAAGGGAATGATATATCCCGGAAATGGCAAACCACTAAAAACCGGAGTCATCACCATTATTAAATAAACGGATATGAAAAAGATTTTACCATCGCTGGTTATAAAGAAGAGTATTATTGTGGTGATTATAGTTTGTTGTATCCAGCTTTATGCTAAAGCGCAGGACCCCGTTTATTCGCAGCCTTTTTTGTCGCCGATCAACCTCAATCCTGCAGCAACCGGTGCGGGTGACTATGATCTTCGGGTGAGTGCTGTTTACAGGCGGCATTGGTGGACGATTCCGTCCCAGATGAATTACCAATCTTTCTCTATTGATAAATTTATTCCAAAGATCAGCAGTGGTATCGGATTGTTGGTTAACCGGTCCAATGAAGGTTATTTGAAGAAGACTGGCTTTTATGCTTCCTATGCTTATACAGTGTGTGCGGGTACAGCCAGTGCTGCCGATAACGGCGGAATGCCCAAATGGTTCTGGACCGGAGGACTCCAGTTTGGTTTAGCACAAACAAGAATTGATTATAATAAGTTAGTGTTCGCTGATGAATTGGATATTGGCGGCGTTATTCCCGGATCATCTTCTGCTGCAGATCCTGCGATCAACAGCGGAAAACTATTTCCGGATTTTTCAGCAGGAACTTTTTTTAACTATAATCTCACGGAAAATAGTCGTTTGCTCGCTGGCTTCAGCGCACATCATATTAACCGGCCAGATGAATCGCTTACTTCAACCGGAGATAGTATCAGAAGCCAACTGCCAGTAAGATGGGGCGGCAACTTAATGTATACATATACTAATCCCGAACGCACCTGGTCATATAGTCTCGCGATGATTGGATACAGGCAGGCGCAGAACAATAGCTACCAGGCCGGCCTGGAGGTAACACAAAATCAGCTTGATATCAGTTTGGGTTTGTGGTATCGCGGCAGTGTAAACTTCAGGGATATGAATACTATTGCATTGACGGTTTCTCTGAACCTATCCGGAAAAGATAATACCCGGGATAAAGTAAGAGTGGGAATAGGACATGATGCACAGGTAGGAAATAATAATTATTCTTATACGTCTGGAAGCTCAGAGATTGGAGTTGTATGGGATCATAACACCTATGATCAGAACGGCGATAATCCCTGCAAGCCAAAGATTAGTAGTAAGAGCGCATGCCCTATCAGGTTTTAAAAAAATTTGACCTCCTGTCTGAGGGCTGATAAAAATAGTTTCGGTAATATGTATTCATTGTTATTGAATAATTGCCGTCGCTTCTATTTCTATCAAATACTCCGGCGCTATTAATCCTTTCACTTCTATCATAGAAGTACAGGGCCTGATATCTTTAAAAAATTCTCCATGGGCTTTGCCATATTCTTCCCAGCGGCTGATATCTGTTACAAACATTCTTGTTCGTACAACATCACTTAAACTTGCGCCGGCACGTTGTAAAACCTTTTCTATTTTTTCAATGACAAACCTTGTTTGTGCATATGCATCATTGTCGCCAACCAGCATATTGTTTTCATCCACTGCGACTGTTCCGGTTACTTCAATGGTATTGCCCATTTTAACGGCGCGGCTATAACCGACAATTTCTTCCCATTTGGCGCCGGAAGAATAATTTGTTCTCTGCATGACTAAGAGATTAAAATAGTAAAGGAGAAAAAGAGTTTGTTATTAAGTGTTTCAAAGCTATCAAGTGAACAAGAATTCATTGTGCCTTTTACGTCTAAGATTCTTTAGGTAGAAAGCACCTGTTAAAGAGATACTGACTCCCCGGTTTTTCTCTTTAAGCTTTTTCTCTCTTTTGAACTCTTAGTTAGCCCTTGATTTCGATATTTTCAGGCTTTATCAATGATTCGCCCATCATACGTAAAAGTATTTGGGCAACGGTTACCACGTCTTTTTGGCAATAAGTAACAATTCTTCCGAGATTCTTTTCTTTCCAGTAAACTTCCCATACCATACTGCCATCAATATCATCCTTAGGTGTGGTAATACCCAGTGACTGGGCTAATAAATTCAATGATGTATAATTTTTAAAATCCCCGAATTTCCAAAGTTCCATTGTATCAAGATGGTTCACTTCCCAGGGTTTTTTTCCAGATACATTCAGAATAGAAGGAATAGGGACATTGTTGATGATCATGCGGCGGCACAGGTAGGGAAAATCAAATTCCTTTCCGTTGTGCCCGCACAAATAACGCTGTTCATGCGCTGACCATTTCCTGATCATTTCAGCAAACTCATGCAATACAAGCTGTTCATTCTCCCCGGCAAATGATTTAAGCATAATTTTTTTCTGATCAGCACTGCCTTGTACAAAACCACAACTTATACAAATGATCTTACCGA
The DNA here is from genome assembly GCA_040007815.1 of Chitinophagaceae bacterium. Taxonomy (GTDB): domain Bacteria; phylum Bacteroidota; class Bacteroidia; order Chitinophagales; family Chitinophagaceae; genus Terrimonas_B. Next base: position 211,304 of record JBDTUH010000009.1, read on the forward strand.
ATTCAGCATAAATACCGGCCCGGGGATATACCGATTCTACTGTTTCATCTTCCTTGTTGCGAATGATATAACCTGCTTTAATATCCCAGAGCGATCGCCAGCTTTCGGGCATTTCCTGGTAGGAGGAATATTGCGGTACTGTTTCGATATCCAGGAAGAGAATATTATTGACAGGATAAGATTGCATACTCATAAATAGCAGGCTTATTATTACAATTTACCAAAACCTTTCTAACATCCAAGAGGTAATCAACGCAAATTGCAGGGCAAATCCTCATTTCCTTATAGATATTTGTCGCCTTTATTTCTCTTCAATTCTGCCACGTAATCTTTTATCTCCTGCTCTTTATCTCTTTTACAGATTAGCAGAACGTCTTTTGTATCAACCACAATATACCCCTCCAGGCCTTGTAGCATCACCAGTTTGTTGTTTGGTACATGAATCATACAATTTTTAGCATCTACAATTACCACATTGTTACCTGAAACCGCATTCTGAAAATAATCCCTTTGCGTATTCTCCCAAGCACTATTCCATGTTCCCAGGTCACTCCAGGAAAAAGTGGCTGGGATCACATATACGTTGTCCGCTTTTTCCATAATGCCAAAGTCAATGGAGATACTGGTGCATTGAGGGTAAATATTTTCAATGGCATTAGCTTCTTCCGATGTGTTGAATTTATCTTTTTCAGCCGCGAAGACCTCATATATCTCCGGAAGATACTTTTCAAAAGCCGCTATTACATTTTTAACCTTCCAGGTAAAGATGCCCGCATTCCATAGGAAATCGCCGCTGGCTACAAATGTTTCAGCCAGCTCCAGGTTCGGTTTTTCCGTAAATGTTTTTACCTCGTGTACACCGGGAGCTACTTCCGGTCCTTCATGCTGAATATAACCATAACCGGTATTAGGAGAAGTTGGTTTGATGCCAATTGTAACCAGCGCATTAATGCTATCAACAAAGTCGAATGCCTTTCTGGAGGTTTGCAAAAAAGCTTCCGAATCAGTAATATGATTGTCCGAAGGAGCTGCGATCATTAAGGCCTCCGGATCTTTTTGTATCAGCTTAAAAGCAATGTAAGCAATACAAGTCGCTGTATTTTTACGGGATGGTTCGGCCAAAATATTTTCTTCCGGCAATAAACGAAGTTGCTGCTTCACTGAATCCACATATTCACGTGACGTAATTATATAAATATTTTCAGCAGGAACTAATTTGCTGTATCGTTCGTATGTTTCCTGGATCAGCGTTTTGCCCGTCCCCAATATATCCAGGAATTGTTTAGGATGAGCCGTACGGCTCATAGGCCAAAACCTGCTGCCGATCCCCCCGGCCATTATAGCCACATAATGATGTTTGTTCATTGTATCAAATTGGTGGATTGGAGCACCAAATTTTTTTGTATTTGCAAAGCAATTAAATAAATCCTTCTTTCAACAGATCATGTAAGTGTATAACACCGAGGTATAAGCCATTGTCTGTTACTACCAATTGTGTTATTTCGTTTTTTCGTAAAATATTCAGGGCTTCAGCTGCCAGTTCATCAGGCCCAATTGTTTTCGGTTTCACCGTCATTATATCGGCAGCTTTTACCTTATCAATTTGAATATCCTCTTTCAACATCCGCCTCAAATCTCCATCCGTAATAATACCCAATAATTGATCGTGTTCATCTACCACTGCCGTAACTCCCAGTCTCTTTTGCGTCATTTCTACGATCACCTGCTTTAGTGAGTGGGAAGGAAATACTTTGGGTTTTTCATTCGATGAAGATAATTCTCCGACTCTCAGGTATAGTTTTTTACCCAGCATTCCACCCGGATGAAATTTGGCGAAATCCTCGCTTTTAAATCCTTTCATTTCCATTAGGCAAACCGCCAATGCATCACCCATTACCAGTTGGGCGGTTGTGCTCGAAGTGGGAGCAAGATTATTAGGACAGGCTTCCTGCTCTACGGTCGTATTTAATATGATGGTGGATTGTTTCGCCAGGAATGAATCAATATTACCCACCATCCCGATGATAATATTATTGAAGTTTTTTATTAATGGAACCAGCACTTTTATCTCGGGGCTTTCTCCGCTTTTACTGATAATGATCACCACATCATCCTGCTGAACGATACCAAGGTCGCCGTGAATGGCATCCGCCGCATGCATGAAAATGGAAGGGGTTCCAGTGGAGTTCAGTGTGGCTACAATTTTTTGTGCGATCACCGCGCTTTTGCCGATACCGCTGATTACGACACGGCCGGCACACTCCGCAATAGCAGTAACCGCTTTTTCAAAATCATCATTAATAAAGGAAGCAAGTCCTGATATGGATTTGGCTTCCAGATCAATAGTTCTTAGCGCAACTTGTCTGATTGAATCTGGCATAATTGAAAGCGGCAAAATTAGAGTTTTTGTTATGAACATACGTTTGTGTAGTGAGCAGAACCTGAACTTTAACGCTTCTGATAAGATAGTAAGCGCTATATTCAGTAAATTCGCTACCCTTTTAGAGAAGAAACAACGTCTTGAGAAAGAATTCTGCGATATAGTTCACAACTATCATTTAAACCTTTGAGTTTGCAAAATTTTTTCAATAAAGCCCGATTTGCTGCCAATATAGAGTAAACACTTATTCGTCCAATCAGCTTGCCATTATGTGCAAAAAATGACCAGGCACGTTGGTCATGATCGGGCAAAAATGAGTAACTTAATAAAATCTGCATTAGTATAGTGCGATGGTCCGGAGAATGCCTTCGGAGAAAAACTGAGTAATGGGAACATCAACAGCCAAAAAAGCCGCTCCAAAGAAACCGGCTAACGTTAAGGAAACCAATCCTGAGAAAAGGAGAACCAATAGTCATCGGTTCGATCTGCACGAAGCCCTGCAGGAATATTTTGGTTTTTCTACATTTAAAGGAACACAGGAAAAAGTAATTGAATCGCTGCTGGCCGGTCATGATACTTTTGTGATCATGCCAACGGGCGGCGGAAAGAGTTTGTGTTATCAATTGCCCGCCATGGTAAGCGAAGGTGTTGCTATCGTTGTATCTCCACTAATAGCTTTAATGAAAAACCAGGTGGACCTGGTTCGCGGCTACAGCAGCAATGATGAAGTGGCGCATTTTCTTAATTCAACGCTGACGAAGAAGGAAATAAAAGAAGTACATGATGATCTGCTCGGTGGAAAAACTAAGTTATTATATGTTGCTCCTGAAACATTGACCAAACAAGAGAACCTGGAGTTTTTTTCCGATCTGAAAATTTCATTTTTTGCCGTAGATGAAGCACATTGTATCTCTGAGTGGGGTCATGATTTTCGTCCAGAGTATCGCCGCCTGCGAGAAATGATGATACAAATAAACCCGGATATCCCGGTGATTGCTTTAACGGCGACTGCTACACCTAAAGTACAAAGCGATATCGTTAAGAACCTTGATCTTCACAACCCCGATATTTTCATTTCTTCCTTTAATCGCCCCAATCTCAACTACGAGATTCTTCCTAAAATTAAAAAGACGCAAACAGATGAAAGCATTGTCCGGTTCATCAAAGGAATGAAAACAAAAAGCGGTATTATTTATACGTTAAACCGCAAGACAACGGAAGAGCTGGCTGATATTCTACTGGCCAATGGTATAAAAGCAGTTGCTTATCATGCCGGTCTTGATAGTAAACTGAGATCAGAAAGACAGGACCAGTTTCTCAGTGAGGATGTACAGGTGATCTGTGCTACTATCGCTTTTGGAATGGGTATTGATAAACCGGATATCCGGTTTGTTATTCATTATAATATTCCCAAATCAATAGAAAATTATTACCAGGAAACCGGTCGTGGTGGTCGTGATGGGCTGGAAGGAAAATGTATTCTTTATTACTCTCATAAAGATGTGAGTAAGCTGGAACACCTGATGAGAGATAAACCCCTTAGTGAAAGAGAAGTGGGCGCACAACTTATTCATGAAACGGTAGCGTATGCGGAAAGCGGCGTTTGCAGGCGTAAGGTATTGATGAGTTATTTCGGTGAAGAATACGAGACCGAAAATTGCGGGCATTGTGATAACTGCAAACAACCGAAAGAAAGAGTAGAAGCGATGAATGAAGCCGTCATCGCCTTAAAAGTAATTAAGGCGTTAGACGAAAGGTTTGCGACAGAATACGTGGTACAGATAATCATGGGAAAGCTGACGCCGCAGAATAAAATGTATCGCCATGATGCATTGGATGTATTTGCCAGTGGTAATGAAAAAGACGGACTTTTCTGGAATTCCCTTGTTCGTCAACTCATCCTTGAAGGATTATTGACAAAGGACATTGAAGAATATGGTGTACTTAAGTTTACCAAAAGAGGCGACGCTTTTCTAAAGAAACCAAAATCATTCAAGGTTATTTTAAATCACTTATATGATGAGGCCAATGCCGATGATGAAGAAGGCACTGAAGCTAGTACGGGAGCGGCAACCGATGAGAAGTTATTTGAAATGCTGAAAGAGATGAGGCAGAAAGAAGCTAAAAAGAAAGGGCTGCCTCCGTTTGTGATCTTCCTGGAAAATTCATTGCAGGATATGGCTACGCTTTATCCAACAACTGTTGCTGATCTGGAAAAATGCCAGGGAGTAAGCAAAGGAAAGGCAATACGATACGGCAAACCATTTGTAGAGCTTGTTGCGAAATATGTAGAGGAAAATAATATAGAGAAGCCGGATGATTTTGTGATGAAGAGCGTGGTGAACAAAAGCGGTAATAAAGTATATATTATTCAAAATACCGACAAAAAGGTTCCATTAGAAACTATCTCCAAAAATAAAGGCTGGCGAATGGACGAAATGCTGGAAGAAATGGAAACGATTGCCGCCAGCGGAACCAAGCTTAACCTGGATTATGCCATCGACGAAATGCTGGATGAAACAGAGCAGGATGACATACTGGAATATTTCAAAACCTGCGAAACTTCGTCCTTACAAATAGCGCAGGAAGAACTGGCGGAATATGATTTCAACTGGGAACAGCTGAAGATCATGCGGATCAAGTTCTTAAGCCAATACGGAATGTAGAAACAATGTGAAAAACATTTTCGTTTTTTGCCTGAAACTCCTATTTTTGCTCCCCCGAAAAGGAAGGATGGTGCGGTAGCTCAGTCGGTAGAGCAAAGGACTGAAAATCCTTGTGTCGGCGGTTCGATCCCGCCCCACACCACAGCTTTAAAACCTCGTCAGCAATGATGGGGTTTTTTAATTTATAGCTGCATATTCCACCGCAATCTCAGCCCCTACTTTCGCATTATGTTTTATCAGGGCGATATTCGCTTCCAGGCTTTCACCGTTTGTATGTTCCGCAATATATTTTAATAAAAAAGGGGTGACTTCTTTTCCCTGAATCTTCTTTTCTTTCGCAGCATTCAATGCTTCCTGGATATAAATTTCCATTTCAACCGCTTCAATTTCCTGGTCGGCCGGTACCGGGTTGGCAATTAATACAGTTCCATTCAATCCGAGCTTCCATTTAGCATGCAGCATAGCAGCAATATCTTTGGTTGTGTCTAACCGAAGGGGGGAAGTAAAGCCGCTTTTACGGGAATAAAAACTCGGGAATTCCGCCTGGCCATAGGTAAGCACCGGGATCCCTTTTGTTTCAAGGTATTCTAATGTCAACCCGATATCAAGGATTGATTTTACTCCGGCAGAAACAACTGCTACAGAAGTTTGTGCCATCTCCGTGAGATCCGCGGAAATATCCATTGTGGATGATGCATCCCTGTGTACACCGCCAATACCACCTGTTACAAAAATTTTTATCCCGGCCAGCGAAGCAATTCTCATCGTAGCTGCTACGGTAGTGGCGCCATATAAGTTTTTAGTGATAACATACGGCATATCCCGCAGGCTTACTTTCCAAACATTCTTTGCATTACCAAAATATTCAAGCTGTTCGTTGGTTAGCCCTACATGGCAGGCACCATTGAAAATAGCAATGGTCGCGGGAATGGCTCCGTTTGCTCTCACCGTATTTTCTACTTCAATAGCCGTTTCTACATTTTTCGGATAAGGCATCCCATGTGAAATAATAGTAGACTCCAACGCCACAACCGCTTTGTTATCGTTCAATGCCTGTTGTACTTCGGGGTGTATGGTTAAAAGAGGATTCATTATTCAGGATAGTATTTTGAAACAAGGGTTAATAATTTTTGCTGATCAAGTTGGGTGGCTATCGCGCCATTTACCCCGAGAACTTCTGCTGATAACGTATGAGCCAATTTCAGACAATCAAGCTCATCCTTCCCGAGATATTTTCCCAATATGTATCCCGAAAGAGAGCCATCACCGGCACCCGTGGAATCCAGCACTTCGATAACCGGTGCATGCAACAAGAGTTTTTTTTCTTTAGTATAGAGTACGGAACCTTGTTTGCCGTTATGCAACCAGATTTGCTGAACTCCCCTGTCTAATACTTCCTCAACCTGCTGTTCTATAGTGGAAGCATTTTGTGAACAGAGTACCGGTAGCTCATCTTCATTGGGTGTGATAAGAAATAGTCCGTTTAGATTCGCTTGCTTTAATTTTCTTGCGGGAGGAACGGATACAGGCTCTATAACAAGTGGAATACTTGTTTTATTGCTAAAGGCAAGCAACCACTCAATGGTCTCAATATTTATGTTGGCATCCGCCAACAACCAGGAAGCTGTTTTTAGTAGTTCATTATTTTTTTCCAAAAGCTCCGGAGTAATCAGATAATTAGCCGGGCTTGTGAGGAAAGCCAAAAATAAAGAACCATCTGGTTTTAAAATGCCTGTATATTTTCCTGAAAAGCCGTCTTTGGTTATAGAAGCGCCTAATCCTACCCCGGCGGTTATGCAAACTTTCTTTAACCAATCACCTTCACTGTCATTTCCAAAAACGCTGATCAATTGGACCGGGACACCCAGCAATGCAAGCTGATGCGCAATATTCCGGCTCACGCCACCGGCCGTTCTCGTCACCAAGGCATTGTTCGTAGTAGCGATCATCATTTCTTCGGTAGTATGAAACAATTCATCTACAAATGCTGCTCCTATACAAATAACCGGTTTTGTCATATATATAAGGTAAGGTTTTATTCTTCTTTACGTTTTACAATCAGGTACCAGTCATTTTCCAGCGGCAGGTAGCCATAGTCATAACAATAGTGGTAAGTCTTGCCAGTTTTGGTCGTATAGCTGTGAGTAAGGTATTTAAATTGAAACCCTAACCGCTGTAATTTTTCTTTATTCGCTTTTGCCGTTTCTTCTCCGTCCGGCAAGATTGCTTCCAATATTTTACGATTTTTCAATAGTGTATTATTGATATTTCTGACATAGGTACTATGACTACCCTTGGCTTTTTGCTGGTTGTTATAACTGTTCCTGCAATTATCATCGCAGAATTTTTTATCTACCCGTCCTTTTAACGGTCTGCCACAGGCAAGGCATTTTTTAGCTTCAAATACACTCATAGTAATGATTTCAAAGAATAAGATACGGGTTTTCTATCCGTGTGCAAACGTTTTTACACGTTTAGCTTCGGGAATAAACGGGTAAAAACCGGCTCCCGTTTTTTCACAACCCCATCTTTGTTTAGTCAATCCGCTACAATGGCTGGATGACTGAGATAACAAAATTTAAAACCGTTCCGAAACTCCGGGACACAAAACTTAAAACTATGTACGCATTAAAAAACAAAGTACAATTGATCGGAAACCTGGGTGGTAAACCAGAAGTAAAAGAAATGGAAAGTGGTAAAAAACTGGCTACGTTTAGTCTCGCAACGAGTGAAAGCTATCGCAACGCCAAAGGTGAAAAAGTAACAGAGACGCAGTGGCACCGTGTGGTAGCCTGGGGAAAAGTAGCAGAGATCGCCGAAAAGTATCTTGATAAAGGAAAAGAGGTAGTTATTGAAGGCAAGTTGGTCAACCGCAGTTATAATGACAAGGATGGCAACAAAAAATATATCACGGAAGTACAGGTGAGTGAGTTGCTGCTGCTGGGTGCTAAGCCTGTAGCGGCATGATTTTGCGGCCACGAATTACACGAATGAACACAAATAAGAGGTTTTGAAATAGAGTGGCCTTCGTGAAGATTCGTGTAATTCGTGGCCCTAATCATACATCACAAATACACTTTCCTATAACTATGTTGCTTTACAAAAATAAGGTTTACGAAATTATCGGGGCTTGTATGGAAGTACACCGGGCTCTCGGCTTTGGTTTTCTTGAAGTAATATATAAAGACGCCATGGAAATTGAATTTATAGAAAGAAAAATTGCGTTTACGAGAGAAGACGAACATTTTGTTAATTACAAAGGAAAGATTCTAAAACACAAATTCTTTGCAGACTTTACTATAGATAATAATATCATTATTGAAGTAAAAGCTAATAAAGACGGGCTATCCCCTGATGCAATAAGCCAAACATTAAATTACCTGAAAGTATCTGGGTTTCGGTTAGGTGTACTTATTAACTTTGGAAAAACCAGGCTTGAATACAAAAGGTTGGTTTTTTAGCTATTCTTTTTTTGCAACAACCGATTCGTGACAATTTGTGTAATTCGTGGCTAAAATAAAAAACTGTGGCAACCATTACCCCCGATACAAGTAATACCATTTTCAATATTGCTGTGGACCTTGTCAACCAAAGCAGTCGTAATATTTTTTTAACCGGCAAAGCCGGAACGGGTAAAACGACCTTTTTAAAATTCATCCGGCAAAATTGTTCCAAGCAGATGGCGGTAGTGGCTCCAACCGGAGTTGCTGCTATTAATGCTGGTGGCGTTACGATTCATTCTTTTTTTCAACTACCCTTTTCACCATTTATTCCGGAATCAAAAGGTTTTGGTAATAATGATGTTATTACCGACAAGCATAGTTTATTGAGCCGCTTGCGACTGACCAGTGAAAAGAAAAAGGTAATCCAGGAACTGGAGTTACTCATTATTGATGAGATTAGTATGGTGCGTTGTGATACCCTGGATGCAATAGACACCGTCATGCGTCATATCCGGCAAAGAAGATTTGAACGGTTTGGTGGTGTGCAGGTATTATTTATTGGCGATATGTTTCAATTACCACCCGTAGTACCCGACCAGGAATGGCAGATTTTATCTGACTATTACAATAGTCCTTATTTTTTCGATAGTAAAGTGATTCTTGAGGAGCCGCCGGTTTATATAGAATTCACTAAAATTTATCGCCAAAGTGAAGAACGATTTATCAACCTGCTCAACCAGGTTCGCAATAATGACATGGATGAAGACGGAATAAAAATTCTTGATAGCCGGTTTATCCCGGATTTTCGAAGAGCAAAAGATGACGGCTATATCATACTTACCACCCACAATAAAAAAGCAGATGTCACCAATGCCGAGGAGCTGCAAAAGATAAATGGAAAACTACAGCTCTTCACCGCTGAAATTAAAGGTGAGTTCCCGGAAAAATCTTACCCGGTAGAAGTACAGCTAACCGTAAAGGTTGGGGCGCAAGTCATGTTTATTAAAAATGATAGCGCCGATAGAGGCAAGCGTTACTTCAATGGAAAGATTGGCGCAATAACAAAAATAGAACCTGATAAAATCTTTGTTCAATGTAAGGAGGAACCGGACGAAATAGAGGTAATCAAAGAAACCTGGGATAATATCAGGTACTCGGTCAATAAAAACACCCGGCAACTGGATGAAGAAACGCTGGGTTCATTTATACAATTTCCATTGAGGCTGGCCTGGGCCATTACGATCCATAAAAGTCAGGGCCTCACGTTTGAAAAAGCCATTATTGATGCCGGTAATGCTTTTGCACCGGGACAAGTATACGTAGCATTAAGCCGTTGCACCAGTTTATCGGGAATGGTTTTGCAAAGCAAAGTTCGATCCTCAAGCCTGCATAGCGACAGCAGGATTGTCGCTTTTTCCAATAGCCGCTCATCTTCCGTAGAGCTGCAAAACGAATTAACAGTGGCCAGGAAAAACTATCATTTAACGGTTTTGATTTCGATGTATGATTTTGGTTTGGCTGTTGAAAACTGTAAAACATTAATAGCATATGTAGAGGAGCACAATACTTCTTTTAATATTGAAATACCGGGATGGCTTCTTAGCTTACTGGAAAATATCAATGCCATAAAAGACGTAGGGCTAAAATTCCAGTCACAATTAAAAACCCTGTTTACACAGGAATCCGTTGAAAGCTCTATTGTACAGGATAGAATAAAAGCCTCCGCTGTTTTTTTTAAAACAAAGCTGGATGATTCTATTGGCTCTTTGCAAAAATCCCCCGCTATTACCGATAGTCGCTTACACGCTAAAGAATATAACGATAGCCTGAGGGAGATATTTGCCCAACTCTATTTAAAGAGATATTTGATCCTGGGGCTTGAAGCCGGTTTTTCAATGGATGCTTACCAACAGCGAAAGAGAAGTTTTATTATTCCGGCCTTTTCAGTCAATGCCTATGCGACTGCTTCACAACAACCAATAGAAACCCCTCATCCGGCACTTCACTTGCAACTGAAGAAGCTTAGAGATAGCATTTGTTCCAGGACCGATTTGCCTATTTATATTGTAGCCAGTAGCAATACACTCCATGAAATGTCCCGCTATTTACCCCAATCACTTTCTGAACTTAGAAAAATAAGTGGTTTTGGAGATGTTAAACTTGAAAAGTATGGTCAGGATTTTTTAGATCTGATCATTAACTATAGCCAGGAAAAAGGTCTTAGCTCTTTGATACATGAAAAATTACCGAAGCGGGAAAGAAAAGAAAGCAGCGGTGAAAAGAAAATCAAGGTTGATACTAAAGCCGAGTCTTTCAAACTATACCGGGATGGTCTTTCCGTAGCCGACATAGCTAAGGAACGAAATCTTACCGTTCAAACCATTGAAGGGCATTTAGCGCATTATGTTGAGCAGGGAGAAATTAATATTGAAGAGTTGGTAAGCCGTGAAAAACTGTTACTTATTGAACCGGTGATAAAGGATTTTACCGGAGGTTCCATAACACCTGTCAAAGAGAAATTGGGTAATTCGATAAGTTTCGGGGAGATAAAATTGACTATAGCCTGGAACCAGTTTCAAAAACACAATGGACTTTAACCGTTATTTTATATATATCGTTATAGTGAAGTATCGGTGATTAATAAGATTTTCTATAGCTACTGAATACTCTTTCCTGAATTGGTCTTTATAGTTTTATTGGTTGATAATAGTTAATAGAACCATTGATAAGCCATCATTGTTATTCACGGTTAGCATTAATTATTCACATTTATTGATATAAGATTTGTTAGATAAAACTTTATCTATATCTTTTCATATCAATTAGAATATGATAACCAATATAAGCTCCGATTATCGCATCATCAGCGATCATTCATTCGCCGTAGTCAGGCAAAACATCGTCAACAACCAGAAAGCCTTTTTCGCCCAGCGAACGTATCAGCCGGGAGATGTTGTACTTGCTTTTTCAGCCAGGCAAGTATTGTCAGAACCAAGTTACCTGACCGTTCAGGTAGGTATCGACAAACATATTATGTTGCATCCCGAGCACCTGCAATACATCAATCATAGCTGTGACCCCAATGTTTTTTTTGATACTTACGCTATGCAAATAGTGGCATTAAAGCCTATTGCCGAAGGAGATGAAATGACTTTCTTTTATCCATCTACCGAATGGGATATGGCGCAACCGTTTACTTGTCTCTGCGGATGCAGCAATTGTTTAGGTGAAATAAAAGGCGCGGCGCATATACGACCGGAAATAATAAATACCTACAAGCTTACCCGATTCATACAACAGCAACTGCATGATCGTTCAAACAAGGAAAAAAGAGCTTAAGAAGAAGGTAACCAAAGTTGCCGCCGACCCTATCCGGAAATTAAAGATCTGGATACTGTTTCCTTATCTGGAGTCGGAAGACCCTAACCTGCAATATTATTACGACTTCACACAAAGCCTGGCGGAATACAAAAAGATCTTCGACGATTTGGGTGCTGATTGGACCTGGCAGCCAGTAACCATGAAGAGTTATAAAGAAGTAATCACCTCTATTAAAAAGAAGTCGGGAAGGAAGATACCCCTGGTATTAAATCTCTGTGATGGAGATGAAGTAAACGGAACTCCAGGGGTTTCCGTAATTCATGAGTTGGAAAAGAATCGGCTTATCTTTACGGGTTCTGATGATCATTATTATAATATCACCACCTCAAAGATCCCGATGAAACGGGCTTTTGATAAGGCTGGTGTTTCAACCGCTAAATGGGATATCATTGATGGAAGCGAAGATTCTGTAAAAGGTCTTTGCAAAAGACTGGGAGCTCCGCTTATTATTAAACCTGCTGTATCCGGTGGCAGTATGGGTGTATCTGTAAGGAATGTAGTGTATTCCGATAAGGAACTACTGGAGCGGATCAGGGAAATTAAAAAAGGCTATCGTGGCTGGAATTTGCTGGCTGATGGCTTGATTGTCGAGCAGTTTATTACTGGCCCTGAATTTACTTCGTTTATTGTAGGCTCATCAACAACCCCTGAAGAATGTTTTGTTTACCCGCCAGTTGAAAGGATCTTTCATGAATCGTTGCCTGAAGAAGAAAAATTCTTGTCATTTGACAGGCTCTGGGAAATATATGAAGATGAAAAGCCGATGCCAGGAAATGAGAATTTTTACGAATATCACCAACCCGAGGCATCTTTGATAAAAGCATTGGAACAATTAAGCCTTGATGCTTATATCGCCGTGGGTGGAACGGGATATGGAAGATTGGATATAAGAATGGATAAAAACACCGGAAAGCTATATATGCTGGAAGTAAATGCACAGTGCGGATTAAGTGAAGATGAAGATTATACCTCCATCGGCGCTATTCTTCGCTATGCGGATAAAACTTTTTCGGATCTCATCCGGAAGATCATCCTGGATGCTTTTACCAGGAGAAATTTAACTCTTTAATTTTTTGTCATGAAGGTTTGCGTGCTTCAACCCGATTATTCTACCACTGGTGTGGATTATAAAAATTATGATCCGCCAAGAAACTTATCGTCCTTATTGCCCGATGATGAAGTAGATCATGTGTTCCTGAATAAGCTTACCACTTACAGGCAACTTAAGGAATTGAAGAAAAAAAACTATGATGTCTTCATCAATCTTTGTGAGGGTTACCTGGAGTGGGAAGTGCCTTCGATAGACGTCATTCATACGTTTGAACTGCTGGACCTGCCTCATACCGGACCTACCGCCAAACTTTATGACCCCACCAAGGAGCTAATGAAATATGTAGCCCATTGCGAGGGTGTAAAAACTCCGGGATATTTTATGATTGACCGGCCCGAGGATATTGAAAAGGCGGAAAAGTATTTGTCGTTCCCGATGTTCATTAAGCCTTCGAAAGCTGGAGATAGTTTAGGAATAGACGAAAATTCCGTTTTATACAGCAAACAGGATCTTCTAAAAAAAGTGGTAGAAATCTATAATGAATATGGTCCTTTATTAGTGGAAGAATATATCGATGGCCGGGAGTTCACCGTTTTAGTGGCAGCCAATCCTGATGGAAAAAGCTGCCGGGTATTTAAGCCGGTCGAATATGTGTTTCCCGAAGGAAAGTCATTTAAAACCTATTCGTTAAAAACATCTGAGTTACATCCTGATTGCAATTTTCCATGTACAGATCCGGTTTTGGAAAAAGAGTTGAGAGCGGCAACAGAGAAAATTTTCAAAGGCTTTAATGGTATTGGCTATGCCCGTTTGGATTTCAGGGTTAATGATAAGAACGAAATATTTTTCCTGGAGATCAACTTTACCTGTTCCGTTTTTTATACCGACGGATACGAAGGTTCCGCTGATTTCATCTTAAAATTTGATGAAGCAGGGCAGAAGGGTTTCCTGGAACATATAATTGAAGAGGGGATAGCGAGGCATCGCAGAAAAAAGAAACCCTATGCAATGAAGGGAAATTCCATTGCTGGTTTTGGAATATATGCTACAAGAAGTATAAGAAAAGGAGATGTTATTTTCTGTGGAGAAGAAAAAGCGCAGCGTCTTGTCACCAGGAGATTTGTAGAAAAGAACTGGAACGAAGAGCAAAAACTGAATTTTCGCAGGTATGCATACGCCATCAGCGAAGAGGTTTTTGTGCTTTGGGATGAAGACCCTTCTGAATGGGCTCCTCAAAACCACAGTTGCGATGCTAATACAGCATTAGACGGACTGAATGTTGTTGCGATCGAAAATATTTCACGGAATGAGGAGCTGACACTGGACTATTCACAATTCCTGGATGAAAATATGGAGCCCTTTGAATGTAAATGTGGATCGGCCAATTGTCACGGTTTGATCAAAGGCGTATTAAATAATTCCGTCAATAGCAGGGAACAGAAGTCTTTTACAATGAAAGAGCGGCGATAGTGTAAAATAATTTGAACTTAAAAATCCCCGCATATTTTCTGAGCGGGAATTTTTTTATGAGTACAATATTTACTATTCTTCTGTTACCTGGAATGTGATAGACTGCTTGCGATACGCTTTTACTTTGCGGCCATTTTGTATGGCTGGCTTCCATTTTGTTGCTTTTTTCAGTACCCGTATCGCCTCCTGCTCCAGGCCATAACCAAGATTGGAAAGGGCTTTTATATCACTTACGGTTCCATCAATATCTACAACAAACTGCATAATGACCGTATAGTTCCCGGCCGGAGCATTGTTGTCTACCGGGGTTTGCGGATTAAGGTTTCTTAGTAAAAATTTTTCCCAATTACCGTCAAATTTGGCATCAATTTCTACTGAGGTAAATGGTTCGTCTGGCTGTTTGATAGTTTTTTCCTCAATCACTCCTTTTCCTTCATCAATATTCTGGGCAGCTACTATTCCTTCGTCAATAGCGCCGTCTGTTTGTATAACATCGATTTTTGCGTTAGCAAGATCGTCTTGTGTGGGTGGCGGTTCTTCCACATCTTTATCCTCTACGATATCGAATTGAGTAAGCCTTTCTGTCTGTACTTGTATAGGTTCTATTTTCCTGGGTGGTTCGGGTATCGGTTCTGGTTCTTTTACATCTGGTTTAATGTCTTCAATAGTGAGATCCCGAATAGCAAACATTGATTTTTCCTTTGGCTCCAGTTTATTTGCAAGTACTACCCCGGTAAATGTTAGCCCTACGAATATCCCCGTAAAAATTAGCGATCTTGCAATCCTGTTTTGATACGTTCTACGTAGCTCATAGGCTCCGTAATCTTTGTTCCTGTTATCAAATAACAGGTCCAGAAAATCGGCTGATAAAATTTTGTTGGTATCCATGATTTAACTTTTTAGTTAATCATGAGATAACTCAACTTTTGCAATTCCATATTTTTTAAAAAAAATATAGCGTTATGGAATTATATATCTATTGCATCGATTGCAATAATAAAAATAGTATTATATGTAAAATTCAGAAATTACTCAACGACCCATATACACCATCAATATCTGGACATCACTGGGATTGATTCCCGAAATGCGGCTAGCTTGTCCTAATGTTCTTGGTTGAATACGACTTAGCTTTTCCTTCGCTTCATTACCAAGAGAAAGAATTTTTTTATAATCAAAAGTGGACGGGATTTCCAAGTCTTCTAGCTGGCTCATACGGCTAACCAGTTCTTTTTCTTTTTCGATATATACATCATACTTTACCTGGATGGAAGCCTGCTCAATACTTTCCTTTGCAAAAACATTAAGTTGATTTTGTAATGTTGGTAATGCTGCGGTCAAAGTGCTCAGATCTAAGGAAGGTCGCAAAAGAATTTTTTCAGCTTTTTGCTTTTCAGTGATGGCCGATGAATCTATTTCTTTAAAAAATCCATTGACTTCATCCGGTTCGATACTGGTTTCTTTTAAAATATTTTTTATCGCAGCGACATCATTTCTTTTCGAAATCACTTTATCCATTCTTTCCATCGATGCAAGACCAAGGCGATAACTAAGTTCAGTTAACCGCAGGTCGGCGTTATCCTGGCGAAGCAGGGTTCTGAACTCCGCCCGGGAAGTAAACATCCTGTACGGCTCTTCGGTTCCTTTACTTATCAAGTCGTCGATCAAAACGCCAATATACGCCTCACTTCTTTTTAAAATAACAGGCTCAAGGTTTTTGGTCTTTTGATGGGAGTTGATACCAGCCATAAGTCCCTGACAAGCAGCTTCTTCATATCCAGTTGTTCCATTAATTTGCCCAGCAAAAAAGAGATTTGATATGAGTTTTGTTTCTAATGTATGCCTTAGCTGTGTTGGAGGAAAGTAATCATATTCGATTGCGTATCCTGGTCTGAATACCCGGACATTTTCAAAGCCTGGTACGGTTCTAAGCGCTTCGTATTGAACTTCTTCTGGTAAAGAGGTTGAGAAACCGTTCACATATATCTCCACAGTATCCCAACCTTCCGGTTCTATAAACAGCTGGTGTCTTTCTCTTTCAGCAAACCTGTTGATTTTATCTTCTATGCTTGGGCAATACCGGGGTCCTACTCCATCAATTCTTCCGGCAAACATGGGGCTCCTGTCAAAACCCGTCTTTAAAATATCATGTACTGTTTGATTGGTATAAGTGATCCAACAACTTCTTTGCTCCTTAGGTTTTGGCGTATCCAGGTAGGAAAATCCGCTTATCTCTTCGTCGCCGGGCTGTTCCTCCATTTTTGAATAATCAAGACTCCGGCCATCTACTCTTGGTGGGGTTCCGGTTTTAAGCCTGTCGCTTTCAAACCCAAGAGAGACTAACTGTTCTGTAATTCCTGTAGCCGCCTTTTCCGCCGCACGACCACCTCCAAAATTCTTTTCTCCGATATGAATAATACCATTTAAGAATGTCCCATTGGTAAGTACGACCGCTTTTGCTTTTATTTCATGCCCAAGCCCGGTTACAACACCACAAGTTTTGCCATCCTTTATGACCAGCCCCTTTACCATATCCTGATAAAAATCAACATTCGGGGTTTTTTCCAACATCTCCCTCCATTTGGAAGCGAAGAGCATCCTGTCGCTCTGCGCCCTTGGACTCCACATGGCTGGGCCCTTTGAACGGTTTAACATTCTAAACTGTATCATGGACAGGTCAGTAACAATTCCCGAATAGCCGCCCATGGCATCGATCTCCCTTACAATCTGGCCTTTGGCAATGCCGCCCATGGCCGGATTACAGCTCATTTGAGCAATGGTCTGCATGTTCATCGTAACCAGTAGAACTTTAGAGCCCAGGTTGGCAGCCGATGCGGCTGCTTCACAGCCTGCATGTCCGGCACCTACTACGATTATATCATATTCAGGAAACATAAGCTGGCAAAGGTAGTTTGTTGCAGAGCTCCCTTTTAAGTATTTTTCTTAAAAAAGTCCATTTCTTTTTTAACTTCTTCAATTGATCGTCCATGATTTAAAAGTTCGAACTCGAACATGGAATAGTTTTCAATGTGAATAAGGTAATCTTTGTGTTCGGCGAGGAATCTTTGCTGAGGTTCAGAGCTAATAAACTCTGACAATTCAATACGATCTATTCTGTCTCGTAGTGATTTAGTTACAGGGTACCCTGTTTTCAGGAATAATTCATTGAAATATGATCTGGCTCCCAGAACGTCCAGCCGGTTTCCACGATCCTTGTTAAGCTGAAACGGCTCTACTCTAAGATTAGTGAAGTTCCAGCAAAGGCGAAGTTCTTCTTCTACAAAGTAATCAAAGTAAGTAACAGGTATGATATGATCGAACTGCCACTTTTTTGCAAAGTTATCCCAGTTCAAATCCGTTGTGAACTGGTACTCAAACCACTTCCTGATATTTTCTATATCCAACCCAAAATAAGGAGCGTATGGTGGGCATGGCGTTTTTTCGATAACATACCGCCTTAAACTAATTTGCCATTTTCTTTTTTCACGAGATCTAATTACTGCATCTGTTATTTCTGTCTTGGCTTCCCATTTTTTCCTTGCCATATTCATCTTTTCACAAAATTAACGGTTTCACGGGACACTGTTTCAGGTTGAAACAGTGTCCCGTGAAATATCTCCACGAAAATCTGCTATTAATAAATCCTCACTTTTGCGCATTTCTTTCCTTTCTTTCTTGCCCTTATCTCCATAACCGCTTAAATGCAAGACCCCATGAAAAATAACCCGAAGAAGCTCCCTCCAAAGGGGCTCCTTTAATTTTTTCGAATTATCCCTTACACGATCAATGCTGATATATACCTCTCCTTCAATTGGTGCGCCCTTCTCGGAAAGTTCAAACGTTATGATATCGGTGTAGAAGTCGTGCTTCAAATACTGTCGGTTTATCTCCAAAAGGTCCTTGTCCGTACAAAAAATAAAATTCAAACTCTGGAGCTTCTTTTTCTCTTTTCGGAATGTCGCTTCTATGAACTTCTTTAGCTTTGTACGATCCCGAAGTGACACCGGGGTTTTAAAGAAGAAATAAACCTTTGATTTTATAGACAATGTCATAATTTCAAAATTCGTAAACAAACCATAGAGTACAATGTTAGTTTTACCAGAAACGGAGAGAATGACTAAAAAACTATCGGAACTTAAACCAGGACAAAAAGCTATCATACGGAGATTCGGCAGTCAGGAAATCTATCTAAAGCTAATGGAAATGGGTTGCTTACCAGGAGAATCAATATCCGTTGAACAAGTAGCTCCCTTAGGGGATCCGGTTTCGGTACATGTTGCCGGTTATACCCTTAGCCTAAGGTTAGATGAGGCAGAGCATATTATAGTTGATACAATACATTGATTGTCAATATTTTAAATGAAAGTCGGTTTATATTTTGGCTCTTTTAACCCCGTTCATGCCGGCCACCTTATCATTGCCAATCATATTTTGAATGAAACCGGGCTTGAAAAAGTTTGGTTTGTCGTTTCTCCACAAAACCCGTTCAAGACAAGTGCCACCCTTCTTAATGAATATGATCGTTTACACCTTTTAAGATCAGCGACCGAAGATGATCCCCGTATAAAAATCTCTGATATTGAGTTCAGTCTCTCCAGGCCGTCCTATACTAGTATTACCTTATCACACCTGCAGGAAAAGTATTCTGAAAATGAATTCTCCATTATCATGGGTAGCGATAGTTTTCAAAATCTTCATAAATGGAAAAATTTTGAGTTCATTATAAAGAACTACCCGATCTATGTTTATCAACGTGACGGTTTTCAAATCGATAATCATATTAAAGCAAACCTCACAATAGTCCATGCTCCTTTACTTCAAATTTCCGCTACACAAATTCGCCAACTCATCAAAGAAGGAAAATCTATCCGGTATATGGTTCCGGAAAAAGTGAGAGAAGAAATCGAGAAAGGACATTATTATTACAAATAGATCGGCCGTATTAGAAAAAATACCCAAGGGCTAAACAGCCGGCCACAATTACCGGGGACGGCAATTTAGTGTAACACAATAATAAAAAAGTGACGAGTATTACCCCCAGGTTCAAAGCACTGATAGTTTTCGCTTCTATTAAAGAAATATCTTTCATAATAAAAAAAGTGGAGGCCAGCATTATACCAACTACAACAGCATTAATCCCTTCCAGGGATCGATAAACTGCTGCATACTTTTTTAAATTGTTCCAGATAGGAAAAAAGAACAAAACCAGTAATGCACTGGGAAGAAATATAGCCACAGTGCCAATTAAGCAACCAAGCAATTGCTTGGTCGTTCCCATGTCTTTTAAAGCCATGCCTCCCGTAAAAGATGCAATAGAAAAAACAGGACCCGGAACCGCACGAACAATTCCCATCCCTGTATACATATCCTCTTTATCAATTTGAACAACGTCGGGGTTCTTTTCTTTAATGGCTTCCGGCCTGACACAAAATTGCTCATACATGATGGGCATCAGTACTTGCCCGCCACCAAATACGAGACTTCCCAAACGATAGGTGTTTTCAAAAAGATTAATTGGTTTCCTGTTCGGCCAGTTTTCTTTTCTGGCTGCTTCACTAATGATTCCGGCTGCGATAAAAATGAATCCAAACAACCAGAAGTTCCACCATTTTATCTTAGAGGGCTTTCTTTCTATCTGGGGAATACGCTTTTTACTCAGGTTAGTAGCGAATCCGCCGAGAACAATAACCAGGGGAAAAATTATCGGCAGCTTAAAGAAAAAATAAGTCGCCGCCGTGCTGACCAACATAATTATCCATGTAATCGTATTTTTTATTGCATAAGGAAAAGCACTATAGCTGGCGTATAAAAGAAACCCCGCCGCCATAGGCGCAATGAATTTGAAAATATCATTATCCAATGCCTTTTTATCAATATAATGCAACAGGAAAGAAAGGCCTCCCATAAAAATGCTGGCAGGAAGTATCCAGATGATCAACGTGAGAACTGCCAGTGGAACACCTCCACGTTTATAACCTATAAGCGTAAGCGTTTGTGTAGAAGAGGCTCCGGGAAGCAGTTGACAAAACGCATTGTATTCCATCAACTCTACTTCCGTGACATATGGAGTTTGCTTGACAAAAGTTTTCATCATCATAGCAATATGTCCTTGTGGCCCGCCGAAAGCAGTAACACTGTGCATGAACACAGCCTTTAGAAACGAAAGATGGCGAAAAGGCTTCAATGCTTACTCGAAAAGATGAGGAATTGCTATTGTTAAATAAAGTGTTAGTGCTTGCAATTTGAAGTTAAACGATTAAAAACATTTTATGGTAAATTCATTTAAATTTTTACGATGAAAAGATTTACGACTGCCTTTTTGGCTCTTTTGATTTCCTCTTTCTTAAATGCACAGCTAAAAGAAAAAATCGCTACAGCAATAGCTAAAATAGCACCCCAATGCATTGAATGGAGACGGCAAATACATCAGCATCCCGAACTGGCTAACAATGAATTCAAAACTGCGAAATTAATTGCAGATCATCTAAAAAAACTAGGCCTTGAAGTAAAAGAAGGAACTGCAAAAACAGGGGTCGTCGGGATTTTGCGGGGGTCCAAACCCGGTCCCTGTGTTGCACTAAGGGCTGATATGGATGCTTTACCGGTTATCGAAAGGGCTGCTCTTCCATTTGCTTCAAAAGAAAAAACAATTTACAATGGCCAGGAAGTAGGGATAATGCATGCGTGCGGCCACGATACTCACGTCGCCATGCTAATGAGTGTCGCAGAAGTGCTGTATGGAATAAAGAACGAGTTGAAAGGGACGGTAAAATTTATTTTTCAGCCTGCGGAAGAAGGTGTCCCGGAAGGGGAAATAGGTGGTGCCGATTCAATGGTCAGAGAAGGCGTGATGGACAATCCAAAAGTTGATGCCATTTTCGGGCTGCATATACAATCGGCCATTGAAACTGGAACAATAGAATACAAATCCGGGGCATTTATGGCAACGGCTGATTTCTTTTCCATCAGAGTAAAGGGAAAAGCGAGTCATGGCTCACAGCCCTGGCTTGGTATTGATCCTATATCAATCTCTGCGCAGATAATAAATAGCTTGCAAACTATCGTTAGCCGGGAATCGGAGTTAACCAAAGCCCCGGTGGTGATCACCGTGGGTAAGATACAAGGCGGCGTAAGAAACAATATCATTTCTGAAGAATGTACGATGCTGGGAACCATACGTACACTGGATAGCGCCATGCAAAAAGACGTACTGAAAAAATTCACTACTACCGTCAAAAAAATTGCCGAGGCTTCAGGTGCTGAAGCCGACGTCGTCATTGAAACAAAGGCTTTGCTTACCTACAACAATCCTGCACTAGTTAAGAAAATGCTTCCTTCGTTACAAGCAGCTATCGGAGCAGACAATGTAAAAGAAAGGGAGTGGGTGACCGGAGCGGAGGACTTTTCGTATTATGGAAGCAAAGCGCCTTCGTTTTTCTTTTACCTCGGCGGTATGCCCAAAGGATCGGATAGCAAATTAGCCCCACCCCATCATACTCCTGATTTTTATGTTGACGAGGCAGGGATGAAAACCGGGATCCAGGCCTTCTGCCAATTGATTACTGACTATTTTAATATGAAATAATTACTCCATTTATTCTATTACACAAGTACGAGAAAACTATTCTTCAATTTGCCACTATTAGTATGCCCCTTTTTATTTTTTTCACAAAAAGGAGAATATCGGAGGCTCTCCCTTTCCTTTGGTATAAAATATCAATACTATTCCAACCAAAAGAAAAACTATTCCAATGAACTCAAACATCACTCGTTATCTATTTCAATATCTGGTACGCAATTAAACTCATGACATACGCCAACCCTGTCATATAAATTAATTGCAGAATAGGCCATTTCCAGCTACGTGTTTCCCTTTTCACAACTGCTAACGTGCTCATACATTGCATAGCAAATACATAAAATAACATCAGCGACACTCCGGTGGCTAAAGAATAAACAGGGCTGCCATCAGGTCGAACAGCTGCTTTCATTTTCTCTTTCAACGGCCCCTGGTTTTTCTCATCACCGACACTGTAAAGCGTCGCCATTGTTCCAACAAAAACTTCCCTCGCTGCAAACGAAGTAACAAGTGCAATACCAATCTTCCAGTCATATCCCAAAGGATGAATAATCGGTTCAATGGATTTGCCGATAATTCCTACATAGGAGTTCTCCAGTTTCTTATTGCTGTATTCGTATTGAATAAGGGTTGTATCTGCACCGGGTATCTTAAGTGATTGTTCATACTGCACTGCCGCTTCATGCATTTTCTCTTTCGGTCCAAACGAACTCAGCGCCCAAAGAATAAGACTGATGACCATGATTATCTTCCCTGCATCGATTACAAAAATTTTGGCCTTGCTCCACATAGTCTGCCATACATTTTTCCAGCGGGGTGAACGATAAACCGGTAATTCAAGAATAAAATAGCTTTTCTCTTTTATTTTGATAAACCATTTGGCCACATACGATACGATCAATGCCATAGCAAACCCTAAGAAATAAAGACCCAGCATGACCAATCCCTGTATGCCGATAAAACCAAGTAAGTATTTGTTAGGAATAACCAGCCCTATCAAAATTGTATAAACGGGCAGCCTTGCAGAACAACTCATCAACGGAGTGATCAATATTGTCAGCAGTCTTTCCTTCCTGTTCTCAATATTACGGGCACTCATTATAGCAGGAATAGCACAGGCGAACCCGCTGATCATAGGCATCACGCTTTTTCCATTCAATCCCACGCTGCGCATCAACCGATCGGTAAGGAAACTGATCCGTGCCATATACCCCGTATCTTCCAATATGGTGATCAGCCCAAACAATATGGCAATTTGTGGTACAAACATCACGATACCACTCAATCCGGCCACAATACCATTAATGAAAAGATCGGTCCAGTTATTAACCGGTAATATAGAAGAAAGCCAACCACTAATGAATGCAAATCCCCGGTCTATCCAATCCATAGGGTAGCTTGCCAGAAGGAAGACGCTTTGAAACAATAAAAAAAGAACCGCCAGTAAAATCAGATAACCCCAGCGGCGATGCAACAATAGATTATCCAGTTTTTCAGTGAACAACGATTTCTGTAAAGGATCTGGCTCCGACACCGCCTGTTGCATAATATGCTTGATGCGACCATACCTTTGAAGTATTTCCTCCGCCTGCGTCTTGGTTGGGTTGAACTTGTTTCTTTGCTCAATGCCTTCAATGTATTTTTGCATCGCCGGCGTTAACCCGAATGATTCATGATTAATCAGGTAATGGATCGCTGTATAATCGCTGAGCTCTGGCAATTCTTTTTTCAGATCCTCTATGGCTTCCGCAGCAAATGCCTTGTTGTCGATAAAGTCAGTAACGGGAGGTTTGTATAAACCAAGAGCGGTTTGCTCTATTGCTTTCTTGAGTTGAGGAATGCCCTTCTTCTTTCTCGGATTGACTGCTATCACCGGAACACCTAACTCACGTTCCAATTCAGCCATGTCTATTTTGATCCCTTTTTTATTAGCAATGTCCAGCATCGTCAGCACAATAACGACGGGAATCTTAAGGTCGATCAGCTGGGTGCAAAAAAGAAGATTTCGTTTCAGGTTACTGGCATCCGCTACCGCCACCACTACGTCCGCCTTTACTTCACTGTCCTGGTTCAACAATACTTTATAGCTCACCCATTCATCCAGCCTGCGCGGATATAAACTATAAGACCCCGGCAGATCTATTATCTCCGCTTCTCCCATAGCTAACGAAGATGATCCGGTTTTTTTATCAACCGTAACGCCGGGAAAATTTCCCACTTTCTGATTCAAACCGGTCAGGCAGTTGAACAAAGAACTTTTCCCGCTATTAGGGTTGCCAACCAATGCAATATGTAATCTTCTTTTTTCCAAGTGTAATGGGTTGCAAAAATAGACAGCTACGACAAGAATACTTTACGAATTGCGATTTTACGACAAACAGGCCGATTAAAAACATTCCGTCGGCCCCGAAAATTTAAGAATTAACAGATCGGATAAGTCTGAAAGCCAATCCGTCCATCCTACCTTTGCGGTTCAATCATTTCTCTATGTTTATGTTGCGAATAAAACTTGTTTTTACCATATTACTGCTGGCAAGCGTAGTTTCCGCTCAAAAACTAAAGAAAGCTGATAAACTCACCCGTGACAACCTCGAAGCTCATATCCGGTTTCTCGCCGATGATAAACTGGAGGGAAGAAGAGCGGGATCCAGCGGAGAAAAACTAGCGATGGAATATATAAGGGAAAAGTTTAGAACAACAGGTCTTCTCGCTAAAGGTAGTGATGATTACTATCAGCCCTTTGATATAAACGAGGGCATACAGATCAATGAAGGAACTTATTTCACTATCAACGAAACTGCGTTGGTAGCAGGCAAAGATTTTTTCCCCTTCCCTTTTAGCGCAGAGAAAACCATAGAGGCTTCTCCTGCGGTCGCGATCCAGGAAGCCGATATGCCCTGGTTCATAGATCTGAAAGATATCTTGGAAGAAAATAAAGCCAATCCCCATTTTGATCTGATCCAATACATTAAAAACAATTCAAAAAAAGCTTACGACCGGGCGGCTACCGCTGTCATCATTTATAACACGTCGGCCGACGGCGATAAGCTCGCCTTTAATCCAAAAGATAAACTCGAGCCAATTTCTATTCCTGTGATCTATATAATGAAAGATGCCGCCAAAAAATATTTCAGCGATGCCACGGCAACACTAAAACTAAAAATGAACGTGGATATGGGTGAGAAAAAAAGAACCGGGCATAATGTTATTGGCTATATCGATAACGGAGTTCCCACCACGGTTATACTTGGTGCACACTTCGATCATTTGGGATATGGTGAAGATGGCAATTCAATGCTTCGAACCGGAGAAAAACTAATTCATAACGGGGCTGATGACAATGCCAGCGGAACGGCCGCTTTAATAGAAATGGCACGCATATTAAAAACAACCAAAGCCAAACATAATAATTACCTGTTCATCGCCTTTTCCGGCGAAGAACTTGGCTTGTTTGGCTCTAAATACTTTACCGAACATCCAACCATTGATCTTGCAACCGCTAATTATATGATCAATATGGATATGATAGGTCGCCTGAATGATAGTACAAAAACATTAGCGGTTGGCGGTTATGGCACTTCTCCCGCCTGGGCGACGGTGATCAACACAAGGGACAGGAGATTACCATTTTCCATAAAAATCGATTCTAGCGGAACGGGACCCAGTGATCACACTTCTTTTTATAGAAAAGACATTCCTGTTTTATTTTTCTTCACCGGTCAGCATAAGGATTATCATCGCCCCACAGATGATGCTGATAAAATTAATTATGAAGGAGAACTGGGTGTTGTTAATTACATAAATGCTATTATAACCAGCCTCAACAAACAAACACAGAAATTAGTTTTTATAAAAACAAGAGAGACTTCTGTTTCAATGGCTCCTTTTAAAGTTACACTCGGTATAATGCCTGACTATACTTTTTCCGGAACAGGTGTAAGAGCCGATGGAGTAACAGATGGACGCCCCGCTTCTAAAGCTGGCTTAAAAGCTGGCGACATCATCATTCAGCTGGGTGAAAATGTTATTACTTCGATTGAAAATTATATGCAGGCTTTGAATAAATTCAACAAGGGAGATAAAACAAAAGTGAAGTATAAAAGGGGCAATGAAACTATTGAATCTGATATCCAGCTTTAATAAACCTGTAAACTATTCCTGTGTCTGAACGGAGCCTGAAATTATCCATCAACAATCACGATCTCGCAGAAGCTTTCTTTGAGGATACACGGTTGCTCGGAATCATGGCACCCATGAAGGATTATTTATTCTGCTGGCAACTGAACAGCCTGCTGGGCCTTGATTTTCGTATTAACCACGAACTGGAGATTGGCTTGAAAAAAAAGAAGAGGGATTATTTCTTTTCCATTTTTGAATATCATGAACCTACCGGTTCTTTATCGCATTATTTGTATAACAACGAATTTGAAGGAGAATATCTCTTGCCGGAATTCAAGCACCTTGATTTTTTGTGGTTAATGAAAGATGATTCTGTCAGTGACGAAGATCTTCAGAGAACAATCAACCCGGTGCGCAGTATCGCCGGTGTGCAATTAGTGGTGGAATTAACAAACGAAAAGATAAAAAACAAAGAACACCTGGTCTTTTAATGCCGCTGGTTTAGAAGAAGTCAAAAAACTATACAAATGAAAATACTATTTACTGAAGAGAAGAGATTTGCCGCTGCAACGAAAGCTGCCACCGATGATTTAACGAATGCAGGGTGGAAAGAAACAAAAAATAAGCTCCATAAAAAGTTTGAGTTTAAAAACTTTAGTGAAGCTTTCGCTTTTATGACAAGGGTTGCTATAGAAGCGGAGAAAATGAATCATCATCCGGAATGGAAAAATGTCTGGAATACGGTAGAATTCTGGCTATCCACGCATGATGCCGGCGATATCGTGACGGAAAAAGATAAGAAACTGGCCGCTAAAATTGATTCATTGATTAGCTGATAAATTATTTTACTTTTATTTATCTCCACCACCTAACTTTAGCTGTATCATTTTCCACCAATGAATTTACCCGTTAAGAGTAAACTACCCTCGGTCGGTACCAGTATATTCACTGTCATGAGTGCCCTGGCAACCCAATACGATGCCGTTAATCTTGGCCAGGGTTTTCCTGATTTTCAAATGAGTGATGAACTGACTGCATTGGTCAATGAAGCGATGAACAAAGGTTTTAACCAATACGTTCCCATGCGGGGCTATACTCCCTTGCTGGAAGTATTGGCTGAAAAAGTTTTTTCTCTTTATGACGCTACTATTGATCCCGGTTCTCAAATAACTATTACTCCCGGTGGCACTTATGCTATTTATACGGCATTAACAACTGTGTTACAGCCTGGAGACGAAGTCATCATATTCGAACCCGCTTATGATAGTTATATCCCGAATGTAGAGATCAGTGGCGCAGTGCCTGTATTGATCAACTTACAGTTCCCTGAATATAAAATTGACTGGAATGAAGTAAGGCGAAAGATCACTTCTAAGACAAGAATGATCATGCTCAACAACCCCAATAATCCAACTGGTGCGGTACTGAGCAAAGAAGATATTACACAATTACAATCCGTGGTAAAAGATAGCAATATTCTCATCCTGAGTGATGAAGTATACGAACACCTGGTATTTGACAATATTCCTCATCAGAGTATTTTACGTTATCCTGATCTGCTGGAGAGAAGTTTTGTTTGTTTCTCCTTTGGTAAAGTATATAATTGCACCGGCTGGAAACTCGGTTATTGTATCACTTCTCCGGCATTGATGGAAGAATTCAGAAAGGTGCACCAGTTCAATTGCTTCTCCTGTCACTCTCCTTCGCAAGTTGCCTTGTCAACTTTTTTAAAACACAAAGAATCTTATCTATCACTGTCCTCTTTCATGCAGCAGAAAAGAGATTATTTTCAACAACTCATGCTCCAGACAAAGTTTACCGCCTTACCCAGTTATGGCAGTTACTTTCAATGTTATACCTATGGTAATATCAGTGATGAAGCAGATAAAGACATTTCTATTCGGCTGACAAAAGAACGTGGCGTGGCAACCATACCAGTTTCCGCTTTTTATAAAGCCGGCACTGATAATAACGTAATCCGTTTTTGTTTTGCTAAGAAAAAAGAAACATTGGAAGCGGCAGTGGAGAAACTAATAAACTTATAATTTTCAAATTTTACGACATTGATAATAATCTATTCTTCCCTTTCTCCATTTTTTCTTTCATTTCCCTGGTTATTTCCTGAATGTCTTTCATAATTGATTGTTGAAAATCCTTTTGATATTTATTTGTCATTACATTCATTATATCTTTACTGATGCCTGGCATTTTATCCAATAGCTTTTTCCCCGATTTTGATTTATAGAAGATACTAAAATCATTAATACCTCCAATTGTAAAGTATTTGTCATAGATATCAACCATATCTTCATTCAATAGTTTTAAAGCATTTTCTTTTCAATTTTGCATACTCCTCTCCATCAGCTTTTCTTTCACTATGGAAACGTTGATTCCAGGATTCGAATATATAGTATAGTTAAACATAGACGATATATTTTTAGTCATTGAAATTGTCATCGCATCAATAATCTTAATTATCAATAAATCCTGATGCATAATACAAATAACTCTATTATTTTTTCATTCTTTTCCGGATTTTTTGCCTGTAATAATGAAGTCAATCCAACAATAATTGCCACTATTAGAAATATTTTTCTCATTCCTTTTTTATCTGTTAAAACTGTTACAAATACACGAACTACCTTAATTTGATTAATTACTATTACAATCCTGCTTGTTTACTTATCTCCAGCATTCTGTCAATAGGTTTCTTTGCTGCCAATCGCAGTTCTTCATCCATGTTAATATCCGGAGCTTCATACTCCATACAGAGATAAACTTTTTCCAATGAATTTAGTTTCATGTGCGGGCAATCATTACAAGCGCAGGAATTAGTGGGCGGCGCAGGAATAAATATTTTGTGCGGTGACGATTTCATCATTTGGTGAAGAATACCAGTCTCTGTAGCGACAATGTATTCTTTAGAACTATCTGTTTGTGTATATTTCAACAACCCGGTTGTGGATCCGATATAATCTGCCATACGCAATACAGGTTCTTCACATTCCGGATGAGCTATGAACTTCGCATTCGGATGCTTTACTCTTAATTTGGTTATCTTCTCCAGGCTGAATATTTCATGTACCATGCAGGCGCCATTCCAAAGTAACATATTCCTCCCGGTCACTTTGTTGATATAAGCACCCAAATTTTTGTCCGGAGCAAATATTATCTTCTGATGTTTCGGAAAACTCTCCACAATAATTTTAGCATTGCTGCTCGTCACTATCACGTCACTCAGAGCCTTAATACCGGCACTGCAGTTGATATAACTCACCACCACATGATCAGGGTGCTGCTCTTTAAATTTTTTAAACAGCGGCGGCGGACAGCTGTCACTGAGTGAACAACCAGCTTTCAGATCAGGAATCACCACCTTTTTCGAAGTATTTAAAATTTTAGCAGTCTCCGCCATGAAATGTACACCGGCAAACACGATCATATCGGCCGTCGTTTTTTCCGCCTGTTGTGCCAGTCCCAGGCTATCGCCAATATAATCCGCCACATCCTGGATATCCGGCTCCTGGTAGTAATGAGCCAGCACCACCGCATTCTTCTCTTTTTTCAATCTTTCTATCTCAGCAAAAAGATCAATGGTCGGATCCAGGTCGATATCAAGGAAACCCCTGCTATCAACGTTGGCCCTGGCGGCGGCGAGCACTGAGTTCATCGAAGTATCTGTGTTCATGCTTTTAAATTTTATTCATACTGAGCGGAGTAGAAGAATGGGAGAGCAATATTCAATCAGCTTTTCCAATTTTTCAAAACAATTTTTTTATCTCTTTACTGTATTATAATAATTGTATTAATACATTATTTAAATAAAAAGCTATTATTATTACAAGTGTGAATTCGTGGATAATAAGATTTACAAAATTATTGTTTTTCCAATATCCACATCTTAAACAAAGTAATCCACACAGTGGTTCATTGCTGGTATTGGTTTCTAAAAGAGTTTCCACATCAATGTTGAAAGAGGTTAGGGTAAAACTATTTGAGTTTTTATAAATAAAATTATGGGGATACTGGTAGAACAAGTTTTAAAAAGGATGTCGTTCTCACTTTATTTATTAAGCTGACAGATTTTAGTTTCCAGGAGTTCTATTTCATACTAACGTTTCACACGGTATTATTAACATCAGGTATGGGATATTAACAGGTTTGTGGGGGTAAATTTACGATTTGATATAAGGTTTTGTTTTAATACCAACCATCATATAGACATGTTGTCTTGGAATGAGCAAATCTAAAATCATTTAATTTTAACCCTTTAAAATTACTATATGAAGTATTTAAAAAAGGCCTTTACGGGTATGTTACTGTTGTTTGGTGTATTGCTGGCAAAAGCTGAAGAAGGGATGTGGCTGCCATTTTTGTTGGAAAAATTGAATGAGAAGCAGATGAAAAGCCTCGGAATGAAGATAAGTGCTAAAGATATTTATAGTATCAATAAAGGAAGTCTGAAAGATGCAATAGTAAGTTTTGGTGGATTTTGTACCGGTGATGTGGTATCCTCCAAAGGCTTAGTATTAACCAATCACCATTGCGGCTTTGATGCTGTACAGGATCATTCCACCCTCGATCATAATTATATAAGAGATGGATTTTGGGCGAAGAATACCGCCGAAGAATTACCTAACCTTAAATTGTTTGTCACTTTTATTGTACGTATTGACGATGTAAGTAAGCAGGTATTGAACGGAATAACAGCATCTATGAACGAAAGTGAGCGACAATCGCTGGTTGACAGGAACAGCGCTCAATTGATAAATACGGTTAAGAAAGAAACTTATCAATCTGCCGCGATAAAACCTTTTTTTGAAGGCAACCAGTATTTTCTGTTTGTGACGGAAACTTATAATGATGTGCGCCTGGTGGGAGCACCGCCTTCTTCTATTGGAAATTTTGGTAAGGATACCGACAACTGGATGTGGCCAAGACACACCGGCGATTTTTCCATGTTTCGTATCTATGCTGGAAAGGATAATAAACCCGCAGCGTATGCTCCGGACAATGTTCCTTATGTTCCAAAAAAGTCATTTTCAATTTCAATGGATGGAGTCGCCGAAAATGATTTCACCATGGTCTTTGGATTCCCGGGAAAGACGATGGAATACCTGCATTCGGAAGCGGTGAATCAGATTGTAACAGTAAATGACCCCGCCAGAATAGCTATCCGGGATAAAGCACTGTCGGTCATTGATAGCTTTATGCGCAAGGATGAACAAATAAAAATTCAGTACGCTGCCAAGTATGCTACGATGAGCAATCCATGGAAAAAATGGCAGGGAGAAGTGTTGGGATTAACTAGAACAAATGCAGTTGAGAAAAAGAAAAATTATGAAACGGAATTTGAAAAAAGAGTGAATGCTAATCCACTGTGGAAAACGCAGTATGGAAGTAAATTAAATGATCTGCAAGCGGCTTATGTTGAACTTAAACAATACGGCCTCGCAAGAGACTATTATTTAGAAATAAGCAGTAAGATTGAATTATTCGCTATAGCCGCACAATTAAATTCTTTGCTTAAGGCGTATGAAAAAGGAGATGATAAGGGCTACGCTGATCAGTTGGTAAAAGTAAAACAAAAGCTGGATGATCTATATAATGAATATAGCCCGGAAGTGGATAGAAAATTATTTGTTTCGCTCATGGAAATGTATTTAAAGGATCAGCCGGCTGAATTTGTCTCCCTGTATGCCGTCAATCTTCGCAATCCGCAGGATAAGAAAGATGAAGGGTCCGGGATGATGGAAAAGATGCTGTACAATGAAAGTCCGTTATCGGGGAAAGAAAAATTATATAAGGATTATTTAAGCAAAGACCCTAAACAGGCGATTGAATTGATCAGTAATGATAAGGCGATGCGGCTATATTTCGATATGACCAATACTTATAATACTAAAGTCGTAGCCAATTTGAACCCCATTCAAAACCGGATCAATCGGCTGCAGCGGACTTATATGCAGGCACAGATGGAAGTAATGAAAGAAAAACGTTTTTATCCTGATGCCAATAGTACGCTCCGCCTGACTTATGGAAAAGTAAAAGGATTTGAGGCGAGAGATGCGGTGAAGTATGATTATTATAGCTATATGGATGGGCTAATGGAAAAATACAAGCCGGGAGATTACGAATTTGATGTACCCGAAAAGCTAAGAAAGCTGTACCAGGCAAAGGATTTTGGGCCATACGGGAAAAATGGAAAAATGCCGGTTTGTTTTATCGCCACCAATCATACCACGGGAGGAAATTCGGGCAGTCCCGCCCTTGATGGGTATGGTAATTTGGTAGGCCTCAACTTTGACCGCGCCTGGGAAGGCACGATGAGTGATATTAATTATGATCCATCCATTTGCCGCAATATTATGGTGGATATCCGTTATGTATTGTTTATAATAGACAAATACGCTGGGGCTGGTCAATTGGTCAAGGAAATGAAGTTGGTTCATCCCAGGAGAAAATAACTTAATATATGAGCGGATTAAACATCTTACCGTAAGGGTATTTAGCAATATTGTGATCACCTGAAACCTTTATAAAACGGGCATTTTGGCCGTTTTTCTGGAAGCGCCGATTAAATTGACCACCTCAGGCCGAGGCAAATTGACCACCTGTTT
>JBDTUH010000010.1:0-233352 GCA_040007815.1 Chitinophagaceae bacterium
GGCCTATTATGGCAATTATTATGAAAGCAAATTGAGTTTTTTCACATTCTGACGTTAACAGGATGAGGTTTTATAAATGTTACCCTTTGAAAGGTATATTTTGGACGATAAAAAGAAGCATTGCCAGGGAAGTTCCCGGAGTTTTTTCCAGGTATTCTTTCACCTGCCTTACAGCCTCATTTAAATGATTGTTGACGGTATTTACGGAAAGGTTTAACTGATCGGCTATCTCCTGCCGGGAAAAGCCATCTTCTTTGTTCAGCAGGAATATTTTTCTCCGTTGTGGTGTTAACTGCTCAACGGCTTTATTAATTAACTCCTGGCTGTGTTTTAAGTCGAGTTCTTCTATGGTGATATTGCTCAACTCCCCGATAGTGCTCCAGACATGCCGTTTTATTTTAGCTTCAAAGGCCATTTTCTTGAACCAGTCGAGTACTTTGTTACTGGCCATAGTGAAGAGATAGGATTCATAATTACTGACCTCAGAAAACTTTTCTTTATTGCTCCAGATTTTTACAAATACATCCTGTACGATCTCTTCGGCTGCTTCGGTAGATTTGGTTTTATTAAGAATATAATGATATATACGCTGGGTATAGTGATAAAATATTGTTGTGAAGGCAGCTTCATCACCCATGGACATGCGGAGAAAAAGCTCCTTTTCATTGGGTAATATTGGCTGAGCAGGGGACATGCAGTTATAGTGCATTAAAGTTAACCAAAAGCGAACAAATGTTAGGGATTTTGTGGTAAAAAGAAGAATAAAATTGAGGGGGATGTGCTGCGTGGGGGGTGAAAATAGCAGGATGGAAACAATATCGGAAATTTGCAGATATGAGAATGATATTGGTGCCAGGCTATCGAAACCTTTTTGGAGAACCAGAAAAAAACTATTACGAATATGTAAAAGATATTCCGTCGGAAATAGTCATTGCCACAATGATTGCTCTCAACAATGAACTTAACGTCAACCTAAGCGAAAAGGAAAACCAGGAGCGATTACGTGGTTTGATTTCAGCACGGTTTAACAAGGAACAGCTTAAGCTATTGAATATAGCCACTGAGAAATACCGAAGAAAAACCAAAGGACTATTTAAAGGATACTTTTTTGGAAGTCGTTACTTACTATCAATGGTCCTAAAAGAATTGAATAATTACCGTTCCTTCAAAATCACTGATGATTCGCCACAACAGGAGTTTAATATGCTGATGGCTTATTTTTTACTGATAGATGAGGTAAATGATGCCGGTAACGTCGTATTTGCGGAGGGAAAGGGAAAATTCAATGAGCCATTAGGTCATTACCGGCTGATATGGACAACCACTATTGATCAATATGAACTGAATGAAAAACCGAATGTGGGATTCGAGTTTTTCAAGCTCTTATGTTTTGTTGGATATGCGATAACAACTTTTCGGGCTGAATCAAAAGAATATGTCAATCAGCTCGGATTTAAGAGTTATGGTGAACTACTTTACAGCATCCACCAGGTCACTATGACAACTGTCATTCAAAATACGAATACAAGTTTTCAAAAGCTAAACTATATACGCCCTTTAGATGGTGTTGACGAAAAGCATTTACAATCCCAGGCAATAAACGGCCTAATCGGGAAGAGGGAAATTGTATATGGGGATTTAAAGAAACATTCGTTGTATTATAATCACCACGAAAAGTTCATGGTGATCGATGAGGATATTTATCGAAAACGAACATATAAAGGACCTTTCTTCGATCTTTTTTATAGTACTCACCTAAGAGAAAGGATGAAATTCAATCAATACAGTGATAATATATCCTCGACAGTCTTAGAAAAGAAACTATTCAGGTCAATCCTGACCGGGTTACGAAACAACAAGTATAATATACTCTTTTTTAATGACGAAAGTGACTCAGCGCCAGATTGCTATTATCGGCAGGGCAAAAATATCTTCTTAATAGAGTTTAAAGCCTATTTGTTCCCAGATGAAATTTCAAGCAACCCTAATTTTGAAAAAATCAAGGGGTATATAGATAAGCGATTTGTGAGTAATGAAAAGGGCCAGGCAAAGGGTATCGGTCAAGTTATAAAACAAATGAAATTATTATACGAAAATAATTTTGGGTTTGACAAGACTTTTAAGGAAGAATTGTATAAAAAAAAAGTGACGATTTACCCGATTATTTGTCACACCGAATTTTATTTTTCACTTCCAGGAATTAACGAATACTTAAATGACATTTTCCTCCAAGAAGTACCGGCTGAACTGAAAGAGAAATTTGTGATTAAGCCTCTTACCGTAATCGACCTCGCCAATCTATGCGACATGGCTTTAAGAGGCAGTAATTTCAGACAACTGGAATCATTTATCGACCGGTATCATAGAGTTCTCGAAAACAGAAAAAAGCATGCTTCCAAATTCATCGATATTGATCTATTTATGAAATCAAGAAGCAGTTTTGATGAGATGTATGACCACCCATTTCAAAGCGATCTCCCAAACGAACCCAACAACACAACATTATTGGACAAATTGTACAACCTAATGGATATTAAACAGGAGCATTGGGATGAAGTTCTGTGATCTCCGCAAGGGCATTTAGCTGCCTGTTTTTGAATCAGCAATTTTAAGAGCTGATTTGAATTTATTACGAAGCGCCTGCATATCATCACTAACTCTCTTATCCAAAATCTTTGCATAGTGCTGCAAAAATCCGAAGACGGTGGTAGAAAACATTTGATCAGATCTTATAGAACTCCCTTAAATGAAAAGAGAATGTATCGACAATTTTACCACACGGATAAAAATATCCAAGTCCGGGATGGCAATAGCTCTGGTACCTGTTTACCCAGTCATCAAATTCCTTTTTTTCATTCGGATTTTCAATTTCAGATATTAGTAAAACGGAATTTTTATCGTCTTTCATTTTAATTACTGATGGCGAGAATTCAATAGAATTTCCTGTAAATGAATTCACTTCTGGGTGAAGCCAATTGCTGTTTCCCAAGTAGGTTTCAGGAATTGGAAAGGTTGGATTGAAATAAAAATAGATTTCAGGTAAGGTGGTTTTATTATTTACAAATGCTGACCATGCGTTAAAAGCGTAGTAAATTGAATCGTCAATTACACATTTAATTCCGTTCTTAAATTTATCCAAATGGTTTATGATCTTAGTAGTCAAGATCATCCGGTCATTTCTTAACTCCGGATATTTATACAACCCATTAATTAAATCCAACACATTTTCTATTAAATGGCTGGAATGCGGGCCAGCAAATGAATTCTCGGAAGGATGAGCTAATAAATTCCTGATTTCACGGATAGCCTTGAGGAGTTCATCATTATAAACCTCAAAATATTTTCGTTTTTGAAACCAATTTATTAATTGATCCAAAGGCTTTTTGCCCCACTCCTTTGAATTGATCTCTTTGAAACGAAGTCTTAATGCCACCGCATGAATACAGGGTTTTATGCGGTGGCGTACTTGAAAAGTACGGTAGTTGTAGCCCGTAAGACCTCATCCCAAAGTTTTACAGCAGGTAGCTTACTAATTTCACCCTTCTCCGAAGGAGAAGGGCAGTCGTTAATAGTATTGCTTTGAAGGATCGGGCCAAACGACCACCCTCTCCCTCCGGAGAGGGCGAAGTTGAAACAGTAACTGCTTTAAAGAAACCAGGGTGAGGTGGAAAACCCTCTCCTTTGGAGAGGGCAGCATAGTTCACTAACTGCTTTAAAGCTGTAGGGTGAGGTCCTTTAGAGTGAGGTCAGTAAGACCCAAAAAAATATTCTCCTTCCAATAGGACTAAACCTTCTTTTATTTGTCATTATAATGAATCCGCACCCATTCGCCTTTATTTCAAGCTTATTCTTCAACGCAGACAACATTGAAAAAACAGGAATACATAGAGTATCTGATCAGGCAGCATATTAGTAATGCCGCCACTCCCGCTGAGCAAAGCCAACTCATGGCGAATCTCCATGCGGCTGATTATGATGAAGAAGATCTGTTGCAAATGTTGGATCAGATAGCCAATTCTTCTGTGGCCGATAAAACGTATGATCCTGCATATTGGCAGCCCATCCTACAGCAGATCATGGAAACTAACAAGGCAAAACAAATTCCGATCACCCGCACGCTAATATTTACGATGGCTAACTGGCGCCGCATTGCTATCGCCGCCTCCATTATTCTGGCTGTCGGTATCAGCGCCTACTTCTTTATTTCGACGAGGAACGGGGATAAATCTCCTTCCATAGCAACGACCACCCACGACGTAGAAGCGCCTAAGAATACCCGCGCCACTATTACACTGGCCGATGGCCGGATTATTGAATTGGATAGCTTAGCCAGCGGCACACTTGCCACACAAGGTAATACCAATGTTATTAAAAATATAGATGGAAAGATCGTTTATGATGCGGGGCAAGTTCCCTCCACCGGAGGGGATTTAGGGGAGGCCATTGTATTCAACACCCTCTCCAATCCCCGAGGCTCTAAAGTTATCGACATGACTTTAAGTGATGGCTCCCACGTCTGGCTCAACGCTGGTTCTTCCATTACTTATCCTGTAGCATTTGTTGGGAATGAAAGAAAAGTAGAGATAACCGGCGAAGCATACTTTGAAGTAGCGCACCTCACCCCGGCCCTCTCCAAAGGAGAGGGAGGTAAAGCCACCCCCTTCATAGTAAGCAAGGGTAATATGGAAGTAACCGTGCTGGGTACCCACTTTAATGTAAATGCTTACGATGATGAAGCAAATATCCAGGTAACTTTATTAGAAGGCTCGGTGAAAGTGCGATCAACCATCAACGATCAACGGCCAACGATCATAAAACCAGGCGAACAGGCTGTATTAACGGCCAACGGCCAACTATCAACGGCCAACCACATTGACCTGGATGAAGTAATGGCCTGGAAGAACGGCATCTTCCAGTTTGAAGGGGCCGATATAAAAACAGTGATGCGGCAGATAGCCCGCTGGTATGATGTGGAGGTGGAATACCAGGGCAATGAGGTGGGCCAGCATTTCAGGGGCACCATTAGCCGCAATGTACCCGCCAGCAAATTATTCATCATGCTGGAGCTTACCAAAGCCGTGCATTTTGAAATAGAAGGCAAAAAAATAATCGTAAAACCTTAAGATAAACAAACACTTTTTAATCCTTACTGCTTGCAAACCGGTTAACCCGCCTGCTTACAAAGCAGGCAAATAAAAACCGCTCCGTGGTTCAGACGAAGCGGCCATTATTTGGGTTGGCCCATATAAAAAATCGCTTTACAGACTGCTTATTGTTCAACCCAAACTAAATCAAAGTTATGGAATTAAAATGTGCGCCCCCCGGGGCCTTGACCAAAATTTGTCGGGTAATGAAACTGGTGACAATTTTTTTATTTGCAGCGGCGCTTACTACCCACGCCACCGGCTTTAGCCAAAAGGTAACGCTGGATGCCAGGGCGATGCCCCTGCAGCAACTCTTTAAAGAGCTCAGCAAACAAACCGGCTACGCATTTCTCTATACCGATGAAATGCTCCTGCCAGCCGGGCCAGTTACCATACAGCTCAACAACGCAGACCTCAACGATGCCCTTACCGCCTGCTTTAGTAACCAGCCGCTCAGCTTTTCTATCATAGAAAAAACGGTGGTAATTAAACCAAAGCCGGCTGTCATCCCGAGCGAAGCGAGGTACCTGCTGCTAATTGATATCCACGGCCGCATCATTAACGAAGCCGGCGACCCCATTGAAGCAGTATCCGTAAAAGTAAAAGGCACCAGCAACGGCACCAGTACCAATGCCAATGGTGAGTTTGTATTAAATAATGTGGAGGAGAGTGCTACGCTTGTTTTTAGCAGTACGAATATTGAAACATTTGAAGTGAAGGTGAATGGTAAAAATAATTTTGAATTGACGGCTAAGATTAAAGTGGGTTCAATGAATGAGGTGGTAATTAATAAAGGATATTATACAGAGAAGCAAAAGTATTCTGTAAGTAATGTTGGAAGGGTAACGGCACAAGATATAGAAAAACAGCCAGTGTCCAATCCTTTATTAGCACTTGAGGGTAGAGTTCCAGGGTTATTTATTACCCAAACTAACGGCCTACCAGGGGGAGGTGTTACTGTTAGGATACAAGGGCAAAATAGTATTATAAAAGGTAATGACCCTCTTTATATTATTGATGGTGTTCCTGTTGTTTCCCAAATGCTTTCAACTGTTGAAGGTGGCCCTCTGGGTAGTTCTGGAGGTGCTATTATTGGAGGAGTGAGACCAGGCGGAGGTAACCCATTAAACTACATTAATCCAAATGATATAGAAAGTATTGAAATTTTAAAGGATGCAGATGCTACTGCCATTTACGGATCACGAGCAGCGAATGGGGCAATACTCATAACGACAAAGAAAGGAAAAACTGGGAAAGTGAGTTTCGATATTAACCAACAAAATGGATGGGGGCAGGTTGCTCATAAACTGAAGTTATTAAATACTCAACAATACTTGCAGATGCGTCATGAGGCATTAAACAATGACGGTCTAACGCCTGATCCAACATCAGATTTTGATCTTACGTTGTGGGATACTACACGATACACTGACTGGCAAAAAGTCTTAATTGGGGGTACTGCAAAATATGAAAATGTCAGTGCCACCATTTCAGGAGGTAGCGATGCTGTGCAATATTTAGTTGGTGGTAATTATCACCGTGAGACGACTGTTTTCCCTGGTGATTTTAGCGATCAAAAAGGATCTCTTCATTTTAATATTAATGCAAACTCTTTGAATCAAAAATTTCAATTTACGATCTCCGGTCTTTATATGGTTGACAATAATTCTCTGATGTATTCAGATAAGACAAGTTATGCTATTCAACTTGCCCCGAATTCTCCTGCTTTATTTAACTTAGATGGAAGTCTTAACTGGGAACCAACCTCGTCAGGCGACCCGACGTTTTTAAACCCATTCGGTAGCTTACTATATAAAGCATATCAAAACAAGACAAATAATTTAATAGGCAATTCAATTTTAAGATATCAAATTCTTCCAGGGCTTGAGATACGAAGTAGTTTCGGATATACTTCCCTCATTACCAAGGAATTTGAACCTAATCCTTTAATTGCTATTCCTCCTATCTTTTGGACAAGTTCTTCGCGAAATGCAATTTATTCTAATAGTGAGGTTAATTCATGGAATGTTGAACCTCAAATTTATTTTAATCATGTCATAGGAAAAGGAGACATTAATTTTCTGTCTGGTCTAACTTTTAATCAGGTTAATAGTTACGGGCAACAGTTAGCAGGGTATAATTATACTAGTGATGACTTTTTGCAGAATATTTCTGCAGCTGCAAATGTTTACTCAAATTCAACTTCGTATTCAAAGTACAAATACAATGCTCTTTTTGCACGGGCCAACTATAAATTGTTAAACAAATATATTGTTGCTTTAACAGCACGTCGGGATGGTAGCAGCCGTTTTGGTTCAAAAAATCAAATGCACAATTTTGGAAGTTTTGGAGTTGGTTGGATTTTTTCCAATGAAGCTTTTGTAACTCATAATTTAGGATTCTTAAGCTTTGGAAAGTTAAGAGGTAGTTACGGGACAACAGGAAATGATCAAATAGGGAATTATCAGTTTTTAGATTTATATGGTTTGGTTTCAGCAAATATTCCCTATCAAGGTATTACCGGTTTGCAAGCGACTGCTTTACCTAACCCATACTTACAATGGGAAGAAACAAGAAAGTTGCAATTAGGGGTCGACATAGGCCTTTGGAATGATAAAGTTTTGATATCTGCTAATTACATTCGCAACCGTTCGTCGAATCAACTTTTACCCTATGCATTACCAATTTTTACAGGATACAATTCTATCACAACAAACTTTCCGGCTAGTGTTGAAAATAGCAGTTTGGAATTTGCAGTAAACGCAAGCCCTCTAAAAGGTGGAAATATTATCTGGACAAGCTCTATTAATCTAACAATCCCTAAAAATAAGATACTGGCTTTTCCAAATCTATCCAATTCCACATATGCTTCAGCATTTGTAATAGGTAAGGCGATAAACACAAGTAAACTTTATCAGTTTTCAACGATTGACTCAACAACCGGTACTTACAATTTTCAATCAGCTACCGATCCTTTCAATCCATCATATCCGAATGATGCAACAATTTTAATAAATCCAAACCCAAAATACTATGGTGGCTTTCAAAACACATTAAAATATAAGAACATCCAACTAGATTTCTTACTTCAATTCGTTAAACAGATTGGATTTAATTATTTATATGATCTCAATACAGCTGTGCCTGGACAATTTCGAATAGGGCTAGGCAATCAGACAGAATCGGTTCTCGAAAGATGGCAAAAGCCGGGGGACAGAGCAAATTTTCAAAGGTTTACAACTACAGATAATTATGAAGACCAACGAGGGTACATGAGTAGCAGTAATGCGGCATATTCGGATGCATCTTATGTTCGACTAAAGAATTTATCATTATCATGGGAATTACCTCGAAATTGGAAACAGAAAATTCATTTACAAAAAGGGCGAATTTATTTTCTTGGCCAAAATTTAATTACACTCACTAAGTATAAAGGATTAGACCCGGAAAGCCAAAGTTTGTCATCCTTACCTCCTCTTAGAGTATATACTGTTGGGCTTCAAATAGGTTTATGATAAAGTTTTTAAAATTTATGACCTTCCAAAAATATTATAACATGATCAGTAATAACAAAAACATCCATTTCAAATATTATTTAGGAAATAGAATTATTATTAAAAAGAGAATATTGCTTATCCCTGTCATTTTAATTGCCCTAATAAGTTGCAAAAAATTTGTTGATGTAAGTGTGCCCTATACTGCAACAACAAGCAATACAGTTTTTAACTCGGATGGGACTGCTATCGCGGTGTTAACTGGAATATATGCTGACCTTAGTCAAAAAGGAAATAATCTCTCCTCTGGATTTACTAATATCTCAACAATGACTGGGTTATCTGCTGATGAATTAAAATTACACAGCGGTATAAGCAATGTTTCCCAAGTTGCTTATTATCGAAATGACTTATCTACCTCCAAAGGAGGTTTCGAGTATTGGCAAGTTTGCTATCCTTACATTGCAAAATGTAATGCAGCTATTGAAGCATTAAATAATGCAACAGGTCTAAGTTCTAATGTGAAAAAACAATTGCTTGGAGAAGCAAAATTCTTGAGAGCATTCTTTTATTTTTATTTGGTAAATTTGTACGGTGATGTCCCCCTTGTAACATCAACCGATTTCAAGGTTAACCAAAGTCTTCCTCGTTCGCAGAAATCAGAAGTATACAAACAAATCATTTCTGATCTAAAAGATGCGCAAGAGTTTCTTGACAATAATTATCTGAATGAAACCTTGCAAGCATATACCGGAACTCCAGAAAAAGTTCGTCCAAATAAATTTACTGCTACATCACTTCTTTCGCGTGTTTATTTATATAACTCCGAGTGGTCTAATGCTGAAGCTCAAGCTAGTCTAATAATAAATTCTGGGGTATACTCACTCGACTCATTGAATGGTGTTTTCTTAAAAAATAGTAAGGAAGCTATCTGGCAGTTACAACCAACAAGAAGTGGGCGAAATACAGAAGATGCGTGGAGATTTATTATTCCCGCCAGTGGGCCTGGTGGAAATTATCCTGTATACTTAAGTAATAATTTGTTAAATAGTTTTGAAATAGCCGACCAAAGAAAATCTAAGTGGATTGGGACCCGTACAATCGGAACTAATACTTATTCGTATCCTTATAAATATAAAAGTGCCACATTGAATGCACCTGTCACTGAATACTTAATGGTATTTCGATTAGGCGAACTGTATTTAATAAGGGCTGAGGCAAGAACAAAGCAAAATAATTTAAGCGGAGCAATTAGTGATTTGGATAATATACGTCAGCGTGCTGGACTTCCATTGATCGCAATCATAAATCCTGGGATTAGTCAATCAGACTTGTTGGACAAAATTCTTCATGAAAGGCAAATAGAACTATTTAGCGAATGGGCACATAGATGGTTAGATTTAAAGAGAACTGGAAATGTTGATGCAGTGATGACCTTAGTAGCTCCGCAAAAAAGCGGCGTTTGGCAAACTACAGATCATCTGTATCCTATCCCGATCACGGATATTCAAAAAGATCCAAACTTAACACAGAACTCGGGATATTAATGTTATAAATAGCATCGGTCAAATACGAATATACGAGTACGCAATCTTCAACTAAATACATGAAAAAAAGAATTCTATTCCTGGTTTTATCGCTGCCACTTCTATTATTCGGACAAGATTCTATATCCAACCATATTAATTGGTCAAAAGGCCTTTTGTGGAAACAAATGCTGGATAAGGCAAAGGCAGAGAATAAATACATTTTTGTTGATTGCTATGCTACATGGTGTGGGCCCTGTAAACTTATGGACAGGGAAGTTTTTACAAAAAAGATTGTCGCTGACTTTATGAATAGTTCATTTCTTTCGGTTAAAGTTCAAATGGACTCCACGGATGTGGATGGGGAAAATGTAAAGCAGTGGTATGGCGATGCACAATTAATAAGGCGGCTATTTAAAGTTGAACTGTTCCCAACTTATCTGTTTTTTTCTCCTTCCGGTAATATAGTTCATCGATTTTTTGGAGCACGGAGAGATACAGATTTTATCAAGTTAGCAGCTAACGCTTTAGATCCCCAAAAACAATTTTATACTTTATTGGGTAATTATAAACTCGGTAAGAAGGATTATACTGTAATGCCTTATTTAGTTAAGAAATTGGAAGAAATTGGCGAAAAGGAAATTGCCAATGCCATTGCACAAGATTATATAAATAATTATTTACTTGCTTTGAGTGAAGATGAGTTTTATACTGTTAAAAATATAGAGTTTATGGGATCAAGAATATACAGTTCAAATGAAAAATCCTTTTCAGTATTTTATAATCACGTAGATAAAATCGACAGTTTTATTAGTTGGAAAAAAGGCTATGCGAAAGGAATTATCAACTCAATAATCATGAATGAAGAGGTGATTTCACACTTTACACCAGCTATTAAGAAAAAGACAACCCCAAACTGGAACAAAATTGGAACTAATATCACTAAGAAGTATAACAGATATTATGCAAAAAGAAATATTTTAAGTGCAAAAGTGATGTGGTATCAAAATAATCAGGATTGGGGAAGCTTTGCAAAATATGCTTTACTTGAAGCTGAAAAATATGGATTAGATACAAGTAGCTTATTAAGCGAAATTTATTTTAATAATGAGGTGGCTTGGAATGGGGTATTTCTACATAGTAATCGTAAAAGGGATATACGTATTGCAATTAAATGGATGCAAAATATAGTTAGTAGACATCCCGAATACCCTGAATTTTTAGATACTTACGCAAGTTTATTATTCAAAGCGGGCAAAAATAAAACTGCAATAGCAATTGAGGAAAAGGCCGTTATGATTGATCCAAATAACAAAGACATTTATGAGA
Source organism: Chitinophagaceae bacterium (assembly GCA_040007815.1). Taxonomy (GTDB): domain Bacteria; phylum Bacteroidota; class Bacteroidia; order Chitinophagales; family Chitinophagaceae; genus Terrimonas_B. Next base: position 11,494 of record JBDTUH010000010.1, read on the forward strand.
AACTTTTAAAAATGAGAAAAGGAGAGCCAACTTGGAAAGAATGAGGATTTAGCTGATACGCTGATACCTGTATTTGGTTTGGTCATTACACTGAACCATATTGCCAATATTAAAACAATCATTGTAAGGTTTACCAAAACATAGCTTGTGGTCAGCCCTCGGCGTATACTTAAATACTAATACTTCACTTTTTTAATTATGTGTTCATAATGAAATTAATTTACTTGTTTCTCTTGATATTTATTTTTGTTTACGGGACATTCGGACAGAAACCATATATAAACAACATCGCTTTAAAAACTTGGCCAGTTTTGGCAAACCCACAAATTAGCAATAATGGTGAATATGTACTTTATGAAATAAATAATAAACCGGCTGGGTCTAAGACACTAGTTATTCAATCAACTTGTAGCAACTGGAAGAAGGAGTTTATAGGTGCTAATTCTGGGATCTTTACAGGAGACAATAAACTGGTTGTTTTCAAAATTATTGATACACTATTTTACTTGCGACTTGGTTCTGATAGTTTGACTTATTCTCTTAATGTGAGTAGTTATAAATTGGCATTATCAAATGATGGTGAATGGCTGGCATACCAATTAAACAATCTCAACAAAGGATTAATTGTTCGTAGTCTCACTACTGATAAAGAGCAACATTTTCCATACGTAACAGATTACAATTTTGAAAATAACGGAAAAACTTTACTGTTGAAAACAGAATCACGGCGGGACAGTGTTTTGGAATGTTCTTTTCAATGGGTTAGTTTATCTCAAGGAACGATCAATACCATTTGGTCTGATTCAAGCATGTCACAAGATAAAGTGGTGAAAATAAATAGGTTTAGATTTGATGGAGAAGGAGATCAGCTAGTTTTTATCGTTCAGGTTACAAAAATGAATAAATTAGAAAATTCTATATGGTATTATAAAGTAGGCATGGATAAAGCTGTTATGAAAGTTAATGATGGTTCTCCTGGAATAGATGAAGGGCTGTCGATCGAAAATAGCTTTAGTTATTTTAGTAAGGATGGGCAATGGATTTACTTTCAATTAAAGCATTCAATTGATACGATGTCCCCAAAGAGAACGTCTCTGGTTGATGTATGGAATTATAAAGACATTGAGCTACAATCGACTCAATTGAATCGAACGGGAGCAAAAACTATTCGTGCAGCGATAAGTACGAAAGGTGATAAGGTTATTCGCCTTGAGAAAGAAAATGAAAGCGTTCTGGCTTTTTCAAGCGTAGGTGGTTATGTCTTGATTAATGATAAAGCTTCGGATTTCAATTCATCTCGAAATTCTAATGAAGATAGATCCTTTTATTTACTATCACTTCATGATGGTTCTATAAAATTAGTAATTAAAAATAATAACGCTACATATTTTTCATTTTCTCCGAGCGATAAATATTTGATTTATTATGATAAAAGAAAAAAATGCTATTTAAGTTATGAAATACGAACTGGTAAAACATATAACTTTTCACAATCTATTTCCTGCAGAATATATAATGAATATACTGAAGGGGAAACTTATCCTGTGGGCATCGGCGGTTGGCTAGCGCTAGATTCAGCTCTCCTTGTCTATGACGAATATGACATTTGGCAGGTGGATCCTAAGGCCAGTAAGTCTCCTATTAACATTACTAATGGATATGGACGTTCTCATCAATTAAAATTAGTGTTAGTGGGTGAACCAGGAGTAGGTAAAAAGATCATTAAAAACAATGAACCTTTACTTTTGACTGCATTCAATCCTATTACCATGGATAATGGCTTTTTAAGAAAGGTTATTGGTGAAAAAGGCAATCCGGAAATATTGTGTATGGGGTCCTATACAATATATATTGATAAAACTATACAAACTCCTACCTTTTCTAGTAATGGTTTGACTATGAGGCCTAGAAAAGCTCGTGATTCAAATATCTGGATAGTTATAAGGGAGTCAGCGAATGAATCACCTAACTATTTTTGCACTAAAGATTTTAAAACATACACCCCTTTGACAAATTTGCAACCTCAAAAAGAATATAATTGGTTGACAACGGAACTCGTGAAATGGAAGCAGCTTGATGGAACTATATCATATGGCATTTTGTATAAGCCAGAGGATTTTGATCTACATAAAAAATACCCTATTATTTTTAATTACTATGAGCAATCATCATTTGATTTGAATGCATTTTTAGAGCCTGGGTTTACGAACAACGAAATAAATATACCTTGGTTTGTAAGTAGAGGTTATTTAGTATTCAGGCCAGATTTTCATTTTTCGATTTCTAAAATATCCAATAAAACTAATGGTGAGAACGCCTACAATTCTGTATTATCTGCTGTCCAATATTTTTCAAAAAAGCCTTGGGTTGATATAAAGAAAATGGGCCTTAATGGGCACAGCTTTGGTGGGGGAATAACAAATTACTTGATATGCCATACTGGATTGTTTGCCGCAGCTGTAGAATCTGCAGGAATGAGTGATATGGTGAGCGCAAGCTTAAGTCTAGATGGTCCTTTGAACAGGCCTAACCAAAGTAGATTATTGGGCTCTATTTTAGCTCAAGGGCGTATGGGAGTAGACCTTTGGCAACGACGTGATTTGTACATAAGGAACTCTCCAATTTTTTACGCAAATAAAGTGACAACAGCATTGTTAATGATGCATAACAAAATGGATCCCGCTGTTCCATGGTCACAAGCTGTTGAATTGTATTTAGCTCTTCGTTATTTAGGCAAAAAGGTATGGATGCTACAATATGATAGTGGGGATCATGGTGTTTACGAAGAAGATGCGGAAGATTACACCATTCGACTAACTCAGTTTTTTGATCATTACCTCAAAGGTGCAGCGGCCCGAAAGTGGATGACACAGGGTATACCTGCAAAACTTAAGGGTATAGAAACTGGCTATGATTTAGATCCTTCCGGTAACTGCGGTAAGGATTGTAAAGTTTGCAAAATGTGGAATGAGAAATATAGAAAGGATTCAGTAGCAACAATGAGAGAAGTAAAAGAAATGGAGGGGAAATGGTGAACTTATTTTAGGACAAGACAGACGGGGTGCGGCGCATACGGTAATAATGCATTGAAAAACAACATTCTAGTAATATAGCATCCCCATTTTTCTTGTAAGCAATATGAGTTTTCTTATAATAAAAATGAAAAAGGATACAATAACTGTCGCATTTCTTGTAATAAAAACTAAAAAGGATACAGGTACTATAAATTTTATTATAATAAAAATGAAAGATCGTATAAGAAATGTCACTTTTCTTGTAAGGATGGCGAAAAAAGATACAGGTACTATCAATTTTCTTATAAGTAAAGTTGCAGATACTATAAGAAACGTCGCATTTCTTGTAAGAAAAATATAGGGATCAGTATCTTTTTTGGGCGCTCACCAACAATCATCAATTTTTTTTAACCATAAAACCAACTGCAATATGAGAACATCAAAAGTTATTATCGATTTCAGCAAGGCAACAGATACAGAACTGGACCAGGATGCACAAGCCATTGTAACCGCTATGACGGGCAATGCAAATTTACAAAATCCCTTGCCCTCGCTGGCAGTGGTAACCGCCGCCATTACTGATTACCAAACAGCCATGAGCAATGCTGCCAATGGCGGCGCAGCAGATACGGAAATAAAAGATCAAAAAAGAGAAGCGCTGGAAGTGTTGTTGCGGGCACTGGGTTTATTTGTAGAGGTACAAAGTGCAGGCGATGCCGCTATTATGCTTAGCAGCGGATTTAAAATAAGTAAGGCCCCATCCCCTATAGGCCCGCTGCCCAAACCCACCGGTTTTGAAGTAATGCCGCAGGCAAAGGGGGAGGTTAAACTTTTGGCCAACACCATAAATGGGGCCCGCATTTACCAGTTTGAATATAAGTTGGCAACGGCAACCGACTGGATATTAAAACCATCTACCAAAGCAAAAATTTTATTAACCGGCCTTGAAAGCGGTAAGGAATATATATTCAGGATGGTGCCGATAGGTACCAGTGATGTAAGGGTATATAGCGATGAAGTGAGGAGTTTTGTATTATAAGCGAAGACTAATGATAAGTAAGAATGATTTGTTTGCTTCTATTGAATGGGCGGGTAAGAATTTATACGTGTATGGTTATATTTCTGCAGAAGAGCTGAAGAAGATATCAAATGATTTTAAAGCCGGCATAGAAGTGAGGCATCCACAAATTGAGAAAGGAGAATTGACCGCAATGGTCCACGCCCGTTCGGCGAAGTGTTCTTTGACCGTAATGTTGACGCAAGTCTACTAATTTAATGAATCAACAAATTAAAACGATCCGGACTTGTGGCAAAACTAAGATGAAGGGTCTATATAGTAGGTCACAAGTGGGGTTGTTTAAAGAAGAAAGTTTACAAAATTCGAACACTTGCGACAACGTTCTTTCATTAAAAAACAAGCCTCTTCGTACGCCCAAAACATCCATTGGTGTACTTCTTCCTCCGTATGTGCGTAGTCGCCGTACATTTACAGTTGCTTAAAAAGGTCGCTGTAAAATCAAAAGACAACTATAGTAAAACAAGCACCTGGCAAGCATCCTCACAAGAAAAATAACTATGAATAGAATTATGAGGCAAATAAATCTGTGTATTGTTGCAGCCCTCAGTATTTGTACTGCATGTAAACAGAACGGCACGGACCAACAAAAGGCAAGTATATCTCAAAAGAGCCTGGAAGATGGTGTAGAAGTAACCGTCCATCAACAGGGACAAAAGACAAAACTACAGAGTGGCAACTGGTTGAAACTCCAGGTCGTTCAGTATTTCAATGACTCGATACTGAGAGATAGCCGCATTACCGGTCCGGAATACCTGAAATACGATTCATCAACCATGACGGCACAATCACTCATTGCATTCAAAAATATAAGCGAAGGCGATAGCCTGGAGTTTAAAGTGGCTGCTGATTCAGCATTTAAAAAAAATCGACCGGGGTTTGCAAAAAATGGAGGGTTTCTCATCACCAGGGTAAAAGTTGACAAGATATTACCTGATGATGAAGCCTATAAGAAAGAAATAGCATTTCTTGATTCTGTTAATCATAAAAGAGATAGCGTCAATCATTCAGCGCGTTGATAAGGTAACCGTTAAAGGATATCTGCAATCCTGATCCTCCTGGTCTGATTAACAAGCAGCTAGTCGAAGCCGGTAATTTCCAAAAATTAGTCCTTCATATTGCCTCATTCGTGTAGGCATAAGCTGTCTTTATGTATAATCAGCTCCGGGGTTTTGGCTGTTATATATATTTAAAGTTTGAATAAATAATTATTATGCTTGAAAACGATATGAAAAAAGCAATTCTGGTATTGGGAATGACGCTCACAGTTGGTACAATCATGGCGCAGTCTGCCGAAGACAAAAAAACAAAAGGCTGGCATTTAAAAGATAAATCCACAGATAGCATATACGGCATCAGCCTTAACAAAGCTTATCAATTAGTAAAAGGAAAAAAAAGCAAAACAGTGATAGTGGCCGTGATCGACTCCGGCGTCGATACCACGCATGAAGACCTCCGTGATATACTTTGGCATAATGCAAAAGAAATACCTGGCAATCGTATTGATGATGATAAAAACGGTTATGCAGACGATATCTATGGCTGGAATTTCCTGGGCGGCAAGGACGGTCGTAATGTCAATGAGGACTCGCATGAAGCATCCAGGATATACTACCAATACAAAAATAAATTTGGGTCTGTTGCCAACGCAGGGGCACTTTCAGCAGAAGATAAAAAATTGTATGATCTGTGGCAAAGAGCTGCAAATGAAAGACCCGGTTCCTCAAAAGAAAAAATTGACGTCGCGGGATTAAAATCATTTTCAGTCCAGATGCTAAGCAGTGATAGCATTTTGCGGGTAGCGATGGGTACCGATGAATACACCGGAAAAGAACTGGAGGAGTTTAAGCCAACAGAAGAGCCCGTAAAAAAAGCGAAAGATGCTTTTCTCGGTTTTATGAATGCCAACAAGGCATTGGAATCAATGAACCAGGATTTTCTACATGGTTTTAATACCTGGCTGGATGGAGAATTGCAAAAAGCAACGCAGGAAGAAAAGGCTCCGAAAGATTTCAGAACAGACATTGTAAAAGATAATTATAATGATTTCAATGATCGCTGGTATGGTAATAGTGATGTGATGGCGGATCGCTCTTTTCATGGTACACATGTTTCCGGTATCATAGCGGGGACCAGGAATAATGGTGCAGGAGTAGATGGTATTGCAGACAATGTCCGCATTATGGCAATACGGGCTGTGCCGGATGGAGATGAACATGATAAGGATATAGCGCTTGCCATCAGATACGCTGTTGATAATGGTGCCCGCATCATAAACATGAGTTTTGGTAAAGGGCTTTCACCGGAAAAGAGGTGGGTAGATGAAGCAGTACAGTACGCAGCAAGTAAAAACGTTTTGCTCATCCACGCCGCCGGTAATGAAGCTCAAAACATTGATACTACCTGGAACTTTCCAAATCCAATATATGCATCCGACAACACAAAGGCACCCAATTGGATTTCTGTAGGAGCAAGCAGTGATGCCATATTAGGATCAATGGTAGCGCCATTTTCCAACTACGGTAAAAAGCAGGTAGATGTATTTGCCCCCGGTGTTCAGATATACTCCACCATACCCGGCGGTAATAAATATGGTTATGCAAGCGGCACCAGTATGGCTGCACCAGTGGTGGCAGGTGTAGCTGCGTTGATACTTTCCTACTATCCAAACCTTACTGCGGTACAATTAAAGTATATAATTGAAACTTCGGCCAATAGGCTGGCGGAAGATGTAACAAAGCCCGGAAGTAAAATCGAGGTGCCATTTGCTGAGCTAAGCAAAACAGGCGCTATTGTAAACGCTTATGAAGCCATGAAGCTGGCAGCGACAATCAAAGCAAAAAAGAAAAATAAATAATAGCAACAATACGAGGATGAAAAAAATAAATATTGCCCCAATCGTTATACTCGTAATTAATGCATTGGCAGTAAATGCAGATGCGCAGGATTCCGCCAGTGGGCGAACGCAGTATAAAAACCCAAAGCTCTCCGTAGAAAAAAGAGTAACTGATCTGTTGAAGCGGATGACGCCGGAAGAAAAAGTAGCACAGTTGCGTAGTTCCTTTGCGGCTAATCCAAAAATCAACGCCGCTTTTTTCGGGGACCCTTCCAAAATAGATTCACTTTTTGGCAAGGGTATATCGATGATCAATCCTGATTTTGAAAACAGCCTGGAAGAGTCCATCAACAACCGTAATAAAACGCAGCGCTACTTAAAAACGAAAACACGTTTGGGTATTCCGGCTATCTTTTTAGATGAAGCGCATCATGGTTTGCTGGCGATGCAAACGGATGTATTCCCCACCAGTATTGCTTTGGCCTGTAGTTGGGATACTGCACTGGTAACAAAAATATATACCTATGCTGCGGCACAAGCAAGAAGCAGGGGTACCACGATGGTACTGGCACCGGTAATCGATGTGACAAGAGATCCACGCTGGGGCAGAACAGGAGAAACTTTTGGAGAAGATCCTTTTTTATGCGGACTGATGGGCAGTGCAGTAGTACGCGGTTTCCAGGGGTCAAATGATGGAAGTGTACTTTCCAATCATGTGGCAGCGACGCTAAAACATTTCACCGGTCATGGACAAAGTGAAGGTGGCAATAACCAGGCTCCTGCTGATTATCCGGAAAGAGTATTAAGAACCTTTCACATGGAGCCGTTCCGCCTGGCCATACAAAGAGTAAAACCAGCGGGCATCATGCCTGCTTACGTGGAAATAGATGGTGTACCCGCTCACGCCAACAGGTGGTTATTAAAAGATGTGTTGAGAAAAGAGTGGAACTATAAAGGCGTAGTTGTTTCGGATTGGTGGGCTATTGATCAGTTGTGGAGAAAGCATACCGTTGCAGCCAATGTCAAAGAATCAGCGTTGCTGTCATTCAATGCGGGTGTTACCGTTGATCTTCCTTATGGCAATAACTTCAAAGAGCTGCTGCCATTGTTTAATGAAGGTAAAATCAATAAGAAAGATTTGGATGAAGCGGTTAGCTATGTACTGACGTTGAAATTTAAACTTGGCCTCTTTGATGATAATAATGAAATAAAACTAAAAGACGCTTTATCTCACATCAATCAGCCTGAAGGAAGAGAACTGGCACGTAAGGCTGCGGAAGAAAGCATGGTGCTGCTAAAAAACAGTGGTAACCTGTTGCCGCTAAAAAAGGAAAATTATAAAACGATCGCTGTTGTTGGCCCTTGTGCCGCGGTAAATTATCTTGGCGATTATTCCGGTGTGCCGGTTAAGAATATTTCTTTATTACAAGGAATAAGAAATAAAGTGGGTGATGTTGCCCAGGTGCTTTATGCAAAAGGAGTTGATCTGTCATTGAATGGAGATACTATTTCCCTGAATAATTTTCAATATACAGCAAGGATTAAGCAAGCTGATAGGGAATCAGCCATGAAGAAGATTGATTCTGCGGTAGAAGTCGCCAGCCAGGCGGATGTTATCATTTGCGCCGTCGGTGAGAATGAACAATATTCAAGGGAAGCGGGAAGTAATGAACATTTTGGTGATCAAAGTTCTCTTAACCTGCCTGCTTACCAGGAAGAGCTGGTAAAAGCCATGGTTGCTACGGGTAAACCGGTAATTGTTTATCTCGCACATGCAAGACCACTGGCTATTAACTGGGTTGCCGTCAATGTTCCCGCCATTCTTGATGGTTGGTTTACGGGTGAGGAATCAGGAAATGCTGCCGCCAATATTTTATTCGGGGATGTTAATCCGTCCGGTAAACTAACGATCAGCGTTCCAAGATCGGTTGGTCAGTTACCTGTTTACTATAATCACAAACCATCCGCTCAATTCTTTGAATACGTAACAGAAACCAACAAACCGCTATATCCTTTTGGTTTTGGTTTAAGCTATACCAGCTTTTCTTATTCTGCCCTGAAGCTTAATGGAAATGTTGTTACCGCAGACATAACTAATACAGGCAAAATCAAAGGCGATGAAATAGTTCAGCTGTACATACATCAGAAAGTAAGTTCAGCCACAAGACCGGTAAAAGAGCTCAAAGACTTTGCACGGATCACATTAAACCCCGGGGAGACAAAGACAGTTTCATTCACCATCGACAAAGCGAAACTGACTTTCTGGACTAAGGATATGAAGTATGCGGTGGAGCCAGGTGTGTTTGAGATAATGATTGGAAAGAACAGCAAGGATGTACAAAAGATAGAATTAAAGATCGATTAATCCCGTACAGGAAAGAATATGATAAAGTTGATAAGATTAGCAGCAATCCCTTTCATGCTGTTTTGCTTTGGACTGAATGTTAATGGACAACAGCCTGGCTACGATCCGCATGAAGCATTTGCGCCTTTTTTTTACCCTAACTATGGAGATAAGGTTCGTGCAGCAGATGGTACACCCGGCCTGGATTACTGGCAGAACAAGGCTGATTATAAAATTGATGCAACGCTGGATGATTCATCCCATAGTATTACCGGTACGGTTGAGATCAGCTATATTAACAACAGCCCGCAGCCGCTTTCATTTGTATGGTTGCAGCTTGACCAGGATATTTATAAAAGCACGTCCAGGGGAACTCTCTCTAATGCTGATGAACGTTTTAAAGCTGACAAAGGATTTGATGGCGGATATGTTATCAGCTCTGTAAATATCATTCAGGATGGTAAAGCGCAGGTAACGGCTTATGAAAAGTTTGACACCAGGATGAAAATATCCTTGTCCAAACCATTAAAGGCGAATGGCGGAATCATCCGGTTTAAAATGAGCTATCGCTTTATGATTCCCAGGCACGGCACCGACAGAATGGGAAGAATAAAAAGCAGGAAAGGCTGGATATATGAAATAGCGCAATGGTTTCCGAGAATGTGTGTGTATGATAATGTGCAGGGATGGAATGTGCTGCCCTATATCGGCACCGGTGAATTTTATTTGGAGTATGGCGACATCAGCTACAATATCACAGCACCAAAAGGATATATTGTTGCAGGATCAGGGGAGCTATTAAATGCAACGGAAGTTTTAACAGCGCAGCAGTTCAGGCGCTGGAATGAAGCGAGGCAAAGTGAGCAAACAGTCATGCTGCGTACGGAAGCTGAAGTAAACAGTGAAAGCCAGGTAGCGAATGGCTCTGCTAAACAAACATGGAAATTTAAATGCAGTAACACGAGGGATGTAGCCTGGGCAGCTTCAAAAGCATTTATCTGGGATGCGGCAAAGATCAATTTGCCAGCAGGGAAAACATCGGTTGCCATGTCCGTTTATCCGATAGAATCCTCGAAAGACAGTGCATGGAAACGATCGACACAATTTGTAAAAGGCGCCATTGAGTTTTATTCAACCTATTTATATCCCTATACTTACCCCTCTTCCTGCAACGTAGCCGGTGTTGTTACAGGTATGGAATATCCCGGTATCGTTTTTTGTGGCATGAAGGAAACGGGCCGGAGCCTTTGGGAAGTTACCTCTCATGAGTTTGGCCACAATTGGTTTCCGATGATCGTAGGTTCCAATGAAAGGAAATTTCCCTGGATGGATGAAGGCTTCAACACTTTTATTAATGGACAGGCCGATAAAGATTTTAATAAAGGGGAATACTACCAGACAAAAGATCCACAACTGCCATTGTACCTGTACCATGATAGTTTGGAAACAATAATGACCATTCCTGATGTGCAAAAAAATCTTGGCATTAAAGCTTACCTGAAACCAGGCGAAGGTCTCAATCTATTGAGAGATGTGGTGCTCGGTCCTGATCGTTTTGATAAAGCTTTCCGCTACTATGTTCATCAATGGGCATTTAAGCACCCTACACCTTTCGACTTTTTTCATTGCATAGAAAACGCCGCCGGTGAAAGCCTTGATTGGTTTTGGCGTGGTTGGTTTTTTAATAGTTGGAAAATTGATCTTGCCGTTACAGAGGTTACGGATGCAGGAGACGGCAGCCTTGTAACTATTGCATGTTTGGGAAAAATGCCGATGCCGTTTACCATAGAACTGACTGACAAGGAGGGTGGAAAGTCGAGGATGAATTTACCGGTTGAACGATGGCAGCATGGCGATACCTGGAAATTCAAAACGGGAAATAAATTATCAAAAGTCGTTGTCGATCCTGATGCTCTTTTACCAGATAACAATACCAGCAATAATACCTGGACCGAAAAATAATAGTAAACTTTAAAATTTAAATAAAATGAATAAGCATTTAATGATTTCTCTCGCAGTTGCGTTGACAGCAATTACCACACAGGCGCAAAAAGCTAATTTCAGCGGTACATGGAGCGAACCTGAATTAGAAATGATTTCGGGCAAGCAGTATTCCAATGCCGTACCTAAGGAAATTACTGTTACCCAAACAAAAGATTCTATTAAAATCGAGCGTACGGAAATTGATGACAGTAAGATCACGGAAACCATCGCACTGAACGGCAAAACAACAAGCCGTATGGGAAGAACATCCAAAAGGACTATCCGCACTACGGCAACACTGACTAACAATGGTAATACATTGACGCTTGTTACTATTTTCAGCTATGCCGATAAACCAGATGAAGCGGAATATAAGAATACCGAAGTATGGGAACTTTCCGCAGATGGGATGCTTATCATAGAAAAAACATCTGATGCCACTGTAACAGACGACTGGACCATCAAAGCTATTTATAACAAGCAATAAAATTAACCGACTTGTTATTATTAGGTATTGATTTGGGTACATCGTCCGTTAAAGTTTCTGTTGTAGATGTGGATACCCAACAGTGTTTGGCAACCGTGCATTACCCTGAAATTGAAGCGGAAATAATTTCGCTGCGACCCGGTTGGGCTGAACAGTGCCCCAATAAATGGTGGGAAAATGTAAAACACGCAATTCTTAAATGCCATGGGTCAGGTAAATACAATTCCCTTGATATCGCGGCTATCGGAATTGCCTATCAAATGCATGGATTGGTATTAGTGGATAAAGAGCAGCAGGTCTTGCGCAATGCTATCATCTGGTGCGATAGCAGGGCTGTTGACATTGGCAACAAGGCATTTCGTCATATAGGAGAAGAAAAGTGTTTAACTCATTTACTCAATTCGCCGGGAAATTTTACGGCCAGTAAGTTGGCCTGGGTAAAGGAAAACGAAAGGTTTGTTTATAAGCGGATAGATAAAATAATGTTGCCCGGTGATTTCATTGCTATGAAATTAACAGGCCATATCACTACCAGCATTGCTGCTTTGTCGGAAGGAATGTTCTGGGATTACAAGCAAAATGAATTGTCCAAAGATATATTTGACTACTATGGCTTTCCGACCTCATTTATTCCTGAAATAAAAGAAGTTTTTTCGGAACACGGAGTCGTCAAGAATTCGATTGCCGGAAACTTAGGGTTAAAAAGGGGAATACCTGTTACTTATAAAGCGGGAGATCAACCTAACAACGCTTTGTCACTAAACGTATTTAATCCCGGTGAAATGGCGGCTACCGCAGGTACAAGTGGAGTGATCTATAGCGTAAGCGACCAGGTACCTTATCATAGGGCTTCAAGAGTAAACACATTCGCTCATGTTAATTATACAGCTCCCTCTTCTTTAGAGAATACGGTGGAAGGTATCAGGCTGGGGGTGTTATTGTGCATCAATGGGACCGGCATATTCAATCGCTGGATAAAGAATATAGCCGGTCATTCGTTAAGTTATGAGGAAATGAATAGGAAGGCGGATTGGGTAGCTGCAGGTAGCGAGGGACTGATCATGTTGCCATTTGGCAATGGTGCTGAACGTATGTTGGACAATCATAACGTCAAGGCGCATATTCATAACCTCGACCTGAACAAACATACCCATGCGCATCTTTTCCGCGCCGCCCAGGAAAGTGTCGCCTTTGCCTTTCGCCACGGATTGGATATTATGCGGGAGAATAAAATGAACGCGAAAGTTATCCGTGCGGCAAAAGCGAATATGTTTTTGAGTGAAGTATTTGTAGAAGCCTTTGTACATGCTACCAACACCGTTGTAGAGTTGTACGACACCGACGGAAGCACTGGCGCAGCAATAGGGGCCGGTTTAGGAGCCGTAATTTTCCAATCTTCAAAAGAAGCTTTCGGAAAAGTAAAGCCGGTAAGCCGGATAGAACCGGCGGCCGGCTTGTATGCAACCTATGAAAATTGTTATCACCGCTGGAAAAATAAATTAGAACAAAACTTATGACACCTATAATTGGAAGATTTTTAAAAAGAAAAAAAGCGGATAAAATATAAGATGAAAAAAGAAAAAATATTAGTTATAGGAGCATGCGGACAAATAGGAGTGGAGCTTACGCTGGCTCTTCGGAATATTTACGGCAACTCAAATGTAATTGCTTCAGATTTGCGTGAAGAGCATCCCTTATTGGATGGCTGCGGGCCCTGGCTCGCTGCCGATGCGATGAATAAGGATGTTTTACAGGCAATCGTCAGGCGGTATGAAGTCACACAGATATATTTATTAGCGGCTGTGCTCTCCGCAACAGGAGAAAAAAAGCCATTATTCGGCTGGCAACTCAATATGCAAAGTCTCCTGAATATCCTGGAGATAGCGAGAGAGGAAAAAATAGGTAAAATATTCTGGCCATCTTCGATAGCGGTGTTTGGTCCGGAGTCACCCAAAAAAGATTGTCCTCAACAAACCGTAATTGAGCCGGCCACGGTTTATGGTATCAGCAAATTTGCCGGTGAAAGCTGGTGCAATTATTATTTCACCCGCTACGGTGTAGATGTAAGAAGTTTGCGTTACCCGGGATTAATATCTTACAAAACACAACCCGGTGGCGGCACAACTGATTATGCGGTGGAAATATTTCATGAAGCGGTTGAACATGGCCGCTATGCATGTTTTTTAAAGGAAGATACTATCCTGCCAATGATGTATATGACGGATGCTATCCGTGCGACCATTGAGCTGATGGAAGCTCCCTCCGATAAAATAAAATTGCGTACTTCTTACAATGTAGCAGCCTGTAGTTTTTCGCCCAAAGATATTGCCGCTACAATTAAAAATCATTTACCTGATTTTGAAATTTCATATCAACCAGATTATCGCCAGATTATTGCCGATGGCTGGCCGCAAAGTATTGATGATTGTGTTGCACGGTCACATTGGGGATGGAAGCCAGCGTATGACCTCAACCGGATTACAACTGATATGTTGCTAAACATTCCCCTGGAGTTGACAAAGCAAACGGCTCAACTTGATTTCATGGCCAGGGCAGAGTAACACTAAAAAGAACAATAACAGGGTGAATGAAATTCCAGGTTTGCCAAACATAAACGTTGGTGAGATAAGCAGACGGGCGAAATTATTACCTGACAGGAAAAATAGGGACTTAGTAAAAAACCGCAACGATAATCTTCTATGCAGGTGCCTGTAAATGAAATGGTTTTTATCAAGACCCAAAGCCGTTTTATTTTACAGCCATGTATTTGGCCGATTGTCTGGCACAAACATTCCTGCTTGTCAGGTGCATAACCAGTTTCAACTGTTTTTTTATCCTGTTGGTGTAATAACTACATTCAAAGTCACTCAACCAGCACACCTGCTTTATCTTTAATTCGCAGTGCTGGTTTTAGTAGTTTATTATTAAGGCAATGTCATGATAAGTCTCCTGGTAAGGTTGTTTTAGACCTGGCAGCAAGGGTTTGTATCTATTTGCCCTTTTCTTTTAAAGTAATGAGATCAGTTGGTCGGAATAGAAACCGATCATTATTTATATCAATGTTGTTCCTTTCAAATTTTATGTGATTGTTTTTTTAAATCAGGGGGAAGTTTCTACTTTCCCCTTTTGCTATCAATAGTAGTATTAAAAATATTTTTCCTAATAGAATCCCATTGGCCAGCCTTTGTATAATCAGCGGAAATAAATTAATAAACCCAATTAACCTGCCTCACCGAAAACGTAAGTTTAGGTATTAGGGGAGGCAAGCCATTACTTGCTTTCCCTTTTTTCATGCAGCGGAATGTCCATCTTTTGTATCTTTCCTGCATATTGAGCGATACATCATTATATAGCGAAACAAAACTTCTCGTTCAGGTATCCGGTGGCGATGAAAAGGCCTTTCGTATCATCTTCGATCGCTATCGGAAAAAGATATACAGTTATACGTTCCATCTTACAGAATCAATGCAGTCGGCTGACGACACAGTGCAGGAAGTATTCATTAAAGTATGGCTTGAAAGAAAAAACCTTCCGGACATCTCCAATTTTAATGCATGGATCCATACCCTTGCCCGCCATACCGTTTTCAATACCTTAAAGAAGCTGGCAAGGGAAAAAGAAAACAATGCCCGGTTGCAAACTCAGGCCACCCCGCTACAGCAAACCGCGGATACCATTTTATTAGATAAAGAAAATCAGCGGATGCTTGGTCTTGCGCTGGAGCAACTTACCCCACAACAGTTACAGGTTTATCGCCTAAGCAGGGAGGCCGGCCTTACGCAAGAGCAGATAGCCACCCAACTTGGCATTTCGTTGAATACAGTTAAGTCCCACATGGTTAGTGCACTGCATACTATCCGTGAATACCTGGACGCACATACACTTGTACTCATGCTTCTTTTGGCTTGTATTTAGAATTCTGTGAGCCAGGCAGCAACCTTCTTTATAATCGACTACCCACTCCACCGGAGTTCGCAAGCAGAGCGGAGCTCGAACCTAAGAAAACTAACAACTTTAAGAGTTCAGGATGAGGCCTGTCAATAACCTGAGATAATGTTACATAATCGCCGTAAGAGGATTTTACACCAAAAATTTGATCAATATCTTATAATGCAATCACTTATTTGTGAAAATCTGTAAAGTCTTCTTTAGTTAAAACTGTAAAATCAACTTAGGTTATTGACATGGTCCCCCGGAGGATATAAATTTTTTTTTCATTTTATCTAATCCTCTCTTTCTATTTAATTGTCTTATATACATCGGCTATTATCCCTGCCTTATATTATTACTATCATTTTGTTACTAATTTTTAATGGAGCAAATACAATTCACATATCTTTTTCACCGCTACTTCAGTAAACAAAGCACACCTGAAGAAACGGAAGCCTTCTTTACCTATCTACGCAGCGCAGAGAATGATGATGAATTAAAAAAGCTCATACTGCAAACATGGGAAGCTGAAATACCTAACTACCATCAGGATGAAAGGAATGCAGACGCCATCTTCCACGCCATCATCGGCAAATCCAAAGTCAGAACCCTGGGCCTTTGGAGTCGCATTGCCGTAGCCGCCGCTATCATCATTTTTGTTGGTGCCGGTATTGCCATATACCTCTCAAAGGACAATCTGCCATCAATAGCTACCAATAAACCAGCAGACGTCAACCCCGGAGGCTACAAAGCAAAACTCACTCTCGCCGATGGAAGAATAATCATACTCGACAGTGCTATCGCCGGCCAGCTAGCAACCCAGGGAAAAACTGTGATTACAAATAAAGATGGTCAGCTTGTCTATGACGCGGGGAAAGTCTCGGGACAAGTCTCCCCCACCGGGGGAGATTTAGAGGGGGCCTATAATATACTCTCAACTTCAAAAGGCGAAACCTATGGTACAGTACTATCTGATGGTTCTAAGGTATTGCTCAACTCTGCATCATCAATAAAATTCCCCGTGTCATTCACCGGCAAGGAGCGCAAAGTAGAGATCACCGGCGAAGCCTACTTTGAAGTAGCGCCCCTATCCCCTAAAGGGGGACAAGGAAAAGTTCCTTTTATTGTTAGTGCAAATGGCATTACCACAGAAGTATTAGGAACACATTTCAATATAAATAGTTATGCAGATGAAGAAGCTACCAAAGTTACATTGCTCGAAGGAAGCGTGAAGGTAGTTCCCTTCTCCACGAGTGGAGAAGGGAAAGGGTTGAGGTTAAAGCCCGGGCAGCAAGCTGTTCTAACCAACGATTCACGCCTCATCACTCTCGCTCCCGATCTCAACGAAGTCATCGCCTGGAAACAGGGCCTCTTCCATTTCGAAAGCGCAGACCTCAAAACCATACTCCGGCAGTATGCACGCTGGTATGATATAGAAGTAATCTATGAAGGCCCCGTAAGCAATGAAAAATACTTTAGCATCATGAGCCGCAATACAACGCTATCCAATGTCTTAAAATCACTACAGGCAAATGATATACAATTCAGGATAGAAGGAAGGAAATTGTACGTAGGAAAAGGATAACGAAGTTGAACGACCACCCTCTCCTTCGGAGAGGGCGGATTTAAACCTCTAACTACTGTAAAACTGTAGGGTGAGGCCAGACCACCCTCTCCTTTGGAGAGGGCGACATTAAGCCGCTAACTACTTTAAACCTCTAGGGTGAGGCCAGTAGGGTGAGGCCAAAAAAAGCCAGAAATGCTTCTAACATCTCTGGCAAGCTTGGATCATAAAAAACAAAACGACTAAGTATCATTATTTACTCACCAAACACAATGCAAACTTATGCATTTAACTGCTCTTTTCACCAGACCGAAGCCAAACGACTCCCTCTCCTTTGGAGAGGGCGAAATGGAGACTCTCACTTCTTTAAGACATTGGGTGAGGCCTCCGGGTGAGGCCGCCAAAAAACTGCTTCTCATCATGAAGCTCACCGCCATATTCCTATTAAGCGCATGCCTATCGGTAGCCGCCCGTACCGAAGGGCAAACTGTCACCCTCTCGGTACAGGATGCACCCATGAAACTTGTATTTAGGGAAATACAAAAACAAACCGGGCTCAATATAATGGTAAAAGAATCCCTGCTTGAAAAAGCCGGCCGCATCACCATACAGGTTACCCAAATGCCCGTAGCCGATGTACTAAACCTTTGCCTTAAAAACCTGCCACTTGGCTACACTATAGAAAACAATACCATAGTAGTAAAGGAAAAACCTGCGCCGCTGACCCAAGTCTCCGGACTTGTGCCTGGGACGCCCGAACCCTCTCCAACTGAACTAAAAATCCGCGTAGTAGATACGACCGGCAGCCCCTTGCAAGGCGCCACAGTATCTCTCAATAAAAAAACCATAGGAGTTACAGACGCCGAAGGCGTTTTCTCTCTTAACGTTAATGCTGGTGACGTTATCTTTATTTCTTCTGTTTCCTTTGAAACCAGCGAGTATAAGATCACTTCTGATTTTTTATCTAAATCTTCCTCTCAAACTCTTATCCTAACCCTTAAACCTTCTATTACTTCGCTTGATGATGTGGAGGTTACAATTAATACTGGTTATCAAAGACTGAAGCCAAATGAAGTAACAGGTTCTGTCGCCCAAATAGATAACCAGCTTTTTAATAGGAGGGTAAGTACTGATGTTTTGAGTAGATTGGATGGCATTGTTGCCGGAATGTATTTTTCCGGTTTTAATTCCCCTTTATCACAAAATCTACAAAGTCCTCCTGCGACTAAATTAGGAGTTGAGATAAGAGGAAGAAGTACAATTCAATCTGGATTAGTTAGCGCTGATCCACTAATAGTTATTGACAACTTTGTCTATGACGGTGAGATTAATAATATCAATCCAAACAATATTGAATCAATTACAATTTTAAAAGATGCGGCCGCCGCATCTATTTGGGGCGCCCGTGCGGGCAATGGAGTTATTGTCATCAGTACTAAGAAAGCAGCAATAAATCAAAAAATACAAGTAAACGTCAATTCTAACTTAACAATAAGTGATCAGCCCAATCTGCGCTATGGAAAAGGTTTCTTGAACTCTTCAGATTTTATTGACGCGGAATTAAGTTTATACAAAAACGGATTTTTTGATGCTCAGATTTCCAACACTTTTTCGAGACCTCCTCTTTCACCAGTTGTTGAAATGTTAGCAAATAGGAAAGCTGGGTTAATTACTTCAGCCGACTCAGCATCACAACTCGATGTATTAAGAAAAGTTGATGTCAGGAAAGATTACGATAAATATGTTTATCAAAAAGCGATAATGCAGCAGTATAATGTTAATTTAAGCGGTGGTACTAAAAATTTTTCGCAATTTTTTTCAGTTGGGTATGACAAAAACAGAGATAATCTTGTGAGAAACGGATATGATCGTATCTCGATTACTTCGGTCAATACATATCGACCAATCCAAAATCTGGAAATTTCGAACACAGTCTTATATACACAAAGCAATACGCAACAATCCAATCAATTTGGCATAAACACATTTGCTATCGGCGGCAGTTATGGGAGTATCTTACCTTATGCTCAGTTGGCTGATGCTAATGGTAATTTTTTGCCAGTTGTGAAAACATATAGATACGCCTGGGTAGATACAATTCAGAGAAGCGGATACTTTGATTGGAGATATCGGCCATTGCAGGAGATGATGCTCGGTAACTATAAAATTAATGTAAAAGACATATTATTACAATCGAGCCTCAAGTATTCATTTAGTCATAATTTATCCGTCCAGGTGCAGTTTCAGCACGAAAGTCAAATTATGGCCGGAAAGAATGATCAAAGTGTTCAAAGCTTTGCTGTAAGAAATCTAATAAATCAGTTTTCCGTAGCTAATGGTGACGGATCTTTTAATTACAATTTTCCCGTGGGGGATATACTTAGTGTCCAACAACGAACATTAAGTTCTAACAATTTAAGGGGACAAATTAATTACAATAAGACATTTCATTCAAAGCATAACATATTTACTCTTTTTGGTTCCGAAATCCGCGAGTCGAAGTCGGAAGGGAGTTCCTATAATCTATATGGATATGATGACGAAACAGGAACTTCGGTTAGTAGTTTGAATTTTAATACCAGATATACGCTTTTCCCAAACTTTAGCAGTTCAAGATTGCCAACAACAGCAAGCAATATAACAGGCTCTATTTATAGATTTATCTCATTTTTTGGAAATGCCGGATACTCTTATAATACAAAGTATACTATAACCATCAGCGCCAGACGTGATGGTGCAAACCTGTTTGGAGTAAAGACAAATGATAAGATTAAACCATTTTGGTCTTCCGGATTAAAATGGGATATCAATAAAGAAACATTTTATAAAATTTCCTGGCTACCTATCTTAAAATTGCGTGCAAGTTATGGGACAGAAGGTAATGTTTATAATGGCGGAGCCTACTTAACTGGAAGGTACTTCGGCACAAGTGACTTGACAAATGCTCCAATTGTGCAAATCACAACCCCGCCAAATCCAGAGTTAAGATGGGAAACGGTTAAGATCATTAACATCGGAACTGATTTTGGGTTCCATCAAAACACAATCTCCGGATCTATCGAATGGTATCAGAAAAATGGAACAGATCTAATAGAACCTGCACCTTTAGCTCCTTCTACCGGCTTCATAAGTTTCACTGGTAATGCTGCAAGTACTCGAACTAGAGGAATCGAAATGAATCTGAGTTCTAAAGTTGTCGATAACAGATTTAAGTGGTATACTTCGCTTTTGCTGAGTACTCAACAAAATGTTGTCACCCACTACGATCCAAAATTTCAGGCTATAAATCTCGTTAATTCTATCTCGGGTGTTGCAATCGAAGGGAAATCGCTGTTTAGTATTTTTAGCTATAAATGGGCAGGCCTTGATCCTAACACCGGTGATCCTCAAGGATATTTAAACAAAACGGTAAGTAAAGATTACCCATCAATTCTAAGCAGTACATCGGTAGATAGTCTAGTATACAATGGTTCGGCAAGGCCAACGGTTTTTGGCGCTTTTCTTAATAGCTTTACCATCAGAAATATATCACTATCTATAAATATTACGTACAATTTTGGTTACTATTTTAGAAGGCCAGGAGTAAACTCCAACTTGCAGGGTATAATCGCAAATCCAAATTCCGACTATAGTCTCCGGTGGCAAAAAACCGGAGATGAAAAAAATACGAGCGTTCCTTCTATTGTTTATCCAGCTAATTCAGCAAGAAATAACTTCTATCAGTTTTCCGAAGCACTCGTAGAAAAAGGTGACCACATTAGATTGAAAGACGTGCAGCTATCGTATAACGTCTCGAGGCAACTATGGAGAAAAATGCCTTTCGCAACTTTACAAGTCTATTGCTATGTGACAAATCTTGCCCTGATCTGGAAGGCTAACAAAAGTGGCCTTGATCCTGATTATTATAACCAATTAGCGCTTCCTGGTAAATCAATGTCATTCGGTTTAAGAGCCGGATTCTAAAATCTAAACGAAACATAATGAAACAAAATATCGCCCTACGAAATGGATTACTGACTTTTTTAATTTTTTTAAGCTTTGCAATACAATCATGTAAAAAGGAAAGCGAGTGGCTGGATGCCAAAGCAAACAAATCCGATGTTGTTCCCAAATCTTTAAAGGATTTGCAGGGTATTTTGGATAACGATGTAATCTTTAATCTTACACCAGGATTGGGCAATTTGGGCATCGATAACTATGACATAAGCTACTCGGATTGGCAAACTGCGGATCCGATACAAAGAAATGCCTACACATGGGCACCAGATATTTTCCAAAGCTCCTCAGTTATTGACTGGAATTTATGTTACCAAAAGATTGAACTTGCCAATATCGTGTTAGAGCAACTGATGAAAATTACTGTTAATACCTCCAATCAGGCGGATTATGATCAAATTAAAGGAAGTGCATTATTTTTTAGAGCAAAATCATTTTTTGATTTGACCTCCTTATTTGGCAAACCTTTTGACCTAACCTCCTATGAGAGAGACCTGGGTATTCCAATTAGAACTACGACTGATGTGAATGTAAAATCTACGAGGGCTACCGTTAAGGAAACATTTGATCAGATAATTAAAGATTTAAAGGAGGCAGATGCACTTTTACCTTTGATTGCCTTACATCAATTGAGGCCTTCAAAGCCCGCGGCTGAAGGCCTTTTAGCAAAAACGTATTTAAATATCGCCGATTATGCTAAAGCTGGCAATTACTCAGACATCGCACTAACAAACTATAATTCTCTCTTGGATTTTAATACTTTACCTGATCAAAGTTATCCTTTTGCTGATTATCCGGATAATAAAGAAATAATTTTTTGGAGTCAGGCAATTGGTTACAGCCTAATAAGTCCAGCCAATTCAGTCGATCGAGTTGATTCAAATTTATTCCTTTCTTATGATACAAATGATGTACGGCGAAGCGCTTTTTATTCAGATATATCAGGCCAGATAGTGTTCGACGGTCCTTATACAGGTGGCACAGGTTACTTGTTTAGTGGGTTAGCAACAAATGAACTTTATTTGATCCATGCTGAATGCTTAGCTCGTCAGGGAAATACCAATGCAGCAATGGACGCTTTGAATGCTTTATTATCAAAGCGTTGGAAGGATGGAACATTTGTGCCGATTACGGCGTTTAGTCCTGACGATGCTTTAAAAAAGATATTAGTCGAGCGAAATAAAGAGTTGCCGTTTACTTCAAATATTAGATGGGATGACCTGAGGAGGTTAAATAAGGAATCACAATTTGCAAAGACGCTTACAAGAAATTTGAATGGCAGTGTATTTACTTTGGAACCTAACGATAATAAATACGTTTATCCGATTCCTCCAGACGAGATAAAGCTGAGTGGGATCGAGCAAAATCCTCGCTAGACAGCATATTTTCTTTAAATTATTAGCCCATTATGACTAAGAAAAGATTTAACAGAATTGCTGTTGTAATTGCATTTGGATGGAGCGGTTGTTTTGCGCAAAGTAATCATCAATCCTTCTCATTAACGTTTGTCGGAAACATTCCTTTTGATTCATTGTTCCTTCAACTAGCTCAGTATACTATGTTTTCGGGGAACGGTAAGAACTGGGCAGGCTCTACTCAAACAGTATGTAAAAAGAACGGGACTTCCCAGTTCACGTTTCGCAAAAATATTGATGCACCTTTTTACTTCTCTTGCGGGTTCGAATTTAGCGTGGAGCCTTCCGGACGCTATCTTAGGTCAATCTTAAATAATTATCTGGTCGAACCGGGGGATGAAATAACTGTCAGAATAAAAAGGGATAGCTCTTATAAAGCGAGGTTCAAAAAAAACGATAGCTATTATACATACATTTATGAGAATCCTAACTACATCATTAGCTTCAGTGGTAAAGGTTCTGCAAAGTTTTCTTGCAGGTACCAAGCTGATAGAACTACCTCCATTATTGCCAATGAAGCGGCGATTTTAAATAATACAGGAGCGCTTAAAAGGAATTTGTTTCTGGATAAATGCTTTAATACTTCTGTTAGAGTTCTTAATCGATACAAAAATCGATTATCACAACTAGCGTTTCAAATTCTCTATGCAGACTTTGTTGGAAAATTTAAAGCGGATTGGTATAGTCTCTTCCCCTGGGAATGGGTAAAACCGAATAATGATTCTTCCTTTTTATTCAATGCCAAAAAATCCCTTGAGCGAAGATTGAAAATTGAGCACTTTATTCCTTTAAGTAACAAAGCCAAAGTCTTATCAGCTTTTTATTCTTCTTATATCATTCAAAAGGAAGTAGCGAAAGCATGGGCAAATGGTAATAGAAATGAAAGTGTTATTTACAATTACTTAGCTGGCAACTATAAGGGAGAGCTAAGAGATAAATTAATTACAGCTTATTTGTGCGACTGGTATCCATACCTGAAAAACAACGATTCAATATTGAATGACGCATTAAGCTGGACGCAAACTGCATACTGTCATTACAGATTGGAAGAGCTTAGTAATGAGCACTCGAATGGCAAAATTGCTTATAACTTTGCACTACCTGACACAAGCGACAAAATCATCAGACTTGAAGATTTAAAAGGAAAAGCAGTGTTAATCGATTTTTGGTATACAGGTTGCACAGGGTGCGCCCAATTTTATAAAACGGCATTAAAGGAAGTTGAGGAAGAGTACAGAAATAACAACAAGGTGACGTTTGTTTCCATCAGCGTCGATCTGGATAAAAGCAGATGGATTAAGTCTGTTTATGGCGATACCTATACTTCACCCGCCGTTGTCAATCTTTATACAAACGGTAAAGGAGGGGAGGAAGATGTGATTAAATACTACAAGATCACAAGTTATCCGACACTTTTGCTGATTGATAAACAGGGAAAAATTTTCAGTGCATCAGCAGCAGATTTAAGAAATAAAGAAAAACTTAAGGAATTGATTGAGGAGGCGTTGAAAGCTGAGTAAAGAACAAAGTTAAAAAGTTAAGCCTCCACACTGGCTGGGGAGTATAGCGCAGCATGGCAGCCTGGCACCCCCGTTCGGCGAAGTGTTCTTTTACCGTAGTGTTGACGCAAGTCTCCTAATTTAATGAATCACCAAACTAAAACGACCCGGACTTGTGGCAAAACGGGCGGCTACATTACTAACTCAAAGACCTTTCGGTAAGCAGTCTGCATACGAACAATTTCGGCATCGGTAAGTTTTGAAAAATACTCTCTTCTTCTTTTTGGAAAAATCCCCTGGTTCTGGTGCAAAAAAACTAACATGCTATTGATCATTTTATCCGGCATATCCACAATATTTTGCAACTCCCGTTTTGCTTCATCATACCGTTGAATGAATAATAATTCACCGGGCATATCTTCTGCAATAGTTGCATGTATAGTTTGTATAAGATATATGGAGTGATCAGTAAGATCCGGATACCGGAAATAACCTTCCACTTCAGCTGTATTGGTCACCATTATGTCTTCATTATTTTGCTTATTGTATTTTATTTTTTGCATTAAAGGTTTGGAATATTTTTCCAGTATGGTATCGTATTCTTTCAGGTGGTTAAGTATATGTGCAGAAACCGGAATGATCATTCCCTGTGCTACGGTTTTATCATGCACCAATATATCATGAATTAAAAAGCGGTGCAATCTGCCATTTCCATCTTCAAAGGGATGTATAAATACAAAACCAAAAGGGATCAATGCTGCCCGGAGACCCGGATATATGCCTTGTGTTTTAATGGCTGTGTCATACAGGCCCTTCATTAAAGAGTTCACCAATGCAGGTGGCGGGCATATATAATGAATGATCTCCTCGGAATTTGGTAATGATTCGCCTACATAAATTTGCACCTCCCTGAAATCTTTTGCAGTAAACCTTGGATCAACAATTGCACTTTGCAATTGAATTAATCGCTGTTTCGATAACATTTCTTCAGTTGTTTCACTACCCGCTTTTGATAGCAGGGCTATAAACCTTTCCATTCTGTCGGGCGAAGGCTTTTCTTTTTCTATTTCAAAAGAAGATTTAGTTTCTTTTTTGTATAAATAATTGATGGCTCTTCTAAATATCTCCTGGGAGTAGCTTTGTTTTAAGTTTTGAATTTCTTCCTGAATATCTTTAGATAACAGTTCTTGTAATGCTTTTGTTTTTCGAACAAGAGGACAGAATTCAGGAACGCCCAAAAGATTATTGTTTATTCTCCAGCGTTTATTTTTTATTGTATGGCCGGTTATATAATCATCCTCCTCCAATAAATCTGCATAATTACCGGAAACAGGCTTTGACAAGTTGATTTGTTTGCCGGTAAGGAATTCATATAAAAAGCCAATTTTTCTTGCATACTTACTTCCATGGGCTGATGATATAAATGTTTCAATATCCTGCTCTGAAATCTTTTCGAACACTGCTTTTAAAAAATCCAGGTTCAGATCATCATACTTTAAAGAGAACTCAAGATGATGTAGGGGATTATTTGAGTTAATATTATATTTTGGCCCATAAACCTGCCCAACATGTCCTTTGGAGGTTAGCTCTATTGATTCCTTATTCCCGATGTAGGATGAATGTGTTAGTGAATAATTAGTCAGGCGATAGTGTTCTTTCAGCCATTGACTGCCTATTGCTTGCAGGGGCATATTTAAATTTTTTAAAGTAAAACAGATACGATGAATGGTAAAACGGATATAAAATCTGTACCATGAAGGTAAAATTAATAAGCGCTTTGGTAAAATGGATAATTATTTAATCATCAAGGGTAAAATGAATTCGTTGTTGAGGTAAAAGATCAGGGTAAAACAGTTAGCCGATAGGGTAAAATGGATAAAAATGGCAGGGGTAAGCCGTAAAAAGCTGGAATTTCAGTTGAAAGATCGCTGCATGACACGGCAGAAATAACTTCGTAAATGAGCCAATTACAATATTTATTCGCCTCAAATATGAGTAAAAAACATGAGCCGATTAGTGTAATTAACCGGCTCATATTAATTAAGTATTCTATTGCTGCCTTTTATATTGAAGACATGGTTGTAATCGCTTCTCACAAATACTAAATATTAGTAACGCTCCCTCCAATCCACACACAAAGTAAAGATGAAAGGAGATTGAAGAGAGGCTTTATTAAAAGAAATAGAGTAATCTTATCTTCATGCAAAAATTCAGGTATGGCAAAGAATCTGCAGAAGTGGATAGCTGCTCAAAGGAAATATCGATTGTCGGATAAGCACATACAAATGGCAAGAGAACTGGGGCTGAATCCTGATAAATTTGGCAAGCTCAGCAATCATCACCAGGAGCAATGGAAGGCGACCTTGCCTGATTTCATTGAAAGCATATATTTCAAACAATTCAAAGGTAACTCTCCCCTGACTATAAAGTCTCCTGCTGAAATTTTAGCAACCAAACAGAAAAGACGTCAAAAAAGGATCTCACAAAAAGAGTCACAATAGAAATGGCATCAGAAAAATTCAGATACTTTCCCAAAGCCGATCCTGAAAGGGAAAAAGTATTGCAAAAGATTGAAACCCGATACCAGGAGATCATTCAGCAATTGTCTGCTGAGGAATTAAGGACGATCATGAGAGAGATTTCAACAGGTCATTCTCATGTCAGCAAAGAGGTGATATGCCGGTGTATGCCTCTCTCTAAAAAAGAGATGGAAGTTATGCTTCATTCGGTAATAGATGCTGAAGCAGATGGAGATGATATAATCAGTGCTGATGCTGAAATGGCCGTGGAGAAAATAACCGCAGCTTTGATGGAAAATGCGGCAGAGCTTATACAAAAAGGAGAAACAATACAAGCTGCAATGATAGGCAGCGTTATCATAACAGTGATCGAAAGCAGAATGGAAAGAGTATATGATGAAGGCTGGACCTTTCAGTGTATTGTAAAGGATGCATTTGAGTTACTGAAACGCATAAGTGAGCAATCGTACTCTGCAGATATAGCTGGTAAACTTATTGCCACCTGCTTCCAGGTATTTGAAAGCCGGGATGAGGATATTAAGTATTATGATGATGAATGGCAGGAGGTGATGAATGCGTTAAAAAATAATGCCGGTTTAACTAAAACAGATCAACATAGTGATTATGTCAATCGAGTTAAGTAAAAAGGATAAAAGGAGTGCCAGAGAGGCCCCCTCCAAACCTCCCCCGGTAGGGGAGGCTTTCTTTGCTTAGAAAGCGTTGATAAGATATTGCAGCGATGGAAAGACAAAGTGTTGAATGAGGAGGATAGTTACCGGAGTTTATTTAAGGCAGTAAGAGATTTTGATAAGCATATTGCAAGCCGTTATGATCATATCAGAGGGTCCATGTATGTTTTTGTGATGGCGGGTTTGCTGCACGATAAATTGATCACTGAGGAAGATTTAAATGGATTGGAGGTAAGCAGTTAGGAATGCAGTGATGTTTGTGGTTAATGCATAGTGATGCGCAGTTCGGTTGTTTCGCTGTGCTCGCAATGATGGGCCTCCGCTGCAGTGTTAAAGAGGTCAATAATTCTCGAGCTTCTTCAACATATCACCCAACAGTTTTTGCATTCCCGTTCGGTGAAGTGTTTCCTTGAATGTAATGTTGCCTCAAGTGTACTAATTTAATGAATCACCAAACTAAAACGACCCGGACTTGTGGCAAAACTAAGCTATGATGAAGGGTCTATATAGTAGGTAACAAGTGGGGTCGGTTGAAGAAGAAAGTTCACCAAATCCGAACACTTGCGAAAACGGTTTATGGATTGGTTGAATGATGTTTTCTTTTTCTGATTCTGATAGAAAAAAAGGAAAGCTCTTTTCGTTGCTCGTCGCAGCCGCTTCGATGGACTGCTAAGTACCATCAGAGGAAAAATGTTCTGGGACCCTGATAACGTGCTTACGTGTTTTTAAATAAGCAGAAAGAACACAGCCTCCCACTGGAGAAGATGCCTCCCAACCATTACCAAGGTCTTCATTATTTATACGACAGTTTGAAACGGGTACTGCGATTGGCAATGACAGATTTGGTCTCCCAACTTGCATCTTTGCCATTCTTACTGAACCATGCGGGCAAATTAAAACCGCCTTTCCTGGTATTTGCAATCAGTACGGATATGCTGAATAGGATTGTTACTACCCGACTTTGTATAAATAAGTGTGTATTCCGGTTGAACGTGACCACATAAATAAGGCTTTGTTGCGGCTTTAGTAAGAAGTTGTTAGCTAAGGGTATTTTCTTACCAATAAATTAATGTCTAACTTGCAAGCTCTTACTAACCCCACTATACAGCCTCTGCAGAAATGCGGAGGTTTTTTTATTTAAGCCCGATTTCTATACTCTTTCGCCCGATTTCTATATTCCTTTTATTCTTAAGCAGGGATATTTGTGTCTCCAGCTCTCATCATTAATTAATTATTAAACAATTTGCCAATGGAAGAGCTATTTACGTTTCTTAACAATGTTTATCCGTTATCGGGCCCGCTATGTGAATACCTGCAGTGCTGTTTAAAATACAGGGAGATATCCAGGAAGGATTATTTGCTCAAAGCAGGACATATATGCCGTCACATTCATTTTATTGAATCAGGATTGCTTCGCTGTTACTATGATAAAGGAACCACCGAAGTGTGTTCGTGGTTTATGAAGGAGGGGGATATAATCGTATCAATCGAAAGCTTCTATCGCCAGGTACCCAGTTATGAATCAATACAAGCGTTAGAGGACTGCCGCCTTTTCTATATAGAGTATAATGACCTCGATTTTATCTATAAAAACTATGCGGAGTTTAACTATATAGGCAGAGAATTGACGCTTAATTATTTTATTCTGTGGGCGCAGCAGTTATACGGACTGAGAATGCAAAACTCTTATGAAAGATACCATTGGCTTATTACCAATTTTCCGGAATTAGTGCTGAGAGTACCAGCCAAGCACATTGCATCATATCTCGGCATCACCGAAGTTACTTTGAGCAAAATAAAAGGTATGCATTGATTTCTTATCCGATTTTAATTCAAAATGGCTTTTCGGGCCTTTATTTTTATAAAACTAAATCACACATCATGAAACATTTATTCCTCATTGGTTTTTTAATGGTAGTATTTTCTGCTTGCCAGAAACAAATAGATAATCAGCCGAAGGCCACTACCTATCTTGAAGCGGTTAAAGCTGCTTTAAAAGATAGTCTCTCACCGGAAGATTATTTTGGGCTTGATTTTTCAAGCCCGGTTCTCTCCAAAATAGAGGAGGAGACTAATTATATACTTCGGATTCCTTTTAAGGGTAAGAATTTCCAAACTGATTTTGTGCTTGTAAAATCAGATGACAAAGGAAAAAATGTCATTGGCCGTATTGTTCATATGGAAAAGAATTCGTCTTCTGAATATAGTAAGTATAACGGCAGTGTATTGATCCGGTCCATGAATGGACACATAATGGTAGAGTCTTCAGTTATCAATGGCTATGTTCATGCTTTTCATGATAATAATAAAACCGAACTTGCCAAAGCACCCGCCCAGGCTGATCCGTATATTGAATTACCCGAAGTAGTCATTGTTTCATCCTATACTTCAGGTGGGGTATCTTATTCCACCTGGGCATCGATAACGAGTTTCATTGGTACAAGTTCGCAGGGAAGCAATGGAAATTATTATACTAATATAAGTGGATCTGAAGGAGGATCTTCAGGCGGCGGCGGCGGTGGAGCAAGCAGCGGTGGTGGAAGTTCTTCCGGTACTGTCAATGGCACTCCGATAAAAATTGATTTTGAGAATCAATACGCTGATGCAGCAATAGATGTCACCCAATTCATGAAATGCTTTAGCACTATTCCCGATGCCGGAGCTAAAGCATCCATTGAGATTTTTACGGACATCCCGGTAAACGGGGATCCTGATAAATTTTTCAATTGGGACAATGGAAGCCCCGGGCATGTATTTATACAACTTAAAAAGGAAAACGGCAGTCAGTCGGTTTCTCAGAATATAGGCTTTTATCCAAAACAGGGATGGAAAACATCGATGACTCCGGCTCCAATGGATGGAAAGTTCGTCGACAATCAGTATCATGAGTTTAACGCTTCTTACAAAGTGAGTTTAACTCCTGCACAGCTACAAACTGCTATTACAAGGGTTCTTTACCTCGCCAGGTTTATAAGGTATGATATTGATGACAACAATTGCACGGATTGGGCTCTGAATGTATTTAACGAGGCGGTAGAACCTGTACAGAAGCTTACTATTCCCAGGTATGATATACCAGGTGGCATGGCTCCTTACGGAACCAGCACCCCGCAGGGGCTATACAAAAAATTACAACAAATGAAACAGGCCGGAGGCTCCAATTCTGCCAATATCATTTTACCTTTGGTAGGATGGGCAGGTGCAAGTAAAGGTCCTTGTAAATAATATAACTTATCAATATGAAACGGTCAAACTAAAAATTTCATTATATAACTACGTCAGCGAAATTTTTAATTTGATAAGTTTTACCTGGCCAATAACCATAAAAAATTATCAGATGAAAACGTTCAACATTCTTACACATCCCGTTTTATTAATCGTCAGTTTTTTATTCATCCTTATCAGCGGCGAACATATGGGAGGCTTTTACCTGATGTATTTATTAATTGCTTTACCCCATGGAAGTTCTCATGCGCTACTCGGATTAATTGGCGTGTTGTTACTGGTAATTAGTTATACACGCTATAAAAGAGCGTATTCGCCTTTCATAGGGCCGGTACTTAATATACTTGGTGTTTGCTGCCTGGTATTATCGCTTGCAATATTTTTCTATAAAGACAAACAGGGATATAATGATGGAACATTTGAGCAGTTAGTTCCGCAAATAACGCTTACCATTTTTGGACTACTGTCCCTGTTATTTATTATTAGCAATGTAGTAAGGCCCTCAAAGAAAGAGCCTGTTCAGGGTAATTTGTCCTTTAAATAAGACAATCGGACAAGTCGCTTTAGTGTATTGTTTTTGTGAAGATTGAAAATAGTGAAGTATGTTAAACAATATTAGCTGGGCAAGCTATTGGTATGCCCTTTTCGTTCTAAGTTTTCTGTATTATACCTTTATTCTGTTTGTTTATTACCGGAATGAGCTGGTACAACGGATTCAATCAACCCGTCCCGTCCAACGACGGAAAGAAAAGAATCAAAACATCAATGCTGCGGAGGAAACTAATTACGCTGACAGTAATGACTCTTTGAAGCCTGCCGCGCAATCACTCATCAATGAAATTGTTGCTTACCTGCAAACAACCGGTGGCCACGCGGATAAGCAGGGGGTCATCATTTCTCTCCGGCACATCATTAAAAAATATATAAATCTTAGCGACGGAAGATACAGGGATCTTATTAATGAAATGATACAATCAGCGTGTAAAGATAAATGCGCCATTCATCTGAAGGATGAGGATGTGAAACAGATGTGGATGAATTAGAATGAATGGCGGCGCCAACCAACCTCTTCCCGTAAGAAGAGGCTTGGTTGGTTAATTGGGTTTTAATTTTTAGAGAACAATAAAGTGAAAATGAATATGAGTGGAAAGAAGCAATGGCAAATTTTGTGTGCGTTAATGTTAATGAGTTTGTGGATACATGCCCAGGACGGCAATGCCGGTATCAATGAGGCCAATACCAAAGTGAGAAGCTATTTTGCAGCAGGAACTAACTTAATGTATGCTGTAGGTGCGGTGTTGGGGTTGATTGGCGCGGTAAAAGTATATTCTAAATGGAACAGTGGCGATCCGGACACTGGTAAAGTAGCGGCAGCATGGTTTGGGAGTTGTGTTTTTTTGGTGGTGGTGGCTACGGTGATCAGATCGTTTTTTGGGGTGTAATTATTGGGCAAACTCCGGTAGATAAAACCAAATGCTATGCAAGAGATACTGGTAAACAAATTACATGAATACATCAGGGCCAATAACCCTGAGTTGTTGCTCGCTTTAGAACAAGAGAATAAAGTAACGGAATACCTGCAGGAGAGTGTTTCAACAGCGGATGACCTTATCAATCAATTACTGCGGGATAATAAGCCTGCTTCCCTGGTAGAGGAGTTTTGCATTGATGAATTAACAAAGCAACTGCGTCCCTCCCGGTTTAATTACATTAAATCAGTACTGGAAGAAGAATTTTCCGGTGACTTTGAACGACTATCAAAACACGGCGTATTGACAACAGAAGTACTCAACCTTATGTCTGTTTGTGATCCCATGTTTGAAGAATTGGGCTTTTCTGAACAAACAGAGGATAACCGCCACTTGCGTTATGCGGTGATGGGTGCTATACATGAATACCTGGATATGGAGTGAAGCAAGCCGTGTGAGTAATGCCGTATAATCCTTTACATAAACTAAACGATAATATTGCAGCCATCCGTATTGCACTGGAAGGCAAAACACCATCACAGCAAGAAATGGATATGCTGCGATCGTACAGTGGATTTGGCGGAATCAAAGCAATACTTTATCCTCATGGGCCAAAAGATGAATGGAAAAAATCAGGTGCTACTAAAGAAGATTTTAGATTATATGACAAAATCCAAAGTCTGCATGAGTTGTTGAAAGAGAAGTTTGATGATTCTGCGTATAAGCAAGTTGTGGACTCCATTAAAAGCAGTGTACTTACGGCTTTTTATGCTCCGCCTGTTATTCCGCAAACAATTTATAAAGCACTGCAGGAACAGGGCATTGAAGTAAGCAGATTGTATGAGCCCAGCGCCGGTGCAGGTATCTTCATTACAGAAGCGGTTAGCGTATTTAAGAATTTAAAACATGTAACAGCTGTTGAAAAAGATATACTGACCGGGAAGGTATTGCAGGTTATTATCAAAGGGTTGAATGTTGAATCAAATGTGCACAGTATTGGACTGGAGCACACGCCGGATTATGACAATGGTAAGTATGATCTGATTGTCAGCAATATTCCCTTTGGCAATTTCAAGGTATATGATAACAACTACCCTTTAGACAATATCACGGGTAAAGTTCATAATTATTTTTTCGCTAAAGGCATTGATAAATTAGGTGATGGAGGGATACTGGCATTTATAACTACAGACGCCTTTCTCAATGGTTCAGCTAATAAGGGAGCAAGGGAATATCTTTTTAAGAAAGCTGATTTTATCAGTTTGTCAGTAATGCCGGATAATCTGATGAAGGAGACCGGTAATACTGAAGCTCCCAATCATTTGCTGATCGTTCAAAAAAACGAAAGCAAAGTTGTTTTATCCTATGATGAAAAATTATTACTGGAGACGATAGGGCAGGAAAACGAATTTGGCCGTTATCATCTTAATCAATATATCCACCAGCATCCCGGAATCGTCTGTGCGAATGAAGTGAAAGCCGGAACGAACCAGTACGGCAGAGCTCATCAGGCAATCTGGCAAACAGGCGATATTAATGGGATTGCTCAAAAACTTTCGGCAACTATCAGCGAAGGATTGGCAACGAGATTTAATCTGAAAAGATACCGGCATTTACAGTCGGTCATTAGTGATACATTAGTTAGGACAGGTAAAAAGCTAACCTTCCTGGAAATGCCAGATAATAAGCCGGATAGCGATGGTCTTCAATTGGGATTGTTTGATACAGCCCCGGTACAGAACATTAACAGGGCGATGGCCTATGTTACCAATAATGACATTGCGTCTGTTCAGAGACAAACAGCCAGGATAGTGGCGACCGTTCGGACAACTGAAAGACCGGAACATGAAAGTATCGTCTTATTGACCGCCCGCTCAAAGTACAGCCCGTTTTATATTTATAAGCTTCAGTCCAATCTCGGGGAAATAAAGGTTGCAGGCAATTGGATGAATGCCGCGACCCTGGGTAATACGATAGAAAGAGTTTCCAGTGAGCTGAAAGAATACAGCTATGATTTCCGATTTGAAGGTGATAGGAATTTTGAAGCCGCCTTTGGCGTCTCGGTAAAAGAGGAATTTTTAACCGGCCTGAAGCCTCATTACAAGGAAGGGACATTGGTAGTGTACCAGGGGGCAGCAGGAACCCTACACAACTTAGATAAGGACCACGACCAGGCTGAATTCAAAGCGTTTTCTTTATCTGGAAAGACTATTGCCTTCTATCAACAGTATTCCCTGGTCCGTGATATCTATTTCACTTTAATTGATAAAGAGAACGCATCTGCGGTGGAGCATAAGCCGTTGCGGGAAGAGTTGAATACAAGCTACCAGTATTTTCAGTCACAGTATGGCTTACTGAATCAGCCTTCTAACCGTAAATATATTCTTGATGACTCGTTAGGATTTATAACATTATCATCGCTGGAAAGAAAGGAAGGCGAACAGTATGTTAAGGCCGATATATTTTATCAACCTCTGTTTAAAAAACAGGAAGGTTTTTCAACCGATGATCCTGTTGAAGCACTAGCCCATTGCCTGAATGAAAAAGGCAGCGTGAATATAGATTTTATTGCAAAAAACAACCGGTAATACTAATGAAGAAACGATCGCTGCATTAGAACAGCATATTTTTCTTAATCCATCTTCAACTGAATGGGAAACAACGGATCAATATCTTAGCGGTAATGTTGTAATCAAATTAGCTATTGCAAAAGAGAAGGCTGAACAAAATCCACAGAACAGGCAAATTCAAAGAAGTCTTGAAGCGATAACTAAAGTACAACCAGAGCAAATCCCATTTGAGTTATTGGACTTTAATATGGGAGAACGCTGGATGCCGGTGGAATTTTATCAGCGTTTTGCCAACGATCTTTTTGAAACCGGTACAACTGTCAATTATTTGTCCTCCATTGATAGTTTCAAAGTTGTTCCTGACCGTCAGAATGCAAAAATATCCGAAGAGTTTGCCGTGACACCTAAGAGCGGTAAAACAATGTATGGACATATCACTATGGAGCATGCGCTGGAAAACACGGCTCCTTATTTTACTTACGAAATTGAAGGGCCTGATGGAAAATTTATCCGGCTGCCTGATAATGAAGCCACACAACTGGCCCATCAAAAGATTGAATCCATCCGTAACCGTTTTACTGAATGGCTGAATGAATTACCGGCTGCCGATAAGAAATTTATTGAGCAACTATATAATGATACATTTAACTGTTATGTGTTACGGGAATATGATGGTAAGCATTTAAGTTTTCCCGGTTTGGATAAAAACGCACTAGGCATTGCTGATCTATACGATTCTCAAAAGAATTCAGCCTGGCGTATTATTCAGAACAGGGGTGCATTAATTGATCATGAAGTAGGATTGGGGAAAACGCTGACCATGGTGGTGGCTGCTCATGAAATGAAAAGACTTGGCATTGTACACAAACCACTGATCATTGCATTAAAAGCTAATGTTTCTCAGATCGCTGACACGTATCGTAAAGCTTATCCCGCCGCTAAGATTCTATATCCGGGAGAGAACGATTTTACTCCTGCAAAGCGCCAACGATTGGTTCATGCCATCAAGAACAATAACTGGGATTGCATCATTCTGACACATGACCAGTTTGGAAAAATCCCTCAATCACCCGAAATACAAAAACAGATTATTGAAGCGGAACTGGAAAATATCGAAAAGGATCTGCAGACCCTGAAAGAGCTGGGCGGAAGTATATCAAAGAAGATGATAAAAGGACTGGAAGTACGCAAAAATAAATTAGCGGTGAGTCTTCAGCAGGCAAGACATAAGATCGAGCATAAAAAAGATTCCGATATATCATTCAGGGAACTCGGCGTTGATCATTTATTCGCAGATGAGTCACATAAATTCAAAAACCTGACTTTTACTACCCGCCATACCCGTGTTGCCGGTCTGGGTAATACAGCAGGAAGCCAGAAAGCATTGAATATGCTCTTCGCCGTGCGGGAGCTGCAACATACATTCAACTCCGATCCCTGCGTCACTTTTTTATCCGGCACGCCCATCAGCAACAGTTTAACGGAGATGTATTTAATTTTTAAATATCTCCGGCCAAATGAAATGAAACGTCAATGCATTGAAAACTTTGATGGCTGGGCGGCCGTGTTTGCAAAGAAAACAACGGACTTTGAATTTTCTGTCACCAATGAAATTATTGCCAAAGAACGGTTCCGTCATTTTATTAAAGTACCGGAGCTGGCATTATTTTATAATGAGATCACCGATTTTAAGACTGCCAAACACATTAGCCTGGATAAACCGCAACTGGCAGAAGAGCTCATAAATATCAAACCAACTGAAGAACAAAATGAGTTTATAAAAAATCTGATGGCTTTTGCCAAAACAGGGAATGCAACATTGATCGGCAGAAGACAATTAACTGAAGAAGAAGATAAGGGTAGAATGCTGATCGCTACCAACTATGCTAAAAAGATGGCGGTGGATATGCGGTTAATAGATCAATATAAATATGATGATCATCCCGGCAATAAAGTAAGTGTTTGTGCAAAGAAAGTGACCGAGCTCTACCAGGCCAGCGCTAAACACAGGGGAACACAAATTATATTTTCTGATATTGGAACACCAAAGCCTGATGAATTCAATGTATATGATGCGCTAAAAGAAAAGCTTATAAATGAATACAATATTCCTGCTCCTGAAATAACATTCATTCATGACTGGACGGATCATAAAAAGCCGGAACTGTTCAGCAAGATGAACAGCGGACAGATTCGTATATTATTAGGCAGTACTGATAAGGCAGGCACCGGACTCAATGTACAAAAAAGAGTTGTTGCCATGCACCATCTCGATATTCCCTGGAAACCTTCCGAACTCGAACAACGAAACGGGAGAGGGGCAAGACAAGGGAATGTCATTGCCAAAGATTACTACGATAATGAAGTAAAGAATTATATCTATGCGGTAGAGCAATCACTCGATAACTATAAGTTCAACCTGCTGAAGAATAAGCAAACCTTCATCAGCCAGATGAAAAACAGCGAACTGAATATAAGAACGATCGATGAAGGTGCATTAGATGAAAAAAGCGGAATGAATTTTTCGGAATACATCGCTATTCTTTCGGGCGATACCTCTTTGCTGGAAAAAACAAAGATGGAAAAAAAGATAGCCGTGCTGGAGAGCCTGCGTTCTGTTCATTTTAAAGAGATCGCCAAATCAAGACTCCGGCTGGAACGGCTACAGGCGGATCACGGCAGCGCTTCTACTATTCTTTCTCAATTAACAAGAGATGAAAAATTATATACTTTTCAGTTGGCTTATGACAAAGAAGGGGCGAAAGTAAATCCCATTCAGTTGAACGGATTGAACAGCATTGATGCCGAACAAATAGGTAAATATATCATAGAATTGTACAAAGATGGGAAACCGGCAACTGGTAACGACCAAAAAATTGCTGAACTCCATGGCTTCAATTGTTATATCCGCCAGCAGCAGGAAAGTTATGAAGAAAAAGGTCAGTTCGCTTATCGCTATCACAACGCTTTTTATGTGCAGCACAAAGAAGGTGGTATTAAATATACTTATAACCAGGGGCATCCCACTGTCGATAATCCCAAATTTGCAGCCCGCCATTTTATCCATGCACTCGACAGAGTAGTAAAGATTAAAGATCAGTATCAAAAAGAATTATATGATCTGGATACTAATATTCCGGTTTTGGAAAAAATTATTGCAAAGCCATTTGAAAAGGAAGAAGAACTTAAGGTCATGAAGCATGAGCTTTCCAGGCTGGAACTTGCGATTGGTTTAAAGATCGGGGAGAATAAATTAAAACAGCGTCCGGAAAATATCGAACAACTGGAAATAGCAAAAGAAGCGACAGTAAAAAATACGGCCATCATAGAAATAGAGCCCGGCAAAAAAAAGCAGGAACCCGTTCAGAAACTAAAAAGGAACAAGGGAATCAGGTTGTAATTTGTTTATTCTTTTTACAGCATAAACAGTTTACAGCTGATCCGTGATTCCACCGTTCAGCCGATGGTGCCGTCTAATTTCTTATCCTTTTTTAATCCCTTGGTCTCAATAACGATCCTATTTTAGCAATTGGAAATAATGCGGTTGTAAATATCAGCAACTAAAGAGAAAATGTGCGTAAGACCCTGTGAATATGAGTACCAGTATCTACCAGATCAACAAAGGCATAAACAAGCCGATTGAGTTCAAAGGACTCAAGGCGCAATATATATGGTATCTCGGCGGCGGTTTATTGTTTCTGCTGATCTTATTCGCCATACTATATATCTGTGGGGTAAATACGTTTATATGTTTAGCCATTATCCTATTGTCAGGGACAGGATTGTTCTCCCAGGTATATAAACTCAGTCACAAATACGGACAATATGGAATGATGAAAAGCATCGCTAAAAGAAGTATCCCATCTGTTGTTAAAAGTTATTCAAGAAAAGTATTTACCGGCCTATGGAAAAAGATCTAAAAGATATCATGCCCATTTTTGGTGTAGAACATGATTGCGTCCTGTCCAAGCAGGGAGATGTAACCATTGCTTATGAAGTGAACTTGCCGGAATTATTTACTCTTTCCGACCAGGAGTATGAGGCGCTGCACCAGGCGTTGATCAAAGCCATCAAAGTGTTACCCCGGAATGTTGTTTTTCATAAGCAAGACTGGTTTACTGAAGCAAAATATGTGGCGGAGTTTACCAAAAGTGATAAAAGTTTTTTAACGAAGAGCAGTGAAAGATTCTTCCATGAACGGCCTTACCTCGATCATCAATGCTATATCATGCTTACCAAAAAACCGGCAGGCCGGAAAGCGGGAAGTTCACTCTTTTCTAATCTCCTCCGGCGGTCTATAATTCCGGATGAAACGCTAAAGCCGCAACTGATGCAGGAGTTTTTAGACAGCGCCGGGCAGTTTGAACGTATCATTCAGGATAGCGGATTTATTAAACTGAAAAGATTAACGAATGAAGAATTGAGCGGCAGTGGAGTGTATTGCGGACTGGTAGAAAGGTACATGAATCTGCAACCTGATGAGAGTAATTATTTGCTGAGAGATCTGCACTTCGACAATGGGATACAGGTAGGCAACAATCACTGCCAGTTATTCACCCTCGCCGATGCACAGGATTTGCCGGGCTACTGCGGCTCACGAATTAACTATGACAAATACTCTACGGATAAAACGAAGTTCAGTGTTGGTTTCGCTTCTCCGTTAGGTCAGTTACTTCCCTGCAATCACATCTATAACCAATACATTTTCATGGAAGATCAGCAGAAAACCATTCAGAAATTGGAAAGTAAAAGACTGCGGTTGCAATCCTTATCAGCTTATTCAAGGGAAAATGCCATCAGCAGGGATGCCACTAATGATTTTCTAAATGAGGCAATATCTCAGCAACGTCTTCCTGTAAAAGCGCACTTCAATGTATTGGTGTGGACCGATAATAAGAAAGAACTAAAAGACATAAGAAACCTGGTATCATCAGCCCTGGCCCAGATGGATGCGGTACCGAAGCAAGAGCTGGACGGTGCACCGCAAATATTCTGGGCGGGCATACCGGGAAATGAAGCCGACTTCCCAATGAACGATAGTTTCGACACATTTGCCGAACAAGCCTGTTGCTTCTTAAATCTTGAAACAAATTATCGTTCCAGTGTTAGTCCTGTTGGCATTCGCCTTGGAGACCGGCTTTCAGGCAAGCCAATTCATGCTGATATATCCGATGAACCGATGAAGCGGGGCATCATTACCAACCGAAACAAGTTTATTCTTGGCCCGAGCGGCAGTGGCAAATCTTTTTTTACTAATCATATGGTGCGTTCTTATTATGAACAGGGAACACATGTGGTATTAGTTGATGTTGGCCATTCTTACAAGGGTCTTTGCCAGATGGTAAATGGCTACTACTTCACGTATGACGAAAAGAATCCAATATGTTTTAATCCCTTCTTTATTGGCGAAGGAGATGTTCTTGATACTGAAAAGAAAGAAAGTATTAAAACATTGTTACTGGCGCTTTGGAAAAAGGACAACGAAACCTTCAATCGTTCTGAATATGTCGCCTTATCCAATGCTCTCCAGCTTTACTATGATAAACTCGACAAAGACAGTAGTCTATTTCCCTGCTTCAATACATTTTATGATTTCCTTCAATTGGATTTTGTGGAAGTCCTTAAAACGGATAAAGTAAAAGAGAAAGATTTTGATGTCTCCAACTTTCTTTATGTTCTCCGGCCTTACTACAAAGGTGGAGAGTTTGATTACCTATTAAATGCAACAAAGGACCTCGAAATGCTCAAAGAAAGGTTTATTGTATTTGAGCTTGACAATATTAAAGATCATCCCATCTTATTCCCGGTGGTCACCATCATTATCATGGAAGTGTTTATTTCCAAGATGAGGAAATTGAAGGGCGTCCGTAAAATGATATTAATTGAGGAAGCCTGGAAAGCGATCGCTAAAGAGGGCATGGCTGAATATATCAAATACTTATTCAAGACTGTCCGTAAGTTCTTCGGTGAGGCTATCGTTGTTACCCAGGAAGTAGAAGATATCATTTCATCTCCCGTAGTTAAGCAGGCTATTATTAATAACAGCGATTGCAAAATATTACTGGATCAAAGCAAGTATCAAAACAAATTTGACCAGGTACAGGAACTGCTGGGATTGACCGATAAGGAAAAAGCATTGGTCTTGTCCATTAACAAGGCCAATGATCCCGGCAAAAAGTACAAGGAGGTATTTATCTCACTGGGCGGTGTGCTAAGTAAAGTGTATCGAACGGAAGTATCGCTGGAAGAGTATTTAGCGTACACTACGGAAGAAACCGAAAAAGTGAAACTGATGCAATACGCCGCGAAATTTAATGGCGATATGCAAAAAGCCCTTGCGGCGATGGCGGAAGAAATGAGGAACCCCAATCACTAAACCAAAAAAAAGGTATGAAAATATTTTTGCTATTGCACATTATTGCAACGCTCTTCTTATGCGGTTGCAACGCTTTGTATACAGCGGATGAGGTAAAAGAATTCATTCCCGGTACCTATATCCGTTTCTCGCAGCATGAATATGGAACTGAGTATGACACCCTCGTTATTTCCCTGCAAAATAAGTCTGCAGGAGAGTACAGCATCCTTCGCAAATGGAAGTACGAAAGAATACTGGATGGGAAGCCCGTAGAACCGGAGTATAAAAGGACAACGACATCGGGGATATATGATATTAACCAAAAGCTGCTGACGGAAACACAATCGGGTGATTTATTTTCCTTCGATTCTGAGCAAAACCTCTTATTCGTAGGATCTTCCAAATACAGAAAAATATGAAAAAACTTTTCGTGATAGCAGCACTCGTCCTCTCGTTTAATTCGGAAGCACAGATCGTGGAGATAATCAGGGAAGGTGTAAAGAAAGCCATCATTGCTGTTGATCTGAAGATTCAACGTTTGCAGAATAAAACGATTTGGTTGCAGAATGCACAAAAGACGCTGGAGAATGAACTCTCCAGGTTAAAACTCAATGAGATCAGCGACTGGGTTAACAAGCAAAAGGAACTTTATACCGGTTATTTTGATGAGCTATGGAAGGTAAAAGCCGCTATAGCCAACTATAGGAGAGTAAAGGATATTATCGCCACGCAGATGGCTATTGTACAGGAATACAAACAGGCCTGGACACTCTTTAAGCTGGATAAAAACTTTACAACAGAAGAACTGGACCATATCCACAATGTGTTTACTGGCATACTGGAGAAAAGCCTTAAAGACATTGATCAGCTATTTATCATCGTGAACGCTTTTGCTACTCAAATGAGCGATGGGAAAAGAATGGCTATTATTA
The DNA here is from genome assembly GCA_040007815.1 of Chitinophagaceae bacterium. GTDB lineage: Bacteria > Bacteroidota > Bacteroidia > Chitinophagales > Chitinophagaceae > Terrimonas_B. The sequence goes on from JBDTUH010000010.1 coordinate 53,396, forward strand.
ATTCAGTTTCAGATGAGGTGGAGACCAGCTATAATGATCTTCGCCAATTTAATCAGCAGAATAAGATGATCAGCCTGCAAAGAGTTTCAGGTAAAGCAGAGATAGAAACAGTAAAGAAATTATATGGTATTCAATAAATATAAAATAATGCAAAAATCATTGTTCCTAATAGTTTTGATCTTTTTAAATTATGTCCTCCATGCTCAAACTTTGGAGGAGTGGACAAAACAAAAGAAAACGCAGAAAAAATATCTTCTTCAGCAGGTAGCAGCCTTAAAGATATACCTTGACCATGCCCGGAATGGTTATGAAATAGTAAACAAAGGGTTAACCACTATTGGTCAAATCAAGACTGGAGAATTCAACCTGCACAATGATTTCTTCCGGAGTTTGGAAGTTGCTAATCCTCACATAAAAAACTCGGCAAAGGTTGCTGATATTATTTCTTACCAATTGAATATTATCAGGCTAATAAAGCGGACTTTGGAGCATACCCGGGAAAGTAAAGAATACAATGACAAAGAACTGGAATATTGTAAAGCGGTTTTTGATCAGTTGCTTAATGATTGTTTGCAAACAATGGATGACCTCGTGTCGGTTCTCACGTCTTTTCAGATGACGGATGATGAGCGGATTAAGCGGGTTGAACAGTTGCATATTTCCATGCAGGAAAAATACTCTTTTGCTGCGTCATTTAGTGATGACGTGATATTGCTATCACTTCAAAGAATACATGACCGGGTGGAGATTGATTATGAACGAAAAATAAATAGTATTAAATGAAAGGATCTGTCTGTGGCTCATTTATTACCCCTGTTCCTCCTTAACAATAGCGTCGCTGATCAAAGCTTCATTGTCTGATAGCCAAACGGGGAGTTCGGTGCCACTTGCCTTCCAGTTGCTTTCCTGTTTTTCCATTTTAAAAAAGAGACGGTTTCCCCTTTCATCGTTGGTATCTAAGTCGTAAAAAATTTCTCCTCTTTTCCGGAAATTAAATTCACGAAGTCTGCCATTGATCTTGATCAGGCGTGTAAAGGCTATATTCTTGGTGAAGGGCATCGGTATTTAGTTGCGGGTGAAATAAGTTGTAAAGGTATGGATAGCAGGGGACATTTGAATAGAGTTATTGAAACCGGCTGATAGCAAAAGTGTCCACAGTCTTTAATGTAGTGAAAACTTCATATTACAATGCTACCGGGCATCTTACTTTTTGCAAAGAGCTATTCCGGATATTAAGAAAACTATTGTAAGATAACGTTACTTCAAAGCCACCCCTTGATTGTGATGCGGTTTTCAGCTTGCTGATATTCGTATCGTAGGTTAATCCCAGGTTGAAACTATAGTAACCCAGCTTTATTACGGGTATGATGGCGTCATTCCAGCGGTAAAAAACACCGGCTGAAATATCTACACCAAGATCTTCGTCTTCCTGAACTAAGTTGTGTCGAAGAATAATTCCACCTTGTGTTTGACTATTGCCACCTTGTGCAAAATGGTCAACATAAAAAATCAGCCTGTCGCTTTCGCTGGTAGGAGTAGATAAGCCACCATTAAAAACCCATTTCCTGTTTAGCTGAATATCATTTGAAGGATTAAACGCCACCTTTGGTTTGTTAACATGAAACCAGGCTACTCCGACATAATATTTAGTTTCCGTTCCGAGTACACTGCTATAGGTTACACCGGCTGCTGCATCCCAATAGGTATTATTAGTTTTGGAAAAAGTTTGCCGCGTAGGATTAGTGGGAAGGTAAGCTCCATTTACAAACTGGTCGCTAAAACTGAGTTTTGTAGGATCAAATCGTTGCAGCACTGGGCCACCCAGAAACCCAACAGAAATATAGGAGTCATTATCAGCACTGACTAATTTATGGTAAGTGAGCATCGGAAGCACCTGCGTTTTACCCATTTTTGAATCTCCTGCTACATCGTTAGTGAGTTGAATACCCATGGATATATAATCACCGGATTCCGGTCCAAGCCCAAATTTTGTTTCAACGCCTAAGGCCTGTGTTTGATAAGGAACTGTAACACTATTCCATTGACTTCTGAAAGCAGTAGTAACTCTTATATCACCCCTGTACGTACCAGCCAAAGATGGATTTCGTAAGAGAGGCAATTCATAGAATTGCGAGAAGTTTATATCCTGTCCGTAAACTACGGAAACATTTATAGCTATAAGTGACAATAAAAATATTTTACGTTTCATACACACTATTTTATGATTGATACATTCCCTTTATAATTAAACAGAACTCCGTTTTCACAAACAACCTCCGCTGTATATACAAATACATCGGGTCCGCCAGCAACTCCTTTTATTTTTCCATTCCAGCCATAAGCGGGGGCGTTCGGTGCAAAGCTGCTTCTTTCAAAAACCAGTTCTCCCCAGCGATTAAATACCCGGAAGGATTTAACCATCACTATTCCCGTTCCCTGTACCATTAGTATATCATTGATGCCATCATCGTCGGGCGTAAATGCATTGGGAATAAAGACCTGGGTATTCTCACAAAATACTTTTATGTTGATGGTATCCCTGGCGTTACAGCCATAGTTGTTGGTGACGTTAACGGTATAGCTGATATCTTTTTTAATAGTCGCGACAGGTAACGGGCAGCTATTGCAATTGAGATCAGCGGGTGGGTTCCAACTCCAGTTGCTTATTGGTCCATTTTGTATGGTGGATGCCAGGGGATGCTGCGTTCCTGTAGATAACACAAGGTCAGGGCCCAGAGAAACGGTTGGGTATTGACCTACGGCTACCAATATATATGCTGTATCGGTAAAACAGCTATAACCATCATAGCCGACTACCCTGTATTTTGTAGTAACTACCGGAGTAGCGGTAGGATTGGATATCGTTGAATTATTCAAACTAACCGTAGGAGTCCAATTATAGGAAGTAGCTCCGCTCGCAAGCAGGTTGGATGATTGGCCGATACAGATGCTGTCATCCGGAGCAGTACTTAATTGCAAAGGCTGAATAACGGTGACGACAACGGTATCATATCCGGAGCATCCGAAGTTATTAGTTGTTTGTACAACATACGATGTTGTTATGATAGGGGTGGCAATTGGATCAGGACATGTAATACAACTTAATCCCTGGGTAGGGGACCAGTTTACCGGATTAATACCCGTTGCTATTAACCTGGTATTGGTGCCAAGGCATAAGTTAACATCATTGCTGGCTCTGACAGTTGGTGAAGGGTTAACACGTATAGTTTGAATCGCTGTATCAAAGCAACCATTGACAGTACCTGCAATCAACCTTACCGTATAATTGCCTGGTTGAGAAAAGGTATAGCTAAATGAAGGATTAGCATTAGTGACGCCGTTGCTGATTGACCACTGTATAATATTGATAGCATCCGCGGATTGAATATTGCTGATAAACGGTATTACGTTTCCTGCACACACAGTTGTTTCCGATTGTATGGCTGCAATAGGTTTGTTATTTACTTTGACTGATATGGATTGGCGCACGGTGTCGCTGCAACCGCTGTTTCCAAATACGATCATCTCAATAGGGTAAATTCCGCCGCTGGCATAAACATGGTTATTGTTGAAACCGTTACCAGTAGTGCCGTCACCAAAATCCCAACGAATGGAGGCCTTGCCGAAAAAGGAATGTGATGTATCGATAAAACTTACCTTGGTGCTTCCGCATAATTGCAGTTGTGAAATATAGAAGCCGGCTTTTATTTTATCTGCCTTAATAGGATCAAAGCCTGGTAAAACAATTTCACAACCTGCTCTATTTTTCAGCGTTACCGACGGCAGGTAGGTTCCCGCATTGGGGTATGAATGATAGGCTATATTACTGGTAGTTTTAAGTTCGGTACCATCTCCAAAGTTGAAGATAAGCGTATCGGAATTATTTGTTTGCACCTGGAAAACAGCAGCTCTGCTACCACACAAAAATCCACCGGTGTAAGTTAATTCGCCAGTTGGCCCCAACTGTAATTGCTTGCTGATAGAGTCTGTACAGACGCTGCCCGGTGTATTAAATCTGAAGGCTTTTAAAATTACCGTATAGACTCCGGGATCTTTGTATTTGTGAGTTGGATTTTTTTCTGTTGAGATCGTTCCATCTCCGAACTGCCACTCGTAAGAAGTAGCGCTATCTGATAAATTGGTAAAACGAACCGTGTCGGAAAGGCAGGCTGCGGAAATAGTAAAAGCCGCACGTGGTGAAGGATATACAATGATGGTTTCCGTTGACGTTGTATCAGAGCAACCATTTGTGGCTCTTAGTTTTACAACATACGTACCCGGCAATGTAAAGTTGTGCAAAATTGTGTCAATATTTTTCTGCGTACTGATAATATTACCGTCTCCAAAATCCCAGGTGAAGTTTGATGCTCCCGTTGAGTTGTTGATGAACCTTGCACTATGGGGTGAACATCCTGATTCCTCGTCACCATTTACAGCGAAATCAAGTTTGATTTTATTAGGAGATACGACAATGGCATACTGTAGTGAATCCGCGCCACATTCATTTACAGCTTTCAATTTTACATAGAATGTATCTCTGACACCGGAATTAAATATATGTGTCACGGGGTCGGCTGTTGGAGCATTTAGTGTTGATCCATCTCCGAAGTCCCAGTTATAAGTATTTCCTACACCACCCGAAGTATTATTAAATGTAACGGACATCGGGGAACAGCCGACCGATATATTCGGTGCAAAAAGGGCTTTAGGTTTTGATTTTACCTTTACAGACTTTGTAACTGTAATTGCCTCACACCAGGAAATAACTTTTAATCCAATGATGTAGGTAGTATCGCCGTAGTTAGGATTGGGATCAAATAGTATATCGCCGGGTTGAGCAGCGGTTGAAGTTTGTCCATTGCCAAAATCCCATGCGTAGGTAAATAATGCCGCTTCCGGTGTAGTATTATTTACAGCTATACCAAGCGGCCCACATCCTTCGGTAAGAGAAACGGAAAAAGAAGGTGCGGGAGTAATATAAGTATAGAATTTATAGTCCATGCTATCTGGCTTGCAGCCATGTCCGCTTATAGCTACGAGTTTAATGGTCACAGAATCTTTGGAATTAGTGATCGTGTATCCGGGAAAAGATGTTCCCACTCCAATGAAGTTTCCGTTTGCATACCAATTGTAAATACCGTTTTGCGGAAATTGTTTTAAAGCAATCACAGAAGGATCAAGAACAAATGGAGCGCAACCTGTATCCTTTAAAGGCATAAATACTGCTTTTGCATCCTGGTTTACATTGATAGTTATAGCATTGCTGGAGCTAGCTCCAGGGCCTGTACAGAGGTTGGTAGTTACGTTGCGCTGGTACATAGTTGATAAAGACAATACACCCGGATCATAGTTTGTTCCTGTTGCACCAGGAACATCTATCCATGTATTACCGCCATCAATACTTTTTTGCCATTGATATTGAAAACCGCCATTTCCTCCCGTTGGTAAAGATCCCTGCAATATAGCAGCAGGTGTATTAATACAAATATCCTGGTCTGCGGTTATAACGTTATTGGTTACGCCTGGCTTCACCGTGATAGTATATGCTACCGGCGCTCCGTCACAGGTAACTCCATTATAAGTATATTTTGGTGTCACATTTATCGTGGCAACCAAATGAGTAGTTCCGTTGTTAATAGTATTGTACGATGGAATCTGATTGCCAGTTCCGGTAGTTAACGTAATTCCAGCACCATTGACCGTCCAGCTATAGCTTACAGAAGCTCCTGAAAAGACAACTGCATCATGAATTGGTGTATAGGCTGGTATTGTACTACCGGTACACACCACTTCATTATTTATAGAGGTAATTGTTACGGCTGGTAAAACTGTTAGTTTAAATGTAAGGGCAGTTCCTGCACAGTTTACGTTGTTAGCCGTGAATGTTGGCGTTATCGTTATATTTCCTGTTATAGGTAATTTAGTATTGTTAATAGTATTAAAAGCAGGTAAGTTACCGGCACCCGCTGCTCCTAATCCTATTGTTGTGTTGTCATTCGTCCATGAATAAGTAACATTTGCTGAAGGGATACTATTAAATGTTATTCCAGCGACAGAAGAACTATTGCAATATATAAGATTAGCAACCGGTGTCATTACCGGTTTCGGATTTACAGTAATAATTACTTTTGACGAATAAGCAGAACAAGAGCCACTTGTTACTTTTCTTTGGTAATGAGTAGTCGTAGTTAATACAGGGGGTTGATAATTTTGAGAATTGCTATTGAGGATAGGTGTCCATGTATTATTATCCAACGAATTTTCCCATTGGTAAATAAAAGAGCCACTACCACCAGTCGGCAATTGACCATTCAGGAGAGCGGACTGTCCTCCTTCGCATATTGTTTGAGAGGCAGCAATATCATAATTAGTTAGGGTTCCCTGGATTGTTTTTGTTACAACATTTGAAACATTATTTGTACAAGGCCCGGCGCTAACAACTCTCCTGTATTTTGTCGTTACATTGATAATTCCAGGTGAATAAGAATCCGCTGTAGCATTATTTATATCTGTCCAGTTAGTTCCATTGTCTGTGGATGCCTGCCATTGATAATCAAATAAGCCATTCCCGCCAGCTAAAACTGTTGTTCCACTTAAAGGCGCTGGTGTATTACCGGTGCAAAGTGTTTGATTGGCACCAATTGTATTACCTGTTATTAAAGGATATACGGTAACGGTAATAGCGGAAGTATCGCTGGTGCAATTAAGCCCATTGGTTTGATTGACATAGTAAATTATTGTTCCTGCAGTTGCAGTTGAGGGAGTAGGGGCTGTCGTAGAGCCATTGGTTAAATTCTTATTATCATACCATGTCAGTGTGTTACCAGCCGCAGCCGTTGCTGTTAAGGCTGTTGCTGTCGCATTTAAACAATAAACTACCGGTCTGTCTACAATCGGTTTTGTCGGCTTCGGATTTACTATAATAGATATTGTTTTTGAAGCGGAGCATCCATTCAGACTGACTGTTACTGTATAATCACCGTTTGCCGCTACTGTTGCAGCAGCTATGACAGGATTCTGATCGTTGCTTGTAAAATTATTTGGACCACTCCATGAATAAAGAATATTACCCGTAGCAGTTGTACTGGCCGTAAGGTTAAGCGTGACGCCACTACACAAAGGGCTATTGCTTCCAGCAGTCGGCGTCGCTGGGGGATTAGGGTCTGCGAGTGTAAAAGGCCCAACTTCATTAGATGGACATCCGTTCCGCACTACCATAACATTTGAATAAGTTCCTGCCGACAAACCTGATATAGTTACTACGCTGCTCGAGTTTGAGGTTATCATCACCGATACCGGCGCACTATTCTTATTATACTTTACATTATAAGTAGTATTGGGCGTTAAGCCATTTAAAATAATAGATCCATTTGCTGATGCGCAGATGGTTGGATTTGCTGAACTGCTGGTAGTTATTTTCGGACTTTGTTTTATGGTTACTGTTATCAATGACCTGGCGCTTTCGCATCCTGTAATATTATTTGTTTGACTGACATACCAGCTTATATTTCCAACGAGAGCTGTATTGGGGGTCGGAGCGGTCGTTGATCCCGTTCCTCCCGAGGAAACGGTGTACCAAAGTAAATCATTCCCTGTAGTTGCAGTAGCCGTTAAAGGAACAGCGGTTTCTCCTTCGCAATAAGTCACGGGACTGCTAACCGTTGGAACAATTGGTTTAGGGTTAACGGTTATCGAAAATTGTTTGCTTACACCCTCGCAACCATTCAAAGAAGGAGTAACAGTGATGTTGGCCACTAGAACGGCTGAACCATTATTCGTGGCTGTGAATGCGGCGATGTTTCCTGTTCCACTGGCAGATAGCCCGATGGCCGTATTTGAATTTGTCCATTTATAGGTTGCTCCCGGCGAAGTAGTGCTGAATGTAAAACCACTTGTAACCGATCCGGGGCAGAAAGATTGATTGGCTGGTGCCGAAACGTCGGGCGTCGGTTTTACGAGTAGTGATTTTGTTGTAGTTGTTGTACCACATTCATTGGTTATAGCCAAGCTTATATTATAAGTTCCGTCAGTATTGTAAACTATATTGCCGGGTATTCCGGCGGTTGAATTGTCAGGTAGGCCATTGGTAAATGTCCATGCATTGGTAGCTACGTCAGTTGCGTAACAATTATTTACAGTAGAGACCGGATTAATAGAGCTGTTTTGACAAATGCTTGCCGGTATGGAAAACGCAACAGTGGGTTTTGTCTTTACCGTAATTTCTTTTGTAACGGCTGCAGAGATACAAGCCGACGATTGACTACTTGTCACTAATCGGAGTGTATAAACCCCCGGACTGTTAAACCGGATTTGCGGATTGGCCGAAATTGCAGATGTACCATTGATAAAACTGTAGTCAGATGCGGCAGGAGTACAACCGCCTGCGTTGGAATAACTAACCGTCCAGGTATAAGTATTGTTGCCGCAGCTCGGTGTATTAGAATTATTAACAGTCGTAACTGTCAATGGCAAACATCCACTTGCCTGGTTCACATTAAACGCTGCGACCGGCTTTGGATTGACGCATATTGTTTTTTCTATTTCGTCAAAACCGCATAAAGAGTTTCCACCCGTTTTGAGTTTTATTATATAAACACCGGGAACAGTAAAGATCACTGGCAAGATTTTATCGCCTGCAGTCCACTGTGCGGGATTCGCCGCCGCATCGCTTCCTAGACTTCCTGTAGTTGTCCAACCTGTAGCCGGAGCAATATGCCAGACCGATCTACCGGGAATGCATTGTCCTTGCGAAGAGATAACACTGGCATTGGTGCCAATATTAGTCAGCGTTATGGTCGTGTTTACGCAAGTAGTATCATCCGGTGATATGCTAAAATCCGCATTCGCTTTTTTAGAAACATAAATAGGAACCACAGTAGCGGCGGAAGTAGCACAGGGATTCGATGCAACGATCATTGCAGAAAAAGAGTTGTTGAATGTGCCGCTGAATACTCCGCAGGAACCTTCGTCAAACCTGTGTGTAACATCATCAGGCGCCGGATGATTATATACAATGGGCGAGGTACCATCATTGAACGTAACGGTATAAACAGTACCTGGCGGATTGCTCGACGTACTGGAAATAGGAAACGTTAATGAAGTGCCCGTACAAATTATTGTGTTGCCAGGATTTCCCAATCCCACAGCAGGGTTGCTTCCTACGAACACGTTATAAATAGCGGTGTCCTTACAACCATTTTGTCCCGATACTATAAACTGAAGTACATGTTTGCCGACACTGTAGTCATGCGTTATGGGTGCATTGAATGTTGCTGAATTAAAATCAGTGGTCGCATCACCCCATTTTATTATATAGTTTGTATTGGTGGCTTTAGTAGAGGAAATGTTTAAAAATTCAAAAGAGGAATTCGTTTCGTTACAAATGGTGAAATAAGGTAGCCCGTTATAAATGGTGTATCCAGTCCCGTCCAGTTGCGTACCTGGAATTTGTTTCATCGTTACCACAGCGGTAGCATTATCCTTACATCCTTTATTATCCGTAGCAGTGAGTGAAACAGTAAACGATTGTGTCGCATTTCCAGATGTACCAATAAAAGTGTGCTTAGGATTTTTTAGATCCGAGATATTGTCAACGGCTCCGGATCTTGGATCACCAAAAGTCCAGGCATAGTCCAGTGCTGTCCCGGTAGAACTGTTGGCAAATGAGATGGGCAGATTGCCGCATTGATTAGCTCCCGTAAACGTAAAACCACTCACCGGGTTGGGATTCACGGTTACCTTTACCGGGGCCAGTGTATCATTTATAGCGGCAGCAGTCACAATGACATCATAATTTCCCGTTGTGTTAGCGGTATAGCTTATTAGCGTTTCGGCTGGCACAATCAGCACACCATCTTTTCTCCATTTAAAAGTAGCGCCGGTTGCCGCGCCATCTACGGTCAGCACAAGGCTTTGGCCTGCACATATTGCTCCGGTACCCGGATGTTTTATTACAGGCGTTTGTCCAAAACTGCTCAGCGTAAAGTATAGATAGACGATTAACGTTAATAAGCGGTTCATTTTAAGGTTTAATGGTGGAAGCTGGTCGTTCAGAAGGGAGTGCCAAAGTAAAAAAAGAAACGCATATTACATAATAAGCTAATGAAAGTTTTGATTGATGAAGTCAATCAAAATCGGTGAAATCGTAAAGGTAAATACTTACTTTTTGGGGGAAAAGTGACGGTCAGCACGCTTTACTGCTTACTATTTCAAGCTACGTCATGCGGGCCGGTGAAGGAAATCGACAAAATATATTTTATTCAAACCGATTCGAATGAGGGACGAATAAGCTTTGGCAGAGTATTAAAAATATATCTGACCATCTATTACTGCCTAAAGGGATCGCTAAAATGAAAAATACAATCCTGGGAAACCTGGCGGTTTGCAAAAAATTAGAGCATAAAAAAACTCAGCGAAAATTTACACCTCACTGAGATCTTAATATATAGTGCAGCCATTTACTTTTTCAGCAACTGCTCTGGCAATGCATTCTTTTCTCTTTCGGTTTTTATTATTACTTCATAAAGTTCAACAACTTTATCAATTCCGAGTTCTTTATTTGCTGCAGGTCATCTGCATTCTTTATACTTGTTTTCTCAATAAACTCCTCTGCGTTTCTGAACTCTGCCATCAAATCTATCATGATGCCTCGGCTTCGGCCTGCTTCGATTGGTAACGTTACGGTTATAGCCTCTGTTCTAATAGTATCTCCACTTTATTCTTTGTTCGGATAAAGCATTCCTGTTCTCTTAAATAATTTTTAAGTTCTGCAGCTGTCATGACTATTTTTTTTTATTAATTACGGAGAAGAGATCGAAACAGATACGATTACTTCGCCAACATTTTTTCAATCTCCCTCACTTCCACACAATCCTTCAACACGACTCTCTTATCCTTATCCAATAAATACAGGGTTGGAATAGCACGCAAATCATACACTTTATTCTTATACAAATACTCATCAATATCTCTCCCATGTATCCAATCCTGCGGCAAATCGTCTAAATGGTTGAGCCAGATTTTTTCATCCTTGTCTATGTATATGGCAAGTATTTTCAATTCACCTGAAGTCACTTTGTCGGTAATGATTGGCGAAGCAATTAATGCTGCCTTCATTTCCTTGCAGGCATTGCATTCAGGATTATAGAAATATAGAAGGGTATAATCCCCTTTTATATCATACAGCTTTTTTTTAAACCCCGATGCAGTTTCATAAGTAAAATCAGTTGCAATGGTGCCCGGCCAATTTTGCATCAGCAGGTATAAACGTTCTCTTGTCTTTACTTTTGTAATACTATCTATCCATGGGGATTTCATTTTAGCTTGCAGTAAAGCGGCGTACAAGTCATCATTTTTAAAAGCTGAATTGGGATTCCCAAAAGGTCTCTCAAGAAAAGTCACAGTCTTACAAAAAACCAGGCTATCTGCAGAAGCTTCAGCCAATACCGAATCCATTACCGTTATTGATTTATCTTTATTAGAGTCAGCAGTAGCCATCACAAAATCTTTTAATGCTGTCTCACTATACACAGCACTAGCCTCTTGCTTTTTATTATCGGCCGTGCAGGCACCGATAAACAACGTTAATATAACCAGGCAAACTTTTACCATATGCGATCGTGAATTTATTAACTTCCAACCCTCGTAAACCTATACATGAAAGACAATATAAATACTCTTTTCATTACTTCCTGCTCTGTCGTTTCTATGTAATTGTCACCGGTATTTTGATTGAAACTATTGTTGCTATTCAGTATGTCAAAAACTGAAAACTTTAATTCTGCTTTGTTTTGGAATAAACGCTTCATGGCAGTTGCATTCCAGGCTTTTGCATTTCGGCCTGCTAGGGCACCCTGGCTGTTGGTAAAGCTTAAGTTGAGGTCACTGCTGATAAAGAAGCCCTGAAAAATCTCAACCGATAAATTGCAACTATAACGCTGGGATAAAAAATTAGTGGCCTTCAATGTTTGTATAGAATAGCTGGACCGGTTCCAGTTAATGCCTGCCTGCAGGCCTGCATAGATCTTGTCGGCTTTATGATAGTTGATGCCAATGCTTTGGCTTAGTATCCAACTGCGCTTTATATTCTCTTCCCCGTTTACCAGGTTAACATCCTGCACATAGTTAGCACGGGTGCTGCTGTTGAAAGCTCCAGATTGCTGGTTCTTTCCGAGCGGCAGACCAAAGTTGATATTGGTGCCGGCAGTGTAATTGCCGGGTACGTTTACAAAGCGCTGCTCCTGCACGCCTCGTGCATCTGTGATGGTTGCATTTACGATCCTGTTGGCAGTGTTTTGCAGCGAACCGGCCCATTGAAAACTGCGGACAGTTGTAGGGCTGAAGTAATTGTAGTTAACAGACAGGTTATTGCTAAACTCCTGTTTGAGCCCAGGATTACCCAAGTGTACCAGTAATGGGTTGCTGTAATCAGGAACGGGCTGCAGTTGTGTAATAGATGGTTGGTTTGTGGAGCCATTATAACTGACCTGCAGGTTCTTTTGTTTTGATATGGTATACATGAACGATGCTCTTGGAAAAAGGTTGAGGGCCTTTTGGGTGATATCCTCGCCGACTCCAACTTCAATGGTATTTTGCTGGCTGCTTTTTGAAAGGGAAAAACCGAGCTGGTATTGCAGTTTGTTGTTAAAATAATTATAGCCGATTGAAAACTGTTGTGATGCGTTTGTGCTCTTAAATGCATTGCTTGCCAGGCTATCGGCTTCATCATACTTTCCGGTAAGCCCGTTATAATTATAAGTGTACCGATCAGCGTTGCCAGAACCATTGCTGATGCTCCAGCTAACATCAATCACCTGGTTTTTGCCAATGGGTTCTGTGTAATTAATTCCAATGCCCGTGTTCTTAGCCCCGGCATCAGAATTTGATCGCTGGTTTCTTTCCAGGCTGTCGGTTTGTATCCCATCAACATTATAAAAGCGGGTAAGTGAATGTAGCTTACCCTGACCGGTATTGGCGTTAACACTACTACTCATTGAGACGCCCAAATACCTACCCTTTTTTCTGAAGACATGACTATAACTGATATTGAGGGAACCATCCTTATTATCCGAACTATTCTGATTATTGGTGAAGGCATTGTTTAAGTGATTGAGGACTAAATTTCTTTTGATATCTGTAATGGCATTGTCTGTGCCGTTGTTTTCGCCGTGCCTTAATCCAAGCGATGCAGACAGATTTACGAGATTAAAAGAATCAATGGTGTAGTTGAGGGATGTATTGAAGCCGTGATCCTTATTTCCGGATGAGTTGGAAGACTGCTTATCCTGTAAAAATGAGGAATCGGTGAAGAAGGTTTCCCTGTTGCTATTTACTTCATACCTGGAGCTGCTATTATTAAAAGCATAATTAGCAGTTAACTCAAGCTTTTTTGAAAAATTATTGCGGTAGTTGAGCGAACTATTATTCTGCTTGTTACCCAGCAATTCGGGGGATCCATTTTGTACATTGCCACCGTTATTGCTGTTAATGGTGGCCATTATAAATTCATCGCCATTAAAATGATTCGCTGTTGCCTTTATTCCATACCGATCTTCTGAAGCATACCCTGCTTCCAATGTGCCCAGCCATCCCTTTTTCTTATCCGCCTTTAGCCGCAGGTTGATGGCTTTGCCGGGGTTATTATCCCGAATGCCGGTAAGCTTTGCCCTTTGGCTTTTATCATTGAAGGCTTCCACTTTTTGTATCATATCAGCCAGTAGATTTTGCGTTGCCAGTTTTGGATCGTTCAGGAAAAACTCCTTACCATCCACATATATCTTCTGCACCCTTTCTCCCTGGAAGCTGACATTACCTTCTCTATCTACTTCCATGCCCGGCAACTGTTTTAATAACTCTGCCACTGTTGCATTGGGTTTTGTTTTGAATGCTTCGGTGTTATAAATAATCGTATCGTTTCTTATGATCACCGGTGGAATTACCGACCTCACTACTACTTCCATCATATTGCCGGATGAGTTGCGCATGTGCACTATTCCAAGGTTGATCAATGTATCTTTTTCATCCAGTTTTATAAAAATGGTTGTATCACAATAGCCAATATAGCTTAGCAGCAATTGGTAATCACCTGCAGGAACTCTCGATAATACAAATCCATTGCGCTGGCTTATTATCTTCCGAATGATGACTGAATCTTTCACCCGCATCAGTTGCACCGTAGCATTGGTTAGCATTTCACCGGTGGTTGAATCAGTGACGTTCCCAACGATAGTGGGGCTTTGTCCATTGCTATAAGAATAAAACGCCACCAGGGATACCAACATTAACAATTGCTTCATAAATGTTCTTTGCCTTTGGCGTACATGCCAACACGTGCCTAATCATTTCTGCCTTCATTCGCATACCTGCATATTAATCCATTTCCTACTCCCTCTCATACACCAACACCATCACATAATTGCCCCCATTGCTTGCTTCTATGTGGTCTGTGATTGTGAGTATTTTTTTATCCTCAGACAAAGTCCAGGTTCTTGTTTTTTTGGTGGCCACTACTGCTGTTTCACCTTCGGGATACGTGTACACCCGTGCTTCAACCAATCCCTTTTTATCTGCCGCCAGTTTCATGGAGACTGTCGTCTTGTTATCTCCATCGGTAATGTCGATGGAAGCAGTGCTATCTATTTTTAATGTTTCTTTTGCACGATCATTTCTTTGAACTGTAATTGTTCCTGCCTTCTGCTCAACAACCAATTTAGCTGCGGCCGGCGTCCCCGGAGTTTCATTGAATTGCGTTTTGTCCAGATTTAATTTCCACTTGCCGCTAAAATCTGATTGACCATACATTGTAACTGATGCAATTAGTAATGCGAATAAGATTGTTGTTTTCATTTATTTTAATTTTTAATTATTTTTTTTTGTCATCCCGAGTAGAGCGAGGGATCTATTTGTTCAACATCCTCATCACCTCTCTGGTCTGGACATCTCCTTCTTTATCCAACACCTTTCTCCTCTCATTTATTTTACGCTCCAGTTCCTCTGCTATATCCTTATCCAACACCCAATCCTTTATCTCTTTCTTAAACATCTCCGGCGTTCTTTTGTACTGGGCGTTCCAGGCTTGGCAGATGGGACAAGGCTCTCCGTTAGTAGAGTTACAAGTGCCCTGAGGATCCAACTCATACCTGCTTTCAATTCCTTTCAGCTTAAGAGGAATTCCTTCTGTCATCCATTGTGGCGCCGGGGCATATTTTAAGTAATGATCAAAAAACTGGGTGTAGCGGATTGTGTAATCCTGAAGCTCTTTTAAATCATGTAGAGTATGGTCTCCTTCATCATACTTTAACCACCATACATTCTTATCGAGCCTTCTTAGCGCATTAAAAAATTGAAATGTTTGATCCTGATAATCTGGAATACTTTCTTTGTTGCATAGCAGCAGCAGGGGGCTGCTTGCTTTATCAACGTTCAACACAGTAGTTTGATCTAACCAACGGTCTTTATTTTCCCAAAGATTTCCATATTGTTGCCCGGTTTCAACCCCATCCATTCTGCCTCCTTCAGCAGATAAATAGACATTGATTGCATCGGCATATATATATCCTTCAGTAATTGCGGTTGCAGCAAAAGATTTCGAGTGTGTAAAAACGTAAGCACCCAGTTTTGCCGACCAACTGTGTGAGCCGCCACACCCCAATTTGTTGGCATCTACATATGGAAGTGTTTTCAAGTATTGTGCTGCGCCTTCGATTACACTAAAGGCCTTAGGACCATACCTCAATGGAGCTACAATTATATCAGGCGTAAATACCAGGTAACCATTATTCAAAAACCAAATGGGCGATTTACCTGTTGCCATGGCCTGGTCGATATAAGAAGGATTAGGAAACTGGTACATGTTATTAGAGAACTGGCCGTAAAAAGAGATCAGCACTGGATACTTCTTTGTGGGGTCAAAATTTTCGGGCTTATACAGTATACCCTGACCCATTTTCCCATCCAAATGTTTAAAGGAAACTAATTCTTCAGTGAACCATTGATATCCTTGCTGTGGTTGATAATTGGTTAGCCTTCTGAAATTTTTAAAGTCTTTTGTTTCGTAATAATTAGGAGCATCGCTGGATGATTGTCGCTGTACAATCCAGGCGTTTGTATTTTTTGCTTTCACCGGTATCATACCGTCAACCGACAAATTAACGTCATGCCTCCGTCCTTTACTCATAAAATAGCCACCCATGTAAACCAATTCCGGTTCGCCAACATGTGCAACATTTTGCCGGTAAAACCCATTCTCCTTGTTGTGGTCATTGAAACCGGAGAGCAGCATCGATTCTTTAATTTTTACAACAGGAATGTCATTGGGATGTGAAATGCTAAAGGAATATTTATCCGTTATAAACAAATTAAACATGATACTGTTGGCCCGCCCAAAACCTTTGGTTAAGTTAACAGCGGGCAACTTTCCGGTTAAATCAAGCGTCCAGATATCGTGGTCATCGTATACCAACAGGCCTTTGTCATTTTCTATCCACGCTGCAAGGTTACCATCATCAGGCTTTTCATCATCTGCTTCTTTATTGGTTAAACAAAGTTGATATTCCGGAACATTTTTAGTGATATCGCTTATTTCGTTGTTATGCAAATCATAGCTATAATAATGACCACCTTTTGCCGCATCGAAATACACCAGGTAATTGCCTGCCGGTGAAAACCAGAAACTGTTTGTTTTAGTTGGTAAAAAACGACTGCTGCCATCCTTTAAAGAAACAAGCCAGCAACTGTCTTTCCCATTTTCCCAAAACCGGTCTCCATATTTTGTAGTGTAATCTTTTTTTTCTAGCGCATAATCACCATGCAATAAGAAGATTTTTTTGTCATCGCTTTCTAAAAACACAAGCTTGATATTCTCTTTGTTTACGATAGCATTATATGCAGGTGCTTCAGCTAATTTTTTTGATTGTACAGATTGCAGGTAAGAGTCTTTATGATTCCATACTTCTACTGCGGCCCTGTTCTCATCAGGCTTGCCTGCTACATCCGGCTTTGACCGGAGTACAAGGTTTATATACTGCCCATTATCAGTAAAGGATGCATCTGCTATCATTAGCCTGTTGGGAATTCCATCTGTTCCATTGGTGATTTTCACTACTGGTTTATCTATTCCGGGCTCATAATAACCAATCGTGTTGTTCGCTTCATCTGAACTATCAATGATCGTAAATAAAACTTGTTTGCCGAATGCATCCAACGAATAGTTACCGATAGTGGTTTTCTCTTTTATTGTCCAGATGATTTTTGCTTCGCCCTGTGGAAGAGAAATGTATTGCAGGTTGGCATTCGTCTTTACTACTAAAGTTTTCCCATCGGCGGCTAAAGCATAATTCACTGCATCGGGAAATCTTTTTTCCGCTCCTGTTGCAAGGCTATACAGCAATAACTGTTTTGTGTTGTTTTTACAAACCAGCCAATCGCCACTATTATCAAAATCAAATTCGGTGACGTTATCAAATAGTTTTTCTTTTCCTGTTGCCAGATTGTATAATATCAAACTGTCTTTACCCGTAACCTGGTAAGCCAGCCAGTTATTTTTACTATTGGCTTTATAATAGCTTACATCCTTGACCTCCTTTGTTTGTTTACTTCCTAATTGCAAAAAAGAAAGTGTACTGCCATTCTGAAAAATATACTTCTTGCCATCTGCTGAAAAAAAACCCTGTGTAGAAACGGCAAAGGCTTGCCTCCAATTAGTTTTCGTTGCTTGTATAATTAAGCTATCAGGCCTTCTGAACCAAAACCTTGTACCGGTTGGTTTATTGATGGTATAGGCAAAATACTCAGCGTTACCACTAACAGCTAAATAGTACCCTAAACTTCGCCAATTTTCAATAGTGTTAAAATCGATCAATGATTTTTGGTTAGGTAATGCTTTATTTTTTGAAAAGCTCCAGAGATATTGATTGAGATTGGAATAATTATCCGTTTGGATTTTGAGTGATGTTTGTGCAGATCCTGCTATGGACAACAACAAAAGATTGATTGAAATAAAACGTTTCATCTTTCCGGTTTGAAATTTTAGTTGGCAAATCCAAGTTAGTTAGCAGCAATGGGCCAGGTCGGCTTACCCTCCTTCATCAAGGCCAAATTGTTCTCAATATCTTTCATAGCATCATCATCCGTCCCAAGTTCCTTGCCTTTGCTTACGGCCAGTTCCTGCCATTTCAAAGCCTCTGTTGTTCTGCCAACTTTGTAGAGTAAATTGGCGTAGGTATCTATAATCATAGGCCATTGTTGCAAGCGAAAGCCGGTTGCGAATTCATACCGTCTTAGAGGACCTTCCAGCCACTTGCAAACCCTGTTCAATTCTTCAATCGTTTTAGGGTCTGGTTTGTCGGTTTGGCCAAGGTTCAACCATATAATATAAGCCTGGTTATTCAATACAAAATCTGCACTCTTGCTGGTGGTGTCCGTTCCATATTTCTCTATCCTGTGGTTGAGTGTAGATGCCCATTTAAAATAATCTCCTGCATTGTAATACCAGGCCATTTTGGCTTCCATTATATTCCGCTCTGCATAATCTCGCTTGTAATCTTTAGCTATCGAGTTATATAAGATGCTCCAATCCGGTTCGATCTTAGCATCCATACCAGCGTTCACAACAGAAGCCACTTTTTCTTTCATGATTACATCATCCACTACTTTTTGAGCGTACCCCTTTTTCTCCATCACCTTGTCTACGGCTGTGGCATCAGGGTAAAACATATCAAACACCGACTGACTGTGCCTATTGATAGTAGTTGCGATGAATTCAATGTTTTCTTTGGTATATAATTTTGCTTTGGGCAGAGTATGCAAGTAAGCAAAATAACTATTGCGCAGTGCGTGGTAGGTGGCTGTATCTCCCAACTGTTTTGCCGTGTTGATGAGTGACCTGGTGGCTGCATCATCAAGCTTTCCCTTTTTATAATTCTTCAGCAATACATAGTATTGTTTGGATGGATCCTTTGCATTCCTAGCAGCCGTTATAAATGCACCAGCATCTTTATAGCCCACTTCCTTAGTTGCCACTTCGCCGGAAGGAGTGAAAAACAGCATCGTGGGATAAGCATTCAAATTGTAGTCTTTTGCAAAAGAGCTTGCCGTTTTGTACCAGCTCTTTATGGCAGCAGCATCATTCTTCGTTTGATCCATTTGCAGCTTTACGGATATAAAATCCTGATTTAAAAAACTGCCAACCGAATCCACACTGTACACTTCTTTATCCATCGCCTTACAGGGCTTGCACCAGGTAGCATAACAATCCACAAACATGTATTTGTTTTCTTTTTTCGCCTTTGCTTTTACCTGCTGCCAGGTAAGGCCATCTGACCATTTGATGCCTTGAGAAAAGGAAGTTACTGCGATACTTAAAAGGAAGATAAGGCAAAGCATCTTCGGCAATCGTAGCTTCGCTATTCTATTGCGTATTATCTTTCGAATACTCATATTTGATGTTTGTGTTTGCCTAATGGATGTTATAATAATTTGTTTTTCGTTCATTGCGGCTTTGGTTATAGCACAAAACTTTTGATCTCATCACTCCAGTTCAAAATTGGATTGGTGCCGAGGGAAACGACTTTCACTCCATATTCCGCCCCGCTCTGCAGATCTGTAAGCAGGAGTTTTGCTGATGGTGTTTGCTTTCTTATCGGCGCATCGGTACTGTTTTGTTTTTGTACCGACCAATCATACATTCTTGCACCGTCAACAGGATCGCAGCGGCAGTCCAGTTGTCCTTTGGCCGGAGAGGTCACTCTTACATTTCCCGGCCTGGCACGTTCACCTTGTGGCTGCGGGGTTTTGCTAACTTTAAAGCCGGTACTTAAAATTTTGGCAGCATCGCCACCTGATGCCAGGTCCACATAATCAGCTTCCTGCGCCAACACATCTTCTAACGCAACACGCTGCTGGTTTTTAATCTGGGTTTCCATCTCACCTCCTCCACCGGCAGCAGCCAATGCAGTTGTGTATTCATTCTTTGCTGTAGTTAAAACGGCAACGGTGGGTTGAGGCGTCGGAAAATCTGCATTTGCAGTTAATCCATCAATAACCCCCTGTGCAAAATCATCTATTTCGCTATCGGTGTAGCGGCTGAAATCTTTTAAAATTTTCGGTTTGCGAGGCATATTTTGTTTTTATAGTGTTGAAATTGGCGTAAAAGCAAATGTTGTTATTGTGAAAGCACATGATCAGGTGATAGATTCAATTACTTTTACAAAGGATTCATATAATTTTCCCGCAAAAGCAATTGCTTTTATTGCAGGAGCAGAATATTCTGCAATAGATTTGTTTGTTCTTAATGTAAAAGCAATTGATTGCATCACGATTTCATATCTTTTCAGAAAAAAACCACCTGCTCCCGCATTGAAAACAGGTGATTTTGAATTGATGTTGAATGGTTTTTGGAACGGCCAATTCACTTAGGACGCTAACTGCGTCAGTTCATCACACCTGGCATTGACCTGCACCGATGCTAATTATCTTTTAAACAGCGCACAGGCCTCGCCTCAGACTTAAAACCGGTACCTTGATAAATGCCATCTGGGGCGACTAAAATAGCTGAGCCATCATAATAAGCTCCCAAAGCATTATAATGATCAGAAGAACTCCAATAATGACCAAAGCGACCTGTCTGGTCAAAACTCACGGTACTGGGTCCATCAACCCCACGAAATCCCGCGATAGTAAGCTTTAATTTGTTATAGGCTGAAACCATCTCTGTAAATCCATCTGAAGTAGCCGTACCTCCGCTTGTTGTAGCTACTTCAGCCAGCCATTCGGCGAGTGTAGGCACATGCCATCCAGCAGGACAAGGTGCTTGGGGATTGGTAGTCCATCGATTTCCAGTGTTAACACTACGCCAATCAAGGGGATAATCATATGGAGGTATTATGAAATTGCTATGTCCCGGTGTATCAGACGTAGCGGTTACATCACTTACGGTTCCATTCACCGCTGTTCCCTCAGTTGGAGAAGTCCAGTTAATTAACTGATGACCGTCAGCCGGCCGGCCCCATTGGAAAAGATCGCCATACCCCTTATAATCATCATAAGCTGCGGCTACCTGTGCAGCACCCAAATTCCGGTCGAGCCACTTTTTGCCGGATGCCGAACTAATAATGATTCCGTAAGTTACTGACTGGCCGTTGTAAGTAAAACGTATCGAATCATTGGAAGTGGTCAATGTAACCACATCACCATAACCTGTACCGACGCTGTTGGTAGCAAAAGCACGGAAATAGTAGGTGTTGTTAAAATCGATGCCGTTAATATTTACGGTAAACGCACCGCTGGTGGCAGTGCCCGCAACTAAACTATCGGTAAGCGTAGGAGTAGCATTGGTCTTGCTCCATAAAACGCCGCTTTTTGTTACTGTTGCGCCGTTATCACTCACAATAGAGCCTCCCGCTGTAGCGCTGCTGCTGGTAACATTTGTTAATGCAGCTGTTTTTACCAGGGGTGCTGTTGGCGGTGGAGTTGGTTTATCTTTCTTGCAGGATAGTAATGCAATGGTAATAGCCAAAAAAGTTGTCATTAATCGTTTCATATTATTTCCATTTAAAAAGTTTTAAATAATTACAGTTAGAATTGGTTTATATATTTATCACCAGGCTGCAGCGTGGTGAGTGTAATTTGTCTTGTTGTATCCTGTTAAGGATGCATTGTTAATGTGCAGTACGCATTTTGCATTGCCTCTATTGCCCCCGCCTTTAGGCGGGGGATAAATAATAAAGCAAATGGCTTTAGCCTCATGCTTCTAATCTATTAATGCTCTATTCAATGGGGCTAAAGCCCTGAGAGATTCCTTTTATCCCCCGGCTAAAGCCGGGGGCAATAGGTTTTGCTTCCTGCATTTTTTCTATCTGTATTGCCCGGCCGTTAAGGCATGTCCTCTTTTCTTTAGAAAAGAATAAAATCATCTATTCAATTTCTTCTCTCTGTATTGCCCCGGCCTTTAGGCAGGGGGTGTAAATAATAAAGCAAATGGCTTTAGCCACATGCTCTAATCTATTAAGCTCTACTTAATGGGGCTAAAGCCCTGAGAGATTCCTTTTATCCCCCGCCTAAAGCCGGGGGCAATAGTTTTGCTTCCTGCATTTTTTCTCTCTCTGTATCCCCGGCCTTTAGGCAGGGGTTAATGTTTAATGATATATTGGCTTAGCCACATGCTCTAATCTATTAAGCTCTACTTAATAGGGCTAAAGCCCTGAGAGATTCCTTTTAACCCCCGCCTAAAGCCGGGGGCAATAGTTTTGCTTCCCGCATTTTTTCTCTCTGGTATTGCCCCGGCCTTTAGGCATGTCCTCTTTTCTTTAGAAAAGAATAAAATCATCTATTCAATTTCTTCTCTCTGTATTGCCCCGGCCTTTAGGCAGGGGGTGTAAATAATAAAGCAAATGGCTTTAGCCTCATGCTTCTAATCTATTAATACTCTATTCAATGGGGCTAAAGCCCTGAGAGATTCCATTTATTCCCCGGCTAAAGCCGGGGGCAATAGCTTTGCTTCCTGCATTTTTTCTCTCTGTATTGCCCCGGCCTTTAGGCCGGGGTTAATGATTAATGATGTATTGGCTTTAGCCACATCTTTTCAATATTTCATATCTTCAAAAGAAATTAAACCTTATGCCATTTGTAAGAGTCTGGACCCATTATGTTTGGTCTGTCAAACACAGAGATCCTATCCTGACTGATCCATATAGGGATCTCCTTTTTGCCCACATAAGGGAAAATGCAAAAACAAAAGGTATTTGGCTCAACAGGGTAAATGGCCACCATGATCATGTGCATTGCCTTGTATCTCTTGGTAAGGAGCAATCTATTGATAAGATCGCACAACTTTTAAAAGGCGAATCCTCCTATTGGTTCAATAATAAATCCGGTTTTAATACCCCCCGCCTTACCTGGCAGAATGATTATTTCGCAGCATCGGTAAGTGAAAAAGCAATCGACACAGCAAGGGCATATATTGAAAACCAGGTGATTCATCATAGCAAAGTTTCTTTTCAGCAGGAATATGATCAACTCATGAAGGAGTATGGATTTAAACCCACTGATTTTAATTGAACCCCTGCTATGGGGCTAAAGCCCATTCAAGAAAGACTCCTTTACCCATGGCTAAAGCCATGGGCAATACAAAAGGCATGGGCAATACAAAAGCCATGGGCAATACAAAAGCCATGGGCAATACATTTTATCACACAACAATGTCAAAGAACATTTTTTAATTCCTGTCAACTCCTGGCCTAAAGTCCGGGAAGGGGATTGTTTCTTTTTATCCCCTGGCTAAAGCCATGGGCAATACAAAAGGCATGGACAATACATTTTATCACATCAACAATGTCAAAGAACTTTTCTTAACTCACCTGCAACTCCTGGACTAAAGTCCGGGAAGGGGATTGTTTCTTTTTATCCCCTGGCTAAAGCCAGGGGCAATACAGTCTATCACATCAACAATGTCAAAGAACATTTTTTAATTCACCTGTCAACTCCTGGACTAAAGTCCGGGAAGGGGATTGTTTCTTTTTATCCTATGGCTAAAGCCATGGGCAATACCTCAACCCTAATAACCGACATTCTGCACCAGCTTCGGATTCAATTGTAAATCATTGAACGGTACCGGGTATAACTGCTGATAGCTTTTCCATGTCGCACCATTTGCCTTGAGTGATGTTACCACCGTCATCACTTCATCCACTTTGCCGGTGCGTTTTAGATCCAGCCAGCGCTGGCCGAGTTCTGTAAATAATTCAACCTGCCTTTCTTTCAAAATCGCTGCTAATAATGATGCTTGATCGTTTGCAGTGGTATTCTGCAATCCTGCTCTTGTACGTATGGCATTCAAATCATCCTTCGCTCCCTGGAAATTGTTCAATTGTGCTCTTGATTCGGCTCTTATTAAGTATTGTTCTGCCAGGCGAAATAGCACCAGGTATTCTGTAAACGAAGAACCAGATATGGTTTTGGCCTTATACTTCGCAGGATAGAAATAAGTGTTCCCACCAGAGATCACACTGTCCACCCAGTTGCCTCCTTTTCTCCTGAGATCCCCTGCTTCAAAGGCAGCTAATTGTTGTGCACTTAAATGAACAGGGTTAGCACTTGCATTGGGACCTGTGGATGGAAGAACAAAAATCATTGCATCAAGGGTGTTCATTCCCAGACCTACCGGTTGTAACTGCCAGATGGCTTCTGTACTGTTTTTTAAAAACACAGCATTTAATGGAGAAAGTGAAAACTGGCCAGAGGCGGCTATTATGGAAGTTGCTTCTGCTTCGGCGTTTGCATATTCCCCCATGTATAAATATGTCCTGGCCAAAAGAGCGGTTGCCGCCCATTTGGTAGGTCTTACTCTTTCGGAAGTTGATTTTAATAAGCCGGCATCCAAAAAAGAGGAACTTAGCAGGTTTTGAGCGTCTTTTAAATCGGCAACTATTTGTGCATAAATATTATCCTTTGGCGAACGCGGTAAAACAGCGTTTTCGTTAGGATTGGTTGACAAAACTAACGGAGCATCACCATACAGGTTAACCAGGTAGAAATAAAAGAAAGCACGAAGAAATTTAGCTTCTCCCAGTAATTGCGTTTTTACTGCCGGTGTTAGTGATTCAGATTTATTCAGTCCTGCAATGGCAGCATTCGATTCAAATATGTAAGGATAAACGCTTCTCCAATAGTCAATTCCAAAATTTCCATTGGGGCCGGTTCTTAATTGATTCCTGTAGTAAGCAAGGAGCTGAGCGTCGGTTACTGCACCTGTAAGCGTCAATTCATCGGCAGATAAACCTTCATACAAAGACATGCCGGATCCGCCACTAAATACACTGCCGCTGGCCATTTGCGAAAGGATGCCGGTTAAGGCCGCGATAGCGGTGGCATCGGACTGATACACATTGCCCTCGTTGATACTGCTGGTAGGCGCCTTCACCTCAACAAACTTTTTGCAGCCTGTAACCATCAGGAGAAGAAACAGCCCAAGAGCTCCGATTTTGAAAGTGCTATGTTTTTGAAATTGAAGCATATAATTTATTTTCTACTATAGCCCGGTCCTTCAGGGCCGGGAAAAATGTTCTAAAAAAACCCGGGGCTTTAGCCCCATATTGGACTAAAGTCCAAAAAGAGACCTGGTCTTTTTATCCCACGGCTAAAGCCGTGGGCAATTAATTGATTAATCCTTCTTTTTAATCCCCTGCTAAAGGCTGGGGGTATACAAAAGAGCTACCAGATACATTCGACATTTATAATTCAACCTTTCTCATTCCCCACCCATAACTCATAACCCCAACTGCACTCCCACCGTCCAAACCTGCAAAGGGGGTAAGGAAGTCATGTTCTGTGTTTCAGGATTTAGCCCTTTATAGTTGCTTAGCATCCATAAGTTCTGAGCATGCATATAAACGCGGAAGTTTCGAAACTTTGCTTTGCTTACCCATTTTTGAGGCAGCTCATAGCTCAAGGAAACATTCTTCAGGCTTATATAAGTTATATCAGCAAAGCGCCTGTCGCTACCAAGTATATATGGAACCTCGTAAGTGCTATATCTTGCAACGGTTTTATTATTGTCACCCGGTTTCTGCCAGCGGTTTAAAACGGTCACAGGTTGATTACTTACAC
Organism: Chitinophagaceae bacterium; assembly: GCA_040007815.1. Taxonomy (GTDB): domain Bacteria; phylum Bacteroidota; class Bacteroidia; order Chitinophagales; family Chitinophagaceae; genus Terrimonas_B. The sequence continues at coordinate 78,995 of JBDTUH010000010.1, forward strand.
CGGGAGCAAACATACCCGGATACCTCCAGAATTGATTCCAAAACAGTACATCCTTATATCCGAACTGTTTCACAAACTGGAAGATGAAATCGAGCTGCAGGCCTTTGTACACAACGCTGTTTTGAAACCCTCCGTAGAATTTTGGAAACTTCGAGCGCCTTACATTCAGATCTTCCACCCCCGGAGCAATGGTAGGGCGGCCTTTACCGTCGGCAAACAAATAATCTCCCGTGCCTGCGGCAACACCCAGCCAGTGGAAATAAGGAGTGGCGTCGATAGGGAATCCCACTTTATAAGAATAATTGGAATCAGACAGGCCATCGAACCGGATCAGCTTATTTTGAGGGATGGTAAGGTTAATGCTGCTTGTCCAGCTAAATTCCTTCTTTTGAATTATTTTTCCCGTTACCATAAACTCCCAGTTTTGATTTTGTACGGTGGCCGGAAAATTAGTAGTAACACTGGTAAAGCCAGCCTGGTTGGGGAGTGCATAACCGAGCAATTGATTGGAAGAGCGGTTCCTGACATAATTGGCATTTACAACCAGTTTATCCTGAAAAAATCCAAGGTCAACTCCAAGCTGCAGTTTTTTGGTTTCTTCCCACCCGAGTTTCGGATTAGGAAGCCCTGCCGGAATCAATCCTACAATGCCCTGGTAAGGAGCAGAAACAGAAAAGAAATTGTACAAGCTCATGAACTGGTAATCGCCAATCTGGTCGCTACCTGTTGTACCGAAATTACCCCTGATTTTTCCAAAACTGACAAATTCAAAATTGTTTTTGAAAAAGCGCTCGTTTGAGAAAAGCCAGGCGGCGCCTACGGAGCCGAAATTGTGAAAGCGTTTATCGGCACCAAAACGGGTGCTGCCATCGCGTCGGGCGTTTATACTAAATATGTACTTATCGTCCCAGTTATAATTAACTCTCCCAAACAATGCCGCGTAGCGGTAACTGGAAGTTGAGGAACTGCCGGCAAAGATATGTGCCGCAGCACTCATGTTGTCAAGTACCTCGTCTGTCGTTTGCCCTTGGGCATATATATATCCCGCTGCTGCTTTTTTATCCTGGAAAGTACTGCCCAGCAGAAGATCCAGGGTTCCTTTTTTGATTTTGGCACGATAACTTGCTTGCGGCTCAATGATCCATGACTGAAGATTCCTGTTTCCAAAAGCAGCGCCTCTTTGTGTGGATGCCCTTAGTTCGGGGGCTACTGCAATCAAAGGAGAAGGTGAGAAATCATTTGTCTGCATGTAATTGTAACCAAAACTGCTGCCTATATTCAAACCGGGAAGAATGGCGTAATCGAGTTTCAAACTGCTCACCAGGTTATGGGTTTTGTTTACATACTTTGTATACTGGTGGACCATCACATTACCCTCACCACTCCATGTTGTATTACCGGCAGCATCAGGCGCCCAGTTGATGCTGCCATCAGCATTGAGAAGCGGCGGTGCATTGGGTTCCATCAATAAGCCTTCACGTGTAAAGTCTGCAGCCGGCAACTGGTTATCATCAAACATATAGTTGCCTGAAAACTGCATCCGGAATTTTTGGTTAGTGCTGTTCGCATTAATATTAAAGTGAACAGAAGCTTTTTGATCGGCAAAGTCTTTAGGTAAAGGGAAGACTGTTGTTTCCTTATGATACGTACCGCTCACCAGGTAGCCCACATTGCGGGAGCCGCCGGAAACCGAAGCATTGATGTTGTTGTAACGGGCAGTGCCACCGAGTAATTCATCCTGCCAGTTGGTATAGCGGGTGGTGTCCCAAACTTTCAGGTCGTTTGCAGAAACATTTGGTTTTGTCCAGTCTATACCATCATTTGCAAAAGCCTCATAACGCATATCGAGGTACTGGCGGGTATTCATCATATCTACGCGGCGTGTCATTTTGCCCCAGCCGGTTTCCATATTCAGGTCAAACTTCAGGTCACCTGCCTTTCCCTTTTTGGTTGTAATAAGGATGGCACCATTGGCAGCACGGGAACCATAGATCGCAGTGGCATCCGCATCTTTCAATACCTCCACACTTTCAATATCCAAAGGGTTGAGAAAATTCAGCGGGCTTCCAAAACCATTGAAGCCTATTCCACCGGTAGTACCCAACATACCATCTATTCCTGTATTGGGAAGATTAGCGTCTATTTGCACACCGTCTACAACATAGAGCGGGTCGCTGCCATTGCGCAGACTGTTTTGCCCCTGTATGCGCACTTTAATACTGCTGCCTGCGTTTCCGGTACCCTGGGTAACAAATAAGCCCGGCACTCTTCCTTGTAGTGCTAACACCACATTTTGCACCGGTTGTCTTTCAATTTCTTTTGCCGTAACCCTTACGGTATTACTTACAGAGAGTTTTTGTGTTTCGGTGTAGTAGCCTTTGTTGACAGTTACTTCCTCCAAACCGGTAACCTTTGTCTTGGCAGTAAGAGAAACATTGGTTCTGCCCTTAACTTTTATTTCAAATTTCTCAATATTAACACCGCTAACAACAAGCACGGCATTTTCATCTATACCTTTTATTTCAAACTCGCCATTCGTATTGGTTGTTGCCCCATTCCGCGTCCCCTTTACCATTACCGAAGCGATCACCGGGTCGCCATTTTCATTTACAATGCGGCCTTTGATAGTGATGGGTGGTACCTCATCCCTCAATCTCTTCTCCACAGATGGAGAAGGGAGGAGTCCCGGGTCTTTTGGTTTTACTACCACTGTTTTGTCAATAATAGAATAGGTGAACGGCTGCTCTTTGAAACATAGAGCTAATACTTCATCCAGCGTTCCATTGGAGATAGTAATGGAAACTTTTTTTGCAAGTTGCAATTGTGTTCCGGTATAGGCAAATGTGTACGCTGTTTGTTTCTCGATTCGCTCAAACACCTCGGTTAAAGATGCATTCTTAACATCAATCGAAATTTTTTGCGCATTACCCGTGGCACTAACTGCCAGGCAAGAAAACAAAAGAAGCAGGATAGTTAGTTTCATCGCTAACAGAGTTGTCCTGCCGGGGATGAAACTTACATTTTCAGAGACGGTGTTCCATCTCATCAGCAGGGAGGTAAATAAATGGCGCCGACAGCCGTCCGGCTTCAGCAAAAGAGCAAATTGCATAACTTTGCTTGTTTGGGTTTTGCGATGAAAAATTGTCTTCCCGACTTTTATGATTCGTGCTACCCGACATTCACCGTCCCGATCTCCAGTCGGGGCGGTTTTTTTTCAGGTAACTTTTTGACTTCTTTTTGTCAGCCTGCCCCACGAATGCTGGTGAGTTGGCCAAAGGATCACTTTACAACGGTCACTTTATTTCCTTCAATTCTAAAATCAATAGCGCCGGTTGTTTTTAAGATTTTAAATACATCCGACACATTAGCGTCCCTTCTCACTTTCACATAAAATGTTTCCCTCACATCTGTTTCATACACTATATCTATATTATACCACCTCGCCACTTCCCGCATGATGGTTTTAATATCAGCTTTACTAAAGGAGAACATGCCATTCTTCCACGCCATCACTTCGTCGAGGTTGGGGGAGTTGTTCACCCTTATGCCCCCATCCCCTGAAGGGGAGTTAAATACAGTTGCCTGTTGGCTGGGAGATAACTTCACGTTTGACTTTTCGCTTTTTACCATTACTGATCCTTCAAGCAACGTCACTTTTATTGCTTCTTCATCATCGTAGGCGTTTACGTTGAAGTGGGTACCCAATACAGTTACTTCCACATCGCCTTTCTTCACTATAAAAGGAACTGCCGTAGCCCCCTTCTCCACCTGTGGAGAAGGGTTGGGGATGAGGTGCGCTACTTCAAAGTATGCTTCACCAGTAATTTCAACCTTTCGTTCACTACCAACAAATGCCACAGGGTAAGTAACCGATGAACCCGCATTCAGCCACACTCTCGAACCATCTGCCAGCGTCATATCTATAACCTTACTGCCTCTCGGATTTATTAGCGTATTATACTGTGCCTTGTGATCCTGAGCAGAGCGAAGGATCTCATACACTATTTTCCCATCGGCTTGTTTCGTTAACTCAACATCGCCCTGCTTTGCCAAAGAACCATTCGCCGCACTATCCAGGTACACTTTTCTTCCATCAGCAAGGGTGATCATTGCCCGGTTCGTCTCCGGTGCTTTTACATCTTGCGTCCCATTTGCTTTAACTATCTCCGGTTGTTGCGTTCCTTTGTTAATGAACAGGAAATAACTTCCTATACCCAAAGCCAGCCCAATCGAAGCCGCAACTGTCCAATGCTTCCACATTCTTACGGCTCCTTTGTCATCCCGCCTGGCCCGCTCATTGCGGGGAACAATAGTGAGGTATCTATCTTTAACGTTTTCAAGTATTGAATTAAATATAAATTCTATACTTTCTTCAGGCATATCCACTTCTGCACTTGTCGTCACCCATGCTTTTTCCAGCAATTCTTTTACCGTTTCATCCTGGTCGCTGCTCAAAATTAATTGCGCCAGTTCTTCCCTTTCAGCTTCTGTACAGGCTTTGGATAAATAACGGTCAAATAATATGATCAGTCTTGAGTGTGGCATAGTTGGTCATTGGTCTCACAGGATAAAAACAGGTAAGGATTAAATAAGAAAAGAGTTTCAATTTATTCATCCTTTCTTTATATGTGACACAGGAGAAAGAAAAAGGTAGTAGATAAAATCAAAGAATTTTTGCAAACTGTTATATAGCAAGGTAAAAAAGAACATAGATGGCTACCGCCCGGCTGCCGTAAGATCGGGCAATTGTTTTTCGCAGGTAATTCATTGCATCAGTATGGTGCTTCTTTACAGTAGATATCGAAATGCCTAATCGTTGGGCAATCTCCTCCTGCTTCAGCCCAAGTTCTTTGCTCATCGTAAACACCTCTTTTTGTTGCGGGGTCAGTCCATTTACAGCATCCTTTATAAATTGCCTTACTTCCTTTCTTACCAGCGTTTCATTAAGGTCATAATGAATAGTACCCGGCCCATTCTTTGCCAGTTCGGCCATTACTAATGTTTCCTTTGCCATCTTTCGCAGTCCGTTATAAGCATGGTTATGTGCCATCCGGTACAGGTAAGCATTCAGGTTGAGTATTTCGGGCAGCTTTTCTTTTTGTGTCCATATTTTCAGAAACACATCATGCACCGTGTCCTCAGCCATTTCTTTAGATTCGGTGATTTTCAGGATATAAGTGTAAAGTTTGCTTCTGTAGGTATCAAACAACTGCCGGAAAGCATGTTCATTGCCTTCCGAAACCTGTAGCAGCAGGTCTTTTTCATTGTATGACAGATTCCCGTTCAAGCCGATTAATTTATATAAGTAAGAATAAAAGTAAACAAAATGAAACAACCTGCTTCAATTCATTCACTAACAACGGACTACTATAATGGGATTTAAGCTGCATTGACCTGTCACCGGACTCCCGATTCCGGACTCCTTACTGCCAGAGATCTCTATGCGCTCCTATGTGTTTCAGTGTGGCTGTGGCAAATTGTATTGGCTGCATTGTATTCCCCCGCAACTCACAACCTCTATACTTGTCATCCCGGTCTGTTAGTACAGGCGACTTAAATGTGAACTGATCACAAATTTTGTGAGGCAGTGTTGGTAAGTCGCAATAATAATATAAAACACCCAACGAAGAATAGCTTGCCACTTTTTTAGTCAAACATGGTCACTCCAATTACAGTTGTTTTGCCACCCAGGTTCACGTCTCTGCGCCCCCGCGGTTAATTTCCGTTTTCTTATCCTTTTTTAATTCTCTACCCCTCCCTCCGCCATTATTTTTATAAGGTAATAGCAACCTTATGAATAAATGGATAGCCATAACACTATTCCTCTTCTGTTTTCATTTTTCTTCCGCCAAAGCGCAGTCAGACGAAGCGCAGCAGCTGCTTCTTAACTGGGAAAAACTAGCCCAGTTCAAAAAGATATTGAACAACATGTATGATGGTTACAAGATCCTCAATACAGGCTATACCACCATTAAAGATATTTCCGAAGGCAATTTCAATCTGCACAAAACATTTCTCGATGGATTGCTGCAGGTAAGCCCGTCTGTAAAAAAATATAAAAGGATCGCGGACATCATCAGCATACAGCTGCGAATAGTAAAAGAATACAAAGCGGCTTTTAATGAGTTTAAACAAGACAGACAATTCACAGCGGCAGAGATCAGCTACATGGGAAAAGTTTATAGCCATCTCTTCAAAGAAAGTTTGCAATACATTGATGAATTGGCAATGGTCGTTACCGCTGGAAAACTCAGAATGAGTGATAATGAGCGCCTGGAGGCTATAGACCGTGTCTATGGTCATATATCAGACCAGTTATCTTTTTTGAAGGAGTTTAATAACAATACAATGATCTTATCCCTTCAAAGAAAAAAAGAGCAACAGGAAATCTTATTATCTAAACAACTGCAAGGTATAAAATAGTGTAGCATGAAATTGTGCATAAGGATTGCCATAGCGTCATTGGTCATTTTGCTGTTACCCTGTATAGCCGAGGCACAAGGAGGCTTCGCCGGTAAGATAAGAAGCCTGCAAGATGTGCTGGAGGATTTGTATACGGACATGATGCCACTATGCGGTCGCCTCATTGGTGTTGGTCGCGGAATCGCCGGCTTTGCCGCCACCTTTTATATTGCTTCGAGAGTATGGGGACACATAGCAAGAGCAGAACCGGTAGACTTCTATCCTTTGTTCCGTCCATTTGTATTGGGTTTTGCGGTGCTCATTTTTCCTTCCGTTATCGCGATGATCAATGGCGTAATGAAACCTACTGTTACCGCTACTGGCCAAATGGTCACCGATTCAAATAAAGCGGTGGAGCAATTACTGCTCATGAAGGAAGAAGCTATCAAGAACACAGCCTACTGGCAAATGTATGTTGGCCCTGGCGGTGGAGGTGACAGGGATAAATGGTATAAATATACTTATGGTGAAAAGAGCGAAGGCTTTTTTAACAGCATTGGTAACGATATCAAATTCGCCTTTGCCAAGTTCTCTTACAACTTTCGCAACTCGGTCAAGCAATGGATGAGTGAAATACTTAAAGTACTATTTGAAGCCGCGGCGCTATGCATAAATACCATTCGAACTTTTTATATGATCGTACTCGCTATCCTCGGTCCATTGGTGTTTGGTATTGCCGTATTCGATGGCTTCCAGCACACATTGACGGTCTGGATAGCCCGATATCTAAATATCTTCTTATGGTTACCTGTAGCGAACATTTTTGGTGGTATCATCGGAAAGATACAGGAGAATATGCTGAAAGAAGATCTGCAGCAGATCGCCACCAACGGCGATACTTTCTTCAGCACCACCGATACAGCATACCTCATCTTTATGATCATCGGGATCGTCGGATATTTCACGGTTCCATCGGTTGCTAACTATATCATTCATGCTGGTGGAGGCAATTCATTAATGATGAAAGTCACCAATATGATGAGTACCTCCAGCCGGTCAGTCGTGGCAGGTGGTACTACTATGGCAAAAGACATTTATGGTGATGCGGCGGGCAAAGTAAGAAACAGCATGGCTGATCAGGGATCATCAGGCGGATATTTCAAAGAAAAGATAACAGGTAAAAAAGATGTTTAAGCAAACTAAAAATATAGACACGGCATTCAGGCATATCCGCTCCTTTTCTATTGCCTTTATCTCGTTTTGCATTCTTATCACAGCCCTTGTAGTGTATAAATGCTATCAATTAACTACAGAGGCGCAGCAAAGAATATTTATCCTGGCGAACGGCAAAGCGCTGGAGGCTTACTCCGCCGACAGGAGAGATAATATTCCTGTAGAAGCAAAAGATCATGTAAAGATGTTTCATCATTATTTCTTTACCCTTGACCCTGATGAAAAAGTAATACAGGCCAATCTTGCAAAAGCCTTATACCTCGCCGATGCTTCGGCAAAAGAGCAGTATGATAACTTAAAAGAGAATGGATATTTCAGCAATATCATTGCCGGTAATATCAGTCAAACCTTAGAAAAGGACAGTGTTCAGATTAATACTGACAATTACCCTTTTTATTTCCGATACAAAGGTGAACAGAAAATTGTGCGGCCTACGAGCGTCGTCACCCGTAGTCTTATTACCGAGGGCTACTTAAGAAATGTTTCCCGGTCAGATAATAATTCGCATGGCTTCCTGGTAGAAAAGTGGCGCACCATCGAAAACAAAGACATTAATATCCAGAACCGATGAAGAAGGAAGAATGGAAAGATAAAGCCGCTGAAAAAATTGCCAATACCGCACTAAGGATACAGGTAAAAGCCTGTTTGCTGATGAGCAGACTATCATCAAAAGTTTCTGTATTCAGATTGAAGTCAATCGTCGTCATTGTTTGTTGCTGTAGTACGGGCTTTAGTTTATACTTAATTGCAAACGCTCTTCTGTCAAAACCAGTTACGCCAATATTGCCTGAAAGAATTCAATTGCCAACTCATAACAACGTAATACATGACGAGCTGGGGGAAAATAATGTTGATTCTTCTACTTATAAGCAAATCCAGGAATATAAAAAGTTTATGGATAGTACGAAACAAACAATAAGGGCTTCTTTAATGGACAGCATAAAAGTTCTTGAAGAAATTTATTTATCACAACAAACAAAATGAAGCGTATGAGTAAAAATTTGAAAAAAAGAAGAATGTTGCTGGTATTGCCGTTCCTGGTCTTGCCCTTTGTGACGATTATCTTCTGGGCCCTGGGGGGAGGGAAAGCCGGCAAGGAGAAAATCGCACAATCGGATAGTGGTTTAAATATGAAAGTGCCGGATGCCAACTTAAAGGAGGAGGAAAAACTTATGGATAAGCTATTCTTTTATGATAAGGCGGACAAAGACTCCGTCAAGATGGAAGAATGGATGCGGAGTGACCCTTATTATAGAAACGAAAAGCAACAGCAGGATTCCGTGATTCCTGGATTGGAACAGATAACTCAAACTACAGCCGGTAAATACAATCAGCAATTAAATGTATCCCCGTTTGATGCAAAACAAAATAAGCCCGAAGAAAAAATCATGCAAAAGCTCGTGCTGTTGGAAAAAGAAATGAATAAAACGCCGGAAGCAGAACGGCGGCCGGAACAAACAGATCCGTTTGGTCTGCAGGTTAATCGTCTTGAAGGTTTAATGCAGCAGATGAATACAGGTAACGGTGAAGATCCTGAAATGCAGCAATTGAATGGTACACTGGATAAAATACTGGACATACAAAATCCGCAACGGATAAAAGAGCGCCTCAAAGAAAAATCTTTGCAAAACAAGGAGCAGGTCTTTGCCGTGAGCACGGATAGGGCAGGAGATACTATTGTAAAAGGTTTCTTTGGTATGAATGATGAGAAGGAAAGAGCAACACAACATGCCATTGAAGCCGTAGTGCATCAAACGCAAACATTGGTCAATGGCGCCGTTGTCAAGCTGAGATTGCTCAACGACATATACATAGAAGGAACGCTGATACCTAAAGATAATTTTGTGTTCGGCCTTGTTATGTTGAATAATGAACGGCTGGAAGTGGAGATCGGATCCATCCGGTACAATCAGGCCTTATTCCCGGTAAAAATGGAAGTGTATGATATGGACGGTCTGCCCGGTATTTATATTCCGGGCGCTATCAACAGGGATGTCGCCAAACAATCTGCTGATAACAGCTTGCAATTGATGGAACTCTCTTCCGCAGACCCTTCTCTGAAAGCCCAGGCAGCTACAGCAGGGGTGGGGGCGGTAAAAACCTTACTCAGCAAAAAAGTTAAACTCATTAAAGTAACAGTAAAGGCAGGCTACAAAGTTCTGCTGAATGATAAAAATAGCCGGCAATAAATATAAATAACAACCTTATGAAACAATTTCTTACCCTGCTTGTCACTTGTTTTTTTTATGCGGTCCCCGATGCGCAACCCTTATTGGAAATTACCACCAATAAAACAATCAGTCTTGTTTTTCCTTTTCCTATCCTCCAGGTGGACAGAGGCGCCAATGATATTATTGTGCAACCTGTCAAAGGCTCCGCTAATATTTTATTTGTTAAAGCGTCACACAAAGAATTTTTGGAAACAAATCTGAGCGTGGTTACCGACGATGGCAGCGTGTACGCCTTCAGGGTTAACTATAATCCCGATCCTGCTATATGGATTTATTATTTGCCAGCTAATAATAAGGTAACCATTGCCACTTATGCTAACGGAGTATTGGACAATCCTCTCACAGTAAAAGGCATTCATGACCGCCACTACAACATCATCGGTAAAATAGCCGGTATATATATTAAGAACGATGTCATTTATTACCAGTTGCAGCTGCATAATCTCAGCCCGATTGATTATGACATCGGCCTGCTGCGGTTTTACATCCGGGATAAAAGAAAAGGAAAGCGTACCGCCGTCCAGGAAAATGAAATGAAGCCATTATATGTTGCCGGTAATACCACACAGGTAAAGGCCAACAGCCGGAACAATATTGTAATTGCCTTAGAGAAGTTTACCATCCCCGATGCAAAATATCTTGCTGTCCAGGTCATGGAAAAAAATGGAGGCCGCCATATAATGATGAAACTGCGGAATAGCCGGATCTTCATGGCAACGCCGCTGCCGGATTGGAGATGAATCGTGAGCATGTCATATCAAAAGAGTTATTAACCCAGGCGCAATCAGCGTTTTTAAGATATGCTAACTGGATAGCATATAACACTATTCCATATTTTCTTGAAAAAGGCGATATGTTTTTCTTTAAGGAGCAGGAGGAAGCCCGGGAATTTTCTGATAACAATATCAGCGAGTATGATGATTTCAGGATCATTTATGCGCAGTCAGTAAACGAGTTAGTAAAGCAAGTTGTTCACGGAGAAAAGTTGGAACACGAATTATCAATCAATAAAAATGTATCAATCATGAATGAAAAAAATTATGATTTCCTCAGCAATCAGTTAAAGTACACCGGCTTTGGAGAAGACCTGAAAGCCCAGCTCCGGGAAAAAATGGAATCCGGGCAATCCGAATTTGTTCTTACTCATACAAAGGATTTTGGTGATGACAGCACAGCCGCCACGCTTCAATTCCGAAAATCGGACGAGAGTGACATGTATTTCTTCAACCGGTATAATCTGATGCTAAAGAATGCAGAACATCCCGACACCATCAAGCAAACCTTTTACATCAATCAGAAGGCGGATAACATTACCCTGAAGGAAGGCTATAATTTGATGTGCGGCCGCTCGGTACATAAGGAACTAACCACTAAGGAAGGGGAAAAGTACAATGCCTGGGTGCAGATTGATTTTAAAGAAACGGACAAGAATGGTAATTGCAAACTGCACCAGTACAATCAAAATTATGGTTTTGATCTGCAGAAAGCCCTTCATGCCTATCCCATCAAAGAAATGATAGATGCTGATCAAAAAGAAAAACTCATTCAGTCATTGGAGCGGGGAAACCGGCAATCCGTCACTATGGAGATTAACGGCCAGGAAAGAAAATTAGCGATCGAAGCAGTACCAAGATTTAAAGCCATTAATATATATGATGTAAATGGCCAGCGCATCAAGTCGGATAAATTGTATGAAAGCAACAATCAGCAACAATCCGAAAAGCAGGAGAAAAAGCAAAACCAAAAACAGGACGCCGAAGATGATGTAGAACCAAAGCAACAAAAAAATAAGCCAAAACGTAAACGGCAATCTATTTCCTGATTGTGTTCAATCACGTTGACCAGGTATTAACCGGTTTTTTAGCAGCAGCGGCGGAAGACCCCCGGATATCGACAGCGCATATCAGTTTGTATGTATCCCTGTGGAAGCTCTGGAAAGACAGGAGTGCAGTTGCTCCTCTCTATGTATATAGCCACGAGGTAATGGCTATCTGCAAGATCTCCAGCTATTCTACTTATCATAAAACCATACGGCAATTGCAGCAGTATGGTTTTATCCTTTATGAACCGTCTTTTAATCAGTACATAGGAAGTAAAATTGAATTTATTCAGCTCAATAATAAGTGATCTTTTTGGTGGTAATATTATTTCAAGTGTGAAAAGTGAAAGTGATATGTTGAAGAAAAATGAGATAGCGGTTATGAGAGCCATAGCCCTCTGTTACAAACCCTTTTTAAAACCGGAAGAAGCCATGATCTATTGCAACCTAGGCCGTACCCAGCTCGCCAAAAAATGCGATGAATTCGGCATCTATAAAAACAATAGCGGCTACTTCAAACGGGAAGACCTTGATAAAATGCTATCGGGTTCCCCATCACCAATTGTTGAAAAATCAAATCAGCTAAGATGAGCCTGGCAGGGGTGCCACGGTTCCAACCGGGGCATCCCTTACAATATTACCGTCGTCCTGTCATTCCGCACAAACGACCACCCTCTCCATCGGAGAGGGCAGCCTTAATACTCTTGCTACTTTAGTAAGCCAGGGTGAGGCTTCGGCCACCCTCTCCTTCGGCGAGGGCGAATTAAGGTCGCCATCTGCTTTAAGTCTATTGGGTGAGGCCTGTATTCAAAAAAATATTCCCCCCCAACTAGTTGTCTTTTTCATTTCCGTGGTCTTATAATAGAATAGTCTCACTAAATTGTTATCCCACCCCCTCGAAAGCAAGAATAAGCAAGAACGTTTTTATGAACGAAGAACAAAACAATATCGTCTTATTACTGGATCGCTACGCCACTGGAAGCGCCACTCACGCAGAAGAAACCGAGCTCTTCAGCCTGATAGCTAATGCCGGTAATGAAAACGAAATAAAGCAGTATTTAATAGAGCTGCAGGAAAGGCAGCAACCATCCGCCAGTTTCGACCGCCGCAAATGGCAGCCCATACTCGACAGCATTTTAAATCATTCTGATATAGTTGTATCCAATACCACACCTGTACATCGCATCTTTAGCTGGAAACGTATCGCCGTTGCCGCCTCTGTCATATCAGTAATCGGGTTTGGTATCGCCTACTTCGTTGTTCCGAAGCAAAGTGAAAAACCTTCCGTAGCGGAAACACAGCAGCAGCGTTTTAAAAATGATGTAAAACCCGGCGGCCATAAAGCATCGCTAACATTAGCCGATGGCCGTATCATTATACTCGATAGTGTAACTCCCGGCCAACTGGCCATTCAGGGCAGCACCGCGGTATTGAATAAAAATGGTCAGTTGGTTTATCAAACCGGTGAACAGAAAAACGATGAAGTTCTTTTTAATACGTTATTGACTGCCAGAGGCGAGACCTATACTACTGTGTTGGCCGACGGAAGCAAAGTGTGGCTAAACTCCGCATCCAGCATCAAATACCCTGTCGCCTTTACTGGTAAGGAAAGGAGGGTGGAAATTACCGGCGAAGCCTATTTCGAAGTGCGGCATAATACAGCAAAACCATTTGTTGTTAAGTTCAACACCCCTTCAGGGGATGGAGGCGAAGTACATGACCTGGGCACTGCATTTAATATCAATGCCTATACGGATGAGGCAACTATTAAAACAACCCTGGTATCCGGCAGTGCCAGGGTAGTAAAAGTGCCCATCTCTGGCAGCGAGGGGCGGGGGGGGGAGGCCGTTTTATTGGTACCAGGACAGCAAGCCGTCATTGCAGAGGCCGCTGCGGAATCGATAAGGGTAGTCGCCAATGCCGATGTGGAAGAGGCCACCGCCTGGCGAAACGGCCGGTTTCTGTTCAAAAGCACGGATATAAAAACATTAATGAGGCAGTTAATTCGCTGGTACGATGTAGAAGTAAGTTATGATGCCGTACCAGCCATCGGCTTTAATGCAAAAATTACCAGGGAAACACCCTTGTCAAGTATTTTGAAAGCGTTAGAATTAACAGGAGAGGTGAAGTTTAGACTTGAAGGGAAGAAGTTGGTAGTAATGAAATAGGTAATCGGGAGAAGAATATTTTAGAGAAGGATTCCGGGTCGGAGCCCGGAATGACGCAGAGGGAAATAATGACCCAATGAAAACGACCTGAGAGTATCAAACGACAGTTTCTGCTTCAGAACATTTCATAGCAGCAGAGTAAACGACTACTCTCCTTTGGAGAGGGCGAATTTAAACCTCTGACTAGTTTAAAGAACCCAGGGTGAGGTGTGAGGCCAAAAAAGCCAGAAATGCTACTAACATCTCTGGCCACATCCCAAATCAAGTTCGGGACAAGTTCAGATCATAAAAAACGACGCGAATCATTATTCAATCACCAAACTAATGCAAAGCTATGCATTTAACTGCTCTTTTCACGAAGCCCACTCCGGCTAAACGACCAGCTTCTCCTCATTGCCGGCACATCGAAGCAATCAGGGAAGGCGAACTTAGTGTTTCTATCTGCTGTAAAAACTCTGGGATGAGGCCTGCCGGAGGGGCCTCTAAACTCTTAAGGGTTATGAAAATCACAGCTATTCTCCTTCTTGCCACTTGCCTGCAGGTGTCTGCCACCGGGCATGCCCAGAGTGTAACACTCAATCTTAAAAACGCCCCTCTTGAAAAAGTGTTTGCCGCTATAGAAAAGCAAACAGAGTACAGTTTTGTGTACACTGACCAGCTTTTGCAAAAGGCTAAAAAAGTAGATGTTGATGTTACTGCCGCCAGCCTGGCAGAGGTATTATTAATATGCTTTAAAGACCAGCCCTATTCTTATGTCATTAGTGATAAGTTTATTGTAGTAAAATTCATAGTAGCTCCTTCTCCTTTGGAGCATCCGAAGGATGGGAGCGCAGCTCGGGGGGATGAGGCCCTCCCCATCTCCCTCCGCATCCGCGTTACCGATGCCGACAACAACCCCCTCGCCGGTGCCACCATTTCCATCAATAAAAAACCGGCGGGAAAAACGGACGCCGAAGGCGTGCTTAGTCTAAACGTTTCTGTTGGTGACGTCCTCTCTCTTTCCTTTGTTGGATACGAAAATCAGTCCCTTACTATCTCTTCTCAAAGTTCTACTTTGAGTATTGTTTTGAAAAGAAATGAAAGCCAATTGGATGAGGTGGTGGTGAATAAAGGTTATTATACAGAGAAGCAAAGATTTTCTGTAAGTAATGTTGGAAAGGTCACCTCAAAGGATATAGAAAAGCAACCAGTAAATAATCCATTGCTTGCATTAGAGGGCAGAGTGCCCGGTTTGTTTATTACTCAAGCAAATGGCTTGCCGGGTAGCGGTGTAAAGGTTAGAATTCAGGGACAAAACAGTTTAATCAATGGAAACTCTCCACTTTATATTGTAGATGGCGTTCCTTTTCCAGGGGATATTCCCCCAAACAACGGGAGGGGTCCACTCGGCAATTCAGGAGAAAACACAGGAACAGGAAATGCATTAAGTTTTCTAAATACAAATGATATTGAAAGTATTGAGATATTAAAAGATGCTGATGCTACGGCTATTTATGGTTCGCGTGCTGCCAATGGCGCAATACTTATTACTACAAAAAAAGGCAAAGCGGGTAAGTCAAGAGTTGAAGCTAATTTTCAGCAAGGCTGGGGGAAAGTTACCCGTACTATGGAAATGATGAATACAAGGCAGTACCTAGACATGCGTTATGAAGCTTTACGAAATGACAACTTATTTCCAACTTCCAATGCATCAACATCGGCGCCTTTTATTTATGCCCCTGATTTAACAATTTGGGATACAACTCGCTATACAAATTGGAAGGATGTTCTAATTGGTGGTATTTCAAAATATACGAACATTAATGCAAGTATCACTGGCGGAACTGCTGCAGCTCAATACAGAATTGGAGGAACTTTCAAAAGAGAAACCACTGTTTTCCCTGGAGATTATTCAGACGTTAATGGATCTATGTTTTTTAACCTAAATAATAGTTCCGCTAACCAAAAATTTAGATTCAATCTTTCTTCAAGTTATTCATTTGATAATAATAAACTACCGAGCGGTGATTTAACTGAAGCTGCTATGTTATTAGCACCAAACGCACCAGCGCTGTTCAATGTTGATGGTTCTCTAAACTGGGCACCAAATTCGGTGGATAGGGCCACTTGGACAAATCCTATGGGTGCATTTCTCTATCAGACATATCAAGCTAAAACGAATAGTCTCGTGACGAGCACAAATTTATGTTATCGCATTTTTCCTGAATTAGAAATAAGCGCAAATATGGGTTATACAAATATTCTTACAAAGGATTGGCAGTTAAACCCATTAATAGCATTAAAGCCGGAACGCTGGCCTACAGCAAGGAGAACCGCGTTTTATGGCAATAGAAATCTTAACACGTGGATAATTGAACCCCAGGGAAACTATAAACTAAAATTAGGTACCAGCAAACTTGATTTTCTATTAGGTGCGACGTTTCAACAAACAGGAACTGATGCTGGCATAATAGGTGGTTCAGGCTATGCTAATGATCAAATCATGAAAAATCCAGCTGCAGCTGGAGCTCTGGCATCAGCCGGTCAGGTTAAGAGCTTATACAGGTATAACGCATTTTTCGGACGAGTTAATTACAATTTTAAAGACAAATATATTATCAACCTAACAGGACGAAGAGATGGTAGTAGCAGGTTTGGTGATAATAACAAATTCCACAATTTTGGTAGTGTTGGAGCTGCATGGATTTTTACAGAGGAAGCCCTCGTAAAGAAATCTAGTTTCTTAACCTTCGGTAAGTTGAAAGCAAGTTATGGTACAACAGGGAGTGATCAGATAGGTGATTATCGATTTTTAAGTCTTTATAGCAATATTACTCCTCCCATAGGTTATCAAGGAATAACCGGACTGGCACCTGGCGACATTCCAAATCCTTACCTTGAATGGGAAGAAACTAAAAAAATAGATATAGGCATCGATTTAGCTTTTTTAAATAACAGAATTTCGTTAGGTGCAAATTACAACCGTAACAGAAGTTCAAATCAATTGGTAAGTTATAGTTTGCCAACAATTACTGGCAGAAGTGATGTTGTTAGTAATTTCCCTGCTACAATTGAGAATATTGGATGGGAGTTTTCTTTAAGTACTATAAATGTTAGGTCGAACAAGATAAACTGGTCCACAAATTTTAATCTAACAATACCACGAAATAAATTAGTTGATTTTCCAAATTTGGCAGCTTCTTCCTATGCAAGTATATATGTAATCGGCCAGCCCGTTGACGTGCAAAAACTAACGCATTTTTTGGGTGTTGACCCGACAACCGGGCTATATATCGTAGCTGACAAAGATGGAAATCCGACGACATCTTCAAGTTCTAAAGATCAAACTGTCTTGGTTAGTTCATTCGCAAGTTATTATGGGGGACTACAGAACAGTATCCAATATAAGGGATTTCAAGTAGATTTTTTGATCCAGTTTGTAAAACAGAAAGGAGCGGCAAGTTTCTTTAGCAATTCCCAGGCTTTCGTTGCAGGGTTGTTCTCAACAGGGATTGGCTTCGGAAACCAACCCGCAGCTTTGATTACTCAAAGCCATTGGCAAAAACCGGGCGATGTCGCAACAATACAACAGTTTAGTGCAGACAATTCTAGTGTAGACGATGCGTTGGCAGAAGCTAATTCAAGCGATGCCGCTTTCAAAGATGCTGCATATGGTAGATTAAAAAATCTTTCTATTTCTTGGGAACTCCCAAGTAATTGGAAGCGAAAAATTCAATTTCAAAACTGTAAGTTATTTATTCAAGCTCAAAACCTGATCACGATCAGCGGTTATAAAGGATTAGATCCGGAAAATCAAAGTTTTACTTCACTTCCACCCTTACGAATTATTACAGTTGGCTTTCAGGCAGGATTATAAAAATCTAAAATTATTAATTATGATACATAAATATAAAATCTTCATATACTTCTTGCTATTTGCATTCTTGTTTACAAATACTGGTTGTAAAAAATTTGTCGATGTAGGTGCACCAGAAACAAGTACGAATGCTGAAAATGTTTATGCCAGTGATGCCACCGCCATTGCGGTTCTTTCGGGATTATACACCAATATTTCAAGATTGTGGGGGTTTTCGCAAGGAGATAGAGGGATTTCGATGCTTAGTGGATTATCTGCTGATGATTTTAGTTTAATGAGTGGAGCAGACGCCACCCTTACTCGTTATTATTCAAACTCTCTGCTAGTAACAGCAACAATCGCTAGTGGAACAGAATATTGGAGTCCACTTTACGATGCTATTTATACCTGCAATTCAGCAATAGAGGGTTTGGTGGCATCTAATTCGTTAACACCTCTTGTTAAAAAACAGTTATTGGGAGAAGCGATGTTTATAAGAGCATTTATGTATTTCTACCTGGTTAATTTTTTTGGCGATGTACCCTTGGTTGTAACTACTGATCATAAGATTAATGCAACGATGCCTAGAACACCCCAAATTCAGGTATATAATCAAATCATACAAGATTTGAAAGAGGCTGTAGATTTATTGAGTGCTGAATATTTGGATAAGAACTTAATTCCTTACACGGCGGGGTCAGAGGAACGTGTACGTCCAACTAAATGGGCGGCTGCGGCATTGTTAGCAAGAGCGTATCTATATAATGGAAATTTAACAGGCGATGCTGGTAATTATGCTAATGCGGAAACTCAGGCTAGTATCGTAATCAGTTCTTCTTTATTTAATATTCCTTTACCCGCATTGAACAGTGTTTTTTTGAAGAATAGTGCTGAAGCAATCTGGCAATTACAACCTGTAAACACGGAGTTTAACACCGAAGATGCAAAGACATTTATAATTACATCAACTGGACTAAATAGTACAAATCCTGTTTGCTTGTCTAATTTTCTTTTGAATGCATTTGAGTCAGGTGACCAACGGAAAACCAGTGGTAATTGGGTAAATAGTATTGTTGTTGGAGGAGACACCTTATACTATCCTTATAAGTACAAGGTCAATCTTAATAATCCAAGTATTACTTCGGCTACTGGTACAACAAATATGACAGAATACCTGATGGTGCTTCGTTTGGGTGAACAGTATTTACTAAGAGCTGAGGCAAAAGCACAACAGAATAAAATCAGTGAAGCACAATCAGATCTAAATGCTGTTCGCATAAGAGCTGGCTTACTTCCCACAACAGCCAATTATAAAAATTCACTATTATCTGCAATCCTTCGCGAAAGGCAGGTTGAGCTATTCACAGAATGGGGACATCGTTGGTTAGATCTAAAAAGAACTAATACAGTTGATGCCGTTATGTCTATAGTAACTCCTCAGAAATCAAGTTTGGGCTCACCATGGAAAAGTTATCAGCAGTTATATCCTTTGCCATACCGTGAATTGCAAACCAATCCTGCTTTGCTGCAAAACCAGGGCTATTGATAGATCGACACACTTTTCCATAAAAGTTAAACCTTATAAAATGAAATACATCATTGTGTTATGGGCAATCTGCGTTCCCTTGTTCTTGACAGCCAAACAAGCTCCTTTTAAAAATAATGCAAAGAACAATATACAGCAGGAATTCTCAAAAGGGATTGAATGGACTGAAGGGCTTACATGGCAACAGTTATTGGACAAAGCCAAAGCTGAGCACAAATATATTTTTCTGGATTGTTATGCTACATGGTGTGGACCCTGTAAGGAAATGGAGAAAAACGTATATACTAACGATACTGTTGGTCAATACTTAAATCAAAAATTCATTTCAGTCAAAGTGCAAATAGATAAAACGGTTTTCGACGACGAGAAAGTTAAAAAATGGTATAGTGATGCCGAATCAATACATAAAAACTATGCAATATCAACCCTCCCCTCTTTTTTGTTTTTTTCACCTGAAGGAAAACCGCTACACAAGGCAGTTGGCTATAAAAATGTGGGAGATTTTATAACACTGGCAAATGATGCATTAAATCCGAGAAAGCAATATTATTCATTTTTGAATAATTACCAGCCTGGCAAGTTAGATACATCTGAATTAAAGGGACTCGCAGTAGCGTTTAGATATGTAGGAGTAGAATTGGCATCAACAATGGCTGCGGAATATTTTGATCGTATTTCTAAGGTAGAATGGAACAAAAAAGAAAATTTATTGCTCCTGACTCAATTTTCAGAGAGTCCTAAAATACAAAAAATAGCGACTGAATACTTAAGCTTGCTTTCCAATGACGAATTTTTGGCTGAAGATAATTTTTACCTCATAAAGTGTTTTAGAGCTGTTCCCGAAATAAAGAATTTATTGCTTGATCACCTGGAAGGTTTAGGTTATAATGGCTTAAAGAAAAATGTGCCATTGCTAATTATTCTAAAAAATGAGGGCAAGGCAAAGGAAATTGCTTGCACATTTATTAACAGGATACCCAATGATGAATTTTATACAAGTGAAAACATTCTACTATTGAAGTGTTTTACCACCAATACAAGTGATAAAGGTTTCAATGTTTTTTATAAACATGCATTAGAAGTAAATAATGTAGTGGGGGCAAAAAGCTATGCTGAATCGGTAGTTCGAAATATAATAAGCGCAGAATATTATGATAGGTATTGGAAAGAATCCATTTCAAAAAATCAGGACCTTGTTCCATGGAAAATTGTGTCTAAAGTGATAAGAAGTAAATACGGAAAGAAGATGGCAATCGATCAAGACACCTGGGTAAGAGCTTCATTATATGAATATTTTGCGGAAACAAAAAATAAATATTGGTCTAAGTATATCCGGTATTATATAAAAAAGGTGGAACGATTTGGTACGGATACGACAAGCGGTTTTGAAGACTCTCAGCGGCTGAACAATTTTGTATTTACGGCTATATTATTTCATAGTGACGACAAAAAAGAAATAAATATTGGATTAAAATGGATGGAAGGAGTTATACGCAGAAATCCTAAAGATGCGAATAACATTGACACATATGCAAATCTGTTGTATAAAGATGGAAGAAAGAATGAAGCCATTCATTGGCAGGAAAAAGCTGTCCAAATTGCAATAAATCAAAGAGAAGCTGATTGGTTACTGAAATCGCTTCAAGCCAATCTAATTAAAATGAAACGTGGTGAGCCGACTTGGATAGAAGCGGATAAAGATTAAGACACCATTTGCCTCACTAAACTAAATGGAATGAAATTTATATTTTCAGCAGCTTTATTTTTTTGTTATCTATTTACTGAAGCCCAGGATAAAGCGGGGACTTTCAAGCCCGTAATTGATAGTTCTGCCATTGATAATTGGGCTGATTTGGCTTCCAGCAATACGATTATCAGCAAAAACGGGCGCTATTTTATTTATTCTATTAGTAACAAACCTGCAGGCGATGAAACATTGATAATTCAAAGTACTAATGGCTCATGGAAAAAAGAAATTATAGGGACACAGGATGGATTTTTTTCGGATGACAATAGGCAAGCAATTTTTAAAAAAAATGACACACTTTGTTTTCAGCAATTAGGGAGTGATTCTATTAAATTGATAACAGGAGTTTTTGCTTTGAAGCAGCCGAATAATGTTAAAGGTAAATTATTGGCCTACCGGCTTAAGAAAACGAATGAATTAATTGTACGGAATTTAAATTCGGGCAAAGAACAGAAATTTGGCGAGGTTGAGGATTTTCATTTTGAAAATAACGGTAACATTTTATTATTTAATACGAAAAATGTTAACGGCTATGAATCGCTCCATTGGGTCAATTTAAAAACTGGTATTTCAAATATTATTTGGTCAAATAATGAGGCATCTTCGAAGGATGTATTTACTAGCTCATATAGTTTTGATGAACAAGCAAACCAACTAGTATTCATCGTTAGAGATAAAAATGTTGGAAAAGGTAGTGCTTCGATTTGGTACTATCGCGCTGGTAGCGATCGAGCGACTATGCAAATAAGCAATCAGTCACTAGGTACCGATTCAGGATTAGTGATTGGATTGCCTGGCCCCTTATTTAATAAGAGCGGAAAGTACATATTATTTAATCTGGAACCCGATGCAGAATTGGTACCTAAACCTCAAATAGATGCGCTACAGGTTGACGTTTGGAATTATAATGATATGGTTCTTCAACACCAACAATTTGGTGAATTAAAGAAAACAGGTAGGAGCACATTAGGCGTAGGAATCTCTCAAGGAAAAATTATTTCTGCAATGGCTGTGGATGGGAATAAAATTATTCATGTTAACGATAATGAAGAATCTGTCAATTTTGATTTAAAAAGTGACAACGAAGTACTTGTTAGGCGGCAAAAGTATAATGGTGATAAAATTTGGCTAGACGAACTCCCATCTTGGTATTTGGTTTCATTAAATAATGGGTATCGGAGATTAATAGGTAAAGAGTCTGCATTACTTTCTATTTCACCAGATAATAGAAATCTTGTCTTTTATGATTCTAAAGAAAGAACGGTTTTAAATTATGATGTGATGACTGGTAAAACCAATTCCATTTCAGATAGAATTCCGGAGCGACTTACTGATAAACTACAAGATGAGAAAACTAAGGACAACTATTATCTTGTAGGCATTGCAGGATGGTTAGCAAATAATGAGTTAATGATTTATGATAATTATGATATTTGGAAAGTTAATGTTAAGAATGCGTCCCCCGGCCTAAATTTAACAAATGGCTACGGTAAAAAGCATCGAATTAAGTTTAGGCTGGTAAGTGCCTCAAATTCTTCTATCAATTATTCATATAGATCGAAAAGGCCAATATTGTTAAGCGCTTTTAATCTTGAGAATAAGAATAATGGGTTCTTTTATCTTTGGCCCCAAAGGTTGGCAGACCCTGAACTCTTAACCATGGAACCTTGCAGCTATATGAATCTTGTTAAAGCTGCTAATGGAAACGTATGGATCGTAAAGCGTGAAACATCCGTTGATGCTCCTAATTATTATCTGTCAAAGGATCTTAAAAAATTTCATCCGTTAACCAATTACCAACCACAAGCAAAATACAATTGGCTGACAACTGACCTGATCGAATGGACAATGCCTAATGGTAAATCTTGTCAGGGCATATTGTATAAGCCAGAAAATTTCGACTCCCGCAAAAAATACCCGGTGATTATTCACTATTATGAAAAGCTTTCCGGTGATCTTTTTCATTTTCCCCGGCCAGAATTTACAAGCGGCGCGATAAACATTCCATGGTTTGTTTCTAGGGGCTACATCATTTTTACTCCAGACATTCATTACACTGTGGGCGATATTGCTGAATCTATTGTCATTTCAGTGTTGTCCGGTGTCAGGCACATTTTTAAGTATCCCTTTGTTGATTCAACAAAAATAGGAATTCAAGGACATAGTTTCGGCGGATTCGAAACGAATATATTAGTAGCAAATACTAATATATTCAAAGCTGCGGCAGAAGGTGCAGGTCCGACAGACTTGATCAGTATATTTGGTACACCCCTTGCTGATGGTGCGGCTATAGCCTTTTCGCCTCATAATGAGAAGGGTGGTCAGTTTAGGCTTGAATTTCCTCTTTCAGAAAATCCAGAAGTGTATATTAAGAACTCCCCTATTTTTAAAGCTAATAAAATAACCACTCCTCTATTGATTATGCATAATAAAAGAGACGAGAATGTGCCATGGCAACAAGGCGTGGAACTTTTTGTTGCGCTACGTAGGTTGAGCAAGCTAGTTTGGATGCTTCAATATGATAATAGTGGGCATGGACTAAACGAAAAAGACGCTATGGACTACACTATTCGATTAATGCAGTTTTTTGATCATTATTTAAAAGGTAGCCCGGCCCCTAAATGGATGACGATAGGGATACCCGCAAATCTAAAAGGAATTGAAACTGGTTACTCCTTCGATCCATCTGGCAACTGCGGCAAAGATTGCAAGGTTTGCAAGATGTGGAATGAAAAGAGGAAAAAAGATAGTGTGGCAACGATGGCTGAAATCCAGGAAGAAGCAAAGACTGAACATTGGATTGGATCGGATGGCAAATAAGAAGGTGAGAAACCACCATAAACCACATCGATGAAAAAAGGAAGAAACGTAAAGGAACGACGAAGTACATATTAAAATAGAAGTTATCACAGGATAACTTTGCGCTCTTTGACATATTGGTAAAATTTATGGAACAGCAACAGCAAGCAGTTTTGAATGGCAAGGCTATGGTTCGCCGCACAGAGGAGGAGATACAGAAGCATTTAACTGATCAGGAGCAGAGTGGTTTTACAGTAAAAGAATATTGTGAGATGTTCGATATTGTAGAACAAACATTCTACTCCTGGATTAAAAAATATCGCAAAGGTGAAGAAGGCCTGGCTGGTGTACAGCCAGGTTTTACAACCATTGAGATCATTCCTTCGGCTGGAAGTTTAAAGCCCGAGTTATTTGCCGAAGTGGGCAAGATTAAGTTGTATAAACAAGTATCTGCAGAATATTTAAAAGCCTTATTATCATGAGTAAGATTTTACAATTAGCACCCCGTTCGGCGAAGTGTTCTTTTACCGTAGTGTTGACGCAAGTCTCCTAATTTAATGAATCACCAAATTAAAACGACCCGGACTTGTGGCAAAACTAGAAATGAATGAAGGGTCTATATAGCAGGTCACAAGTGGGGTCATTTAAAGAAGAAAGTTTACAAAATTCGAACACTTGCGACAACGTTCTTGAGTGATGTACTAATTTAATAAATCACCAAACTAAAACGGCCCGGACTTGTGGCAAAACTAGAAATGAAAGGTCTATATATAGTAGGTCACAAGTGGGGTCGGTTAAAGAAGAAAACTTACAAAATTCGAACACTTGCGACAACGTTCTTGAGTGATGTACTAATTTAATGAATCACCAAACTAAAACGGCCCGGACTTGTGGCAAAACTAGAAATGAAAGGTCTATATATAGTAGGTCACAAGTGGGGTCGGTTAAAGAAGAAAACTTACAAAATTCGAACACTTGCGACAACGTTCTTGAGTGATGTACTAATTTAATGAATCACCAAACTAAAATGACCCGGACTTGTGGCAAACCTAGCCATGCTGCAAGGCCTGAGATATTATCTTTTCCCCGGCAGGTGTTCGGGTGTTGAACTGAAAGTTGCCCTTGTTGCGTCATCTGACCAACAAGTAAATACTGGGGGGTGATAGATAATATGCAGGTGTTCTTATAAATAGTAAGCTCTTTGAAATTCGGAGAAAATAATAAGTTCAAAAAAAGATGTATTTTTATGAACTGAAAAAGAAGACTATGTCTGGTGTAAGTTATGTAACAAACGAAAGAGGAAAGGCAACGGCTGTTTTGATTCCGCTTAAAAAATGGGACCAGGTGCAGCATAGTCTTGAAAAGTTGAGGATACTGGAAGATCTGAAACGTTCCTTTACTGAGATGGATCAGCACAGCAGGGGCAAAATAAAATCTCCTACCACTGCACAGTTATTATCCCAGTTGTAATTGCTCCCAATGAAATTTGTTTACCTGCCCACTTTTGTTAAGCGTCTTAAAGAGTTGGCTAAAAAATACCCATCTGTAAAAAGCGACTTTTCCAATCTGCTCAAAGAATTAGAATCTGATCCGGAAAGGGGTACCTCACTTGGAAAAGATTGCTACAAAATCCGGCTGGCCATTAAAAGCAAAGGGCGGGGGAAAAGCGGCGGGGCCAGAATAATAACCTGTGTAAAAATCAGGCTGGATGCAATTTACTTCTTAACCATCTACGATAAGGCCGACCAGGATAGCATCTCTGATAGCGAGTTAAAAGCCTTTATCAAATATATTGAGAATGAATACGGGACGAAGTAATACAACTATACCAGCCAATAGCTATTTTTGAACTATGGCAGACAATACAAAACATACAAAAAAGCCTTTGAAGCCGGCTATGGGAAGTGAGGGGTCTGAAAAAATTGCTGAATATGCCAGGGCTTCTTACTTTAAAGAAAAAGATAAAAAAGCTGCAGCTTTTTTAAAGAAGCATCCTATACCGGGAAAGTTTCTGAAATAATATCTCCTCCATTTTCATTTCATTTTACGTACAGCACTGGATTCTGTTAGTCATAAGAAAGTGGCTAAGTATAATGACGTGAAACCGTGCCTGCCACCCGTTCGGTGAAGTGTTCTTTTACCGAAATGTTGCCTCAAGTCTACTAATTTAATAAATCACCAAATTAAATCGACCAGGACTTGTGGCAAAACTGGAAATGAAGGGTCTATGAATAATAGGTCACAACGAGGCCCTTTAAAGAAGAAAGTTTACAAAATTCAAACACTTGCGACAACGTTCTTGAGTGATGTGCTAATTTAAAATGTGGCATCTCTTTTCCAATAGTGTGGTTTCTTTTTATTCCATCACCAGTTCATACGGGTTAGAAATTGATTTGTGACCAAAACGCCGTAATAACTCCACTTCATTTGTTTTGTCAATTTTTTCTTTTTCTAAGATCTCCTTTATGGCCGGTTGTTTCAAACCGGGTATGCGAATTTGGAAAAACGGCCAGAGCGTATCACTTTTGTAGGTTTTATTAAGATCAGGAAACCCTACTATACGATTATATTCAGAACGATTTTTAAAATCCTCAGAATATTTAAAATACCATTCGCTTTTTTCGCAATAAAGAACTCCTATACGTATATCATCTACCAGCAGGACAAATTTTGCATCTTCATCCTTTGGCAAAGGCACAACATATTCGTCCTCGCCTTTGCTAAACCAATTTAAAATTTTACGTAGCATTTTTATATATTCCTTATCCTGTTAAACCTTATTTTTATAATTTCCGACATCAGTTCCGATCTTTCTTTAATAAAAAAGGAATAAAATTCATCATTCAGCACAGCTAAAACCTTTACCTCGTTTTCTCTGCTTGCCAGCTCATTAACGACTAGTTTATACTCGTTGTTGTAGCGCTTAATAAAATCAATGAGTTGGAAATGGTTGGCCTGGGTATTATCTTCAATACTAATCCTTGGACTCGCTTCTTCAATATAATTTACAATCTTTTTGCCACCTTGTTTATGATTTCTATAAAAATTCCTGATATTGTCGTCACTCAGGTTCCAAAGCAAACCCCTTGCCGAATCATACAGGGGAGCAAAAGTAGGCATTTTTGACGTTTTTTTCTTAGTATCTATGACACCCCAGTTGTAAAAATGCCTGTCATTATTACCGGTAAGCGCATCGTAAGTAATCATCTTAACAAGATCGAACAACAAAAGTTCAAAACAGGTTGGAAATACAGATCTTATGGCGTCTTTTATAAACTCAAAAGTGAATAATTGGCGGGAGGTTGGCCGGTCGTTAGCTATCTCCCTGGCCATTATCATATCTCCTAAATGCTCACCACAAATTTCTGAACCGTGGATGAGTTTTTCGTTTTCATTAAGAAAGTATTTGCTTAAAAACCGGATTTGTCCATTAGCTTTTACCAACCGGATCTCGTTCATCCTAAGAGCTAATACCTCGCCAATGCGGTTGATTACAAATTCAATGACAGATTCGTGCGGATACCATTTTTCCGCCGTTTTCGCAATGTAAGGAAACCATGACTTTGCTGCAGCTTTTTTAACACCACTGTCTTCTTCATAGAAATACGCTTTTATAAATTGCTTTGGAGCATCACCATCCAAATCATAATTCTTTACAAGATAATTTGCTTCTTTTAACGGAAATATCCTTTGTTCATTGAAAAGCTTTCCCGAACAATTGATTGAAGTTTCTATTCTGAGGTTTCCCCTGTTGCGACCCATAGAAGCGATTAGTACTTTTCAAAAATAAGGTAAGAACTGGTACCGGCCAGTTGTAAGTTAAAAATGGGTAATTGCGGACACCTTTTCCAACATAAATCCCAACAATATCAAACTACCACCCGGCATTTTCAGCAGATAATCCTTAATAAAAAGAAGGGACTGGGTCAGGTGATTACTGACAGTATTCTTAGAAATATTCAGTCGTTCGGCAATCTCCTCATGGCTAAGTCCTTCCTCCCGGCTCAATTTAAATATCAGTTTTTTTTGTGGGGGTAGTAGCGCCACCGCCTGATTAATGAACTCAGCGCTTTCGTTAAAGTCAACCATTTCCTCGGTGTCATTCGAATAGTCATTAGTCTTGCTTTTAGCGCCAGCAATAGCCAGTCTTTCCTGGGCCATTTTTTTCATCCAATTATAGGTTTTGTTGGTAGACATAGTAAAGATATAAGCCCTGTGATTTTCCACCGCCAGCATCTTTACTCTGTTAACCCAAATGCTTAAAAATGTTTCGTGGATAATATCCTGCATTACCTCTTCCGATCGGGTCATCCTAAAGATATGGGGCTGGAGAACAGGAATGTAATGGAAAAAAATGTCGGCAAAAGCAGCTTCATCACCACCTGCCATTCGGGCAAATAATTCCTTTTCGTTCGGCAGTATTGGGTTAGAAATGGACATGAAGCTACTAAGTACTAAAGTTAGCAAAAAGAGGACACATATATGGGTAATGCAGTTAAAGCAAGATAAGCAGCTACTTCATAATGATTATGAAGCAGCCAGTTAAGTCATACCTGCTAATTAACTGTAAGGGCTGGCTAGCCGTAAGTTTAGTATCAGCATTTAAGCCGGAATAAACATAGCAAATTTCAACACCCCCCCTTAAACGTAACCGATATTAACCAGAAAAAATTAAATATTAGTGCGATTGGTCACTTATATCGGCTGGCTAGTCCCTATAAAAGGGCTTTTGGAGCACGATCAAAAAAATGGGTCAAAGATATATTTAATTTTCCGCTGCTGGGCACATCCGGTAAGTCGAATATTTTTAAGTGTGGTAACTCAAAAATACTCCTCATTTATGCTCACGGTTTTTTATGTATCGGATAGACGATGATAGTCGACTCTTAATTCATTATGTATTTGTCTGGCATAGGTAATCGGCTGATTGAACATATTTGATCTTTTGGCCGGTGTCGCTTATAAATTTCATCTACATATTTTGTTGTGGTATGCCCTAACAAAAGCGCCACTGTTGCGTTATCGACCTTTGCATCCTGAAGTAAAATAGAAAAACTCAATCGTGCGCAGTGCCAGGTGATGTGTTTCCTGATACGGGCATTTCTGCACCACTGATCAAGTAAAACTATTGCAGCATTGTGCGACGGAAGTTTGAACACATTTATCTCAGCTTTTTCCACTGTAGAAACGCCTCTTCGTTTTTCAAGAATTTCCTTAGCGATGGGGTGTAGGCTTATTGATAATCGCTTGCCGGTTTTTGATTGGACGATTTGCGTTTTTAGCTGGTTACCTGAGATGTCTGACCACTTCAGTTTCTTGACATCGCACCAACGAAGAGCCGTATAGCAGGAAAAAATAAATGCTTCCCGTACTTCTGTATTGAAGCATGGAGTTTTTAGTAATTTTATGTACTCTTCGGCCTCAAGATTTTCCTTTAGCTTTCCCGGTTTTCCTTTTTTTGATTTGACATCCTCTGCTGGACTTATCCGGTAATAGCCATCTTTGGTGGCGGCTTTCAGCACCTTTTTAAATCGTGCAAAATAATTCGCTGGCGTTTCTGAAGTAAGAGTGTCCATCAGGAACTGCCTGAAGCGTTGGCAAAATGTTTCTGTAATATCTATGGGCGATATATGGTCTTTTGCCACGAATTTGACAAAATACTTAAAGCTACATTCCAGTGATCTGTTTCCAAATCGTTTATTCATAGTAACGTATTCACTGAAATAATCCATAAAATTAGCCTTGAATTTATGTGATGGAATTAACCCGCTGCCGGTAGCCTGATTTTCCAGGATGTATTGAGATCTTTTTGCTTCTAATATTAGTTGAGCTTCTTTATTATGATTCTTCTCAACCTGGGTTTTGGGTTTAGCATAGATAAAAACACCGGTTGCCACTCTTTGACCCTTTCCCCGTCCAAGATCATAATAAAAAGAAATCTTGTCTCCTTTTGCATTCGTTCTTTTCACAAAATTCATAACACTTCAGTTTTAAAGGTGAAGAGATTTATGCGCAATGTGTATGCCGGAGCAATCAACTTGTAGCTGTAGTCATTGCACTGAATGTTAATTTTAATACAGGTGGGAAATAGCGAAAAAAAGAACCAGGCTACAGTTGAAAAAAATTTTTCATTAGTAAAGCAGGGAAAGTTGTCAATACCATAAAGGTGATGCCAGGTGCAAGTAAAATCGTGTGTCATAGCATGTGTCGTTTTTGTGTCAAAAAAGTTGGGAGAAAGCGAAAAGAAACGTGAAAAGACAACAGGCAGCAAATAAAAAAGCCCTGCAAGTTAATCACTTACAAGGCCAATACGTGCCCGGGACTGGAATCGAACCAGCACATCCTTGCGAACGGCAGATTTTGAGCGGTTAAATGGACTTAATCCGCCTTTTCTTATCTGTATTGATTTTAACTACCGCATTGATTTTCATTTTATTAACAATTTGCGCATTATTTTGCATTGCTCCATTTAAGTTCAATTAACTGGTGATTGATCGCAAATTGTTCGCGAATCTGTGAGAAGAAAATAGTGTGAATGAAAATCAGTAGTTATGAATATTTCAACCTCTCTTATTCTCGATATAAGGAGAATAAAGAAAAAAAACAACAAGTACCCGATCAAGTTAAGAGTCATAATTGATCGAAAAAACCGCACTTATCAAACAAAGTTTGATCTAACCGAGGAAGAGTTTAATCGACTTTCAGCCTCCCGTATTAATGAATCGCTGCAGGAAATTAAAAATTCCCTTCAGGACTTGAAGCGAACATTAGACAATTTCATTAAACAGAAAGAGCCATCCGATTTCCGAGACTTCGAGAATGGATTTATCCGTGATAATAAAATATTCCGAAGACGTGTTTTTAAACAGGAAATCTTACCAATCCCAGTAGACAAATTTGATTATTCGCCTTTCCTTAAAAGGTTCAAAATATTTGCAGAAGACCACTCTCGTGTCGGATCTATTTCACCAGTTTATTTGTATTGTGTTAAAAAACTATTGCAGGAAGGACGTATAGGAAGTGCGATAAACTATCAAAGAAGCTATGTCGATCTTGCTAAGTTTCGGGGAAATGTTCTATTTAAAGAAATAACCGTCGCCTTTCTCTATCAATTTGAACAAACCACTCTTACACGAGGTGTTAGTAAGTCAACCGTTGCAACTGTTCTACGTCCTCTTCGAACCGTATTTAATGAAGCAATTGAACAAGGAGTTATAGTGAGGGAAAAATGTTATCCTTTCGGGCGCAGAAAATATCAGATTCCATCCACACGTAATTTTAAAAAAGCTCTGAAAATTGAAGATGTAAAGAATATCTACTATTACGATCCAGAAGATGAACATATAAGGAGGGCCAAAGATCTTTGGATGTTTTGCTATCTCGCAAACGGCATGAACGTAAAGGATATGATCTCATTAAAGTTCAAAAACATTGATGAAGATTTTATCATTTTCGAAAGAGCTAAAACCGAACGTTGTACCCGACAGAACTCAAGACCTATTAGTGTCTATTTAAGCGATGAAATAAAGGAGATAATTGACCGGCAAGGTAATAAAGATAAATCTCCGGAAAGCTATCTTTTCCCCATCCTACGCCCAGGCTTAACCATTCTGGAGCAATTCGATTTGCTCAATCATACTCGTTCTTACATTAACGAAGGAATGGCCACTATAAGGGACAAACTTGGAATTGATAGAAAGATCACCAATATTGTTTCTAGACACACATTTGCTACAGTCATGAAACGCTCTGGGGCCAGCATAGAATTTATTCAGGAATCATTAGGTCATACAGATTCAAAAACTACAGAGAACTATCTGGACAGTTTTGAGAATACTATTAAAAAAGAGTTGTCAGGGGTGCTTACATCCTTTAAAACTTACAAGAAACAAAAAACCTGAAATTCCAGGAGCCGTAATTGTGGGTTCGTCAAACCCACAATTAATGGGTTATGCGAGAATTGGGGGGAGTAAAAGTTGTGGCCGTTTATAGCAACTTTATATCCGGCCATAAATGGGATGAATTTGGGAGTTGTGGCCGCTTATAGTAATTTTATATCCGGCCATAAGTGGGTAGACTTTGGAGTTGTGGCCGTTTATAACAACCTTATATCCGGCCATAACTATTAAAATGATACTAATTAATTTAAAAAGATGGAGCAAATAAGCGGCAGAAAGGAAGAAATTCAGCTTCTCGAAGACGTACTGAGAGCAAAGGGGGCGGGACTTGTTGCGGTATATGGAAGAAGAAGGGTCGGCAAGACTTTCCTTATTCATACTTATTTCCAGGACCGCCTCGCTTTTGAATTAACAGGTATGTACGGTGCCAGCTTAAAAGAGCAATTGCAACAATTCAGCAAAGCCTTACAAAAAGCAACAGGCTCAGCCCTATCCCTGAAATCACCCGAAAACTGGGTGGAGGCATTTCATGCTCTGGAACAATATCTCGATGGGAAAAGTAAAGCCAAAAAATGGGTTGTATTTCTGGATGAATTTCCGTGGCTGGATGGCCGCAAATCGGGGTTTCTATCAGCATTCGAACATTTCTGGAACACCTGGACCAGCCGGCAATCGAATCTACTTGTTGTCATTTGTGGGTCGGCAGCTTCGTGGATGATCCGTAATATTGTGAACAATAAGGGAGGGCTACATAACAGAATTACTCAAAAAATCAGGTTATTACCGTTTACCCTTTCTGAAACCGAAGCTTACCTGAAAAGTCGGGGTAGTAAACTGGACAGGTACCAGGTACTTCAGATTTACATGGCATTTGGTGGCATCCCGCAATACTTAACGAATGTGGGGAAAGGCAGCAGTGCGGCACAGGTTATACAGAAAAACTGCTTTACCAAGGATGGATTGCTGACTGGAGAGTTCAATAACCTGTACGGTTCCCTGTTTGAGATTGCAGACAATCATATAAAAGCTGTCAGGGCACTGGCAACCACTCCAAAGGGCATGACACGACAGGAGATCATTGATGCCTGTGGACTCAGCTCAGGTGGCAGAACTAGCTTAATGCTTGAGGAATTGGAAGAATCAGGGTTTATTAAATCTGTACTACCCTATGATAAAGCCAGTAGGGATTCCATTTATCGTCTTATAGATGAATTCTCCATATTCTACCTGAAATTTATGGACAAAGCCAAAACTTCAGGTCAAGATACCTGGATTAAAGTCAGTGCCAGTCCTACTTACAAAATATGGAGCGGTATGGCTTTCGAAGCAGTTTGCCTGAAGCATGTGGATCAGATAAAAAAAGGCCTTGGAATACACGGTATTGAATCTGAGGACAGCGCCTGGCGGTTTGTGCCGGGCAAAGGACAAAAAGAAAAAGGGGCACAAATTGATCTGCTAATAGACAGAAAAGATCGTTGTATCAATCTCTGCGAAATGAAATTTTACACTGGTGAATTCAGCATTGATAAATCTTATGCTGGTGAACTGGAACAAAAGCTGGACGTTTTTGCGAAGAAAACGAAGACCAAAAAAACATTATTTCTGACAATGATTTCGGCATATGGCATAAAAGACAATGAGCATTCAGACAGGTTGGTGCAAAAAAGCCTTACGATGGATGTATTGTTTGCTGCACTATGAAATAGGAAACAATTT
This sequence comes from Chitinophagaceae bacterium, assembly GCA_040007815.1. Lineage (GTDB taxonomy): Bacteria > Bacteroidota > Bacteroidia > Chitinophagales > Chitinophagaceae > Terrimonas_B. The sequence goes on from JBDTUH010000010.1 coordinate 112,389, forward strand.
CTGAAAGAAAATATCCGCATGTTCCTGTCTGATTTTTTCCTGCTCTAACCGCAGATTATTGGTTCTTAAAAACTCAAACATCTTTGTTTCTGTTTTATCTAATGCAGTTAACTTTTCCGAATTTATCTTTTCGCCGGCAACAACACCCTCTCCTTTGAACCGCTCAAATGTTTCCATATCCATCATTACAGATTTCGTTTGAGTAAAGTACGTCCGCATCTGATGTAATATGAGAAAGCCATGCGTATCCAAGTCGCCCCAGTAAAGGATATTCCGGTTATGGAGCCACCTTACTTTTTGCAAATGACTTATCATAAAACCCCCTCCGCTCCAAATTGCAATCGTAGCAGGCAAAGCTGGCAAAGCCAAGAAATTCATCTTATTTTCTGTCACTATGAGATTATCGGCATGAATTTCTAATTTCTCAAAATCACTCAGAGGAATTCTAATGTCTGACAGACCACCTATCATTAATAGCTTATCCAGTATTCTTATTCTGATGGTAGGTTCATCATACTTTAGGTGATATCTTTTACTAATCGATTTTTCTGAAGCGTCTCTGATATTGTCTCGAATAAGAAAATCTAAAAGTGATTTTAAGATTACATCATGCTGTTCAATAAATTTTGTATGCAGATCAATCGGTAATTGGCGGAGATATAGGTCTGGCTTAGGGTTAACTAAAAAGTACTTGCAAATATTCATTAAACTGACCCATTCACCATCATAATCAATTACTGCTTGTGGATTATTCAGCACCCATTCCTTCAATTGTGGTAGTTCATCCTCAATTACATTAGTGCCGTATAGAAAGGAATTCCATTCCTTTTTCTTCCCCACAAAAACAATATAATCTTCCGCTGATTCAAATGTAATTGATTGCGGAAGCGTATGGCTGCCTGTTCTTCGAAAATGAACATCTTCCTTATTTACAACATACCCAAAACCGGTTTTTTCTTTTGTTTTTTTGTATAAATCGTCAAGTTGTGTTTGCAATTCACTGAGATTTTCCCTAACAGCCGATGATTTAATTTTTCCGATACGGTCAATATTCCTGGGAAAAAACATTTCTCCTTTTAAATGACTTTGTAAATATGGCTTCCACCATTTTAATGCCTGTACTTTTATTTCAGCCGGGGTAATCATTGTTAATTTGTTTCAGGGTTTATGGCTGGCTGAAATATTACACTTCTTTTTGCCTTTTCTTCCTTGTACTGTTGAACAGTCAAATTACTGATTTGTGAATTATTGCCGTCCCTGTTACTAACAAAATGAAATGCATTGACATGGTTTTCTATAATATGGATTTTCTGTAGCGGGGTCACGATCAGAAGCTGTAAATTAAGTTTTCTGAAAAGCTCAAGTCCATAACGGGTACTTTCATCACTTCCTCTTCCGAAGGCTTCATCAATTACAACGAACCGAAAGCTTCTGCTCTTATCTTCCCCAAATTGTAATCCAAACTGGTATGCCAGTGCAGAAGCCAGTATAGTGTATGCCAATTTTTCTTTTTGACCACCGCTCTTACCGCCAGAACCTTCATAGAATTCCTTTTCACTGTCATCTGAAGCATATCGTTCACTTGCGTTGAATTCAAACCAGTTTCTTACATCAGTAACAGTACTCGTCCATTCCCGGTCAACATTTTCCATGCTTGCGAACCGATCCAATATTTTTTTTACCTGTTCGTATTTAGCTTCATTATACAACCCGCTTTCATCACCTAATGTATTAATATAGCATAGGCGAAGATCTTCTTTAAATTGCCGGATGTCTTTATTTACGCTCGCATCTATTAATATAGTGATGTAAGTGCCTTTTGCTGAGTCGTAAACTATTTCATGCAGGTGCTGGTTGATATAAATAATTTTTTGCTTGATATCTTTTTCATGCTTCTCTAATTGAGTATCAAATACGGCGATGCTGTTTATTACGTTACGGTTTAGTTCTTCTTTGAAACGGTCTTCATGTTTCTTTAAATCTTCATTTGCCAGTTGTTCAAACTTCACGATGTATTCAGCCCTTGCGTCAACATCTTCGCTAAATTCGCTGTATTCAGCTTTAGAATGATCTTTTATGTCCCGCATTTTCCTGGTAATGTTCGTAGCTAGTCTGGTCAGTGTACTCCGTAACTTTTTTAACTCGCCGTTTTCTCCTTCAAACTGTTTTTTGAACTGATCCTGAAACGTATCGACAGCATTTAGTTTAAATGTCTTTTCTCCAATTTTTCCCTCGATGATCGGATAATATTGTTGCTTCCTTCGTTGATCGATTAGATTTACTAATGATCTAGAAGAGTCAAGCTGTGTGTAATAGGACTTAATTGTTGTTTGTAGCCCACCAATATCCCGGTCTTTTTGGGATTCTCTTTCTTTTAATTCCTTTAAGTTATTTTCTACCTCCTGTAGGCTCTTCTTAAGTGTACTTAAAAGGTCATTTTTATCCAACAACTCATTTTGTTCTTTTTCCAGATCAAAAATCTTCCTAACCTCTGCCTGCCAGTTGATGACAGAGTAATCTTTCAACTCAATTATTTTCCCAACCGCAGTTTTAATTGTATTGTTGGCGATTTCTTCTTTCTCAATTCTGGATTTTTCATTTTTTATCGTCCTGATTACAGCTTCTATCTCTGTTACATTTTCCTGTAAAGCTTTTACTTTTTCAATATTTGTCCACCCTAATACAAAATTCCTTTTATCGTTGATACTCCATCTGTCATCTTTAGTATGCCTAATCTTTCCGCTTTTAATTAAGCCCTGCCTGGTAATAGCGTAAGGAATTTGTTGCAGTTCCTCTACTTCAACACATGCAAAATCGCCAAAACTCCGATGAAGATAACTTTCAAGCCATATGTCAAAAACTGTATCGGGTTTGGTTTCAATTTTGTTTATTACACTATCCTCCGATAACTGTTTTGTATAACTATCTCTTTTAGTAATATCGGCCTCCAGGTATGTCAGCTTTCTTCCCCGTCCATCTGTACTTTTCAATGTTTTGCCGTTAACATAACGGCTAACACTCCTGTAATGAGTGGATGGAACCAGCAAGCTAATTCCAAAATCATGTAATAGTTTCTCAATGGCACCTTCCCAATCTGTTTCTTCATCATGAACTTTCAACAATTCGCCCGCAAACGGTAGTTCTTCTTCCTCAATTCGCAAATCCATACAGATTTGGTTTCTTATTTCAATCAGCCATGACGGTATTTGGCTTTTCCTTGACTGTAAAGAATCTAATTCTGCGTACTCTTCCAGCAACTCATTGTCTTTTTCACGAATTTCTATAACAACTTTGTCCCGCTGATCTCTTAGTTCAGTTTCTTTTGTTTCACAATTACTGAATATAATTTGTCCCTGTTGGAGGTTGTTGTTAAAATCAGTTTCATTTTCCGCACCCGTCAATCCGCATCTTTTAGTTAGCAAATCATAGTTATCCCATTCTCTTTTCTTGGATTCTTTTTCAACTGAGCGTTTCTTAATTTCATCGGCTATCTGCTCTAATCTTTTCCCTCCATTATTATCTATGTCCTGTTTTAATCCAAATCTTTTATCATCCAGAAGCCCCGCTTCATCCTGTATTGCCTTTAATGTAAGCTTAGCTATTTCAAGATCGCTTTCGGCATCGAGAATCGCTTTCTCGATAAGACTTACTTTTTTCTCAGCAAACCAAGCCGGTATAACAGTAAGCATTTCTTCAATTTTTTCGATTTCAGCATTTACTTGTCCATACTGCACGGCAAATTCAACAAGCGGTTTCAAATGGTTGTATTGTTCCCTGGCATGTACAACGGCAGCGTGAGCCTTATTTAATTCATCGAATCTTTTTAATAATACTCCGATTTGCTCTTTTACGTCCGTCTTCTCAAGCATCTGTTCCCTGACAAAATCAGTTAAACTACTTACCGATTTCATGGAAACCGTTTGGTAAAACAGATCTATGGCTTTATCACTTGTCATTCCAAATCGATGTCTGAAATATTCACTGTACTTGCTGAAGTTATCGTCAAAACGAGTTACGCCCTCCAAACCCCGTAACCGCTTTTTTAGGTCACTGACTTCACTAAAATTGCTTAAATGCCCTTTTATCGAAAGTGGCACACTGCTTCCAATGAGCAGTTTTTCAACCTTACCATCTTTCACCCAAAACACCTGTGCCAGGCAAACATGCTCTTGATATCCCTCGTTAAAGAAGTTAGCTACAATTACAGAATGCGTATTATCGTCTGGGCGCAGGTATATTTTTTTTGCAGTTTTTGTTATTTCTTCCTTTTCCTTTTTATACTCACCCCTTACATAGGTCAATAAATTTCTTTCCTTACTATCTGCTCCAGCAGCCTTATTAAATGTTATTTTATTTGACGGAACCAATAATGTAGTCAGCGCATCGACTAAAGTGGATTTGCCCGAACCAATATCTCCGGTTAACAGAGAATTGAATCCTTGCGGCTCAATTTTCCACATCTTCTGATTAAATGTGCCCCAGTTCAGTACTTCAAGGTATTGAAGCCTGAACCCGGCATTAGAGATAATAATATCAAAATCTGTTTCAGTCATTATTCAGCAATCTTTTTTTCGGCGGCATAGATTTCCAACCTGTTTAATGCGCTGTCAATTTCATCGGCATTTACAAAGCCCTTAATAATACGGTGTATTTCATAGTTATCTGTATTATCATCCAATTTCCGCAAAAAACCAATATCAATAACCTTGTTAATGGTGGAGACAATTTTATCCTGCTGCTTTGCTTCGTCCGCTGCTGCAGGCACCAGCAATAAAACCCTGTTTATTATTTCTTGCTGAGGGATGATTGCGCGAACTGTACCGCCTTGCGCATCATTCTCCAAAATATATTTTCTCAGCACCAGGCAAAGGAGTGATACATGAAAGTCCAGTTGCCTTTTTTCAGCGAGGCGAGGAATTTCTACTTCTTCTTCAAATTCTACCTGTCTTAAAAAGGCATAACCTTCACTTTTATCCATGAATAACTCGAGTCCGATAGTAAAGAAATATTTCTTAACATCAGCTTCGTAGTCAGTAAGATTTGCCCATGCCGCTTTCTGATGATCGTAAACAACACCTTTCAGCAGGGCGATCAATGAAAGCGAAAATTCTTTAATCATACTTTATCTATTAAAAACAATTATAGGTACTTCAATTTTGAATTGCTTGTCTGTCTCTGCGTTTTCCACTACCAATTCTTGTTTGCGTTCGTAATCTATCAGGTGTTTATTTTCTCTCGACGCTATTTGCATATATCCCAATACTTCTGCAATTCCTTTCACAGGTTTATAATGCAGGAATACTTCTTCAAGCGATACATGAGATTTGTTTTTGAGTAATGTCCTGATATTTGCTTTTAGTAATTCTATGTCTATAAAGAATTGTTCATACAATGCATCTGTTTCAGCATCCGATTCCCCTTCTTTGATCTCTAAATCCTGAAACACGATTTTCACCGGGGGGCGAAAAAGCGGACGTTCCATTATAAATACTGGTTTAAATAGGCCGTCAATCATAAGTAAAGTAAAGCCGGTATCTATTGAATCTTTTAATTCCAACAATAGTGATTCAATCCGGTCAATGCTGTGGAGAATCCGCTTACTTTCCAGCAAGCTTTTCTGTTCTACAAACTTTCTTAATTGTTCCAGTAATCCATCATTTGTTCTATTTACTTTATCGCCTGCTTCTACAAGATTAGTTTTGAGTCTGTCAATTGTTGAATCGCTTTTAATCTTTTGAATGGCTGGCAGTTCATTAATCTTAGTTATGAGTAATTCTAATTCTTCCTGCATATTGCGGCTCATTAAAAACTCCCAAAAGGCTTTAAAACTTTTTCCCTGGTCCGTGCTCCACAAAAAATCTTGCTTGCTGAATATATCATCCAGCAGTTTCCCTTTCGTGAGACTGCTTTTAATAATTGCCTGACGGGTGTCCTTATCCAATTCTCTGAAGTTTTGTTCTACCTGTCTGAAATCAGCTAATAGTCTTTTTGCTGTTTCTTCAGCAAGCAGATAATCCTCACGCAATCTTGTATCATCTGTTTTTTCATAAATACCTTTTTTGGCATCCTCAATTTCTTTATCCAATTTATTTCTGTCGTCTTCCAATTTTTTAACCCTTTCATAGGGAGAAGCTGTTTTATTGACAAGTTGTTTTAGAATAGAAAATAATTGAAGTAACCGGCTATGTGTCCCAACAAATTGTTGCTTATTTAAATCTTCCAGCCATTTTAAAGCATTTTCAGTTGCCGGTGTAAGTTCATAGACTGGTTCATCACCCACATCATAATATCTTCGCAAATACCCCTGTTTGGCCCAATGCTGTAAGTAATCAAGCGGCTCATTTTTATAATCATTTATTCCTTGTTGTTCCAGGGAATATATATAATCACTCAGGATATTTCTCAGGTCTTGTTGATTGTAAAATATCCTGTCCTGTTGCTTGAATACTAAATGAAAGAAACTTATAATTAATGGAAATTGCTCCGCTCTAAGAATCTGGAGAGTCTTGTCATTCTTATAAAGTGAATATGCTTTCGCAAAATCCATATAAAAGGTTTAGTGAGTTCTGTAAAATAGAAATAAAGATTAGTATATCCTATAGTAACCTGCTCATTTACAATGAAATCATGGCACCCCCCCAAAGGATAAGCAAAAGCCCCTTATTTAGTCAAAATAGTTTCAACAAATTCTTTGGCAGTTATTACCACAGTAGAAATCTTCAATCTTTCAAATGTTTTTTCCGCTTTGTATTTGCATCGGTCATCATTTGTAATAAAGTATTCACACTGGGCAGCATAGTAAGCATGTAGCGCATCATCAATCATGTTTGGAAACTGACCGTCAGACTTATAGCCTTTTAGATCAAATTTGAAAAAAATATCGAAAAATTTGTCATAGGCTGAAGATATACCAGTAGAATCTTTAATAGTCAACTGGTCGAATAATTGATCCATATTGAGGTGCTTCGGTGTATTTGGGTTCAGCTTATTTATTGTCCTTACCAACTGAACATTTTGGCGGTATTTATTTAGAGTCTGTATTAAAAATTTCCGAAGTGATTTGTATAACGAAAAATCTTTATTAAGAAGCATAGAGAAATTGTAGATATCGCAACACAAGGCGTACTCTGTCATCTCTGCCCGGGTCCTTGGATATATAATGTTAAATATCGGGTCAGCCTGATAAATCTGTTTAAATTCTTTGGGAACCGGTTTCAATTTTAATAGCGGTTTCATAATTGCCAGTGGACTCATGACGATTGTATCAGATAGTTCATACTTTTCGTCGAGCAAATCATCAAAAGATTCCCACTCTAATTCTTTTTCCTCGATAGCACAATAAAAGAATTCTTTTACAGAGCGACTATGCCATAGCGGTTTATTTTGTTTCCAATATTGGCAGATGCAGAGATCATTTGTTAATTCTGTAATAATACTTATATGACCTTCAATATAAGAAGGGTTTTTCTTGAAACCTCTTATCAAATCGTTTAGGTGCGCGTTAGAATATGGACAAACCAATTCCTTAGCGTTTATGATATTGTATAAATTAGTATATATCAATCTTTCACCTTCCGGCAATGAGTCTCTTTTTTCAATTTGGTTAAAAATATTCCAGTCTAGATATACGTACATATCAATATGATTAGAGTTTACAAAATATAGCCAAAGCGAAATTGGTCATCATTTCCTGGCAAAGCATAGTCAGTGCAAGGCACGATCAAATAATTTTTGAAATTGTTTCTGTTTCTTGTTACTTTAAACATAACAGCCCCTTCAAGATTTAAATACCCTGTATCAATTATTTGTTTTGAAAGTGCAATATTGAGTCCGCTATTGTCTGTCATACTACTCGAATAAAGCACAGCTACTTCTTCGCCATAATATTGTCGAAGAGCTTGGAAAAAAGCAGTTGTCAATAAATACTTATCGGTTGAATTATATTTTCTTGCCGCATAACCTGAAAAGAAGGAATAAAATCTGTTGCATTTTTCAAGATCCTCATTATTGCAAACTGAAAAAAGGAACTGCTGATAACCAGGATTAAGATTTCCAAGATGCCAACTTGCTTTTTCAGCATTATCAAAAAAGGTCAAAACAATGGTTTTAATGGGTTTAGTTATATTCCACTTACCAACTGTGAAATACCTGTTATCTTGATTGGAAACAGAATCAAACAATTCCTTGCATGATTCGCAGATAGTCGTTAACTGACCACTTGCATTATGCGATGTTATCGGTAGTGCACCATAAAAAACCTGTTCGTTCTCCAAATTAAATCTACCAAGCCCAATGCTCTCTGAATATGGATTGTATGATAAATCCTGAATTTTGCTAAAGACTTCGCCATTGAGATTTTCCCGACCACGAAGAATGAAAGAATTCTGTAAAAGTTGAACGGGTAATGGTAAGCGGCTTATTAATTCAAGACAAAGTGATTTCAATTTAACAAAATCAGGATTTTTCAAACCTATTTCATCTTCAAGTGAATGGATATATGATAGTATGTCTTCAATTGAAGAATTGATTTTCATTTCAAATCCATCATTAGGCTTTCCTCTTTCAAATTCTATAACGTTATAAGCATTCATACTTTCAGAGTTTTGTTTTTAATACCCTTACAATTTCAGTGATGACACCCAAGCACACTCTTACATCTTCCGGTCTTACTACAATTCTTTGACCTACCTTATATGAAGAATCTCCAGAGTTATCAATATATTTCTGATCCACTATGCCTTCTGTATGCGCAAGCAAATGACGTTTTTGAAAAAGTATTTTTAACTTGTTCATCTCATCAGATGTAATCCAGTCTGAATAGCCTTCCCCAATCGCCTGCTTCCAATAATCAGAGCCAGCGTCTATATTCTGAAATGAATTAAATCGAACTTTAATGGCAGGAATTTTCTTAACAAATGAAACTTCACAAAATCTTTGCAATGCAACAACACAATCGTTAAGCCCTGATTCTATTAAAGACCGGCAAGTAATTTCGGCATCGTCCTTTCCTACGGAAGCAAGAAGTGATTCTTTAATTGTTTGAAGATTATTGAGTTTCGCTTCAATTTTCTTTACTGCATTACTAAATGTTTCTTCAGCAGAATTGTGTCCACAGCAAGGGCAAAAAAATGCACTTCCGATTACAGCATACCTGGCATTGCATTCCTTGCATTGAATCTTTAATTCCATTTCCTCTTTTGATGTCATTGGAAGAATATAATCAACACCTCGCCGCCCAGTAAATTTCATTGATAACTTTAAGAATGAATTTCGCGGCTGTCTTGCGTTAAAATTGCGAGCTTCTTCGAGAAAAGCATTGTTAATTTTGCCGACAAAGTGTTCCCGTACTTTATTTTTCCCTTCGTTTAGCTGTTCGGTGGTAAACCAGGATTTGGAATTCGCCTCATGCCTGCACATAGGACAAAATACTTTATCGTCATGAAAAATATTTGTCCAATCCTCATCGTGTACTTTAAATTGAAACATACATTTTTCATCCGGACATTCTTTATCAATATAACCGTCTTTATCGGGATGAACCGGAATTGAAATTTTTTGAGGTCCTTGCAGCCTTTGTAATTCTTGTAATACTCTTTCGAACATTTTTGATCAGTTAATATTTCAAATTTACCGAAATGATGTAAATTGCTAATAAATTTAGCCAATAGTTTATTCAACACCATGTGAATTAAGTACATAACATTCTGAATAATAACTTGCTAGAAAATTTAACCAGCCCTTGAAGTAGGCTAAAATAATGGCGAAATATGGGAAAAAAGAAGAAAAATCGAGTCTGCTATATGTGCGGCAAAGTTGCAATCTCGAAAGAACATGTGCCTCCGGCTTGTTTGTTTCCGGAAGAGAAAGATATCAAGACTTCTATTTTCCGCAATAATCTTATCACTGTTCCATCCTGTGATCTGCATAATTCAAAGAAATCAAAGGATGATGAATTCTTAATGGGATGTCTCGCCGGAATAGTTGGCAATAATGTAATTGGTTTTTTTCACAACATAACAAAAGTGAAGAGAGCATTGGATCGGAAAGGCGAAGACTTCATCCATGTATTAATGAAAGATGCCAAGCGTGAATCCATCAAAAATTTCAAGGGTGATATATTCCCGGTTTTAGTTGGAAGACCAGATTTTGACAGACTGCGATCATGTTTTCTGCATATAGCTTATGGATTATATTACCATAAGTTTGGAAGAGCTTTCAATGGTGAGTGTCATATTATCATGGACTTTCTCACCTATGATAACGAAGAATCAGAAAAGTATAAGTTGTTATGCAGAAAGAGGTTTGAAATGGAACCGAATAAACCAAAAAATGAAGGTGCAAATCCTGAAATCTTCCGGTATGAGTTCATTGAGCCGGATGAATTCGGATTGATTGCTTTGCGTATTACTTTTTATGAAGGAACAAACGTATTGATTGCATTTCAGGAAGCTAATGGGAAAAAACCTTTTAATCTTATAACTGAGTTAATCAGTTCAGGAGTAAAAACGATGGTTACATTTAAAGACGGTACTGAGTTCCCTTTTAATTAATAAGTATGGATGAGTTAAGCGATTTCCGAAGACAATATCGTGAAAGCCTTATTGAAGAAGAAAAGGAAGAACTTGCCAATCATTCTAAGCAAATAAATTCCTTTAAGGAGTTTATGGGACAAAAAGGGGTTATCCTGACTAAAGACAACTTTAAATACCAACAGACAGTTGGGATAGTCGCAACGTAGCCGAATATAATAAGCTATCTACATCCCCGTTTGCGTTCTGATAAAGAAGGATTATTTGTTTTTGATAACCTTCTGAAAAATTTTGAAAGACGAGGTTTTGTTAATGGATATTTATATGCTGACAATTTCATGTTAATGGCTCACCCGTATTTCAGGCGTGGTCTTCACGATTTAAACAATTATGCGCCAAGATTTGTAGAATTTTTTTGGAATCATTCAGATCCTGGTGTTGAAAAATACATTTCATTAGATAATGACAGGGTTAGGATTAATGTAGATAGCACAACTTACATGGAACTTGATACCTGGTTTGGCGCAAAGTTCAACCAAAATATCCAGGAGATACCTGATGGCATAGTTAAGATAAGGCCACCAGCGGATTTAAGGGAATCACTCATTTCTTTCTTTTTCAGGGATGCTTATTCTCTTGATATAAAATGGGCATCAAAAGAAGGTATCAAGAGTTTCCAGGCAGAAGAATTTAAAACAGAAGTGGTTAAAATAACTAAGGACGGTATAGAGTATTATCCTGTTAGATATCTACATGCGGAGTATGATATTGGAAAGGGATATTTCAGGCATTTCGACGGGGCTATTCATTTTTATACGGAAGCGGAATATTATTCAAGACGTAATGTTGATTTCAATTATAATTCAAAAACTTCGGCACATATTAAAACATCGTCTCAAAAGCTCTTTAAAATGAATGGCGTTGTTAGCATTGATACATGGATTGAATTTACTAGTCATTTTTTAACAGGTAACCCTCTTGTATTTGAATATTTCGAGGGTGGATATCCAAAGCATATTACCGACATGATTCAAAAGTTCAGGCAAAGCAAACAGGAAGACTAATCCGTTAGTTATAGTTCATCAATCTCTTCCCTTGCCATTTTCAGACGGAATACTTCCTGCTCGATCAATGCCCGTATGTCAAGTTTCACCTGGAAATAATTATCCATCACCTGCTGCGGCGTTACGTCCGATACTTTGGGAATACTTTCATATCCTCTGACTTCTGCATTCAATTTCTCTGTATCGTTTTGTATTTCGCAATGAAACATTTTGAGCTTTATTTTCTCATGCGGATCATCTGCCACCATGCCTACAAATTCACCCGACGACAGCGAAGAAATTTTTGAAGCAGGAATAGCAAAATCCAGTTGGGAGGAACGGCTAATTGAAGTATCGGTACGATTAATGGAAAGGCTTTCCCTGTCCTGCATGATCTTACCGAAACGCTCTGATAAAAATTTTGCTGTGTCACCCATTACTTGGCCGCTGATTATATTGCCGGTAATATTCACGATCACATCGGCCTGTTCTTTTCCATAATCTTTTCTTAACTGGCTAAAGTCCTGCATCGCTAAAGTGGTTGCCACCCGGTTGCTTCTTGCCGTTGCAATGAGGGAGTCCATGTGATTAAAGAAGATGGTAGGAAATTCGTCAAAGACCAGGCTGCAGGGAAGATTACCTTTCTTATTTACGATCCTTACTAATCTTGAAATATACAATGACAAAACAGCTCCGTATATCTGTTGCTTTTCCGGGTTGTTACCCATGCATACTATTTTGGGGGTTTCAGGGTTATTAATATCAAGCGTAAAATCATTGCCAGACAATACCCAATACAACTGCGGTGAAGCTAGCCTCGACAAAACAATTTTAGCCGATGCTACCTGTCCTTCCAGTTGTTCCATTGCATCATTCTGGTAAGCCGTAATGAATGGATTTAAGAATACCTGTATCTCCGGTTCTGTATTAAGCACAGGAAACAATTCATCATAATCAGCCTGTATCATTTCAATAACATGCGGGAGGGTGCAATATCTTCCGTTGTCATATTTCCTTAGATACCAGATTACGGCTGTTACAAAATTGATCGGTGATTCCACAAAAAAATCGCCCTGTTTCCTGATCCATTCACGGTTAAGTCCTAACAATATTGTTCGTGCAGATTCAGTTGCATCCGTTATATCGTGCATGGCCTGCGGGTCCAAAGGATTGCAACGGTGTGAGGTTGAAAGGTCGTCAAAGTTGATAATGTAAAAAGTTGGCTTAACAGCATATTTGTTTTTGTGTAATTGCAACCAGTTGTAGGCAATTCGTGAAAGATCGTCATATTTGAAATCATAAATGAACATACAAAATCCTTTTTCAATATGCTGCTTGATCAAATGCTGGATAACAAACCAGGATTTACCTGCGCCGGGACTACCTGTTACCAGTAGCCCCCGGAATGGATTTATATTGTTGATCCAACTGCTGCGAATTTTACCTTTCAGGTTATAACGGGCAGGCAGATTTATCGAATAGGCATTATTAATCTTTCGCTCTTCCTGTGGAAAGGTTTCATTCAATTGGTTGAATACATCTTTACGAAGTCTTGTATGAATCAGGCGACTTAATAAACTGCCACCTGAAAGAATCAATAAGAATCCTATTGCCGTTGCAATCATGTAGGTAATGCTGATTATCTCGGCTGATGCTCTTAGTTTCAAAAGTAACGGACCGATAAAATAAATGAGTAAGCCTGCGACCATGTAAAACACAATCGTTTTGGGTTGCAGCTTTTCGCTTTTCTTTCCCCTTGCACCTATCAATGAAATAACCAATAATCCCAATGCGATTAACCTTGAAGTAACGAGGTGATCAAATAAACCCGTTCGTCTGATATTGACCAGCAGCCGGTCAGTAATCGTGCTGGTCAGTTCCCAGTGTTCAAATGCACGATAGCAATAAAAGTAAAAATGCAGCAGCAATACAAAGATGCTGGCAAAGCGGGTCATGTCCAGTATTTTTCGAAGCCCTATTTCATTTTCCCCTGTAACTGACATAGCGTATTGTTTTTAAAATTATAATCCGAGTGACCTTCTTTTTCTTTTCCTTTTTTTCTTTAATAGTTGGAACGGAATAAAATCCTGTTGATTTTTTGCTGAAAGCAAATCATCTAGTGCCTCTGTGTTAGTATTGGATGCGGACTGCTCTTTTTCAATGGATATATTTTTCTCCTGCTGAAATGTACTGGATTTACTGGCTGTTGTTTGTTCTTTTTCTATTCCTGTTTCTGCCTTCATGGATAGTATGCTGTTCTGCAGGTGTACAGCACTATACGTTTTACCCAGGTCACTGCCATTGAAAACTGTTTTGTGTGTATTGCCCACGAATGTGATCCCATATATCCGGCCTTCTGCATTTTGCCGCAATACCGTGTAAACATTTTTTTGTGCCAACAGTTTTACCAGTTCATTCATGCTTGCAGGTTTCTTTACTAGTATTTCATCAATCGTTGCTTTAAGCTGTTGCTTAAATGGCTCTTTCTTCGCTTCGTTCAATACAAATAATTTTTCAAGCTTGTCCAGCGTTGGCTGGCTGTTAATAGAACTGGCTTTGATAGGTACGCCCGTCTTGTTACCTTTTTCATCGAGCATCCGATACACTAACCCCCGGTGTTTATAAATCCTTCCTTCTTCTTTTCCACGGTCGGCTACTACATTGTATTGTTTCAATACCGCATTGTATTCAGGAAGCGAAGCAAATTTGTAAGTGTTCAGTACGGCAACCACGACGTTGTTAATACCTTTTTTTGTTTCTGTCTTTCCGCAAGTAAGTTTTTCGGCGTTTACTGGAGTGATATTATTCTTCTGTAGTCGTTTCTGATCTTCTGCCCGGATCAAACCATATACCGCCTCAATTTTTTTTCTGGCTTTTTCAGATTGATTGCGACCGATATTATGGGTATTGATACGGCTGCCATCTTTTTTGATCGTAGTAGAAACAATATGGATATGCGGGTGGCCGGCATCTTGGTGTTGATAGACAAGAAATGGGTGGTCTCCAAAGCCGATCTTTTCCATGTAATCAGCCGCAATCTTTACGAGTTTATCAGCAGACAGTTTTTCGGAAGGATCAAAATTGAGCGATATATGAATTGTTTTTGTCTGCGCCCTTTCGTTCAACTCATTCTGTCGTTCAAACCCTGCGAGCTTGATATAAAAATTCATAGCGTTTGCGTCCTTTAAAAAATTCCCGGCATACAAACACTCCGCCTTACCCTGATTTACTTTATTCTCATTGTAATTCAGAGCAGCAACTACTCTTTTAGGAAAAGTTATTTTTGCAACCATTGTTCGTAGAGTTGATTGACCTTTGAATTAATGTCTGCTATTTTCGTCACTACTGATTGGTTAAGATCCCTGTAAAACTTTATCCATGTACGGAACTCTGGTATCTTATCCAGTATATGCAACTTATGCACTACTTGGTTAAAATTGTTACCAATTGCATTGAGTTCTTTTTTAAGCTGCACCATTTCCGCTAAAAAATCATCAGCCGTCTGGTTGCGATATTTGATAATAATTGGTTTTTGTAACGCCACTTTACGGACGTAATTACTGGCACTTCTTTCCGTGCTTTGTTGTTGCAGTTTTTTTAGTTGCTGCATCTCGGCAGGATTCATCCTGACTTTGAAAAATATTTTCCGCACTTCACTTTCCTGTTTCTTCATCAGCTTATTGATAATTTCTTTTATAATTATTTACAACATCTTTCACAAACCCCGCACGACTTCGGAGTGAAGGGGCAAGATTCAAACGTGGCCACGTTTGTACATCTTGCCGTGTGCAAACCCCGGCACACTGACCCGTCTTTGAAAAAGTAGTTGTCCATCACACCGCATTTCATTCTTCACCTTAAAAAATAAGAGGAGTATAAAGTTATACCTGTAAAATTCCTTAAAGAATACATGGGTAAATTTTGCCCATGTTAAAGACAGAATTTCTAAAAGAAGAGGGCCTTTTTCTTAGATGAAAAAGAATGGTGGTGTTTGTGATAGACTGAATAAAAAGGGGGCTACAACACCCCTTCATCAGCATAACTGTAGTAGCCATCTTTGCATATAATTAAGTGATCCATTACTTTGATATCAAGGAACCTTCCGGCTTCAGCGATCTTCGCAGTTAATTCATCGTCCGCTTTACTGGGTTTGAGGTTCGAACTCGGATGGTTGTGACAAAGCATTATAGCCACAGAATTACTTTTTAATGCAGCGGTAAAGATCAATCGTGGATCTGCCACTGTACCAGTCACACCTCCCGTTGAAACTTCATAAATTCCTAACACTTTGTTAGCTATGTTCAATAGTAATATTTTGAACTGCTCCACGAATTCAATTTTGTTTTCATCCCAGGTTTGCCTCAGCACTTTGTAGGCTTCTTTCGAGCAAGTAATCTTTGGCCTTTCAGAAGCCTTTACTTTTGTCTTGTACACCAGTTCAATTTCAGCTACCTGGAACAATTCGTTTTCGATCATTGTCGTTTCCATAATCATTGTTTTAAAAGTTTTAAAATGAATTATGGAACCCCGCCCGGTTTCAGGCAATCAAGGCAAAGAAGCAACGGAATAAATAGTATCTTTTACCGTAATGGAGAGCACTTATTTATGCCGGAATTTCATTGCCGCTTAAGCAGCCTGAAACCAATCTTTGTGCAGGAATGAATGATCAAATAAATACCCACTAATTATGAGAAATTATACCGAAACCATCAAAGAATTAAAAGGGAAAGGAATCAATCCATTGTTCGGGGATTTTTACGAATTTGACGATTTTCCATTGGCTAAAGAATTCAAAGAGTTTTACAATTACTGCCAGGAATATCTTGACAGGGATGATCTGGGATTTAAGATTGCTCCGGCCAGGTTTTACTATAATACCAATACCGGTGAAAATGCCGTTGCTTATATTAAAAATGGGTTCTCCCTTGTCGAAATTTTCAAGGGTACAATTTTTGAGTTACATACATTCTATACCGGGAAGAAGCCGGTGTTTAATACTGAACCCTTATCCGGTTATGAAAAGGTTACTCAAAGAGGCGGTGTAGATTCTTCTTATTTTCTCTTCCAATATGCGACCTTGTTTTTCTTATATCATGAAGTAGGTCATCTTATTCAACGCAGCTTAGGTTCAACCGATCTTACCGAGTTTGCCGCTGAGAAATGTACAGGGGATGAAATTGTCATAAAACATATCCGTGAGCATGATGCAGATTGGTTTGCCGCTGGCCAGTTAGCCTTTCATATTACTGATTTCGCAAAAAGATGTGAGCCTAAAGATGAAAAAGAGTTTGAATCTATTTTATCGGATATTACTGCGATGGCATTAGCAGCCATTTATACACATTTCATCAGATGGGCAAAAGGATATTCAAAAATATATTACCAGGAGTATTGCCATCCTCACCCATCTGTCCGGCTAAGCTATATAATTATCTATTTATTGGATACTGTTGCTGCCAATATTTCAGTCAAATTGGATCAAAATTCTGTGTTAAAGCAAGCTATCAAAATCAGCGAAGTATTAATGATGGAGCCAGATAATAACATCATTGAGAAATATAGCATTGAACTTTTTGAGGAAATAAAAAAAGTTGAAGATTATATTAATAAAATCAGGAATGATGCAGAGTCTTATCCCTACTTATCCAGAAAAGTTTTAGTGAAATAATTTATCTGATACAACACAAGCTGCCCCGCCCATTTACAACCTCTGTCACTATATTGCGGGGCAGCTTTCCAGGCTTTAAAAATCAAAGGCAGCCGAAGCCGCCTTTGATAGTGTTGGATTATTGTTTCTTTAGCTTGGTCAGCTTCTTTTTGAGTTCCTGAATTTTTACATCCTGTTTCTCTTTTCTGTCCTTTCTTTTTGCTGCCTGTGCATCTTCTATTGTCTTTACAGGTATTCCGGCTGCTTCGGCCATGCGGTACAAAAAATATCCCGCTTCCTGCCGGGGATATTTGCTATCCGATTTACAGCAAATAGCCATTCGTATCAGGTAAGCAAATTCACTATCGGAAAGATTACTGAAACGTTCAAACAAATCTTTTGTATCATCTAACCTTTTGCCTTTACGGGTCAATAGTGCTTCAGCGACCTTGCTTTTGGCGGTATAATCCAATGCCTGATAAACTACGAGTTTTAACCCGGTTTTATCGGCATCGGTCAGCCCGGTATTATTCGCTGCGATAGTTACAAATTCTGTAAAGTCATTGTGAACTATCAACTGTACTTTTTCGGTGTCCAGCTCTTCGGCTCTTTTTTCCCGTTGTTTGATGCGGTCTATTTCATCCTGTAATAATTCTGTGGTAGCTGTACCGGATTTAATTGCGGCCTGTACTTCTTTCGCCGTTACGGTTTGTCCACCTGTGCGGGAGGGTTGGGGTTTTTCCATACTGAAATAAACAGGTTCAAAAGTTTTGTTTCCAAAGTAGAAGGATTTATAAGTATACCACATTTGACTGATCTTCTCCTGACTTGCAACATCTTACCTGTTAATTTTGTCACTATCCTTATAATTTCTCTGTTTATATTATTTTTTAACGCTGAATAGGGGTAACCTTTTCGTCAGTTGTTTTATTGAAGAAACAATTGACCTTTATGAGATTTTATGTTTTACTCTTATCCTTTTTCTTTTTATCATTTTCAATTACGGCTCAACAAACCACAGTATTTACACAAACTATCAGGGGTGCAATAACCGATAATATTTTGCAAACGCCGGTAGCTGAAGCTACTGTTACATTACAAGGTACAGGTAAATCAGTCCTGACAGATGCAAACGGAAGTTTCAAATTTTCAGGAGTGCCTTTAGTATCCCAGCAGATACTCATTTCACATGCAGGATATAAAGAGGCAATGATTCAAAACATAGTCGTTAATGCAGGTAAAGAAACCGTACTGGCCGTATTATTGGAAGCAAGTATACATTCAGAGAAAGAAATTATTGTAAAGGCCAATACGAAAAAGAACAGGCCGCTTAATGATATGAGTGCTGTTAGTGCAAGAGCTTTTACTGTAGAAGAAACACAGAAATACGCTGCTTCCGTCAATGATCCGCTTCGGATGGCTACAGGATTTCCGGGGGTGATGGCAGCTGATGATGGCAATAATAGTATTGTGATACGGGGCAATTCTCCGGCTGGTCTCCTGTGGCGGATGGAAGGAATTGATATTCCAAATCCGAATCATTTTAGTGGCGCGGCAACAAGTGGAGGTGGGATTTCTATATTGAGTTCTCAATTGTTGTCTAATTCTGATTTTATCACCGGCGCCTTCGCTGCCGAATATGGAAACGCATTGAGTGGCGTATTTGATCTCAAACTGAGAAAGGGGAACAATGAAAAGAAAGAATATTCATTCCAGGCAGGAGTATTAGGATTGAATGCCGCGGCGGAAGGACCCATATCTGCCTTTTATAAAGGTTCTTATTTAGTCAACTATCGCTATTCAACCTTATCCGTATTAAATAAATTAGGTGTCTTAAATGACGGAAGTATTACTAATTTCCAGGACCTCTCCTACAACATATCATTGCCAACCCGAAAATTTGGCGACTTTACTCTATTTGGTTTTGGCGGGTTGAGCAATGACAGGTATGACGCCGAAAAGGATTCATCAAAATGGAAAGAGCCAGTCGACAGGGAAATTTCAAAATTTGTTTCGAACACGGGAATGAGTGGTATTACACATAGTGTTTTGCTGGGAAATAAAACCAACCTGAGATCAGCAGTTGGGCTTTCATATAATACCATCAGCTATAAGGAAAAATATATTGAAGATGACTATTCGGTTTCGGATGAGTACAGGGGTAAGTATGATATCCGGAAATGGACTGTCTCTTCAACCTTAAACCATCGTCTTAATAACAAGCACACTCTCCGTACAGGGGCGATCATCAATTTTATAAGATTTGGCTTTAACCGGTTTTCGAAGGAAAACCCCAATGCGCCGCTTGAGGAACTGATCAATACAAAAGGAACGACACAATTGGTGCAATTATTTGCTCAATGGCAATACAAACCTTCCAACGATCTCACTTTTAATGCCGGGCTTCATTATATCCGCTTGTTATATAATAATTCATCTTCTCTTGAACCCCGGGCTTCGGTGAAATGGGATATGAATAAGAAAAGCAGCATTGCATTGGGTTATGGTCTTCATAGCCAGGTGCAGCCGCTGGGCGTATATTTTGCGCAGGTGGAAGATGGAACAGGCAGGATGGCAAATCCCAATAAGGATTTAGGTCTTACCCGATCACATCATTTTGTTTTATCGCATCAATACAGGCTGGGAAAAAACCTTCGCTTGAAAACAGAATTGTATTATCAGTATTTGTTCAATATACCTGTCAGCATATATGATACCAGTTCTTTTTCCGTGTTGAATGTAGAAAATGATTATGTCACCGATCCGTTGACAAATAAAGGCAAAGGGAAAAACTACGGCATAGAGTTTTCGTTGGAAAAATACCTCGATAATAATTTTTACTACACCATTAGTAATTCTTTTTATCAATCAAAATACACGCCTGCTGATGGAAAGGAAAGGAATACGAGGTTTAATGGTAACTACATTATAACCATCCTGGCGGGTAAAGAGTTTTTATCGGCCAATAAACTGCGAACAGTTGGAGTTAATATCAAAACGATTTATGCGGGTGGTTATCGCACTACGCCCATAGATGTGCAGCGATCCAGGCAGGAGGGTTATACTATTTTCAAAGAAGAACAAGCGTATAGTCTTCAAAATCCGTCTTACTTCCGTACCGATCTGAGAGTGAGCATAAAATGGAACCGCAGAAAAGTTACGAGTACTTTATCTCTGGATGTACAGAATCTGACCAACCGGCTTAATTTTTATAATCAACGCTTCGATGAGAACAAAGGAACCGTGGTTAATAATTATCAAACGGGGTTAATACCGATATTGAATTACAAAATAGAATTCTGAGCATCAGATGGAAAAATAGCACGCGATTTTAGGGTTGATAAGAAAAAGGCTGTTTCTTTCGGGACGGCCTCTTTTTGTATCCATAACTTAGTTAATTTCGGTTAGTGTCAAGACATTGAAAGTGATATTTATGTATATGATGGTAGCGATCTTTAATAAAAGAGTAATCTTTTTTGGGTTTCTTATTCCTGTTATTATTTTTCTTTCAGGAACAATAAATGAGAGCTCCCTGGTAAAAGAAAAAAGGTTGTCTTCGCCTGCAACAAAAAAAGTAATTGTTAAAAAGCCAAAGTTCAGGGTATTGGCGCTTGCAGAAAACAGCGGGCATCATATTCAATATTCAAAAGTGGCAAGGGTATGGTTAGATAAACTGGCTGCTGACAGTAATTTTTCAATCGATTATATCATTACGACAGATAGTATTGATGAAGCATATTTGAAAAACTACCAATTGTTTATTCAATTGGACTACCCTCCCTATGCCTGGAAAGATAAAGCCGTAAAAGCTTTTGAAAAATATATAGCGGAAGGAAGGGGAGGGTGGATTGGATTTCATCATGCTACATTGTTGGGAGAATTCGATGGATACCCGATGTGGGAATGGTTCTTTCATTTTATGGGTGATATTAAATGGAAAGACTATATCCCGGACTTCGCGGCAGGGGATGTAAAGGTGGAAGATCTGTCTCATCCGGTCATGAAAGGTGTCCCTTCTTCATTTCACATCGAAAAAGAGGAATGGTACACTTATGATAAAAGCCCAAGGCCAAATGTTCATGTTATCGCCAGTGTCGATGAATCATCTTATACTCCTGTTTCTGTTAAAAAAATGGGCGATCATCCTGTTGTATGGACCAATAAAAACTACAAAGCAAGAAACGTTTATATTTTCATGGGCCACTCTCCCGACCTGTTCGGTGATGAAAATTATAAAACACTTTTCAGGAATGCTATCTTCTGGGCGGCAGGACGATGACCAATAGCTTTAATATTTGCAGGGTGTTTAACAGGTAAGAGTAGTATTGTTTGTCATTCATTTTTTGTATGATCGGATAAGATTTCTTCATTGAGAATAAAGATATTCTTACTATCCGTTTTGATGGCATTTTCTTCAGCTAGTTCGGTCATTGTGCGGAAAAGTGTTTCATAGGAAGTTGCTGTAAAAGAGTCGAGGCCCTGGAGCTTAGCAAAATATTAATAGATCCTTCCTGATAGTTATTGCTGTCCTTTGTGCGGGGGAACCAAAAATGATTTTGCCAGGATTGCTGAGACTGAACTTGGTTTACAGGCCATTTAATTCGGCATGAGCGTTAAAATTTTTGAAAAATTTCTTCTGTTCATCTGTTGCGCTAATGCTCATCGTATCTAAATGATCAAGTATAAATTTCATACTATGTTTGTTCAACCTGCCCGAAACTAACATATCGTAGATAATGGATAAACCTTTGGCTTTATAAATACCACACAAGGGTTCCGGTTCTCCATCGTTGGTAAAAATATAAGCGTTGAATGATGGCTCTTGCTGATAATATGTATGTAACGCATGGAGCACGGTGGGTTCCATCAATGGCATATCGCAAGCAAGGACAAACAAATCTTCCTGCGGAAATTTCAAATGGCTGCTTAATACACCAAGGAGCGGACCTTTCAATGATAATGTCATGTCGTCCGAAATAAGATCAGTCGCAGGAAATAAGCCTTCATAATCCGGGTATTGGTTGCTGTTGACGGAAATCTTTACGGGAATATTTAAGCCAGCCATTTTATCAATCGCTGTCTGTGCCCAGGTATTCGTTTCGAGTTTCAATAATCCTTTATCACTTCCCATCCTGGAGCTTTGACCGCCGCAGAGGACAATGCCTACCATATTTAATTTTTTGAATTATTCTGGTGTTTAATTGTATAAGGTTTGTATCTCACAAAGGCCTTAGAATACACAAAGCTTTATTTTTAATGCTCCTGGTGTCTTAGTGGGAAATCAGTTTAGAGACCATCATGATGATGCGGCTTTGTATCAGTATGCCCCAGGTTTTTACCAGGCGCCACTATATCCCGCACCAATTGTTTCAATTCTTTTATCTCTGGAAAGCCACCATATTCTTTCCGGTCGAAAATTTTCTTTCCATCAATGCTGATATGAAAATCACCGTTTGTTTCGCTGGGCTCCAGTGCTACGCCTTTCAGGTCGTTTTCGAAGGTGGTCAGGAATTCCTGGGCCATATATGCGGCACGCAATAGCCAGTGGCATTTGGGGCAATATTCAATGGTAATAGTCGGTTTCATTTCAGCCAATTCTTTTATTGAAAAATAGTTTTTTACGCTTGCTAAATGTACTTGTTATTTAAGAGATAAAAAGTAAATGTGCACCATCTTTTTTATTAGTTACGGGCTATTGTAAATTTTGTATTTTTATTTATGCTTTCTGTTAGTAAGTTATACATATATCCTGTAAAATCTTTGGGAGGAATATCCGTAAGTTCGGCTGTTGTAACTGACCGGGGTTTCCAAAATGACCGGCGATATATGCTGGTTGACATGAATGGTCTATTCCTTACACAGCGGGAGCGCCCGGCGATGGCATTGTTAAGAACAGCGATAGAGGCCGATGAGCTCATTATCTGGCATAGAAATAAAGTATCAGAAAAACTTCAGGTACCACTGGTGCCGGAATATTCTTTATCAACAGTAACAGTAAAAGTATGGGATGATTATTGCGAAGCACATTATGTAAGTGATGAAGCTGATCAATGGTTTTCAGATAAATTAAATTCTCCCTGCCGCCTGCTATACATGCCGGAGTCAACAAAAAGAGTAGTGGATCCGGCTTATGCATTGAAAAATGATATCACAAGCTTTACAGATGGTTACCCTGTGTTATTGATCGGTCAACCCTCATTGGATGATCTGAATAGCCGTATGGAAGAAGTATTGCCAATGGATCGGTTCAGGCCTGGTATTGTGATGGAGGGAGGACAGCCATTTGAAGAAGATACAATGGCGCAATTCAGCATCAATGACATAAATTTTTACGGAGTAAAACTTTGTGCCCGTTGTACCATTACCACCACCAACCAGGAAACTGGGGTAACGGGAAAAGAACCACTCAAGACACTGGCGAAATACCGTACGGCTAACAACAAAGTTTATTTTGGGCAAAATGTTCTATGCGCTGGCAAAGGAGTGATCAAAGTTGGAGACACGATAAATAGTATTAAAGTAAAATCATCTTTAATATGAAAGCTATAGGTCTAAAAAGCCGTTCCATAAATATTCTTTCCTGCTGGCAACGATTAGCCCTGTACTCCCGTTCTGATAAATGCCTGAAAATTGGGGGTTTATTGAAACTATGGCATTTATAACAAATAGAACTGAAGTCGTTGATTCATTAACAGATCAGCGGAATGATGAAGCCAGCATTCTCAAATTGCTGGCCTATTTTGATATATTTCACTATCCGCTCACCAAAAATGAGATCAGGCAATTTCTCAGCAGGTCTGATGATGAGCAAAGCCTGGATAAAATACTCAAGGAAGTATTGGCCAGGCAAGCCGTTTTCCTGCATCTTGGATTTTATTCTCTTCACAACAACCCGCTATTGTCCCATCGCCGGACGGAAGGTAATGCCAGGGCTGAAGCGATGTTGCCCAAAGCATTCACAATCGGAAAGTTTCTCTATCGGTTTCCTTTTGTAAGAGCTGTGGGTATATCCGGTTCTTTGTCCAAAAATTTTGCGGATGAAAAAGCCGATATTGATTTTTTTATTATTACAAAAGCCAGGCGGCTCTGGCTTGCCAGGACTATTATGCACCTGTTTAAAAAATTCACTTTCATTACAGGACATCAGCACTATTTCTGTATGAATTATTATATAGACGAAGACGCATTACTGATTGAAAGCAGGAATATTTTTACGGCTATTGAAATAGCCACTTTACTGCCGGTTGCCGGTAAGGAAACAATAGATAATTTTTTTGCGATCAATAAATGGAGCCGGGATTTTTTTGCAAGCCGGGAAAATAAAATGGTAGAAAATAGTAAGCCCGGAATCAATTGGTTCAAACGTGCTGTAGAATGGGTTTTTGACAATGGTATAGGAAATCGTTTAGATAATTGGTTGCTGAAAATAACTACACTTCGCTGGCAACAAAAAAGCAAGGAAGGCAAACGCAATAAAAATGGTAACACCATGCACCTGGTGACAGGTAAACATTTTTCCCGGTCAAATCCCGGGGCTTTCCAGGAAAAAGTGTTGGCGAAATATGAACAGAAATTAATCGATCTTAAGTTAAGGTGATTTTATTCAATGTCCACCTTTCTTTCTTAGGGTAGTTATATAGTAGTCGCCAATTGTTTTCCAGGGCCATTTAGCTTTCCATTTATTTTCTTTTTTTATAAGCCATTCGTATGTCTTTGGATATTTTTCAGCAAAGCCCTGCAGGTAAGATGGCGGAGCGATAGTGCACAATCCTTCAAGCCCGATCATATCAAATGAATTTTTCAAATGTTTTTGAATAAAGGATGGGTTATAATACCAGCAAGGAAAATATTCTCCTTCAATATGCGCCTTCGTTCCTTTGCGTCCTGAAAATCGCCGGAACCCTGTTTTAAATTTTCCTTTAAAAAGCAACAGAAATTCCCAAAGGCAAAACTTGGGTAAGATCACCATAGTTACAATGCCACCCTGTTTCAATAAGCTGTCAAATGAGCGTAAAACCCCGGACAATTCATTGGTGCAATTCAATCCGGCGAAGTTGGAAAAGATGAAATCGTAAGGCCCTTTAAATGACAAGTTCTCAAGGTCGGTATAAGAGCGTAGCTCAGTAGTGATATTGTTTTGCAGACCTTGTTGTCTCGCTTTTTCCATCAGCAGCTTTTGCATTTCATCAGATATATCCGTTGCATGTACCGTATGACCCTTTTGCGCAAAAAAAACAGCATCCTCGCCCGTTCCGGCATTTAACTCAAGAATGTGTGAGCCTGGCTGTAACCATTGAAGAATATGATCTCTTACCCTTTTTCTTTTGTATTGTATGATGGTATCCGGTGAATACAATGCATCGAACAAGGGGGCTTGCTTGCTGAAGGCGGTAGCAGCAGCCTCTTCGTTTACTGTATGTGCAGCGTTATTCATGCGGGTGCATTTTCCAATAAACGAAGTTTTTGTTTTTCAAACCAGGCGGCGGGAGCGTAGTATAAAAAGGATAAGGCTTTTTTAAAGGTTAACGATCTGACGGATGATGGTTTTATGAATAAACTTTTTAAATGCTGGATAGCGACCTGTTTGCGATAGCTTTTGTGAACATAGCGATGAAGCTGTTTGTAGAATGCAGGTGCGTAGGTATTACGGAACATCAATGCCAGTTCATCCGAATCCGTCCAGTTTGTCTTTTCTTTTAATTCATTTTTTACTTTCTCAAAAAAGGCGGTTCCGGGCAACGGGTAAGAAACAGAAATCCCTATTTCATAAGGTACCAGTTCATTGATCATCCGGATGGTCTTTGCAATATCATCTTTTGTTTCACCCGGGTAACCGAATTGAATAAAGAAAGAAGGATTGATACCGTTCTTGTTCAGCAGGCGGGTAGCCTGGTATATCTGCTCTACCGTTGTGCCCTTATCCATAGCATCCAGTATTTTTTGCGAGCCGCTTTCAGCGCCCATCCAGATATTTTCACAACCTGCCCTTGCCAGGTCGCGGATATAATTTTCCTGCAACAACAGGTCTGCTCTTGCCTGGATTTTAAAACGAAAAGTCAAATTTTCTTTTTCTAACAGATCAGCAAACTCATGCACCCATCCCGGTTTCAAACCAAAAATATCGTCGCAGAACCAGATATGATCAAAATTGAATTTCTCTTTCAGCATTCTTAATTCTCCCACTACATTTTGTGGTGATCTTGAATTATAGCGATTCCCATAAATAGGTTTAGCGCACCAGTTACATTTAAAAGGGCAACCCCTGGTAGTAGCCATATTGATAGAAAAATACCCTTTATGCTTTAACCATGTTTTACGGTAAGGCTCTATATCTGCCAGGTCCCAGGCAGGAAAAGGAAGACTGTCTAATTCCTTCAGCACATTTCTTTTTACTGTTTTTATTAGCGCATCATCTTGCTTGTAAGCAAGCCCTGCAATAGAAAGAAAATTATTTTGTTGCTCATCAATAGCGGCCAATAACTCAGAAAGCGTTTGTTCCGCTTCACCCAATAAAATAAAATCCGCTCCTTTCTGCAAATATTGTTCATAGCGATCAGTGGAATCTGAACTTGAAACAATAACGGTACATCCCTTTTCTTTACCCGACTTTATCATCTTAAAAGCAGCTTCCCGCATATTGGTCAGGCACATCTTTGTCAGGTAATTGAAACCATCGTCGTAAAGAACAAGAATATCTGGTTGATGTTTTTCAAAAGAAGAAATGATATCTTCCGGGCCATGCGCAAACATGCTGTCAAAGAACGAGACCTTATATCCTTTTTCTCTCATCAGTGCGGCGGCATACAAAGTACCTATTGGCACATACGGTTGTCCCGTGGCCCATTGCTTTGGGTCAAAACGTAAGAAATAGGAATGGGAGAAAAGTATTTTTTTCATACACAGGTCAGTTAAGTTTTTTTCCCGGCGACAGGTTTAAATAACAAACACATTTTATACAGGTACTGTCCTTATCCATATCAAGTTCTTTCCTGAACCGTATACTTTCATCACTGTTTAGAATAGATTCCAGTGACTGCTCCCTGATATTTCCTAAAGGGGGATGAAAAAAGCAAGGGCGAACGGTTCCGTCAGCTTCCACCACGGTTGATACCCAGGGAGCATTACATTTTTTATAAGGGAAAGGATTCAATCCATAAAAGGCGGCGTAATAGTTATAGATGTTCCGCAACTTTTCAGGGCTTTCAGCGATAAAGTTATTTTCAAAATCAGTCGCATAGCTTTCAATAATCGTCTCGGTGATATATTTAAGATCAGCCAATTCTTTTTTGCCAGGAAGAATCTCGTACTGCCGCTGTTCGCTCCAAAGCACTTCCCGGTTAAATGCATGGCTGCTGATATCAGCTGGTAAAAAACTTACCTGGTTTAAGCCTATTTTTTTTGCACTATCAATTATCTCGGGCCAGGAATTAAAATTTAACCGGTGAATGACTGTTCTGGCCGTTATTTTAAAATGGTGATCAATACTTTTTATGTGCTCAACACCTTCTTTCAATTGTTGGTATGCAGTTGAAATATTACGAATGCGGTTATGGAGTTCTTCAGGACCATCCAATGATACTATAATATCATTCACCCATCTTACAAGATGCTCCGCATTTTTTTTGAGCGTAAGTCCTGTTGAGAGCAGCGATACTTTTATACTATTTTTTTGCAGTAATTCACAAAAGCGGAAAAAGTTAGGATTAAGCAAAGCTTCACCCCCTGACATAAGAACCTGCTGTGTTCCTAATTTTTTTAATGAAATCATCAGGTGATGAATATCTTTTTCTGCAAGCTGTTTCAAATTCTTATTGTCCTTCCATATATCACACATTACACAACGGCAATTACATGCACTATGCGGCATCAGTATTACGATGGGTAATGCGGTAATGACATCCGTTTTTAGCGTCCGGTATCGTTTAAATGTTTGATATATGGGCTGGCTGAACATTCAGGAATTTATTGGTTGAATGGATATCCAGGGAAAAGGGTTTTTGTTTCTTAAAAATTTGTTGAATATGGCTTTCGGGTTGTACAGTATCGAATAGTTATAGTTCTCCAGGTCACCATAACAGTGATGAAAATAGCAATCAGCCATTTCAGGAAAACCAACGGATTCATAATAATGATTGGTGCGAAGCCTGGCAGCCCTTAGTTCCGCCAGTGAATAAAACGGGGAATCAATGATATGTATTTCGCCACCCGGCTTTAACAGTTTTAGTGTACCGGTAATTGTTTCACTCAAGGATTCAAAATATTGTATGGAGGCGGCAAATACAATTGTGTCAAACTTTTTTTCTTTAAACACTTCCTGCTCTGCATCAGCATACATAAAATGAAGGTTAGGAACATTTTGAAAAACACTGGCTGCTTGCTGTATCTCCGAAAAATTAATATCCGTGCCAATGACCCTGCTTCCTGGTATATCCGAAAGCTTCCTGGAAAACCAACCATTGCCACAGCCAATCTCGAGGATGTCTAAGACTTTCTTTTTTTTCTTTAAATGGGTAACTAATTTTTGAGCCGAGTTTTTTCTGAGCAACCATTCCCTGTAATGAATATGGCTGTGGGAAATATTTGGGAGACGGGATAGTTCCTCATCGGTATAAATACGACTTTCTTTTTGTCTGAGTTGTACATAAATCGTTTCAAAATCCCATTTCACGGTATGTTTGTATAAGGTTGTCACCCGTTCTTTTCGATTTTATAGATAAGCGTTTTTTCCAATAAGTTTTCCTGTACAAGTACGCATTGTAAATCAAGAAAATTCTGAGCTGCTATGTTGGCGATCATTTCTATATCGCAGCCATCAAAAAGAACCATGTACACTTCTGATTGCGGATGAATATAATGGCTCAATCTGGTAAACAAATTTTTAAAGTATTCTCCATTCTCTCCGCAGTGCCAGGCGTAATCCCTGAACGTCAGCGGTTCTTTTTTATAATATGGCGGGTTGATAGCAACGATGTCGAATGGTTGTACGGGAATGTCCCTGAAAAGGTCGGATTGAATGATGGTTAGATCAGCCCCATTCATGCGACTGTTCCTGTTTAAAAATTCAATGGCTACAGGATTAATATCTGTAGCGGTGACTATCGCGCCTTTTTTTGCGGCATAAATTGAAATAAGTCCGCTTCCGCAACCAGGTTCTAAGAAACGCTTACCCGATAGAGGCAATTGTTTGATGAATTTCAACAGCAAGTTTGTACTGAAAAAAAATCCTGGATGGAATACCTCCGGTGATATCTCCAATTTGATGTCTTCATATTTGTATATCCTTACTTTAGAGAGATATCTTACCAGCAATGGCTTGTACGTTCTGCTTACAATATTTTTTAATACTGTTTTCAAAATCCTTCTATTTCGGGTTGACGGTATTTCCAGAGAATCTGCAACGCTTTTAGTTCATAAGGTTTGTAAAAAAAACCTGTTTTGTAACGGACAGATGAAATGGTACGAAGTATTTTTCGTTTGATCCCATTTAGCCGTACATCAGATACGGTAGGGTAGTAGCCATTCAATACTGTTTCAAAATCTTTTATTTTATTGATCATCTCTGCTGTAAGCCATGGCGTCAACGGGTTTTTCCTCAGGTCAAAATTTTCCCATTGAGGGCTTATCCAGTCTTCAAGTTTTTCGGGAAAATGAAAACCACTCGCTAATACTTTATTGTACATATCGCTTCCTTCAGTGGGCACAGGACTATATACATAAATGATGATCTCCGTTTTAGGATTGATTTGTTTTATTTCTTTGATAAAGTCAATGTCCTGGTCAATTTGTTTCATCGCCTGTTCCGGTGTATCGGCCGGGATACCCAATACAAAGGAATATTCAGGGATGATATCAAATTTTGCCATGCGGGCCGCAAATCTCCGGATGCCTTCCGCCGACTGTGTGCCACCTTTGTCCATTTTTTTTAATATCTCATCATTGCCGGTCTCAGCCCCAAAGAAGATCATTTTACAACCACTTTCCCGCATCGTTTCCAGCGAAGCATCTGAATATTTATCAATGGTGTCAATCCTGCCTTCACCCCACCAAACCATTTTCTCTGGTTTGATCAACCCGGCAAACTCAACAGTTCTTTTTTCTGATACAAAGAAGTTGTTGTCATGGAACTCGATCGCATTGCCCCCAAAATTATTCTTGAGGTATCTAATGTCTTTATAAATATTCGCGGCAGACTTTCCTTTCCATCTCGCATTATAAATGGGTACTACCGCGCAAAAAGAACATTTGAAAGGACAACCCATACTGGAATGATAGGCGATGGTTTTTGTACCGAGATAGGTTTTACCGAGATAATGACGGATGGAATAAAATTGATTTAGTTTTTCATAGGGTAAGGCGGGTAGTTCATCCAGTTCATACAAGTCATCTTTTGCAGTCTTGATAATATTCCCACCTGACAGGTAAATCAGGTTTGGAATGCTTTCATAAGAATTATTTTTTTCTAAGGCTGTTAACAATTTAGGGAATGATTTTTCTCCCGGGCCATTCATGACAAAATCTACATAGCCGGAAAGCAAAACAGTTTTGGGTTGATTCGAGGGGAAATAGCCACCCCAGATAATATTTACTTCGGGAAACAGTTCACGGATCTTTTTAGATATAGGGATAGATTGCTTTAGCTGGGGACCTGGCATGGAGGTACAGCCAAAGTACCGAAAACCCCCTTCTGATAAATACCGATAGATTTTTTCCCAGGGGTCGATTTCGAGATTTCCGTCTACGATCACGTATTCAAATAACCCTTCAATAGAAGATGCTATGCTGAGAATGGAATTAGGTATCCTCGGCTTATAATTGGCGCTTCGTGGATTGAATAATAACACCCGGCTCATGCAGTGATGAATTTCGTGAATGCTGGTTGTTATCTAATCGGGTTACCGCAGTAAATAGTTGCCCGGCAAGTGGTTATTGTGCCGCCAGGTAGCATAGACATTGTGGATATGCGCCAGCGTAGAGGGATTGTCCCGTACTGGCTGCCAGGAAAGGATCTTAAAAAGCAAGATCCTGTGAATACCGTGAGCAAAGGAGTCCTGCAATTCCAGCTCCCGGTAAAAAGTGGCCGACTGCGGCAAGGGTAACTGATACAACGAGGAAACCGCATCGCTGAAAGGGAAATGAGACTTCTCCCGATATTCCTGCATGTGATTTTTGCCTAAGGCATATACGTTCTTATAAAATTGACTGTGGACCTGGGTAATAAGGATCTTCCGTGTTTGCATTACCTGCTGGCAGGCCTTTCCCTGATGGCGCAGTGAAATGACATAATGTTCATCATCCGCCTGCCCGTGGAGGTCAGTAGGAAAAAGGTTATATCTTCCATTTTCTCCGATGGTGATCAGTGAAATATTTCTTGGAACTGAATAGGCTATTTGAACCTGTATATATAAATTATCATTTAGAAAGACGTTGCCAGTTTTTTTATTGGTAAGCCGGTTATTCAGGCGAATGATCCATTGATGAAACGAAGACAGGAAACGATGTTTTCCGTTCAGGCCTTCAAAATACATTATGCTTGTATGGTCAGTGGATTGCTGATGGATTCTTTTTAAGCTAAGCATGGCAATGGCATCCTTTGGAAGGAGTTTTTCGTTTGGATGCGGAGTTTTGTCAGTGAATAAGATGTCAATGGCGCTCAATTGGTCAGGGTCGATTTCTTTAAAAGAGGGCAAGGCAAAGATCAGGGGACTGTAACCAACAAACAGGTGTTGCTTTGTAATATCTTTAATGACCTGCCCTTTGTATACAAGCCAGGCATGAAGTGGAAAATGAAATGATGCGCTGTCCAAACAGAGGTATTCCTGCCGGTAATGAAGGCCATTGAGTTGATTGAATATTTTTTGAAGCGACTTCATATTTTAAAACTAAGAAATATATTTTCCCTGCGTGTTATAAGAAAAATTGACTATCTCATTTTTTAGTTTATATTTCTCACAAAGTAAAATAAGATACCGGAGACAGAGTAAGATTAAAGCAATGTCTATGAAATTATTCAATATAAGCCTCTCGCAGGTTAAAAGCCCGGTTATATGGCTTATGTATTTTGTTTTTCTTGCCTGCATATTACCTATCGCTTTTTTTGCCTGTAAACGCCCTGCTTACAACTGGGATATGCTTGCGTACATGGCCTTAGCGGAAAAAATGGAAAAAAGTGATATAAATGATGTTCATGCGGTTACTTACAATAGCGCTAAACTGAATATTCCTTCTGATGATTATGCTAAACTAATTGAAGGGCCTTTGCGGCAACAAAGAATGGAAAGCCCGGCAGAATTTAATAGGGTATTACCATTTTATGCGGTCAAACCCCTTTATATATGGTTATCTTATTTTTTTCATAAGTCAGGTTTTTCGTTGCCTTTATCCACGGTGCTTCCGTCTATAGTAGCGTACCTGCTTACCGGGTTATTGGTTTTTCATTGGCTAAACATACATCACAAATTAATTTTTTCTTTTGGGGCAGGGTTGGTAATTATGTTTTCTTCGGTCATGATCGAAGTGGCACGATTGTCAACTCCCGACGGTCTTTCGGCTCTTTTTTTGTTAGCGGCATTTTATTTTATCCTTGAAAGGCCATCGCTTTTGTTTGCTTTTTTGTTTTTAACCGCGTCAGTTTTATCAAGACTCGATAATATCATCCTGTCGGGTTTGCTTCTCAGTTATCTTTTCTTCTGCAAAAAATGGGCTAAAAAAATATCTCTCATTCGATACCTGGTGATGCTGGGAATTCTTGCTGCTGTTTATGTAATGGTTTCCGGGCTGGCAAAGGAGTATAACTGGAGTTCATTCTATTATCCTGATTTTGTAAAATATTATCACCCCGGACACCCGTCCCAGCCTTTATTCTCCATATCAGGCTACATGGCATTGTTTTATGAAAGAGTGATAATGGCGATACTCTATACCCACGCTTCGATTTTTTTGCTGCTTGTGCTGATTTGGCTTAGCATGAGTTACCAGGGAAAATTTCGCGATCTGCCATTTGAACTTTTATTTTGTCTTATTCTCGTTTTTACTATTGTCATTCGCTTTGTTTTATTTCCTGATCTGGAGGATCGTTTTTACGTTGCATATTACCTCGTTATATTAATTATGTTTATGCGGCAATACAAACAGGTGAGCAGTATCGTTAAAACTGTAAGTCAAACAAAGGGAAATGAGAATTGTTAATCACGGTCAGCATTTTGTTGACACATGAAAGGGTCGCCGAATGAAAATCATAAGTACAGGCTATAATAAAACAGAAGAATATACCGATCCGCAGGATTGGTTGAAGCGGATCAGTTTCTACACGGGAATTATGGAACGGCTTGCGGAACGGCATGAAGTAATTAGTATTGAAAGAATAAATTATGAAGGAAGATATCAACAAAAAGGCGTTCAATACCGGTTTATCAATCTTAAAAAAAAAGTTGTTCTGTTTCCAGGGCGTATGCATCGGTTTATAAAAAGTCAACAACCGGATGTGGTGCTCGTGCATAGTTTCACTTTCCCTTTTCAAGTAATTCAGCTTGGCTGGGTTCTTGGTAAGAAAACAAGGATCATTATACAGAATCATGCTGAAAGACCATCTTCGGGATTAAGGAAGATTTTTCAACGCATCGCCGACCGTTATATCAGCGCTTACCTTTTTACATCAGCGGAGATGGGAATGGAATGGGTGGAAGCAAGAATTATTGCCAGTAGCGAAAAAATAGTTGAAGTAATGGAGGTATCGGCATCTTTTTCTCCCGCCCGTAAGAAAGCGCGGGATGTTAATACAAATCCTTCCAATGCTGCTGTTTTTTTATGGGTAGGCCGCTTAAATGCTAATAAAGATCCGCTAACAGTGGTAAGGGCATTTACAAGGTTTCTTTCCTTTCGGCCTTCTGCAAAATTGTATATGATCTACCAGACTCAAGAGCTTTTATCACAGATCAGTGAATTGATTAAATCAAATGAAAATGCAAAAGAAGGCATCAAACTGGTTGGGCAAATACCCAATCAGCAATTGCAGGAATTTTATGAAAGCGCTGATTTTTTTATTTCAGGATCGCATTATGAAAGTGGTGGAGTAGCTGTTTGTGAAGCCATGTCAACCGGGTGTATTCCAATTGTTACAGATATTTTATCTTTCCGCAAAATGACGGGTTCCGGAAAATGCGGGTTACTGTACGAACCGGGGAATGACGACGCATTGTTAGAATCCTTAAAGCAAACGGAGAAAATGAATATAGAAAAAGAACGGGATAAAGTTTTGAAACAATTCAAAGAAGAGCTTTCATTTGAAGCGATTGCGAAAAAAATAAATGAACTGATTGCTCCCTGGTCGCGTGGTTAATAATATTATATGTCAATGTTTATTGATCATAGGTCAGCAAAAGTGAGCATTATACTAACCACTTACAATGGCGCAAAGCATATTGCGGAAACGGTAGAAAGCATCCGCAATCAGACCTGGGTAAACTGGGAGTTGATTATCGTGGATGACGGCTCGGAGGATGATACTGCGGCGGTGATAGCGGGTATCAAAGATGAAAGGATCCAATTTCTCCTTGCCGGACGAAGTGGTATCAATGGCAAAGTGAAAAATTTAGGCCTAAGTAAAGCATCCGGCGACTTGATTGCCTTTATAGACCATGATGATCTATGGGACCTTTCAAAACTTGAAAAACAAATAGCGGCTTTACAGCAATACCCTGAGGCGGGATTTTGTCTTACAGGAGGGTATAATTTTAGAAAAACCGGTGAACCGATAGAACATTTTTACAAGCAAAAGAACGGAATCAAACGCGGCAATATTTTTATTTCCCTTTTTAATTCAGAAATCGCGGGATTTTCACAGGCGCTGATGTTTCGGAAAGAATGCTTAGCTGTCGCAGGACACTTTAAAGAGGTAAATTCTTTTGCTGACCTGGATTTCATTATTAACCTCTCCAGGCATTTTGACGCAATTATTTTATATGAATCGTTAGTGTATCGGCGGCTTCATGATAAAAGTCACAGTCATTTAAATTGGGAGAAAGGTTATTTTGAAGGTCTTGAGCTTATTCAGTCGTACAAAGATGATAACCTACTGCCTTCAAAAGTAGTACGAAATGCTTTCTTCAGGCTATATATCAATTTTGGCGAAGATTGTTTACAGCATAGGGAACAGGCGAAGGCCGTAAAACATTTTTTTTATGCATGGACCTATAAGTTTTTTAGTGTTGTTCCGGTGAAAAAAATTGTAAAAGCGATCTTATTTTTTTAAGAGAACAGCTGCATTATTTTTTTCGCAACCTGGTCAAGATCCGAAAAGAGCACTTTTTTATAGCTTGTTCCGGGATTTTCTAAGATATCCAACGCCTGTTGCTTCATTTGTTCCTTAGAGCCTGCAATATGCCAGTGTTCGATTTCACTGTTCATTGCCTGGCAGAAGCTGATCACATGCGCACCGGCATACAATGCTTCCAGGCAAACACCGGAAAAACCTTCATAAGAGGAAGGATGCAGTAATAATTTCGACCTTTGCATGAATTGTAATACTTCTTTATAGGAAACTTCGCCTGTCATCGTAATGCTGGTTTCCAGGCCTGATTTAGTGATAAGAGCTTGCAGTTTTTCTTTTTCAGGTCCATTGCCTAGCAGTACTGCTTTTATGCCGGGTAATTTCTTTTTTATACCTGAGACTATTTCAATAAGAATCTCATACTGTTTCAAGGGTATCAACGACCCTGCTCCAAGTATATCGATATCTCTTTCTTTTTTGCTGGTGTCAAACTGTTTGATATCAACACCGGCAGGAACAAGGTGAGCGGGTTTTATACCATGATTTTTTTGAAATTCAGTTTGAAGAAAATCAGACAGCCCAATGAGTTCACCTGGTCTGAGTGCGATTCGCCGGGGATATTTGTTTTCTTTTTTTGCATCCTGGCCTAATACCCAGCAAAAATGTTTAAGATGATTTGTTTCGGCAAACCGGAACCCCACTAAGGCGCATTCTCCATACCAAAAGCTCAGCAAACCAGTTATCGGAGTATCGTCGTGAATCTTTTCTAAAACGGTATTTATTTTTCTTCTTAACAAAAGCCTAGATAAACCTCCCTTGTTTCTTCCATTAAAAGGAATCACTTTTTTACCAAACCAGCTGTATTCTTCCGTATGGTAGGGATACTGAAAACTCAGAATAGTAATGTTCAGAGACGGATTAATTTTGCTTAATGCAGTAACCAATTGTTGCTGCATAGGCAGGCAGGTGCTGTCCGCGTCATCTTTCGGAAACCCCGGCGTGAGAATGATCAATGTCTTTTCATTCTTGTTCATCTAATGAAATAATTTTAGTGCAGTATGAAAGGCTTTTTTTGTTATGGGTAATCAGTATTACCAGTTTGCCTTGTTGTGCCAGTTCCCGGAAATGATTCAGCAAGGAAATTTCTGACTCTTCATCCAGTTCATTGAAAGGTTCGTCCAATAGAATAAGATCAGCATTCTTGTACAAGGCTCTTGCTATGCTAATACGTTGCTGCTGACCGCCACTTATATTCTTGCCATTTTCCATGATCATTTTTTGCAAACCTTCCGGGGATTGATCTATAAACGGCTTAAGGCCCGAAACATTGATAGCATTTTCCAAATAACTTTGATTATGCCCGTCTTGCTCCAATGTAATATTGCGTAATAATGTATCATGAATAAAGAAGCCTTGCTGCCTTACGTAAGAAATGGACGGCCAGTAATCCCGGAGATATTCTTTTTTTACTGAAATATCATTGATGAGTACTTCGCCCTCAGTCGCTTCCAAAAATCCAAGCAGTATATTCAGAATAGTTGTCTTTCCTCTTCCTGATGCGCCACTGATTCCAATAAAGCCGGTTTGCTGGATATTAAGATTAAAGCCCTTTAATACCTGTTGATTTGCATAGCTAAAACTTATATCTTCTAAACTGACCGACCGGATACCGGGCCCGGGCAATTCATTGGTAGCTTTTGTACCGGATTTATTATTTTGTACAAGATCGCTGGCGGAAAATTCGTAAGCCTTCATCTGCCCGCTAATGTTGGTGATCTTCACTATTCCCGGTACGATCTTATAAGCCGCGGCGATAAAGGCGCCAATAGTTAGCAAAGAGGTAGCATCAGTATTTCCCGACCATTTTGCAATGACGATCAGGATGAATAACCCCAATATGACAAATATCTCGATGATTCGGCCAGGCATCGTTTGAATGGCAAGGGAGTCAAATAAAGAAACGCTGAATTTTTCCCGGGAGCTGATAAAACGGTTGAGAAAAAATTCATGACGGTTATAGATATTACTCTCCACCCATCCCTTGAGAGCATCTAAGACATATTGATAGGAACGTTCATTATTGAGTTGAATACTTTTTCGGACACCGGTCATCCTCTTTTTCACCAGGTAAAATACAATGACTACCGGGGGTAATAAAATGGCCAGCAGTAATAAAAATAGTTTTGCATTGAATAACAGGATCGCCAGGATGGCGATAATGATCAGGCATGACTGCGTAATGATCTGCTGAATACCCGATAATATATACTGGCAAAACTCAAAAGGCTGGAAACAAATTTTCCGGATATGTTTAGACGAATCGATAGTAACAAATTCATCGAATCCGTCATGCAGGTAATTCAAGAGGTTATTTCGGGAAATCCGTACAGCCACACCGCTGTTGAACCTATATTGCGCCCTTGCGATAAAAAAGCCAGCTATGTTTTTAAGTCCAAACAGCACAAAAAAAACAGCAACAGGCCAGATGGAATCTCTACTGATTAGCCAGTGAGGCAGAAAATTTATGTTTTTAGCATACGCTGGCTGAATATAGAATTGAACGATCCATAATAAAATAGCCAGTGAAATGATATCAAGAATGCTGATAAAAATATCAAGCAGGATCAGGAAGCTGAATTTTCTCTTTTCCTTCTCTGTCAGAATTGCCCGGGTATTTTTCCAAATCTTCTTCACAATGTAAAACTCCTTTTTTGCAGGATAAATTTAAAATGAATGAAGATAGTTGACACGAAGATCATGTTTTTCATTCTGCAAACTTTGTTGACTTTATTTTGCCAGTATTAATAAACAGTGGGAAAAAAGTAAAGATCATGATTCCATATTGTGTTTCAAATGGCGCCTCGGTAAACAGCCATACAAGTAGCAGAAGAATAATTGAGCCGGTGTACCAGTTTTTGTCTTGTACAACCATTCTAAGTAATGAAAAACAGATCGTCAATAAAAAGAGCAAACCAATAACGCCGTTTTGCAAGACAGTTTGCAGAAACTGGTTATGCGTATTATAGACCAGGTATCCACGGCTACCAGTAGACGGTTCGCCGGAATACATATTTTTAGAAAGATATTTTTCATTCAGTATTGACTGCGCATCCCCGGGGCTTACGCCGATCAGCCATCGTTTTTTTTCCGTTAGTATCTCACTGACGAATTTCCATTGAAGCAGCCTGAATTGCAGCCCATTGAAATAATCACTTTTTTTAAAACTATCCTGTGTCACTATTTTGATACTTCCTTCCGCGATTTCATAGAACCTGCTGCTGATAGGGTTTCGGGTTGCAAAAACCAGGGATACTATAAGAATGCCGAAAATTAAAAGGGCAGATGTTACCAGCTTTTTCATTTTCTTATTTTGTAAAACCCTGATGAACCAGGAAAACAGGTACAACAGGTAAAAGACTATAACAAGTTTAGATGACAGCAGGATCAGGAAGATGGAAAGGTAAACTACAAGGGCAATATGAAATGGTCGTGGAAAGGGACGATCTCCCTGGATAATATTTTCCAAAAGAAAAACGAGCCCAACCATGAGCAGCAGTGAAAAATAAACGGCATGCTGGTTTAAGGGTTTCACTAACGTATGATAAAAGAAATGGGATGAATCATGCAATTCGAGGTAGAATTTAAAGGAAACATAAAGACAGTAAAATGTCGTCACGGCGAGTACCAGGCAATATTGAGATAGCAATTTTTTCCTGGTTACAACATTAATATAAGATGAAATACGAATGGCCAGCGGTGTGATCAGCAAGCCGGTCTTGATACGGATATTGCTCCAACCTTCCTGTGTATCGTGAGTATAAACGAGGGCGATTACCTGTAGCAAAAAAAGAAGGAAACATCCGGCAAGAAAAAGATTTTGAATGTCTTTTTGGCAAAGAGATAATAGTGCATACCTGTTTAAGATGATCTCAGCCAGGAATATGGCGACTATAGTTATACTACTGACAGCTCTGAAAGACAAGACGAGGCTTGCTAAAAAAACAAGGTACAGAACATAAATGACCGGGGTAAGAACTTCTTTTTTTCTGTGAGCTGTATTCATTTACCAATCGGTTAAAGCATAAATTTTGGAGAAAATCAGGCTAAGTCACTTTCCTGATAAGTGCCCTGTTTCTCAGTTTTTGATTTATGGAGCGAAACAGCGAATATATGTAAGCTATAGAAAGACCCGAGATCAAACCTAAAAATAGCCACATATATAAATTGGGGCCCGCCGGATTCTTGAATTTGCTAAAGCCACTCAAAACCTCCACTGCATTCGAAAACTTCAAATCTTCTTTTAATGAAAGAAGTTTCTCATTCATGTCGATCCATTGCCGGTTGATGTTGGACGCATCAACAATAAGGGAGGAGGAGCTGGATCCCTTTCCACTTATTATATTTTCGACGAGCTTTTTAGTGGAATCCAATTTTTTTAATTCGATGCTTGTTTTATCCATGATTTCCTGGAGACGGCTTCTTTTGGCAATCAAACGTTCTTTGACATAGTCGCTGTTATTGAAGCCATATACAAGCCCTTTTTGAAGAGCTGGTAGGATTGAGTTGTCGGTAACAAACACTTCGATGGTAAATCCATTGGGATTACTGGGCGTGAATATTTTCTGTATTTCTTCGGCTTTTATCTGTTTTACCTTGTTTAAAATATTTTCACTCAAATTAAATGTGTTGACAAGTGCGGCGTAATCCCCACTTTTCAAAACCGCGTTCCAGCCTTCTACGATTTGTATATCATTTTGATTGGTTAAAACAAATGAATGTGCTACCAGGCGGGACTTATACACAACAGGAAGGGAACGATACCGAAGATATCCCAGCAACAGACCCACCAGGATGGCTGAAAGAAAAATCCATTTGTTTTTTTTGAAAAAAGAAATGCTTCGTTCCAGCAATGCGATCAGGTCTATCTCATCTTCCCGGAGCCCAATGTTTTTGGAATCGTCGTTCATAAAATGGTTGTTGGACAAATCTAATCTAATGCAAATCTTTAAAACGGGAATCAATTATTTTGTTTACGACAAGACATAAAAATGCCCTTTGGTATTTCCATATAATTTAACGCAGTTTCTGAAAATTTGGTTGCCTCGTTATATTATAAAGTAACCATTATATTTTTGTTTGATAGGAGGCGGTGGTGTTAACTTCGTTATCGTCTATGTTCGCTATAAAAAATAATAAACTGATCTATAATTTTCTCTCCATGGGTTTTGTCCAGGGGGGCATAGTGCTCCTGCAATTGCTGGTCATTCCTTTTACCATAAAAAAGATCGGTATTGATGGCTTTGGCGTTGTGGCGGTGGCACAGGTTGTCATGTTATATCTTTCAGGGTTTGCTGATTACGGATTTAACCA
The DNA here is from genome assembly GCA_040007815.1 of Chitinophagaceae bacterium. Classification (GTDB taxonomy): domain Bacteria; phylum Bacteroidota; class Bacteroidia; order Chitinophagales; family Chitinophagaceae; genus Terrimonas_B. Next base: position 153,243 of record JBDTUH010000010.1, read on the forward strand.
GACAGCCACCCGGGATGTTTCGTTATTCCGGGCAGACAGGATAGTTCTTTCCCGGATATTTTTTAAAGTACTTTTTACGAAACTGGTTCTTTGTTTTTTCGCCTTTATTGTCCTGCTTATTTTATTATTGTGTATTCCTGTATTTCGTGCCCATGGAATATTATACCTGGCGGCTTTTGTTTTTGTGATCGGACAGTCAAGTTTGGTAACCTGGTTTTTCCAGGGATTGGAAAGAATGCAATTTATAGCCATCCTTACTTTATCGGGTCGCCTTATATTCGTAGCGCTTGTTTTCCTTTTTTTAAAAAATAAGGAACAGGATTTTCTTTTTCTTTTTTTTCTTGGAACAGGTACATTGATAGCTGGAACAATTAGTATTTTTTCAGCCTGCCGTTTGCTAAAGTTAAAATTTATAAGACCTTCCCGTTCTGATATTGCAAAGGAACTCAGGGAAGGATGGCATTTCACTATTGCCAATCTTTCCGGCTACACCAGCCAGTATGCCAATATCTTTATCCTCAGAATTTTTACGAATGATCTGGTTACAGGGTATTACGGCATTGCCGAGCGGATATTTTTTGCCATGCGGCAAATACTCGTCATTTTCTCCCAGGTGATATATCCGCGGGTTTGCCAGTTAGTACAAAGCGGGCGAAGTCAACTGGTTTTATTTTTCAAAAAAATTTATTTTCCATTTCTTTTGTTGGTGATATCCGGTTGCTCTTTGGGATTTATTTTTTCCCTGCAAATACTGCATTTTTTTATTGGCTATCCGCATGAGACTTCGTCTTTTTTATTAAGAGTGATGTGTGTGATAACGGTGATTATTTGCATGAATATACCAGCCTGCCTGGTTTTGCTGGCCTCCAACGCCAAAAAAAAGTATTTAAAAATAGCCGCTATTGGAACCCTGTTGAATATAATTGCCAATATTGTTCTTGTCCGGTTTTTTGAAGCAAAGGGAATAGTAATGTCGGTATTGCTGACGGAGTTTTTTATTACAGTTGGATTGCATTGGGAGGTGTATCGGTTGTATGTCCATGATAATACCGATTGCAGGAGTTATTTAAAATCGGTTTTTTATGAAAGTAAATAAATACATTTTTTTTGGGTTTCTTAATTCGCTAAATAATTTAATGTTTGTACCTGATCAGGCTACTCTATATTTCCAAATTGAAAGTGAACGGCGTTAAGGAGGTTCGTTTCGGATTTTTAATCGATTTTTTGCCATTCAATATTATGTATAGTTGAGAAAAAATAAAACATGCCCCCGGTTTACATCATTATTTTGAATTATAAAAAATGGCAGGATACGCTGGATTGCCTTGAATCAGTGTTTCAATCTTCCTATAGAGATTTTTCGGTAATTGTAATAGACAATGATTCGCAAAATAATTCCCTGGAGCATTTGATGCATTGGGCGGATAAGCGTACGGCTACGCAGGACACTGCGTTAATGGATCCTTTAGCCTATACTTATTTGCAGGCAGAGCATATTGATGGTTTTTTTAATACCGCTTCATTCTGCCGTCTTGTTTTCATACAAAATAATAGGAATGCGGGTTTTGCAGGAGGAGTCAATATTGCGCTGGGAGCTTTGCAGGATTTGGATACCTATGTGTGGTTATTAAACCCGGATATGGTGGTCACAGAAAATACGCTGGAAGAACTGGCAGCCTTTGCCAGTCAGCAGCCGGGGAATGCTATTACAGGAGCGGTGATAAAATTTTATTCAGGCAACCGCGACCTTTTTTTTTACGGTGGATTTAAAGTGAACTTCCTGTCTGCCACCGTTAGCCTGGTTAAGAAGAAAGACTCTTTTAACCAGCTTGATTATATATCTGGTGGTTGTTTATTTACGCATACCTCTAATTGGAAACGTGTTGGCCTTTTGCCGGAAGAATATTTTTTGTATTGGGAGGAAACTGATTGGTGCTATCAGGCTAAACAAAAAGGCTGTGTCTTACGCGTTTGCACTACGGCTATTTGTTATGATAAGGTAAGTACAGTTATTGGCAAAAATTTCATGGCTAATTATTATTATGCAAGGAATGGCCTGTTGTTTATTTCGAAATTCCGTAAAAGAAATATCCCGGTCGTGGTGTTTTTCCTCGGAATGAGATTTTTAAAAAGGATCATCACGGGCCGCTGGTCAAGAGCGAGAGGGATCTGTAGAGGAACGGTGGATTTCTTTAAAATGAAACGGTATGAAGCTAAATAGATACCTGCCTTTTGCCTTCATTTATTTTTTTGTCAACTCCCTGGCTTTGCCATTCGGACTTACCTATACATCATTACTGGCTCCTTTTTTTTATATATGGATACTGTTTACCAGGAAAAAGGAAATTTTATTACCATTTATCGCTATCCTGCTGCCCTTTATTATTGTTCACGTCGCAATAACAGAGGTAGAGATAAAACCCTATGCCATTTCCCTGCTTAATTTGTTACTGGTGTATATTTTTTGCCAGGCTGTTTATACTTTTTTGAACGTATGCAAAGACACCGGGGAAATATTTAAAACAATACTGGTCGTTAATTTCATACTGTGCTTGATTTCGATACCACTGTACTTTACTCCCTGGTTCTCCATCGTTTGGGATGAGCAAATATTGGGTGAAGGTGTCGGCGAGTTGCGAAGGTTGAGATTGTTTGCGTATGAACCATCTTATTATGCTTTATTATTTACTCCCTTTTTCTTTTATTTTCTGCTTCAATATTTATTCAAACAAAATGTAATAAACGGGCGGTTGTTGTTATTGATGTTGTTTCTTCCCTATGGTCTCTCTTTTTCTATAGGCGTAATAGGCGCTGTTTTCATGGCGTTATTCATCACCTGGATGATTCATTTTCGCAAACTGACGGCCAGGCCAAGGATACTCAACGCGATTATTTCGGGTGGCGTATTATTTGTTTCGTCAATGATAGCGCTGATATTATTTTTCAGGCAGAATGCCCTTTTTACAAGGGTTCGGAATATTTTAAATGGAGAGGACAGCTCTGGAAAAGGGCGAACGGTGGATGCATTTTTACTGGCAGAAAAAATGTTGCAGGAAAAAAGTAAGTATTGGGGAATTGGTCTCGGCCAAATTAAAATAGTTGGATATAACATTATTCGTAACTATTACCACTACAATATGGATATCACCGCTACGATTCCAAGTGCTGCTGCTGAAACACTGGCCATATTTGGGTGGATCGGTTTCATTCTGCGGATAACGATAGAGATATTTCTTTTCTGTTATACAAAAGTTTGGACTAACTATTATCGCCTGCTGTTATTTTTCTTCATATTCATATACCAGTTCACGGGTAGTTTTATAACCAATGCGGGGGAGTATGTAATTTGGATTTTGGCTTTCACTAATATATTTCATCAGTTTGATGTAAAACGGAAAACACAAAATCATCTTCTACATTAATCCCGCCGGAGATGGTTTGATGACCATTGTTTTTTCGTCGCAAGCCTGCAGCATCAGTCGTTCATAGTCATCAATATTCTTTTCCATGTTATAGATGGTCCTTATCCTTTCTATATTTATTTTTTTCCTTTCGTCAACCGAGGGATAATTATCGGGAGTATTAATGATGGCAGCGACTTCGGTTGAATTGGAGAAATAGTCAGCTCCGTTTTCCAGAACAGCTTTATTGAATGCGTTGTTATGAGCCGCTATATTGCACTGGCAGGCCATGGCTTCCAGCAGGGAAGGATTAGTTCCTCCTACCGAATGACCATGAAAATACCGGGCGGAAAAATACCGGAGATTATTAAGTGTATACTGATCATATACTGATCCGGCGAAATGAATACCGCGGCATTGATGAAATTCATCCAATAAATGCTTTCCAAATTTATTGCCAATATTCCCGACAACCAATAATGGATGGGCCTGTTTCGAAGACAACCATCCGCGAAGTATCATCTCAATATTATTTTCAGGTTCCATTCTCGCAACCAGTAGAAAATACTGTTTGGGAGCGAGTTCGTAACTGGATGGAATAGAATTATCCGCCTGGGTGAATACATCCGCACCATAGGGAATATACACTGGTTTTTTGTGATACCTGGTCAGGAAGTGATTCTGCATTTGCGGAGAATCCGCTATCAGCACCTGTGCATTCTTAGCCGCCAATGCTTCCGCCCATTTTAGAAAAATCTTTGTGGGCTTATTGTACTTACTGCGCATCCATTCCATGCCATCAATATTCACCATATTGATTGTTTTCTTCGGCCATCGCCAATGCCAGATAGAATCGCTTGTATAGCCGAGGTGCAGTAATACATTAAAATCTCTTTTCCGGGAATCATTGATGCAATTCAGATCATAAATGAATTGGCCAATGGTGCCGATCCTGTGTTCCGGATCTGTGCAGTGAATGATTTGCACTCCATTCCATTCCGTCTGCTGATACGGATGACGGCTCGAATTATAAACATATACCTCATGTCCTCTTAGCGATAAGCCGGCGGAAAGATATTCCGCGAATTGCTCAAAGCCGCCATAATGATTGGGGATGCCTCTTGTCCCAAGTATACCAATTCTCAGTTTTTGCATAAGGATAAACTATTTTGATAGGCGGTTAATGTACTGGCTGCTGCCTGTTGCCAGGTATATTGATGCAGGATTTTTTGCTGCAATGCCGTACGACAATCACCTTGCGCGGCATTTTCTACTGCATTGAATATGGATTCCGGGCTGCCCGGATCGCAATAAAAAGCATCATCGCCAAAATATTCCCTGGTAAAACCTTTTTCCGTAATCACGATATTGCAACCCATAGCGGCCGCTTCCAATGAAGATAACCCGCATGTCTCATGCCAGCTCGGCAATACATGCACTTTAGCCTTGCGGTAATAGTCCAGTAAAACGTTGACCGGTACCCTTCCGCAAAAGATGATGTTTTTAGAAGCGACGCTTTTACACTCATCATAATATTTTTTTTGATTTGGCGCCGGTAAGCCTGTCAGCATAAGCGTATATTCAGAATCGTTTAACGCTTTAATAAGGTTTAGTTGATTTTTTCTCCCTTCAATCCTAGCAGCCGAAAGAACCAGCTTGCTATCTCTTTTTATTCCGGGAAAGTGAGAAAAAAGTGATTGGTCGATACCATTGTGAACCACTGAATACTTTTTTTTGATCCCATATAATTCTTCAATTTTCTGATACTCCGCTACGGAGTTAGGCAGCAGGATGGAAGCTTTTTGAAGAATTTCTTTAATGCTTTTACGCTGTCCTTTCCATAGATAGGAAGTGGATTGCAGGCTATCCTTTTTCAATATCCACCTTGCGATGGTTTTAATGTATTCATTAGCGCTGGCTGGAAAAAGACGAAGGAATTTTCCGGGTAACCCTTTCCGGTGTTGCATATCAAATTCTGTATAGTCAACCAGTATAGTGGATACTACAACTGGCTTGTTTGTCCTGGTGATATGGAAAAGGATATCCGCCGGGCGGGTGATATTGAATACATGCAGCAGGTCATATTGGGCGTAATCTATTTTTTCCGTCGTCAAAAAGAGATCGACCTCCACTCCTAATTCTTTCAGGAACCTGGCAGTTTGCAGAATCTGCTCGGTGTCCCCGCCAGGAACAGCATATAATGTAGATCGGGTGATAAAAGCCACTTTCATTTTATCCCTGCAAATAGTTTGTTACCAGTCTATTTGAAAGTTCAAATCGTAGAAAAAGAAGAAAAAGCTGCCTTGTGGAAAATAAAAGAAATGGAGGGTGATTCCCAGGCTTGATATAAGAAAAAAAAGCACTGTTTGCCTGAATGCCCGACAATGAGACAGGATGCTTATTGATGGCCATTTTTTATGATTCCCGGCCGAGAAGAAACGACGGGAACAAAAATGAAAAGCAAAAAGCCTTTCGTTGCGAAGCCAACAAAATTTGTTTGAAAATCAGAGGTAGAGAGAAGCCCGCATACCTATAAGCAATACACGAATAGTACAACTACTTAGAAGTTTTCCGTAAGCAAAATTCTACACCACCAACATACAAACCGTTACTCCAGATAGGTACGATGGTCTATTTTATCCCACTGTGAATGTTTCTTTCTTTGTTCCGGCAAGCAGCTAATCCATATCCTTGAAAACTTAATCCGATCCTTTGAAAAGTTATAAATCCAGGCCCTGAAAAAACCAAATCCGATCCCTTGAAAGAATGTTAATCCGTACCCTGAAAAACCAACCTCATCCTTCAATTGCCATTATGAAAACGATGCTGACCACAAAACGGCCGGAAAATTCTTACGATTCTTCCGGCCTTCACGAACTGACTGATTTTCTTATTTCAAAATTTATACGCATTGCAGAGTCAAACAGAAGTTTTTTTATTAACGAAATTCCCGCCCATTTGCAATTTTCAGCGGACAAGCAAATGCTGACTTCCGTACTTAATGGTTTATTCTCCGCAGTTGTTATCAATGCAACGGATAGCTGCATACGGCTTTCAGCAAAAAGCTACGGCAATATGGTTCTACTACAGGTAAAAGAATCAAGTAGCCTTAATAGTAGTTCATTTGAAAATGAAGTGCGCAAGTTGCAACCAATGGCAGAGAAAATGCGGGGTTCAGTCGAGGTTACCAGTCATCGAAAAGAACTTACAACAATCACTTTCGCCTTTCCCAATATACCATTGTAAAAAAACGAAGCGGCTTCGCCCTAAAAAATATTATATGTTGTTGATAATAATAGGACTTATCATAAAGTATCGAAAAAGGCAAGCCGTCAAGTTGAATTCTCTTGCCTGATACTCATTATTCAACTTAAAAAATAAATATATTTTCTGTTAGTTTTTGTCATTCGAAGCAATCGTCCAGTCAAAAGCTTGTTTTTACAAGCTTTTCTCATTTGTACTAACGCTGTAAAAATTTACGCTCTTGTTGTTGCGTCGTTCAGTGCAGTGCCTGAAGCTATTTCGATTAGCAAAACAAAAACTGCTGAACCAGCTACGTTCAGCAGTATAATATTTTTAATACAAGCGCTGTTGAAAATTAAGAAATTAATCTTCACTGTGCGATGCGATGCTATTAAACAGATCTGTGCAATATCTCGATTGATGCAAAAAGCATCAATCAACGGACATTCCCCTAAACCCATCCGAATTTCTATAGTTGATTCGTCGGTGATTACTTTTCAGGTATTTTGTTTTGAATTTACTATGCAGGCTATCTGGCTGATTAATTCCATTTACAATAAGTTCGCTATCATCCAGTACTAATGACTTAAGCGCTTCCTTATTTTCAACCAACTTTTCCTTTATTACATCATCTATCATTTCATTCAATAACTTACGATCCTCTTCAGCTTGTTTCCGGTCAATTTCAGCTTGCTTCCTGTCTTTTTCGGCCTGCTCGCGATCCTTGTCCGCCTGTTTCCTGTCCTGCTCTGCCTGCTTACGATCGTTGTCTGCCTGTTGCCTGTCTTTTTCGGCTTGCTCACGATCGTTGTCCGCTTGTTTCCTGTCCTGCTCTGCACGTTCACGATCTTTCTCCGCTTGCTTCCTGTCTTCGTTAGCCTGTTCACGGTCCTTGTCAGCTTGTTGCCGGTCTTTCTCTGCCTGCTTTCTGTCTTCTTCAGCCTGTTTCCTGTCTTTCTCCACCTGTACCAGTATCTTTTTTACCATCGAATCATATTTTACATAATCCTCTTCCGCCACCTTCTTATCATCCACGAACATTTCAATGATTTTTGAACCGTTCAGTTTAATCTTATAACGGTATCCGTCTTCCGTGTAATTAATAAGCGTTTCACCTGAACCAGACGACATATCAGTCATAACATTCAGCAAAGTCCCGCCATCTTTTTTCTGTTTTTCATTTTTTTGCTGGGCATTCATAGTGCCGGTCTGGAATACTAATGCAATAGCCAGCACAGGCGCCAATAAGAATTTAATTTTCATTTTTCTGTTTTTTGTTTTTAATGATAGGCAAAATAATTCCGGCTCGCTGTGGAGCGAATTTTGCCTGCTAATACTATAGTGCCGGATGGATCAATAGCCAGACGGAGTAACAAGTGCGCATCCTGTTCTTCCCGGATAAGCTATTAAAGTCAATGATAGCAATGCCGGTAGCATCACTATTTTTATAAATCACATAACACGTGTTTGTATCACTAAGGATCGGGTTCTTGCTTTTTCAATCTCTTCACGGTCTTCATCGGCTTTTTTCCTGTCAAGATCGGCTTGCTCCCGATCTTTGTCCGCTTGTTTTCTATCCTGTTCGGCACGTTCACGATCTTTATCGGCTTGCATTCTGTCTTTGTTAGCCTGTTCCCGATCCTTATCAGCCTGCTTCCTGTCTTCTTCCGCTTGCAAGCGACCCTTTTCGGCCTGCTCACGATCTTTATCGGCCTGCAGCCTGGATTGTTGAAGGCTTTGATATTGCAGCTTCCCCAGTTGTCGATCACTTTCGGCAAGATCCTGGACCGCGTTAAAATTTTGTTCCTGCGAAACAGCCTCTTTGATTTTTACAATGAGTTTAGCCATCCTGTTGACGGAAGAAGAAAGCAAAACCTGTTTGCTGGCGGATACTGTTTTCTTTTTCGAAACCGGTTGTACTTTCCGGATCGGTTCAGTAGAAAAATATAGCGATGGATCAACGTTCCGGGCAAAGAGCAGGGGAGCTGATGGCTCCGGTGTTGCCGGCTTCCCGCTGACTGATATCAAAAACACGAAAACGAAAAGGTTTATCCCAAAGAATACTAATTCAAATGGTGAAAGTGTTTTATTTCTATTGTGAACAATGCGGCTTACCCGCTGCATTAACCCGTTTCTTTTTCCAAACAGGCCAAGCGCATATTGCGGATGTCTCAATGAATATTCTTTAAAACTGATCAGCGCCTCTACAAACCGCAACTTATCTTTTGTTTTTGCAATGGCGATATCGTCGCAGCAATTTTCTCTTTCAATCCGCAGTAGCGAGGAAACCCATAAAAGCGCAGGGTTAAAGAAGAAAAGCATTTCAGCCACCCGTTGAATGAAGTTGACCAGGTAATCATGGCGGCGAATATGCGCCAGTTCATGAAGTAACACGGCTTCTACTTCAGCAACTGGAAGACCTGTCAGTATTCCCATAGGAACTAAGATGACAGGCTTGAGGTGTCCCATTACAATAGGAAACCTTACAAGCGCTGATTGCAGCAGCGATACTTTTTTCCTGATCCCCAATTCATCACTGAGTGATTGTAGTTTTATTTTCCATTCATCACCGGGTGCGGATATTTGATGATTACGTAAACGGGATAAATACATCATCTCAACTATCATCCTGGCCAACTTAAAACCGAGAATGATCAGCCAGCCTAAAACAATCCACTGCGAATTAGACTCCAGCAAAAAGCCGAGTTTCTCAATAGCTTGCCCGAATAGGGAATGTGGAAAGATAGCATCGATACCAGCCGGGTTGTTTATAAGTTTCAAACCTGGAGAATTACTCAGGCCTGCATTCCATTCAACCAGGAAAGTAATGGCCACGCCACCGAGGAACAAAAAGAATAATGTACAAAGAAGTGCATAACGAAGAGACGCCGCCGACCTTTTAGTAATAAGCATAACCAGTCCTGCCGCGATCGCCAGGATAAATCCCTGCCATAGCGAATGAATAAATGTCCAGCTAAGGGTTCGAAAAAGACTATGGAGGAAGATTACCTGCATGTGTTACCGTTTACAAGATTATTGTTTCTCATTCGATAGTTTTTTTGCCAGTTCTTTTAATAACTGGAGCTCTTTCTTCGAGGTCTTTTCATTGTCAAGAAGGGCCAGTACCAGGTTGCTTACCGAGCCATTGTACATGGAATCCAGGAATCGTCCCAGCATAAAGCCTTTCGTTTTTTCTTCTTCCAGCAAAGAACGATAGATATGTTTCATACTGGATTCATCACGTGCCAGCATTCCCTTTTCCGCCATTACCTGCATCAGTTTCAAGGTGGACGTATATTGAACAGCTTCTTTTTGTGTATTGAGTATATCATGAACAAAGCGAACGGTCGAGGGACCGTGTGTCCATAACACGTGTAACACGTCCATTTCTGTTTTGGTTGGTGTTGGTTCGGGCTGTTTATCTTTTTTCGTCTCCTTCATAGCAGCAAGGTACGATAAAAAACGTACGTTCCAAATCCGAGATGATTTTTTTAAAAAATTTTATGAAATTGGTTATGCCGCTGCCAGGCTAATACCTTAATATATGCCTCTCGCTAACCGAAAATATCGTGGCTGGAAACTCTTTAGAAAAAAAATAAGAAATTTATTGCCCGTCTCGGTCAGACTGAACTACACATGGGTTGTTGGTGAAGATACTGTAGTTGCAAATGTTTTTAGATGGAACACCAACAACGGCGTAACAAAGAGACGTGAGCAAATTACAGCCGCTGGCAGAAAAAATGCGTGGCTCAGTTTCCGACACCAGTCGGCGAAAGCAACTTACTACTATCACCTTTGGTTTTCCCAATTTGCCGTAGTAAAAATCAGAAACGATTATCCTTTACAAAATCATCTAATATTCCTGTGTATGCTGTTAATAATAATAAGTCTATAATAAAGTACCGCCAAAGGGATAGCCTCGAGCTGAAGTCGTTGGCCTGATATCCATTACTTCAATTTTTAATATTTAGATAGATATTCTCTCTGTTAGTTTTTGGCATTAAAGCAATCGTTTAGTCAAAAAGGTTTGTTTTTACAAGCTTTTCTCTTTGTGGGTACGTTGTCAAAAAGCATTTCACCTATTTCTTACACGTTATAAAAGAAGAAAGCCTTGAAAGTTTATACTATCAAGGCTTCTGAATTTTCCCTGTACCGGGAACTGGGATCCTTACACAGTGATTTTGTAGATAAAATGATAACTGTTGTTCACCACACTTAATACCCGGGATTCTGGATTACGTTCGGGTTCACATCCGTTTCGTTGGTTGGAATAGGAAATAAAATATTAGTTACTTTAAAGTCCATATCTCCCGGCGCTACTGAATCGAAAAACGCATTATTTAATGTGATATAGCCTGCCATATGCCAGCGTCTTAAATCAAACCAGCGATGCCCTTCACCTGCAAGTTCTCTGAACCTTTCATCCATTATCCATTGCATAATGGTTGTCTTATTTGTTTCTGCGGTTGACAGATCAGCGGGCTCAACCGCTGCGGCACGGGCACGGGCTCTCACTTCGTTAATAAGGCTTATAGCTTCTGCGGTACTGCCGCTGGATTGTAAAACAGCCTCCGCCTTTAACAATAATACATCTGCATAACGAAGAATCCTGTGATTATTCCTGCTAATGACAGCACCATCTGTGGAACCTCCGTCCCTGACATACTTAACAAAATTCATTTTATCTCCGGTTAGTGTATAAGGGAGACGCGGATCGGCCGGGTTAAAACTGTTTTGAATTTTTGTAGTAGCTGCATATTGTCCGCCACCCATATAACCACCCGCCCCGTCGGAAAACATTTGGAAGTATGAACCGGCTACACCACAATCACAGATATCATTTGCAAGCCATGAATTTTGTCCTTCATTTTTAATATTCGGCCCTCCCTGGAATTCAAATAAAGATTCAGGGTTATTCTCTTTTGTCAAATCAAAATTGTCACCAAAATTTGCAGTCAATGATACTCCGGTAATTTTATTAAATTCCGTGATCGCCGCCTGGTAATCAGCAGCGCTTTTGTTAGCTGAAGCACGAAACACTAAAACTTTACCTAACATCCCATGAGCTGAATTGGCGGTAACTCTTCCTAAATCATTCGCCGGCCAGGAGCTTGGCAACAACGCCGATGCCTGTGTCAGATCTGAAATAGCCTGGTCGAGTAATTGGGTTCCTGTTGAACTTGGAATATTAAATTCATCGGTTGATACCGGAACTATTGTATCAACAGGTGCGGTTCCGAAAAGATTCCATAAATGAAAATGGGCATAGGCCCGGAGAAACAGCGCTTCACCCGTAATGGCATTTTTCAGATCCGGCGTTGTAAAAACGGTTGCAGGAACATTTGTCGCCCTCTCTATAACCTTATTAGCTCTGCCAATCATTATATAACTGCTTTTCCATACCTGGTTCAATGATCCGTTGCTGCCTGTAAGTCCTTTAAAAATTTCAAATGAATTGCCATTGCCAATACTTAAATCATCACCCGGAAGGAACCATGCCTGTAATTCTGCGCTGCCAAACCCACCGCCGGCATTTGATGAAGAATAATAATCAGTAAGCGTAGCATAAACGCCCAGTATAGCCGTTCTGAATTGAGCTTCATTAGCAAAATAGGTTCCCTCTGATTGGGTGGGAGATGGTCTATCTAAAGATTTTTTGTTACACGCCAGGTAAATAAGCGGCGATGCGAAAAGTGCGCAAAGTAAAAATTTTATAAGAAATCGTTTCATTGTATTCATTTTGATGATTTAGAAAGTAGCTTTAACGCCAATTAAAAATTGCCTTGTACTGGGATAAGTATCATTTTCCGGATCTACTCCGGAATAATCTGTTATCGTAAATAAATTAATTCCGCTGACATATATACGCAGGTTTTGAATAGCGCCATTCGTCATATCTATCCATTTTTTTGGAAAATTGTATCCAGCCTGGACATTTTGTAAACGGAAATAACCGGCATCTTCTACAAACCTGTCCGAAAACCGGAGATTTTTATTGGGGTCGCCATAAACAGCTCTTGGTATGGTGGTTGATTTATTGGCAGGTGTCCATGCATTTAATACACTTGTAAATGTATTTCTGCCATAGCCATTCATACCTTCCGCATCCGCGCGGGTAAAATTATATTTTTGTACGTCCCCCGTTCCCTGGAAAAATATTGATAGATCAAAACCTTTATAATCAGCGCTGGCAGTAAAGCCATAATAATAACCAGGAATAGTTTTTCCAATATAGTCCCTGTCGTTATCATTAACCACACCATCCTTTGTTAAATTCCTGTCGGTACTTCCAACTATTGGCGCGCCAAATAGATCCTGGAAGAAAATATCACCCGGCTTTTGTTGCAATGAACCTGGATCTGAATTGGATTGATTCCATTTGGCTATTTCAGTCTCATCCTGGAAAATGCCTCCCATTTTGTATCCATAAATAAAACCTACCGGCAATCCTACCTCTAAACCGGCGCCTCTTAACGCAGTATTGTTTAATAAACCAAGTACTTCATTATGTACTGTCGTAAAGTTGCCTGAAAATGAAGTGCCAATTTCCCCAAATTTTTTATTATAGCTTAACTGGAATTCAAAACCCCTGTTTAGTACTTCCGCAATATTAAGATCTGCCGCTCCGCTGAACCCGGTAGTCGGAGCTAGTGAAACAGTTTGAATAATATTCTTTGTTTTCTTGTTATAATAATCAACCGTAAGTGAAACATTGTTATTAAACAGGATGGCATCAAAGCCTATGTTACCGGAATGGACTTTCTCCCAGGTAAGCGGTTCGTTTGGAAAGGTATTGAAACTGATGCCGAGATTATTTGTTGTGGGTGAACCCGTACCATACGACGGAAGAGTAGCCCCTGCTACAGAAAGGTATTTCCAACCGGCAGTGGTATTTTCATTTCCCAGTAAACCATATCCAACACGGATTTTAAGATCATTAAGAAAACTTATCCCCTGCAAAAATTTTTCCTTTGAAATACGCCATCCAACCGAGGCCGATGGGAAAGTTCCCCATTTCCGGCTAGGTGCAAACCTTGATGAACCATCTCTTCTTATCACTGCATCGAAATAATATTTCCCTTCATAATTATAATTCAAACGGGCAAAGTAACCGATCAATGCCCAGGATCCTCTCGATTCAAAAAAACCGCTGCTGTTTGGATCAGGGCTGAAATACCGGAGAGTCGGATCGTTGGTAAGAATAGAACTGTTACCTCCGCTCGTTGTCCATTTGTATTCTTGTTGTGATGCATCTGCTGTTACATTCACATTGTGACTTCCAAAACTTTTGGCATAGTCAATATTGAACGACTTTGTTATGTTTGTAACAACACTGGCTCCACGGGAAACGATACCCGGAGTTGTTCCTGCGATTTTAACCTTAACAGAGGAAAAAGGGTTTTCAGGATTTTCACCAAACCACCAATTGTCAAAATCCCGCCAGCCCGTATTGCTGATAGTGGTTTGTTGCGCATTGATGGTACCCTTTATCCTGAGACCCGCGATGGGTTGAACTTGCAGGTATCCACTACCAAGCCCTGTTTGATTTTCGCTTTTGTTATCCGTAGTTGCAAGGTCCCCCAATACATTTCTGTATGCCACGTACTGATGTGCATACAACGTGCTGATGGCAGAACCTCCAAAATCGGTAGATGGAAGTAATGGCTCATTTAACTTCCATAATGGAGCATAGCCTAAAGGCCCGCTTGGGTCATAAATAGCTTGCCAGGGGGCGGCTCTGAAAACATCCAAAGAAATGCTGGCATCAGGATTTTTTGTTCTCGTTTGTACACCTCTTAGATTTATACCAGCTTCGAAGTATTTTCCTATTTTTGAAACAACATTTGTTGCAATGCTATACCGCTTTGCATTGTATCCAATAAAAGGACCGTCATTATTGGCATAGCCCACTGAAAAATTATAAGATGTATTTTCAGATGCGCCGCTTGCTCTTACGTTGTAATTCTGAAGGTTTGAATTATTATTGATGACAGCATTCTGCCAGTCGTAGGTTGGCCTTTTGCCAATGTAGTCCGCATTGGATGGATTCCATAGCGGACCAAAAAAATCTGCCTGTTCAATGGGAACGGCCACACCACCGTTTGTTTTATCGGGATTGGCGTTATATAAATCGGAATAAAATTTTACATATTGTTGTGTATTTAAAACATCGTAAGTTTCAGGTATTTTCTGTGTGCCAACCTGTCCATCGAAATCAACTTTGACCTTTCCTTTTTTTCCTTGTTTTGTTGTAATCAGTATTACTCCGTTTGCAGCTCTTACGCCATAAATTGCTGCGGCAGAAGCATCTTTCAAAACCGAAATTGATTCGATATCATTAGGATTGATGATTGTATAAATATTGATAGGGCCTCTGCGTGTAGGATCATTTGTAGGATCAACCACAGCGCCCGCTCCCCCTTCATAAAAAGGAACGCCGTCAATTACGTACAAAGGATCTGCATTATTAAAAGAAGTGGTACCCCTGATACGAACCGTAGGTCTTGCAGTAGGATTGCCTCCCGCCGACGTCACATTTACACCTGCCATCTGGCCTTGCATTGCCAACTCTGGGGATAAAGCTGTACTTTTTTCGATGTCCTTCGGCTTAATGGTAGAAATTGCCCCGGTGATATCCTTTTTTTGACGACTGCCATAACCTATTACTACCACGTCAGATAATTCTGATGTTCGGGCGGTAAGTGTTACATCTATCTGTTGCTTATTTTTTACAGCTACTTCCCGTTGTTCATATCCTGAAGACGAGAAAACAAGGGTAGCATTGGATGCGACGTCAATTGAATAACCTCCATCGTCTCCCGCAACTGTCCCTACATTCGCTTTACCTTTTACTGAAACACTTGCCCCGGTCACAGGATTATTATCTGCATCCCTTATTTTTCCGCCGACACGTATGGTTTGTTGCGAAAATGAAACGGAAGAAAGTAATACGGCTATAACAAGCATTAAAGCCGCTGTTTGCATAAATTTTTGATTCATAGCAATCGTTTTTTAAAGTTGTTTAAGTCTCGTGATAAAATATATGACATTGAAAAATTAAAAAGATTAACACGTGAAACTATTCTGCACAATGCGCTAAAAATTTTTTGCCTGTCATTTATCAGTGCAAAGAGGGCAGGGTGATTTCATTCTATTTTATATTGTTCGCTTTTATTTTTTTGTTCATTGCTTTCTGTTTTAAAAGAATTATCTGTCAGTTATGAATTACTTTTTTGAATAGATTCTCAGTCATTTTTTGTACCCGGAAATCACTTTCGCTGAAATCAACAAGATGACCCTTGTATGCCCCGTTCGGATTTAATTTTTGCTGGTATAGGGGCGGTTTGGCAAGAGGCATATTCCACCAGCAGGTTGCCGCATCGAAAACAAAATTTCCTTTAGGCAGTTCATAAATAGTGGCTGCATAAAGTGTACTGTCTTCTGTGGCAATCATTGGCCCGGTGGCTAATACCTGCAGGCCAGGTTGATTCCCCAATGGATATCCATGGTATTCCCAACCCACCAGGTCTTTGATATAATCTCCTTTTTTCATACCAGTTCCTTCAAAGAGCCAATGTTCCGGGGCCGTACAGGTCCAATCACCTAATCCAACACCGTAAGATTTTGCTCCCATGAGTTTATCTTCATCCTTAAACCTTTCTATCCTGCCCATAACCCTGTTGGGAATTCCTTGTCCACTGGGTTTTAAATAAACCACTCCGCTTACACTATTACCGGATAAAAAAAGCAGGTTAACGCCCGCGTCTCTTGCCGCTGACACGTTATCATACATTTGCCTCGTCCAATATTCGTCATGGCCAACCGATAAAAATCCTTTTGCACGCAACAATTCTTTTGAATTACTATGAACATCGAGGTTTGAAATATAGGAAACATCATACCCTTTTGATTCCATCCAATAGGCTAATGGAAATTCCCACATCAGGAATTCACCGGAACCAACAAACCTCGGATCTCCGACACCAACCGGCAACCCGTTAAAATAAAAAGTATAGGGCCGGTTAAAACTAATCTCAGGTCCGGGATCAGAGTTCCATGGATTGTGTTCGCCATTTTCATAATACCAGTCGTAGCCGGATCTCCATTCAGGCCACCGGTTATATGACTGCCATGTGAAATCTGAACATTGAAACAGGAAATCTGTTTTACGATCATCTTTTACAATGAAAACAATATAGGATTGTATGCCAGAAACGGCGGCGGTCATTTTACCAAGGTAGACGCCGCTCAGCCAGTCTTTCGGTATTTTGATATCAAAATTTTTATTCCATTTGCAATCGCGGAGATTTTTTTCTCCTTCCGGCGGAGCAGGTTGTATAAGTCCTTTTAACGGGCCGACGCTCAGCATTTTTCTTCCCCCCTTTCCTCCGTAGTACCCCATCCTGTAAATATCCACGGTGAATGATGATACAGGATCGGTACTTACAAATACGCTGATCGTTTCACCGGGCTTTAGGCTTGTCTTTGAACAATACGCTTCAATATCGTGTTGCCTGCAGAATAAATCAGCTTTATATGGCTTTAACAAACGACAAGTATCGGCCCGCACTTTATCCAGTATCCAGTCGGTTGTGCCCGCTTTTCTATTCTCAATTGCAATGGGATTCTGTGCAATCGCCCTTACACAGGCGAACATTAAAAAGTAACTGAAGAAAATAAAGAATGGTGTGATAAATGTTTTTCTTTTCATACCGGCTTACTGATAGTTTACATAAATGAAAGGGCAGGGATTTGCATTATGTCAGCAACTTTTTACCAGCTAATTTGATTTTAACACCTCGCGTGTAATTTCGAGGGTCTTATCTATATCGTCATTTGTATGCGAATAACTTACTGAACCTTGCTTGCAAGCGACGGGTATATGATAAATTCCTTTTTCAATTAGCGCTTTTCTGTATCTAAGGTCATAACTGAAATCGTGATGTTCCAGTATGTCATGCAAATCTGCCGGCTCATTCTCCATGAAATAAACGCAAAATGCAGAGGCATTTTTTACAAGAACATTTGGTATTCCTTTTTCAGTGAATAGCTTTAACAAGCCAGCATACAATCTATTACTCACGGCGTCGATGTGTTCATATATTTCCGGGTTTTTCAACATTTCAAGAGTGGCGATGGCAGCAGCGGCATTTACAGGGTGCGCATTGTAAGTGCCGGCAATTAATACTTTTTTTGGAGGATCAGGCGAATCAAACAACTGCATGACCTCTTTTTTTCCGCCAATTACACCTAACGGATATCCATTGGCAACTGCTTTTCCAAATACGGACAGGTGAGGTTTTACATCACAGATATGCTGATATCCGCCGGGTCCGCTGCGAAAACCGGTTTTTACTTCGTCAAAAATGCATAGCGCTCCATACTTTTCGCAGAGATCATACAGTCCCTGCAGGTAACCCGGTTTGGGCAAAACCACCCCGATGTTTTGCAATACTGGTTCTGTTAATAAACAGGCCACCGGATACTTCTTCATTATGTATTCAACCGAATCCAGGTCGTTGAAATTTACAATATGAACTTTACGTTTGGTTTCTTCCGGTATCCCGGCCGATAAAGAAATAAACGGGTATTCGCCGGAAGCAATTCTATTGCCTGTTTGTGCAAGTGAAGGCATTACTTGTCTCGCCACCTCATTATGCCAGCCGTTATAACCACCCATGGTCAATATGATATCATCCCTGTCAGTATAAGCCCTGCTAAGTCTGATGGCATGGGCCGTGGCTTCGCTGCCGGTATTTGTTATTTGCACCAGTTCCAGGGAGGGGATCATACTGCAAAGCAGTGAACATAATTTTATTTCCAATTCATTGGTGCCAGTGCCAAACAAAGACCATTCTGATTTTATTGTATCAATTACCGCGGCGTTGATCAAATCATTATTATGACCAAGCAAATGAGCTGCGAAAGCTGCGTGATAATCAATATATTCCCTTCCATCTATGTCACAGATCCTGCTTCCCTTCCCGCGGTTGAAAATAATAAACGGCTCAACCTTTCTGTTCAATGAAACGACGCCACCCGCAATAAACCTGTTGGCTTCTTCACGTAGATGTTCTTTCATCGATAAACTTTCGTAAGTATTCATTTCTTGGACTATGTTTACACAAGTTAAACTTGTTTTTGTTTACAATTTAGGCCAAAATTTGTTTACATAAAAAAATATGAAGAAAGACTCTTTAGCCAGCAAGGTATATTTAGAGATCAGGCGGAAAATTCTGACCAACCAGTTGCAGCCGGGTATCAGGCTGAAGGAAGATGCATGGGCAAAGAGGTCTGCTGTGAGCCGGATGGCTGTCAGGGAGGCTTTGACACGCCTCCTGGGAGAAAAACTAGTGGTCGTAGGTGACAAGGGAGGTTATTTTGTTAAACCCATGACAGCAAGTGATATACTCCAGATAAGAGAATTGAGAGAAATATTGGAATTGGGAGCCCTGCGAATGGCGTATAAGAAAATTACAAAGGAGCAAATAGCCAGTCTTGAAAAAATATGCGATGATTTTACAAGGATGTCAAAGGAGGGTTATTTTAGCGGGGCCTGTGAAGCAGACATTAAGTTTCACGAAACCCTTATTGAAAGCTCCGGGAATACGAAGTTGATGGAAGCATACCAGGCAAGCCATATTCCTTTGTTCCATTTAAAACTGGGAAGATCACAGCTTTTTATGGATGATTACGATCTTACAGACCAGGAACATCGCCGTATTGTAAAGGCGCTGAAGAGTAAAAATCTGATTCTCGCCGAAGAAACAATGGTGAAACATTTTGCGAGAGGAGTGGCGGCTGTCCTTGAATAACACATTTTATTAATCGGAAAAATCAAAATTGATTTTTTTTATCAATTCTTCCGCTGCTTTTTGCCCCGCTAATTGTCCGCCATCCGCAATAAATATCTGCCCGGTTATAAAGCTGCTTTCATCGCCGGCCAGGAATAAAAATAAAGGGGCTATATCTTCCACCTTTCCGGGCCTGCCAAGCGGAATATACCTATCCACAAAATCCCGGACAAATACCGGAGAGTCTATTTCCATTGACATAGGTGTTTGCAGGTAACCCGGGCAAACTGCATTAACTCTTATTCCCAGGTGCGCCAGTTCAAGCGCCACAGTTTTGGTAAGCATGATGATGCCGCCCTTGGAAGCATTGTAATGCGCATAGCCAAACTCACCGTCCAACCCATTTTTACTGCTCATGTTGATGACTACCCCTTTTTTACGTAACGCCATACAGCGGCAAACAGCCTGCGCCACCAGGAATATGCCGTTAAGATTGATATCGATCACCTGTTTCCATTCCGTTTCTGTAATATTGAGGAAGGGGGTCTCAAAAGCAATACCCGCATTATTTACCAGGATGTCTATCGGCTGGAGTTGATCTGCTTTCTGTACTGTTTCAAACACATCTTGACGTTTTGTGACATCGATGGCGTACGAATAGGCAGCTGCATCGCCCGTCTTTAGTTCCTTCATGGCGGCAATCAAGGTATCTGCATCACGGTCGATCAATGAAAGAACGGCGCCTTCCTTTGCAAAGTGCCGGGCTATTTCCAGTCCAATGCCCCTTGCCGCCCCGGTAATCAGTACATGTTTATTATTAAATCGTTTCCCTGCTTCTGTCTTCATACCTGGTTTGATATTATTTAATTGATATCAGATTAGCTGGCCTTGCGTACTTTGAAATGTGCGATAATAATTTCGTACCCGGTTCAAACTTAAGAAAAAAGAAGGCCGTTTGTTTTTTGTAAACAAAAAATTAATAAAATTGTAAACATATTTAACCTTAATTTTCACCCATACTAAATGAAAGACAAAGGCATAACTGAAAATTTATCTTTTCCATGAAAAAATCTTTGGTATCCTGGGCCGCATTATTTGCCTGCAACCTTATGTGGTCGCTGCAATTTACGTGCATAAAATTAGTGCAGGATCAAATTGGCGCATTCAGTACGGTGTTTATACCCATGCTTATTGCTACGGCGTTTATGCTTCCATTTGTGTACAAAACGGTAAGAGCTAATAAGAAAAGAAAGGTCAGTGACCTGAAAATATTCGCAGTATTAGCGCTGCTGGGCCAATTTCCCGCACAGGTGTTTATTACGATTGGTACCCAGCAATCGACCGCAACTAACGCTGCCATTATCAATCTTAGCCTTCCTGTTGTTTCTGCGCTTTTAGCCGTTGTTTTTTTAAAAGAAAAAATGAGCCGCCTGCGCTGGTTAAGTTTTATAATAGCAATAGCCGGGGTAATCTTATGTTCCCTTAAAGATATCAGAGGTACCAATTTCAGCGTGCAATATCTTATTGGCAACCTGTTAATTTTTTTAGCGGTGCTTGGCAGTGGATTTTATAATACGATGTGCAAAAGAATTGCAGGAAATTATACGGAAATAGAGATGTTATTTTATACCTACATTTTCATGGTGGTGTTACTCGCTCCATTTGTCTGGTATTATGAAGGTAACGTCTTACAACATGTTTCTTCTTTTACGGGAAACACATGGACAGGGCTTATACTCCTTACAGTGTTTCATAACTTTTTGTCTATGATTTTATTTTTTATGGCATTAAAAAACCTGGAAGCTATACAAGTGGCGTTATCTAATTTTTTAATAACTTTTTTCGGGCTGCCGATAGCGGTATTGTGGTTGCATGAGAAGCTAAGTCCGCTGGCTATCATTGGAGGAATTTTAGTGTTGGTTAGTACAATTTTTATTACAATCTGGGAATATAAGCGATCATCTCCGGGGAAAATAATCAACAATCCAGGAACTTAACCATAGCAAAAAGTAAAACGGGTATTGAAGATTTTAAAACAGGATACTAAAAATTGCGGTTGGATTTTATTTAAATAATTATACTATGCTGATCAAAAGGATTTCACTATCGGCAACTTGCCTTTTAAGCACTTTTTTATCTTTTGCACAGGAGCGGCTTGTCTATCATACTGTTAAAACAGATGCAGCAAAAAATATTCTGCCATGGTATAACCCTGACCCGGGTATATCTTATGACCATGTGCTTCATCTCGTATGGAATTTTTGGGATACCATGCGAAGGGATATAAACGGGATTCCGTATTATATGAATCACCAGATATGGCAACCAGGTGTAAATGAATCAAAGGGCATTGGCGGTGACCAGTTTGCTATGGCACTTTCTTCCTGGAGGTTGTATTACCAGTACACAGGTAACGAGCAGGTAAAAGAAAATATGAAGTTTCTTGCTGATTACTATCTCACTCATTCACTTTCACCAACCAACGCCGCATGGCCCGACATTCCATTTCCATACAATACATTTATTTATTCAGGTGTGTATGATGGAGACATGGTAATTGGTAAAGATTATACGCAACCGGACAAGGCCGGCTCATTTGGTATGGAACTGGTACAGCTTTATAAACTGATGGCAGGCGAAGATTATCCGAATACGGTACATACGAGATACCTGGATGCCGCTGTTAAAATTGCGAATACGTTGGCCAGGCATGTTGCCAATGGAGACGAAAACAATTCTCCAATACCCTTTAAAGTAAACGTTTTTACAAATGAGACAGGAATACTTAAAAATAACGACCGCAGCGGTAAAGTCGCGGGCCTGAGCGGTTATACAACGAACTGGTCCGGCACTTTGGAACTATTTATTGAATTGCAAAAATTACAGGCGGGAGAAACGGAATTATACCGGCAGGCATTTGACAAAATTATGACCTGGATGAAAAAATTTCCGTTGCAAAACAATAAATGGGGACCCTTCTTTGAAGACATTCCGGGCTGGAGTGATACACAGATCAATGCCATCACTTTCGCACAATTCATGATGGGTCACCCTGAATATTTTCCCGGTTGGCAACAGGAGGTAAAAAAAATATTCGATTGGGTGTATGAAAAATTGGCAAATGATAAGTGGAAAAAATATGGGGTTATTGTTATAGACGAACAAACAGCATACAGGCAACCGGGCAATAGTCATACTGCGCGGCAGGCCTCTGCTGAACTGCAATATATAAATCTCACTGGCGACCGCGGCCAGTATAGTCGCGCCATCCGCCAGTTAAATTGGGCGACTTACATGGTAGATAAGGACGGCAAGAATTTTTACCCAACTAATGCTGTTTGGATGACAGACGGCTATGGCGATTATTCACGCCATTATTTAAGAGCCATGGCTGCAGCGCCTGAACTGTCACCATCCGAAGATCATCTCCTGTACTCAACCTCCGTGGTGCAGCATGTTTTTTATAAAAATCAATTAAGCAAATACTATTTCCCGGCAATTTTAAACCCAACCGCTACAGAAATGCATTATGCTACGTATGATACGATTGGTACCGAAATTATAAGGCTGATAAAAAAACCACCTGGGGTTTTATTTAATAATATTGCTGCAAAAGAGAATGATAAAGCGAATGGATATGAGTGGAAATCACTGAACAAGGGAGGTGTATTAACAATACACAGAGCCAACGTAAGGCAGGTTACCATACTCCGGTAAAATTCGCCACGTATAAGAGAAGTGATTGATTTTTGACGGGATGAAATATATATTTTATAGTATAATTCTATAATACCGGAATTTTTGCAAAAACTATTTTTTATACCTGTTGCTATTTTTTTTGTAAGCGTTGTATTGCTTGTAAATTGTAACAATGCAAAAGACTCTGAACAAACTACGGGAGAAAAATTAGCCGCCATTCATTGCGGCTCCTGCCATGCCTTACCTGATCCTGTCCTGCTTGCTAAAAATGCGTGGAGAGAAAATATTTTGCCGGTGATGGCTAAAAAATTAGGGTTGGATTACATCTACGAAATGCCGCTGGAGGGTTCGCAAACGCAAGCAATCTCTGTAGAAGATTTTAAAAAAATAGCGGATTGGTATTATAAAAACGCACCTGATACAATGCCCGGGCAAAACAGGCCCCCAATACTGGAAGTCACCGATTTATTTACAGTGAAAGTCCTGAACGTCGAAGAAGGACAATTTCCTTCCACATCGTATCTCAGGATTGATCCGGGCAATCATTGGATATATGCCGCCAATGCATTTGATTCTACTTTGCGTATATATGATAACCGGTTAAAGCCGGTTGGTAATAATCTCTTGCATGGTACACTTATTGATATGGATTTTGGCAATTCACTGCAACAGCCCGGAACACGGCAAGGTATCCTGACCTTTATCGGCATAATGAACCCTAACGATCTTAAAACAGGATGCATACATTCATTTACAATTTCTTCGGGTGGCGCTGTCACTTCTTTGCGTAAAATGGTTGACAGCTTGCCAAGACCCGTGCAAAGTATTTCCTGTGACATGGATATGAATGGTATTCCTGATTACCTGGTATGTGGTTTTGGAAATACAACAGGCGCCTTATCCTGGATCCGGATAAATGATAAAGGTCAAATGGAACAACAGGTTTTAAGAGCTTTGCCCGGCGCAATCAAAGCATATATAGATGATTTCAATAAGGATGGACTCCCTGATATAATGGTGCTTATGGCACAGGCGCAGGAAGGCATATATCTTTTTCTTAACCAGGGAAACGGAAGTTTTGGTATCCAGCAGGTTTTATCTTTTCCTGCTATTAACGGGTCCAGCTACTTTGAGTTGAACGATTTTAACGATGATGGGTACAAAGATATTTTATATACCTGCGGCGATAATGGTGATTATACCGCCGGTATTCTAAAAAATTATCATGGCGTGTATATTTTTCTAAACGACGGCGCTAACCATTTCGGCCAAAAATATTTTTTTCCTGTTCATGGATGTTATAAAGCCATGGCGAGGGACTTTGATAAAGATGGGGACCTTGATATCGCGGCCATATCCTATTTTCCAGACACACAAAATCAACCCCGGGAATCATTTGTGTACCTTGAACAGTCGGACAATTTTCAATTCAGACCCTATACGATCAACAAGTTTAACGAGGGAAGATGGCTTACGATGGATGCCGGAGATATAGATGGTGATGGTGATGATGATATTGTTTTGGGAAGCCTGGTCCCTCCCTATCCGGGCCAACAGATAAAATGGAAGAAAGATGGGAACCAAAAAGCAGCCCTGTTATTACTCGAAAACAAATATCAAAAGTAAAAAAGGGACGCTTCTTTACCGGGTTTGTTGAATAACTCTTTTCTCTCCCGCCTGGTTAAAAATTTCTATTTTTTTAATAGTCGCATCTATACAAATAAAACGGGATGATTGGGAAAGAAAGGAAGTGCCATAATATAGTTCTTCTTTTCTTGTATCACCGTTTACCATTGTATAATAAACTTCCCTATCATCAGCATTGAGTGAAATTAGTTTCGCGGTCCCGTTCATTTTCCTAAATATTTTCAGGCATGATCTGTTTTGTGAAGCTGCCAGCAAATATTCATTTCCTATACCTTTTAATTTTACTAATGCCCTTGCGTTACCGGGTACAAAAAACCCGCTTTCTTTGAACGAAACACTTGTAAAAAAGCCTTTTCCATTACCTAACAGTACAAGTCCGTTCAAAGCATCAAATCTTCCCGTGGACACTTCAGTTCCATAGTCATTGCCATTGACAATAATATCCAGGTAACCATCGTGGTTGATATCATCCACTACCATTCCATTGAGGGGGGCCATTTGCGCCATTTCAGGCAAAAGTTGAATGGAAAACTCTCCCTTTCCTTTATTTTCAATAAATACACTTTTGAAATAATTTGCGATCAGTTGAACCCCATTTTTCAAATCGTCTTTTGAAAATAAATTATTCATTTCCGCCTCACCAAAACTCTCGTAGGTCAAAAACTTTTTCTTCAGTGCCGGTAATTGACTGATAATATCATCCCTGCTATGTGCAGGGAACTCTTTTTTTTCTCCTTTTGTATCGGTCAGGTATAAAGAAACAACAGGTATTTGTCTTCCATCTTTTACTCCTTCAATAGTATAAATCCGGACCGGGTAAGAACTATCACCACGGTAATAAGAATTTTCTCCCTGGTTACCTGCTACGTAATCTATATCACCATCGTTATCAAAATCGCCGGCAGCAAGACTGTTCCACCAGCCCATTTTATCTTGTAAACCTGTGGTTATCTTTTTTAATTTTCCTTTTATATTCTGAAAAAAAGTTATGGGCATCCATTCTCCGGCAATAACCAGGTCAATCCATCCGTCATTATCATAATCACTCCATATAGCATCACAGACAAGACCTAACTCTTCTAAACCCGGGGCCACCTCTTTCGTAACATCTGTAAACTTTATGCTCCCTTTTTCAGAATCATTGCGGAAGATAAAACTACTGGCAGGTATAGGGTATCTGGCCGGGATAAGCCGACTACCGACAAAAAGATCAAGATCTCCATCGTTGTCAAAATCCACCGCCTTTACGCAACTTTTGCTGGCAAGATTTTTTGGCAACGCTGTAGAATCATATATAAAATTTCCCTTCCCGTCGTTTTTAAAAAGACGGTCCTGGTAGTCTTTGGAGCCTTCAACGGATTCATTACTTCCGCTTGCTGTATATAGATCAAGGTCGCCGTCCTTGTCTGCATCAAAGAGAAGTAAGCCCATTATTTCCGGTTTGCGGGCATCCCGCATGGCTACTGCCGGCAAATCTTTTTGAATGAATCTTCCCGTTGGTTGCTGAAGTAGAAAAGTTGCTTCGAACCCATGAGAAGCTCCAACAAAAAGATCATCCAGGCCATTACCATCCACATCTCCTGCAGCTATGCCAGGTCCATACTCAGAAAGTTTATGTGGCAGCAGCCTTTGAATATCAAAATCTATATAGTCAGCTTCAAGATGACGTAAATGTACATTTACGTCATTGCTGATTTCATGGAAGATAGGGGGTACCCCTAATGCTGTTTCCGGATTTATTGCGGCTTTAGTAATATCAGCAGTAATGACTTGATTGACAGCAGGACGAATGATAGTTTGCTGCTTGCCACCCGGCCATTTAATACGAATGCTATCGACAACACTTACTGAATCAAGTCCAAAATGAACACAGGCATCCATCGTAGATAAATAGCCACGATAAGGTGAGTTTTCGGCTACCTGTTTTTTTCCTTTGGAGTAAAAAATTTCTGCCACCGCACCAATTCCAAATCTGTTGCCTTCACTACCTTTAAAACGAATATTCAGGAAATTATTTTTTTTAAATCTCTCCGACCTGTTCTCATAAACAAAGGCTTTGTCATTTATATTACTAACTATGTAGTCAAGGTCGCCGTCATTGTCAAGATCAATATAGGCAGCCCCCGCTGAAAAAGAAGCTTTATTAAGCCCCCATTCGTTTGATACATCTTCAAATCTCAATGTTGTTGAGTTGCGATAAGCATAATTTGGAATTTTTATTTGGGGTATCTCCGCCAAAAGTTTGGTTTTCGTAACCAGGTTTGAATAATTACTCTTAAAAAATGCAAAATCCTGGTCAGTTACATCTTTAGGATAACCATTCGTAATAAAAAGATCTTTGTAACCATCATTGTCGAAATCAGCAAATAACGGACTCCAGCTCCAGTCGGTTTCCGCTACACCTGCATAGTAGGCAATATCGCTGAATACCGGCACCTCTATGCCATCGGTATCCTTAATTAACCCTTCATTCAGTTGCAAGGTATTTCTTACATATTGCATTACAATGCCTCCACTTATCATATTCTGGTACTGGTAATAATTATTGCCCGCTATATTCTTTTTCTTTCTGAAATTATCTGCCGGGTTCATATCAACAGCTAGAATATCCTGTAAGCCGTCATTATTTATATCTGCAATATCATTGCCCATTGCATTGCGGGAAGTATGCTTAAAGCTGGTAAAAACTTTATTGGAAAAAGTTCCATCCTTTTGATTGATATACAAAGCATCACTGCTGAAAAAATCATTAGTAACATAAATGTCTTTCCACCCGTCGTTGTTTACATCGGCAATGGCTACACCCAACCCAAATCCTTCATCTTTGATTCCCGCCTGGGTAGATATATCAGTAAAAACAGGCAGGCCACCGGCTTCAGATGCTCCATCATTCCGGTATAGCTTATCACTCAATAGGGTGGTATTCGCATTACTTCCTCCATCAAAACGAGTACTGTTCCTTTCAGCCAATTTTGTATTCACCAGGTACATATCAAGATCTCCATCATTATCAAAATCAAAAAAGGGGGCATGGACTGAAAAACCCGTATCAGCCAGGTTACATTCTTTTGCCATTTCTTTAAATAAAGGCACTCCATCTTTTTGGTTCCCCTGGTTTATATAAAAAAGATTAGCCCGTTGGGCCGGGTCTTTTTTTATCGTTGTGCACACATAGATGTCCATCCATCCATCATTGTTAATGTCAACTACTGATGCTGCATTGCACCATCTTCCTTCACCAGTTACCTGTGCTTCTTCCGTAACATCCCGGAAAGTGAAATCACCTTTATTCAGGTAAAATTTATTAGATACCTGGCTGGCGGAGAAATAAACATCCGGAAGGCCGTCATTATTAAAATCACCTATCGCCACACCACCGCCATTATAAAGAAATTCCATATCAATAGGATTTATGGAATCATTCTCCGTTATTGTATTATTAAATGTGATACCACTTTTGGAAGAATCTATTTCAGTAAACATAGTATCCCTATGTTGACAGGCAGCCAGGAACAACAGGCTGGTAAACAACAGTGTTTTTATCCGGTAATTAATCAATTGATATAAGACAACCAAAGCAGGCGATTTAAAAGCAAAAAGAAAATAAGGCTATGCAAGATTAACTGTTTTTGCTTAGCGCAAGAGATTTTCTCGTGATTAGCTTAAAAGGATTTTTAATTCTTTCCTTGCTGTTGCGTTGGATACAAGGCGACAAATATGAAGCTGCCTGGAAGGAATTATATTCAAAATAGTTTTAGTGAACGGGTGATGACTGAATCGTCAATGTCTTCGTTGTAAGCATAATAATTTTTTCCTCCTTCCAGGATATCCTTGATCTTCGAATAAGTAAGCAGTCTCGACGGGGTTTGCCGGGTTAACGTTTTTGTATGGCTGCAACCCCGGCGTATAATAATCTTCATAAACTAAAACAAATTAGTAGAGTCTTACACACCGGGGTTGGCTTAGGCCAAACCCCCGTGAGACCATTGCTGACTTGTTCGGGAAGGAGACCCCGCAAGAACCAAAAGAACAATACATACTGGCGCTGCCTAAAAGCGCTATCGGCATAGCGCTTGGCTATAGCATTGAACGCTGGGAAACATTATCACGCTATACCGAAAACGGTATGTTGAATATAGACAACAACCCGGTTGAGAATAGCATACGTCCCGTAGCCCTGGGCAGAAAAAATTATTTGTTTGCCGGTTCACATGAGGCAGCCCAAAGAAGTGGTATGTTATACAGCTTACTCGGCACCTGCAAAATGCATGGCATCGAACCATACGCCTGGATCAAAGATGTATTGCAGAAAATAGCCGATCATCCAATCAATAAAATACAAGAACTGTTACCGCAGAACTGGAACAAATAATCTTATACATACATCTCACAATCATAACAAGATGTATTTAGCCGGAAGGATACTTATTTGCGGCAGGCTAAATAAAATCATTGAAAATTAAGCTTTGTCACCGTTGGTGTCTGCATCGTTGTTTTTGGTTTGTTTTTTCATGTAGAGATACATGGCGGCTGCTCCAATTATCGCCGAAAGGCAACCTATCGCGATCATTTTTCGCGGATTTCCGGGCGCAGGTTTAATGGGAGTAATGTTGGTCAAAGCAATGGCTCTTTCAAGTGGTCCGGCGGGATAAAGCTTCATGAGGGTAATTTTTTAATAGTTATGTAAGATTTATTATCAGATTTCTGATGGAAGATATGAAACGCGTAATCTTGCACCTTGCACCACTCTTTGCCATTATCGTCTGTAAATAAGCCATAAAAAGCATTCTGATCAAAGCCGCTGATTTGGAATTGTGGCACTTCAACTGTCTTTGATTCATTTTTTCCAAGAGAATCTTCAAACAGCTCGTAATTGCCAAAATACCCGGCAGTTAAATCCTTGACAATCTCGTAGTGTTTTTTTTGGGCGATGGACGCTTTTGCTTTTTGACAATCCGTTTCCGGACAATAGTCTCTGTTGCCATGGGTAGCAGTAAATTCATTTTTGCAGTGGTGACATGCTATTACTCGGTAAGACATAAAAATTAGTTTATTCGACCAAAGTTAGATATTTAGACTATTTTTTAGTACTAAATACGGCTTGGCTTACAATTTTTGCTTAATTTTAAGTATGTCTAAAGAATTACCAGGCAATAGTGATTTAATTACTTTTTCTGAATTCAGGGAATTCATGTTTGAAAACATCGTTCCTATAAACGACATCGTCGATTTTAAGGGTATACCTGTTGTTCAGATATTGCCGTTTTGGAGAAAGAATGACTTGATTCCTTTTATACAAAAAGGAATGCA
The DNA here is from genome assembly GCA_040007815.1 of Chitinophagaceae bacterium. Lineage (GTDB taxonomy): Bacteria > Bacteroidota > Bacteroidia > Chitinophagales > Chitinophagaceae > Terrimonas_B. The sequence continues at coordinate 183,337 of JBDTUH010000010.1, forward strand.
TTTGAAAATAAGCTTTGCAGAACTGATATGGATAAGAATACTCGACACCTTAAGACAGTTCAGCTATCCGGTAGAACAAATCAGGAGGGTATGTGATTACTTTTTTAAAGATGCCCTGGACAATGACTTGCCAAAAAAGAACTGGGCATATAACCAAAAGTACCTGCTGGATCAAAAGAGGCGTGGGGTGATTACCGAAGAAGAATCGCTGATGCTGGTGTATCTCGATCAGTTTATGAAGGACAAGGTGCTATTAAAGATGATGAACTCGGATATTAACTATCTGACTAATTTGGTGACTGACTGTATTCGTAGTGGTGAAGAGAGAACCATCCTTATTTTTGCCGATGGGAGGGTTGGTGAATCCGACGGCGCTGCATTAAGGACGCATGGCAATTACCAAATTGACAGGACAGAGCCCCATATTTGTTTGTCTATACTCCATTATTTAAAGGAGTTTATTAAAAGTGACCAGCTGTCAAAAATCTTTCTTCCACAAATGCTAAATGATAATGAAAAGAAAGTGTTGAAATATTTAAAGCAGAAAAATATCAGCCAGTTGACAATAAAATTCAGCGCTGATAACGATGTGACTTTCATTCCCAGTAAAAAGGGAATAATTACGGGGACAGAAATGGAAAAAATAAAGCAGGTGCTGGGGCTTAGCAACTATGAAGAAATAACGCTTAGCACCCTTGATAAAACGAAGCTTTCATTTGTGAGAACAAAGAAGAAAATTTAAGGTTCCGCTTAACCGGGCCAATTAATAACCCTGGCATGGTCCGTTCACAACGGCGATGCTGTAAGAGGTTGAAAAATGAAATCGAAATATGATGCCTATGGCGATGACCCTATCAACAACGAAGATAAAATCAATGAAACGGACGCTGCCATAGCAGAACAGATTGATATGCTGGCGGAAATTATCCTTAGTCAATTAATAAATGAGCTGTAATGGAAACGAAAAAGTCAACTGCTGCCTTGGAGAAATTGTTGCAGGAAAGAACGGTTAGTCAGTATAAAAAGGAAGTAAAAAGAGAAAAAAAGTTTGCGGTAGTCTATACCCGTGTATCAAGCCAGGAGCAGGCAGATAACAATTCAAGCCTGGAAACGCAGCTGAAGATTTGCAGTGAATATGCAGGTCGGGAAGGACTAGTAATTAAGCAATTCTTTGGTGGTACTTATGAGAGTGCAAAAAACGATGAAAGAACAGAGTTTCAAAGGATGCTGGCTTGTGCCCGGAAGGACAAAGAAATTGCCTTCATCATTGTCTATAACTATGATCGCTTCTCCAGAACAGGAGCTTTAGCTGCACAACTTTGTACCGAACTTGCGGCAATAGGTATAACGGTAAGGTCAGCCTTACAGCCAATAGATAGCACTACGCCCACTGGCAAACTACAGGAGAACCTTTTACATCTTTTCAATAATTACGACAACCAGCAACGATCATCACGCACCAGTACAAATACCAAGGAAGTAATGTTAAAAGGCTATTGGACTTACCAGACACCGATGGGTTATGATAATCTAAAGGCCAAGCACCGGGCCTGTGAACATCAATATGTGATTAATGATGCAGGAAAATGGTTGAAAAAAGCTTTTGTACTAAAAGCCGAAGGAGTACTAACCAACATAGAAATAATAGAGCAGCTAAACAGGAAAGGAGTGCCTCTCACAGAAAAGAATTTTCGATGGGTCATTTCCAACCCATTTTATGCTGGTTATATTACAGGTAAGTTAGTAAATGGTAAACTGATAAAGGGGCATCATCCTGCATTGATAGATCTCAAAACTTTTGTAAAAGCTAACAGCATGCTTATGGCAGAGCCGAACACCGGTATCGCTAAAACACACCAGGTAGAAGAAGCCCCACTGAAGATATTCGTGAAGGACGAAATATCGGCCTGTCCCCTGACAGCCTATCTAAAAAAAGGTCATTGGTATTATAAAGCAAGAAATAAGCCCAGCAAATTAAACATCAATGCCGTGAAGCTTAACAACCAGTTTGAAACCCTACTTAGCCAGTTTGAGTATAAAAAGGAATATAAGGACCAACTAAAGAAAACATTAGTGAATAAATTAAATATTAGGCTTGGACAACAACTAAGGGACGGAGTTCAACTAAGAAAGCGAATTACAGAATTGAAGAATCAATTAGAAACGATAGAAGAAAGATTTGCGTTGGGAACTTTGACGAAGGATCTGTTCGAAAAAGTTGCCTCAAAAAAGAAGGCAGAATTAGTCAAAATGGAGCAGGAATTGGGCGGAGGCTCAATTGACAGTTCGAACTTGAATTTGATTGTTGAAAAAGGATTGGAAATTGCGGAGAAACTAAGCCAGTTGTGGGTTTCACGCAATTTCATTAATAAGCAACGTTTGCAGTATTTGGTATTTCCTATGGGAATTCTGTATAATAAAGAAAAGGGCGCATATCGAACCGAACAAATAAATCCGCTTTTCGCTGAAATCCCGCCACTGGTAAGGGTTTTGGAGAAAAAAGAAAAAGGCAATTTAAAAAAAAATTGCCTTAAATCGTGTTCTGTGCCCCACATAAGATTTTTATCGAACCAATTCATACAAGATTTAGACCTGATATACAGTCTAAAACCATTCCTAAAACTAGGTAAATCCTTTAAAACTAATCAATAACGAATTAGTTTTATTTTGTTCTGTTAACGCCGTTTTCTATCGGCGTTTTTTTTATTTGAGGAATTGGACAAGCAAACTCGTTTCTCTCTTCTCATCAGCCCAATACTTCTTTATGATCCAAATGGATCAGAATTGCAGCAGCAGGATAACCAGGGAAATGAAATATAGGATAAAGATGTTTTCCCTATGTCCGTTGATGGAACCATAAATAACAATGCCTGTACTGGTTACTGAAGGGTAGAATTATGGAAGTTTACTTATATCATCGGGATTGATAGTTGCAAAATCCAGTTCAGGCTGTCTTGCAGACATAACTTTAACACTGTATTTCTCATTCAGGTATTTCGCCGCCTCGATGCTTGTCTGCACATCACGGCCTAACCTTTCAATTGAGAAAATAAGGAGATATTGTATAGTTTTATGTGCATTGCCAAAATATTCATCCAACCATTTATAATCCGTGTCTGCGTCAGACCGAAAATCATTGTGGCAATCAATAATGTCAAAACCATTTGCCAAACCAAACGCTGTGATCACATCATTTTGATAAGTTATGCTTTGCTTTATTTCAGCCTGGAGGGTTGAGGTTACTCTTATATAACAAAGAGCATTTTTTAACTGTTTTGTCATTCGGATTTTTTTAGTGATTAGTTAATTAATGAACAGGGATGGAATTTTGTCACTGTATCAACAATGACATTGTACTTTTCTTCCAAGTATGTTTTTAAGGTATTGGCAACATAAAAATTTCTGCAAAATCTGTCACTCGTATAAACAAGTACATACCTGATTCTGATGTCTTTCGCAATACTTTCTGTTATCCAATCAAAATCATAATTAAGACCTGAGCGGTTTATATGCTCAACGTAATCAACAATTGTATAGCCACACTCTTGTGCATAGGTATGAATGGCTTCCTTTTGTCGGATTATACTTTCGTTGGGCTGACCTATCTCTCCTCTCGCAGCTCTGGTATAGGCTAATGCAAATTTTGTTGTTGGTTTCATGCGACTTTTTGTTGTTCTCTCAAATATACATCTAATTGATTATCAACGCAATACTTGTCTGTAATTGGGTAAGTATCAAAGTAAATAGCTACAGTTGGTACAGTGTGCCAATGATCTTTTCAGCTCTTTCATCACTCAAATTTTCCATGCCTGGATAGGTACGGAGTTTATCCGGCGTCATTAATACCGGTTCCCCTTCGTCAAGTGAATTGATTAAATCGTCAGCCATAAGAATAGATTTTAACCAATAAAACTAATGCTAATGTAAAACTTCAGGGAGGATAAGGGAATAATTGAGCGATGAATAGAAACAGAAGGCGAAAGAATGTACTTAATTGATTTGCTTTATTTGTTTTTTGGAGAAATTTAAAGCAGGTCAGCTAGCTTTTTCAATAAATAATTGATATGGCCGGTTTCCTTCACCGCAATTTTACTATTTCATTTTCATTTCCTCATCACTACCTTGCGCCTGCAACTTTTAATCCACCCACATGCCCTATTACTCCATCACCGTCCGGGAGGCAAAGCCCGGTTCCAAACTCCGCAGAAAAATGGCGATTGAAGCTGCCAGCAGACAGCAGGCCAAAATTATATTCCATGAAAAATGCGATCCAGCGGGTTTTGCACCCGACTTTACCGCACTCAAAGAAATAACTCGCAAGGAATATGAACAAATAATAGCTACACTTTTGGGCAAGCAGAAATATTAAATCCCGGTTTCATCATGAGAGTCGAAAGGATTTCGCAATATTTGTCTGTTTCTACCTTTTAGTAACTCTACTTTGGTAACTCCTGGTAGTTGAAACAATATTCTTATAATCATTTCAGCGGTTGTTTCATTCATAAGGTAACGGAAAGATACACCGTCACTTCTAAGAACTGTTTTCTTTAAATCCATAGGTATTTTATAAATCGCTGATATAGACAATGCCTCTGTAAAAATATCCAAGGGTGAGTATCGGGTATGCAGATTAAAAGAGTAACTTTTTACATTAGCAAATACTTTTTGTTTTATCATAATCCCTTTTTAGAAGTTAAAAGATGATTAGTTTTAAATAAGTTTGTCAATCTATATCCCAAAAAAGCGTTTGGCATGTCTGATAAAATCATCTGCTGTTTTCAGATTTTCTGGTACTTCATGTTGCGTTCCGTCTTCTTCAGTCGCAAATAGCCGATTCCCTTTTTTGCTATAATTCAGAAAAAGGATTTGTTGGCCATCTACTAAACAAAATATTTCAGCATTGCCTTCAAAGTAAAACTCCAGCAATCGTGTGTAAGTAATCGTTTCAATGTCAGCGATGGACTTTAGTGACAATAGCTTGATTACATCTGGTATAGAGCCAGGCAAAGCAATTTCCAGCACAATCGGACTGAAATTGTCGTAACCAGGGAAATATGCCGCTATATGCGCCGTTCCATTAGTATAAGTTTCAAAACTAACCTTATGGTTATTTAGAAATGGCCCTGTTCCCATTCGGCTTCTCAATTCTTTTTCAATACTTTCCATATAAATAAGGTTGTAGTGTTCAATTTTAATTTTCTTCAAAATGATTTACTGCTGAAAAAAATCCCGGCTCTGAAAACGTGCCGGGATTTTTATGGGTTGTCAACCCTTTTTCATCCGGAATGGACAATACATGAGTATTGTTATAATGGTGTTGCACCAAACAGGTACAGACATAAAAATGGAAAATACTTTCATAGCAGACCATACGATCTGCCAGAAATGCTTTAAAAATATTAATTTACTAAAAAAATTATTAAGCTAGTACAAAATTATAAATTAGACGCCGGTGGCGAGTTTGCGTCAATGCTACCAATGTTCTATATCATTAGCTCCTGGTTCAATTTTCTCACAGTTTTGTTTTTTTAACTAAAAGCTGTTATTTTTCACGCTGGATAAAAATAGCAACCCGACCAATGATTCTCTTAGGTTCACCATTCAATCATACTGTCAAACAGACTTTATGCGACTTGTATTGCATGGTTTACAGGCTGTTTTTACTTAACTTTATTCTGCCATACGTTCATCATTCCATTTTTACTGCACTTATCCCAAGAAACCTTTCCGTTTATAATTTTTACTCTGAAAAGCCGCAAATACACATAACCAACCTTATTGGATCATCATATTGATTGAATTCAAACAAAAAAATGTCTGATGCAGAACCATAAGGAAGATCTTGCAGCACGATTTACTAAGGGGGAAGTAGCGGCTTTCAATGAAATCTTTAATGAGTTTCATCATCGCATTTATGTATTCTGTAAATACTTTGTACCGGCAGAAGATGCGGAAGATATAACAGCCGAAATTTTTACCAGGTTATGGAAAATGCAGAAGGAACTGAACACTATCCAAAACATCAGGGCCTTTCTTTACATAAGCGCCCGGAATGCCAGTTTCAACAGGCTGCGTGATCTGAAGACAAGAGCTATAAAGGAAAGAGAATTAGCTGAAATGATGGCAAAGGAAGATAATCTGATTATTCTCTCTGAAGCCGAATCGGATGTTATTACCCGAATTAAAACAGAAATAGATAAGCTGCCGGAAAACTGCAAACAGGTATTTACTCTTTCCTACTTTGAAGGCTATAAAAATCCTGAAATAGCCGAAAAACTAAGCATCAACGAGAAAACGGTACGTAACCTGAAAGCAATGGCCCTGAAAGCAATAAAAGCGGTATTCCTGAATAAGAATATGCAGTTGACTGTTTTTGTTTTATTGGTTATGAATTACAGGTAGTTTTTATTGCAAAAAATAAAATGTTTCCCCGTTTTTACCAGTCGCTTTTCAATGAATATTGCCTGGATATTTCCTATGGATTAATTTTTTTTTAATTTTTCGGGACAAATGGAAACCCTTGCGGGTCTTTATTATATAGCAGATAACAAGACCATGAAAAAGCAAGGCCATTTTCCCTGTTTATAAATGGTAACAAATTTTCAGTATGAATGAAAATGTATCGAAAATTTCTGCACTCATTACAAAGTTTTTGAACAACGATCTTGATGAGGAAGGAAAAAATGAGCTTGCTGCATGGAAAGAAAAGGATGAAGACAACCGCAGGCTATTTGAAAAATTAACAAATGAAGATCAGTTATTCAATGCCGTGAGTGAAACCTATACGGTAAAGGCAAATATCTATGATAAACTGAAGCAGAATGTTCCAGAATTAAACGAGGCCAATACCGGTAAGGTCGTGAGTATGCAAAGATTTTCCTGGAGAAGGATGACCGCAACCGCTGCAATTATTCTTGCCATCGCCTCCGGTGCTTATTTGTGGGTATGGAGGGATAAAAAGCAGCAGATAGTAAAAAATGATACCCAGGTAGCTGCACCGGTAAATGACGTGGAGCCTGGAAGGGATGGTGCAATTCTAAAACTGGCAAACGGACAAGAGATCATTCTTGACAGCGCTGCTAACGGAGGTCTTGCCCGGCAAGGTAACACTTCGATAAATAAGCAAGGTAGTTTGCTTGCTTATAACTCAGGTGACACTAAGAATTCAGAAGCTCTTTACAATACATTAAGTACACCTATTGGAAGACAGTTTCGATTGATTTTGCCGGACGGCAGTAAAATATGGCTCAACGCTGCTTCGGTGATTACCTACCCAACAGCGTTTATAGGTAAGGAGCGTAACGTAACAGTGAAAGGTGAAGTTTATATGGAGGTAGCTAAGGATGCTTCAAAGCCTTTTAGAGTTCATATACTGCCAACCTCAGGTAATGGAGAAGAAACAACTGTAGAAGTGCTTGGTACAAGTTTTAATATCAATGGATATGGCGATGAATTGGCGGTAAGAACCACTCTATTAGAAGGGTCAGTAAAAATAATGAAAGGTAAATCCATTGCATTATTGAAACCTGGGCAGCAAGCATTCGTGGACAATAATAAAATAGGAGTAAAAAACAATGCAGACATTGAAAAAGAAACTGCATGGAAAAATGGGTTATTCTATTTTACAAACGATAAGCTGAAAAATATTATGCAGCAGATATCACGGTGGTATGATGTTGATGTGGTGTACGAAGATGGCGATGTGCAGAATATTGGAATAAGCGGGAAAATTGAGCGGAATGCCAATCTTTCGGAAATGCTGAAGATACTTACCTATTTGAACGTAGAATACAGGATTGAAGGCCGGAAATTGATTTTGAGCGGTAAGTGATTTAAGCCTTTCACTAAACTAATTGGTGAATTATTGTGAATGGTATTACGGCTGAAAATGATAACAGAATTGAGCGTTTAGTGATGAAGTAAGGCTGGGCAACGAATGTGGACTATATAAATTACAGGTGATTTTTAATATAAAAAACGGTTCTGATTGGTATAGTGAGCGGCAAGGTATAGCAATGAATTATCGTCCTTTTTTCTCATGTGCAAAGTGGTTCCGATGAGGAACCACACTCACTGATTTAGCCAGGAAAGTCCTGATCTGAAAACGAGAAGGACTTTTCAAAGTGAGTGCAGTTTAATGGGTTCAGTTAAGAAGAAAAAGTATATAGATAGTGCATATAACTTCCATTCTTTTGGAAAACTGATTAACATGGTTGTATCGGCCCGTTGTGATACAACTTGTAAAAACTGTTAAAAGCCGTTACGATGAATAAAATATTAAAACAAGGCATGGGCCTGTTTTTGGTAATTGGTATGACACTGGTTAAGTATTCACCAACTAATGCTCAGGGCATTGCCAAAGTAAATACCCCCTATGTTCCTGAATTAAAGCAAAGTGATTTTAAAGAGCTGAATATAGGCGACAAAGTGCCTGATGTAATTTTTAAGAACCTTCTCAATTATCCCACCTCCACTGCAAGCCTTTTTGACTTCAAGGCTAAACTTATTATTTTGGACTTCTGGTCAAGTTCCTGCCTTTCCTGCATAAAATTATTTCCTCATATGCAATCATTGCAGGATGAGTTTAAAAACGATCTTCAGATAATATTAGTAAACGGAAAAACCAAAATATACAAGGATACAGAAGCAAAAGCAAAAGGAATTTTGGAAAGGTTAAAGAAAAATACCGGTTCAAGTATTACATTGCCGATAACGATGGATTGTGAGGATTTGGATGAGTACTTCCCCTGGGAAACAATCCCGCATGAGGTGTGGATTGATGGAACGACTGGTAAAGTGCTCGCTATTACAGGATCAATTGAAGTAAAATCATCTAACATAAAAGCTATACTTGAAGGCAAAAATGTACCCATGCATATCAAAAAAGATGTTTCTTTTGACCTACAAACTCAATCACTTTCCGAATTAGACTATAAGGATAACTTTTTCAATGAGGTGAAACCCTTATCTTCTTTTATTTTTATTAAAGGTTTGATTAACGGGATAGGAAGCCGTAGCGGAGTAAGGCAATTGGAAACGTCAAGAGGTACACTTTATACCGGTTCTTATGTAACCAACGTGCCTCTTTTTGATATTTTCGAAACTGCATACAGAATTAAGTATCCCTATAATCAAATAATCATTGAAACAAAAGAAGCGGCCAGATTTCGCGAAATAAATTATAAGGATACTTCATCGTATAGCAGTGTTTACAGCTACGATATAATTGTTCCGCCATCAACAATGAATGAAATACTTAGCCAGATTCGTTCAAATCTGGAGGGTACTTTTCATATTACGGTAAAAGAAGAAAAAAGAAAAATGAAATGTCTTGTAGTAAAATTTAACGCACGCTTGAAGAATTCCTTTTCTATCGGAGGTGATTTGAATTGGGATTCAGAAACTGATTTAACAAAGGTTTACGTTGAGAATTACCCTGCAAATATACTTTTAAAAGAATTAAATCGCTATTGCCCTTATCCCATTATTGATGAAGCCGGTATTGCTACACCTATAAATACAATCATTTCTTCTGATCTGAAAAACGTAAGCAATATAATTGCTTCTTTGAGACTTATAGGATTTGATGTTATTGAGGAGGAAAGATTGATGAATGCGATAATAATATGTGACAAGTAATATCTATAATGTAAAAAAAGATTACCCTATAGGTCAATGACCAATGCCGATGAAAGAATACAGGTAGACCATTGAATCCATCCGCTAAAATTTAACTTGCCACAGATAGGCATACAAAAGCCGGAGTGTTGTAGCACAACCGGCTTGCGTAAGGTTAACAAAAAATGTGTCGAGTATTTATTATTTAACCTAACAACACAAAACTATGCAAGAAAATGTACTTTTCAAAGTACCTTTTGGGTGGTCTAATCTAAAGGTATTTGCAATTAGCCGTAGTCTTTCAAAAACATTGCGAATCATGAAACTAACCATTATTTTTCTACTGGCTGCCGTTTTGCAGGTTTCTGCTAAAGGTTTCGCGCAAGATAATATTACTATATCCGCCAAAAATACTCCATTGGTGGATGTACTAGCTACCATAGAAAAGCAATCTGGGTATCATTTTGTTTACCGATATGAGCTAATATCCTCGATTAAAATAACCGTCAACCTTACAAATGCAACTTTAAGAGAAAGTTTACAACGGTGCCTAAAACCTCAAAATCTTGCATATAATATTGTTGGTAAGAGTGTTGTTGTTGGTAAGGAAAGTAGCGAATTAATTTCAAGTGAAAAGAGGGAAGAAACTGTTAATGGACGTCCTTTTATTGACGTAAAAGGGCGTGTTGTCAATGAAAAGGGCGATCCTGTATCTGACGTCACCGTCACCGTTAAAGGCACTCATGTGTCAACCGCGACTAACAGTATTGGCGAGTTTGCTCTTTCAACCATTGATCAAAATGCCACTTTAGTGTTTACCCATATCAGTATGGAATCTTTTGAATTAAAAGTTAGTGGTAAAACTGAGTTAGCAATAACACTGAAAACTAAAATCGCTGCATTGGGTGACGTCCAAGTTGTTGCAAATACTGGATATCAAAAAGTCAAACCTAACGAGGTGACAGGCTCTTTAACTGTTGTTGATAATAACTTACTTAATCAACAAGTGGGTAGTAACATTTTGGCCAGAATTGATGGTATGGCAGCAGGAGTGATTTTTCCAAGGCAACAACTTCAGAATGGTCCAAATTTTATGATACGTGGCCTAAGTACAATCAACGGTCCAAAAAATCCTTTGATTGTGGTCGACAATTTCCCATACGAAGGGGATATAAATAATATTAATCCCAATGATGTAGAAAGCGTAACTATTTTAAAGGACGCAGCCGCAACTGCAATATGGGGAGCCTCGCGAGGAGCAAATGGAGTAATTGTTATTACAACTAAGAAGGGGAACTTTAATCAAGCGTTGAAAATTAATTTCAATACAAATTTTATTGTGACGAACAGGCCTGATTTTTCGAACTTGCGAATAATACCGACAAGCGATTACGTTGATGTAGAGACTTTTCTTTTTGGAAAAAACTATTATAATTCCTTTCTAAATAATACAAGTACAAGACCGGCAGTTTCTCCCATAGTGGAAATTCTTTCAAAACGACGATCTGGGCAAATAACTTCTACTGACTCTGCTAATTTAATTACTTCTTTCAGAAATATTGATACCCGCAATCAGTTTGACCAATATATCTATCAAAAAGCAGTTACTCAACAATACTCTATCAACTTTAGTGGTGGTGGAAACAACTTCTCATATTATTTATCTGGTGGTTATGATAAGACAGTAGACCAACTAAATGCAATTAGTGATCGGATCACAATAAAATCTGAAAACTCATACAAACCATTTAAGAATCTTCTTTTATCGTTAGGCGTTCAATACACACAATCAAGTAATTTCACAGGAAAGCCAGCCTATGGATCACTTTTAGTTGGGCAATGGCAAATTCCTTATTTAAGATTGGCAGATGAGAATGGCATACCCTTGTCAGTAGCTATTCAATTAAGAGATAGCTATACTGACACCGTAGGGAAAGGGAATTTACTTAATTGGAAATATTATCCTTTAGATGACTATAAGCATAATAAAACTACTGGAAATCTTCAGGATATTTTATCAAACATTGTGGTTAATTATCAGATTATCAAGGGTCTTAATTTAGATTTTCGCTACTTATATGAGCGCCAAAACTTGATTTCAAAAAATGTGCAAGATATTGCGAGTTATGCTGCGAGAGACAAAATTAACCGATTCACACAGCTGGACAGAACCACTGGAACAGTAAAATACATTGTTCCACCTGGGGGCATTCTGTCAATTTCAAATAATACCTTACAGTCTCAAAACTTTAGGGGGCAAATTGATTTAAATAGAACCTGGAATAAACATAATATAGTAGCGCTTGTTGGGTCTGAAATTAGAGAAGCTCATACTACAGGTAATAGCAATACTTATTATGGATATAATGAAAGTTCGTTAACGTTTGCCAACGTTGACTTAGTTAATTCCTATCCTACATTTATAAATGGGAGTAGTAATAGCATTGGTGGTGCTGGTGATTTAACTGATAAAACAAGTCGCTTTGTTTCTTTATTTGGAAATGCAGCTTATACATTTGACGGGAAGTATAAGGTTTCAATTGGTGGAAGAAGAGATGCCTCAAATTTGTTTGGTGTAAATGTAAATGATAAATGGAACCCGCTATGGCATGTTGGTATTTCGTGGGACATAGCAAAAGAAAATTTCTATAAAATATCATGGTTACCTTTCCTTAGAGTTAGAAGTACATTGGGCTTCACCGGAAATACTGATCCAGGAAAAGCAGCAGTTCTAACATTTTTTACAGCAAACGCTGGTCCTCCTTCTAATTATGATATTTCATTGATTAATAATTTCCCTAATCCAGAACTAAGATGGGAAAAGTCAAGGATGTTGAATTTTGGTTTCGATTTTCAAACCAAAGGACAAATAATAACCGGATCAATAGAAGCCTATTTAAAGAAAGGAATCGACTTATATGGCGCTGTACCCTTCGACCCAACTGCCGGGCTGCAACTGAGATCTACAATTACAAAAAATATTGCAAACATGACTGGTACTGGAGTTGATATTACTATCAATACCAAAAATATTGACAGAAAAGTGAAATGGTTCACTACCTTATTATTTAGTTATAATAATAGCAAAGTTACTAACTATTATGTTGATACAAGTTTGCGCAGTAATAGTTTTATAAATAGTGGGTTTTCAATCACGCCAGTTGTTGGAAAAGCGTTATATAGTATTGCGTCTTTTCAATGGGCAGGTTTAGATGTAAATGGAAACCCTCAGGGTTATTGGAATAAGCAAGCCAGCAGTGATTATAATAATATAGTTACAAAAACAAAAAAGGAGGACTTAGTTTATAAGCCATCACTTCCAGTGTATTTTGGTTCGATAATAAATACAGTTTCAATTTCTCAACTTACTTTATCCTTTAACATAAATTATAGATTAGGATACTACTTTTTAAAACCTACAATTTCATATACTTCTCTTTTTAGTAACGGTGCATACAGCGGATCAGGGGACTATGTTAATCGTTGGAAAAAGCAAGGAGATGAAACGAAAACCAATGTTCCTTCTTTAATTTATCCAGCCAACAATAACAGAGATATCTTATATCGATCGTCTGAGATCAATATTCTAAAAGCAGACAACATCAAATTGCAATATGTAACCCTGTCCTATAATTTTGACAACCGATTTTTAAAAAGAGCACCCGTTCAAAATATGCAGATATATTTAAACATAAGTAATATTGGTGTAATATGGAAAGCAAATAAAGAAGGTCTTGATCCCGATTATATTTCAAGTCCCGTACCTGGAAAGAGTTATTCGGTTGGGCTTAGAGCGGGTTTCTAATGAAAGTTAAATAATTTCTGTTTAATACAAAAAGTAAATGCTATGGGAAGTAGAATTATAACCTCATTGGTAACGGTTAAAATGGCTTTGATACTTATTTGCGCTATTTTAATCTCAGCTCAATACTCCTGTAAGAAGTTTCTAGATAAGAAGCCAGACCAAAAACTATCCACACCTACAACTGTAAACCAATTACAAGGATTTTTGGACAACCCATCGTACATGAATACCAAATGCTCTGAAGCTGGAGAAATTGCATCGGATAATTATTATTTATCAGATGCAATTTATTTATCCCTGTCTAAGGATAGAGAAAGGGATGCCTATTTGTGGAAACCAGGAATTTTTTTGGGAATGTCTCCAACAGATTGGGCTAACGAATATAATGTTGTCTATAATGCCAATCTCGTTCTTGATAATATCAATAATATTTCCAGGGATGCTATAAATTTTATTGAATGGGATAATTGCAAAGGTTCAGCGTTGTTTTTCAGAGCGAAGTCCTTTTATGAAATTGCTCAGATTTGGGCAAAAGCATATGATAGTTCTACTGCTATTTCAGAACTTGGAATACCTTTAAGATTTACTTCTGATTTTAATATTAAATCAACAAGATCAACGATAAAAGAGACTTATAGTCAAATTATACAAGATTTTAGTGAGGCAATTCCATTATTGCCTAATCTCCCTCAGCATCCTTTCCGTCCGTCAAAAGCTGCTGCTTATGGATTTTTGGCACGTACGTATTTATGTATGCGCAATTATGCGATGGCAAAGCAAAGTGCAGAAATGTGTTTACAAATTAAAAGCGATCTTATCGATTACAATGATCTAGATTCTACTTTAAGTTACCCATTTCCAGATATTCCGACTTTGAACCCCGAAAACATTATGCATTCTGTTTGTACTCCTACTAATTTGAATCTCTTTTTTGTGTACGGAATTGTTGATTCTCTACTTTATAAATCTTACGCTACGGATGATTTAAGAAAACCACTATTTTTTTCTGAGAATGCAGACGGTTCACACTATTATCGAGGTAGTTATAATGGGGATTATGCCAATTACAATGGGATTGCAACTGATGAAATTTATTTAATTAGAGCTGAATGTAATGCGAGGCTAGGTAATCCTACTTTAGCAATAAACGACTTGAATACTTTATTGACTAAAAGGTGGAAAGTCGGAACTTATGTACCATTTGTTGCATCAAACTCTTTCGTGGCATTGAATTTAGTTCTAATAGAAAGAAGAAAAGAATTAATAAATCGAATGGCTCGTTTTACAGATATAAAGCGATTAAATAATGAAGGCGCAAATATTACTTTAAAGAGGGTAATTCAAGGACAGACTTATACATTGACACCTAATGATCCTAAGTTTGCTTTGCCAATTCCAGATAACGTAATTGAACTCTCTGGGATTAAGCAAAATTAATGTTTAATGGTACATTTACATAATCAAAGGAGTAATTGAATAACTCAATTACTCCTTTGAAATTTAGTCTTAATTGTTATTATTGTTTTTGAGCATTTTCTATAAAATTGCTACCCCCATTTTGGTTTCCATCGGGAAAACCACTGGACATATTAAATGTAACATTTGTAAAGTCTGGATTAGTTGGAGGAGTGCCATTAGGAACATTAACCTTTACTGCGCATTCGTTTCCAGTACTAACACAAGTGGGTTTTGTTGTAGTCGGTGTGGTATAATTGGTTGCAACTTGACGTTCTGTAGCATCTTGAGTACCAACATACACATACCATTTTTGCTGTAGGAGTTTTCCGTTAATATTTGACTTTACGGGTTGATTCAAGTTGCTATTGAAAGCGCTAAAAGCTATTGCCATTACTACGGCTAATGAACCCAGAAGATATTTTTTCATAATTCAAAGTTTAATGTAATGAAAGTTTAATGCCTACTCTAATTAGGTTTTTCGGCTTACACCTGCCTATTAATTGATTGGATATAGGCTTACCAATTCAATTTGTGGTAGCTACTCACAAATTGGTTTTGTTGTACAACAAGAACTTAGGTAAATATTATTTGATGAATATTTTGTTTACTGACATCATAGGGCCTATGTTTATAAAGCATTATTCCTAATATAGAAAGTAAAATCAGGAATGAATTAAAAAACAAATGCTGCTTCCAACTCATTAGTTCAATTACTCCTCCACATGAGCACGGTAGATTGGAAACAAAAGCAAGCATGTATATGATGTAAGATGTAAAAATGCTCATTAAGATAAAAGTAAAATATAAACCCAATTTCCTTGATTTTGGAATGAAAAGCAGAATAGATATTATTAGTTCCACAATGGGTACCGACCATGCGATAATATTTGTATAAACTTTCACTGGTGATCCTAAAAGTGACCATTTAAATTTGTTTAGGTCACTTAATTTACTTAATGCTGTATAGACAAATAATAGGACAAACAATGCAGCTATAATTTCAATTACTTTTCTTTGTTTAATTGTAAAAAAAGTTCCAATTGCATTTCGTTTCGGTAAGCCCGTGCCGGGTAAGATTTTATATTTCATATCACTTAAGTTTAACGTAACTAGTACTTCTATTGTCAAGAACAATTAAGTAACGGGAAAAATTATCGTTATTCATTTTAGAACAACTGATTAAAAGGTATAACTTTTGTGTATCAGCCCACTATAGTTGCCTCAATTAGATAAAAAAGGCAGCACAGTAAGCCACTGTTAAAAACCTCTATAATAAAACTATAAAAAACATCTTCCATTTTATTACCTGTGATCGGATTCCAAACAAAATGAGTTCAGATTCTACGTTGAATATTTCTACAAACTCCATAATCCAGGAACCAGCGGAGGCCCTTCTCCAAAAGATACGCTGAAGAGGGCGTCGGTTAGTTATTAGTTTTTCTGCCTTCCGACAGGCACAGGTTTTTACACACCGGCCCCTGGATTACAGAATTTATAGGTTTAGTATTGCAGCCCTTTTAAAAATCTGGCTGCCGTTTGGGGTATTCTTTGATCACATCCACAAAGGGTACAAATAACCCGGAAGTGATAGCTGTCAAAGGCGACACGGATCATATAAGTACTGCGCTTCCTATTGTTCCAGTTGTTGTTTCCTTTTTGTTTACCGTTGATGTCTTTGTTGATGTTTTCCACCAATAACAAAAATTCTTATTAATGACATTGTGACTTCACTTTGTTATCATTGTGCCCTAACTAAAAAGAAAAGGCAGAAATGATAACGAAACCTTTATCCCACGTTATGAAACGCAGAAATATTTCAGGCCGGTACTTTCATCAGAACCCGGCAAAAAATCATACTACTAATAGCCCTGTAATCCAAGCGCCGGTGTAATAGTATTCTCACCAAAGCATCAATTGAGCGAATTGAAGCAGTTCAAACGTAATACCGGGTAGCTTGCCAAAAGACCCTCACTGTCAAATAATATTCATCCTGCAAAAGCTACGCAAGTACCACCGGCCCAAATTACAGGCATGTGTTGTCCATATATGTTTAAAAAAATGTTTCCAGGTACAGAACATAGTTCGGTTTAGTCGGAGTTGCTGTGAATAATTATTATAATACGGATTTTAGCTGAAGGTTCGTAGCAGTAGTTCAACCGGATTCAGTGGAATTAAGAAGGAAAGTTTTCGCTTCAATCATCATCCCAAGCCTTTCTGTATTCCCGGTTTCGATTCATAGGCAAGTTATAAACTACCGATGAAACTTTTCAAAAAACTTGCTATCATGAATGTACTTTTTTTTGCCCTTGCCCTTTAACGTTATTTTTTCTTTTCTTCAATTCTGTCCGCAACCATTCTTCAGGCCCCAAACCAAAAACATCCTTGAAACCTCTTGTAAAATTGTTTTGATAGTCCTGGTAGCCACATTCAATAGCCACCTCCTTTACGGTCATGCCGGAGAGCAGCATTTCGCTGGCCACTATCATTGACCTTTCAAATTGAAATCTCTTTATGGTCTTTCCTGTAAGTTCTTTAAAAACAGGTAACAACCTTTTTCGGTCAACATGAAATCCGGCAATAGAATCGAAGGAGAATTTTTTACCGAGCGGATTGGCAATTATAGCATCCCGTATAGCAACGGCTGCATCGTTAATAGAAAATTGTTCACTGGTCATTGTAGGTAAGGTTTAATTGTAAATTGATAATGTAACCGCCGTGTAAAACCGGCAGCACACTATACCTTACCTATACCAAATTTGAAAAATAGCAGTGTACGGAGAACATTGGGTGCAAATTGACTGGTACGCAATCATAACATTTACCAACATCGCCAATTATTAATGCTGGATATGAATTTGCATTGTAAATCTAACTTTTTTTGAGCAATATTTTTTAGTGCGCCAGATGATTTTTGGCTATTCAATTTACAGACCCTGTTAAATTTATTTGAACAAAATTAACCGGAAACAGTAGAAGACAGGAATAGCAGCAAGGTTACACCTAAACGATATGGCACCTTTATTCAAAAGCAAAATTTATTTTAAGCCTTGTCAATTCTGAGATTTCTCCGATATTTCCAGCTTCAATTAAAACAATGAAACAACGCGGCGTAAGAAGAACAAAAAATTCAATAACACCTTTACTCAAAAACAAATTATTTTTAGCTTTTAAAATTTTAAGTGACGTTTCCGAAGAGATAGATAGGAGGGAAATTTTGCAGGAGTGTGGTTATCAGCAACCAGTTGTTAGTTACCTTAATTAGAGAAAAAAGGCAGCTCAGCAGGCACCGTTATAATAGAACTTAAAAAATACATCAGTATTCTGGTTTTCTGCCCTGTTTAAATAACTACAAACTCCATAATCCAGGCACCGGCGGAGGCCCTTCTTCAAAATGAACACTGAAGTGGGCGTCGGTTATTTAGTAAATTTTCTGCCTTCCGACAGGCTGCTTGTATACGGCATATAAAAACTTTATCTGGTCCTCACAGGTTTATACCTGGCCAGGTTTTTTCAAAACTCATATACAGGTTTTACTCACCGGCCCCGGATTACAGAGTTTATAGATTTAGAAATGTCAGCCACACTAAATAAATCATGGTGGCTGTTTGGGTAGTAGCTCTTCACATCCACAAAGGGCACAAATAACCCTGGAATTGATAGCTGTCAAAAGCGACACGGATCATATAACTACTGCGCTTCCTATTGTTCCAGTTGTTGTCTTCATTTTTATTTACCGTTAGTGTCCTGACTGAAAAGAAAAGACAGAACGGTGGGATCATTAATCAGAAACATAGCATCCTTTTATTGTCCTGTAGTTGCGCTGTTTCTATATGCAAGATAGTACGGATTGTTTTCGCTATTTGCACGATTTGTTATGAAATTTGCATTGGTGCTGGTGCAATAATTCCGATGAATACTAATTATATTCCAAATGATTTCTTAGCCATTCTGACGGCGATTGTTCGTAAATATTTTTAAAGTCCACTGTGAAGTTTGCCTGATCCCGGTATCCGCACCGGATTGCACATTGCTGAATATTCATATCTCCTTCTTTTAGCAGCGTACATGCGGCTTCCATTCTTTTTTCAAGCTGGTAGCGGATGATAGTTCTGCCGGTAATGTCTTTAAAATTTCTCTCCAGGATGTTACGTCCGATGTGCAGGTCGGTCAGGAGTTGAGGAATGCTTTTTCTTTGTAAAGGATGGCTGTCAATTTCTTTTTTGAGTGCAAAGACGGTTTCTAAAACCAGCTTTGAGGTAGATTTTGCTTTTTGCATAAAAATGGTAAGGTTTAATGTATGAACAACTGGCTGCTCAAACGTTTTTGGAATCAGAAGAGCAACAAGCGCCTATATCAAACCTTTCCAACTAACTGCGTATAAATCTATTGACGGAAAAAACGGGGGTTTGGATTATGAGTATGTTTCGGTGTTTCAAATTTAGGAAATAAAAATAATTTTTTACCGTAAATGCGATGCTAATTGTTGTATCCGTGAATAACTATGCTTATCAAAAAACAGGGCAATGTCTAATATAGAATTATAATAATGCTTCGCTTTTTCGAGTAGAGCTACTTACTGTACTGCTATTGATGCAAAAGGCTTAAGTAAAACGTAAGGATCCTGACTATCTCATTTTGCCGTTTACAATTTTACTATTATCATTGCAAAGCAATAGTTACGGATACTACAACCAAGAGTGCAACAGTAATCTTCTTATTTCCCGGTTATATTTTGGTATGATTTGATTGTGCATGGCACAACAGGAATTACTATGTCAAAATATACTGTATGAAAAAAATGAACCAAGAATCAGAAGTTATTGCAGGCCTGCAAATTTCTGATCCAGTCGCCTTTGATTTTATCTTCGACAGGCTTTATACTCCCCTATGTTACTTTGCATATCAGTTGACCGACAATCTCCCTGAAGCGGAAGATATAGTATTGGAAGCTTTTCAAAAATTTTGGGAGCGGCGAAACGCTTTTTTTACTGTGGTTAATATTAAAGCGTTTTTGTATATAACTGTGCGAAATACCGGTCTTAATTATATCCGCTCGAATACGAAACAACAAGAACGTACACGGGAATTAGCCTATCAACAGTCAGACAATGTTGAGAAATGTGTTGAAAACTCCATAGTTGAAACAGAATTCATAAATGCGCTTTACGAAAAAATAAATAACCTCCCCAAGAAATGCCGCCGGGTATTTATATTGAAGTATTTTGACGGATTGAATGTGTCCGAAATAGCTGATATGTTGAGCCTTTCAGAACATACAGTACGTAACCATATAGCCTATTCTCTCAAACTTCTGCGTAATGCTTTAGGTAGCCAATTACTGATAATTTCCCTTCTTTATCTATCAGGTATGCAAAAAACAATTGATGGCGATAGCTCCATCCCTGACTATTCTGATCACTGTTTCTTCGATTCCCGCAATTTAGAATACACTCATATTAACTTGACCATGATCAAGAATTAATTTTTTTTGAATTTTTTCGGGACATTTTTTAGCGAAAAGCCGGACACCGGTGTTTTTATATAGTGTGAGGATTTAATAGGCATTTGATGTTACCGGCAAGTCTAGCTGATGACAGGTTATTATTGCTGGAAATACCAGCAATGAAAACCGTTGTATGTCGTGAATTTATTCAAGGCGGGAAATTCATTTACCTATTTATAGGAAAAAACGGCTTTGTTAATGAATGAGAGATTGTGTCTGTTACCGCATGTCGCAATCTCTTATTACAACCCGCAATGGCACTTTCCACAGCTTATGAAAAGCTGTCCGTCTGGTTGTTTCAACAGCAGGCCATTTATTACAACCAATCCGAATTTATCCTGTTTCCGGCAATATCAGGGCCTCATCCTGCAATTAATATTTATGCGGGGTGATATGGAACGACCATTAAATTTTATTCACTAAATGCGATACCATGATTTCTAAATCCGGTTACCTTTTTCTATTTGGTTTACTTATATCCTGCAAAAATGAAGAAGGCACGGGAAACCAGGGGCATGACCAAGTAGTTGCGGACACTGCCCTGCCACCGGCTGCGGATAGCTTATACCAATCCAGTTTAAAATTTGTGGCTCCCGACTTTGTCATCCCCATAATGAAAGCTGCCCGAAAAAAACAGGCAGACACAGCAAATGACATATATTCCAAAGCGTCCTATCATATGCCTGGGTTTAAAGAAAATTTCTCTTCCCTAGTTGCCGAAAATGGGACCATCTATAGCCTTGCGCTATATAACAAAACAAAAGTAATGCTGAACAGCAGTTCCCAACTCGTCTTTCGACCCGGTATCGGCAACTATTTGCTGCTTTTTGGAGAGGGGTATTTTGAAATCGCAGAAGACGCTACTATTATCGAAGTTAACTACGAAGCAAAAATCAAGGCCAGTGCAGGTAGTGTTATTGCTATAACCGCATACGATAAATCAACCGGCCATGTTGCTTTAATTAAAGGAAATATAACCGTCACTATCGATAAGACCAGTAAACGACTAAATACGCCTGGCTATGAGTTAGTATTCAACTATGAAGCCAAAAAAATAACGCAAAGAAGCTGCCATACCGATGACATGCTTGCCTGGAAAAATAATCAATTCAAATATACCCATATTGACTATAAAGCTCTATTAAACAGAATTTGTCGCTGGTACGATAAAGAATTGATCTTTCCCGATTCCGTTCCCAACCATTATGGTATGTTCGAGGGTAACTACAAAGAACCCCTGATAACTATTATTGATCGCATAAATAATGCGTACCCTAAAATTCACTGTACGATTGAGGATGATAAGATCATTGTGACCAAAAAACCGCATTAAAGAAGCGCAGGATTATTTAAAGTGGACAACCCCAAAGGCCTCTGGCGATAGCAAGCCGGGGGTTACTTTAATGCTATTGTCATTATAATACTGATTGAAACATAAACCACTAAATCAGCCGTATGAAGCGATTCACCTGCATGTTTTTCCTGTTATTATCTGTACCCGGCTTTGCCAACACAGACATTCATAAATATTCAACTAATCAAAGCAACGATCCTTTGCCATTGCAATTGAGCATTGCTGAAAAATTGTGGCTCTTTTGTAATACGTTTTACTTAAATAATGTGGCGTATTGCGATTCCTGCACACAACTTAAATTATTATTCCAGCCAAATAGGGGTTCAAAAACAAGTTTTGAATTTTCTGATTTAATAGTAATGGCCATCAATGATTTCATTTTGTACGACAACCTCACACAAAACAATCAGGTGCAATTAGCCAATCATTTAAACATGCAGCAAAAAGCCGACATCATAAATGCGTTGATTGGATGGAAGGGCTTTGCAAATGTTGACACAGCGGGTCATTATATCTGGTACGATTTTGTCGTCCCCAAAAAAATGTACCGCAAACGCACCATGCGTAAATCAGCCGAAGGCTATGCGGCCCTTACCTACGCCTGGCTTTTACGCAACGAAGACATAAACAAATGGTCAATGCTAATACACTTCAGCAGAAAGGGTAAACACCGTACCCGGAACTTTGATCACCGGGTATATTCCTACTACGGCGAAAATTATTTAATCATTAGCTCGTTGTTTCGTGAAGCACTTTGTAATCAATTAAGAGCTTGCAAAAAGCGAATATGATTTGCTTTCACTAACCACATCGATTCATAGCACTTCCGATAGTCCCTGTCAAAAATAGTATTCTCCTATATGACGCCAATAATATCATATTCCAGCATCTTCAAAATTGTAGTATCTATTTTTAAACACTAATCATAACGTGATAAGTATGAATCTTACAAAAAAAGCACTTTACGCAATCAATAACCGTGACACCCGTCGTCTGTTAATGGACGCACTGGGTTGTACAGAATTCACCATTTCCCGGTATATTCAAAAAAACAGCGACAATCTTACTAAAGCTGCTGCGCTTATCGTCATCCGACAAGTAACTGGCTTACCTGATGGCGAAATCTTGAAATCCAAAACCAGAATCGGTGTATTACTATGAGAATTAAAACTATTCACATTGGTAAACTAATTAAGGCGGAGGTAAAGAAAAAAAAACTTACTCAAAAAGAGTTTGGAGCCTTAATAAAAAAGAGTGAAAAAACGGTACCCAATATATATACTCGTGCTTCTATAACAACTGATTTACTGATAACTATCTCAGAGGCTCTTAAAATAGATTTTTTAAGATTCTATCTGAATACTGAACCAATGATAAATTTACGAGATGATGAAGCCGGGAAATTATATATTCAAATACTACATGACGAAGAAAAGATTAATCGGTTGAAAAGAGAGTTGGCACTAACAGAAAACCTGATCGAAGCCCAGAAAGAAACTATTTTTCTCCTCAAAGAGCAGATAGAAAATTCTAAATCCATTAAAAATTCAGGCAGCCTCTCTTCGGAGTAAGCACTTATCTAATTTGCCAAACATTGTAAATACAAAACCTTGAAGGTTAATTGTTTTAAAGCATAATATTTTACATCTTATCCCGTTCAAATCAATAAAAGTGAACAATAGATTACCAACGGATATAACAAATTATTTTCAAGAAAGATTAGAGATTATTTTTAAAGAAACAGCATCAATAAAATCTCTACTAAAAGATTTTGAAGTAGCACACAAGCAAAAGGGTTGGGCATCGATAAAGCCATTGATTGATTGGGACAATGAAATCATAAAAGTAATAAAGAGAAAAGGTGGAGCATCTACGAAAGCCGAAATCATCAATGCCCTGAAAGCTGAATTAAAGATCAGTCACCAGCAAGTAAAGAATGAAGTATCCGGTACTTTATTATTTAATGAACAAAAACGATTTGTAAAAGTGAAGGAGGAGGGACATTATTTGTACCGGCTTAGTTAATCTGCAATTCAACCTTTCGGGTAAAAAAGGCATTTTATAAAGGTTGATGCAATGAGTTAGTAGCATATACTTCACATTAACCCTTTCGATTATGAAAAAGTTTTCAGTATTGCTTTTCAATCAAAACAACAAACATGAGTTCCAGAGATTTTATAAAGACCAGCATGATGAACTGCAAAAGTTTTATATAAAAGTGATAAAGGATAATGCCGCTTCAATAACATTGACTAAAGAAACATTTGAGATTGTCCGCATTCTGCCTAACAAGAAGTTTAAAAATTATAGTGAAATAAATAAGTTCCTGGCCACTATTGTCGTTGGAAAAATTTTAGAGTATCATAACTATCAGCGACAAAAGCTGGACTAATAAAATTACCGTTATGCCTGTGGACATACAATTGATTTTGCTCATCAGACATGATCTGTATCGGATAGGGTTACAAGAGATTCTTAATGAGTGTAGTTGCGGGCAATTAAACGTTGTTACAGCAACTGGTGTAGCATCGGTAGCCTTGCAATCTTTTGCCGCTAATCCTGAATCGGTTATAATTATTAATGCAAAGTTAGCCGAAGAATCAGGCATTGAAGTTACCAAGCGGATAGTAGCGCATGATAAGGAAGCAAGAATTATAGTTATGACCGATACCAAAATATCAGAACGCTATGCTGTTGGATTAAAAAGCATGGGTATCAGGGGTTGCCTTCATGAAGACATGGAGCCAAATGATTTTGTAGAAGCAATTATAAAGGTTTATGAGGGTGAAATCCTTTTTCCCCTATAAAACAAACGTTGCTTTCAAGCGTGTTTCAAACAATCCCTAATGTTTTTTAAACAATCAGCAATCATTACATGACACGTTCATCCGTAACCTGAATTTAATCCCTTTCCTTACTTATTACTGAAGCTGATTCAAAAATAGTTTTTGGTTATCAGATTGGTTAAGACTGATTGGTTTTTGTAAAAAAAGCTACTAATCAGAGCCTTTAGCCATAAACCCAGTTGTTTCTACGCGGGGCTTAGTTTTTTATGGGCACTTCATCGAAGTTTAGCAGCCTTTAGCAAAAAGATATTTTGTTTTCGTTTAGTAATTAGGTAACGTTTAGTTGTTTTTATATATGGCAGCCTGTTTTAGCGGTGTTTGAAACTCACCCCTGAAGTTTCACCGGAGGACACCTTCACTAAGCGGATTGTTATAGTTCTTTGTTTGTGAAGTATCGCAAATTACACTTAACAGGAGCCAGTTCTCTGGCTCCTCTCTTTTCAATCGGGGTTTATTCCAATCGTTTAAAAAATACTGTTTGCTTTTCAATATAATATTATGCGAAGTGTATCTTGCGCAGTTAGTATTGTATAGCCGGTTTTCTCAAAGAAGGCCGGCTTTTTTTTTGGCTTAATCCTAAATTCTGTTTGTATGCTTGTTTTTGATATAGAACAATGAACGTATAGAAGTCTTATTTCAATGTTTTTCAATCAATCCCACTCATTCTTAATTAATCCGCGACCAAAACGCAAAGAGCTTCTCCTATCTTTTCCGCAGGAAATTGGGAGGATGGCCAAAATGTTTTTTAAAAGCATCGGAAAAATTAGGGCCACTGCTATACCCGGCCCGGTAGCCGATTTCGGTTACCGGAAGTTTTGTTTCCAGCAGCATTTTTCTGGCCCTTTCCATGCGAAGCAAAAAAAGCATTTCAAAAACAGTTGAGCCATACAGTTCCTTAAATCCCCGTTTTAATTTGAAATCATTGGTTTGGAACTGCTGTGCCAGATCGGTTAAGGAACCGGTGAAGTCAATATTATCGGTAAGCCATATATGGATGTTTTCGAATAGTTTTTCATCCTCCCTGTTTAAATTGAATTTTTTATTGGCTTCATTGCTCATTTTTTCTACTGATAAGATAAGCAGTTCCTGTGCTTTGCAGTCAATGTACATTGTACTTAACGCATGGCTGTAATCATGTTGGAGAATACTGTTTATTACGGCTATCATTTCAGGGGTGGCCGTAAGATATGCGGGATGCAGGCGTGTCGCTATTTTCTTTTCTATGTTCAGTGTGAATTGCTCCAGCTTTTTCAGATAAGCTACATAGCGGCTTAAATAGCCATTGTGGTAACTGATGTCAAAGGATTTGTATTTGCCGGGAGCGAAATGACCGGTAGTATCTACGGCTGGCATGTAAGTCAGATTGAACTGCCGTGTCCTTGTTTTGATTGTGCCCAGGTCAGCCGTGTCAAAATGAAGTTTGTTTTTTAACGTAAAATGCAAACCGGTTGATTCTATGTCTGCTTTTATATGAAAAGAGGATTGTTCCCTGATGGTATAAATAGAATACCAGATTGAAAACTCTTTGGCCGCCAACACCTGGAAGTGAAGGATTCCCCACGGGCCTTCTGTAATAAAATTTATTAAGAAAACCTTGTGCAGAAGAAGGTCAGGCGGTAACTGATCAGTAAAATGAAGAGCTTCTCCGTTGCGGCTTATTGAAAAATTCATAGGTGAAAGGTTGTTTGAATATAAAAAAGGGATGGCATAACAATTATATAAAATAATGCAGTTATGTGTTACTGTATATATGCGGTAAAGGGAAAGGAGTATTACTAAGGGAAATCCTTAGCGATGAGTATATGTAATCATTTATTCAAAAAATCCGTTTACCCGAAAAAGAAATCCGTTAAACAGAAAAAATACTTGCGATAAATACAAAACTTTACATATTAAACCTAAACCGAACCCTATGATTGCTTACACACCTTACACTACTCCAACATTTATTTTCTGCACGAGGCTTCTGGTTAGTTAAAGTTTTTTAGTCACTATTTTATTAACCAAACCCTAATCCCTATGAGTGAATTCAACTTTACTACCGATGTATCGGAGATCAAGCCGTACACTCCGAAAGAGATCGCAGCATTGTATGGCGTTTCATGGAAAGTAATGAATACCTGGTTAAAACCTCACCAGGAAGCAATTGGCAAGAGGCAGGGGCTTTATTATACGGCTCTCCAGGTGAAGATCATTTTTGAAAAATTGGGATTGCCTGGCAAGGCCGAAGAAAGCAAAGCGGCATAACAGCTCTGCTTAGAAATGAAAACCGTTACGCTACTTTGAGTATCAAGGTATGCGTGACGGTTTTTTGTATATAGACTGTTCCATAAGAAACAAAAAAACTCAATAAGGCTTAATCTGTTTCCATCCGTTTACTTTTCATTCCCGTCATCTCCCGGCTTCTTCCTGACCGGCTTTGGGCCATCGTATGTTTGTTTTCAGAAACGTGAGTAACAAAAAAAAATAAAACATACTTTATGAAACAATCCGCCCTGAAAACTTTTACTCCTCTCGTTGGCTTATATGCCCTGCCCGGACTGGCAAACAGGAATGATAAAATTAACCACCTTATAAACAGCGCCTGGCTGTTTGCCTACAGTGTGCTTTGGAATAATATGATCTTTTCAAAGGGTGAGATCGCTGATTCCAAAAAACATATCGGGGAATGGCTGAAAGGCAGAAACACCGAAAAGGCATTTGTCAATCTTTGCCAACGCATTATACTGGCCCGGTTGAATGTAAAGTCATTGAACAGCGATTTTCTATCGCTTCCTTCCCTGTGGTTTGATCCTGAAAATCCTGAAGGCTTTGCCGTGATCAAAGAGTGGCTGGATGAGATCAGAACTATTCGCCGGTCGCTGCCTGGTTTCAAAGTGGAGTTAAAGGCGCTGTCCGAAGCCGTGCTGGAATTCAGCGGTGAACCTACCAGCGAGAACTATGAGTACTGGCGCAATTACTTTATCGAAAAGCAGGAACCCGTATTGCTAAACCTGTTCACCGTTTTTGTGGCAAACCAGACTTTCGATTACCAATAATACCATTATGGGCAAGCACAAAACCAAACAATATTATGATGAAGCTGGTCTGCTCATCATTAAACCTTACCGGTTGAAAGACCTGGCTGCCATATTTGATGTAAGAGAGAACACACTTAAAAGATGGATGAGTGTGCATAAAGAGGAACTAAATAAAAACGGCAGGCAGTATTACACGGTGCAGCAGGTACAGTTGATGATTGAAAAGTTCGGGTTGCCTCAAAAACTGAATACGCAAATCCCCATTCGTTTAAATCATGCGGCTTAAATCATTGATCAAAAAAAATGTACTGGCTATGAAAACAGACAGCGTAGGTTCTAATATTTTTCTCACCGGATGTATCCTGCTTGCCAACCTTGATTTTGCGGGTCTTTTGGAATACGCAATCAAAGCGGCTATTGGCGGCGGGATATGGTTGGGTTATAAAGTGACAGCAGATTGGATAGCTGAAAAAAAGAAGAAGAAACAACAAAAGTAGTCATGAGCCTGAGCAAACAAGTAGTCACCGGAACATTGGTAGCATCGGGCATGGTAGCCATCTACCTGTTTGTGAAAAAGCTGCGCAGGATGCAGTTGAGCATGGAAGCTGTGCCAACGGTAAGTATTTATAAAGCTGACCTGACCGGTATTACGATCAAGGTGGATGTGGTGTTGAAGAATCCTACAAACGGGAGTTTTTCTATAAAGTTTCCGTTTGTAAAACTGCTTTACAAAGGTGCGACCATTGGCAGTTCGCAGGTATTGAACAAAGACATAGTGATACCGGAGTATGGTGAAGTGAAGATTGAGAGAATTATGATCACCATTGCGCTGCTTGATACTTTTTCTGTTGCCTACTCATTGATAAAAGCATTGTTGAACAGAAAAAAAGAAGGACAAAATCAGGAGCCGGTAAAAGTAGGTGTCACCGTTATAACGACAGCATTTGCAGGAGGCATGAGTATGCCGTTTAATGAAACCTATGACTTACCAATAATGTAATAATACCGGTGTTAATCTCTAAGCGATGGAGGCAACAAAAAATAGAAATATAAAAGACGGTACAGCGTATGACCATTTTTTTACCAGTGCGCCAGGTAAACTTTATACGGTGAAAAGGAATGCATCCCTTTCTGATACCGTTGCATTGATTCCGAAAGTGGTGTATAAGACCTTAGACCAGACCAAACAGATAGCGCAGCAACTAAAAGGAAAAACAGTATATGAAACATGCAGTAAGGTTTGGCATTTTGTATATCAGCATATACAGTATAAAAAAGATGAGAAGGGATATGAGCAGATAAGAAGCCCCCGGCGAACATGGCATGACAGAAAGAGCGGTGTGGATTGTGATTGTTATTCGGTGTTTATTTCAAGTATCCTGACAAATCTCGGTATTCCGCATGTACTCAGGATTACAAAGTACCGGGCAAATCATTTTCAGCATATCTATCCCATTGTTGGTAACAGGGATAGAATTACGCTTGATTGTGTAACAGATTGGTTCAATTATGAAGTTCCCTATACAGAAAAAAAAGATTACCCTATGGATCTCCAGTTTTTAGATGGTATACCGGCGTTGTATGGTAACGCCAATGATCTGTACCTGATGGGTTCGGATGACGGCATGGATGAGCTGGGCAAGGTTATTCAACGGAACATGGCTAAGAAAAAGCAACATCCGGTGAATACGGCAAGTAAGCGAACTGCTACTGCTGGCATGGCAAAGAAAAGGCCCGCTTTTTTACAGCAGGTGAAGACTATGGCAAATGAGGCAGCCGCAGTGCAGGCTGCCTCACCTGCCCAGCCTCCTGCGTCACCGGGGAAGAAGAAAAAGAAAGGGTTGCTTAAAAAAGTTGGCAGTGTCGCTAAGAAAGCATTGAATGTTGTCAATAAAATAAACCCTGCAACCCTTCTGTTAAGAAATGGTTTGCTGGCGGCGATGAAGCTAAACATTATGCGGGTGGCGCAGCGGTTGCGCTGGGGGTATCTCACACCCGACCAGGCAGCTAAAGCAAACATTGACCCGGCCAAATTTGAGCGGTTAAAGAAAGTAATAGAAAAGCTGGGTAAAATATTTTATGGAGCTGGCGGTAAACCGGCGAATCTCAGGAAAGCAATACTTAGCGGTAAAGGGAATAAGGATAAAAAAGTTCCGCTCAGTGGTTTGGACGGGTTGGGTTCACTCGATTTTGCTTCGCTTGATTACATGAACGTTTATACACCGCTGCCACAACTATTAGGACCGGAGATATATTATTCAGAAAACATAGAAGGCTTTAATGGTATTGACGCACTGGATGGATTAGGCGAACTGGGAGAACCGGTAAGTGCAGCCAGTATAGCGGCGGCTACGGGAGCGGTGGCAGCTATTGCAGCGAGCCTGAAGCAAATCGGAAATATTTTCAAAGGCAAGGGTGAAGGCGCAGAAGATTTTGATGATACTATAAATGAAGCAGCAGAAAACAATCAGCCTGTTCCTGGTACAACGACTGTTCCTGCATCAATAACAAACCCGGTAGTACAGACCGCCCCATCACCGGATGATGGCTACAATGAAAATACTGTACTGCCGTCTGCAACCAGTAATGCCCTTGTCGCAAGACAGTCAGTGGCAACCGATACGGCGATTGAAGATGAGCAGGCGATGCTGCAAACTTCATCGGGTGCAGCCGCTGTAACTGCTGTAGATGAGGACAGGACAGCGCAGGAAGAAGCAGGTACAAATGCTGCGGCTACCTCTTCGGGTTCAACGGGCAGCAGTACCGGAAACAATACAGGAGATCAGAAGGAAAGTTTTTGGGACAAGAATAAAAAATGGATCAAGCCGGTGGGTATTGGCGTGGCAGTGATAACTGTCGGAGTGATCGGCTACAATATGTTCAAAAGTAAGAACACAAAAAACAAATCATCTCCCCCGCAACTATCCGGCTTTCCTGGGAAAAAGAAGAATCATCAGCGAAATGGTAAAAGAAAGCCGAAGCAATTGCAATCAGTTGCGCTGATATAATACTCCTTAGTCAAACACGATAAAAAATATAAAATGGCAAATAAAGCAAACAGCTATTCAAAAAAAGCGCATAAGATGGAGCTGATGAGGATACTCAAAGGCGAGGCTGATGGTACGGGTCAGTTAGGTGCAAGTGCATTACTGGGTATCAAAGACCTGGTGTTGGTTGTATTGGGAGGTGGTGTAATTGCAGCGGTATCTGGTAAAGTAGCCCTTCCTGTGGGATTTATTATTACCGGTACGGGTTACTATACCAATAATAAAATACTTCAGCTATTAGGTGCTGGAACAATGGCCGCAAACGGATTTCAAAAAACGGGAACTGTACAAGGGCTGGACGGACTGGACGGTGTAAAAGAACGTCTTCAGGCATACAAGGAATCATTAAAGGAAAAATTCTTTATTGATAAACTCCTGAAGAAAAAAGAAACTACTACCAGTGGCATCGGAGAAGTGCAATACTTCAATTATGGCGATGGTATGAATGGTGATCTGGCTGCACTCGATGAGATCGAAAACCAATTAGCGGAAAGTGCATTGCAGTTCCAGGGAACAATGGCCGGAGAACCCGATTATGTAATTGGTGAAATGGAGGAAATGAATTATTAGCGGCGGCCCCTCCAAACCTCCATCAAGATGATGGTTTGTAAAAGCTCTTATAAAGAAAACTTTCAAATAAAATTATTAACCGCCCTTTTCCCTCTCCAATGAGAGATCGGGCTTCAACTGTACTTTATGTTAGGAATACTTGAAGGAATTGAAGAATACAATAACGCCGGTGCATTGATCGGGCTTGATGCCATTGACGACAATGAATTACTCGGCGCACTGCGGAAAATGAACCCCGTGAAAAGACAACGCACGGTAAACAAACTTTCCAATACAGGAGCAGCCAGCAAGGGTAGTCGTGCCGAAATGGAAAAACATTTTGGCGAGCTGGATCCGAATATTAAAGAAGCACTGGCAAAAGGTGAGCTGCGTTTGGCAGATGCAATGATTTATTCTATTAAACCGGTTACGTCCAAAACCATTAAAATGTTTGAAACGCAGGATGACAAGGAAATTGGTATTCGTAATGTATCCAATGCAAAATTGCAGAGGAATCAGGCATTACTTGTTAGCGGTATTTATATGCTGGCTGGTGTTTCCGCTGATGCAACAAAGGACAAGATCATAGGAGCAGAATATAAAGGGTTGGAATTTTTTAATTCCATTGCCAATGGTGAGTTCAGCTTAAAGGCGAACAAAAAATACATTGTACCAGAAACTTCCAATACTGGATTCAAAACAGCCGCTTTTCACCAGGTGCCAATCGGTTACTACAAACTGGCAAATCCACGTTTGATCAATGATGATCTGTTAATAGAATTTACCATCGAACTCGGTAGTATGGATGGCATTGCGGCCAACACCTATGTATATATCGGTTTGCATGGTACGATCACTACACCATAAGACTTTGGCAGGTTTCATATAGGTTCAGGGTTTCGTGGATGGGGAAAGCCCCGTAAGGCTTTCCCTTTTTAAAAACACAATTATGCTAAAGCGAAGACAAAGGCGGGTGCTTGATATTGCCGTTACCACAGCGGGAGCCGTTCACTCCAAAAGTGTGGAGCTGGATAAAACCGTTGCCAAAATACTGGGATACAATTTTACTTCCGATAAGCTGGACCTGCTATATAACCGGGGAACGCAAAGGCTGGAAATAAACCGGGAGGAAATTTATGCTGATAACTACGAAACAAAACACCTTATATCGCTGGCGACAGTGGCACCCAATTTAAGGTACTTCCGTATCAAAGGCGGTCTGGAGCCGGGCAATCATATTGTAAAAGTGGAATACAAGGATAATGAACATTCGCAATATCCATTTATACCCTACAGGGTTACATTGAACCTGGATCTGGAAATCAATGAAAATATATGATAAGGGAAGAAGCCATAGTTATACTGTTACCGGTTAGCCGCATCGGGGAAAAAGTTTATTTCCAAAAATCATTGCCGGGAGATACCCGCCGGATCATTGGTTTGGAATATGGAGTGACGGCGGTAAGCGGGGATGCAATCGCTTTACCGGTTGTAACGCCATCACCCTTCCAGGTTATAGCTGATAAGATCATTGGCCGCTTAACACTACAAATACCAGGGCGTGAAGGCATTTTTTTTCGTGGCGATTTGATGGAGGAAAGGAATTTTCATGTAAACGATGGGTTAACTGATATAACATGGACGGCGCAGGTATGGTCGCATGGAGGCAATAAAGAAGAAATTGAATTGTCAGTTGACAGCAATACGGATTTTATCGAAGGATTTTTTTCCGATAGTTATGGTAAAGATGAATTTGAGAGCCTTACGTACCAATTGCATTTATACCTGTGGATTGAAAAGTGTATCACATGACAGTAAGCCTTGCACTGGAGTATATCCCCCGCCGCATGTGCGAATTGGGTTATGAAAACAATTACCATATACGGTTCAGGCATTTGTTATTGATGCCCGGTGAGGAAAGGGCTATTGCAGCCTACAACCAGTTATTCATTTTGATAGAGCCAACGAGTGATATGCGGATAGAAAGCGATGTCGGCCTGTTTGATTTGAGTGAGGATATGATCAATGAGTTTCAGTATGAGCATACCGGGGAAGTTCATTTAACCAATTTGTCACCGGTATCAGGGCATGTACGATTTATTCAGGTTATTCCAAATAAATAAGATCATGGCGGTAAGTAATGAAAAATACGATCAGTTTAAAGTCGAAAGGCTAAGGCATTATTTGCAGGACATGGCAGATAAAGGCCAGCCTTTGTACTATGAAATTTTTGTGGATACGCTGAAAGCCGTTCCACGCACCAATGACAATAAGGAGTTTGATAATTATGAACGGTATATGACGGAAGACACCGAAAAGATCAGGATTGTTATTTATAACTCCGCTCAAAGTAACCGCAACGATCAGTATTGTTTTTATGTCCACAATAAGCCAAAGCAGGAAAATGGATTAGGTGACCTGGATGGCATTATACAAGAGAAACTGGCTGCCCGTGACCGGGAACATGAAACGAACCGGTTAAAGGAAGAACTGGAAGACACGAAAAATAAATTAAAGGAGGCCGAAGAATATCACCAGTTATTACAGGAGCAGTTAGAACAGGAGCGCAATAATCAGCAGACCAAAAAGCTGAAGATCGGGGAAATGGTTTCACTGGCCCTGGAAGGAGTGGTAAGACGCAATCCGCAATGGGTAAGCAAAGTACCGGTTGTAGGTGAAACGCTGGCAGGTATCATTGCGCAGGATAATGAAAATATACAGCAGCAATTAAATTCGGCTCCTGTCCCAGAAACTTCAGCCTCCTTCACTAAAAAGACGGATAGCAGTCAACCGCCAAAACCGGAACATCTCCGCTATATTCCTTTGCTGGAACACCTGGAAACAGTTTTTAACGAAAACCAATTGGCCACTGTATGGCAGGTATTGGAAAAGTTTGCCGAGAACCCGGATAACCTGCAACCGGTAGCAGAGCTATTAAACATTCAAAACCCGTAAAACATGAACAAGTATAATTATGATATTTCCATTGAAGCTAAAACAGAGCAGGAAGCAGATGCAAAGATGGCATCGCTGACCATACTGGCATCTAAACTAACCGCCCAGGAGTTGACAAGGCTGGCACATATCGTAAAGAATGATCCTGTTAAAACGGCGATGGCAAAAAAATACCTGGGTGTGTAAAGCCGTTGGACAATTCATTAATAGCAGGGATATAAAATCAGTAGTATGAAAAAGATTTTCTTGTTTGGTTTAACGGTTATAGGGGTGGGAACCGCAGGATATTTTCTTTTAAGAAAGTCCAGAAAACAAAACATACAGGAGATAAATGACATACTGCCTGCCAATGAGAAATACACGATGGATAGCATATTGAACAGGATGACCCGGCAGGAATTGCTGGATACCTATCAATTGATAAAAGCATCCGTAACGGGACAGAAGGAATTGGTCAATACGGCTTTAAAAGAAAGGTTGAAACTGATTAGTAACAAGTATAACATTTTCACTTAATCGGCGAATGGAAAATGTCAATGCACATACCGCAACTGTTCAGGATGAATTTACCCTGGAAGAAAAGATCAAGTATGGTATCATCGGGCTGATCGTATTAGGGAGCGCCTTTTTTATTGGTCGTGGCCTGGTTAGAAAAGCGAGGTCGAATGATGAACAGAAGAAAACGTATGATGATGATAACCCGGCTGCCGCCGCCCAGAAATTAAAACTGTCATTTGACAATGATAACTGGTTTGGCTGGGGTACAGACGAAGATGTTATCAGGGAGGTGCTGAAAAAAATCAGGAGCAAGGATGAGTTTGACAAAGTGATTAAATCTTATCAAAGATTATATTCCCGGAGCCTGATGGACGATATGCAGAATGAACTGACGACAGCAGAATATGCCGAGATGGTAGATATACTTTCCTCTAAGCCCGATAAGTATATACCCGGAAGGTTACCAGTACCAACCACCACCCAATACAAAGCATGGGCTAGGAGATTAAGAGCGGCATTTAAAGTAAATACATGGGGTGTTATTCCATACGGGACGGATGAAGATGCCATAAGAGAAGTGTTCATTGAAGTACCCACACAGGCAGCGTTTTTGGAAACAGCTAAAGCGTACAGCAGTGAGTATGGAGATGATTTGATAGCCGATCTAAAAAGCGAATTGAGTTCTTCTGAATTAAAAGAAATGAACCAGATACTTGAAAAAAAACCGAGAGCATAATCCGATTTTATGAAAGCGAAAGAATCTGATAAAAAACCGCGTACCAAAAAACAAAAAAAGAAAACACTCATACTGACTGTCTTCGCAGTAGGCGCTGCCGGGGTATTGGGTTATTTTGGCTGGCAGTATTGGAATAAGAAAAAATCGGGTACACAGGTAAAAGATAATGACCCGGAGGAAAAATTTACACTGGTATCCGAAACCGGTATCAAATCCAATAGCCCTGCGGATGATATTTTCAAACCAAAGACTACCGCTGCTGCAAAGAAGACCAAAGCAAACGACAATGTATTTCCGCTTAAAAAGGGAAGCCGTGGTGATAGTGTCAGCCAGTTGCAGGAAGCATTAAATACAAAGTACAAGGCATCCCTGAAAGTGGATGGAATATTTGGCTCCAGGACTGAAGATGCGTTAAGAAAAGCAGGGCGACCGGCCACGGTAAGCGAAAGTGAATTTAATGTACTGGTGCAGGGAACCAGTGCCGCAGCAGCAGATACGGCATCATTAGGAAATGAATTATCTGCGGCTGTTTTTAAAAAAGATTTTAACGGAGCATTGAATGCGCTGAAGAAGTTGAAAAGCACTGACGATTATTCAGCAGCTAATGAAGTATTTAAACAGTACCGGCTTGCGGGTGGTGTAAGGCAGACTATTGTCAATGGATTATTAAGTGCATTCACAAAGCCGGATCAGAAAGAAAAGATCAAGTACGAGTTTTTGCGGGTGGGATTGCAGTATGATGGAAAAAAGTGGAGCCTTTCAGGTTTAGATGGATTGCCCATCATTACGGTAGTGCCTGCAACGGTATGGATTAATGCCTACAAAGGAGTAAATGTTCCTGCCAGGATGGTATTAGGCAATGAAGTGTGTAAGCGGCTTGATTATACACTGTTCTGTAACAGGGGAAAATATTTTTTGGTACACACCAATTGCGTTAAACCTCTCTGACCATGAAACGATACGTAAAAATCATAGTTGTTCACAACACAGCAACGTTTGACCCAAAAGTCAGCCAGTACTATGGGGATTTTCATTATGTGATGGAAAGATCAGGTGAAATCAAAAAGATACATCCTGAAGCAGCCGTCATCAAACATTTACCGGACGTAGATAATGAAGCCATACACATTGCGTATGCAGGCGGCAGAAATAAAACAGGGGCATTGGGTGATACCAGGACACCTGTTCAGGAAGAAGCCTTATTTAACAAGCTGGCCACGCTGACCTTAAAATATCCGGGGGCCAGGATCATGGGTCATGATGAACTGGATGCAAAGGCTAACTGTCCCGGCTTTTCAGTAAAAGACTGGCTTAAGAATTATGAACCCGAAGTAAATCTGAATGCTTAAAAAAAATAAACCGATCAGCATGAAAAGAGAAATTCAATACATCGTGGTGCATTGCACGGCAACGCCTCCTGAAACTACTATCGAAAGCATTCAACGGTACTGGCGGGAAGTGAAAAAATGGAACAACCCCGGTTATCATTATATCATTAAACGAAACGGCGAAATCGTAATGATCAATGAGGAAGAAAATATTTCCAATGGCGTAGCCGGGCATAACCAGCATTCCGTACATATTTCTTACATAGGCGGTGTAGATAAAAAAGCACAGGCGATTGATAACCGGACGAATGAACAAAAGCACGCCATGTTTAATAAACTGATTGAATTATCAGAAAAGTATCCGTCAGCAACCATATTAGGTCACCGGGATTTTCCGGGAGTGACAAAGCTCTGTCCATCTTTTGATGTAAGGGAGTGGTTGAGCAATTATACACCTGAACTTGGACAGGCCGCCTGATATGGGTTCAACAAATGTCAATACACTTCTCAATATACTTCGGTATAAATCGTATGAAGTTTATACCCGGCCCTATGAATTAAATATCGTAGGTATCCGGGCAGACAGCACTATACCCAACCGGTTTGATGATGAAATTCATGTATTCTTTAAAACCAATACTAACCAATGGATACATTATGTTTTTCCTGCTACCACTGATCCGGGAACCTACTGGTTGAAATCTCCCATGCACCCGCAAGGAACAGCCATATTGATGCAGGGACAGTATAAGGGAGCCTACAAGATCGGGTTGCACCGGAATAAATACTATGCATTGGTTCAGCGAAAGCCTGTAACGGTGATGAGGGACTATGACCGGAATGCAATGCTGGATTTCTGGAATGGCAAAATGGATACGGGAGTGTTTGGTATAAATATACACCGGGCCTCAATTAATGGCATCACCCGGACGGTAGATGTTTATTCAGCGGGTTGCCAGGTGTTTGCAAATATCACCGACTTTAACCGGTTTATGCAGCACTGTGAACAGCATAAAAAATTATACGGCAACAGTTTTACATATACCCTTATTGATAGACGGGCTGTAACGAGGGGACAAAGAAGGAGAACGGTTACGACATTAGCAG
Source organism: Chitinophagaceae bacterium (assembly GCA_040007815.1). Lineage (GTDB taxonomy): Bacteria > Bacteroidota > Bacteroidia > Chitinophagales > Chitinophagaceae > Terrimonas_B. The sequence goes on from JBDTUH010000010.1 coordinate 221,161, forward strand.
GTATTGGTGTCGGATTAGGAGCAGCATATATCACGTATCAAACGATGAAAACATGAAACATTTTTTTGAGCAACTTTTTAAAGACAAGGACGGCAGTTTCAGTTTACGGGAACTGGCTATTGCGGTATTTATTCTTGTCATCATTATAAGCTGGATAGCCAAACAGTTTTTCGGTAAGGATGTACCGGAGTTTATGTTTTACTCCTTTGTGAGTTTAATAGGAGCCGGTTGTTTTGGTTATTCGATTGAACGGAAAACAAAATTATAAATCATTAATCCCTATTCTATGTTTACGTACAAACTGAAAACGCTGGTGATAATGTTCATTACCGGTTTGGCAATCGGTATTGTCAGTTCGCTATTATTCTATGGATGCAATACAGGTATATCAAAACCAGTGACAACCAATGTGCAGCCCAAAGAATTAAGGAAGCAGGCTGAATCCAGTTTTGCAAAATACCAGCACGAAATTTCGGGATTAGAAGTAAAGAATCAGCAACTTATCAAAGAGCTGAACAGTACAAAAGTTTTGCTTGGCCGTACAAAAAGGCAAACGGCTGCCAGAGCAACCAGGATAAAAGAGCTTTCGCAACGGGTAGGTTTTCCGGCAAAAGATTTATTACAAAAAGTAAAAGCCATCAACATTGGTGAAAGCAGTCCCTTGCCCTGTGATACACTGGCACAGGAAGTTTGGGAGTATATGCAGGAAAATGCCGTCAAAGACAGTTTATATGAATCACAGGTAAACTTACTGGATAGTTCTTTACTGATCAAAGACAGCGTTATCCAGACACAGGAACAGCAACAAAAAGAATTAGCTGCATTGTTTGAGAAATCTGTTTTGGAACAAGAAGTTTTGACCAGCGAAAATAAACAGTTAAGGAAACAATTCAGGCGGCAAAAATTTAGGAGTACGCTAAAGACAATAGGATTAATACTTCTTTCAGGAGCAGCGACACATTATTTAACCGGCAAGTGACATGAAAGAAAAAGCCATTGTTTCAACCGCAACACTGCTTGCATCCTTACTGGCGTACTGGTATGCTAAAGAATCGGACAAGGACCCCGTTCCCTATGTTATGTTTGGCGGTTTCCTGGGTTCAATTGTTGGCGAAACGATAGTTGGTCACGGAAAGGGAGATAAAAACAGCAGTTAATTATGAAGTATGAGATTTATGATAACGAGGCCAGCCTGGATATCTATACCAATGAAAACTATGATAAAAGTGTAATGGTAATGAAGCATTCGGTTAAGCGGATTGGTATCGTCAGAGAAGATATAATCAGAATTGATACCGGCAATCCATTAGAATCAGTCTTCATCCGGCATAGGGATGTTCTGCAACCGGTTACACAAACCGCTATTGACCTGGTCTATTTGTTCAATCGCCTGATCTCAGATTGTGTTTGCTGTGATTGCTCACCACAAAATCCAGCGTAACTATGGCAATAGAAATAAAAAATAACGGGGCAAGCATCCGGTTTATTGGTAACGCTGCCGAGAAACTTGTAATGAAGCATACAATTAAAAATGTTTCAGTGATCAGACAGGAATCTATCCGAATTGATATGGATGAAACATTGAAAAATATTGCCTTCAGGCATTCAGATGTCACAGAACCAGTAACCAGTAATGCTGTAATCTTGGCGGCTGCCATCAACGCCATGATTACAGCATGTGTATGTTGCGAGTGTAATTCAGAACAGCCAAATGATTAACCATGTCATTGCAAATATTCAATAATGGAGCAAGCATCAGATTCACCAGTGATTTGGCCGAAAAACTTGTCATGAAGCATAACATTATAAATGTATCGGTTATCAGAGCGGAATCTATCAGAATTGATATTGATGAAACATTAAAAAATATTGCCTTCAGACATTCAGATGTTAGCAACCCCATAACCAGTAATGCTTTGAGTTTGGCGGCTGCTATCAACGCGATGATTACGGCGTGTGTTTGTTGTAATTGTAATACCACAGGGCCACATGAATAGGAATCTTATTGTTGGTTTAGTAATTGGATTTGCGTTATTCCCTGCGATTGTCAGGGACCGTATTAATCAGCTTATGAAACAGTTATCAGTTTTTAAGGCATTGCTATGCCGACCTATTCTCATTAGCTTATTTGATTATAGCGGCATATGGTCGGAGCCATACAGGAAAGCAGGTTACAGAGTGCTACAGGTAGATAAAAAGTTAGGGTTTGACATTTACAAATGGAGCTACAGGGCCATAAAGCCGGATTTAGTAGGTGGCATTCTTGCGGCTCCTCCCTGCACAGACTTTGCGGGCAGCGGCGCACAGTATTGGTCTGTTAAAGACAAGAATGGACAGACAAATGAAAGTGTAAGAATGATTAAAAAAATATTGGAAATCGTAAAGTACTTCAACCCCGGATTCTGGGTTATTGAGAACCCGGTAGGCCGGTTAAACGACCTGATACCGGAACTAAAAGAGTATGGCCCCTGGTATTGGCAACCCTTCTGGTATGGCGATGCCTGGAGTAAGAAAACAGGGCTTTGGGGAAAGTTCAACCCTCCGAAGATTTTGCGAAAGGTAACACCAGCCCGGTATAGTTCTCAGGGTTCATGGATACAAAAACTGGGCGGTAAGAGCGAAACAACAAAGGAGTTAAGAAGCATCACACCTCCCGGATTTGCCCTTGCTTTTTTTAAAGCCAATCCATTGGAAAATCATATAGAAAATAAGTCAGGAAGCCGGTACAAACTGACAGCATAATATTTTTACCATGCAGTATCCTGTAAGAGCAGAAATAGTATTGGGTGATCTACCGGAAATTAATGTACCTGAGATACAAGTTTCTTACTCAAGGCAAACAGGTAAACGCTTTTTGGGACAGGTAAAAAGCGTTAAAGATGTTTCAGATTTATTACGATCAACATTTGATAATGAAACCATTGAATTGCAGGAGCAGTTTGTGGTACTGTATCTTAATTCTGTCAATGACATTATTGGATATTACAGGCATTCCAGAGGCACCATTCATACAGTTACCGCTGACATCCGTATAATTTTAGGGGTGGCTTTAAAGTGTGGGTGTGTTTCATTGATTATTGCACATAACCATCCATCAGGCTTATTACAACCAAGTGAACCGGATTTGAAATTAACCAATGAATTTAAAAAGGCGGCTTCTTTTCATAATATCAATCTCTTAGATCATTTTATTTTTTCAAGAAATAATTTTTATTCTTTTGCGCAGAAAGGCCAGGGTCAACTCGCCGGAGTAGAAAGCCTTATTAATCCACAGGAAAAATTTGTTGAGAAAGTAAGCCAGGATTTAACGGCAAGAGTAAGCCACAATAAAAGGTCTATTGAAAAATTAGCTGCCACGTTTGGTATTACGAGTAAAACCGAAGTAAAGGAACTAACGGAACTGGCGATTGTAAAAAGAGCAAGGGAACTTGCACATAGCAATGGAACCCTTAGAGAGCGATTTGATAAAATAGTTGACTTGTATGGTTCACAGGTCAATCTTTCGCACCGCACTTCCCATAGTATCCTCCTTCAACAATATTCTACGCCTGCACCAATTTCTTATCTGGCTGGTGTGTTTTGCGGTGTTGATAAACCCCATCAAAAAAGTTTATTCTTTGAACCTTCTGCCGGTAACGGGCTTTTAACCATTGCCGGTAACCCGATAGATTTTGTTGTCAATGAAATTGATTCATTAAGGAACCGGAATCTTAAAACACAGGATTTTTTAGAAGTAACAAAAGTTGATGCAACGAAGCCTTTTTCAAAAGATGCCAAAAGATATGACGCTGTACTTTCAAACCCGCCATTTGGTGTTAGTGAAACGGTAGTGATGTATGACACCTTTCGCATAAGGTCTTTAGAGCATGTAATGGCGTTAAGGACGCTTGACTGCATGAAAGATAAAGGGAGGGCAGCGATTATCATTGGAGGGCATACCCGGTGGGATGATAAGGGAAGGATTCAGAAAGGTAAGAACCGCATTTTCTTTAATTATCTATACAATCGGTATAACGTAGTTGATGTTATCAATATTGATGGGCATAAACTCTATTCAAGACAGGGTACATCATTTAATGTTCGCCTGATACTTATTAACGGAAGAAAACCAACACCATCAGGAGCGGCTCCGGTGCATGATCCGCAAAAGGATGTTGTCATTAAGACTTTTGATGAGTTATTCAGCAGGATAATGGAGGCGGTTAATGAAGTTAATCAGCAGTCAAAGGAGGAACCGCAGATAACCATTCAAAAGCAAACGCATAGCGATATAATATATCCAATCACAAATGAAAAAGGCAATAGTATGCGGTATTTAGAATTAGAGGCAGAAGCATTGGAACTGGAACTCCAATTATTAAAAGTAAACATTGAAAAAGAGTTAGGCGCAATCATTCCTGGTAATATCAACAAGGAATCATATCAAAGGTATTTGAATCTAAAAGAGAAATATAAAGAGCTTTTCAAGGTGATTGTGCTTTTAAAAAAGGAAGGAACCGATGAGTATGAAACCTTTGACCTGGATGCTGAACGATTGGTATATATGTTTTCTTTTCCCTTCACGCAATTTTCGCTTATTGGTGGTAAAAAAGTATATGGCATAACTATTTCGCAGAAACAACTCAATGAAATCACCAGCCAGTTGCAGAAAGCCGGTTATATAGTTTTAGCATTAAAGGAGGATAATTCGATTGGGGAGTTGGATGCCCCTTATGAACCAGCATCAAATGCCTGTATAGTTCTCAATACACAGGTTCCCGATAGTATGGCTTTTGAAACCCATTCTGCCATAAACCAGATAAAGGAAGAGGTGGGTGGAGATATAGACAATTTTATACGTCACCGGTTAAGGTATCCTTCCAAAAAAGCATTATGCCAGGTCTTATCAGCCGAACAGATAGATGCCGTAGCAATGGCAATCTATAATATTGAGGCCAGAAACCAGGGAATGATTATCGGTGACCAGACCGGCATAGGAAAAGGCCGTGTAGCTGCTGCCATGATCCGTTATGGTGTATTGCAGGGGATGAAACCCGTTTTTCTTACAGAGAAAGCAAACCTGTTTTCTGATATTTACAGGGATTTATCGGCTATTGGTTCCGCTCACTTAAAACCATTTATCGTCAACAACCGTGAACCCAAAACGGATATAAAAGATGAAGATGGCAACGTAATATATACCGCTCCTGCACCGGAGGAACAGCGTAATATTATTGAAAGCCGGGAAGTTCCTGCCAGGTATGATTTTGTGGTAGCTACTTATTCACAGTTTAACTCAAAAGACAAGAAACCGGCAAAGCCAAATTTTCTGATTGCAATTGCAAATGATAATTTATTTATCATGGATGAAGCGCATAACTCATCCGGCTCCGGTAACACCGGAGAATTTTTGCAGGGTGTGATAGGTCAAACAAGAGGTGTTGTTTTTCTTTCAGCCACATTTGCCAAGCGGCCAGATAACATGCCTATCTATGCCTTGAAAACCGCTATCAGTGATTGCAATATGACAAGGGATGACCTGGTTGAAGCGATCAACCGGGGCGGTGTCGCATTGCAGGAAGTATTGAGTTCGCAACTTGTGGGTGAAGGCCAGATGTTACGGCGTGAGCGAAGTTTTGAAGGGGTGGAAGTAAACTATATAACACTCGAAGATAAAGCGGAAGAACACAAAGCGATAGCGGATAATATCACGGAAGTCTTGCGTGACATTATCGCTTTTCAGGGAAACCATGTTGATAAAGAAGTGGAGGACCTGGATAAAATCGCTGTGGCTGAAAGCAAGGAAGTAACAATCCGGGAAGGCACATCACAGGCCGGCGTTGATAACCAGCCTTATTTTTCAAAAATATTCAATGTGATCAACCAAATGCTGTTCAGCCTGAAAGCAGAAGCTGTGGCAGAGAAAACGATTGAACGGTTGAAAGAAGGTAAAAAAGTAGTGATTGCATTTGCCAGTACGATGGGCAGTTTTATTGAAACAATGGAAAGTGATAATGGAACGGCAGTTGGAGATGGCGATACCATAAACACCGACTTTTCGGAAGTGTTGAAACGTGGATTAGATGGCATTCTGCGATACACCGAAAAAGATATTGATGGGAACTCCATTTTTAAAAAATTCAGTATAAGTGATTTTTCGCCGGAAGCGCAAATAGAGTATCAACGGATACTGGAAAAGATACAGGCCGCTTCTACCGGTATAACTATCTCACCTATTGATGTAGTAATAAAAAAGATAAAAGCTGCCGGTTATACTGTGGCCGAAGTAACAGGCCGTAAGTATGAAATGCAACTGAACAATAAGGGAAGTAAAGCCCTTGTGATGTCGAGAAAAAAGGTAAATACCAATGATGCGTTCAGGCAGTTCAATAATAATGAAGTGGATGTACTAATGATAAACCAGTCTGGCAGTACCGGAGCATCCGCTCATGCGATACCTACTGCAAAAGTCCCGAAGGAGCAGGTAAAGCAGCGTGTGATGATCGTATTGCAGGCTGAACTGGATATTAGCACCGAAGTACAAAAGCGGGGACGTATCAACCGGACAGGGCAAATCCTGAAACCCATTTATGATTATGTATCGTCTGCCATACCTGCTGAAAAAAGGCTGATGATGATGCTTCAGAAAAAGCTAAAATCACTCGATGCCAATACTACCTCTAATCAAAAGCAATCATCCAAAATATTGGATGTTCCCGATTTTTTAAATAAGTATGGTGACAAGTTGGTGAAAGAGTATTTGCTTGAAAACCCTGAAGTAAATATGCTGCTTGATGATCCTTTGCACATGGAGGATTCCAATGCAGACAGTAGTCAAAATTCTCATCCGGTTGAAGATGCCGCCATGAAGGTATCGGGACGGGTGGCGGTTCTTTCAACAAAAATGCAGGAAGATTTTTACAATGACATTGCAGAAAGGTATTTTGATTATGTAGAGTATTTAAAACAAGTTGGGGAATATGATCTGGAAGTGGAAGCCATGAACCTGGAGGCAGAAACCGTTTCGGCGAAGGTGCTAAAGATGGGTAAGGGTGGTGAAACCGCCTTCGGGGATGATAGTATGCTTGAAACTGTAAAAGCCAATGTGCTGAAAAAGCCGTTCACCAAAACAGAACTGGAAAACCTTATTCACGAATCATTGAAAGGCAAAGACCCAGTTGATTTTCAAAATGACCTTATAGGTGAATACAATAGTGAAACTGATGACAGATTATCGGAAATGATGGGTGAAACAAATGAGAAGTATGACCAGTTAGTAAAAGATATTCCGGCTGAAAAGAAGATCAAAAAACTCGAAGGTAACCAGCAGGCATGGTTACAGGCTGTTCAGCAAAGGGAAAAAGAATTGAATGAAGCAAGGGACATGCAGCTAAAAAATACCGAAAAGAATTTTAATAATCGTAAGCACTACATAGAAAAGATTTTGAAGTTCTATTACGTTGGTCGCTTGCTGCACTACCCGGTAGAAATTTTTGGAAATGGAAGTGAAGAAGTGCCTGCTGTATTTGTAGGCTTCATAATTGATAGTAAAAAGAAGAATCCGTATGCTCCATCGGCTATCAAGCTACGGTTTGCCATAGCTAACAGTAGTAAATACCTGGCAATGCCAGCTTCATATTCTGAAGAGATAATGGCTATTATAGGAGCCAGCGCCGATGTTTCGCAGCCGGATGTGACAGGGTTGTTACATCAATGGGAAGCCTATACCAAAGAAAACAATGTGGATCGTAAAATCCGGCATATTGTGACAGGGAATTTATTACAGGCATTCAGTGATATGAAGGGGAAGCTGGTAAGTTATACTACCATTGACAAGCAGGTAAAGAAAGGAATATTGCTACCGGAGAACTGGAATCCGGGCGAAGAAGTGCAGGATAACGTTGTTGTACCGATCTTAAAGGCATTACCTATTATCAAATCACTGGTTGATGGCAAGCATATTATCACAAACAATGGGCTTTCTATTTTTCGCAACGGCGAATATTTCAAACTCATCATAGCAGCATCCCGGTCGAAAGGCGGCGATATTTACCTCGATAGGCAGATATTAGAGCTGGTGACAAATAACAATTTTGAAAAGACATCGGATAAGATGGTAGCTATGCTGCCGGAAAACAGTATCGGCAAATTGGTAGAGCTATTACAAAATAATCATAGCTGCTCAATTACTATACAATCTCACCAATTAAAAGACCTTGCAAAATCGGCTGTTATCAGCGCAACTCTTAAAAAGATTCAGTTGCCGCCTATTGTGAATGAGCCGGAAGATATAGAGGAAGAACCTGATAATATCCGCATACTTGAGTTGGAAGCTGAAGCTCTTACGTTGGAACTGGAATTAATGGCCGCATAAAATTTATTACCTATGATTACTATTGATAACTATTTTACTAAAATAATAAGTTTTGATCGTACAATTTTCCCGGATGCCTTGAACAAAGGGCATGAATTTGTAGCGAAAGCTACCAATAATGGAAGCAGTTGGACGGCTTATCATTCCAGTGAGGGAATTAAAAAGACAGTTGATCTTTATTTAGAAAAGCTGAATGAGTTTTTAAAACAGAGTAAGAAGCCGGAAGCTAAACCAGCAAAGAAGAAAGAGAAGGAGGTTAAGCCGAAAACGGAAAAGCAAAAAAGCCGGAAACTAACAACCAAGAAGAAAGATAGTGACGAAACAGATACTCCTGAAGCAGACACTGATGGAGAGATTCCGCCAACAGCGGCAACACTGGTCGAACGTATTTCAGAAGAATTAAAATTTATCAGGAGGTTTATTAATCTGAATGGAAAAACAAAGACAAAAGAGCAGGTCTTGAGTTTTATCAATTCTTTGCAGAAGGCTATACTTGAAAAAAGAATCAGAAAGACTTCGCAATACGCCGATCAAATCCGTTTGATTCAGGACAAGCTCATCAATCTTTATAATAGCATGAAGGCTAAGATTCGGATAGAATTAAAGCCGGATACTTATGATGAATTGAAACAGTTAACCGGCGATCAGAAAATATTAGCATCGGTCAGTTTCATCAAACGATATATTGGAATGAATGGTAAACCTGGCATGAAGGAAAAGGCTAAAAAGTTGTTGGAGCAAATCAACCGGGCAATGGATAAAGGAAAAGTGACCGATAATGACGCATACATTTCAGAGATACATGAGATAAAGAAAAACCTGAAATCATTTACTATTACCAAAGCTAAAAAGTCATTGGAAATTGAAAGGGCAGAGTTAAACGGCTTGGAGGGCATATTAGGTGGATATTCAAAAAAGAGAATTCTCTATGATACAGACGAAAAGAGAATGAAGGCTATAAGAAAAAAAGGAAATATTATCACCTTCAAACGTCCTTTTTACCCCACGGGTACATTAAACCAGGGCTACACACAAATTATTGTTACGGGTATAAGCAAGCAAAAGGGTGCAATTAAAATTGAAGGTTACGGATATGATTCTGATTGGTACAAGAGCGTTGATGATTTACTTGATGCAATAAATTGGGAATGGATGGAAAGCGCCCATGAAAGCGATGAGTTAGGCTGTAATTGCAACAGCGGTCTTAGCGGATTAGATGAAATCCCTACTGTAATGAATAGTATGGAATTTGCCAAACTCCAATTTGACACTATTGGCTTGCAAGGAAAATGGTTTGAGCTGATCGGCGACCCGTCCAGAAATTTCACCGCTATGGTGTTTGGTAAACCAAAGATGGGCAAATCTTATTTGTGTATAGATTTTGCGGGTTACCTGGCCCGATATCATGGCAAGGTATTATATGTGGCTAAAGAAGAAGGTTTGGATATGACCTTGCAAAAAAAGCTGAACGAAAAAAATGTAAAGCATCCTAATTTATATGTTGCGTCCGTTCTGCCTACCGATCTTTCCAGATATGATTTTATATTTCTGGATAGTGTAAACAGGTTGGGGCTAAAGCCGGAAGATCTGAATAACCTGAAAGTCAGGAATCCCGACAAATCGTTTGTCTTTATTTTTCAGAGTACCAAAATGGGCGATTTCCGGGGAGCCAATTCATTCCAGCATGATGTAGATATAGTGATTGAAGTACCGGAAAAAGGTAAAGCTGTGCAGATGGGGCGGTTTAACCAGGGTGGAGAGATGGATATATTTGATTTAAGGAAGGCCGCTTGACCATTGTATTTTTCCAGTAAGGCAACCTGATTGACTATACGAGTTAACAATTGAATCCGGTATTGCACGTTAATGCCGGATTTTTTTATTTCATGAGCAAATGATAAATGAACCTCCGACAATATAAGGCAACTAAATTCTTATCAGTTAATCAACGAAATAGCTGCCCAAAATAAACTCATTTGTATTGATAATCAATATGTTGTAAATTAGCTAATCCAATGAAAACTAACACTAAATCCAGGTTTACAGCAACAGAAAAACCAGATGATGATCCGTTAACAAGACCTATGATACCACTGGAGCAATGCAGGTCAATTATGAACCAGGGTGGATTAGTATATACTGATGAAGAATTGATAATAATGAGGGCATTTATGTACCGGTTGGCAGAAATTACAACGGCTCATTATGATAGAAAAAAAGCCGCCGAAGAAAATGAAAGTAAAGTAATTACTCTTAATAAAAATTACGACCATGATGAAACAACGAGCATTTCTTTATGTCCGGGTGAGTACGGACGAACAGGCTGAAAAAGGGTATAGCCAGAAACATCAGGATGACCGGTTAAAGCAATATTGTGCTTTTACCAATATTGAGATCGCCGGGGTCTACTGGGAAGATTATTCAGCCAAAACATTTGATCGGCCAGAGTTCAAAAAACTGTTAGCTCATTTAAAGAAGCACAGGAACTCAGCCGATCTTTTACTTTTTTTAAAATGGGACAGGTTTTCCCGGAACATTGCAGAAGCTTATGCAATGATCAATCAGTTAAACAAATTGGGAATAGAACCACAGGCCATTGAGCAGCCGTTAGACCTTGACATCCCTGAAAACAAAATCATGCTGGCCTTTTATCTTGCCGCACCTGAAGTAGAGAATGACAGAAGGTCTTTAAATACCATTGCAGGAATGCGCAGGGCCATGAGAGAAGGAAGACATGTAAACATGGCTCCCAAAGGCTATAAAAATGCAAGGGATGAAAACGAAAACCCTATTATTATAATTGGCAAAGATGCACCTCTTATAAAATGGGCGTTTGAGGAAATTGCCAGAGGAGTATATAATGTGATTGAAGTATGGAAGATGGCGAAGGAAAAAGGTTTAGATACCAGCAAAGCCCAGATATGGAATATATTAAGGAATCCGTTTTATTGCGGCAGACTTTTTATACCTGCGTACAAGGACGAAAAGGCAATGGTAGTACCCGCTATTCATGAAGCCATTATCAGTGAAATATTATTTGATGATGTACAGGACGTTTTAAATGGCCGTAAAAGAAAGTTTCCTGCAAAGAATTGTATGAAAGAAGAACTTCCGTTACGTGGTAATTTGATTTGCAGAAAATGCGGAGGAAAACTAACCGGCAGCGCATCGAAGGGTAATGGGGGAAGGTATTTCTATTACCACTGTACTAAAGGTTGCAATGAGCGATTTAAAGCTGATGAAGGCAATAAGGTGTTTAAAAATGAATTGGTGAAATATCAATCAAATAAAAAATCAGTTGAATTTTTGGATACTGTATTGGTTGATTACACCCGGTTAAGTGCCATAGATAAAAAGAAGAAGCTGGCGCAATTGGGGACAGAAATAAAGGTATGTCAAAGCCGTATTAATAGCGCCAGACAACTTATGCTGGATGGGAAATTAGATACTCAGGAATACCGGGAGATAAAGAATGAATATGAGGGGCAGCTTAGAAAATTGGAGGCTCAATTAGTGGAAATGGACATAGTAAATTCCGACCTTAAAGATAAACTGCAATTTTGCCGCATGGTATTGGTAAACCTTGCAGAATATTATGCTGGTGCAGACTTATTAGCCAAAAAGCAGCTTGCCGGTTCGATATATCCTGAAAAATTGATTATTGATGAATTTTCAGTTCGAACCACAAGAGTGAATGAAGCCATTTCGCCAATATGCAGGCCAGTAGTGGATTTCAGCGAATCTAAAAATGAAGATTGCCCCGAAATTTCGGGGCAATCTTATGTGGTGCCCGGGACTGGATTCGAACCAGCACATCCTTTCGAACGCTGCCACCTGAA
>JBDTUH010000011.1:0-232166 GCA_040007815.1 Chitinophagaceae bacterium
CAAAGAGTAAAATCAGAACATATAGTATGATTGCAGGACTTGTTATTCTTTCTCTGATAGGTCTTATTCTGTATCGCAACAACAAAAAGGAAAAGAAAGCCAAAATAGTTTTGGAAAAAACGTTGAAGGAATTAAAATCAACTCAGGCACAATTGATCCAATCTGAAAAAATGGCCAGCCTTGGCGAACTCACGGCCGGCATCGCTCATGAAATTCAAAACCCGCTGAATTTTGTCAATAATTTTTCAGAAGTGAATAAGGAGTTGTTGGCAGAAATGAATGAGGAAATTGAGAAGGGAAACTTAAACGAAGTAAAGGCAATTGCAAAGGATGTTATTGACAATGAAGAGAAAATAATTCATCATGGCAAACGTGCCGATGCTATTGTAAAAGGCATGTTGCAACATAGCCGCAGCAGCACGGCGGTAAAGGAACCAACAGATATTAATAAACTGGCCGATGAATATTTAAGATTAGCGTATCATGGATTGAGAGCGAAAGACAAATCCTTTAATGCGACTATTAAAACGGATTTTGATGAAACGATTGGCAAGATCAACATCATACCACAGGATATTGGAAGGGCGGTTCTCAACCTGATCACTAACGCCTTTTATGCTGTTGGGGAAAAAAATGTTTCCGCGGTCTCAGCGGGTCAGCCTTATGAACCGACAATAGCGGTCAGTACAAAAAGGATGGATGATAGATCCGGTAACTATCGTATTGAAATCAGCGTAGGCGATAACGGGAATGGGATCTCTCAAAAAGTATTGGACAAGATCTTTCAACCCTTCTTTACTACCAAACCAACAGGGCAGGGCACAGGATTAGGGCTGAGTTTGAGCTATGATATAATAAAAGCACATGGAGGAGAAATAAAAGTGGAGACAAAAGAAGGAAAAGGAACTTCATTTATCATTCAATTACCCGTATAAGATTGTTATGATGAAAAGATGCTTACATATTATTTTCCTGCTGACTTTGCCGATGTTTTGCATGGCACAAAACAAACAATTGAGTGATGCATCCGGAAATAAAGGGATTGATAGTCTTAAGCGGCAACTTACAGGGCAACATAGTGATTCCAGCAGGATTATTATTATGAATAACATTGGTTTCTTTTACGAGACTTTAAATGCTGATTCTTCGATAAAATACTACCAGGGCGCATTGGATTTAGCCAGGCAACGGGGCTATGCCTGGGGTGAAGCACGCCTGATGGCAAGTTTGAGCGGCACATTGCGCCAACAGGGAAAGCTGGCGGAAGCCCTTGACTTACTTTTTAAATCGCTTAAGATCGCCAGGGATAATAATCTTTCTTTTGATATAGCGAGAGCATACCGCAGAACAGGGGATGTATATTATGAGTTAGAAAATTTTCCAAAAGCTGTTGAATATACCCTGCAGGCAGTTAACCTTGATGAGCAAAAAGAGAATAAAAAAAATGCCGCGATAGATCATTGGTCGTTGGCTGATGCGTACGAAAAAATGACTAAACTTGATTCCGCGGTTTTTCATTTAGATAAAGCTTTCAGGCAGGACGATCTTTTGAAAGATTTTAGGGAGAGCTTTTATGAGATAAACGGAAATATAGAGGTTAAAAAAGGAAACTATGAACAGGCGCGGTATAGTTATGAAGAAGGGTTTAAGCTTGCTCAACAAAAAAGCAATTTAACGGCCTCTTCCCGAATAGGAGCAGCCCTCTCCAACCTTTTCATAAAAATTAATAAAAAAGATTCGGCGATCTTTTATGCGTTAAAGGGATTTGAGTATGGCCAGGAAGCCTCCTTTAAAAAAGGAGTCGCGGACAACGGAAGTTTACTGGCGGAGCTATATAATTCAACTCAACCTGCGGCGGCACTTAAATATTATAAAGCTGCTGTGGTCGCTAAAGACAGTTTGTTCGGCATAGACAACATCCAGACAATACAAAGTCTTGTAGCAAGGGAAGAGGCAAGACAAAAGGAACTTGAAGACCAACGATTATCTTATAGAAACAGGTTAAAATCATATGGATTTATAACAGGGTTGGCTGTGCTTTTGATCATCGCATTTATACTATACCGGAATAACCGGCAAAAGCAAAAAGCAAATGTTGTGTTATATCAGCAAAAAGAAAAAATTGAAGCAACCTTAAACGAGCTAAAATCCACCCAGGCACAATTGATTCAATCAGAGAAAATGGCAAGTCTTGGAGAACTGACGGCAGGTATTGCACATGAAATTCAAAACCCGTTAAACTTCGTCAATAATTTTTCGGAGATAAACACTGAATTGATCGATGAGTTGCAACAGGAAGCAGATAAAGGAAACCTGGAAGAAGTAAAAACTATAGCAAATAATATAAAAGAGAATGAGCAAAAAATAAATCACCATGGTAAAAGGGCTGATGCTATTGTGAAAGGGATGTTGCAACATAGCCAAACCAGTAGCGGGCAAAGGGTATCCAACGATATTAACAAACTGGCTGATGAATATTTGCGGTTGGCATTTCACGGGTTTAGGGCTAAGGAGAAAGATTTCAATGCAACATTGAAGACGGGCTTTGATGAAAGCGCTGGAAAAATCAGTATCATTCCACAGGATATCGCCAGGGTAATGCTTAACTTATACAATAATGCATTTTACGCAGTAGCGGAAAAGAAAAAACAAGTCGGAGCTAATTATGAACCAGTTGTTTCAGTCAGTACAAGAAAAATTCCGGATAAACCCGATAGTTACCGGTTGGAAATAAAAGTTGCGGATAATGGCAACGGTATTCCCAAAAATATTGTGGATAAAATTTTTCAACCATTCTTTACTACCAAGCCAACAGGACAAGGAACAGGATTAGGATTGTCGTTGAGCTATGATATTATTAAAGCACATGGCGGTGAGCTGAAAGTGGAAACAAAAGAAGGGGAAGGAACAACGTTTATTATTCAATTGCAAAATGTTTGAAGGTTGTTGGAAAAGGTTGAAAAAAGGTGAAGTCAGGCTCCTATAAGTTCCCGAAGTTCGCAATCATCTTGTAACAAGCTAGTTAATCATGAAATCACTCTCTGTAGTCATCTTACTATTGCTCTTAAATCCAATAATGGTTGACAGTCAGATTGCTGAAACTGACAGCCTGAAGAGACTGTTGGCGCAGGCCAGTCCGGATACAACAAGGGTGGTTTTGTTGAACAGACTGGCCGGTCTGTATCGTTTTAATAAGCCTGATTCGGCAATCATTTTAATTCAACAAGGCCTGCAGTTGGCCCGAAAACTGAATTACACAAGGGGTGAAGTAAGGGCATTAAGTGCATTCGGAGAGGCGTTGCGATTCCAGGGAGAATATCCAACGGCAATGGCAACAGAATTTGAAGCACTGCGTATCAGTAGGAATAGTCATGATCCGGAGCCTGAAGCCACCAGCCTGACGGTTATTGGTAGTATCTATATTCAATTGAACGAATTTCAGCAGGGGTTATCTTACTTTCGTCGGGCCCTGAAAATTAACGAACGCCTGGAACAAACAAATATTCTTGCTCTATCCAGCATCGGGGATGCCTACGAAAAAATGAATCAACTTGACTCTGCTTCGTTTTACCAGGAGCAAGCTTACTCCAGGTTAAAGGCTTTGCCCCGGGGAAACCTGGCTTCACTCGTTACTATGCGGCTGGGTATCCTCCAGGCACGGTTGGGGAACACTGCCGCTGCGTTAGGCCATTATCATTACGCACTTGCCAATGCCAACCTGATGGGCGATTTACTCAATAGGGGAAGAGTTCAGTACCAGATAGCTGAACTCTACTATCAACTGAAGCAACCTGATTCAAGTTTAGCGTATGCCCGGCAGGCTTTCATTACCTGTCAGCAGGCCGTGCAAAAATCATGGCAGGTTTTTTCAAGCAATTTATTAGTGAAGCTTTACCGGGAAAGAGATAACCTGGACAGCGCTTTTTATTATCAGCAGGTAGCCACTGCGCTTAAAGACAGCTTGTATGGTCCTGAAAAATTTCAACGGCTGCAGCTTCTTACGTCAATGGAACAACTACGCCAGCAGGAAATTTTGCAGGCGCAGGAACGGTTTAAAAATAAAATAAAATTATATGCACTGCTTGCGGCTGTACTTGTTTTTTTATTTTTGGCAATCATACTGTACAGAAACAATCGTCAGAAACAAAAATCCAACGTTGAACTCCGTTATCAAAAAAGTGAAATTCAAAATACGCTTACCGAATTAAAAGCTACACAGGCTCAACTTATTCAATCAGAAAAAATGGCGTCGCTGGGTGAGTTGACCGCCGGCATCGCCCACGAAATTCAAAACCCATTGAACTTCGTGAATAATTTTTCTGAGGTAAATAAAGAATTAATTGGAGAAATGAAGACTGAAATCGGGAAAGGTAACCTGGAGGAAGTAAAATTAATCGCCGATGATATTGAAGCCAATGAAGAAAAAATAAGTCATCATGGCAAAAGAGCTGATGCCATTGTAAAAGGAATGCTGCAGCATAGCAGCAGCAGCAGCGGAGTAAAAGAACCAACAGATATAAATGCTATGTGCGATGAATATTTAAGATTAAGCTATCATGGCTTACGTTCAAAAGACAAAGAATTCAACGCAACAATGCAAACAGATTTTGATAAAAGTATTGGAAAAATAAATATTATTCCGCAGGACATCGGAAGAGTCTTGCTCAATTTATACAACAATGCCTTCTATGTTGTCAATGAGAAGAAAAAACAACAAGGTGATAGTTGCGAACCGGCTGTTTCAGTAAGTACAAAAAAGATCGGCGATAAGATAGAAATAATGGTGCGTGATAATGGAAATGGCATCCCGCAAAAAATAGTGGATAAAATCTTTCAACCATTCTTCACCACCAAACCAACAGGACAGGGAACAGGATTGGGTTTATCGTTGAGTTATGATATTATTAAAGCCCATGGCGGTCAGTTGAAAGTAGAAACGAAGGAAGGACAGGAAACTGTATTTATCATTCAATTACCAACCGTCTTTTAATAACCAGATTCAATGAAAAAAACACTACTCTTTTGGACTATTCTTTGTTTATCAATAACAATTAATGCTCAAAGCGACCTGGCTGATAGTTTTCGAAAGGAACTGGAGAAAAACAATGACGACAACATCCGCTTCAAATATAACAACCTGATGTATTATAGGTATGCCTGGACGAATCCAGATTCTGCTATACCCTATGTGCAACAAAACATACTCATAGGGCGAAGGCTCAAATCAGACAGTGTATTATCTTTTTCACTCTGTCAATACGGACTTCTTTTTCAGTTTAAAGGCAATTTCCCCCAGGCGCTGCATTACTCTTTTGAGGCCTTAAAGGTTGCGGAAAAAACAAAACAATTCGTACTGATTGGTTTAGCCTATTTTACGTTAACGGAGGCGTACCTTGCGCAGGATGATTATATACGGGCTCTTTTTTACGCTACCAGGGGCAAGTCCGTTTTTGATAAGCATTTTGCATTTTCACTTGCCTCTGTTCAGAAATCAGATACACTGGAAACATACAAGAATATCCTTAGTAAGCTGGCGGTAGCTTATGAAAAAAACGTGCAGCTCGACTCCGCACTCAAATACATACAAATCACCGAGCAACTAGACAAAGTGCTCAAAAACGGCAAAATGATTTGGGATCATGTTCCATTTGTTTACGGAAATATCTATTTCAGAAAAGGCGAGTATCGGAAAGCCATTCGGTATTACCGGTGGGGTATGGAATTAGGAACCCGGGGAAATTATAATATAGGCATTATGAACAACGCATATGGTTTAGCCAATGCGTTTAAAAAAATAAACAGTCCAGATTCGGGCATCTTCTATGCCAACAAAGTAATGGAGGTAAGCAGATACGCAAAATACCCCCAAGTGCAACTGGAAGCGTTAACCTTACTGGCAGACGTGTACAAGGGAAAAGACAACACTGACAGTACGGCCAAATACTTTGAATTGGCCCTGGCAATGAAAGATAGCCTGTTCAACCGGGGTAAAGTGTTGCAGATGCAAAATCAGACGTTTAATGAGCAAGTGCGTCAGCAGGAGCTGCAGGAAGCAGAACAAAAGCGCCTGTACCAGTATAGAATGTATGCAATGGTGGCCGGACTAGGTGTTTTAGCAATCATTGCGCTTCTGCTATACCGCACCAACCAGCACAAACAAAAAGCAAACCTTAAAATTGAAAAAGCGTATGAAGAATTAAAATCCACTCAAGCTCAACTTATCCAATCCGCAAAAATGGCTTCTCTCGGCGAACTTACTGCAGGCATAGCACATGAAATACAGAACCCGTTGAACTTTGTAAATAATTTTTCAGAAGTAAACAAAGAATTGATTGATGAAATGGAACAGGAAATGGGTAAAGGAAATTTGGATGACGCAAAAGCAATTGCAAAAAATATTAAAGGAAATGAAGAAAAGATAATCCACCATGGCAAACGTGCCGAAGCCATCGTAAAAGGAATGCTGCAACATTCGCAAACAAGTAACGGACAAAAAGAATTGACTGATATTAATAAATTGGCGGATGAATACCTACGCCTATCCTCTCACGGGCTTCGTGCAAAAGACAATTCCTTTAATGCAACAATGAATACAGATTTTGACGACAGTATTGGAAAAATAAATATCGTTCCGCAGGATATTGGCAGAGTGTTGCTGAACTTATACAACAATGCATTTTACGCCGTAAGTGAAAGAAAGAAAAAGCAGCCTGATAATTACGAACCAACTGTTACTATTTCAACCAGGGCAATTAGCTCTCCGCCTACCGGCGGAGGTCGTAGTGTTGAGATTAAAGTAATTGACAATGGGGGTGGTATTCCGCAAAAAGTAGTCGACAAAATATTTCAACCCTTTTTTACCACCAAACCAACGGGACAAGGAACGGGACTGGGATTGAGTTTGAGTTATGATATTGTAAAAGCACATGGAGGCGAAATAAAAGTGGAAACGAAAGCGGAAAAGGGAACTGTATTTACAGTTCAATTGCCGGTTTAAGTTTTTGCATATTTTAATAATGAAAAAATGAAATTTTAAAAATCATTTCTATGTTTGAAACCTGTTCATTATTTCGTGCTTTCCTAATTACAATTGCCTTTAATTGGATAGGGTCACAGGTACAGGCACAGGGATTGCAAAACAAGGCCCTCGCCGATTCGCTAATCAATGAAGCATCAATAGCGAAAAGCGATACCGACCAGGTTAAACTCATTATAAGAGCGGTTAAAGTATTGACACCGACTGATACTCCGGAAGCTATGAAACTTGTTGATAGCGCCTTGCTGCTTTCGCAGCGCTACCATTGGCAAAAGGGCATCGGGTCCGCCTATCTTAATAAGGCAAGGATATACAGGAATGAATCAAATTATGCAGACGCTGTTGAGAATGCGGGTAAAGCTTCCGAAATTTTTAAAGCGATAGGCTGGAAACCAGCAACGGGCGATGCGATAGCCGAAATAGCGATTAACTACGAGCGAATGGGCAATTATTTAAAAGCGGTGGAGAATAATTTCAAAGCACTGGGCATTTACGAGGAAGCCGGCTTGAAAGCAAACATAGCCTGGACTTATAATAATATCGGGGTTGATTATTACTGGATCAATAATTTTCCAAAAGCTATTGAAAACTATGAGAAGGCGCTTGTATTACAGAAAGAACTAAACGACAAGAACGGTATCGCTTCAGCGTTGGATAATATCGCCAGTGTATATGAAGACAAGGGTGACTTTGATAAAGTAAACGATTATAATTTACAGGCGATAAAGCTCTTTGAGGAAATCAATGATCAACCGGCATTGGGCAGGATCTATATTAACAGGGGGAATTTTTTTAAGCGTCGGAATAATGTTGATTCAGCGATCATTTTTTATAAAAAGGCGATGCGCATCGCCAGGGAACTTGGCATTGAAAGAACGCTGGCTTTTGGCATGGGAGGAATGGGGGATATTTATGCTGCCGTGGCTGATAGTAGATCCGGTCAGCATACAATACCAGATTCTTTAAAAGTAGGGAAGGCAATTTTGTTACAAAAGGCGTATGGTTATTTTTTAAGCGCTCTGGAGCTGAGTAAAAAAGCGGAGGAGCTTTCGTTGATGATGCAATTTGCGTTGTCCTTATCGGCTACGCAGACGTTACGGGGAAATTATAAATCAGCGTTGCATTTTTATGAGGAGGCGAACGACTACAAAGACTCAATTTTTAGCCAGGAAAATGAAAGGAAAATTGGGGAGCTTGAAAGCCAACGGGTCGCTGATATAAAAGACAAAGAAATACAACTGCTTAACCAGGAAAAGAAACTCCAGGCGGCTGAACAGGAAAAGAAAAACGCGGAAGCGAAACGAATCAAGAACAAACAATATTTTATCATTTCCGCGTTGGGTATCGCTGTACTGGCAGTTGTCATCATCGCATTGCTGCAATTTAGAAACAACAGGCATAAGCAACAGGCGAATATGGCGCTTCAGTATCAAAAAGATAAAGTAGAAGAAGCGTTGGCGGAACTAAAATCAACCCAGGCTCAGCTCATTCAATCCGCGAAGATGGCCAGTCTTGGAGAACTTACAGCCGGCATTGCCCACGAGATACAAAATCCCTTAAACTTCGTCAATAATTTTTCGGAACTAAGTAAAGAGTTGCTGGATGATATGAAAACGGAATTAGATAAGGGCAATACCATTGATGCGAGAGGAATCGCGAATGACATCAGTCAGAATTTGGAGAAAATAAATCACCATGGTAAAAGAGCCGATGCCATTGTAAAGGGAATGCTGCAGCATAGCAGCAGCGGCGGTGGTTCGGTAAAAGAGTTTGTAAACATTAACAAGCTGGCAAATGAATATATGCGTCTTTGCTACGGGGGAGTAAGGGCAAAGGATAAATCTTTTCAGGCAACAACAGAAACCGATTTTGATAACAGTATAGCAATGGTAAAACTAATTCCGCAGGATATCGGGAGAGTATTATTGAATTTATACAACAACGCCTTCTATGCGGTCAACGAAAAGAAAAAGCAACAAGGCAATAGTTACGAGCCAACTGTTGCTGTAAGTACAAAAGAGATGGGCGACAAGATAGAAGTAATTGTGCGTGATAATGGAAATGGTATCCCGCAAAAAATAGTGGACAAAATCTTTCAACCATTTTTTACTACCAAGCCAACCGGGCAGGGAACAGGATTAGGTCTGAGTTTAAGTTATGATATTGTAAAAGCACATGGCGGCGAAATAAAAGTGGAAACGAAGGAAGGTGAGGGAAGTAAATTTATTATTCTATTGCCGGTATAAATCTATGTAATAGCAGGGTATGCGGTATATATTTTTTTACTTATTATTTTTTATAACCATCGTGTCCAATGGGCAACCAAAAAAGATCAGCTTCGATCATCTGATGGTTGCGAATGGCATGCCTGAAAACTATGCTATTGATATAACTCAGGATAAGAATGGTTATATATGGTGTGGCACCCAGAGAGGGTTGATGAAGTATGACGGTTATAGCATTAAAGCTTACCGGCAGCAACTTCCGGATGGCAATAATTCCATTAATGGTATAGGTTCTGTTTTTGTTGACAGAAATGGAGTTGTTTGGGCAGGTACTATTGGTAACTGCCTTCTAAGATATAATGCGCAGGCGGACAGTTTTACTGTTTATAAACCCGACTCTGTAAAGACTGGTACCTTTTCATATATCACCAACATCTTTGAGGATAATCAAAACAATCTTTGGCTTAAAGTTGAAAATCCGGCACATCCACTTTATCTGCTGCAAAGATTTGATAAGAAAACCGGGGAATTTTTTCCTTTTAAGATAAGTTCTCACGAAAATGCGGACATACCTTCAAATCATATTACCGGTTTATTATCAGATAAAGCAGGACAAACCTGGATTGGAACGGAAAACGGGATATTCATTTATGATTATTCTGCAAAGAGATTCAAGAGTTACCTGGTTTCCGCTGATACTATGAAGAAAAGAGCACTGTTTAATGTTTATGAACCTCCCTCGGAGCCCGGCATACTTTATATGTCAGTCGGATTAGTATCAGCACCAACGCCGTTTACTCCTAAAGGATTTGTACGCTACGATGTTGCAAACAACAAAGCGACTTTCTACTATCATGATGATGCCAATCCAGGCAGTCTTTCAAACGATGCGACTTCATCTTTTTATGAAGACAGCAAAAAACGTTTATGGATCGGGACAAGCAACAGCCTTATATATTTCGATCGCAATAAAAACACCTTTCAATCTTTCAGTACCGGAGATAGTAAAAGCGTTTCATACGATGTCATAAAAGAAGACATGGATGGTAATTTTTGGATAACAGGTGAAATTCCAGGCCAGGGGCTTACCTGTTTCAATCCTGAAAAAAAATTGTTTGCGAGGTATTATGCAGAGCCTGGCAGAGTAGATGGTCTTGCATCAAACTATATCGAGCAACTTTTTGCAGACAGAGCGGGAAATATATGGCTTGCATTCCGCAATTGGGGCATTGAGCGCATTAATCGGGTACGTTCAATTTTCACTTCATTCATGTATGATCCAAAGGACCCGAGTGGATATCCTGGGGGATTTACGCATTCTTTTGCGGAGACAGGGGATGGAATATATTGGTTGGCTACATCAGAAGGGTTGATAAAATACGATCGGCGAAAAGGATTTACAAAAGTTAAAGTATTTAACGAGCCGGCAAAAGATAAGGGCGCAACCTCACAGATTCTATTGGATAACGATGGTTTCATTTGGTTTCGGTCTCTCCATAATGGTCTTATAAAATACAATCCTAAAACCGGTTTGGTAAAAAGCTTTCAGCATAATGATAGTGAGAGTACATCGTTAAGCAATGATGCTATCACCTGTTTGTATAATGATCATAATGGCGTTATATGGATTGGAACGGACGGAGGGGGACTTTGCCGCTATAACAAGGACAAAGGAAATTTTACTTGTTATCCATATATTAATAACTCGAAAGTTAAATACTCAGGAACTGCTTTAGATGATGGCACTGTTAGTTCAATTCATGAAGATAGATATGGCAGGTTGTGGATAAGCACAAATCTTGGTGGGCTGAATCTTATGAATAAAGACAATGGTACATTTAAGTCATATTTTGATGAATCTGCCGGTGTTGCTAATATAGATGGAATAGAGGATGCGGACAGCGGCAGGTTATGGCTTGGTTCATATTTTCTCGGGTTAAGATTATTTGACCCTGCCAAAGGAACTGTAGTAAAAGTATTCAACGAAAAAAACGGTTTAGTGTCCGATATTCTTAACTGGTTAAAAAAAGATAACGGGGGAAATCTCTGGATTGGCTCCGGACGGGGTCTTTCAAGACTTAATCCCAAAACTTATGCAATTACAAATTATACGAGTCTGCAGGGACTACCAAGTAATGTGTTGTATCGGCCTTTCGTTGATGATAAAGGAGAATTTTTTATAGGTTGCAAGTTTGGTTTTTTTAAATTTTCTCCTGAAGACATGAAGCCAAACCTTATCGTACCTATGATTAATCTTGAATCGCTAAGTTTTGCTGATATAAGATTTACCAACAAGATGGACACGATGCTCGTAAGCGACGGTCAACAAATAAAACTCGAACACAACCAGAACAGAATAATTTTTCATTATACCGGATTACAATTTGAAAATTCTTTACTCAACACCTACAAGTATAAACTTGAAGGATATGATGAGGACTGGATTATGGGTGGCGAATCGAGATATGCAACCTATACAAACCTTTCACCTGGCACATATACATTTTATGTAAAAGCCGCAAACATGGATGGTGTGTGGAACGATCAGCCGGCCTCCATAATAATAATAATTCATCCTCCGTGGTGGAAGACATGGTGGGCATATTTATCATATGCTGTAATTTTTGGAATGTTAGTCTGGGTATTTATATCCTATCGGTCAAGAAAGCTCACACTCGAAAACAAAATGCTTGAAGAAAAAGTTACTTACCGGACTTCGCAACTTCAAAAATATTTGGATGAACTCAAATCTGCCCAGTCTCAACTCATTCAATCCGAAAAAATGGCTTCCCTGGGAGAACTTACGGCGGGCATTGCCCATGAAATTCAAAATCCCCTGAACTTTGTCAATAATTTTTCGGATATAAATAAAGAATTACTTGCAGAGTTAAATGAAGATATAGAAAAAGAAAATTATTCAAATATAAAATCAATCGCCAAAAATGTTATTAGCAACGAAGAAAAAATAAATCATCATGGCAAAAGAGCAGATGCTATTGTAAAAGGAATGCTGCAACACAGCCGCAGCAGCAGTGGGGTAAAAGAACCGACAGGTATTAATAAGCTCTCTGATGAATATATCCGGCTCTGTTATCATGGCTTAAGAACCAAAGATAAATCCTTCAACGCCACTATTAAAACTGATTTTGATGAAAGTATCGGTAAAATAAATGTCATACCGCAGGATATTGGAAGAGTAGTTTTGAATTTAATCAACAATGCTTTTTATGCGGTTGATGAAAAAAAGAAACAAAGCCCCCATCCCCTAACGGGAGGTGAAGAAGAGTACGAACCTTTAGTAACTGTTTCTACAAGAAGACTCGGCTCCCTTTCAGGGGATGGGGGCAAGATTGAAATAAGAGTCAGCGATAACGGTAACGGTATTCCTAGAAAAATATTGGATAAGATATTTCAACCCTTCTTTACTACCAAACCAACCGGCCAGGGGACAGGATTAGGTTTGAGTTTAAGCTATGATATTATAAAAGCACATGGGGGAGAAATAGAAGTGGAAACGAATGAAGGTGAAGGAACAACATTTATCATTCGATTGCCAATGGTCTGAACCGGATTGATAAGATGACGGGAGTTACAGGAAAAGATCAGATTCCGCTAATTCGCGAAATCCTGTATTCCGATAGTTATCGGGATCAGTTTAAGAAAAAAGAAAAATAGTAGCAACATAGAAACCATCGTTAAATGAAATATTTAATTCCGCTTTTGCTTCTACTTATGGGTAGCGTTTACTGCCCTGCACAAACCAACCAACCTGGTGAGTTGCACTTTAATTTTTTGGATGTAAAAGGAGGGTTACCGGAAGGATTTGTTTGGTCAATGATACAGGACCGGCAAGGATATATCTGGATGACAACTTCACGGGGCCTGGTGCGTTACGATGGTTATAAACCGAAAGTATATACCCTTGGTATTTCAGACCCCTACCGCATGTATGTCATTAAAGTTTACCAGGATCGTAAAGGAAGAATTTGGGCGGGAACCTGGTACGGAGATTTATATCTCTATGATCCGGGTAAAGATAATTTTATTCATTACCCGCTTGTTTCAACAACCCCGGGTTCAGCATCAGAAACCGTAGCAGCCGGAATGCAGGATGATAGCCTTGGTCGTCTCTGGATAACTGTTTTCGATCAAAATGGTCAGCATTCAAGCGTTATCTTATTTGATCCTGTGACAGGAAAAATTACGCAATATGGAAGATATGGAAGCGGAAAAAACCATATAGATGCAGATTTATCTACAATATATCCCGACAAAAAAGGCCATATCTGGATGAGTGGTAGCAATGGCCTCTATGAATTCAATAATAAAAATGAACAATTTATTAATCAGCTCGCCACTACTGATCCCACTAAACAAAAAGGTTTTTCGGGTATCATAGAAGATGCTTCTCAACCTGGCGTGCTTTGGTTCACAAATGCTTTCGTTACTTTTGGAATATCTTCTGCAACTAATAAAGGACTCTGGAACTTCAGCACAGGTAATAATGCCGCGGCGGTATTTTCTCATAACCCCACAGATGCAAGCAGTATCGCCAGCGACACGGTGCTTAAAGTGATGAATGATGCTAAAGGAAATTTGTGGGTGGGTACGATGAGCGGTTTGTCTTTATTTGACCGGGCCAACAATAATTTTATTAATTATTATCCCGGCGAAAGGAAATCCCTTTATTACAATTCGGTTATTGATATACTGGAAGACAAAGCTGGTAATTTCTGGTGCCAGACAGGAATGGGCATACTTTATTTTGATACCCAAACGCGGATATTTACCCGCATCATAGCCGATCCCAAAAAAACCGATGGATTGTTATCAAATGATCTGCTACATACTTTTCTTTTAGACCAGAGGGGAACGTTGTGGCTGGGAGTAAGTAATGGGGGCGTTCAATGGGTCAAACGTCAACCCACTGGGTTTATCCAATACAACGTAAATCAAACGGGTGTTCAACATTTCCCCGGAGGTGAGGTGCAAGGTTTCGCGAAAGCCGCCGATGGAACGGTATGGTTAGGCAGCCGGAAAGGGTTGTATCGCTGGGAACCCGAGGCCAATTTATTTACCAAAATACCAATCCGGAAAGATCAGTTGGGTAACGAAGGTGCAGTGGGAGAAGTGAAGGTGGCAAAGGATGGAAAAATATGGTTTGCGGTGCTCTGGGGCCAGGATAACGGCCTTAACTGTTTTGATCCCCGGACGGGGAATATAGAATATTACAGGCATGTCAATAACGATGCTGCTTCCTTAGTGGATAATAACGTAGTGAATATTTGTGAAGATCACCTGGGAAATATTTGGGTGGGAACTGCCGAAAGCGGTATTTGCCGGCTTGACCCGGTAACGCAAAAGTTTACCCGCTTCCCGTTTGTTAAGGGTATTGATGCCGATGGCAAAAATAATGGGGCCCTGGATGATGCCCAGGTTTTATGCATTTTGGAAGATAAGAATGGCACTCTTTGGATAGGAACTAATTCCGGCGGCCTCAACCGGTTTAACGCTGCAAATGGAACTTTTACCTCCTATAAAAATATCGTGCCCGGGTTCCAAAGTATAACGGGCATTTATGAGGACAGTCAAAACAGGTTATGGGTCGGTAGTTATTATGGAGGTTTTTTTTTATTTGACCGCGAAACAGGCAATGCAGAAAAATTTACTGAGAAGGATGGATTATTATATGATGGAGCAAATGCGATACTCGAAGACAGCAGCCACAATTTGTGGTTGACTTCGGCAAGAGGTATTTCCATTTTTAATCCGCAGACCCAACAGGTTAGAACGCTTACCACCGCCAATGGTCTTCCCGTTAACAACCTGAATAATTTCGTATATGGAATTAAGGTCAGTAACCGGCAATTTCTTTTAAGCGAGGATAATGGATTTATCGCTATAGACCCGGAAGATTTTAAACCTGATCCAAATGCTCCCGTGGTGCATATTGAATCGGTTGGCTTTACCGTGCCTGGCAGCAAGCCCATACGGGATTCAACAGTCTTTGCTGTCGACAAAAAAAATATCAACCTCTCCTATAATGAAAACCGGCTCAGCTTCGCCTGGGTGGGTTTGCATTACCAGGAAGCGGGTTTGGTGCAATATGCCTATCAGCTGGAGGGCTATGATAAAGAATGGATACAGGCCGGAACGCAGCGAACGGTTACTTATATCAACCTTTCTCCCGGCACCTATACGTTCCGTGTTAAAGCCGCCAATAGTAGCGGTGTATGGAGTACCGACAATCCTTCGCTCATCATTACGATACATCCACCCTGGTGGCAGCGCTTGTGGGCCTGGCTTATATATGTTGTATTATTTATTGCCGCACTATGGGCCTTTATTACCTATCGTGCCCGCCACCTGAAAAGAACCAACCAGGTATTGGAAGAAAAAGTATCTCACCGCACACAGCAATTGAACAAATCGCTGGATAACCTGAAAGCTACCCAATCGCAATTAATTCAATCCGAAAAAATGGCCAGTTTGGGCGAACTCACTGCGGGGATTGCCCATGAAATTCAAAACCCATTGAACTTCATGAATAATTTCTCTGAAGTAAATAAAGAGTTGCTGGAAGAAATGAAAGCCGAATTGGATAAAGGAAATACACAGGAAGCAAAGGTCATTGCTGACGACGTGATAAATAACGAGGAAAAAATAAATCATCACGGCAAACGGGCCGATTCCATCGTAAAAGGAATGCTGCAGCATAGCCGCAGTACCAGTGCCATCAAAGAGCCGACAGATATCAATGCATTAGCGGATGAATACATTCGCCTTTCCTATCACGGCCTTCGTGCAAAGGATAGTTCATTCAACGCAACGATTAAAACAGATTTTGACGACAGTATTGGAAAAATAAGTATCGTTCCGCAGGATATAGGCAGAGTGTTGCTGAATTTATACAACAATGCATTTTATGCGGTGAATGAAAGAAAGAAAAAGCAGCCTGATAATTACGAACCAACGGTTACTATTTCAACCAGGTCAATTGACAGCCCTTTAGGGAATCGGAGTGTTGAGATTAAAGTAATTGACAATGGTGGTGGTATTCCGCAAAAAGTAGTTGACAAAATTTTTCAACCCTTTTTTACCACTAAACCAACAGGGCAGGGAACCGGGTTGGGTTTAAGTTTGAGTTATGATATTATCAAAGCACATGGCGGAGAAATAAAAGTGGAGACGAAGGAAGCCCGCCCGGATGACCCGGTCGGACGGGAAGAAGCAACGATCTTTATAATCAATTTACCTGGAGCATAAAATAGAGTAATGGAAAAACTAAAACATCTCCTGCTTTCATTTCAATTTCTTTTTTTAGCATGCGCTGCTTTTTCACAGCAGCCAAACTTCAACCTTGTATTGGACGAGAAAAAGTATAATTTTTCTGGTGTTTTTTCTTTAACACAGGACCCACAGGGCTATATCTGGTTTACATCTGTTACAAAAGGATTGCAACGCTATGATGGGAAAAAGGTTATTTCTTACAGCCATGATAATGACAATCCCAATTCTATAATAAATAATCTCACCCTTGCTGTATCTGCAGACTCTTCGGGGTATATCTGGGTGGGGACAGGTGGTTTTGGGGTTGACCGTTTCGATCCTGCAACAAATAAGTTTACACATTTCAAACACGACCCAAAAAATCCCGCAAGCTTAGGCAATGATTCTATTTTTTATTTGATGACAGACCATACGGGAAATATTTGGCTAGGGTCATTCCGTGGCGTGGATATGTATGATCATAAAACCGGGAAGTTTACCCATTATGCAATTGATGAAAAACTAACAAATTTAAATCCGGGAGATAACCTTGGTGTCAATACTATCTATGAAGATAAAAAAGGAACGATCTGGATCGGGTGGGGCGATGCTTTTGCGGGAAAAAAGGAAAGTCCGGGTGGTCTTGTTCGTCTTGACAGATTCACCGGGAAACTTACAAAATATAAACATGACCCGGCTGATCCGAACAGCCTTGCGGATAATAATGTGTTCGCCATTTACGAAGACAGTAAGGATAATTTATGGATCGGCACCCGGGGAGATGGATTACATACATTGGACAGGGCAACAGGAAGGTTTACACATTATTATTATGATTCAACCCATACTGAAAAACCTGGTCCACCACCCTACAATGAAACCAGTGGTAATACTTTTATCAGTTTTATTACGGAAGATGTGAAGGGCAGGTTGTGGATTGGCTCTATGACAGCAGGAATAAACGTGTACGACCCGGTAACAAAAGAAATGGTACACTATGGCAATGTTGCCAACGATAAAACCAATCGCTTTGCAAAAGATACATTGACCGGTTTTACCTCCAACGGTGCCGTTCGTGCGCTGCCTTCTAAAGACGGCTTACTTTGGATCGCCGGCTTTCCAGCCAGTATTTATAATATTAATTTTTCTAAAACAACGGTTCCGTTCGTTTCCTTGAATGCGGCAGCCGGTTCTTTTTATTTTGAAGAAGATAAAAATACACTCTGGATACAATCGGACAGCGGTATCATCCGCAAGAACTTAAACACGAACCGGGAAAAATTATTTAAGCATGATCCCAAAAATGAAAACAGCCTTATTGATAAAAATGTGATGAATATGGATGGTGACGGTGAAGGAAACATCTGGATGGCTACACACTGGAATGGAGTTGAGAAATTTAATATCGCCACGGAAAAATTTACACACTACCATCACGATAAAGATAAACCCAACAGCCTGGTACATGATTCTACCCATGCCTTATTTTTTGACCGGGAAAATTTTTTGTGGATCGGTACGCACAAAGGTTTATCCCGGATGGATATCAAAACCGGCCTTTGCGCAAATTATATACATGACGATAAGGACAGCCTTAGCCTGGCAAATAGTTCCCTTTACAGTATAGCCCAGGAAAAGGATGGTACAATATGGGCAGCGGGTGCTTCGGATATAAACAGGCTTGATACTAAGACAGGAAAATTTCGCCATTACCCCATTGGCAGCATTACTTATAATGTATATATAGATGCAGCGGACAAAATATGGGCAGGTGGTGAAGCAGGTTTATATTACCTGAATGAAAAGAAGGATATTTTTATAAAATATACAAACCCGGTTTTCCCTGGTGGATTGGGATTAGTAGCTGGAATAGTTGAAGACGATAAAAAGAATTTATGGTTAAGCACCAATGACGCCCTTATCAAAATAAGTGAGGCCAGGGATGCGGCAAAAGTTTATAATTCTTCAAATGGTGTACAGCCAATAAGCAATGTGTGGCTTGAAAATATAAAAACAAAGGATGGCCGTTTATTCCTGGGAAGTTTAAAAGGCTATTATTCTTTCCGTCCCGATGAGTTGGTGGATAACCGTACAGCACCCATGCTTCAGTTCACAAATTTTAAAATCGGGAATAAAGAAATAGTTGCCGGAGATAATAATGTATTGTCTATACCGATATGGCAAACAAAAGACTTGGTATTGGGTTACGATCAAAATACTTTTTCGTTTGATTTTAATGCCATTGATTATAAAAATGCAGGCGAAATAAAATACCTGTATAAGCTGGAAAATTACGACAACGATTGGCGGGATATAGGCACCGAACATAAAGCTACTTTCTATAATGTACCACAGGGAAAATATATACTGCATATAAAAGCCGTAAACAACGAAGGCTCTGTTGCAGAAAAGAGCATTGCAATTACTATTACACCTCCCTGGTGGAAAACATGGTGGGCTTATAGCCTTTATGCTTTACTGATAATTGCCGCCGGTTTCGGCATTTATAAATATCAGAGACAATATATAATAAAAAAAGAAAGAGAGAAAACACAGCTAAGAGAACTGGCGCAGGCCAAAGAAATAGAAAAGGCCTATAGAGAGTTAAAAGCAACACAGGCACAACTCATCCAATCTGAAAAAATGGCTAGCCTTGGTGAGCTTACTGCGGGCATTGCTCATGAAATTCAAAACCCGTTGAACTTTGTCAATAATTTTTCTGAAGTAAATACTGAGTTGATTGATGAAGCAGGGCAGGAAATAGACAAAGGAAATATTAAAGAGGTGAGAATAATTCTCAACGATATCAAAGAGAATGAACAAAAGATAAACCATCATGGTAAACGTGCCGATGCCATTGTAAAAGGAATGCTGCAGCATAGCCAAAGCAGTAGTAGCATTAAAGAGCTAACTGATATTAATAAACTGGCGGATGAATATTTACGTCTCTCCTATCATGGGCTTCGTGCAAAGGATAAGGATTTCAATGCGACAATAAAAACGGATTTTGATGAAAGCATCGGCAGCATCAATATTATTCCGCAGGATATAGGAAGAGTGCTGCTGAACCTTTACAACAATGCTTTTTACGCCGTGAATGAAAGGCAGAAACAAAGCCCCCAGCCCCTAAAGAGGGGTGAAGAAGAGTACGAACCTTTAGTAACTGTTTCCACAAGAAGACTCGGCTCTCCGCCAACCGGCGGAGATGAGGGCAAAATCGAAATTCGGGTTGCTGATAACGGCAACGGTATTCCGCAAAAAGTATTGGATAAAATCTTTCAGCCATTCTTTACCACCAAACCAACCGGGCAGGGAACGGGATTAGGTTTGAGCTTGAGTTATGATATTATAAAAGCACATGGGGGCGAGTTAAAGGTGGAAACCAAAGAAGGGCAAGGAACGGTGTTTATTGTTCAGTTACCATTAAATAAGGCATAATGAAAAAAAATCTTATAGGGTTTTATCTATTGTTTTTTTTTATGCAAGTAAATGCTCAAAACAAAAAAATCGACAGCTTAAAGCAGGAACTATTGGTTGCAAAAGAAGATACCAATAAGGTATGGGTGCTTGCCAGATTGAGTGAAAATTATACATGGTCTTTTGCCGATACCGCTCTGATGTACGCTCAACAAGGATTGCAGCTTTCACAGGAATTGAATTTTAAAAGTGGGGAGGCCCATAGCATGACCGATTTAGCCGGTGCTCTAACCACATTAGGGAATTATGCAAATGCACTGGATTTTAGTTATAAATCCTTAGCACTATTTAAAAGCTTGAAAAACTCTTTCGGAATATCCTATGTATATCGCCGTTTGGGATTATGTTATAGAGAACAGGGAGATTATAAACGGGCAATACAATATATCCGGGCGGATTTAAAATTACGTGAATTATTACATGATGATTATGGGATAATATTTACCCAGGCAATGTTAGGTGGTATATATGAAAGAAATAATCAATTGGATTCAGCATTATTTTATGCCCAAAGTGCCTATAAAGTTAATCAGAATTGGAGCGGGTTATTAACCGTGCTTGGAGCAATACATGCTAAATTGCGGCATAGTGAACTCGCACTTGATTTTTATACCAAAGCAATCCCATTAGCTATTCGGGATAATTTCCAGGTAGATATACTTGATGCTTACAATGGCATAGCCAATGTTTATATAAATGAGGGGAAAACAGATTCTGCTATCTATTATGCGAAGCAGGCTTTAGCACAAAAATGGGGAAGAGCCTATCCTATCGGTTTGCTGAATGCGTCAACGCTGCTTGCTGATATTTATGCATCGAAAAATAAAAGTGACAGTGCCGTGAAATATTTAAAGGTAACCATCAATTTTAAAGACAGTTTATTTAACCAGCAAAAAACAAGAGAAGCTCAGAGTTTTGCTTTCAATGAGCAATTACACCAGCAGGAATTGCAGCAAACATTGAAACAAACTCAAGTGCAATACAAAAACCGTATAAATATATATATCCTCATTGCTGGTTTGATAGTACTGCTAATAGTAGCAGTAGGTCTTTGGCGCAAAAATGTTTACAAGCAAAAATCATTTGCATTGCTTCAAAAACAAAAGCAGGAAATTTATATTCAAAAAAATAAAGTGGAGACTACATTAGAAGAACTAAGATCCACCCAATCCCAACTAATCCAATCCGAAAAAATGGCTTCGCTCGGTGAGCTCACCGCAGGCATTGCGCATGAAATTCAAAACCCGTTAAACTTCGTCAATAATTTTAGTGAAATAAACGCCGACTTGATAGATGAGTTGCAGGATGAATTGAAAGCTGGGAAGGCCGATGCGGCTATATCCATTTCGAATGACATAAAAGAAAATGAACAAAAAATAAGCCATCATGGCAAACGGGCCGATGCCATTGTAAAAGGTATGCTGCAACATAGCCAAAGCAGTAGTAGCATTAAAGAACTAACTTATATTAATAAACTGGCAGATGAATATTTAGGTCTCTCCTATCATGGGCTTCGTGCAAAGGATAAGGATTTCAATGCGACAATAAAAACGGATTTTGATGAAAGCATCGGCAGCATCAATATTATTCCGCAGGATATAGGAAGAGTGCTGCTGAACCTTTACAACAATGCTTTTTACGCCGTGAATGAAAGGCAGAAACAAAGCCCCCAGCCCCTAAAGAGGGGTGAAGAAGAGTACGAACCTTTAGTAACTGTTTCCACAAGAAGACTCGGCTCTCCGCCAACCGGCGGAGATGAGGGCAAAATCGAAATTCGGGTTGCTGATAACGGCAACGGTATTCCGCAAAAAGTATTGGATAAAATCTTTCAGCCATTCTTTACCACCAAACCAACCGGGCAGGGAACAGGGTTGGGTTTATCGTTGAGCTATGATATAATAAAAGCACATGGCGGCGAAATAAAAGTGGAGACGAAGGAAGGAGAAGGAACAACATTTATTATTCAATTGCTGGCATAAAATGAAAAAAAATTTACTGTCCTTATTATTTGCTTTGCTGCGACTATGTGTAACTGCACAAGACCCGGCAGAAGTAAAGATAAAGCAGGAACTAACTGCTCACCCGCAGCAAGATACTTTTCGTGTAAACAAACTGCTTGAGATGGTTTATTTTTCGAGGGATGAAAATTATTTCCAGGAAGCGCTGGCCATTTCACGCAAAATAAATTATGCCACAGGTGAAGCTTATGCCTTAATACATCTTGGATTTAGAAAAATCAGGCGGGGTGAACGACAGGTAGGTGACTCCATGTTTCATTGGGCGGATTCCATCGCACAACTAACCGGCAATATCGATCTTCTTGCCACCTTGCAGGTTTACCAGGCATATGGAAGTGTTTACCTGAATTCAAGAGTGGGTCTTGATCGCTTATTAAGGGCAGAAAAAACGGCCGAAAAATCGGGCAATAAAAAACTGCTTTCTATCTGCCAGTATTACGTAGCTATAGAATATGGAAATGCCCTCGGTAATCTTCCCAAAGGGATGGAATATTACCTCAAGTGTATTCAAACAGCTGAAGAAGTGAATTACTTAAGGCTGATGTGCAGTGGTTTTATGGCAGTGGGTCAATTGTACAACCGTATGGATGACCACACCCATGCTGATTCATATTTTCAAAAAGTAAGGGAAGCAAATAAAAAGTTGAAGAGCACGGTTGTTGAAGGGCAACTGCTGAATCGTGAAGGAAATGAATTCAAAAAACAGGGCCGCTATACCGAAGCGCTGGATGCATTTAAGAAGGCGTTAATAACTGCCAAAGAGGCCGACTCCACGTTTGTTGTGACTATATACCGCAATCTTGCTGACGCCTATAATGGCCTGGACAGCCTGGCGCTTGCTTTTAACTATGGATTTAATTCTGTCAGGTACGCAAAAAAAATTGGCGATCATCTTTTGTTATCTGGGATAGTCACTACGCTTTCGACGACTTACCTGAAAAATAAAATGCCCGATAGCGCTGTTTATTATGCCCGGCTGGGTTATGATTCATCAAAAAGTATTGGATCCGTTGAAGTAATGCGTGACAATGCAAAAGCCCTTGCCGATGCCTATGCATACAAAAATGATTTTGCCAATGCTTATAAATGGCAGCGGCATTATTTCAACCACCGCGACAGTGCGTTGAATACAGAAGTACGAAATAAAAGCGCTGTGGCGCAATATGACTATGATCTTGAAAAAAAGCAGGCGCAGATCACCGCCCTTAACCAGGAAAAAAAAATACAGCGAAATTTTTTATACAGCGCTTTGGTCGTGCTGTTGCTGATTGTAATAACTGCATTCCTGCTCCTGAAGAGCAACGGGCAAAAACAGAAGGCAAATAAATTGCTGCAAAAACAAAAGCGGGAAATAGAAGACCAACGCGACCAAACCAATCAAGTGCTGGACCACCTTCAGCAAACACAGCAGCAACTCATCCAATCTGAAAAAATGGCCAGCCTGGGAGAATTAACTGCAGGTATTGCCCACGAAATTCAAAACCCGTTAAACTTCGTGAATAATTTTTCAGATATAAATACCGAGTTGCTCCAGGAATTAAAAGCTGAAGCAGATAAAGGAAATATTGATGAAATAAAATCGATTGCAGATGATGTAATAAGCAATGAACAAAAAATCAATCATCACGGCAAACGTGCCGATGCCATTGTAAAAGGAATGTTGCAGCATAGCCGTAGCAGCAACGGAGTAATAGAGCCAGCAGATATTAATGCATTATGTGATGAATATCTCCGCTTAAGTTATCACGGACTTAGGGCAAAGGATAAAAGCTTCAATGCCACCATGAAAACTGATTTTGACGGAAGTATCAGCAAAATCAATATCATTCCACAGGATATTGGCAGAGTAATTCTCAATTTGATCAACAACGCTTTTTATGCGGTGGATGAAAAAAAGAAATCAGGGATTGGAAGGTATGAACCAGCTGTTTCAGTCAGCACAAAAAAGGTTGGTGACAAAATATTTATAAGTGTAAGGGACAATGGCAACGGCATTCCGCAAAAAGTAGTTGACAAAATCTTTCAACCATTCTTTACTACCAAGCCAACCGGCCAGGGAACAGGATTAGGCTTGAGTTTAAGTTATGATATTGTAAAAGCACATGGGGGAGAAATAAAAGTGGAAACGAAGGAAGGTGAAGGAAGTGAGTTTATCATCTCGTTACCTGTTTAATGGAGTGATTACAGACGCATAGCCCCGATCTTATATTAACAACGAACTTTTGCAAGGGGATGCCTTTGGTACAGTGCGTCGAAAAGACGTAAAAAGGGATACGGGAACTGCGGGTTCGATACATACTAGTAATAGCAGACGTAATGTATCGTACCGGCGACACGCTATCCTGATTTCGGGTTACAGGCAACGGGGTTAAAGCCGTTGCTAAAAGATATTTTGGACCCACGGCTCTATAAAGTATAAAAAGGAAGGTGGGTTAGTGGAATTCGCAGCAAAACTTCCCGCATAGAAAACGGGTGAAACTTAAATACTCTCTTATTCCTGGTATTATGAAAAAAATATTTTTTTTATTTCTGATGGTGAACGTATGCGTTCAACTCCTTGCTCAAACAAATAAAGCGGATAGCCTCACCGGTTTGTTGAACAGGAAGGAAGATACCAGCAAAGTGAATGTATTGAATGAATTGACCAAAGCGTTATGGTATTATCAATTAAATAAGGCGGCAGAATATAATTTCACGGCGCTGAAACTGGCGGATAGTCTTTCCTATAAAAAAGGCCTGGCCGAAGCGAACCGGTGCCGCGGTGTAATACTTTCTTTCAGGGGAGACTCCAGCGGTATGCTTTACCTGGTGAAAGCCCTGGATATGTTCCGGCAACTTAATTATAAAAGAGGAATAGCGGCTACCTTAAACAATCAAAACGAATTTTATTTCCGCCGGAAGCAGTATTCAAAAGCCCTCGATGTGCTGTTTCAGTCATTGGATCTTTTTACAGAGTTACAGGATAAGGAAGCCATCGGGGCCGTTATTAACCAAATAGGGAATGTTTACAACTTTCAATCTAATTTTTCAGCGGCTCTTGAGTATTACCTGAAAGCACTATCCATACGAAGGGAGATAAATGACAAACCAGGCACTGCATTTACCCTTAATCGTGTGGGTGATATGTATTCTAAGTTAGGCCAATTGCCCGAGGCGCTTGGCTATTACCGGCAATCATTACAAATGGCGCAGGAGATCGGCCGCAAGCAGAATATTATAGATGCCGCTATAAGCATCGGAAGCGTTTATCAAAGGCAGGAAAAATACAAGGAGGCGCTGGAATACTTTAATATTAGTCTGAAGGCGGAAGATGATTTCTTTGGAAAAGATAGCATGTCAAGATCGTACATGTATATAGGACAAGTGTACCAGGCTCAAAAAAATTACCCTCTTTCCTTATTCAATTTTCAAAAAGCCCTCGCTATCACGGAAAAAAAGAATGAAGTTGCAACAGCCGGTATCCTTCAGTCTATCGGCCGTGTGTCTTTCGACCAGGGCGATTTTCGCAAAGCGATAACGAGTTGTATGCGGAGCCTCGATCTTGCCAAACAAAATAATGTCCAGGATAATATCAAAGATGCGAGCCTTACGCTATCAGAGATTTATGCATCGGTGAAAGACTATGACAAAGCGTACCATTATCATGTGCAGTATGCAAAGGCGAAAGATTCAATATTGGACCAGGACCTCAATCAAAAACTGGCCGCCGTACAGCAATCTTTTGAAACAAAGAACCGGCAAGCACAAATTGATTTATTAAACAGGGACAAACAATTGCAGCAAAGTAAACTAGACAGGGAAAAACAGCAACGGTATGCATTTATTTTCGGCATTATTGTTTTTATCGGGATAGCCATCGTGCTTGCAGGAAATAACCGTCAAAAACAAAAAGCAAACCGGGTACTGGAGAAGACGCTTTCCGATTTAAAATCGGCACAGTCCCAACTCATCCAATCTGAAAAAATGGCTTCACTTGGCCAACTCACGGCCGGTATCGCGCATGAAATTCAAAACCCGCTGAATTTCGTTAATAATTTTTCTGAACTAAGCAGTGAGATGATCAACGAAATGGTTGATGCCAATGAAAAGGGAAATACAGAAGAAGCAAAAGCCATTGCCAGCGACGTGCAACAAAACCTGGAAAAGATAGTGTATCATGGTAAACGTGCCGATTCTATTGTAAAAGGGATGCTGCAACATTCACGAGCCAGCACGGGAAATAAAGAACTGACGGCTGTTAACAGCTTAGCCGATGAATACCTGCGCCTGGCCTACCAGGGGCTTCGTGCCAAAGACAAAGCATTCAATGTGGTAATGAAAACAAATTTTGATAATAGCATCGGGAAAATCAATATCATACCACAGGATATCGGGAGAGTATTGCTTAACTTATACAACAATGCATTCTATGCTGTAAATGAGAGAAAAAAGTCCCTGCCCCCTGGAGAGCAACTAGGTAGTCTTACCGCCTATGAACCTACCGTTACCGTAGCTACAAAAAAGATTGGAGATAAACCCGATGGTTACGGCGTGGAAATAAGGATAACGGATAATGGAGGCGGTATTCCGCAAAGTTTAGTGGATAAAATCTTTCAACCCTTCTTTACCACCAAGCCCGCCGGGCAGGGAACAGGGTTGGGATTATCGTTGAGTTATGATATTATAAAAGCACATGGTGGCGAAATTAAGGTAGAGACGAAAGAAGGCGAAGGAACTGAGTTTATTATACAGATACCAAGTACTAAATAAATTTCATGAAACAATTTATAATATTCCTGCTTTTGTTTTTACCCGTGTTTGCTGAAGCGCAGCCACAGCAAAACAAATCAGACAGCCTGCGCCTGGCCTTGCGAAACGCAGCAAATGATACAATCCGTATGGATGCTTATGGTCAACTTGGATACTATTATCAACTCATAAACACTGATAGTTCCCAGTTTTACCTGGCCAAAAGTTTGTCTATTGCTCGCAGACTGAAGTTAAAGATCTACGAGGCAGGAATACTACACCGCCAGGGAAATATGCTAGCGGCAACCAATTATCCACAAGCGCTCCAATTATTATTACAGGCTTTGAAAATCGCAGACGATCCGGCAAGTGAGAAAAATGTCTGGAATTTGCCGGTGGGCAGCACTCCGCACACACAAAGGCTTAACCTATTAGGCTATAATCATTACAATTTGGCGCGACTGTATAGTAATACCGGCGATATGGAAAAGCAAATTTCGAGTTTACTCCAGACAAAACGCCTTGCCGAATCCGTTCATAATCCAGATTTGAATTTGCTAGCAAATTTTACACTGGGAGATGTATATTTTTCTAAACTTAACAAATTAGACTCAGCACTTTATTTTGAACAACGGGCATTAAGTTTTTATTCAAAATCTGCAGATAAGACCTTGGTTGGATGGGCTTTTAACATCCTCGGGAAAATTTATCAGAAAAAGGGAAATTTTGATCTATCAAAAGACGCCTTGCAAAAAGGCCTGAAATTAATGCAGGAACAAAATAATCGGGCCGCAGTCGGAGCCCTTTCTCTTTCACTAAGCAGTTTGTATAAAACGATTACTAAACCAGACTCCAGCCTGGTGTACGCAAATATTGCGCTGGAAACATATAAACTTTATAACGACCAAAGGGGAATCGCAAATGCATATTCTTCAATTTCATCTGCGTATGGCGAACAAAAAAGAAATGACAGTGCTTTTGCATATCTGAAATTAGCCACTGCATTGCATGACAGCCTGAATAATGTGGAAAGAAAAAATCTGCTTGCCTATCAGAACGCAAGTTTTGACGAGCAAATGCGTATTAAAAATCTTGAAGATGAAAAGATCCAAATACGAACTAAAATAAGAACTTATGCAATGCTTGCAGGCATAGCCGTTTTTATGGCAATTGCTTTTCTCTTATACAGGAATAACCGCCACCGTAAAAAAGCAAATGAGCTGTTGCAAAAACAAAAAGAAGAAATAGCTCAACAAAAAAACAATGTGGAGCAAACTCTGATCGAATTAAAAACAACACAAACACAACTTATTCAATCAGAAAAAATGGCTTCCCTTGGAGAGCTCACTGCCGGCATAGCACATGAAATACAAAACCCTTTAAACTTCGTGAATAATTTTAGTGAAGTAAATACTGAATTGTTAGATGAACTAAAAACAGAATTGGCAACAGGCAATATGCAACAGGCAATAGAACTAACCAATGACATTAAGGACAATGAAGAAAAAATAAATCATCACGGCAAAAGAGCTGATGCGATTGTAAAAGGCATGCTGCAGCATAGCCGCAGCAGCAGTGCTGTAAAAGAACCAACCGATATTAATGCATTGACAGATGAGTACATCCGTCTTTGCTATCATGGCCTTCGGGCAAAGGATAAATCCTTTAGTGCAACAATAAAAACAGATTTTGATGCCTCAATTGGCAGTATCAATATTATTCCACAGGATATTGGCCGAGTGATATTGAATTTATTAACCAATGCTTTTTATGTTGTTGATGAAAAAAAGAAATCCGGAATAGCGGGCTATGAACCAACAGTTTTAATAAGCACTAAAAAGGCAAGTAGCAAAGTTGAAATCAAGGTCACCGACAACGGCAACGGTATTCCACAGAAAGTATTAGATAAAATCTTTCAACCCTTCTTTACCACCAAACCAACAGGGCAGGGAACGGGTTTGGGTTTATCGCTGAGTTATGATATTGTAAAAGCACATGGCGGTGAGTTAAAAGTAGAGACGAAGGAAGGAGAAGGCGTAACATTCATTATTCAACTACCAATCAATTAAAGATAAGTATGAAATGCCTGACTAAACTACTGTTGCTTTTATTTTTTCCGGTAATCGGTTATGCACAGGATATAACCGACAGCTTACGAAAAGTTTTTGTAACCGCAGCCGTGGATTCCGTCAAGTATATCACCGGAAAATACCTGTATGATTATTACGAAGAAGGCAACCGGGATTCAGCGCTTTATTATGCACAACAGGAGTTAATACTGGCCCGCATACATAACGAGAAGCTGGCAGAAGCATACTACCTCGATAACACAGCATATCAATTAATAGGATTAGGTAAATACGCAGAAGGGCTTCAACTGATACTGGAGGCATTTAAAATTGTGGAAAATCTTAAAAATGAAAAGCAATCAAGTTGGAAATTATTTTCACAGCCATTTAATGGTAATACCAGGCTTTTAATACTTGCATACACACATCACATGTTTGCCATATTAATGCGTGAAACACAAAATACAGAGCAGGAAATCATTCATTACAAAGAAGCAAGAAAGATAGCCTCGGAGATTGGCCACCCAGTGAGGCAAATGATGGCATCTGCGAACCTGGGAAGAAGCTATATGACCATTAACAAGCTGGATACTGCTCTTTATTATGAAAAGGAAGCCGAACAACTGACTTTGAAATCGGAATTTAAAAAATACCTGGGGCAGGTTTACCTGACGCTGGGAAATATTTACTTCGAAAAAAATGATTTACCAAAAACCCTGCAATATTACCATAATAGCATGGCCGCATCAATAGAAGGAAATAACCTGAACGGATTAAACAACAGCTATTTTTTCCTGGCAAAATATTTTCTTGCCACAGGCGAAAAAGATTCAGCACTTTATTATTCTATGGAAAACCTGGAAACAACCAGGCAACTCGGGATAGTCAGGTGGTTCAGGGTAAACCTGGGAACGGTTTATGAAAACATATACCTGGCATATAAAATGAAAAACCAAACCGACAGCATATTAAAATACCAGGAACTGACATTGGTTGTTAAAGACAGCTTATATAAGTCCAGGATCAAAAACCTAACCGCTTTTCAGACGGTTACGCTGAATGAACAGCTTAGGTTACAGAATGTAGAGAAAGATAAGATCGCTTACCAGAATAAAATAAGGACATATTTATTTCTTGCAGGCATTACGGTGTTGTTATTGCTTGCCGGTATATTTTACAGGAATAACCTGCAAAAGAGAAAAGCCAATAAGGTTTTGGAAAAAACGCTTTCCAATTTAAAATCCACCCAATCCCAGCTTATCCAGTCGGAAAAAATGGCTTCGCTGGGTGAACTTACTGCCGGCATCGCACACGAAATTCAAAACCCATTGAACTTCGTGAATAATTTTTCTGAGGTAAATAAAGAATTAATTGGAGAAATGAAGACTGAAATCGGGAAAGGTAACCTGGAGGAAGTAAAATTAATCGCCGATGATATTGAAGCCAATGAAGAAAAAATAAGTCATCATGGCAAAAGGGCTGATGCTATTGTAAAAGGAATGTTGCAGCATAGTCAGAGCACCAGTGGTGTTAAAGAACCAACAAA
Organism: Chitinophagaceae bacterium; assembly: GCA_040007815.1. Classification (GTDB taxonomy): domain Bacteria; phylum Bacteroidota; class Bacteroidia; order Chitinophagales; family Chitinophagaceae; genus Terrimonas_B. The sequence goes on from JBDTUH010000011.1 coordinate 30,369, forward strand.
CATCAATCCACTAGCGGATGAGTATATCCGGCTCTGTTATCATGGCTTAAGAACCAAAGACAAATCTTTCAACGTCACTATTAAAACTGATTTTGATGAAAGTATCGGTAAAATAAATATCATACCGCAGGATATTGGAAGAGTAGTTTTGAATTTAATCAACAATGCTTTTTATGCGGTTGACGAAAAAAAGAAACAACAACCAAACGGGTATGAACCGACTGTCTCGGTAAGCACCAAAAAAGCCGGAGATAAAGTTTTGATTACGGTAAAAGACAACGGAAATGGTATTCCGCAAAAAGTGGTAGATAAAATATTTCAACCTTTTTTTACCACCAAACCAACAGGCCAGGGAACTGGATTGGGCTTGTCTCTGAGTTATGATATTGTGCAGGTACATGGAGGAGAATTGAAAGTAAATACAGAAGAAGGGAAAGGGGCGGAATTTATAATAATGTTACCAGTAAAAGAAGGTTAATAAATTTTTAGAAATGAGAGCATTCATATTGGGCCTGGTGCTTTGTTTTACAGTCAATCCGGCCAGTAGCCAGCCCGCGGTTATTGATAGTCTCAGCAAAGAGCTGGGCAAAACAAGCAATGATACGCTCCGGCTTGTTTTGTTTAGCAGGCTCGGTGATGCTCACCTGGAGGTCAACCTGGATAGCGCGTTATTTTATGCGCGGCAGTATTTGCAGCAGTCACAAAAGCTAGAGTATAAATTGAATGAAGCGGACGCATTGCAACAGGTGGCGGAATACCTGGTAGAACTTGGCAGTTCGGGAAATGCATTGGAGCAATCCTATAAAGCTCTTCAATTGCTGGAAAATAACAGGGATGGGGAAAAGATTTTACCCGAATCCTACCTTGAAATGCTGCATGTTTCCAAAACTATTTATACTTACCCCCGATACCGACTTTATGTAATGGGGAAAGTGAACAACATCATCGGCATGACGTATTCGAACAATGACAATACTAAGGCTTTATCTTATGCTGTTGAAGCAATGAAAATAGCAAAGTCGCTTCCTGCTGATGACCTGTTAATATTATCCTGCAAGGTTTTATCCAGGGTTAAACCTGATTCAGCCTTGTTATACCTGCAGAAAGCCTATCAATTAGCAGTGCAAACAGGCGACAAAAAACGTATGCCCGAAATACTGGGGGGGATAATCGAAGAATATCATTTAATGGGTGATCACGCCTCAGAATTAAAGTATATGCGGGCCGGACTTAAGTTTTGTATAGGGGAACAGAGACTGCTTCGTGTGGGCTACAGCTATTTAGTATTGGCGTTCTATTTTTATAGTGAAACATCCGCTAAGGATTCGGCTATTTTTTTTGGAATGAAATCCCTTCAGTTAGCGCATGAAGTCCGCAGTCCCTACCTGGAATTTTATGGCAGCCAGTTATTATTCGAAATGTACAAGGCGGAAAACAGGAAAGACAGCGCCTTCAAATATTTGGAGATGAAAGTAGCCGCAAGCGAAAAGACATCAAGCGAAGAAAAAATCAGGCAATTTCAAAATGCGGAATTTGGTCACCAGCAGCAGCAAACCGCGATAGAAACAGCGAAAAATCAATTCCGTAATAAAATAAAGATATATGGTCTTTTGGCTGGTCTTTTTGTCTTTTTATTGTTGGCAATTATTCTGTGGCGCAATATTAAACACCGGCAGCAAGCCTTTGCCGCATTACAACAACAAAAGGAAAAAACAGAAAAAGCATTATTGGATCTTACATTCACCCAGGCCCAACTTATTCAATCCGAAAAAATGGCTTCGCTTGGAGAACTCACGGCCGGCATTGCGCATGAGATTCAGAATCCGTTAAATTTCGTTAATAATTTTTCAGAAATAAATATAGAGTTGCTGGGAGAAATGAAAGGCGAAATTGACAGAGGGAATTTGGCCGAAGTAAAAACCATTGCCAATGATGTCATAGACAATGAGGAAAAAATCAACCACCATGGCAAAAGGGCTGATGCTATTGTAAAGGGAATGTTGCAGCATTCAGGAAGCAGTAGCGGTATAAAAGAAGCAACAAGCATCAATGCCCTGTGTGATGAATATTTAAGATTAGCTTATCATGGATTAAGGGCTAAAGACAAATCCTTTAACGCTACGATAAAAACTGATTTTGATAAAACAACCGGAAGGATCAATATCGTTCCGCAGGATATTGGCAGAGTTGTTCTCAATTTAATCAACAATGCTTTTTATGCTGTGGACGAAAAAAAGAAACGGCAGCCCGATGGATATGAGCCAACTGTTTCTGTGAGTACCAGAAAAGTAAATGAAAAAGTTGAAGTGAGAGTAAAAGATAATGGCAGCGGTATTCCGCAAAAAGTGGTAGATAAAATATTTCAACCATTTTTTACCACCAAACCAACGGGGCAGGGAACAGGGTTGGGCTTGTCATTAAGTTATGATATGGTAAAAGCACATGGTGGCGAGTTGAAGGTAAATACAAAAGAAGGCGAATATGCAGAGTTTATCATTCAGCTTCCGTTATAAATAATTAATATGAAAAAGTTATCCGGGTTTATTTTTTTTATGTTAATAGCCTGTGTAGTTGCTGCACAGCAGTCACACAAATTTGAACTGGCAACAAAAGACAGCCTTGAAAAACTACTTGCGGCCTCTCAACCGGATACCAACCGGGTAATGATTTTTAGTGAATTAGCCATTCGATACCTGCGTTCAAATCACGATACGGCAACGATGTACGCACAGAAAGGTCTTGCACTGGCGCGGACATTGAAGTTTCGTCAGGGTGAAGCCGATTGTCTGAGACGAAGTGGCCTTGTACTTTTTCAACAGGGTCGTTATCCCGAGGCCCTTGATATATACCAGCGGGCTTTAAAAATCAGTGAGCGTATTAATTATTTGTTTGGGATGAGCGCCGGGCTCGGTCATATAGGCAATATATACAACATGCAGGGCAACTATCCCCAGGCCCGGTCTTATTACTTCAGGAGCTTAAAAATAAATGAAACCATGCATAGTGCGGCGGAGGAGGGAACCGCTGTGGCCAACATAGGCAGGACCTATCTAAAGCAAGGGTATTTGGATTCCGCATCGGAATTTTTTAACAGGGCTCTTAAAATTGCGGGTAATACCGGAGACAGTCGATTAGCTGACGTATGGACAGATATGGGTAAACTCCAAATTCAATTGGGAAATGTTGCGGAAGCGAAGACTTTTTTCCGTAAAAGTATTTCCAGCGCAAGTCCCGTAAACAATTTCATCACGTTGAGTGAAGCGTATGTAGGGATTGCGAATTTATTTTATAAATCAGGGCAGCCTGATTCCTGTATTTTTTATGCCCAACAAGGTTTATCGGCCGGACGGCAGAACAAATACGCCAAAGGTATACTGGCGGCCAGCGAGTTGTTGTCGGAAGCATATGAATCCGTTGATGAGCACAAGGCATTTAGATATCATAAGATGGCAACGGCCATTAAGGATAGTTTATTTAATGCGGAAAAAGCAAACGAGGTGCAAAACCTGTTTTTTGTGGAACAGCAACGGCTGCAAGCCGCGGAAACCGCTAATACCAAATACAAAAATCAATTAAAATTATATGCTTTGCTTGTTGCGCTGGCTGTTTTTTTGCTGCTGGCAATCATCCTCTGGCGAAATAGCCGAAACAGGCAACGGGCTTACGTGCTGTTGCAAAACCAGAAGCGGGAAACCGAACAGCAAAAGCAAAAGGCGGAACAGGCATTGGAAGATTTAAAATCCACGCAATCCCAGCTTATCCAGGCTGAGAAAATGGCATCCCTCGGTGAACTTACCGCAGGTATTGCACATGAGATACAAAACCCATTAAACTTCGTCAATAATTTTTCTGAAGTGAACAAAGAATTAGCTGATGAACTGAAAACTGAATTAGCAGCTGGTAACATACAAATGGTAAATGATATCGCTAATGATATTAAAGACAATTCAAAAAAGATAAATCATCACGGCAGGCGTGCCGATGCTATTGTGAAAGGAATGCTGCAGCATTCAAGACCTTCATCAGGTCAAAAAGAACCAACCGATATTAATGCCCTGTGTGATGAATATGTAAGATTGAGTTATCATGGCTTACGGGCAAAGGACAGTTCGTTTACTGCAACTATTAAAACCGATTTTGATAAGTCAATTGGAAGTATCAATATTATCCCGCAGGATATTGGAAGGGTATTTTTGAATTTATGCAACAATGCTTTCTATGCTGTCAAACTGAAGAAAAAAGAACCAGGCGATAGTTACGAACCAGCGGTGTCAGTAAGTACAAAAAAGATTGGCGACAAGGTAGAAATAAAAATCAGTGATAATGGGAATGGCATCCCTAAAAATATTGTTGACAAAATTTTCCAACCCTTCTTTACGACGAAACCAACAGGAGAAGGGACCGGATTGGGATTGAGTTTGGCCTATGATATAGTAACAAAAGGAAATGGTGGAGAAATAAAAGTCGAAAGTAAAGAAAATGAAGGTGCGGAGTTTATACTGCACCTGCCTATACTTTAAAACCGAAAGAATGAAAACATGTTCAAAAATGATATTGTTATTAATGTTTCCTGTTGTGGTTTTTGCTCAGCAAAGTTTACCGGACAGCCTGCGAAACCTTCTCTATAATGCTGCTAATGACTCTTTGCGATACAAAGCAAGTTGGATAATTACCTCCGGTAATTATGGAGTAATAAACAGGGACACTGCCCTTTATGTGATGGAACAGGCCTTATCATTAGCCCGCAAGAATCACAAAAGACTGCCGGAGGCAAGGGCCTTGATTTATAAAGGGCAATTACTATCAGTTAGCGGACGGTACGCAGAATCTCTCAAATGTTTGTTGGAGGCATTGACCATTGCAGAAGACCCGGAAAGTGAAAAGAATACCTGGATCTTTGACGACAATTTTTCACCTCAAAAGTCAAGGCTTTCAACACTTTCATATGCTCATAATGTATTTGCTATATTAATGTTTGCTGTTCAAAATAGAGAACAACAAATTGTCCATAGTAATAAATCCAGGAAAATTGCAGAAAGTATCAATGATTCTACGAGAATAGTAAGTGCTGATATTAGCCTTGGCCGCATTTATCTAGAACTTAACATGCTGGATTCTGCGTTATTTTTTATGAAAGATGCAGAAAAAATTGCATTAGAATACGACCAAAGAATAAGTTTGTCTATTATTTTATATCGACTGGGAGATATATACCTGCGATTGGGAAGTAAGGCACTTGCTAAACAATTTTTTTATCAAAGTATGCAGCAAGCTGAAGGATCCAATAACAAGATTGCTTTGGTTAGAAATTATTTGCGACTGACAACCTATTATCGGTTAGAAAATAAAAAAGATTCAGCACTTTATTATGCTATCAAATATGACGAAACATTCCGTTCGATAGGAACCGTTTCTGTAACGGAGCTTGACAATGGAACTGCCTATGAAAACTTGTCTCTTGCCTACAAATTGAATAACCAGTTTGATAGTGCATTCAAATACCAGGGCCTGGCCCTTACCACAAAAGATAGTTTAAACAATGCCAGAATTAGTAGTTTAGCGGAGTTTCAGAACCTTACTTTTAGTGAACAACTTCGTTTACAGGATTTGGAAAAAGAAAGAATTCAAAGTCAAAATAGAAACAGGAATTTCGCAATGCTGGCAGGACTGGCATTTTTTCTCACTATTGCGCTCGTTCTTTACAGCAATAACCGGCAGAAGCGTAAAGCAAATGAGGTATTAATGAAAACACTTGCTGATTTAAAATCTGCCCAGGCCCAATTGATCCAATCTGAAAAAATGGCTTCGCTGGGAGAACTTACAGCCGGCATTGCCCATGAAATTCAAAACCCGTTAAACTTCGTCAATAACTTTTCTGAAGTGAACAAAGAATTAGCTGATGAACTGAAAACTGAATTGGCAACAGGCAACCTGCAAATGGCAAATGATATCGCTAGTGATATAAGAGACAATTCAGAAAAGATAAATCATCACGGCAGACGTGCGGATGCTATTGTGAAGGGGATGCTGCAGCATTCAAGAACTTCACCAGGTCAAAAAGAACCAACAGATATTAATGCACTTGCTGATGAGTATCTAAGATTAAGCTATCATGGCTTAAGAGCAAAAGACAAATTATTCAATGCAACGATGAAAACCAATTTTGATGATACGATTGGAAAAATAAATATCATCCCACAGGACATTGGCAGAGTGATCCTGAATTTGTTGACCAATGCGTTTTATGCAGTGGATGAAAAAAAGAAGTCGGGGAAAGAGAATTATGAAGCAACTGTGTCATTAAACACAAAAAGAATTGGTGATAAGGTTTTGATAAGTGTGAAAGATAATGGTAATGGCATTCCTCAAAAATATTTAGATAGAATATTTCAACCCTTCTTCACTACCAAACCAACCGGGCAGGGAACGGGGCTCGGATTGAGTTTAGCATATGATATTGTCAAAGCCTATGGCGGAGAAATAAAAGTACATACAAAGGAAGGAGAAGGCTCGGAGTTTATTATTTCGATTTAAAATAATTCCAGTCATGAAAGTTTTTTTTCTTTTATTATTTTTTTCTGCGCAAGCGTTCATTGTTTCAAATGCACAGGATACAAGAACAGGTAGCCTGGAGCAATTGCCGGGCAATGCGCCTCCCGACACCAATCGTGTAAAGCTTCTCTTACAAAGAGCCGAAACCTATTATTTTTCTAAACCGGATACATGCCTGGTATTCGCAGAAAAGGCGTTAGATCTTGCCAGGGAGTTAAACTTTACCAGGGGACAGGTATCTGCTTTAAATACCGCCGGCGAAGCACTTCGGTTTCTTGGTAATTACCCGCAGGCTCTTAAAATGCAGTTTGAGGCTCTCCAGATCAATCGCAAAATGAAAGACCTCGCCGGAGAAGCTACAAGCCTGGGTTTTATTGGTCTTATTTATGTCGAATTCAGGGAATACAGAAAAGGACTGGAATATCTTCGGCCTGCCAGCAAGCTTGATAAGCAAATGAGCAATCAAATCATGGAATCTTTTCATACCACTAATATTGGCAATGCATATGATTTACTGGGCATGCCGGATTCAGCATTGTATTACCAGCAACAGGCATATAAAACCTACACAGGTTTAAAACACGGCCCTTTGAAATCTCTTATTCTCACAAGGCTGGGCAATGCTTATATGGGCCTGGGAAAAAAAGATTCCGCATTGGCCTATTACCGCATAGCGCTCATGAATTCAATACTTGTAAATGGAAAAGTGAACATTAGCAAAATACATTTGAAAATCGCGGAGCTGTATGAATCAACCCAGCAAATTGATTCAAGCTTGTATTATGCCCGCCGGGCATTTGAGAATGGGAAGCAGTCTGCGCAGCGGCTTGAATTACTTGAAACAAGCGAGTTATTGGTAAACCTGTTCCGGAAAAAAGAAAGTACAGACAGTGCTTTCTTCTACCAGGATTTTGCAAAAGCGATGACTGACAGTTTATATGGTCCCGAAAAATTCAAGCAATTACAGTTATTAATGCTGGATGAGCAGCAACAACAGCAAAAAATCAAACAGGAACAAGTGCGGTTTAGCAATAGAATAAAATATGCCGCATTGCTTTCGGCCTTGGCTATATTTCTTTCGCTGGCGCTCATTCTTTTCAGGAACAACCGCCATAAACAAAGGGCAAACAGCCTCCTGCAACAACAAAAAAATAAAATTGAAGAGACCTTATCAGAATTAAGATCAACACAGTCGCAATTGGTACAGCGGGAAAAAATGGCTTCCTTGGGTGAATTAACAGCAGGTATTGCGCATGAAATTCAAAACCCGTTGAATTTTGTGAATAATTTTTCTGAGGTGAGCAATGAGTTAATTGATGAAATGAATACTGAGTTAAATAGAGGGGACATTCAAGAAGCAAAGGCAATTGCAGCGGATGTCAGGCAAAACTTAGAAAAAATAAACTATCACGGCAAAAGAGCCGATGCCATTGTAAAAGGAATGCTGCAACATAGCCGCAGCAGTAGCGGCGTAAAAGAGCCAACTGACATCAATGCATTGTGTGATGAATATTTAAGATTGAGTTATCATGGACTTAGAGCAAAGGACAAATCTTTTAATGCCACGATGAAAACTGATTTTGATGAAACGATTGGCGATATCAATATTATTCCGCAGGATATCGGAAGGGTTTTATTGAATTTATATAACAATGCTTTTTATGCAGCCTGCCTGCCTCCGCCGGTTGGCGGAGGGTTCAAAGACCGTTACTACAAGCATGAACCTACTGTTTGGGTGAGTACAAAAAAAAGTGGTAATAAGATAGTGATCTCAGTGCGGGATAACGGTCCCGGTATCCCTCAAAAAATAATAGACAAAATCTTTCAACCCTTTTTTACAACAAAGCCTACCGGGCAGGGAACAGGTCTGGGTTTATCATTGGCTTATGATATTGTGAAGGCGCATGGTGGGGAGTTGAAAGTAGAGACAAAGGAGGGAGAAGGAACAACATTTATCACGACACTTTAAAATCATAATAGTGAAAAAGAGTAGAAGTTATTTATTCGTCCTATTTATCCTGTTTAATTATCCAGTTGCGGCGTTCGGAGAAAATGATACACTTCGTTTGAATAATTTTTGCCAGTTGGCATTAAAATACTCAGAAGTGAATAGAGATAGCGCTATTTATTATGCTGATATTGCTTTTTCAATTGCAGAAAAATTAAATCAAAAATTTTACCAGGCAAGTATCCTGAGTGACCTGGGCTATACACTACTGAGTAACGGAGACTATGGAAATGCACTTACTAAATTACTTTTCGCCAATAAATTAATGGAAGATAAAAATATTGCCAACAATGTTATTATCACCCCCTTTTTTACTAAGTATTTTACCAGCAATGATCCAAAAATAAACAGGATAATATTATTAGGCTATATTAAAAATAGCCTGGCTATGTTGTATGGCCGCACGGGAAATTTGGATAAACAACTGGCAGAACTAAAAGAAACAAAAAAAATAATCGAAACGGAATCTACTGATTTAAATCTGCGGTATACTATCAATAATAATATTGCGAATGCTTATATAAATATGGGCAAACTTGATTCTGCGCTGCACTTTCAGCAAATTGTATTGAATATTGAAAGTAAAATTGAAAATAAAAACTATGGCGGAGCATCCAATAAAGCTATTGGTGATATACTTTTTAGAAAGGGAAATTTTGAAGATGCTAAAACCAATTACTTCTCCGCATTAAAATTACTCGAAAAAAATCAAAATACATTTTATATAGCACTGACCCAATTCGCATTAGCGGACACTTATAGAAAATTTGGCCGGGTTGATTCAGCTTTGTATTATGCAAAAGCAGGTATTGCAAACTACAGATCTTTGGGCAGTTATGTTCCTGAAATGGAAGAAGCATACACAGCACTTGCAGTAAGTTTCAAAGATGAAAATAAGTATGACAGCGCCTTTTATTATTTACAATTGTCTAAAATGTTGAGTGATTCAGTAAATAACAAAGAGATAAAAACATTGACTAATTTTCAAAACATTGGTTTCAGGGAGCAGATGAGATTGAAGGAAGCTGAAGCCGAAAGAATTAAAGTAAAAAACAGAACTCAAATATTGCTTTTATTAACCGGGTTAATCTTGTTTTCCATTATTGCTTTTATATTATACAAAAGCAATAAGATGAAAGTTAAGGCCAATTTGGCTTTAAAGGATAAAAATGATGAGATAGAAAGAACGGTAACACAACTCAAAACTACCCAGGTATCTCTCGCTGCAAGAAATGAGGAAAATGAATTATTATTAAAAGAAATCCATCATCGCGTTAAAAATAATCTCGAAATAGTATCCAGTCTTTTAGCCTTACAATCCGCTCAAATTGACGACCCCTCGGTGCATTCGGCCATGTTGGAAAGCCAAAACCGTGTACATTCAATGGGAATTATTCATCAAAAACTGTATCAGGGCGAAAATTTAGCAGCCATTGAAATGAGGGAGTATTTTATAAACCTCAGTGAAAATATTCTTGATTCTTTCAACGCAGAGGGACATATCAGGGTGGAATGTGATATGCCAAAATTGGTTTTAGATGTGGATACTGCTGTGTCAATTGGCCTTATAACCAACGAGCTATTGACCAACTCATTGAAATACGCTTTTCAGGTAAAAGAAAATGGGGCAATCAAAATCAGTTTGACCGAGCAAGATACGACCGCTGATACTCAAGGGGTATATTTATTAAAAATTTCGGACGATGGTATCGGCAAACCAGTCAATGAAAAAGCAAAAGGTACAGGCTTTGGGACGCAATTGGTCAACCTTTTGACAAAACAATTGGACGGTAAATTAACCTATGAAATCAATAACGGAACGATTGTTACTTTGATATTTAAGAAGCCTAAATTAGTAAGGGCATAGTCTTCAAAGGACATTGGGCACTTCGGAAGTGGAAAGTAATGAGGGGGTCGACTCCGGGTTTATAATTCAATTACCAAATGCATAAAACAAAGGGTATGAAACTACTCATAAAAATGTCGCTGCTTTTGTTGAAGCACAGCATAGCAACAAACATTTAGACAACTTACACTTGGCGCTGAGCAATGCAGGCAGTGATACCATTCGAAGTTATGATATTGCAGAGGCACATGGAGGTGAATGGGAGGTGGAAACAAAAGAAGGAGAGGGAAGTGAGTTTATTGTTTCGCTACCCACTTAATGGAGTGGGTGCAGAGGCGTAGCCTCGATTTTGTATTATAACAACGGACTTTAGTCCGTTGAAAAGAAACAAAAAAAGGGATAAGAAAACCATAGGGTTGATACATACTTAAGTAATAACAGGCGTAATATGCACCGTGCCGACGGCACTCTATCAAAAGTTCGGATTATCTGCAACGGGTTAAAACCCGTTGTTATAAAAATCTTCCAACCCTTCTTTACCACCAAACCAACCGGGCAGGGAAGGGGGTTGGGATTATCATTAAGCTATGACATTATAAAAGCGCATGGCGGTCAGATAAAGGTTGAGAAACCTGCCGGGCAAGCAGAAACTGAGTTTATCATAACACTGCCATCCGGGCCTTGAACCGCCATCTGTCCTGAACTGTTGGACGATTGGAAAAATCACCCAATGGGGTATTTTTTTGATGATTAAAAACGTGCACCTTAATGTTCACATTCCTGACTATTTTATAGTCCGGCATTTCAATCATCTCAAAACCACTGCCATGAAATTGAAATTTCTACTCTTGTCCTGTGTACTGCTTCTGTTTATTTCATTTTACGGAATTGCACAGAAAAGCCCGGTTATACCACATTCAGTAAAGGATATTATTCCGTTTGGAAAAAAATTGCCGCTTCAGGTCCCGGTCAATTATTCTGACAAACATAGCTTGTTGATAGAATTGCAAAACAAAAGGGCCGAGTTGCAACGCAATTTGGTTCGCAGCGGCACTGCCAATAAAGACCCAAAATATTACCAGGAGCAACTTGCCAGGTTCAGGCAAAGTCAAATTTTATCTTTCAACTCCTACCGCCCTTCAGGTCAGAAAGATCAAAACCGGCCTGGCCGCCGATCTGATTTTCATCTCACAAGGGATATTAATGCCCTGGCTGAAGGCAATCCATCTAACAACCTGGATGTATTTCCTTACACAGCTCCCTACGCCATCTTAAATGGTAATATTTATTTTTCCGCTGATGATGGAATACATGGAACGGAGCTCTGGAAAAGCGATGGTACTCCCAAAGGCACATTAATGGTAAAAGACCTGGAACCGGGTGAAGCGTCAACCTATATTACAAATATCACGGCGGTTAATGGAAAAATATATTTTGCCGCGGCTGCCTCATCGTATGGACTCGAGCCCTGGGTGTCGGATGGTACAGAGGTGGGTACATTTTTGCTGAAGGACATAAAACCGGGATGGAGTTACCCTACCGAATTTGTGGGAATTGGCAACACTGTTTATTTTGTTACAGACGGTGATTTTTCTTTTTATGGAAGCCTTTGGAAAACCAATGGAACTCCCGAAGGCACTGTCCTTGTTAGAAATCTTGGAGACACCGGCGACGGAGGTGCTGGCATTTTTCAGACCGTTGCGGCAAACGGTCTGTTGTTTTTTTCTTTTTACAGTTTTGCATCCGGGGGCTCTGAGCTTTGGCGATCTGACGGCAGTGATGCAGGAACTTTTCATATCGGCCCTCCGGCTTCTTTCCCTGTTCAATTAACCAATTTTAATAACCTTCTTTATTTTTCACAAAACGATGGAACCGGTTATAAACTGTGGACCAGCGACGGAACAGAAGCAGGCACCAAATACGCATCTAATAATAACGATATCCTGATCGACAACGACTATCCCGGAGTCAGCTTCCCTGTCATGAATAATGTTTTATATGCCGCCGCTCATACTGAATCTTCCGGAAGCGGACTATACAAATATGATCCGTCTGGTGGCGCCGGCCTGGTGTTGGTTAAAGATCTTACTGCGGGAACAGACCCTGATTTCATTTCGCCATCCGAAATGAAAATCGTTAATAACCGACTCTATTTTAAAGTGAGCAACCAGGAAGGGGGCCTTCATGAGGAACTATGGAGTTCAAATGGAACTGCCGGAAGCACCCGCCTTGTCAAAAAATTTGAAAAGGATGAGACGATCGGCAATCTTTATAACGGCAACGGAATTTTATATTTTGTCAAAAGCGATCCTGTTGTTGGAACGGAGCTATGGAAAGCAAATATCATCGCACCGGGAGTTTCACTGGTCAGTGATATTTTCAAAGGAACCGCGAGCTCATTCCCAAAACATCTTACCAGTTTTAAAGGAAGATTATTCTTTAGCGCGGCGGATGAACGAAAAGGAACGGAATTGTTTTCCACCTTCGGGTATGACCTGTTCACTTTTATCGTTAAAGACCTTAATACCGCATCAACCAGCACTGCGAATATTGCAAATGTAACCGCCCTTGGAGACGATGTGATCTTTACCGCTTATGAAAGGGTTCACGGAACAGAGTTATATAAATCTGACGGCACCAATTCCGGAACTGATTTGCTTTATGATCTTCAACCCCTCGAGAATGGAATCCAACCTTCCCGGCTATTGGCAAGAAACAACGCTGTTTATTTTACTCTTGAGTTAACCGGGCCAAAAACCTTTAGCTCCGCCATTTATAAAACAACCGTAAATAAAGGAAGCTTGAAAAAAGTTGCACCGGTTATGGACAATACCGAAACCTTTATCTCAAATTTTGATGTAGCTGATAATGGTCTTGTGTTTTTCGTAAAGTTTAATTTCTGGACCGGTGCAAGACAGCTGTGGCGCAGCGATGGTAGCCCTGCCGGGACCTTCCTCCTTTCGTCAACGCTTTACTTTGCCGAGTTTCTGAATGTCGTTGGCAATAAAGCTTATTTTGTAGCAGGCGACGAGATCAATGGCTATGAGCTATGGAAAAGCGATGGCAGTATTGCGGGTACCAGCATAGTAAAAGATATCAATCCGGGCCTTGCCGATGCTGCTCCGGGTGGGCTATTTGATTTTAATAATGAAGTTTATTTCGGCGCCTATGATGGCGCAAGCGCTGATTATTCTCTTTGGAAATCGGATGGAACAAAAGACGGCACCATCAAGCTCAAAGACATCGACCCTACCTGGGGCTATGACGTAGCCTCAACGGGTGATTACTTTTGTGTGTTGAACAATGTTCTTTATTTCAATGCGAATGATCACGCCGAACAAGGCGTCGAACTGTGGAGAACCAACGGCACTCCCCAGGGAACTCAATTGGTGAAAGATATCTATCCTGGTGCTGGCAGTTCATACCCGGCTCGCCTGAAGACGGCGAACGGTATTTTATTTTTCAATGCGGATGATGGAGAACACGGATTTGAACTTTGGAAAAGCAACGGCCAGGAGAAAGGCACTCAATTGGTGAAAGATCTTACACCGGGACCGGATGCGGGGTATGTATCCAGTCTTGCTGATGCTGGGGGCAAACTAATTTTTACACTCAGCACTTATACAGGGTATGCGGGGCTTTGGGTCTCCGACGGGACAGCCAACGGCACCGTAGAAATTCCAAAAAAAGTAACAGGTGATATTCAAATATTGGGAATTGTTCCCGCCGGCAATAGAGTTTTTTTTATTGGCAATAATTATAAGTATGGAACAGAATTGTATTCAGGATGGATAGAAGTGGCAAAACCCGTCAACGAATCAGCACGACCGGTAACAAAAAATATTGCTGAGACAATACCATCTTTCATTGCTAACCTGTATCCTAATCCCGCTACCTCGAATACAACATTGCAAATAAGCGCCGATGCCAGGAAGAATGTTTCTATCACGATGACCGACATAAACGGGAAAAACTTGTGGCAAAGCAACGGTATTGGAAAAGGCCTGGTAACCCTGCCTACCGAAAAGTTAAGACCGGGATTGTACATTGTCACCATCAAAACCGGCAATGACACAAAGACGATCAAACTGGTAAAACAATAATTTACCAAACTAAAAGAAATACAACAAAGTGAAACCGCTCCGCAGTTTCACTTTTTAATATGCTGACCTTTTTATTGGCATTTTAAAAATTGGCAAAGCCATCAGTTCATTGCTGAATTGATAGTAACGGCCCGGAAAAACCTTATATTCATTTATCGCAGTGACTCTTTTGACCAGGGGAAAGTGGAGGTAAGCGTAAAGACAACGGCAACGGTATTCCTTAAAAAGTATTGGATAAAATCTTTCAACCTTTTTTGCAATAGAACCCACCTGACAAGGAACAGGAATAGGCTTAGCGTTAAGCTATGATATTGTGAAAGCGTATGGTGGCGAAATAAGTTTAAATAGAAAGAAAATGCAGGAACAGAATTTATTATCAGTTTGTCTGCTTAGGCCTGGCGTCGTCCCATCCCGATAGTTATCGGGATTAAAGTGGAGATACTGCCTGTCGGCAGGTAAGGAAGGTAAAGGCTCAGGGTTTAATATGCAAGTACTCTTTAATGAAAATGATGAATAAAATAAGGTCATGCTTTCTATCCACCGATAAAGAAAAAATATGCGTGTTCAAATCAGCCTGCGGGTAATCCTGTTTTGCATTTCATTTTCTTCTGTGGCGCATGCCCAGAATAATGCGAAGTTGATCAGCTTTTATGATAAGTGGCCCTTCATACAGGACAGGCAGGGATATATCTGGTATGCGGAAAATTCCGGTAGAATAGGTAGATACCTCGATGGTGACCGCCTGAGCGATGCGGATATCTTTGATGAATTCGCCGGATGCGATTTCACGAATATTATCAAAGAAGATATCGAAGGGCATATATGGATCGCAACCGGTTGCCGGTTCTATCGTTTTGACCCGGTGAAAAAGAAATTTGAAGATATCCAGCAACAAATCCTTGACCAGGCCAAATACAACCAGGCGCATACTGAATCATGGTATGAAGATACCAGCGGAACAGTGTGGTTTGGAGGAAGCGCCCTGACCAGTTATTCATTGAAAACAAAAAAGATCATCGTGCATGATAAGGATGATCAGATGAATATGCGTTTCAATTTATTTGGCGGCACGGGACACACCGTTTGGTTTTCAAGCACGGGGAGCAAGGAGTTTAATTTTAACCAGTATGACCCGGCTAAACAGCAGATCATCCGTTCATTCAGCTTCGATTTTAGTAAACTAAAGGTCGAAGGATTCATGACCGTTAATGTAAAAACAGAAAAAATTATAGGAGGACGGCCCGAAACTTATTTGGTTTACCTTGGCGCCAGAATTTTTGAATTTGATCCGCAGGCTGGAACACTGAAACCAATTCCCGTACCGGTTGAGTATGGAATGGCGATTGAAATAGGTAACGATGGTTTGAATAATTATATTGGCACGGATAAGGGAGCCGTACTCCGATACCAGCCTGTTGGGAAAAATTTGGAACTTATATGGCAACATGCTGGGAAAAAGCCAATAGAAATCATATTTGCCGCAAATAAAGGAAATGGTGTCTATGCCTATTCTGACAACAACCTTATTCCTGTTTCAACATCGCCACTAATTTTTAGAAAATTTTTGGATCTGAAAGATAGCACGCGTTTCCGTGCATTCGAGGTTAATATATCAAGTATTAAGGGGCGAACATATATTATGAAAGAAGGAAGCCTTGTTCCGATCAATAATAAATTCGAAGGCGATTCAATTATATTTCACCCGGCTATCCAGTACCCCGGAGATGTGCAATATATCATCGGTGAAATCCCGGGTGCCAGCCAGTTCTGGCAGCTGGTTCGTTATTATCCTTATCAGCATCCAACCATGGGTTCCATGCTTCTTCTGCGGGATAGCGCAGGAAATCTTTTGCAAACATACAAGTCTCCGGTGCTGGATTCGATGCTGGGACCTGCCGTGGGTGAACAGGTAATTTCCGACCATAAAAAAAATGTATGGATACTGGCATCTGACGGCGTGGTTGGCCATTTTAATATTGCAAAAAATGATTTCAGGTTGATTATATCCGATAAGGCATTCGGGATGGCAAAGCCGAAAATCATGCTTGATTCCAAAAACAATCTATGGGTAACTAACTCAACCAATGTTTTGGTTCGCTATGACTCTGACAAAGAGACCTTACATCAATTTCATTCCGATCCATCAGACTCTACCAGCATTATTAGCGACCATGCTACAATTACTTATGAAGCGGAAAATGGCGATATATGGGTAGGCACAAAAAATAAAGGTGTTTCCGTTATGGATCCCGTGACAGGCAAGTTCAGGCAACTGAATAAGAAAAATGGACTGCCCGAATTGATTATCTCAGACATCAGGGAAGATAAGAATGGCGTAATATGGGTAGCGACGCGTCAGTACATATGCCGATGGCTGCCACAAGAAAACAGGTTTGTTGTTTACAGGAATGAAGACGGGTTAGCTTTTGATGCTTCCTATGTGGGAAAAATTTTTTACCAGGAGAAAGACGGCGCCATGTTGCTAAGAACAGCCGAAGAAGTCATGACTTTTGATCCGGACAGTATTATGTCTTATCACTACGCTGTTCCCTCATTGTTATTTACCGGATTTTCTATTGGAAATAAACCAGTGACGGTTGGATCAGCAGACAGTATACTTCCCAGGGCCGTTAACTTCATCGATAAGATTGATCTTAAATACTCGCAGAATAAATTCACTATTCAGTATGCGGCGGTTGATTTTTATGGAAATCTGCAATATGCTTACCGCTTGTCAGGATTCGAAGATGATTGGCAATATGTAAAGAATAAGACCGAAGCCATCTATACCAATGTGCCTCCCGGAAATTATGTATTCGAAGTAAAGGTGGCCAATCACCAGGGATACTGGAGTGAGCCCCGCCGTTTGCCGGTAAATGTACGTGCACCCTGGTACAGGACCTGGTTAGCCTATATCATCTATGCCCTGCTATTTGCATTTTTGTTGAGGATGTACCTGCGTTTCAGATCACGTAAACTCAAGCAGGAAAATCTTAAGCTGGAAGACCGGATATCAAAACGTACCAACGAACTGAGTGCGTCACTAAAAGAATTGAAAGAAACGCAGGATCAGCTGATACAGAGAGAAAAGATGGCTTCTTTGGGAGAGTTGACGGCCGGCATCGCCCATGAAATTCAAAACCCGTTGAATTTCGTCAATAATTTTTCCGAAGTGAATGCGGAATTGATTGATGAACTGGAACAGGAAATGGGTAAAGGCAATATGGAAGATGCTAAAAACATCGCCAAAGACATAAAAGAGAATGAACAAAAAATCAGTCACCACGGCAAGAGAGCCGATGCGATTGTAAAAGGAATGCTGCAACACAGCCGCAGCAGCAGCGGTCAAAAAGAACTTACGGATATTAATGCATTAGCCGATGAATATATCCGTCTTTGCTACCATGGTCTCAGGGCGAAGGACAAGTCTTTTAATGCAACCATCAGAACCGAGTTTGATCCCGGGCTTGAGAAAATTAATATCGTAAAACAGGACATGGGCCGGGCTGTCCTGAATTTATTGACGAATGCGTTTTTTGCGGTAAATGAAAAGAAACAAATCAACAATGAGGCATATACACCAACTGTTTCTTTGGCTACAAAAAAGACAGGCGGCAAGCTGGAAATAAAAATTGCGGATAATGGCAATGGTATCCCGCAAAAAATTATTGATAAAATCTTTCAACCTTTCTTTACCACGAAGCCTACCGGTCAGGGAACAGGGTTGGGCTTATCGTTAAGTTATGATATAGTAAAAGCACATGGTGGTGACTTGAAAGTGGAGACGAAAGAAGGAGAAGGCTCAACATTTATTATTTCGCTGCCACCAAAATAAAATAGCCATGCAATCTAAACTAACAGTTGCTAAATTAATATCCGCATGTATATTTTTATGTGCAATCATCGCTTGTAATAATTCGGATAAGATTCCCTTTAGTACTACGGAATCAATATTCCCGCAACCAGTCAGCCAGGCCATTCAATTCAGTGATCCTATCCATGTAAGTTTATCTGACAGCGCAACAAAAATAAATCCATCAATAAAAAATATTGATTTTAATAAATTGCCTTCATCGGTATTTGACAGCGCCGGATTTTTGCCATTCCAAAAACCTCCCGAAGTAGCGCCCTTCAACTGGAACAAACTTCCTGATACAGCTTTTAATTATGAAAGCCTTCCTTCAAAGCCACTAAAATTTGAAACTTCCATCCTGGAATCACCCAAAATCATTAAAGCAGGTACCCTGAAACCCAAAAAGCAGGGAAATGAGCTGGTATTTGAATTCGGGGAACCTTTTACAGGAGTTAATATCAATTGCATCTACCAGGACAATAACGACTTTCTCTGGATCGCAGCGGAAAAAAGCTTATACAGGTATGATGGCGTAAACCTGGCGATTTACCTGCAGGGTCAGCTCCCGATAACAAGCAGTATTCTGGAAGATAGCCTGGGGCGGATTTGGTTGGGAACATTTTCAAGCGGAATTTTTATGCTTGATACCAGGAATGGAATTATCAAACACCTGGCTGCAGCGCAAGGTCTTGCCGGCAATCAAATTATCAGAATGATTACTGATCGTCAAAACAGGATTTGGGCAACAACCGGTCTTGCCCGTGCTGTAAATATTATAGACGAAAATGCGCAAACTATTAAGGAATTTGGTAAACAACAGGGTTTATTGTCGGGCTCGCTTGCGGGGGGAATTGCACGGGACAATATGGACAATATCTGGATTACAAATATTGGCGGCGGGATAAGTATCGTCGATATAAAAAGCAACAAGATCAAATATCTCAAAAAAGAACAGGGCCTGAGTACCGACAGTATTGTTGTAACGATGCAGGATAATCAAAACAGGATATGGGTAACGGGTTACGAAGGGCAAATAGACTTGATTGACACAGACCATGGAGAGATCAGGCATTTTTATAAACAACAGGGTCATAAAACATTTATTTTTAATTTACTGCAGGATAACGAAGGGCTTGTCTGGCTAACGAATACATCAGGAAATTTTATCCTGAGGAATGCATACGGAATAGAGATAATTGACCCAGGGACTATGTCCACAAAAATGATGAATTCCGCCAGCGGACTTGCCAGCAATGAGATCAATAAAATATTACAGGACAGGTACGGCCAGTTTTGGGTGGCAACCAGCGCAGGGCTCAATATGATAAAAAGAAAGGGGATAAGCGTCAGACATGTGGGGGATAAGGATATCTCAACTATACTGGAAGACTCCCATGGGCGCATTTGGATTCAATCACTCTCCGAAGGCATCGGGATTTTTGATGCTGCAACCGGCCAGGTTAAGTCACTGACCGCCGGGAACGGGCTTAGCAGCAATAGGATGAATGATATGACGGAAATAGACGGGAAAATATGGGTAACCAGCGATAAAGGAATAGATATTTTAGACCCCACGCTTAAAAGGATAGAGCATATAGGAAAGGAAGAAGGATTGCAAAATATACAGGTGGGCGGATTAATTAAGAATAAAGAAAATAAAATCTGGATGGGTGGATTTTTAGATGCACGAATAAATCTCCTTGATTGGCAAAATAAATCAATCCGTCATCTAAGCAGTACACAGCCGCTGAATGATACCAATATTGTTCTTATAAAAGAAGACAAACAATCCCTGATCTGGACCGCTTCTTATTCAGGAGGAGTAAGTGTGATTGATCCGGCAAAAGGCACTATCAAATACCTCGAAAATGCGCCGGGTGCAAAAGACGATTGCGGAAAGGCGCTGCTGCAGGATGAAAAGGGTAATATGTGGATTGGAACTGATAAAGGCATTTACATTGTGAATGTCAACAGGGATTCCTTGCTTCTTTTGTCAAGCCGGGAAGGTCTTTTAAATAATGAAATTAATTCTTTGATTGAATATGATCACCGCGTCTATGTGGGTACTAAAGAAGGATTGAATATGATAACACCACCATGGGTTTCTTCAGCTGATAGCTGGCAGATAGTATCTTTTGGAAAACTCCGGGGTGTCAGCAAGCTCACAGGCACATTTATTTCAAACCTGATAACAAAAAAAAGAGAGTATTGGTGGGGAGACAGGGGTGTGACTATACTTAATGGCCTTTCCGGATTTAGTGATTCTTCCGGTTCGGTCTCTACAAATTTGACAGGCGTGGATTTGCTAAATGAACCGCTATATTTTTTAAACAATGAACCGTTAACGGAAAATAAGGAAGATACGCTTTGGAGCAGCAAGAAGGATACTTTCTATCTTAAAGGCCAGTTGCCTTCCCGTAACAAAAACGTTGACAATATAAAATGGGATAGTATAACCGGTGCTTATAACATGCCGGTAAACCTTCAGCTTCCTTATGATAAAAATTATCTCCAGTTTCATTTCGCACAGGCACACCTGGGAAGCGGGGATACGATATGGTATCGCTATATCCTGGAGGGAATAGACAAAAAATGGAGTGTAAAAACCTACAACAATTTTAGTGAAAACTACCTGAACCTTCCTCCCAACGATTATATTTTCAAAGTATCAAGCCTGTCCAATGGAACCTGGAGCAACCCTGTTGAATTTAATTTCCGCATCAGCCCGCCCTGGTGGCAAACCTGGTGGGCATATGCATTGTATATCGTCGCCTTTTTTTTAGCGGTGTGGAGCTTTATTATATGGCGGACAAGATCATTAAAAAAAGAAAAGCAATTACTTGAAAAAAATGTGGCGATACGAACACATCAGTTGAAACAGGAAAAAGAAAAAGTGGAAAGCACCCTGCTTGAATTAAAATCCACCCAGGCTCAACTTATCCAATCGGAAAAAATGGCTTCCCTCGGCGAACTTACCGCCGGTATCGCCCATGAAATTCAAAACCCCTTAAACTTCGTGAATAATTTTTCAGAAGTAAATAAGGAATTGCTGGCGGAAATGAAGGAAGAGATAGGGAAAGGAAATTTAGAGGAAGTAAAAGCAATCGCGAAAGATATTGAGGACAATGAAGAGAAAATAAACCATCACGGCAGAAGAGCGGATGCCATAGTAAAAGGAATGCTGCAGCACAGTCGCCACGATAGCGGAGTAAAAGAACCAACGGATATTAACAAACTGGCGGATGAATATTTACGATTATCTTATCATGGCCTCCGGGCAAAAGACAAATCGTTTAATGCGATGATGAAGACGGATTTTGATGAAACAATTGGTAAGATCAGTATCATTCCACAGGATATTGGAAGAGTGTTGTTAAACTTGATCAACAATGCTTTTTATGCGGTAAGTGAAAAGCAAAAACAAAATCTTAAGGGTTATGAGCCCGCAGTTACAGTAAGCACAGCAAAACAGGATGGAAAGATTGAAATTACGGTTAAGGATAATGGAAATGGCATTCCGGGAAAAATAGTTGATAAGATCTTTCAACCCTTTTTTACTACCAAACCCACCGGCCAGGGCACGGGATTGGGCTTATCCCTGAGTTATGATATAGTAAAAGCGCATGGAGGAAAATTGAAGGTGGAAACGAAGGAAGGGGATGGAACTAATTTTACTATTGAACTGCCAGTATAATTATTTATGTTGTTGACAGCAAAATAATCTAAATATGAAAGTGACAAATACCATAATTAGTATTATCCTTTTGCAGGCAATTTTTTGTGGCAGTGCGGCGCAGGACAATACTATCAAATTTAACCTGGTGGAAGGCAACAATGGCGAACCATTGGGTAATATAAACGGGATTACACAGGATCCATACGGGTATATGTGGTTTGCAGGCCAGCAGGCGAATTGCCTTTATAAGTATGATGGCAATAGAATGATCTCTTTCCGGCATGACAGCCTGGACGCGAATTCCCTGGGCGGTCCAAAACTTGAAACTGTATATGCCGATAACACCGGCATGATCTGGGTTGGTTTTTTTGACGGGGGACTTGATAAGCTTAACCCGGCAACAGGTCACTTTACACACTACCGGCATTTGCCAAATGATCAGGGTAGTCTCAGTCCCGGAATGGTTAATGTAATTCTAAGAGATCACAAAGGCGCACTCTGGATCGGTACTGCCAATGGCCTGGATCGTTTCGATGAAACGGCGGGAAAGTTTATTCATTATAAAAATGAACCTTTCAGCCCGTCAAGCCTGAGTAGTAATGTAGTCAGGGCTCTTTATGAAGATCATAAAGGAACACTTTGGGTTGGAACAGGCTTCCCATTTGACAAGGAAAAACCAGATGATGGGGGATTGAACCGGATGGAACCGAACGGAACATTTATCCGTTTCATGCATGATCCCAATAATCCTCACAGCCTTATTAATAATAAAGTAAGATCAATTTTTGAAGACAGCCGGGGAATATTTTGGATAGGTACAGCTGGTGATGGTCTGCATACCATGAACCGGGCGACTGGCTTTTTTGAAAGACATCTTTATGATCCAGGCAAGCCGGACAAGTTGAGCCGGCCTCCATTAAAACCCGGCGCCTGGTATGATCATATAACTTTTATCAAAGAAGATGGCAGTGGTGCTATCTGGATGGGAACATATGCAGCAGGCATTAACCGTTATGATCCGGTAACTCAAAAAATAACTCACTACGAGTCAAGCAACGGGTACCCTGATAAAAGTGGTTGGGTGGCTTACACATCCGCTGACGGAGTCTTATGGCTGAGTGCCCAGGAAAACACTCCCAATTTATACCGGGTTGATCCCTCGCTCAAATCGTTTAAAAATAATATAGCAGGAAATAGAGCACTGAGTTTTCATGAAGACCCGGAAGGATTTTTGTGGGTGGGATTTCAAGAAACAGGTTTGCAGAAATATGATCAGAAGAGAAACCTGATTTACAGCCTCAACTATGGCGCATCAGACTCAGGCCGCCTTGTGGATAACCAAATATTTGCAATTTTTCAAAACCAGCCGGATACCTTTTGGCTAAGCACAATCGATGGCGTTGTACTTTTAAATAAAAAAACGGGACGCACCTCGCTTTTTCATTACAAGGGGAAGGACGATATCAAGTCGAATAAATTTGAATTTTCTGAGGTCAAACAAATTATCCAGGATAAAAAGGGGTTGAAATGGTTTGCAACATTGGCGGGTTTAATTCAGTATAACCCCAAAAATAATTCAGCAAAAAAATATCTTCCTGATTTAAAAGATAACGGGGCGATCAGTTCTGACAGGATAACCAGTGTCGTGGAAGACAGGGCTGGATATATCTGGGCGGGCGCCTACGTCGGTGGAGGCGTCAACCGGCTTGACATACAAAGGGAGGAGCATTTCCGCCACTATCTCAGGGGATTTAATATTATTTGTTTGTATGAAGATGCGGCCGGAACCGTTTGGGCCGGAACTGAAAAAGGTCTTTACCGCTATAATAAAGAGGTGGATAATTTTGCCGCTTTTTTCGATTCCCAGTCGGATGTGAGAACTGCAATTATAAATGGTATTATAGAAGATGATGGGAAAAACTTATGGGTCAGTACGCAATCTGCGATCGTAAAATTAAATCCTGCGAGAACTGGTAATTTTATTTATGGAAAGAAATTTGGCATACAAACAAACAGCCTGATTCGTGGGGGAATTTACAAAACGACGAAAGGTGAAATACTGATTGGTCATAAAAACGGGTTTTATTCTTTTTATCCTGGTGAATTTGCGCCAATCGATCAATCCAGTAAAACTATCATTACCAACCTTGTTATTAATAGCCTGCCGGTGTGGCCAGGCAAAGGTTCGGTTCTTTCGAAGCCGATCGAAGAGACCAATAACATAGTATTGCCATACAGCCAGAATAACCTTTCCTTTCAATTTGCTGCAATAGACTATCGGGCGCCGGAAATGAATAAATATTATGTAATGATGGATGGTTATGATAATAACTGGAGAGAGGCAACAGCGGACAAAAGCGCCTATTATTTAAATGTTCCGTTTGGTAGCTATGCGTTCCGGGTTAAGAGTTTTAATAGCGATGGTATACAAGCTGAAAAAACAATAAAGATCATCATAAAACCACCCTGGTGGAAAACCTGGTGGGCCTATTTATTATACGCTCTTTTATTTATTGTTTTCATATCAGGGACGTACCGTTACCAGAAAAAGAGAATTGTTCATAAAGAAATAGAAAAGGCGCAAAAGAAAGAACTGGCACATGCAAAAGAAATTGAGAAAGCATATAAGGAATTAAAAACCACGCAGGCTCAGCTTATCCAGGCTGAGAAAATGGCTTCCCTTGGAGAACTCACGGCTGGTATCGCCCATGAAATACAAAACCCTTTGAACTTCGTCAATAATTTTTCTGAATTGAGTAATGAATTGGTTGACGAGATGAATGAAGACCTGGATCGCGGAGAAATCCAGGAAGCAAAAGTCATCGCGTCAAACATAAAGAAAAATTTAGAGAAAATAAACCATCATGGCAAAAGGGCGGATGCCATCGTAAAAGGAATGCTGCAGCATAGTCAAAGCAGTACGGGTCATATTGAACCTGTTGACATCAACAAACTGGCAGAAGAGTATGTGCGGCTGGCTTATCATGGAATAAGGGCTAAAGACAAATCCTTCAATGCCACGTTGAAAACGGATTTTGATGAAACGATTGGAAAAATTAATATCATTCCACAGGATATCGGCCGGGTTATTTTAAATTTAATCAACAATGCTTTTTATGCAGTGGATGAAAAAAGAAAACAATCGGCGCAAGAATATGAACCAACCGTATCGGTAAGCACTAAGAAGATGGGCGATAAACCCGATAGCTATCGGATAGAAATTGTTGTGAAGGATAATGGAAATGGCATCCCTCAAAAAATAGTAGACAAAATCTTTCAACCCTTTTTTACTACGAAGCCTACAGGACAAGGGACAGGATTGGGTTTATCATTAGCGTATGATATTGTAAAAGCACACGGAGGTGAATTAAAAGTGGAAACTAAAGAAGGGGAAGGTTCCGGGTTTATTATTGCATTATCATTGCTATAATTCAGGCTTCAAATGGCCATCTGATAACGTTTAAAATTTTATCGTTAACTTAAGAAAAAGAGTTACTTGAAAGAGTTATTCATTATACTTTTTCTCATACCGGTCGTATTCTTGTTGCATGGTCAAAACGTAAACTTCCAGTGGGCAAAACAAATGGGCGGAGTGGATATGGCAGACGCAAGAGGAGTATCCATCGTTACTGATGCCGCAGGAAATATTTATACGACCGGAATCTTCAGGGGAAGAGTCGATTTTGATCCGGGGCAACGGGTTTATAACCTTGATGCAATGGGTACTGAAGACAGCTATATTTCTAAACTTGACCAGGCCGGCAAATTGTTATGGGTAAGACAAATGGATATTATTGGTAGTGCCATTTCCGCGACCGCTAAGGCAATCACCATTGATCCCGAAGCCAATATTTTTATCACCGGTAATTTTTTCGAAGAATATGGCCGTGGCCAATGTTTTATTTGCAAATTGGATTCTGCAGGCAACCTTCTTTGGACCAGGAAGCTGAGTGTATCGTCTGGCGGCACCGCAATTAGAACAGACGTTGTTGGGAATGTTTATATAGCGGGATCATCTCTTGGACAGGTTGATTTTGATCCGGGGCCGGGGGTTTTTAATCTTGGAGATCCTGCCTATTTTTCAAACTTTTTTTTTGTGTCCAAACTGGATAAGAATGGAAATTTTGTTTGGGCGAAAAAAATAGGAGGAGAAGGTAATGCTTTAGGCGGTGATGTTTCAATAACTACAGATGGTGACGCAAATGTTTATATGACAGGGACATTTTGGGGCGTCCAGGACTTTGACCCCGGGCCACTTCTCTATAATATGACCCCGGCTGGCAGTGTGGGTGCCCATGATATGTTTGTTTTAAAATTAAATACGGATGGCAATTTTGCCTGGGCAAAACAAATGGGAGGCGATGACGAAGATATCGGCATCTCTATAGCGACAGATGCCTTTGGGAATATTTATACTGCCGGAAACTTTACTGGTACCGCGGATTTTGATCCGGGGCCGGGGGTTTTTAATCTTATTACCCGGAATGGTATTTCTAACGTGTGCATAGCCAAATTAGGCAAAGATGGAAATTTTATCTGGGCTAAGCAGCTGACCGGCGGCAACCAATGGTGTTACTCAACCACATTGGATAATAACGGAGGTTTATACATAACCGGATATTTTGGTAATACATCGGATTTTGATCCGGGACCCGGCGTCTATAATCTTTCCACACCCCGGTATGACGTTTTTATTTGCAAATTAAATCCGGATGGCAATTTTGTTTGGGCTAAGCAAATAGGTGGAACCGCTACTGTTATCACCAATTCAATTGTGGTGGATGTGCTGGGTAATGTTATCACCACCGGCTACTTTTTCAGAGGCCAGGCGGATTTTGATCCGGGGACTGGTTCCTTTCCTCTTATGACAGGTGAAGGTGAAAATATTTTTGTACATAAGATGAGCCAATGCCTGGGCAATACTTCTTCCGCTATCAGCGCATCGGCATGCAAAAATTATACGTTAAACGGGCAAACGTATAATACAAGCGGTGTCTATACACAAACCCTTGCCGGCGCTGCCGGCTGTGATAGTATCATTACGCTTACCCTTGCCATCAACCCTGTGCGTAATGTAATTACTATAGCGGCTTGTAATAATTTTGCACTGAATGATCACATTTATAGCAACAGTGGTGTATATACCGATACGCTGAAAACGCTCAATGGTTGTGATAGTATAATCACATTGCAACTAACTATCACTCCTCCATTATTTACCAGTATTACCCGGACCATCTGCGAGGGCCAGTCTTTCGGAGGTCATACAAGCAATGGTATTTATACAGATACATTAGTAACCGCTAATGGTTGTGATAGTATAGTAACACTTTACCTGGCGGTTTTGCCTCCGCCCTCGCCATACTTGGGAGCCGATACATTACTATGCCCCGGAGATTCATTGCTTCTTTATCCTGGAAAATTTACTACTTATACCTGGCAGGATGGTTCTGCAACAGATCATATTACTATAAAAAAACCAGGTCTGTACTCCGTCAGGGTAACGGATAACTGTGGCTCAGGAGCGGACCAGGTAATAATAAACGAAGGGATTTGCGGTATTTATTTTCCGAAAGCGTTCACTCCAAATAATGATGGTATAAATGATTTATTCAAAATTCTCAGGCCCGCTAATTTAACGGAGTATCATCTTTCAGTTTATAACCGGTGGGGACAAAAAGTATTTGAAACGTTTGATTATTCAAAAGGCTGGAATGGTAGTTTCAACGGACAGTTACAAACGGTGCAAACTTTTGTTTGGTTTTGTGAGTTTAAAAAACAGGGAAATGAGAATAAAACAAAGACGAAAGGAATGGTAACCCTGGTAAGGTAAGCGAATCTCAATGCTTTATAAACTGCAGAGGTTTGTAAGAATTAATTTTTTATAAACCATTTTCAGGCTGAAAAGAGAAAACTCTGCCCGCCGGCAGGCAGGGAACGAAAAGGGAGAAATGGAATTTATTATTTTATTACCTGTTTAAAGGCTTTAAATTTTAATATATGAAAGTGCATCTAACCCCTGCTTTACGCCTGTTATCATGTTACATGGTTTTCATACCTTTTTCCGGGCTGGTCGCACAACCGCCTGCTCACGTACAAAACTCATCCAATTCTAAAAAAGGCCTATTCGAAAGCGAAGATATATTGACGATAACACTCAGTGGAAAACTTCGTGAAGTATTGAATTCACGGGTAGGTACGCCTAAAAGCCTTCCCCTGAATCTTTCTTACTACAAAGAAGACAGCAGCGAAGTGATCATACCCGTCAACGTGAAAACAAGAGGACATTTTCGCCGCATGAGAGAAAATTGTGTGTACCCCCCGTTACTAATTGAGTTTTCAAAAGATAAAGACCAGCTGTCTTCCATTTTTAGTGAGCAGCGTAAATTAAAATTGGTAATGCCCTGCCAGGAGGATAAATACCTTATACGTGAATGGCTGGTTTATAAAATATACAACCTGGTAACACCCAAAAGTTTCAGGGCGAGACTGGTGAAAGTGAAACTGGACGATGACAGGAAAAAGAAAGAGAGTACTCCTTTTTACGGGATATTGCTGGAAGAAGAAAAGCAAATGGCGAAAAGAAACAAGGAGGTAATCGTAGAACGGAAATTGTTGCCTCAGCAAACAGCGCCTGATGCTTTCATAAACATGGCGTTTTTTCAATACCTTATCGGTAATACAGACTGGTCGGTGCCTTACCAGCATAATATTAAATTGCTGGCGCGTGATTCCGTGACTATCCCCTTCACGGTGCCGTATGACTTTGACCATGCCGGCATTGTAGATGCTCCCTATGCTTATCCGGCGGAAGAGTTGCAAATGAAATCAGTAAGAGACCGTCGGTTTCGGGGTTATTGTATCCAGAATATGAAAGAATATGAAGAGGTTGTCGCCCTGTATAACCGCTTAAAAAATGATATTTATAATTTATATACGCATTGTGAACTGTTAGAGGAGCGATATATTAAATCCACCACTGCTTACCTGGATGAATTTTATAAAACAATCAATAACCCCAAAGCCCTGGAAAGAGAGTTTACTTATCCCTGCAATAATAAAAATGGGAACGTAGTGATAAAGGGTTTACAGGAATAGTAAAAGAGTTACACGCAAAACAGTTTGCATTGACAGGTTTTTTCAAAAACAGGGAACAGCTTTGGGTCTATCTTTGAGTGGTGAAAGTATAAATCAGGTGGAGTGTCCTGATAGCTATCAGGATAAGAATGAAGAACGAAGAAGACGATGATGCTGAATTTATCATAAGTGCATTTGTTTAAATTTTATAAACATTTCTATGGCAGGAGAGTTTTTACTGGCCTTTTTCATGTTTCGCTACCTGCGCAGGTCATTGAAAAATTCAGACCTGCTGCCTGCCTGGAACAAAATACTGGTGGGTGGGATGGTGGCCTCGATTGCCATGATTGTTGCGGAAACGGTGATACACCGGTTAAGACCTTTTACACCCTGGGTCGCCTATTTATTCCTGCTGTATATTATATACCTGATTTACCGGAAAGAGGAATTCCGGAAGGCACAATCGATGGTCATTGCAGTTTTGCCTTTTATCATCGTCTCAGCATTAAGTGAGGTGGTTAAGTTAATTGATTTTAAATTTTACTATCGCTGGGATGACTATTTTGATATCGCCAGCATATTTTCCGTTATATGGATGGTGGTAATGCTCATCATTACCAACAAACAAAGAAAGGCGCTAGCGAAAGAACACGAGAAAACACTGGAAGAAGAGAAACAAAATAAAATAATGGCCACCCTGAAGGCCGAACTGGAAGTGCAGGTAGCGGAACGCACGGCGGAAATTACAAAGCAGAAAGAAGAATTACAGCATGCCCTCGATGATTTAAAATCCACCCAGGCTCAGCTTATCCAGGCCGAAAAAATGGCTTCCCTGGGTGAGCTAACCGCGGGTGTCGCTCATGAAATACAAAACCCACTGAACTTCGTCAATAATTTTTCCGAAATAAATACGGAGCTGATAGCGGAAATGAAACAGGAGATTGAGAAAGGGAATATAGAAGAAGTAAAAATTATCGCTGATGATATCGCCGCCAATGAAGAAAAGATTAATCATCATGGCAAAAGAGCGGATGCCATTGTAAAAGGAATGCTGCAGCATAGCCGTAGCAGCAGCGGTGTGAAAGAGCCAACGGATATCAATGAACTGACGGATGAATATTTGCGGTTGGCTTACCACGGCCTGAGGGCGAAAGACAAATCATTCAATGCGACCATGGAAACGGATTTTGATGTAAGTATCGGCAATATCAATGTCATTCCGCAGGATATCGGCCGGGCGATACTCAATTTAATTACCAATGCATTTTACGCGGTAACGGAAAAAAAGACCCAATCGGGTGATGATTATGAACCCACTGTTTGGGTAAGTACTAAAAAGATCAATAGAAAACCCGACGGTTACCGGGTGGAAATAAGCGTGAAGGATAATGGGAATGGTATTCCTCAAAAAGTAAT
This sequence comes from Chitinophagaceae bacterium, assembly GCA_040007815.1. Taxonomy (GTDB): domain Bacteria; phylum Bacteroidota; class Bacteroidia; order Chitinophagales; family Chitinophagaceae; genus Terrimonas_B. Next base: position 60,900 of record JBDTUH010000011.1, read on the forward strand.
GGATAAAATATTTCAACCCTTCTTTACCACCAAGCCGACCGGCCAGGGAACCGGTTTGGGATTATCGCTGAGTTATGATATTGTGAAAGCACATAGCGGAGAGCTGACGGTGGAGACAAAAGAAGGAGAAGGCAGTGAATTCAATATTCAATTGCCTGTAAAAGCAAATAATTAAATTTAGTAATGATGAGAATTATGTTCTCCTTATTGATGCCACTATTTTTTTTTATTGGCGCTTTCTCCCAGGCAACACTACCACCCGCCTATCAAATTAAATCAGATACCATATTGGAGCAACGTATAGGCCCGGCATTTTTACAAGTTCTTGAAGACAAATCGGGCAAATGGACAATCGGGGAAATACTTGACAGCCAGTTGAGCAACCAATTTCATGATTTGAAACAAAAGGCGGCCGACAGTATTGTTACTACACATTGGGTAAGATTCAAGCTAAGTAATGTAATGGCTTCCGACGCCCGGATGAGTCTTACCACAGGTTCTCAACGATCAGATTTTTACGTTATTAAAAATGGTATTAGCGCAGGTCCTTATATTACTGGTAGTAGTGTAGCCTGGGACAACAAATCGGGTTTAAAAAAAGCAAACGCAATACCTTTTGTTTTAAAGCCCGGAGAAGAAGTTACAATTTATCAACGAAGATATAACAGTACCAAAGGAGTATTGCCATCAACCCTGTCGATAAGGATGTTTAGTACAGAACAACTTTCACAGGGTGAATTGAAAGATTATGAAATAAATTATACTAAAAAAGAATCTGCTTATATGGGTTTTCTTGCCGGCATTTTTATACTGGCGGCTATACTCAATTTCCTGATTTATTTAGCGACAAGGGATAAAACGCAGCTTTATTTTTCGCTGTTTTTATTTTTCTTCTCTTTAGAAGGGTTCAATTTACTTTTTATAGAAATTTTTGCCCGTGACAACCCGGCTGTCATAGAAATTTTCGATAGACTTCCTGATTTGAGTTTTGTTTTTTTTATGTTTTTTATCCGGTATTATTTTTCAGTTCGTACGTATTATCCGCGATGGGATAAGTTTATGCAGGGCATTGCTGTCGTTCTTTGCCTGAATCTTATACTCGCAGTGTCACCATTAAATGCTTTCCCGGCTTTTTTTACGGCAGGACAGATATTCTTCGCCTTTTTACTCCTCGCCATAATAATTACAGTTTTATTATTTCTAAGAAAAAAAAGCGAACAAGGAAAGGTTTTCATTATAGCGGTAGTGCCATTTATTGTGTGTCTTATTAGCTTTTTATGCATAGCGCTTTTAGTTATGAAAGATTCGCCAACCGAGCACCAGCTATTCATTGGAGAATTTATATCAGGAATAGCTATTGTTTGGGCGGTTATTGTTTTTTCTGCTTTTTTGTTTAAACGTTACGGGCAGCAGGAAAAGCAAATATTGAAGGATCAGCTGGAAAGAGAAAAGATGATAAATGAAAAAGAAAAGGAACGAAATGAATTTATAGCACAGCAAAAAATTGAACTGGAGAAACAGGTCGCGGAACGAACAGCGGAATTGAAACAATCGCTTGATGAACTGAAATCCACACAATCCCAGCTTATCCAATCCGAAAAAATGGCTTCACTTGGCCAACTGACAGCCGGCATCGCCCATGAAATTCAAAATCCCCTGAATTTCGTAAATAATTTTTCAGATGTAAATACTGAATTAATTGAGGAACTGAAAACTGAAGTACAGGAAGGAAATAAAGAGGAAGCAATAGCAATAGCTAATGATATAAAAGCAAACGAAGAAAAAATAAGCCATCACGGGAAAAGAGCCGATGCCATTGTAAAAGGCATGCTGCAGCACAGCCGCAGCAGCAGCGGAGTGAAAGAACCCACTGATATCAATGCCTTGGCGGATGAATATTTAAGATTGGCTTATCATGGCTCAAGAGCAAAGGATAAATCATTTAATGCAACGATGAAAACAGATTATGATGAAACAATTGGTGATATCAATATTATTCCGCAGGACATTGGAAGGGTTATATTAAACCTGATTACAAATGCGTTTTACGCTGTAGCTGAAAGAGCCAGGCAAGTCGGGGCAGATTACGAACCAACTGTAGCAGTGAGTACCAAAAAACTGAACGACAATGTTGAGATCAGGGTAGAAGATAACGGTGCGGGCATTCCCGAAAAAATACTGGACAAAATATTTCAACCATTCTTTACAACAAAACCTACCGGTCAAGGAACCGGTTTAGGCTTATCACTGAGCTATGATATTGTAAAAGCACATGGCGGCGAAATAGAAGTAGAGACGAAAGAAGGAGAAGGAACTGAGTTTATTATACAGATACCGACTACTAAATAAAATTCATGAAACAATTTATAATATGCCTGCTTTTGTTGTTGCCTGTATTTGTTGAGGCGCAACCACAACAGGGTAAATTAGACAGCCTGCACCTGGCTTTGCAAAACGCAGCCAATGATACTATTCGTATGGATATGTTGAATCAATTAGCGTGGTATCATTATACTATAAATTATGACAGTGCACGTTTTTATTGGGGGCAAAGTGTATCCATCGCTCAAAAATTAAAATTAAAGTTATATGAGGCCGGGATACTATCCTCTCAGGCTTTTGACCTATCATGGAGCAATTACCCAAAGGCGCTGGAATTATCATTACAGGCATTGCAAATTGCTGAAGACCCTGCCAGTGAAAAAAATGTCTGGAATTTGCCCGCCGGTCATACTCCGCACAATGAAAGGCTGAGTACATTAGGCTGGATTTATTTTAATATAGCCCAGCTATATGGCAATACCGATAATACTAAAAAGCAAATTTCAAGTTTACTGCAAGCAATAAACATTGCCCAATCTTTAGACGATTCAGCAATGAATACGCTTGGAAATTTGAACCTGGGAAATGTATATCTTAATAAGCTTAAAAAACCGGATTCAGCGCTTTATTTTGAGCAAAAAGCATTAAAGCTTCACTCAAATTTACATGATTCCCCAGATGATCTTGGATGGGTGTTTGGCGCTATCGGGACTATTTACATTGAAAAGAAAAATTTTGATTCATCTAGATTTGCCTTACAAAAGGGTTTGCAATTAATGCAGCAACAAAATAATCTTGCCGGCATTGGAGGAATTTGTCTTGCATTTAGCAACTTCTATAAAACGATAAACAAGCCAGACTCCAGCCTGCTGTATGCCTATAAAGCATTGGAAACATATAAAACTTTTAAAGACAAAGATGGGATTGCGAATGCATATTCTTCAATTTCATCTGCGTATGGAGAACAAAAAAGAACTGATAGTGCTTTTGCGTATCTAACATTGGCTACCGTATTACATGACAGTCTGAATAATGTAGAAAGAAAAAACCTGCTTACTTATCAGAATGCAAATCTTGATGAGCAGATGCGCCTTAAAAACCTGGAAAAAGAAAGAATTCAAACCCAGGCTGAAATAAGAACTTATGCAATGCTTGCAGGCATAGTTGTTTTTATGGTGATTGCTTTTCTGTTATACAGAAATAACCGCCATCGAAAAAAAGCAAATGAATTATTGCAAAAACAAAAAGAAGAAATAGCTAAACAGAAAGAAAATGCAGAACAAACATTGGTTGAATTAAAATCCACCCAGGCTCAACTTATTCAATCCGAAAAAATGGCCTCGCTTGGTGAACTTACCGCGGGCATTGCACATGAAATTCAAAATCCGCTGAACTTTGTGAATAATTTTTCAGAGATAAATACAGAACTAATTGAAGAAGCCGGGCAGGAAATGAGAAAAGGAAATTTGAGTGAGGCTGAATTGATCCTGAATAATATCAGGGATAATGAGGAAAAAATAAATCGCCACGGAAAACGTGCCGATAGTATTGTAAAAGGTATGTTGCAACACAGTCGAAGCAGTACCGGAATAAAAGAGCTAACGGGCATCAATAAACTGGCGGACGAATACCTGCGCCTTTCCTACCAGGGACTTCGTGCAAAGGATTCCGTATTCAATGCCACAATCGACACGGATTTTGACAATAACATCGACAAAATAAACATCGTTCCGCAGGATATTGGCCGGGTATTATTGAATTTATACAATAATGCGTTTTATGCTGTCAATGAAAAAAAGAAAAATGCCGGCAGCCCTTACGAACCAACTGTTTCAGTAACCACGGAAAAAAAAGGCAATACAATAGAAATAAAAGTAAAGGACAATGGCAATGGCATTCCTCAAAATATTATTGACAAAATATTTCAACCATTTTTTACCACAAAACCTACCGGGCATGGAACAGGATTAGGATTATCGTTGAGTTATGATATTGTAAAAGCACATGGCGGAGAAATAAAAGCGGAGACTAAAGAAGGGCAAGGGTCAGAGTTTGTTGTCTGGCTACCGGTTTAACAGTTTGCTTGTTTTAATAATTTTGTTGGAAAGATGCTTTAACAATAGATCTTTTATAAATCATAAACATCAGTATCTTCTATCTGTTTGAATGCCCTTTCGGGGCACATATAATTTTTATATGCTGTACATTTTTATTAAAAGCACCTCCTGGCAGAGAATAAGAAATAAGTTGTTTCTTTTCTTTTTATTGACGATGCAGATAATTCTTGCCCAGGGACAGCAAACGCAGAGTAATTTTTACTTAAATAACGAAATAAGGTTTGAGCGCTTAGCTATCGAAAACGGGCTTTCCAATAATAAAGCGTTTGGCATGACACAGGACAAGAAAGGTTTTATGTGGTTTGCTACACTGGATGCCCTGGTTAAATTTGACGGCTATACGCTAACCCGCTATCAGAACAATCCGCAAGACACCAATAGCCTGGGAGATAATATTGTCATGTCGGTATTTGAAGATCATACGGGCCTGATATGGGTAGGTACAGCTGGAGGTGGCGGTGTTAATTCATTTGATCCGCAGACTGCGAAGTGGAAGCGATATCCGCACAATCCAAAAATTGCCAATAGTATGGGCAAAGGATCGATAGAAGGAATTGCTGAAGATCGCAGCGGTATGCTTTGGTTTGGAAGTACGGATGGGCTTACCCGTTATAATCCAAAAACAAACTGGTTTACGTTGTTTGAAAATAACCCAACCGATAAGTATAGCTTAAGTAATAACCGGGTTTATTCAATAGTGGAAGATAAAGCAGGGCTGCTTTGGGTAGGAACAAACGGAGGCGTAAATCTTTTTAATCCAAAGGAGGGACGTTTCTACCTGGTTAATGGAGATATTACGGATTACTCGCAGCTTGAAAAAAGTACTATTCATCATATCTATAAAGACAATGAAGGCCTTTTGTGGGTAAGTTCGTTTGATCATGGCGTGTTTGTGATAGATCCGGAATCCAAAAAATGCATTGCGCACTATCATCACGATCCCAAAAATCCAACTAGTATCGGGAGTGATGTTGTGTTTGCAATCACACAGGACCTGGCCGGCAGCTATTGGGTATCCACAGAAGAAGGCTTATACCATTTTAATCCGCAAACCAAAGTGTTTACCCTTTACGAGAATAAAAGTTATCTGCCAAAAACAGAAACAAAAGGTCATATTATTAAGACAGACCGTGCTGGTTTAGTATGGATTGGCACAATGGGAAGAGGCGTTATATATTTTTCACCACAGCAAAGAAAATTCCGCCGCTATCTGAATGATGAAGCAAGCCTGGAATTTGGATTAGGCAGTAACAGAATAAAATCAATTTTTAACTCAGCAGATAGCCAGCAATATGTGGCGACCAGTCAAAATGTTTTAAAGTTTAACCGGGCTAAGGATAAATTCGAAGAAGTTTTGCAAATAAAATCAATAAAAAGAAAAAACGAAAGTTATATTTTAACAGCGGCCTACGAAGAGAAACCAGGTATTTTTTGGTTGGGTACCAATCTGGCTGGAATTATCAGGTATGATAGCCACACACGCAAAGCAACCTTCTTTCAAAAAAATCCATTGGATTCAACTGGTCTTGGTGATAATTGGGTTGATGTCTTTTATAAGGACCGAAGCGGCAGGTTATGGGCAGGCACACAAGGGCCCTATTTACTATGGTACGATTCAACCACAAAAAAATTTATACGGTACCGGTTTCTTTCAGCAAATGAAGAATCGCCGCCGAATGCAGGTATCCAGTTTATTCACGAGGACAACAAAGGGGATCTATGGTTAGGTATCAGTGCATTTCATCTTTCCCTGGGCGGCAATGGTTTATACCATATCAACCTGAAGACGGGCAATATTAAGCATTACAAACACGAGCCAGGTGTACCGGTCAGCCTGAGCAATAATAGCGTTACCTGTATTTATGAAGACAAGAATAATATTTTCTGGATAGGCACTTACGGGGGCGGCCTCAACAGGCTGGATGTGGGATCCGGAAAATTTACTGTCTATACGAAAGAAAACGGTTTATTGTCGAATAGTGTCCAGGGCCTTGCAAGCGATGGAAAAGGTAATCTTTGGATAAATGCAGACGAGGGAATTACCCGGTTCAACAGCACAACATTGAAGACGCAGCAGTTTGGCCTGGCAGACGGGCTAGCAAGCTCTCCATCAGGTGTTGAGTTAGATGATGATCATAAGTATCTAAGCATGGAAAGCCATGACGGTGTTATTTACTTTAGCAGTAACAATGGTTATAATGGATTGATCTCATTTAATCCTGCCACGATTCACGATAATAACTTTAAACCTCCCGTAGTGATCACCCAGTTTAAAGTTTTTGATAAACCCTATCCGGTTACTGGTAAAGAAATATCACTCCCGTATGATCAGAATTTCCTGGACTTTGAGTTTGCGGCGTTGAGCTATCTTTCTTCGGGAAATAATCAGTACGCCTATAAACTGGAGGGAGTAAATAATGATTGGGTAAACAGCGGCCACCAGCGGATTGCCCATTATACAAACGTACCACCCGGCAAACATGTTTTTCATGTAATGGGTTCCAACAACGATGGCGTGTGGAATGCGCAGGATACAACTTTAACCATTATCATACATCCGCCGTGGTGGCGAACCTGGTGGGCCTACACACTGTACGGACTGTTAATCATTAGTAGTATATGGGCCTTTATCCATTACCGGTCCCGCAATTTACTCCGGCAAAAACGAATTTTGGAAAACCAGGTAGCCGAACGAACAGCTGAAGTGGTACATCAGAAAGAAGAATTGCAAACCACGCTGGAAGATTTAAAATCAGCCCAGGCACAACTTATTCAATCAGAAAAAATGGCTTCACTTGGTCAACTGACCGCTGGCATTGCCCACGAAATTCAAAACCCCTTAAACTTCGTCAATAATTTTTCAGAAATAAATACGGAATTGCTTGAAGAAATGCAACAGGAAATGGATAAGGGAAACCTGCAAGATGCTAGAGCCATTTCTAATGACATAAAACACAATGAAGAAAAAATAAACCACCACGGCAAACGTGCTGATGCAATCGTAAAGGGAATGCTGCAACACAGCCGCGGCAATAGTGGGGTAAAAGAACCAACGGATATTAATAAACTGGCCGACGAATACTTACGGCTCGCCTACCAGGGCTTTCGTGCAAAAGACAAATCTTTCAATGCAACAATACAGACTGATTTTGATGAAAGTATTGCTAAAATAAAAATGATTCCGCAGGATATTGGCAGGGTGTTACTGAACTTATTCAACAATACCTTTTATGCGGTAAATGAAAAGCTAAAATCAGAAAGCTTAAAACCCCGAGCGCAAAGTAAAAAGTACGAACCCGCCATTTCCGTTAGTACAAAAAAAACAGGGGATAAAATTTTGATTTCTGTAAAAGACAATGGTAACGGCATTCCGGAAAAAGTACTTGATAAAATTTTTCAACCTTTCTTTACTACCAAGCCCACGGGCCAGGGAACCGGGCTCGGTTTATCGCTGAGCTATGATATTGTTAAGGCACATGGCGGGGAAATAAAAGTAGAAACCAAAGAAGGCGATGGGACGGAATTTATTATTCAGCTCCCGGGATAAGAATGCCAGTCTGTGACCCTGAAAATTAGGGAGAACCGGTACAGGAACAAGCTAAGTCGTCCTGAGCAGTCCTTTATTTCCTTATCTTTAAATCAAGGGCTTTCAGAAGTAATCACATGACTAAGCATAAGATTTCATTTCCGGCATTATTCCTGGCGACTTTTTTATCTGTTACGTTCATCTCCTGCGATAATAATTCAGGTAATATTCCCTTTCCTGAAAAAGAACTCGGTTTTTCGCAGCCTGTTTCAATACCACTGCAATTCAGTGAGGGAAAAAAATTAAACTGGGATACCGCCAAACAGGGTGGTATAAAGCCGGTCATAAAAAAATTAGATATCCAGGCCCTGCCTTCCAAACCCTTTGATACAAGTGGATTCAGGCCTTTTATCAAACCACCGGAAGAAATAAGTTTTGACTTTAACAGCCTTCCTGAATCAACCCTTGACCTGGATAGTTTGCCATCAAAGCCTTTGCAATTCAAAACAACGATTTTTGATCCTCCTGCAAACGTTAAGGCATTAACTCCCGTAGTGCAAAAAGGAAAGGCTATTTCCATTGCTGATTTTGGCCCGTTGCAGGGACTTCCGGCAAAATTCGTGTCCTGTTTACTGAAAGATAAAAATGGGTTGATGTGGATTGCCGGTAATGAAGGGCTTTTTCGCTATGACGGATCCTATATTCAAACATATATTCACGGCTCTAATGCGGCACCGATCGTTGGCATGACGGAAGACAACCAGGGAAATATCTGGTTTATCCGGAATGGTGGTATTGGAATGATTGACCTGCGTCGCGGCACCATAAATTATTCCCCAAAAATAAGTGCGGTCTTTAACAATCTTGCAAAGATGACAAAGGATGGAAACGGGCTCATCTGGGTCTATAATAAAATAGACTCCGCTGTCAGCATAGTAAATCCGGAAGCCCGGACTTACAAAAGCCTGGACACAAAAAATGGTTTGTCTGACCGTGCCGCTTTTGAAACGCTGGAAGATGATAACAAAAATATCTGGATCAGTACCTATACCAGTGGTGTTGATGTTTTTAATCCCACCACGGGAAAAATAAAACACCTGAAAAAAATAAATGGCCTTAACAGCGATACTTTAACTGCTATGACAAAGGGCAAAGACGGGCATATTTGGCTTACCGATTCAAAAGGAGAGCTGAATGAAATAGATATAAAGCAGGGCACTATCCGGCATTACAATTCATACCAGAGGCCCAAAAACAACTATACTTTCAACCTTGCGTTTGATAACAGGAACAGACTTTGGGTCGGCTCAAACCAGGGATTAATAATAGTAGATCAAGGAAAAGGGATGAGCAGGTTTATCAATCAGAATCATGGCCTGGCAGACAAACTGGTCACCGCCTGCGTGCCTGATGCGAATAACCGGATGTGGGTGGCCACTATACAAGGCATGCATATAATATCCCAAAATGGTGAAACCGTGCATCCGCTGGGAGCAACTATAGTGATTACCCAGATGGAAGATGCGGAGAGCAATATCTGGATAGGCACTAATAATGGGATATCGTTGATAAATAAGCAAAAAAATGCCATGCGTGTATTGGATAAGTCCCATGGATTAAGCGATGACCTGGTACAATCTTTTGCAAAAGTCAACCAGCAAATTTGGGTCACATCGAATGGTGGTTTAGATATTATCGACCCTGTTCAAAAAACATTGGAACATACCGGTAAAAAGGAGGGATTAGTAAGCGATACCATCTATTCTGTATTTAAAGATAAGGCTGGCAATACATGGCTTACGGGGCCGAGTAATGGTGTCGACCTGATTGATTCGGCCAAAAAAATAATACGACATGCAGACGCAATCAGTGGATTAAGTGATAATAATATACAGGATGTAAAACAGGATAAGGATGGGCTGATATGGTTGGCGACAAATAGCGGTGGAATAAATATATTCAATTCAATAACCGGAACGGTTAAATACCTCAATAAACAGCCCGGTTTAAAAGACCCCTGTGATAAGATGATGTTATTGGATAAATACGACCGCATTTGGATTGGTACGGATAAAGGTATTTTAATAGTGGATAAAAAGCTCTCAACAATAACCCAGGTAACCACCAAAGAAGGTTTGTCAGGCAACAAAGTATTATCCTTGCTGGAATACAATGAAAGTGTAATAGCAGGGACCAATAATAAAGCAACGATTATTACCGCCCCGGTCCCTTCTTATGCAACTACTGATAAAGCATCTGCGGACCAGGATCTGATAGCTGTCGGGTGGAAAATAGCACCACTGGATCAATCTGAATTATTGCTCCGGGAACAAACCAATGCCTGGAGTACTGACCTGGTTACAAAGAATGGCCAATACCTTTGGGGCGACCGTGGGATTACGACTATTAATGAAATTAAACCCGAAAATGATTCTGTCGCTACGTTCATAACGGGCATGAATATTATGACACGCCCGCAACATTTTGTAAATACCGTCAAAGCCGGTGAAAAGGATACATTGTGGGCGGCTGACACATTTTATGTAAAAGGGCAAAAGCCTGTGGGTAACGCTTATTCGTTGATAAAAGGATTGAGAATGGACAGTGTAACCGGTCCATATAATTTACCTGTCAACCTGGAGATTCCTCATGATAATAATTATATGCAGTTTCAGTTTGGGCAGGCGCATTTAAGCAGGCTGGATACAACCTGGTATAGCTATATGCTGGCCGGTATTGATAAAAACTGGAGCCTGGCGACTGTAAACCTGGTTACTGAAAACTATTTAAACCTTCCTCCCGGGAAATATACTTTTAAGGTCAGCAGTAAGGGAATTAATGGCAGATGGAGCAGGCCTGCAACTTTGGATTTTACCATTTTACCCCCCTGGTATCAAACCTGGTGGGCTTATATTTTATATGTGTTAACAGGAATAGGAATTATAAGGGCTTATATTGTTTATCGTTCCCGGAGGCTTAAAAAAGAAAACCGGATACTGGAAGAAAAAATAGACCTTCGGACAAACCAGTTGCAAAAATCACTGGAAGACCTCAAAGCAACGCAGGCGCAGTTGATACAATCCGAAAAAATGGCTTCCCTGGGAGAACTTACCGCCGGTATCGCCCATGAAATCCAAAACCCTTTAAATTTCATCAATAATTTTTCGGAAGTAAATACAGAGTTGATTAGTGAAATGAAAGAAGAAATTGAGAAGGGTAACCTGGAAGAGGTAAAAGCTATTGCAGATGATATCGCGGCAAACGAACAAAAGATCAATCATCATGGTAAAAGGGCGGATGGAATTGTAAAAGGAATGTTGCAGCATAGCCGCAGCGGTAACAGGCAAAAAGAGCCCACCAATATCAATGCCCTGGCGGATGAATATTTGCGTTTGGCCTATCACGGCCTCAGGGCAAAAGACAAATCCTTTAATGCCATTATGAAAACTGATTTTGATGAAACCATTGGGGACATTAATGTCATTCCGCAGGATATCGGAAGGGTTGTTCTTAATTTAATTACCAATGCATTTTACGCGGTAACGGAAAAAAAGAAACAAACTTCTTCACCCCTGCCAACTGCCGAAGGGATTGGGAACCCCCAGGATGTATTTGAACCAACGGTTTCAGTAAGTACGAAAAAGAGTAATGGCAAAGTACAGGTGATAGTAAAAGACAATGGCAACGGTATTCCCCAAAAAGTACTGGAAAAAATATTTCAGCCATTCTTTACCACCAAACCCACCGGGGAGGGAACAGGATTGGGGTTATCTTTAAGCTACGACATCATCAAAGCACACAATGGTGAATTAAAAGTGGAAACAAAGGAAGGGGAAGGAGCGACATTTATTATTATTTTACCTTAATAAACATTAAATCAGGTTATGAAAATTTTAGTCGTAGATGATGAAAAAGATGTTCAGATCCTTTTCGAGCAAAGATTCAGAAAGGAAATAAAGAGCCAGGAAATGGCGTTTGTGTTCGCATTTTCAGGCGAAGAGGCGCTTACTTACCTTAATAGTCATGAACATGAAGCCGTGCTGATATTGTCGGATATTAATATGCCCGGCATGAGCGGTCTTGAATTGCTGGGGCATATCAAACAAAAATATCATAAACCTCCTCCTATAGTCATGATGATAACGGCCTACGGCGATGCTGAGAATTTTAATACAGCCAAAGAGTTGGGAGCGGATGATTTTTTAACCAAGCCGGTTGATTTTACCGTATTAAAAGAAAAGCTTAAAACAGTAAACTAATGGCAAAAATTCTGGTGGCTGATGACGAAACGGACCTGGAAATGCTGATCAAGCAAAAATTCCGGCAGAAGATACGGGAGCAGCAGTATGAATTTATTTTCGCTATCAATGGCAATGATGCGCTGGATAAAATCGTACAGCATCCTGATATAGATATCGTACTGAGTGATATCAATATGCCGGAGATGGACGGCCTGACACTACTCAGCCGTTTGGGTGAATCAAGCCCCTTGATAAAAGCGGTCATTGTTTCGGCTTATGGTGATATGGAAAATATCCGTACGGCGATGAATAGAGGGGCATTTGATTTTATTACCAAGCCCATCAACTTTGAAGATCTGTCGGTAACGATGGAAAAAACAATCAAGCATGTTATACAGTTGCGCGAGACATTGAAGGCGATCAAAGAAAATAATATCCTGAAAATGTATGTGGATGAAACGGTGCTCAATTTTATGGGCAGCCGTGAATTTGAATCATCGTTGATGCAAAATGAAACCGTAGAAGCTACGGTAGCTTTTTTGGATATCTGCAGCTTTACTTCCATCAGTGAAAATGAATCGCCTGATACGGTAGTGAAACTGTTGAATAATTATTTCGATGTGATGGTGAAAGAAATCATCGCTCAGGGAGGATATGTAGATAAATTTATCGGGGACGCTATCATGGCGGTTTTCCGTGGCAATTTTCATTTGGACAGGGCTATTGACGCCTGCCTGGCGGTAAGAGAACAGATAGATAAACTGCCGGCGAATTCAGAAAATGTTTCCTTTAAGCCTAAAGTATCCATCGGCATCAACAGTGGAGAAATGATATCTGGTAATATAGGGTCTGCCAATCTGCGCCGTTTAGACTATACAGTTATCGGTGACGCGGTGAATACGGCTCAGCGATTACAATCAGCTGGGAAGGAGGACCAGATTATTATCAATGAAGCTACTTACGAAAAAGTAAAAGAATCATTCAATTGCCGTAAAGTAGGAGAGGTCAGCCTGAAAAATAAAGCTAACCCGGTAACGATTTATGAAGTGATGGATTAGTAAAATCATTAAAGGTTTTTTTACATAGGTAGTGATTTAAATAAATGCTATCAATTTTATTTATCCATGAAGAAACTTCTGTTTATTTTTTTATTCCCGCTCCAACTCGCTGCACAACCATTCTCCAAAACAGAAATAATACGATGGGAAAAACAAGCTGAGCGGGTTTCCATCGTCCGTGATGACTGGGGCATACCTCATATTTATGGAAAGACGGATGCCGATGCGGTGTTTGGTTTGCTCTATGCCCAATGCGAGGATGATTTTAAAAGGGTAGAACTGAACTATATTGAAAAGTTGGGAAGAATGGCGGAAGTAAAGGGAGAAAATTTTTTACAGGATGATTTGTATATCCGGCTTATCATTGATTCAGCGGAGGCGGTAATGGATTATAAAAAAAGCCCTCTATGGTTGCAAAAATTATTGAATGCCTATGCTGATGGGATTAACTATTACCTCTATAAACATCCGGAAGTAAGACCGGCTTTGTTAACCCGTTTCAAACCCTGGTATCAATTGCTGTGGACAGATGGAAGCATTGGCGCCATCAGCACCGGCGATATAACAGAAGCTGATGTAAAAAATTTCTACCTCGGGAGTAGTGCGCCGGTTGTTGCCAGGAAAGATTTCTTTGAAGAACAAGTTACCGGCTCCAATGGCTTTGCCATTGCTCCTTCCAAAACCGAATCGGGCAATGCCATTTTATATATCAACCCGCATGTTACTTTTTATTTCCGCCCCGAAGTACAGGTGGTGAGTGAAGAAGGGCTAAATGTATATGGCGCTGTTACCTGGGGCCAGCTTTTCGTTTACCAGGGCTTTAATGAACACTGCGGCTGGATGCACACTTCGAGTAATGTAGATGTAGCTGATCTGTATAAAGAAAAAATCATCAAAAAAAATGACCGGATTTTTTATGAATACAATAAGGCGTTGAGGCCGGTTACACAAAAGCCAATAACACTTCGCTATAAGAAAGACGGTGTTATACAAACAAAGGTTGTTACAACTTATTACACTTATCATGGTCCCATCATGGCGAACCGTGATGGGCAATGGATAAGCGTAAGAGGGTATAACCGTTCGCTGAAAAGCTTAATGCAAAGTTACCTGCGCACCAAAACAAAAGGGCTGGAAGACTATAAAAAGAATATGTCGCTCTATGCTAATACGTCCAACAATACCGTATTCGCGGATGATAAAGGAAATATCGCTTACTGGCATGGTGATTATATTCCTCGACGAGATAAAACACTCAACTGGGGTCTCCCCGTAGATGGCACCATTGCAGCGACCGAATGGAAAGGGCTACATACACTGGATGAAATAGTACATGTATATAATCCATCAACCGGCTGGATACAGAATTGCAACTCTACGCCTTTCACCGTTTCCGGAAGCAGCAGTCCAAAAAAAGAAAACTACCCGGCTTATATGGCGCCGGATGGAGAAAATTTCCGTGGTATCAATGCGGCGAGAGTATTGAAGGCGGAAAATAAATTTACTATTGATAAAACGATCGCCGCGGGTTATGACAGAAAACTTTCAGCATTCGAAATACTGGTACCCGCGTTAGTCAGTTCATTTGAAAAAAATATTTCAGTAACTGATTCTTTATATAGCCAATTGGCAGAACCCATTCAAACTTTAAAAAAATGGGACTATTATTCAGCTGAAAATTCAATCGCCACTACGCTGGCTGTTGAATGGGCGCAAAAATTAACCACTTCTATACAGCGGATTTATATTGACGAAGGATGGGACGACCAGGTAACACTGGTGAAAAAGTTTGCGGCAACCGCTACCAAAGAAGAATTATTGCCTCCACTGCTTGCCGTTGTAAAAGAGTTGACGAATAAATTCGGCAAATGGGAAATAGCCTGGGGAGAAATCAATCGTTATCAGCGTATCTCCGGGGATATCGAGCAAAAATACCGGGACGAGCAACCCAGTTTTCCCGTAGGATTCGCTTCTGCTTCCTGGGGTATGTTGCCTTCTTATAACAGCCGCTATTATCCCGGCACTAATAAAAGATATGGTGTAAGCGGCAACAGTTTTATTTGCGCCGTAGAGTTTGGTAAAAAGATAAAAGCAAAATCATTACTGGCGGGTGGAGAAAGCGGCGACCCTTCTTCCAGGCATTTTACGGACCAGTTAGAAATGTACACCGAAGGAAAATTCAAAGACGTACTATTTTATAAAGAAGATGTACTGAAGCACGTGGAAAGAAGCTATCATCCGGGTGAGTAGAAAATCCAGCCAGGATAAATAAAGTTTAGCCCCGTAGAGCAACGCAAAATTTCACTGAAGGTTTTTACTTTATAAATAGTAGTCGACTGACAAATATTTCCGTTTCAATCTTAATTGTTTTGGTATTAGTTCGTGATCTCTCGTGACAAAAACCTAATTTTCTTTTATAAGATACACCCATGAGAAAATATTTTATTCCCCTGCTTTTTATTTGCTCCCTTATTAATGCCCAGGTAGTTTCAAAAAAGAAATCGGCTGTATTGTTATCTGTTGAAAAACATCAGCAGGAGTTAATTAAACTCAGTGACCAGGTATGGGGCTTCGCGGAAATGGCGATGAAGGAAACGAAGTCCGCAAAAGTATTAGCTGATTATGCGGAAGCACAGGGTTTCAAAGTAACAAGGGGTGTAGCGGAAATCCCAACGGCGTTTATAGCCGAGTTCGGATCGGGCAAGCCTATTATCGGAATATTGGGTGAGTATGATGCATTACCCGGCCTTTCGCAAAAAGCGCAAGCGACAAAAGAAGCATTGATAAATGGCGCATCGGGACATGGATGCGGTCACAATATGTTTGGCGCCGGGAGTCTGGGTGCGGCATTAGCTATAAAAGAATTGATGGCAGCCGGTAAACTAAAAGGCACTATTCGTTTTTATGGTACGCCTGCTGAAGAAGATATAGCCGGCAAAGTATATATGGCAAGAGCTGGTTTATTCAATGACCTGGATATATGCTTAGACTGGCACCCGGATTATGAAACCAAAGCCAATATGCAAAGTTCACAGGCGGTAACCGATTACAGCGTTTCATTCAAAGGAAAGAGCGCACATGCTGCTTCCGATCCCTGGAATGGGCGAAGTGCATTGGATGCAGCGGAATTATTTTCTACCGGGATTAATTTTTTGCGGGAGCATGTAAAGCCCAGTGTACGGATGCATTATGTTTATACGGAAGCCGGTAAAATACCCAATGTAATACCGGATGAAGCCAGCGTATGGCTATGGATACGAGACTCTAAACGAAGTGGTGTAGCGGAAGTATTTGAACGGGTGAATGATATTGCTAAAGGCGCCGCATTAATGGCAGGCGTGCAATATGAAATAGAATTAAACAATGGTTTATATGAGCTTTTAATCAATGAAACCGGTGCAAAAGCATTGCAAAAAAATGTGGAATTGATTGGTCCTATAAGCTACACTGAGGAAGAACTGAATTTTGCAGACAGGATCATGAAAGAATATGGACTGGAAGCAAAAGGTATTGACGGAAAAATAAAACCATTGGAACTAACCAGGCCAGATCCTGTTGGTGGCTCCACCGATGTAGGTGATGTAAGTTATATAGTACCGGAAATTACACTGTTTACCACAACAGCGCCTTATGAAGCACCCTGGCATTCATGGGTAGTGGTAGCCTGCGGTGGTATGAGTATCGGGCACAAGGGAATGTTGTTTGCTTCCAAAGCACTTGCCTTTACTATGATTGACCTGTTTGAAAATGAAAAACTCCGGCAGGAGATCAAAGAAGAGTTCTTAAAAAGAAAAGGGAAAGAAGTATGGAAAGCCATGTTGCCGGACGGGCCACCGCCTGTTCCAAAAGGTTAGAGCTGATGCTCCGAAGCCGGCTAATTACTACAATCCCAGTACACTTTTCAGTTTTCCATATCCACCACGGCTCACCGGTACTTTAGCTCCGGTTCTTAACACTGCCACATGATTATCTTTTTCATAAGGATCAATGCGGGTGATATGTTGCACATTGACGATATAAGAACGATGTGAACGAACAAACTGCTGACCGTCCAGCACCTGTTCAAAATGGTTCATCGTTTTATTTTTCAAAAAATAGCCTTCCTGTGTGTGGATCTTTACATAGTCATCCGCCGCCTCTAAGTAAAACACATCATGCACCGGGATGATCTTAATCTTACTGCCATTTTTTACTACAATACGGCTGCTTTGCGAGGGTGATTGAGAAGCTGTTTCTAATAATTCCTGAGTATTGGTTTCTGGCGAAACAATTTTTTGTTCCGACCATTTAGCAACAGCCTTATTAAAACGTTCCTGGTTAAACGGTTTTAGTAAATAGTCAATGGCGTGTGCTTCAAAAGCTTTGATCGCATATTCGTCAAACGCCGTCGTGAAGATAACAGCCGGAGGTTCTTCAATTAATTCCAGCATTTCAAAACCGGTGATCTTCGGCATTTGTATATCTAAGAAAATCAGATCAGGCTGGTATTGCTGGATAGCTTTCAGTCCTTCAAACCCATCCCCGCATTCCGCTACTAATTCCAATTGCGGATGTTTTTGCAGGTATTCTTTGACAATGCTCCTCGCCAGGTGTTCGTCGTCTATGATGATTACTTTGCTCATATACTGTTAT
The DNA here is from genome assembly GCA_040007815.1 of Chitinophagaceae bacterium. Taxonomy (GTDB): domain Bacteria; phylum Bacteroidota; class Bacteroidia; order Chitinophagales; family Chitinophagaceae; genus Terrimonas_B. The sequence goes on from JBDTUH010000011.1 coordinate 78,796, forward strand.
TTTAATTTGTTACTTGCCATACCTGGTAGCAGTTTTTTGATTGCGAAGGCAAACAGGGGGTATGGCATACGTCATAGCTGCGGGATCTTTACCGTAGTGGTGAAAATATTATCTTTTGCTTCAGTAGTAAGCAGGTCATGCCTGGCGAATAATAAATAAAGCCGGCGCTGTACTGATTTTAAACCAAAGCCTGTTCCCTGTTTGGGCGAGGATGTTTCAGGATCAAAAGGATTACTGACCCTGATGAGTAATTCGTTGTCCAGCTTTTTTGTTTCCAGCCGGATGATCGTTTCGCCTGTTGTATCATACAATCCAAACTTGATCGCATTTTCCACGATAGGTTGTAGTAACAAAGCAGGCAGTTTCATTTGCTGCGTTGTTTCATCCGTTTCGATAATCGTTGCCAGCCGGTTTCCAAATCTTACTTTTTCAATATCCAGGTATAATTGCAGGTATTGAATTTCTTCCTGAAGGTTTACCCATTGTGTTTCTTCTTTTTTGATAGTGCCCCGTAAAAAATCAGACAACTGTTGTACCATCTTTCTTGCTTCCTCGGGTCTTATCCCTATCAGGGCATTGATGGAATTTAAACTATTGAATAAAAAATGCGGTTGCAGCTGCTGCCGGAGTTTGAACAACTCTGCTTCTTTGGCTAATTTTTCCGCATCCGTTTTACGCAGCTCACTGGTTTGTTGTTCCTGCCAGTTGTACCAGATGATGACGGACATGGTCACTATTCCTAAAACCAGGAAGCCGATACTGGCCCGTATGAACAGGGAACGTTTCAGGAAGAATAAATAATTTTCATAATCATCTAATGAAATACTCAGTAACCATTTGCTCAGCAGGAGCCATAGTATAGTAAATACAATACACATGGCGAGTACATTGAGATATTGATTGATATCCGGTACATAATAGCGGATGGTATTCATGATCAGCAGGCAGGTAAGCAGCAACGTTATATTGCTGATCAAACTATCAATGATAGCTGCTTTCAACGGCATTTCGAACCAGTACAGCAATAAAGCATGATCCGCCATCAGTACCAGCCAGGCGATACTGAAGACGATAAAAAACTTTCGTACGCTGAAAGGAGATGCCGTCATAAGCCGATCACGCCAGTTGTAACAGTTGGCTGCTATGGTTAAAGAAAAGGGTTGAGGCTTTTTGGTTAACCGTGTAGATATAGGCGTCTGCATTTTCTTTTTCTTCAATTCTTGAATAGAGCTCGGCTCCATCTATCAATTCATTCAGCAGGTATAGTTCACTTATATTGATAAATTGCCATTGCACCAACTGGTCTTTACTGTTATAAAAAGCTTCTTCCTCTTTCTGCCCCATCTCCCGGGCTTTTTGGAAAGCTTCTTCCTTGCTCAGACCCGCTACCAGGCGAAGCTGTTCATCAAATTGCGGGGTGTGTTCTCCTTCACCACAGATAATACGAAAAACCATTTTTGCGAGATACCATTTCATAATAATATAGTTGAGGTTAATGTTCTTGCTATGAATAGTGAATTGTCAATGGTCAATTAAGATAGTACAGTGAGTCATTCACAATTCATCATTGACTTTAATAGCTTCTGATCTCCATCCCACCAAAAATCATGGTTCCTTTCAGCACCAAAGTTTTCGATGGTGATTCGGCACTTGGTACTATTTTTCTTTTATCACCTATTCCTCCAAAAATGGTCACCGCTTCTGATTTTATCGCCCAGTTAGAAGGGACTATCAGGGTAGCGCCACCAAAGATGGCGGTTACTTCCAGTACAGCCGGGGTGGTCATATCGGCCTGCGTCAGATCTATCTCACAACCACCGAAAATATTCACGATGTCACCGCCCTTGAAATTTTTAGAAAGGATCACTTTCTTGGTGCCGCTGAAAATACAGGTACTGTCAATAATATCATCCCGTGTGTAGCTTTCTTCACTCAGTGGTGGAATGGTTTCGGCCTGCACACCGGAATTTTTTTTTTCAAAAGAACCGAAACGCCTGTGACGTGGCCGGAAGACAAACATAGCGCCGACCACGATCAGGATCAGCGGCCAGATATGACGGCGCATTTCACCCTGCAGTACAAATTCATTCACTAAAAAAAACCCACCGATAATGATCGGGACAAACCAACCTCCATCACGGAATCCTTTCTTTAACCCGATAAAAAGACCAATAGCGATCAGCAGCATTTGCCAGCTAAACAACCAAACAGGTACCGGAACACCCATACTCCGGGCAAGCGCCAAACCGCCGATGGCTAATAAAAAAAGCCCTACCCAGACATGGCCATTGCCATCGTGGCGTTCCATCCGCCTTTCCCATCTTTGTTCCCAGCGGTTCCTTCCGGGTTCATTAGTATTTTCAAACTCATTCATACTGTATTCATATTTTATGTAAAACTATAGGCTCACAAGTAAATGGACAAGACTGGATGGGCGACATTAAATGAAAAGTCGGTGAGTGGGAGAATAACAGGGGTGAAATACGAAGGTGGTTGTGTATTCAAGGCACAAATGCTCCCTCCATTCCCCTAACTCATTTGTTTTGTTAGTTGAAAGTTATGAACTTTGCACCATGCTCAATGATAAACAGATAATACTATCAGCACTCCAAAGAGAGAGGGATGAACTACATGAGAAGATTATGCAAGTTGATAGAATAATAAAGAAAGTAAAGGGCTTAGACTATTCAAGTGATATTGATAGTAATGATGTCAATCCTTTGGCTCTATCACCTGTAATAAATCAGCAACCAATTGCACCTATTGATAAGTTTAATGTTCAGGCTGATATTAAAGTTCAGGTATTGACAGTATTTGAGATATTAGGCCATGCTGCCAAGATGAAGGATATACAATATGAATATCACAAGCTGTCAGGTAATGCTTTCAATATTCGTGAAGTTGTGAGAGGCTTGAACAGGCAAAGGATATTATTAATGATAAGAGAGAAAGATTCTATTCGTGGTGTATTATGGGTAAAGAAAGAGTGGGTTAGAAATGGTGTTTTATTGGATGAATATAAGCCAGAGGGATTTGATATGTTCTATCAAGCAAGCAACTTGATATACGAATAATTTAATTATTTATAACTTAGGGGCAAAATAAAAGCCTGCTGCTAACAGGCTACACAATATTTTGTCCCTTCATATTGTGCCATTATAAAATTAAAACTATTATGGCACAAGAAAAAATATTACCTGAATCTCAAGATAATTGGCTGTTTAATGAGCCTTACAATTATCCTGAAATAATTACCTATTCAAAGTCTGAACGCACTCTTGGATTATTTGCAAATTACGCTCAATCGGATAAGGCGGGAGTTCCAATAAATGACGTTCAATGTTTGTTACCTGTAAAAGATAATCCCGTAGAGCCTGAATAACATCTTGAGCAACTTCCATAATTTGTGATGGCTCTACGAGAAAAAATTGTGGTTTTATAACGGTATAATTTACTTGACAATTGGCTATTTCCCATGTTTGGGAACTATATAAATCTTTTAAAGAATAAGTGGCTCGTATTTGTAATTCTCTTTTGCCGTTTGAATTACTTGGATTATAGCCGACATTCATTCCTTTTTCTAAAGGGCCTGTATGAGCAGGAAATTCTACTTTTGAAAATATTGGGTAATTGGGTAAAAACTGTATCATTTTTATTTTCTTTTTACGTCTTTAATTTAATCATTTTCATCCAATTCTAAGGCTGAAAAAAATAGTTAGTTGAAAGTTGTCAACTATCAATATTTTTACTATATTTACACAATGCAATTAAATACCAAATGGCTAAAGACTGTTAAGAACTTCGCAAATGGCGAAGGGATTACAGCCTCTTATGTCTATAAATTGGTTAAAGAGCGACGGATGGAATTAGTATTAATTGATGGTGTTAAGTTTGTAGATACTGCGAAGTATCCAACTATACCAGTAGTAAATAGGAGGAAGTAAATTTTTTTACCTTAATTAGTTGAAAGTATTAAACTATGAACTATCACAATAACAGATATACGATTGATGAATTCAGGAAAGATTACCCTGATAGCGATGCTTGTTTACATAAGCTGTTCACATTAAGGTATAGTAATCTTATTTGCCCTAAATGTGATAGTGATAAACCATTCAAGAGAGTAAAGAATAAAAAGTCTTATCAATGTCCTTGTTGTGGCTATCAAGTATATCCAATGGCAGGTACATTCTTTGAGAAGTCAACTACACCATTGACACATTGGTTTTATGCGATCTACTTGCAAACAACTACAAGAAATGGCGTTGCTGCTAAAGAACTGGAAAGACAATTAAATGTTTGCTATAAGACAGCATTAAGAATGTGCCACCAAATTAAAAAACTCATAGCAGGCAAGAGTCTTGATAAATTAACAGGCCAGGTTGAGATTGATGAGAGTTATTTTGGCATGAAGATGGTCAATATGACTAAACAAAAACGAGCTAAAATGATGGATGATAATGGAACATTTCAGGATAATAAAACCGGCGTAATGGGATTTGTGTCAAGAGAAGGTAAAGTAAAAATTGAAGTAATGTTAGACCCTAAGACATTTAAGGAAAGAGTAAGAGACAATGTATCTTCAGAGGCTACAATTATCACTGATTCACATTTAGGCTATTCAGGATTAGATATAGAATACTTCAAACATGAAATGGTAAATCATTTCTTAGGCGAATATAAACGTGATGAATGGCACACAAATACAGTGGAAGGATTTTGGAGTCAATTGAAAAGAACGATCAAGGGCACACACATTCATTGTGATGCAAAGTATTTGCAGTTATATGGTGATGAAGTTGCCTTTAGATATATGAATAGACACAATCAAGCTAATATGTTTGATACTATTTTGAGCCACGTAATTTAGATTTCGTGGCTTTTTTTACCACTTTTAAGAACTCTTTTTCTCCATTTTTTTTTATTTGTTTCCCCTTAACAAATTCTTCATAACCTTTGGTCAAGTGTTCCATTGGGGTTTTTTCGCTCAATTTATCCTTAGTTTTACTCATTTTGTCCTAAAAAATTGGCAATCAATATAAAATTTTGCAAAATGTAATAAATTCCACCTAATTTGGTCTTTGACTACACAGCAAAATTCGTTTAATAATTGTAAATTATACTAAAATAAGTTTGATGGTATCATCTTTGCATTTATTTTAGTGTAAATTTACAGCCGTTTTTGCTGTTAACCGAAGACTTTTAAACCACCACCAACCTTACTAAATCTATTTTGTAGAATTTAAGGAGGGAATGAGCGATGAAAAAACAAACTACGAGACTGACCTTTACACCTAAGGCATTGCCTTTAATTTTAAAAGCATTTGGCGCTGAAATCAATAATAATGGGATTATTATTGATAGTGAGTCTAAAGAACCCCACGTCTCACCTGAAGGTGAAGTACTCACTAAAGAAAATTTTGGTGGCCTTAAAAAAGGGTCTACACTTTTCCTTAAAAAGGATTTGCTTACCGCTATTAAAATATCAGAAAGTAAGTATTAAACATACTTACTTTTGCTCTCATTATGCCTTCTCCTCAAAAAAAGAATCAGGCTATAGATGCTATTATTAGACACGCCGCTACTCGTGGGGTGAATATATTGATAGATGCAGACGATATTTCTGAGGCATTCCAATTAGGTAAGAAGTTTGATTTTAATGCAGAGACTAAACAATTAGTAATAGTCACATCACAGTTAGATGATGAAGAATTAAATCAATTAATACCTATCATTAAAACATATTTTGAGAAACACACTTTAATATTAACTTCAGAGCAAGAAGAAATATTACAAGAATATAGGGCATATAGCGATATAAATCCTTTTCAAGAATCTTTAGATTTTTTTGAAGGCAAGATTCCTCCAAGAGACTTAGATGCCTTAAAAATGTCTTACTTCATGCGAGTGAAAAAAGATGGTGGCGGTGAAATTGACGATATTAAACAACAAATTAGAGGTAGGTTCGGGCCGAGGGGTGCATATATCTCAAATCTTTGTAATGCTGGATTCTATGAAGATATGTTTAAATCAAAAGCGCTAAAACTAAGTGGTGATAAATTTGAAGATTTTTATGAGCTAAGGGTAGGAAAAGAGCTTTGTGCTTTATTTGTCCATTCTGGATTAACAATAAATACATTAAGAGACTCCTTTCAAGAGAAAGTTGAACTATGCCAGTTAAATGGGGTTTCAAGATTTAGAGTTTTAGGATTTGGGAGGCGAAACATTGATTTGATAAGTGATTTTTTGGACCAATTTCAGGATTTTGATTGGGGCACAGATATAAATTTTGAATTAAAGATTGATAGTCCCGGAGTTTTAGAATATGATATAATTTTACTTTAGCTTAATACTTGGAATTTCTTACTGAAATATTATCTGGACTAAGTGTTAGTTTCATTTCTTTTTTGAGTTCACAACTCTTTTTAAAAAAAAATTTCCTGCCGGGTCTTCAAATAAATTTTAGCTTGGTTTTCAATTAGCATTTGATTCAAATCATTTTCTTTCCTTGTGCTTTGACTACACATATACCAATACGAAGGTGAAACGAATCACCCGAATTGCGGAAGTATTTGCAACCGTATTATTAGCGTTAGCTGTTTTAGAAAGTTTAAGGTCGGTATGCTATAAAAATGATAATCCCATATATAAAGCTAATGCCTCCCCAGATTAGATTATTGGCCTTATCATAATTGTCTTTCAGCACCTTTTTCAATCCGTCATAGCCGATACTCATCCAATAGCTTCTTTTTTCATTTCTCACCCCTGCTATGAAACTTCTTAGCCCATATAGGGTTAAAATAGTTGCTCCTAAATAAGTAATAGCCGGACTCATAGTTAGCCGAAAATAGCAAATTTGGTGCATTGACTTAAATCAAAGTATCTTCTTGTGCTTTGAGTCACATATACCAATACGAAGGCGATTTATCTGTTGCTGTAAATTCAAAGCGCAGCTTAACAAAAGAAGCAAAAAAATGCCGGTAAGGCGGGAAGACGGTAAGTGTATGATTTAAGAATTTCTTTCTTTTCTTCTTACCGTCTTCCCGGCTGATCCCGGTTCATAATAATATTCAAAATTTTAGTTAGAAAATATATCGTAAGCCAAGCTGCAATTGCCACCTTGATGGCAGATCAGGGCTGCTGACAAAAGTTGAATACGAGGTCGGATCGAATGTATAAACAGGACTATTGTTATTATAGGTAACACTCAGCGGCTGGTAATATCCTGAAGTAGTAGCATATTGCCTTACACCCCATTTGCTGTTGATCAGGTTGCCGAGGTTAACGAAATCAATACTGAACTGCACGGTCTGTTTGGTTCTTGCATTAATGACGAGATCCTGCAGGATACGCAGGTCCAGTTGACCATACCAGGGGCTTTCGCCGCCATACTTTTCAGTGTATTCTCCTCTTCTCTTGTTTAAGTAATCATCCTGGGCGATGAAGTTTTTAAAAGTCTGGCGTTGCGTTTCAGGGCTTTGAATATTGCCATTCAGATCAGGCACCGGTGCAAAGGCCATAACATCAATTTCAGCATTGGTAGGTACATAGAGCAGATCGTTTGTGTTAGTCCCGTCATTGTTAATATCCCCGCCGTACACATAAGCAAAGCGATTGCCCGATGTCCAGGAACTGAACACAGAAATAGTAGTACCCCATTTTTTGTCGGCTCCGTAATCAAACTTTTTCGAACCAGCAACAAAGAAGCGATGCTTGTTACCATAGAGTGAGTTTGAATTAATAGCCTGGTTGGCGTTATTAAGGATCGGGTTACGATCAAACGCATCGCTGGAAATTTCAGCGGAAATAGAGCTGGCGTCTTTGGCTACATTATAATTGTAAGCCGCCATTACGAACAGCCCTTTCGAGAAACTTCTTTGCGCCTGTAAAGAGAGGTTAAACTGATAACCTTTTTTTGTATTGGTAAAAACGTATGTGTTTGCGGCTCCCTGGTTAGCGGGCAGGTACACTTTTCGTTTATCACCGGTTCCAGAATTTAATGTTCCGGTTGGGGTGCCTAATTTATAATTCCTAACCATCATCGCATTGATATCCTTTGTATAGGAAACATCCACCGTGAAAACAGTCCCGGAAGGGACTTTGAAATCAGTACCGATATTAGTACGCCATACCTGCGGCCATTTAAAATCCTTGTCCGTTACATTATAAAAAAAGCTGAAGGGGTTGCCAATATGATTGCCTAACCATACAAAAGGAAAACGACCAGTGAACAAACCTGAACCACCGCGAACCTGTACGGTTTTATTACCAGCGACGTCCCAATTGAAACCAATGCGGGGAGAGATCAATGGTGTTTTTGTCGGGAGTTTTGTATTATCAAGATCTTTACCAGCTCCATTGGTAATCGGGTGGCCATCTTTGTCAAATAAAGTAAGAGGATCGTTATTCTGTAAAGTAGGTGAACTTGACGTGCCTCCCGCCGGTATGAATTCAAATTTATTTTTAAAGTAAACAGGCATATCCATACGAACGCCATAAGTAAGCCTGAATTTATCATTAACCTGCCATTCATCCTGCGCATATGCGGAAAGCTGTCCTACGGTTAAATAATACCATGTCCATTGATTAACCGCTGCTGCTGCCTTGGCACCATTTACATCGACATCCAAAGGGTATCCTGCAGCAAATGGAGGAAAATCGAATACGATTCTACCACCAACCGGAACACTATCTTTAAATTTTTGTATGTCTACATCGTTAAATAAAGTAGGTCCGTACCCGGTAAGATTAAACGAATTGCCGAATTTGAATGACTCAAACGAAGCACCGAAGGTGAAACTGTGGTTCTTTTTATAAATATTAAAATCATTCGTGGCCTGGAACGCATCCTGGTTTAAGCGGTTATTGATAGAGAAAGGTTCATGACCGGCAATAATATAGCGTACACCATTCTTGGTGATATTTACTACAGGAAATGGCGCGGAAAAAGGATTTCGTTTATCCCGGAACGTGGTATAAACGATTCTTAATTTGTTTGCTTTAGTTCCTCCCCTGAAATTTGATTTTAATTCAGCGCCAAAGGAATTCAGCTTATTGACGATCTCGTATCCGGAATTTTGGAATTGCAGTGTAGTAAAATCAGGACCCCGACGTCCGATAGCACTTGGGTGAGCTGGTTTATCTTTTGAAGCGTCCAGCCCATTATACGTGAAAGATAATTTGTGAACATCACTGATATTCCAGTCCAGTTTGGCCAACCATTTGTAATTGGTCTGATCAAGCGTATAACCCTGGTAAGGACCTGTATCGTAATTAAACCTTGTTTTCAATATACTGCTTACCGCCTGCAAGTCCGATTCTAACACACGGGATGTGTTGGTTTTTCCAACATTTCCCGCATTCTGCGCCACATAGCTTGATGCTTCATCACTGCGCTGTTCTGTTTCAAAACTTACGAAATAAAACAGTTTATTTTTTTTCAATGCGCCACCTAATGTAAAACCTGTTTGTAGCTGGCTGAGATCGGGAATAACTAATTTATTTTTGTCAACCTTCTTACCTGTCATCGATTGATTGCGATAAAAAACATAAGCTGTTCCGGAAAATTTATTACTGCCTGATTTGGTAACGGTATTTACACCGGCACCGGTGAAGCCTGCTTGTGTTACATCATAAGGTGCCATGTTGACCTGTATTTGTTCAATGGCATCAAGTGAAATGGGCTGTGCATTGGTTTGTCCGCCGGGAGTAGGAGCATCCAATCCAAAAGGGTTATTGAACACCGCGCCGTCTAAAGAAAAATTATTGTACTGCCCGTTACGACCACCAAAAGAAATACCATTGTAGTTCGCGGAGGCGGAAGGAGCTAAACGGAGATAATCATCAGCAGAGCGGCTGATAGTCGGCAATGCTTTTAATAACCGGGTGCTGATATTAGTAGAAGCCCCTGTTCGTTTGTTGTCAAAGATCTTCGCACCGCTCGCTAATACGGTGACGTTACTTAATTCTGTTGTTTTGTCCTGCAGGGTGAACTCAATGGAATTGTTCAAACCTAGTTCCAAAAAAATATTTTCTGAAACTTCATCTTTATGACTGACATGGTTTACCGTCACACGGTACGGTCCCCCTACCCGCAGATTGGGGACAGTAAACCGGCCATCATCTTTTGTGGTTAAAACCTGTTTGATACCAGCATCAGGAAATTCTACCGTGACGGTAGCGGATGGCAGACCCTTGCCACCCGGATCTTTAATCACGCCGCTCAATGTAGCGGTGGTTACCTGTGAAAATAATTGGTTGGATGAAAGGGATAAGAATAACCCCAATAGTAAAATCCAGGACTGTTTTAAAAAGAGCTTTTTCATGCAGATTGTTTTTTGGTAATTCTAATTTACGTATAATTAATAAATCAATAATGGTCCCTTAATAACTAAAAAATTAATACAGGAATTCAAATAAATAAATTACATTCTGATTTTCGCTGGTCTGAAATGGCAAGGAGTCGAATGCTGATGGCAGGCAAATATTTTAAGGCAGGCAACTTTTTTAATGGTCCAATTTTCTTTTGCAAAGATTGCAATAGTCGTTTCCACCTTTATCAAGAACCGGAATTTTTCTATTTTCTTCGGACATCACACATCCCTCAACAGTACAATGGTCTAAACCTAAGTTATGTCCAATTTCGTGAATTATGACCGATTTTAATCTATGTTTTAAAAGTGTTGTATCGTTTGTTCTAAACAAATAATCAGAGACTACGCTGCAATTGCCCGGATAATCACCAAAACCTAAAACAGGGGAGACATTATCGCTCCAAAATTTACCCTTTGTTTTATCTGTATTTTTTTTAAGAATGTAAATATTCTTAGTTGTAAGCCCAACTACTTCTATTATTTCGTCATTCAACAGGTTCGCAAGCATATTCAATATTGAATCGGCTGAATAAAGTTCAACATTCGGTGCTATATGAACCGTTAATGGAATATTGACAGGCTTCAGAATAATCACACTCCTGTTATAAAAACTGCCTATTTCTTTGCTGATTGAGTTGAGCTGTTCGGTATCATAATCGTCCAGGGGCTGAAGTGCAATAATTTTATTTTTATTTTTTTCCTGGAAAAAATTATCCTTGTATTTAATACAGCCCGGTAAAACCAGCACTGTTATTACCGATATGAAAGCATGTATAAATCTCATCTGGTTAAGACTGCTGATCCAATTTACGATAATTTCAGGTTATAACGTTTGAATAGGTTAAGCGTGTAACCTTTAACCGTTATCATTTTGAAGCTTATACCTTTCTTGGTTTTGTTTATCTTCCCGTTTAAAAATAGTTACATGTATTATAAAAAGCTTACCCTGCTTATCCTTTTTTTGACTGGGGTGTATTGTATCCGGGCTCAGGACAAAAAAGATAAAGAAAAGAAATGGGATGTCAGCAATCCAGAAGGGCCCTACCAGGAGGTTTCTTTTACGGTGAATGAAGGCACCTGGATGAATGTAGATATTTCACCTGACGGAAAAGAAATAGTCTTTGATCTGCTGGGGGATATTTATTCTATGCCTGCAAGCGGCGGTGAAGCGAAAGTGTTGAGAGCTGGTCATGCTTTTGAAGTACAGCCAAGGTTCAGCCCTGATGGTAAAAAAATATTGTTTACATCAGATGCCGGCGGTGGTGATAATATATGGGTGATGAACCGCAGTGGCAGTAATGCAACTCAAATTACCAAAGAGAGTTTCCGGTTATTAAATAATGCAACCTGGTACCCGGATGGCGAATACATTATCGCCCGAAAACATTTTACATCTACCCGTTCATTAGGCGCCGGCGAAATGTGGTTATATCATATCAGTGGAGGAGGAGGATTGCAGCTTACGGCGAGAAAGAATGATCAGCAGGATGTAAATGAACCTGTCGTATCTCCCGACGGACGGTATGTATATTATAGCGAGGATATGTATCCCGGTGGATATTTTCAATACAATAAAGATCCCAATAACCAGATATTTGTGATCAACCGGTTTGACAGGGAAAAAGGTAAAGCAGAAACGATAACAGGCGGACCTGGCGGTGCGGTAAGGCCACAAATTTCCCATGATGGTAAATGGCTATCATTTATAAAAAGAGTGAGAACGAAAACCGTCTTATATCTCCGCAATCTTGAAACAGGAGATGAATGGCCGGTATATGATCAGTTGACAAAAGATCAGCAGGAAGCATGGTCTGTATTCGGTTTGTACACCGGTTATGCATGGACGCCCGACGATAAACAAATTGTGATCTGGAGCAATGGTAAAATATGGAAGGTGGATGTAAACGGAGTTAATAAAACCACAGAAATCCCATTTACCTGTAATGTCAAACAACGCATTTATGATGCGGTTAGGTTTCCGCAAAATATAAACCCGGGTAAGTTCACGGTCAATGTAATTCGTCAGGCTATCACATCTCCCGATGGGAAATGGTTGCTGTTTAATGCAGTGGGTTATTTATGGAAAAAAGAATTGCCTGCCGGTAAGCCGCAACGAATCAGTAACGGATCGGATTTTGAATTTGAGCCAAATTTCTCTGCAGATGGAAAAACCATTTTGTATACGACATGGAATGATTCAGCGGCCGGTGCTATCTATAAAATGAACTACATACAGGCTGGTGCGGTGCCGGTGAAAGTAAGTAAAACAAAAGGCATCTACCGGACACCATCTTTTTCCGCCGATGGTAAATGGATCGTTTTTCGCAAAGAAGGCGGCAATGATGTATTGGGTCCCACCTATACGGCCAGGCCGGGAATATACATTGTTGATGCGGATGGCAATAAAGAGAAGCTGGTTACCGAAAACGGAAGTACACCCGTGTTCAACAGAAAAGGGGATCGTATTTACTTTCAAACCGGCAGTGGAATGAATAGCATTAAAGCGGATGGCGAAGATGAACGGATTCTTTTAAAAAGTACGTATGGAAACCAGTTTACTGTTTCACCTGATGAAAAATGGATCGCTTTTATTGACCTGCACAAAGCCTATGTAGCGGCTTTTCCGCAAACAGGTAAAACCATTGACATAGGAAGCGGCACGACTGATTTTCCTTTAAAGGTAATAACCAAAGATGCCGGATTTAACCTGCACTGGAGTGGAGATAGCCGCCACTTGCATTATACTCTCGGCAACCAATATTATTCTATTAACCTTGAAGATCGTTTTGAGTTCATTGCCAATAAACCGGACTCTTTATTTAAAGTGCCGGAGAAAGGAATTGAAGTGGGTCTCGAAGTAAATATGGATAAGCCCAAAGGTGTTATTGCGTTTACCCATGCAAAGATCATCACCATGAAAGGGGATGAAGTGATAGAAAACGGGACGATCATCGTAGACCAGAATATGATCAAAGCGATTGGCAAATCAGCAGATATACAGATTCCTTCCGGTGCCAAACAAATTGATTGCAATGGTAAAACAATTATACCCGGTTTTATTGATGCTCATGCACACGGTAATCATTTCCGTAGCGGCATTACGCCTCAAAAACACTGGCCTTATTATGCCAACCTTGCTTATGGCGTTACAACCATGCACGATCCTTCGGCTAATAGTGAAATAGTATTTGCACAAAGTGAAATGCTGAAAGCTGGGTTGATGACGGGACCAAGAGTATTTTCTACCGGCACCGTTTTATATGGCGCTGATGGTGATTTTAAAGCCGTCATCAATTCGATTGATGATGCAAGAAGCGCTTTGAGAAGGACGAAAGCCTTCGGTGCTTTTTCCGTAAAAAGTTATAACCAGCCCCGGAGGGAGCAACGTCAGATGATCATACAAGCCGCCAGGGAATTGAATATGGAAGTAGTGCCCGAAGGCGGATCTTTCTTCTATCATAATGTGAGTATGATACTGGACGGGCATACTACCATTGAACATAATATGCCTGTGGCTCCGTTGTTTAATGATGTCGTGCAATTATGGAAAAATTCCAAGACGGCGTATACTCCCACATTGATCGTCAGCTATGCCGGCGTAAGCGGCGAATATTACTGGTACCAGCATAGCAATGTATGGGAAAATGAAAAGTTGCTGCGTTTTACACCCCGGTCGGTTATTGATACCCGAAGTCGTCACCGGACGATGTTACCGGAAGAGGAATATGATAACGGGCATATACTGGTTTCAAGAAGCGTAAAGAAACTGATGGACGAAGGGGTAAGAGTAAATATGGGTGCGCATGGCCAGATACAGGGCATCGGCGTTCATTGGGAAATATGGATGATGCAACAAGGGGGCATGACCAATCACCAGGCCTTGCAAACAGCTACCATCAACCCTGCTTTTAGTTTGGGTTTTGATAAGTGGATCGGTTCCCTGGAAGTGGGAAAGCTGGCTGACCTGCTGGTGCTCGATAAAGATCCTTTGGAAAACATCCGAAACACGGAGAGCATCCATTATACGATGGTAAACGGCCATTTATATGATGCAGCGACGCTGAACGAAACAGGTAATATCAACCAGACAAGGGCGAAGTTTTACTGGGAGTTGAATAAAAACGCTGATAGTTTTCCATGGCATGACGGAACAAGCCAGGAAGGATGCATGTGCGGGAAGCACTAAGTCAGCAATAAAACAATGAGCGATTGGGCAATAACAGCTTTATGATTTGATGGGCTGCCGGCTTCTTATTTTTTTGCCGACCGCATTCGCACATCCAACGACCCATAATCCAACAATAAGTATAGTTAACATAACCATAAATTTTATTAAGAAAGAGAAGAACTCCATTCGAGTTTATATGATCCGCTTTTTTCTTTAACACAAGTGAATAAAAACCGGGTGATGAAAGGCATGTTGATGACTTCATCCTGATCGGCTAAAGCAACCGTTCCACTTACATAGGTTTCAGTAGAAGAGGTTTCAACCGCTTTCCAGTTTCTGGGTACAGGAGCTTTGCTGTATCCTATATCATAATGCCTGTCTGCCAGCTTCTCTACCAGGTCTTCGAGGAACCCCGGCTGATCCAATGTAGCGCTGATGAGTAAAGTGTTGTTCATGACTAAAAGTTTTATGTTGTTGTTCATTTCTATCAATAAGACGCCTGTTACCATACTTCTGGTAACAAGGAAATGTGAAAATTTTCAAAGGAAACCATTATCCGGGATGGCTGGTGGAATTTAGCCGTCAGCGGCGCAGGATCAGGATAGGGAACTGCTGGAAGTGATTTTATAATCGCTCGTCTCATCTCTTGTGCAGAAAACAAAGAACCTTGACATAGCTGGAACGCTGAGTTTTCTCAGGGCATCCGGGTCCTTCGTTCCAAAAAATATTTCGACGTTACCATATACCGGGGTTTCAGCCGCACAGCTTTCAATTTCTTTATACCGGAGCGAAAAATCGCCCAGCCCATTCAATTTGTTTTGCATTTTTCGCCTGGATGGAAGATTATCCTGCACAAATTTTTCCAACAATCTTTCCTGGAAGGCGGCTTTACTTTCTACCGATGCTATATCTGATATCCTTTTCATGGTGCAAGTTTTTAAAGTTGCGGTTGATTTTCCCCATGAGTGTAAGCCAAACGGAATGCCAAAAAATTTAATATGAAAAAAGATTATTAAATCATTGCTGTTCAATGATGTTATAATTAAGATGTCGGGTATATGACTTTTAAAAGTTGGGGAAAAATTCCCAATATTTTGTAAGGGCTTACAATGGAGTGGGAATGGGGTATTTTTAAAATGGAGCGAGCAAATCTTAAGACACTATCTCTAAATCAAATTTTAGGGAGTCCACTTATCATGAACAATTGCCACGAGAAATATCTTGTTTTTTTCTGTTTTATAAACCAGCCGGAGGGCCCGAAAGTCAAGGCCTTCGTATTTTTTTTCAAAGCCGGGAAAGAAAAATTCAACCACATCATATCCAGAATACACTTCCTTTATGTTGTTAAGATCGGTTCCCTGGCTATGATAAGCATTGATGGATTTCAGTTCTGCGTTTATAAAATCTACATCATAGACAAATTTTTTAAAATACTCATCAACAGTCAGGAATTCGGTTCCTTCGAAAGCTGAGTTCCAATCAATTTTTTTGTTTTGTTTTGCCAGTTGCAAAAAATGGCCGGCAGAGAGTACTTTGTTGTTGACAGTATCAACGTAAGCATAGGGCGAGAAACGTACATATTCCTGCGGGTGAATAAAAAGGGCAAACTTTACGTAATTTCTGTTTTTGATGAAGCCTAAAATTTTTTCTGACGTGTTCATTAATAAAGCGGTGTCAACCTTTTTATTAATAACAGTATCCTTTTTCTCCTGAGTTTTTGAGGCTTCAGATTCAGGAAGTAAACTGTCTGTGGATTTATCCGAAATAATGCTGTCGGTAATAGGGCTGCTTTCTTTTTTTACCGAACCTGGTTGATTGCAACCGGTAAAGAAAAGAATTAATAAAAGCGTGGTTGATAACTTCATGGCACTTTTTATTTCACGAACTCAAACTTATCTCCGTCAAATAATCCGAGGTCACTCAGCTTCAGGTGAGGTATTACCAGTAATGCCATAAACGATAGGGTCATAAATGGAGAGGAGAGGGTAGAGCCGGCTTCTTTAGCGGCTTTGTCAATCAATGAATATTGTTGCGCCACATGATAACCATCTTCATTGCTCATTAAACCGGCAACAGGCAAGGGTACGATCAGTTCCAGGTTATCTTTTACACAGCTAACTCCGCCCCGGTGTTCAATAATCATATTGACGGCCTTGCAAATGCTTTCGTCATCAACACCTACGGCCACGATGTTATGACTGTCGTGTGCCACTGAAGATGCCAATGCTCCCTGTTTCAGACCGAATGTTTTGATAAATGCTTTTGCTACCGGTGCTTCCTTATAACGGTTGACCACTACGATCTTTAAAATGTCTCTTTCTGTATCACTAACCCAACAGCTATTTTCTGATTTCCCTTTGTCTTCCAGTTTATTGGTAATGAGTTGGCCGTCTAATGCTTCAATAACAGTACCCGCCCAAATTTTTACTTCAAAATCATCTGCTGTCTTAGGAATGCATTTGAAGTTATTAATCACTGCTGATTGCACGGTGTTGATTTTCGACTTTCCATTTTCTGCTACGAGTTCTCCATTGATAAAAGTTTTAAGCACTTCAAAACTTTCCAAATCTTTCACCACAATAAAATCGGCTGCATCTCCTTCTTTTAATAAACCAACATCCAGTTTGTAATGATTCACCGGGTTAACACAGGCGGCTTTTAATATTTTAAAAAGATCAGTGCCTTTGGCAAGAGCTCTTGCACATAGCTGGTTGATATGGCCCAGGACCAGGCTGTCCGGGTGCTTATCATCACTGCAAAACATCATCATGTCCGAATGGTCATTCAGCAGACCGATGAGTGCTTCGAAATTTTTGGCGGCACTGCCTTCACGGATGAGGATCTTCATACCGTATTGTAATTTGTCCAATGCTTCTTCAGCAGTGAAACATTCATGGTCGGTGGAGATGCCAGCCCGAATATACTTTCTTGCCTCATCCCCCCGTAACCCAGGCGCATGACCGTCAACAGGTTTATTTAAACGACGCGCTGCGGCGATCTTTTTCATTACTTCTTCATCGTTAAATAATACCCCGGGGAAATTCATCATCTCGCTTAAATACTTTATCTCACCCCGTTCCAATAATTTTTCCACAGCCGCGGAATTTAACGCCGCACCAGCCGTTTCAAATATGGTTGCCGGCACACAACTTGGCGCGCCGAAATTAAATTTGAAAGGAACCGTTTTCCCGTTTTCAATCATGAACTCAACGCCTTCTATACCGCATACATTGGCTATCTCATGCGGATCACTAATAGTAGCAACAGTGCCATGCACGACGGCGAGTTTCGCAAATTCAGCCGGTACAAGCATAGAGCTTTCTATATGAACATGGCTATCGATAAAACCCGGCAGAATAAAACCCACTTCAACTTCTCCGTCGGGAGGGGATTGGATCGCCTTTATGGAAATGATCTTCCCGTTTTCAACGGTTATTGTTGCACGATATATTCTTTCCTGGTGAACATCAACAAGATTGCCTGTAATAGCGAAAGAAGACATGGTCATTCTCTTTAGAAAGCTAAGATATTAAGGGATAGGTGAATTAGCGGGAATTTTCTAATATGTTGAATAGAGAACAGAACGTACAAGTGAGTGACACAACAGGCGATGATAGTAGTACCGGCGATAGCAAAAACTAAAAAGTACGCAATTGCATATTGCCTATTATTCTATGCTGCTGGTAAAATGATCTTCCTGGTTCGTGCTCTCATCACCGCCATTGCTTCTTCTTTGCTGCTGAACATATTGTTGATGTTAACAATATTGTCGGCGAGTTTATCATATCGTTTGGTCATCAGCCACACAAATATGTGCAGGTAGTGAATACCGTCGAAGACTAATACTTTTTGCTCGGCGAATTTGTCTTTGATCTTCAGGAACTCAACCGGTATCTCGGTATAGTGCAGGGCCGGGCGAAGATGGTGTACGGCATGATAGCCATCATTCCAGCACATCTGGTTGTATTTGGTGTTGATACAGTTGATGGTATTCTCTTCCGGATCGTTGGGATCTACAAATGCATGTTGCGCCCAGTTTCCCAGCATCATTACTATACGGGCGAAAACAAAGGGAATAATGAATATCCACAAGGTAGCATGCAGGTTGACAAAACACATACCGACACAAAAAAGATAAAAAGAAATTTCGCCATAGCTCAGTCGCATGTAAAATTTCTTTCTTTTTTTATTGAACAGGTACATAAATGTATCCCGAAAACCAAGGAAAAGAAACCGGGTGACATAACCGATAAACCCACGGATACTATCCCGACGATAGGGCAGGGTACTGCTGGCATCATCGGGCATATTATTTTCTACATGGTGCATCGCCATGTGATGAACAAAATAGGTTTCCGGGGTATGGCCAAAAAACGGGCAAACGATCCAGATAGTCCAATGATAGAGCCAGGTAAATTCTTTTTTAAATAATTTCCGGTGACTGATACAATGCAGCATCAAACCAAAACGACCCTTGAAATACATCTGTGATATATAGAAATAAGGAATATAAGCCAGCCACCAGTACCAGCCTTCTAACAAAGGTGTATAAAGAATAACGGCGACAGGAATGACCAATATATGGATAGCCGTTAATAAATAAATAAAAGGAAGGTCGCGCGGGTCATTAATATAGCGAAGCCAGAATTTATCATACCCGCTATATTTTTCTTTAGGAACATAAACAGGATCCGTAATCGTAGTGAGTGTCTTCATGAATATTTATACAGTAGATTGAAAAAATAGGCCTTGTTGGTAGTTCGGCAACTTTTTTAATTCAATAGTTTAATCAGCGATAGGCGTAAAAATACGCATTTCCAACTACTATTGATTGATTATTTAAAGTCTGTATAGTGATAAACGTATGGCCCACCGGGATGTTACTTCCCGTTCAATTTATTTTATAAGAGAGTAATTCAGATCATTTTTTTTCAATGTTCCTGACTGTTGTGTTGGCGCCGCCATTTAATGTAAGGTCAACGGGTTTATTGGTTTGCCAGCCACCCCTGGTATAATCAGGTATATCCACTGTTATAGATTTTTTGTCAACCGACCTGCCGCTTAATGGTATGATCGAACTCCAGGCGGCGGCATCATATACATCCTGGTCTAATGGCAAACCATTGCGAAGACAATCAATCAATCGCCAGTCCATTATAAAATCCATACCACCATGGCCGCCTACTTCTTTGGCAATTTCGCCGATATGATTAACGATAGGTGGCGTATATTTTTTATACAAATCTTCTAATTCTTCTTTTTTAATCCAGCTGTGACCAAAAGCTATTCTTTCAGGATCGGGATATTTTTGCGCCACGCCTTTGGTACCACTCAGTAAATGCAATCTTGAATAAGGTCGCATGGTAGACACGTCGTGCTGCAACATGATCGTTTTTCCTTTATGTGTGCGGATGATCGTGGTATTCATATTGCCGCGGTAGGGTTTGTCAACAAACTCATTAAAGAAAGAGTCTTTTGCCGACATTTCCTTTGCCAGGTTGTTCAAAGTAAAATCATTACCGCTCATACTTACCAGGTGATCCATTTTGTCGCCGCGGTTAATATTCAGACATTGTGCGATAGGGCCCAGGCCATGCGTAGGATACAGATTGCCATGGTGCAGGTAGTTTTGCTTCAGCCGCCACATATCCACATAGGCGTTCTTGTTAAAAAGATATTCTTTAGTCAGGTCATGAATATAGGCTCCTTCGGCATGAACGAGTTCGCCAAACATGCCATTGCGGGCCATATTCAATGTCAGCAATTCAAAGAAATCATAACAGCAATTCTCCAGCATCATGCAATGTTTCTTAGTTTGTTCTGATGTTTCCACTAATTGCCAGCATTGGTCAATCGTCAGACCCGCATTCACTTCGGTGGCGGCATGTTTGCCGTTTTTCATTGCATACACGCAAATAGGCGTATGCAGGTACCAGGGTGTAACATTGTATACCAGGTCGATATCATTATTTTCACACAAGGCTTTCCATCCTTCTTCCCCGCTGTATTCTTTCGCTTTTGGTCTGCCGGCTTTCTCTAACGTTTTCTGTGCTTTGGTTACCCTGTCGGGAAGTTTGTCGCACAAAGCCACAATTTCCAACCCATTTATATAACTTAATCTTTCAACAGCGCCACTTCCCCGCATTCCTAACCCAACAATGCCTACCCGGACGGTTTCAATTTTTGGGGCGGCATATCCACTCATATTAAAACGTTGGCCGCGTTTTTCCCATTCAACCGAACGATCCATTTGCTCATCTGTAACTGTATTGATATCATTGGAGAATGCTGGCAAACCCGTTGCCAAAGCTCCTGTACCGATGGTCAGGTTGCGTAAGAATTTCCGGCGATCTGAATTCATTTGTCTGTTTTTTATTTTTTTTGGCCCGATGTAATTCGCTGCAAAGAATATTCATTATCGTTTAATATGTAAATGAATATTTTTTATAGCTCATTTCATGACAGCAATATTTTGTTGCTGCAAGTTCACGAATTAATCGACAGAAATGTTGCGACAAATGAAATGACGCAAACGGTTGAACAGCCCTTTAATTCTTTTGAAGCGTAATGGTGTAGGAAAATTGTTGCTGAAATGGCGGATTGGCTTTTTCAGGTTTGGCAATCATAAATAGGCTTTGCTGCGCATTTGCCCGGATGGTTCCTACCAGTCTTTCATCGTCATCAAAGAGAAACTCGGTGACGATTGGCTGATAGGATGGCAGGTCATGAACTTCCACATGGATATGGGCTGGCAGATCACTTTGTGGGTACCCGGACGGTTTCACCGTATGAATTTCAAATTTTCCTGAGGCATCGGTTTTAACATATCCGAATATTCTTGCATGGCGCTGATCTCCTGAATTGCCGCCGACATGTGGTTTGTCAGCAGCATACCATCCTTGGGCGTCTGTTTGATAAAAATAAACTACCGCGCCTGCGATACTTTTGCCATTTTCGTCTTTCAGGGATGCCAGCACTTTTATTTTTTTTCCTGGTTCTGTATCAGCGGTAATTGTCGTCGTGCTGGCTGTACAATATTTTTTAATCAATTCACGAAATGATGTTTGGGGATGAAGCGGCAAATAATTTTTATCCATTAAAATAGCTGAAATATCAATTGACCCTTTTTTTAGCCTGGATTCAATCTCGTTTAATAATGCCGTTGTGTCTGACTGTGCTATAACAGCCTGACGACTGAATAGAGATAGCAATACAATAATGGGAAAAACTCTCATACCCGTAACAATTGAAGTGAGAAATGTGTAATAGTAAAATAGAACTTTTCTCAACCTGCAGCAAGACCGAATTGATGAGTGGTGATGGCAGCTTTATGACAGGTGAAAACTACTGATCCAATAAATCGGGTCTTCTTTCACCCGTTCTTTTTACCGCTTCATCGTTCCGCCACTCATCTACTTTTTTGGGATCACCACTTAATAAAATATCCGGTACTTTCCAACCACGAAAATCAGCCGGCCGGGTGTAAACGGGAGGGGCCAATAAATTATCCTGGAAGGAATCAAAGAGGGCGGAGGTTTCATCATTCAATACACCCGGCAATAAACGTCCGATGGCATCCACCAAAACGGCCGCGGCTAATTCGCCGCCGCTTAACACATAATCACCAATAGAAATTTCTTTGGTAACAAAATGTTCTCTTATTCTTTCATCAATACCTTTATAGTGACCACAGATCATAATAAGATTTTCTTTCAGCGAAAGACTATTCGCCATTTTCTGAGAAAAATTTTCTCCATCTGGTGTCAAAAAAATTATTTCATTATATTTTC
This sequence comes from Chitinophagaceae bacterium, assembly GCA_040007815.1. GTDB lineage: Bacteria > Bacteroidota > Bacteroidia > Chitinophagales > Chitinophagaceae > Terrimonas_B. The sequence continues at coordinate 101,127 of JBDTUH010000011.1, forward strand.
TCTCAGCTGACAATTCTTCAATGGCATTGGTTAATGGCTCACACATCATCACCATACCCGCTCCACCGCCATATTGATAATCGTCAATTTGCCCCTGGTTGTTAATAGCCCATTTGCGCAGGTTATGGGTATGCACTTCCAGCAAACCTTTGGCCTGCGCTCTTTTCATGATGCTATGTTCAAAAGGGCTTTTTAATAACTCGGGTAAAGCAGTAATGATATCTATCCGCATGCGACAAAGATAAGAACTCAGTTGCTCGTTATTTCGACAGTAGCGTGGTTCTCGTTGGCCGAATTGTCTTTGGCGATTACCTGTATCTTATAGTTAATTCCGGCTTGTGCCTGGAAGGATTCATTTAAATTATAAGTCGCTGCCGCCGGATAACGATGAATGTCTATTAATAATGTTCCCGTGGAACTATTAGAAATATGTACATGAACTTCTGTTAGCTTTTGATTATCGCTCAATGTTCCGGTAATATTTACCATTTCACCGGCGCTGAATACCTGGTTGCTGGCAGGAGAAGTAATCGTAATAACAGGTAGTTCATTGTCTTTTGCAGTGCTGTTTTTTGAACAAGCCCCTAATGTGATCATCACTAATATCAATGACAAGAAACTCTTCATGATCATAAAGGTACAAAAAGACGGACCTTATAAAGAATGTTGAGCCAGGTGATTTAATCTTCTAAAAATTCATCTAAATCTCTTCTTTCTTTTTTGGTAGGCCGGCCGATTTTACTTTGTCGTTTACCGGTATGAAAACTGGCGGCCTGAAATTTTATTCTTTCCAGTTCTTCTTCGGGTGTAATATCCGCATAGTTTTTTATTGCTTCCGCATACGCCACTCTTTTTTCAAGCAAGCCCGTTACTTTAATGCGCCAGCGTTTGGCTTCTGTTTTTACTTCATATTCATCACCTGTACTTACATTCCTTGACGCTTTGGCCTGCAAGCCATCAAATTTTACTTTTCCGGTGTCACATGCGGCGGCGGCCATGGTTCTTGTTTTAAAGAGACGGATGGCCCAGAGGTATTTGTCTAATCTTAATTTTTCTTTTTCACTCATTCGTTCAAAATTAAAAAACCTCACTCAATTTGAGCGAGGTTGCTGTAAAAGTGTGCCACGGTTAAAAGCCGTGGCACACTTTGTTTGATAAGCGTTATGCTTCCGCAAAAAACTTATGGAAATAGGGTATTGTCTCAATTCCTTTGTAATAATTCTCAATATTATATTTTTCATTCGGGCTATGCAGGTTATCATTATCCAAACCGAAACCCATAAAAACTATTTTGATTCCCAATTCTTTTTCTAAAATAGAACAGATAGGAATGCTGCCGCCACCACGAACCGGGATAGGTTTTTTACCAAATGTAGTTTCCACCGCTTTGGAGGCTGATTTGTAGCCTTTGCTGGTAATAGGAGTCATATAAGGCTCACCACCGTGATGCAACTCTGCTTTTACTTCAACAGATTTTGGCGCTATAGATTTAAAATAATTCAATAATTTCTCCGTGATCGCATCTGAAGATTGATTGGGTACCAATCTCGCGGAAATTTTGGCGGATGCTTTAGAAGGAAGAACTGTTTTAGCTCCTTCACCGGTGTAACCACCCCAGATGCCATTTATTTCCAGGGTAGGACGAATCCCTGTTCTTTCGTACGTGGTATAACCCTTCTCTCCCCACAATTCTTTTACACCCAGTTCACCTTCATATTCATTTTCATCATAAGGAGCGGCATTTAATAATTCCCGTTCTTCTTTGGTTGCCACTACCACATCATCATAAAATCCGGGAATAGTGATATGATTATTTTCATCATGACAACCGGCGATCATTTTCGCCAGAATAGTAATGGGATTAGCCACGGCACCTCCATAGGTACCACTATGAAGATCGCGGTTCGGACCCGTTACTTCTACCTGTATGTAGCTTAATCCGCGGACACCTGTATCAAGGGATGGATTTTCAAAACTCAGCATGGAGCTATCGCTGATCAATATCACATCGGCCTTAAGCAGATCCTTATTAGCCGCTACAAATTTTCCCAAACTCGGTGAGCCTACTTCTTCCTCCCCTTCAATGAGGAACTTAATATTGGTGGTCATTGTGTTGGTTTTTGTCAATGTTTCCAATGCTTTTACATGCATATAGAATTGACCTTTGTCATCGGCGGAACCACGGGCGAAGATTTTTCCATCAATAATAGTTGGTTCAAATGGCGGATAGTTCCAGAGTTCTAATGGTTCAGCAGGTTGCACATCATAGTGACCATATACTAACACGGTTGGTTTGGAAGGGTCTATAATCTTTTCACCAAATACAACGGGATGACCATCGGTAGCCATCACCTCCGCTTTATCGCAACCGGCATCCAATAAACTTTTCTTAACTGCTTCGGCGCATTTCAGCATATCGGCTTTATGTTCACTCTTGGCACTGACAGAAGGGATACGGAGCAGGTCCAGCATTTCATTCAAAAAACGGTCTTTATTTTTTTCCTGGTAATCTTTCCAAGCTTGCATGTAAAATATTTAATGAGATTTAAAAGTCGGATATGTCAGATAAGCGAAGATAAGGAGGATGGTCTATTCAGCTTCTCCCTTTTTGTTCCTCGTATTGACCGCTTTTTTTATGGATTTACTTCCAAAACGATCTTTTATATTATCAACGGCTTTATAAAGGTTCAACTTTTCTTCATTATTGTTAAAAAGATTCATTTGCATAGTAAAAGGAATTAACTGGCTGAACCTTACCCCTAATAAACGGACAGGCTGTCCTTTGCGATAGAGTTTTGTAAACAGATCCTTGACTTTGGCAATCAACTGATCATCTAGTGACGTGTAATCAATAATTTCCTGGCGGGATACCGTTTCAAAATCGGGATACCGGATCTTAACCGTCACACAACCCGTTAATTTTTCATCAGTACGTAAATCGTATGCGTTTTGTTCAGTCAGTCGTACCAGTTCGCTGTGCAATAGATTGATGTCAGAAATATTTTCATGAAAAGTATTTTCATGGCTCATGCTTTTTTGTTCCCAGTCGGTTTCAATATCAGCATTGCCAATGCCATGGGCTTTTCGCCAGAGCGATTGTCCCAAGCTGCCTACATATTTTTCTAATATCTCTACTGGTGTTCGGGCAATATCTTCAATGGTATATATGCCAAAGTTTTTCAGCTGTTGTTCCGTTTGCTTACCGACGCCATTGATTTTTTCGATCTTCAGCGGCCAGAGAAATTCTTTTTCTTTTCCATGGGGCACTTCTAAAAAACCATTGGGCTTTGCTTCATTGGTAGCTATTTTACTGATGAATTTCGCTGAAGATAAACCACAGGAGATCGGCAAACCTGTTTCTTTCGTGATATGCTCTCTCAGTTCTCTTGTATATTGACTTACATTGAAAAATTTATCCATACCGGTAAGGTCGCAGTAAAATTCATCGATAGAAGCTTTTTCAAATAAAGGCACTTTAGAGGAAATGATATCCGTAACCCACCGGGAGTATTTACTGTATTGTCCTCTTGTTCCCTGTAATAAGATAGCATGGGGGCAGAGCTTCATCGCTGTTCGCATAGGCATGGCGGAATGAATACCATATTTACGGGCTTCATAACTACAGGTAGAAACTACGCCGCGGTCACTCGTGCCACCTACAATAATCGGCTTTCCTTTCAGCGTAGGGTTGTTGATAACTTCAACGGCTACAAAGAAGGAATCCAGGTCAAAATGGGCGATATGACGGGGTAGGTCGGGCATGAGTTACGAAGTTACTTAAGAAGGTGCAAGGCACAAGGTACAAGGAACAAGGGCGGAGAGTTTGAATATCCGGAACCCAAACTTGTGCCTTGTGTTTTTCTTGTGCCTTGTTTCTTCATTCTTATATTTGAAAGATGGAATGGGAATGGTTAAAAGCAGGCATTGGGCCATTAAAGGACCTGGTTAGCTTTCTGAGTAAGGAAGGCAAAACCAGTGATGTATTAAAAAAACAGGTCATCCGTGAACTTAGGAACAATCTAAATATTTTTCACAATGGATTTTTGAACAATGTATCGCAGGACGTGATAATCGAAATGCTGAGTAATGAAGCTATAAAGGAAGCCATCAAGGAGAATTTTAAATTTAAGAAACTCAAGCCGGGCACTATCGAGCCTTATCATATTTTTGATGACCGCAACAAACGTTATACTGGCTGGGAAGCAGAAAAGCTGGTAGATAAAATAGATGAGAAAATAGAAGAATTAAAAAATATCAGGAAAATGAATAATGGAAGTGTCGAAGGAGTAAAAAACAATGTAGCACTTATGCTTAGTAATCTTTATTACCGGATGAAACTGCTTGCTGATTTTATTCGTTCAGATGTAAAATAGTTTTGGTGGATACCAGTTCTCTTCAACAATTTATTAAAGCCGTCCATCCTTTAAAAGAAGAAGAGATGGAAAAATTCCTCGCTATCTGGCAGCCGTTTGATTGTAAAAGAAAAACCATTCTTACCACAGCGGGTGAAACTGAAAAGTATCTCTACTTCGTACTGGAAGGTGTGCAAAGGGCTTTCTATATCGGAAATGAAAAGCAGGAAGCTACAATTGTTTTTACCTATGCGCCTTCTTTTTCAGGCGTAGCTGGCTCTTTTCTTACACAAACTCCCTCCAAATATTTTTTAGAAACATTGACGGGCAGCCGCTTTCTGCGGGCATCATACAAACAACTGGCTCAGTTGATGAATGAATACCCTGCTATTCAGCGAATGGTATTGCAGTTGACCAGTTTTGCTTTGAAAGGTGTATTAGAAAGACAAATTGAATTGCAATGCTTCAGTGCGGAGGAAAAATTCAAAACTCTGTTAAAACGAAGCCCCCATGTTTTACAAATAATTCCGCATAAGTATCTTGCGTCCTATCTCGGAATTGACGCAACCACCTTTAGCAAGCTGTTAGGTTCTGTAAGATTGTAAAAACTACTTCCTTCTAAAATCTTGGCATTTGCGAAGATTTTACAAAAAGCAGGGAATTAGGTTTGTAAAAAATTACAAACATGAAAAATTATAAGAGCATTGAACTATTGGAAAACCTGCAGGCGGATGTTCGTCAGCTTATCCTGACAGCTAAATACCTGCAATCAACTGATGCGGGTCTTTTGTTACAGGAGCCGGCTTCGGGTAAATGGAGTGTGGTACAGGCGCTGGAACACCTCAATAGTTATGGACGATACTATTTGCTGGCTATTGAAAGGTCATTGGAAAAAGATAAAGCCGCCATTGAAGTTTTCAAACCGGGCTGGCTGGGTAATTACTTTACAAAGCTGATGAAACCAGGTGAGAATGGAGTAATCGCCAATAAAATGCAATCACCAAAAGAGCACAGACCTTCCAAATATTTGGATGTTTTGCCGGTGCTGACTACTTTTTTAGAGCAACAGCATTATCTCCTTGAACTTTTGGAATTAGCAAAATCAAAAAATATCGGTGGCATCCGTATCCCTGTTTCTATTTCACGGCTTATCCGGTTAAAATTGGGAGATACTTTTCGTTTCCTTATCGCACATGAGCAACGTCATTTTGTGCAGATTGATAATACGCTGGCTATGATAAAAGGGGCTATAAATATATTTCCAGCAGCCCGTCTGGCAATGTAACAATCACTTGCCTGTTTTTATGATCTATTTTTTGAAGAGTGCTTTCATTGAGAGGGATCAGTACTTCTTTGCCAGTGATCTCAATCCTGCATAGCATTTGGTGCGGTTGTTCGATTACTTCCAGTATCGTACCAAGCGATTTATCAATTTCTATGATGGCATAGCCTAATAAATTGGCAGGAGCGGATTTGGCGGCAAACTTTTTGAAATCTGTTTCAGGCAGCCATACTTCTTTCTGCGTAATTTTCAAAGCCGCTTCCCTGTTTATTATTCCTTCCAAAGTAAGGTATACTTCGTTGTCACTTTTAATTTTGACGGATTCGATGAACCATGGGAGGAAAGATTTTTTTTTCTCTTCTATAAAAATGGCTTGTAATCCCTTCAAGGAAGTTTTTTTACCCAGTTCATGTTGCAGGATGAGCTGGCCATTAACACCAAAGGCGGCAACGAGTTTTCCTATTTTAAAGTATTCAGCCACGAATTACACGAATTAACACGAATAAAAAGTAATAGCATTTAATTGACCAATAGCGAACAGAACGATGAACGGAGCGTCGCAACGAAGCCGATCAGGGCTACAAAGCCAGTATCAAAATTCAGCCAGCACTACACGATAGTTACACATGTGAAAGTCATTCGCAATAATTCGTGGCGACAAAAAAAGGCGACACTAAAATAATTAATGTCGCCTTCATGAACTTTCAGGACGGATTTATCCCGCTAATTGGCGGATTATTTATCCTTCACTGCCGCCACCGCCTTCTGTCCTTCTTTCAGGTCTGCGACCTGGCATCGGACGGCGGGTTCTTTTGTTGCGGGCAGCATCTTCCTGGCGTTTTTTAATTTGTGCATCATGTTCTGCACTCCATTTCGTAAACTTTTCCATCGCTGTTGCATCATCAAACAGTCCCAGCCCCACACCACGGAGCAAGTGTTTCAGATACAACACTCCTTTGAAGCTAAGAATGCGGCGAACGGTGTCTGTTGGTGTAGCACCTTTGTTCAGCCACTCCAAAGCTTTCTGACGATCAAGCTGAATAGTAGCCGGAACGGTCAGTGGATTGTAAGTACCTAATTTCTGGATGAATTTACCATCGCGGGGTGCCCTTGAATCGGCAATGACGATGAAATAGAAAGGTCTTTTTTTAGACCCATGACGTTGAAGTCTGATCTTGGCTGCCATTTTAAATAGAAATTTAAAGGCGTTAAACAATAATTGTTAAGTCCGGTTGAAACCGGAAAGCAAAAATAGGGTTTGATGGCTGAAATGCCAAAGTGTTAACTGTATTTTATAATTATCTTTTCATGCCCGGCATCATCTTGCCAAACATTCCCATTTTATTCATTCCTTTCATCATGTCCCGCATTTGCTCAAACTGCTTCATAAAGGCATTTACTTCGCTGATATCCTTGCCGGCTCCTTTGGCGATACGCTTGCGACGACTGCCATCTATGAGGTCAGGGTCGGCTCTTTCCGCGGGTGTCATCGAATTGATCATCGCTTCGATGCCTTTGAAAGAGTCTTCATTGATATCAAGATCTTTTATTTTATTGCCCACACCGGGCACCATCCCTAACAGATCTTTCATGTTGCCCATTTTTTTGATCTGCTCCAGCTGCATTTTGAAATCAGCGAAATCAAACTTGTTCTTACGGATTTTGCTTTCCAGTTTTTTAGCCTGCACTTCATCAAACTGTTCCTGTGCTTTTTCAACAAGGCTGGTAATATCGCCCATCCCCAGTATTCGCTGAGCCATTCTTTCGGGATAAAAAACATCCAGCGTATCCAGTTTTTCGCCACTACTGGTGAATTTGATGGGTTTGTTGACGGTGTATTTGATGGAAAGCGCCGCACCACCCCTGGTATCACCATCCAGTTTCGTTAATACTACGCCGGTAAAGTCCAAACGATCATTAAAGGTCTTGGCTGTATTTACAGCATCCTGGCCGGTCATGCTATCTACCACGAATAAGATCTCCTGCGGCTTAACCGCACTCCGGATATTAGCCACTTCGGTCATCATTACTTCATCAATGGCCAAACGGCCCGCAGTATCTATGATGACAACATTTTTGTTTTTACTCCTTGCTTCCTTGATGGCGTTTTGTGCAATGTCGACAGCGTCTTTATTTTCCAGTTCAATGTGAACATCTACACCAATCTGCTCACCCAATACCCTTAACTGTTCCATGGCCGCGGGTCGATAAATATCTGCCGCAACCAGCAATGGAGATAGGCCTTTTTTGGTTTTTAGGAAATTCGCCAGTTTGCCGCTAAAGGTTGTTTTACCACTACCCTGCAAACCCGCGATTAGAATAACGGCCGGATTTCCTTTGGCATTGAAGACAGCTTCTTCACCACCCATTAATTCCGTCAATTCATCTTTGACTATTTTGGTCATCAATTGACCCGGACTAATGGCGTTGATGACTTTCTCACCTATAGCTTTATCCTTTATTTTATCGGTGAACTCTTTGGCTATTTTGTAATTCACATCCGCATCCACCAAAGCCCGCCGGATTTCCTTGACGGTAGTGGCTATATTCAGCTCAGTGATCCTTGCATGACCCTTTAAATTCTTGAAGGCGCTTTCTAATTTATCCTGGAGGTTGTTAAACATATATCAATTGATTACTTGACACAAAAGAAAAAGTGAACCTTAAGTTCACTTTCTAAAGAATTGCAAAGATAAGTAGTGTAAAAATTATATCATGAGCCTAAATAAGTTCTTAAAAGGTTAACTCTATTGGTTGTTCTTAATTTGGTGATCGCTTTGTCTTTGATCTGGCGAACCCTTTCGCGGGTAAGGTTGAATCTTTCACCGATGTCTTCCAGGCTCATCGGGTGATCTACACCGATACCAAAGAAATAACAGATCACTTCTTTCTGTCTTTCAGTTAATGTTTTAAGAGAGCGGTCGATCTCCGTTTTCAGCGATTGGGTGTGATCCAGCTCACCATCTGTTTTTTCCGCATTTGGATTTATCAATACATCCAGCAGGGTACCGTCTTCACCTTCAGATATGGGGGTATCCATACTTACATGGCGTGATGAAATACTTAGTGAAGCGGATACTTCGTCCAGATCCATATCGAGTAGTTCAGCCAGTTCTTCAGCGGAAGGCTCCCTTTCAAACTGCTGTTCCAGTTGAGAAAATGCTTTTTGGATGCGATTGGTCAACCCCACTTTGTTGAGTGGCAGACGAACAATACGGGACTGTTCGGCTAAAGCCTGTAAAATACTCTGGCGAATCCACCACACGGCATAAGAGATGAATTTGAAACCACGGGTTTCATCAAAACGTTGTGCTGCTTTGATAAGGCCAAGATTACCCTCATTGATAAGGTCGGGCAAGGAAAGACCCTGGTTCTGATACTGTTTTGCAACAGATACTACGAAACGAAGATTTGCTTTGGTAAGACGGTCCAGTGATTTCTGGTCTCCTTGCCTGATAAGTGCAGCCAGGCGTACTTCTTCTTCGGAGGATATAAGCTCTACTTTGCCGATTTCCTGGAGGTACTTCTCCAGACTTTGAGATTCACGATTGGTAATAGACTTCGTGATCTTCAATTGTCTCATACTCATAGGAATGGTTTTAAGTGGGTTATTTTAAGGGTTATAGATTTTAAGTTTTGGTTTTTCAGCCTCTAAAAATACCCATCACAATGGTCTTTCAGTCTTTCAGAAAGTATTGGATGTCAGAGCAATTTAAGCATTTGCCGAATACGCCCCAAAAAATTTTTATCTTTCTTTTAACGCCGCTTTATTGAATTTATTTTACTTATAAGAAATAGATATCCACCAAAACGGCCAAAAATTGAAAAGAAATTATTTTGATACGACGATTTATTATTTATTATTGCAGGTACAGAGATATTTTAATAATCTAAAATGAGCAAGCAGTTATATACTTTGGAGTTTCCTGTCAGGTGTTCCCCTTCTATCCTATATGAGTTTCTTTCTACTCCCGCAGGCCTTGGAGAGTGGTTCGCCGATAAGGTGGATGAAAGGGATAATGTATTTTATTTTGGCTGGAATGGTTCTTTTGAGAAAGCGGAGGTACTGGAAAGCGAAGGTGATAAGCATATCCGCTTCCGTTGGCTGGATGCGCCTAAAAGCGAGTATTTTGAATTCAGCATTGAAAAATCAGACATCACTAATCAGACAATTCTTGTTGTAAAGGATTTTGCTGAAAAGAAAGATATCAAGGACCAAAGCCTCCTGTGGGGGCACCAGGTAAAGGATCTTTTTCACCGGTTAGGAAACTAATCTTTTTGATCTTTCAATGTATTGATAAGTTGACTGAAAATTTCTAACAATTTTTTCTCAACCTCATTCCATTGTTCCAATGGAATTTTTTTCGCCAATTTTATAAATGATCTTTTGACAATTATTTCCCTGAATTGCGATCCGTTAAGATCATGAACCGGTAAGTAATTGGTTGTTTCAAAATGATGCTCCCATTGATCTTCATTGATGCATACTGAAAAATTTTCTCCTTTCAGTGACTCAAAGGAATCAATAATTTTTTTTTCATACTTCGTTTTATAATTCCCGGACAGGTGGAGGGTAATGCTGAAGAAGTTGCCCCACCAAAATAAGGTACGGATCGCAAAGACCTCACCTTTACTAAAATATCTTGGATAGTCTAAAACAAGCCATGGAAGCCCTTTATAGTTTTCTCCCTTTGATATCTTTGGTGAATATGTTAAGATTTCGTCCCTGACCAGGGCACCCGGCTCCAGCAACTGTTGTTGCGAAATTTGTACATCAGATAATAGCAGGTTTATTTTTTGAATAACCCTGTTCTTTGTTAAAATCCAATCCGCCGTGGCAACCAACGTCTCCTCCTCTGATGAAAGCCTTATTTTTGTTGCATCCATAACTTAAAGATAAGTGTTCAAAAAGTTAGACAAACTCATTATCAAAGCCTTTGTGGGACCTTTTATAGCCACGTTTTTCATCACGTTACTGGTGCTGGTCATGCAGTTTTTCTGGTTGTATATCGATGATTTTGTAGGTAAAGGCCTGGGTGTTGATATTGTTTTGAAATTTATCTGGTATCAAAGTGCTGTTTTAATACCGTTGGCTTTACCACTAGCTATTCTCCTTTCTTCGCTGATGACGTTCGGCAGCCTGGGTGAAAGTTTTGAACTGGTAGCCATTAAGTCGGCCGGTATTTCTTTGCTGCGGTTTATGCGGCCGTTGTTTATTATCTCTCTTTTTGTTTGTGGCATCGCTTTTTTATTTTCCAACTATATTATTCCTGTCGCTTTTTTAAAGTCAAGAACATTGCTTACGGATATCGTATATGCCAAGCCGGCTCTTGACATAAAGGAAGGAGTTTTCTTTGATCGAATTAATGGCTATGCTATTAAGATTGGCAAAAAGGAGGAGAACGACAGCATCATCCGGGATGTGATCGTTTACGAGCAGAATAACCCGCTGCAGGACAATTTTACTATAGCAAAAAGCGGGATTATGAGAGTCACGGCTGACAAGCGATACCTTGAATTTAATTTAAGAGACGGCTGGCGGTACGAAGAAAGGGGAGATAATAATTCGGGAAATGCAAAGTCAGATTATATACGATTAGGGTTTAAGGAATTTAAAAAGGAATTTGATCTGAGTTCCTTTCAGTTTGTGGCGACTCCTGATAGTGTAAACAAGAACAGCGAACGGGTGTACAGTATGCGGCAGTTGAATAAAGCCATCGATTCTTTAAAGAAGGAAAATAACAGGATCCGTAAGGTATTGGATGATGCAGTAAAGGTTTCCGCCTTTAAGTTTACAAGGTATATTGACAGCACTAGCGGTAAAAAGCCGGGGATGGATAGTTTATTTAAAGAGGCGAAGAGCCTCGATGACCTGATACCCGATTCTGCAAAGTATGTTGTCCACTCAGAAGCATTAAGCCAGATCAACTCGTTGAATTCCGCTACTATCAACCGGGATGTAACGATGAAGGATAAAGAAAAGACTCTGCGAAGACATAAGATAGAATGGCATAGAAAAATCGTCCTTTCTATGGCTTGTTTGATACTATTCATGATAGGAGCTCCGCTCGGATCTATTATCAGGAAAGGCGGCCTGGGTACGCCATTGATAGCCGCTATCAGCTTTTTCATGGTATTTTATTTTTCTACTACGGTAGGGGAAAAATTCGCAAAAGAAGATACGCTGACACCTTTCGCAGGGATGTGGCTGGCCGCTTTTGTTTTAGTACCTATCGGGCTTTTCCTTACTTACAAGGCAATGAGGGACTCTCAATTGTTTAATAAGGAATGGTATTACCGGATGGCAAAATCCTTTAAAGAATATGTTCGAAACTTTAAGTCAGCAAGACAGGCAGAGAAGAACTAACTTTAATGACGATTATTTTTTTATCTGGTAAATAGAAGATGACCTGGTTTAAAATTTTTAAAAAACTGGTATTATGAAAGTGAATACATCCCGCCGCTTATTTATTACTAACTCTGCAAAGACCGTTTTTGCTGTTACGGCAGGAGTTACAGCTGCATCCGCCCTGCTCGAATCATGCGGTAGCTCAAAGAAAGCTTCCGGCCCGTCCTCCGCAGTGAGAACCGGGTTCGCCCAGGAACCGCTTCAGTATTCTTACAGCAGTCTGGACAGAGCCATTGATGGCACTACGATGGAAATACATTATTCAAAACATGCGGCAGCTTATGCTGCTAATTTGCAGGACGCTGCTAAAGCCGAAGGAGTGGATACCGGCAAGCCATTAGAAGATGTATTGGCGAGAATCTCAAAATTCTCCGCCAAAATGAGGAATAACGGCGGTGGACATTACAATCATGAGCTTTTCTGGAAGTCATTGTCGCCTTCTGGCGGAGGGAAGCCCGAAGGAGCAAAACTTCTCTCAGCCATAGAATCAAGTTTTAATTCGTTTGATAGTTTTAAAACCCAGTTTTCTGATGCAGGTAAAAGCCGCTTTGGCAGTGGCTGGGCCTGGTTGTTTATAGATAGTGATAAAAAACTGCGGATTGGATCTACTCCCAACCAGGACAATCCGTTAATGGATATCAGCGAGATAAAAGGCTTGCCGGTGTTGGGTCTGGATGTATGGGAGCATGCTTATTATCTCCGGTACCAGAATAAAAGAGCGGACTATATCAATGCCTGGTGGAGTGTAGTCAATTGGGGCTATATTCAAAACCGGTATGAATCGCAAATATAAAATATGCGACGGCTGGTTGTTTTGTTTTCTCTTTGTCGGGCAGCGTAAACAAATTTTCCGCTAAAAATTATCGCTTCACAAATCCCGATTACTTTAAATTTCATCTTAAAGTATGCAACAAGTTCTGACCGTTGCCAAAGGCTTTTCTTTGCAAAAGAAAGTTTTGAATAACTTGCCAACTTGAAATCAAGCAATCAAAATTTACGGGTTCAAAAATGGGTGGCGGCAATTTCTTTATTGCTGCTGATCATCAAATTCGTTGCTTATTATCTTACTCATTCTGTTTCTATCCTTACGGATGCCATGGAAAGCATCGTGAATGTAGCGGCGGGGTTTATTGGGTTATATAGTTTGTATGTAGCGGCAAAGCCCCGGGACAGGGATCATCCCTATGGCCATGGTAAGGCTGAATTTTTATCCGCAGCAATCGAAGGAACTATGATCATGATCGCCGGAGTGATCATTATTTACAAAGCAGTCGAGCAGTTGGTCTATCCTGTTGCATTACATAAGATAGATCTCGGTATCTGGTTGGTAGCTGCCACGGCTCTTGCTAATTTCATTGTCGGCGCCATTTGTCTGAAGATCGGTAAAAAGAACAACTCAATGGCACTAACGGCGAGCGGCAAGCATTTACAAAGTGATACCTGGTCGACTATTGGGATTATTAGTGGTCTTGTTTTGCTGTACTTTACCGGCTACCAGTGGATTGATAGTGCCCTGGCGATAGCCGTTTCCATCTTTATCATTTACACGGCTTATACAATACTCCGGAGATCCATTGCGGGAATTATGGATGAGGCTGACGAAAAGCTGATTACAGAAATGGTGGAAATGCTGAATAACAACCGGCAAGAGAATTGGGTGGATATGCATAATCTTAGGGTAATAAAATATGGAAGTATCCTTCATATCGACTGCCATCTTACCGTTCCCTGGTATCTGAATGTACATGAGGCTCACGCAGAAATCGATAAATTAGCGGAATTAGTAAGAAAATATTATAGCGAGTCGGTTGAACTATTTGTACACTCAGATGGTTGTTTACCTTTTCAATGCCATATTTGCAGCAAACAGGATTGTTCAGTGCGGCAGTATAATTTTGAAAAAAGGATCACCTGGACGGTGGAAAATATTTCAAAAGACAAAAAACACCAGTTAAACGGATAAAAGTAATTGTATGAAAACCTCGACTATTTGGAAACATGATCATGCGTTTGAAAGCAGGGTGGAACAGAATGTGTTTCAGATTGATGGTAATAAAAAAGGGGGTCCGAATCCCAAAGCACTTTTGTTATCCGCTATTGCAGCCTGTTCGGGAATAGATGTGGTGGATATTCTTGAAAAAATGAGGGTTGCTTTTTCCGACTTCACTATAGATGTGGAAACAGAACAAACAACAGAACATCCCAGGGTTTTTAAGGATATTTGGGTATTCTATAAATTAAAAACGGCCGCGGAAAACGAGGATAAAGTGAGAAAGGCGATTGAGTTGTCATTAGAAAAATATTGCGGTGTATCCGCCATGTTGCGTAAAAATTCACCAATTCATTATAAATTGGAGTTATTGAAATAAGACTATGTTATCCAAAAAATCACAATATGCCTTTAAGGCGCTTACCTATCTGTCTGAAAGATTTGATAAAGGTCCCGTGCTTATTTCTGAAATAGCGAAAAAGAAAAAGATACCGTTAAAGTTTTTGGAGAATATCCTGTTGGAACTAAAAAGAGCGGATATCCTGGATAGTAAGAAAGGTAAAGGCGGGGGCTATTTTTTAAAAGTAAACCCGGCCAAAGTAAAAGTAGCTACTATCGTCCGTTTGATCAACGGGCCGATCGCCATGCTGCCTTGCGTAAGTCTCTATTTTTATGAGCGTTGCAAGAATTGTAATGAAACCAGTTGCGGCCTTCATGACATGATGATTGAAGTACGGGACGCTACCCTGAATATCCTCGATAACCGGACTCTTAAGGATCTCGTTGTTTAAATATTTCCCCTTTTTATTTTATAACAGTTGTTCGGTTATTACCGGTGCTCAATACAGTCCACATAGTTGGTAGGCTATCGCTTTTCCCGTATTTTTGCCGTCACTAAAATTCTATTTTATGTCACTACGTTTAGGGGATGTTGCTCCCAATTTTAAAGCAAAAACTACGGAAGGAGAAATTGATTTTTATGAATACCTGGGGAATAGCTGGGGCATCTTATTTTCACACCCGGCTGATTTTACACCGGTATGTACCACGGAGCTGGGAAAAACGGCTCTGTTACAAGAAGAATTTGCTAAGCGAAACGTAAAAGTATTGGCGGTAAGTGTAGATCCATTGGAAAAGCATTTTGAATGGAGAAAAGATATTAATGAAACCCAGAATTGTTCGGTTGGTTTTCCCCTTATCGCTGATGAAGACAGAAATGTTGCGACTTTGTATGATATGATACATCCCAATGCATCAGCGACAGCAACAGTTCGTTCATTGTTTGTCATTGCTCCGGATAAGACAGTGAAATTAACTATTACCTATCCTGCTTCTACCGGAAGAAATTTTGTTGAAGTATTGCGTGTAGTAGATTCATTACAATTGACAGCAGGATTTAGTGTAGCAACACCGGCTGACTGGAAGGGTGGTGAAGATGTAATTGTGGTTCCGGCTGTTTCAACAGAAGATGCCATAAAAAAATTCCCTAAAGGAGTAAAAATAGTTAAGCCTTACCTGCGCTATACCCCGCAACCTAACTTATAATTAATGCTTAGTAGCGAAGTAATTCAAAAGATCGAAGAAAGTTCCTTGCCCGAAGCAATTCGTCTTGTAGCGGAGTTGTTTCCGGGCAAGGTTGTTTTTTCCTCTTCGCTTGGACAGGAAGACCAGGTTATTACTGATGCTATTTTCAAAAATGATATACCGGTAAAAATATTTACACTGGATACCGGAAGATTGTTTAATGAAACCTACGAACTCCTGGATCGCACAACAGCCCGTTACAAGAAAGACATACATGTTTATTTTCCAGATAGCGCCGACGTTGAAGAGTTTGTTGCAAAAAAGGGTATTAACAGCTTTTATGAATCAGTAGAAAATAGAAAGAGTTGTTGCTATATACGAAAAGTAAAACCTTTGAACAGGGCGTTAGAAGGAGCAAAGGGTTGGATAACGGGTTTGAGGGCGGAGCAATCTGATAACCGCCACGATATGCCAATGATCGAATGGTCGGAAGAAAAGCAATTATATAAATTCAATCCATTGATCAGGTGGAGCTACCAGGATATGATGAACTATATAGAAAAATTCAATGTGCCTTATAATCGTTTGCATGATAAAGGATTTATCAGCATTGGTTGTGCGCCTTGTACAAGGGCTATTGAGCCTGGTCAGGACGCAAGAGCGGGACGCTGGTGGTGGGAAGCTTCACAAAAGGAATGCGGCCTTCACGAAACAGTGCAAAAAGGGTAGTGTAATTTTTTTTGATATAGCTGTCTGCTGAAAGCAGGCAATAATGAAAAGAATATGAGTAAGTATCATTTGGATTACCTGGAACAGTTAGAAACGGAAAGTATTCATATTTTCCGGGAAATCGCGGCACAGTTTGAAAAGCCGGCTTTGCTTTTCAGCGGGGGAAAAGATTCTATTACCCTGGTGCATTTAGCGAGGAAGGCATTCGCCCCCGGAAAGATCCCTTTTCCATTAGTACATATCGACACCGGCCACAATTTTCCGGAAGCACTTGCTTTTCGTGATGAGCTGGCCAAAGAAGTAAATGCAACACTGATTGTAAGGAAAGTAGAAGATACTATCCGTGAAAAAAAATTAACCGAGCCTAAAGGAAAATTCGCCAGCCGAAACTGGTTGCAAACACACACTTTACTGGACACTATCGAAGAGTTTAAATTCGATGCCTGCATTGGCGGCGCCCGCCGCGATGAAGAAAAAGCAAGAGCCAAAGAAAGAATCTTTTCCGTTCGTGATGAGTTTGGACAATGGAATCCTAAACTTCAAAGACCAGAACTCTGGAACACATACAATGGACGTATTCATAAAGGTGAAAATGTAAGAGTGTTCCCGATCAGTAACTGGACCGAATTAGATATCTGGAATTATATCCGTAAAGAAAAAATCGCCCTGCCCTCTATCTATTTTGCTCATGAAAGAGAAGTAATAGAACATGAAGGACAATTGGTAGCGGTTTCAGAATTTATACAAATGGAAGAATCGGATGTGATATTGAAAAAGCAGGTTCGCTACCGCACGGTGGGTGATATGACCTGTACAGCGGCCGTTGAATCCAGGGCTTCAACATTGGATGAAGTAATCAACGAGATCATCTCCACCAAAATCAGTGAGAGAGGGGAGACAAGGATTGACGACAAAGTAACTGAGGCTGCGATGGAAGACAGGAAGAAGAATGGATATTTCTAACCCCTAAACGCCCTGAAGGGGCGTTCGGGAAAGCTCTTATAAAATAAAATTTCTAATTACTTAGCCTTATATACAAGAAGGGCTGATACAAACTAGGTTCCCCTTTTAGGGGACAGGGGTATGGATTTACTAAGATTTATTACTGCAGGAAGTGTCGATGATGGTAAAAGTACATTGATCGGTCGTTTGCTATACGACAGTAAAAATATTTTGATCGATCAGTTGGAAGCGTTGGAAAAATCAACGAAGAACAGAACAGACGGCTCTGTGGATCTTGCTTTGCTGACTGACGGACTTCGTGCAGAAAGAGAACAGGGCATTACTATTGATGTGGCTTATCGTTATTTCACCACACCGAAACGAAAATTTATTATTGCGGATGCTCCGGGTCATGTGCAGTACACCAGGAATATGATTACGGGTGCTTCTAATTCAAACCTGATCATCATTCTTGTTGACGCCAGGCAGGGTGTCGTAGAGCAAACCCGTCGTCATTCTATAATCGCTTCTCTCTTAAAGATTCCGCATGTAGTGGTAGCCATCAATAAAATGGATCTTGTTGAATACTCACAGGATGTGTTTAATAATATCGCGATTGATTTCGCGGATGTAGCCCGGCAATTGGGGCTGGACGATGTTACTTATATCCCTATCAGTGCATTGAACGGCGATAATATTGTTGACAGATCAGAGTTGATGAACTGGTACGAGGGTAAACCTTTATTAGAATTCCTGGAAGAAATTAAAACAGACAGTGACGTTAATCTTACAGACGCCCGTTTCCAGGTGCAATTGGTTATCCGCCCCCAAACTGAAGAGCTGCACGACTACCGAGGTTATGCCGGCAAAGTGATTAGCGGTATTTATAAAAAAGGAGAAAAGGTTACACTGTTGCCTGCGGGAATTGAGTCTACTATCTCCAAACTGGAAGTAGCCGGTAAAGAAGTGGAGGAGGTATTTGCTCCGCAGAGTGCAGTTATTCATTTGAACAATGATATTGATATCAGCCGGGGTGACAGTATTGTCAAGAGTGATAATCTTCCAAGGGTAAGTAATGAACTGGAAGTTTTACTGTGCTGGCTGGATGACAAACCTTTACAAGCCGGCAATAAATATATTTTACAGCACAACAGCCGGTTGGTAAAAGCCGTAGTAAAGCAAATAGAATATAAGCTGGATGTAAACACCTTGCAACAGCAACCGGTTGAAGGAAGTGTAAAACTAAACGAAGTTGTAAAAGCAACTATCAAAACAGCATCTCCCCTGGTGTATGATGAATACGCTATGATCCCCGGAAATGGCTGTGCGATTTTGATTGATGACACCAGCCACAGTACTGTGGCGGCGGTGTTGTTTCAATAATTTGTTTTGTGAAAACGAGGCAGATTTTTTAAGAATGAATTTTCATGAGAATAAATAGCCGATTGGGAAAAGTTATCATTGCCGGTGCCGGGCCCGGTGATGCGGAACTCATTACTATTAAACTACAGAAGCGATTAGCCGAAGCCGATATTATTATTACTGACCGCCTTGTCAACCCGGAGATCATCGCCACACATGCCAATAAAAACACACCGGTGATCTTAACCGGGAAAGAAGGATTCAACCAGGCATCTTATACACAACAACAAATTAATGACTTAATCATTGAAAATGCGCTGCAGGGAAAAAATGTGCTTCGGCTAAAGGGTGGAGATGTGGCTTTTTTCAGTAATGTGCTGGATGAACTGGAAGCTCTGGTACATCACAAGATAGAGTTTGAGATCATCCCCGGTATTACAGCGGCATCAGGCGTATCGGCGTATGCGGGCATTCCGCTTACCGCAAGAAATTATTCCCAGGGCGTGCATTTTATTACGTTTAATCCCAGCTCGGAAATAAGTGTTGAGAAATGGAAAGTATTGGCAGACACCCACGATACTATTGTGTTTTATATGGCCTCAAAAAACCTGGCCAATCTTGCTAACTTATTATTACAATCCGAGGCTCCTCGGGACAAACCCATTGCTATTATTGAACAAGCTACCACAGTCTATCAGAAAGTGCATGTTTCTACTTTGGAAAATTGCGCCGCGGAATTCGCCAATAAAAAATTCAGTTCACCATCCATGGTAATAGTAGGAGACGTGGTAAAGCTGCATGAGTCATTCAACTGGTATCATGGTAAAAACGAAACGGGAACTATTTTCAATGAATTAAAATAGTTCCCGTTAAAATATCTTACTCGTTTTCTATTACGCTTCTTTTACTTCAAGTATCGCCTGCTCCCTGAATTGTCTTGCAAAAGCTATAAAATCTTTTGCCTGTTGCAGGTAAGAATTGGCGAAATCCTCAGAAGGTTCAACCTGGTTAATTTGGAGCGTTAAGTTTTTAAAACTTTCTGAGGCGGTATATAATCCTTTTTCTGTAAAGTGAGTATCAAAATCTTTCAGAATGCCGGATTGCGTATTACACTGTACTCCTTGTTGCAGAAGTAACGCTTTTGCTCCATTTACCATCGCGGAATAGGAATGATATATTGAATCCGCCCATGCTTTGTTAGCAATGCTTTCCTCGCTGAAAAAGATTTTTTCATCAGACTCAAGTATCAGTGTGGCTACCAGATCAATCATTACACCAGCACATTCACCTACGCCAATAGCTGTTGAATATTTTGTTTCCTGTCCCCAGTCGATAAAATCTTCTGCTTGTAAAGTTTCCAGGTTGGTCAATGGTTTCAGCAATTCGTAATAATAGCGATCGCCTTGTTTTTTACTATAGCTTAGGAAAGATTCACCATCGGCAGCATTTGTCTTGTAATCATTCAATACGGATCGCAATACATCCGGGCCTCTTTTGCTGGGTACTTTGAGAATCTTGTCGGCAATCCTTCCTTCGCCACCTCCCAATACACCGCCACCAACTAATACCTGCAAAGCCGGTATCACTTGTCCTTTTGCTTTTAAGGAGCTTCCATGAAAACCGATGCTTGCCATCCCGTGCTGGCCACAGCTATTCATGCACCCACTGATCTTGATCGCTATTTCTTTGTTATAAAGCAATTCCGGGTATTCTTCGTCTATTACCTCAGACAACACCAGGGCTATACCTGTACTATTGCTGATACCAAGGTTACAGGTATCAGTGCCGGGGCAGGATGTTACATCGGCTACGCTGCCGAAACCAGGAGCCGCTAGGTTTTCTGCTTCCAAAACACTGTAGACATATTCAAGATGCTCAGGTTTTATAAAGCGAAATTGCAAACCCTGGTTAATGGTCACCCTGACATCATCACCAATCACTGGTTGGAGTTTTTCAATAAGTGTTCTGCTCGTATATGATCCGATATTGCCATTAGCAATACGAACATACACGGCTACATATCCTTCTTGTTTTTGTTTTTGAACATTTGTATTTTTCCATAGCTCAAAATTCAAAGGATTTTTGATTTCGATTTTACCTTCTGGTAAAATGCCTGATGGTAAAACAGGTTCGTCAAAATTGGATGTATCAATCTTTACCCGTTCGTTGCCTACTGCTTTTTGTTCTTCGGTAACCAGTTCATTGAATGCATCAATACCGATCTTTTGTACAAGGAATTTGATCCTGGCTTTGTGCCGGCTGTTGCGTTCACCATGGCGGTCAAATACTCTTAGTATCGCTTCGAGATAGGGGATTAGCAGATCTTCCTCCAAAAATTCATGTGTACAAATGGCCAGGTGAGGTTGCGCACCTAGTCCGCCGCCGACCACTACTTTAAAACCTTTCGTAGGTTGGCCATTTATTTCACGAATGCGGGGAATAGCTCCCAGGTCATGCATAAAAACCAGCGCTGAATCTTTTTCACTGCTGGAAATGGCGATCTTGAATTTCCGTCCCATTTCCTGGCAAAAAGGTTTACGGAGAAAATATTCAAAGATGCCATGCGCATAAGGTGAAACATCAAAAGGCTCTTCCGGATCAATACCTGCTTCGTCTGAGGCTGTCACGTTTCTTACGGTATTACCACAAGCTTCCCGTATAGTTACGCTATCTTTTTCCAGTTGACTCCACATTTCAGGCGTACGGTCAAGACTTACAAAATGTATTTGTATATCCTGGCGGGTAGTTAAGTGCAGGTTGCCGGTTGAGTATTCATCCGATACATCTGAAATTCGTTTCCATTGTGCAAGGGTCATTTTGCCATACGGTAGTTTTATGCGTACCATTTGCACCCCCGGCTGCCTTTGGCCGTAAACACCCCTCGCCAGACGAAGGCTCCTGAATTTTTCATCATCAATTTTTCCATCCCTGAATAAACGGATCTTCCGGTCCAGTTCAATAATATCTTTTTCAACTAATGGATTTTCCAGTTCAGTGCGAAAACTTTGCATGCTGTTAATTTTAATTCGGTAAGCCTTTGGCCGGCTGTACCATGTTTAATTAAATATTACCCTGTGTCACTGTCCACAAAAAGAAAAATGGACCCCCAAAATGTAAAATCTACCGGGTTGGTAGACTAAAGCAAAAGTAACTTAGAGAATCGGTTTGGTCAAAAGTTTTTGAGTAAATAATGCAAATACAAAAAGTTAAGATTAGTAATAAATCTTCATTGCGCATAAATTGAGTTATTTGGAAAGGGTCGTTAACCCGGTTTATTTGATTTTGCCAGTTACCTTTTACAGTCGTTTCATTTTCAATTGTTTTATTTAAAAATTAGATCAAACTTAAGCAGAACAGTCGTTTGTATTGATATCATGTCAGGACCGGAATCGTTCAAGGCTTCATAATAATATGGATTTAAGTAGGAAATTAAAGCATAGCTGTCCACTAATTTAGTAGACAAATATTATATTTGCCTCAATGACTTTTTGTTAATAGGGCTATAGTCGACGGAATTAGATATATATTCATGCGGAAAAATGTATTGTAACAAGACGGGTAGATGAATTTTCAGCTTTCTTTTTACAGTTTATTCAAAAAGAGGCAGTAAAAAGTATCTGTTTTTTTACTCCTGAAATGGATATATGCGAATTAACAGATTAACCATAACAGTCATCGCTTTATTTGCAGTTTTTCGTGTTAATGCGCAATCAAGCAATAATCGGTTAAGCTGGTGGCCTGCCTTTTACGTGAGATACCCGATCAATAAGAAGTGGATATTAAATGCCGATGTACAAGCAAGGAATTTTGCTAAAGAGCCGTTAATCGGGCTAATCGCTTTACGAACGGGAGCCCATTACCGTATAAGCAACCAGTGGAGTACAGCTATTGGCAGCGCTTGGTTTCATCAGCAGCAATTTAAATCTGGCAAAAAGAAAATAATAACCGATGAATTAAGACTGTGGGAAGATATAAGACATGAGTTTAGTTTAGATAAATGGAAAATAATTAACCAGTTTAGAACTGAGCAGCGATATTGGAAGCATGATGGCATAGCTTTCCGTTTTCGTTACAGGCTGGCAACCGAGTATATTTTTACGGATAAATGGAAAGCCATGGGAGGAAACGAAATAATGTGGCAAAGCAGTAAGGTAAGAAAGAACTGGGATCAATACAGGGCATGGGTTGGAGGTGAGTATGCCTTCAATGCGAGACAACAGGTACAATTATCATTGATGAACTGGTGGCAGTTTAGCAATCATACACACCAGCCAGTTTTACGGATAAATTTTGTTCAATCGATCAATGCGCCGTTATGAGTGAGTTATTGGAGCCTATAGAAGGTACCATTATGACAAGAAAGGACGATTCATCAAGTACTTCTAATAATCATTTATTTCCCGTTTTTTTGAAACTGGAGGAATTAAGAGTGTTATTAGTGGGCGCAGGTAAAGTGGGATTGGAAAAATTAACTAGCTTACTGACCAATTCTCCTTCAACCGCTGTGCATGTAGTGGCTACGGAGGTTTCAGATGAAGTAAGGAAACTCGCCGCTTCACATGCCAATGTGGTCATTGAAAAAAGAAAGTTCCACCCTGTTGACCTGGAAGAAAAAGACCTGGTCATCATTGCCATTAATGACAAAGAAGAAAGCCTGCGCATACGACAGCTTGCCAAAGAAAATAAATTATTGGTGAATGTGGCTGATACGCCCGAACAATGTGATTTTTATTTAAGCAGTATAGTACAAAAAGGTAATCTTAAAATAGCCATATCTACCAATGGCAAATCACCAACAATAGCTAAGCGGGTTAAGGAAGTTATAAATGATATGATACCTTATGAAATGTCGGGTGTCCTGGACAATATGCAGACTATCCGGAATGGGATCAATGGCAATTTTGAAGAGAAAGTAAGACAATTGAATGATCTCACTCAAATGCTGGTAGCTAAACAAATTACATTAGCAGATGTAAATAAACCTGAACAAAAAAAGTGGCAGCGGATTGTTAAGTGGTGTTTGTTTGCATTTTTATTTATGATCATCGGGCATACCATTTTGTCTTATATTCCATTTGGTGAATTAGTGAACAGTATAAAAACGGTGCCCGATTTTATTGATGTTAAAGGTTTTTCTCTGATGTTATTATGTGGTTTCCTTGCCCAGATGGTAGATGGTTCGCTGGGTATGGGGTATGGGACCATTTCTACGACATTTTTATTAGCTTACGGCGTTAATCCTGCTATCGTTAGCAGCCGTGTTCACTCAGCCCGCGTTTTTTCCAGCGGTGTTTCAGGTTATAGTCATCATCGTTTTGGCAATATCAATAAAAAACTATTTAAAACATTAGTCATCCCCGGAATTATTGGAGCCATTATTGGTGCGACACTTGCCTTCTTTGGTAAGGAATATGCCTCGTATGTAAAACTGCCGTTATCTCTCTATACTCTTTACCTTGGATATTTTATCATCCGGAAAGCTTTTCAAAAGAAAAAACACAATGAAAAAGTGAAAAAAGCGGGATGGCTCGCTTCTGTGGGTGGTTTTATGGATGCATTTGCAGGAGGCGGTTGGGGCACGTTGGTTACAAGTACATTAATGTCCAAACGCCGCAGTCCTCGGTATGTAATTGGCTCTGTATGCCTCGCTGAATTTTTTGTGGTATTGGCCAGCGCCATAACTTTTTTTATTCTGTTAAGAGAATTGCCGTTGTTTGAAGTGGCCGGATTAATAATCGGAGGCCTTATCGCCGCACCAATTGCCGCCAGGTTAGTCGGTAAACTGCCCATAAAAACTATGTTCATCATTGTTGGCGCCTTTGTCATCCTGGCAAGTACCAATACATTCTGGAAAGCATTTACACAACTATTGCATTAAGGAATTTTTTTACAAAATTACCCTACTAAAATAGTGGACTAATATCAAAAAACCATAGATTTGCTATTTCTTATTAGTAAGTGAGAAGGAAATATAATTGTTATAGGATGGTCTTTTTATTTGAGCACATCTGTTTCGAAAGTTTTTATGCAATGAATTAGTTTGATATTATGAGTGAATTATCGGAAAAGACGGGAGTAGAATTAAACGAAAAACAAAATGTTTCGGTCAACTCTTCCGGCAATCATTTATTTCCTGTTTTTCTAAAACTGGAAGAATTAAGGGTATTGCTGATAGGAGCCGGCAAAGTGGGATTGGAAAAATTAAGCAGCCTGCTGACCAATTCTCCATCAACCCATGTACATATTGTTGCCACCAAGGTGTCAGACGAGGTGAGGAAACTCGCCACTTCGCATGACAATGTGGTTATTGCGGAGAGAAATTTCCAGTCGGCTGACCTCCAGGAAAAGGAATTAGTGATCATTGCTATTAACGATAAACAAGAAAGCCTGCGTATACGCCAGCTGGCGAAGGAAAAGAAATTACTGGTGAATGTGGCTGACACACCCGAACAATGTGATTTTTATTTAAGCAGTATTGTACAGAAAGGCAATCTCAAAATTGCCATATCCACCAATGGTAAATCACCGACCATCGCTAAAAGAATAAAAGAAGTACTGCACGATGCAATACCCGGCGAAATAAACGAAACCATTGAAAACATTCATAAGGTTCGTAATAAGCTAAACGGGAATTTTGAATACAAAGTGAAAAAGCTGAATGCTCTTACTAAAGTATTAATTGAAAATGATAATGCGGACAAAGAAAAGCGGTGGAGAAAGATAGCGACTTACTCATTACTTGTATTTGCATTGATGCTGATCGGGCATTTTATTTTTTCTTACTTGCCTTTCCGGCAAATGGCGGATGATACGATAGCGTGGTATAATACGTTGGATAAAAATTTTCCACTGATGATAATGGCCGGTTTCCTGGCACAGTTGGTAGATGGGGCCTTAGGGATGGGGTATGGCGTTACAAGTGCTACGATCATGCTCTCGGCTGGTGTAAACCCGGCCGCAATAAGCGGCAGCATCCATACAGCGGAGATGTTTGCCAGCGGCGCATCCGGATATAGTCACTATAAGTTTGGAAACGTAAATAAAAAATTATTCAAAGCTTTATTGATCCCGGGTGTTATTGGAGCTATACTTGGCGCTATTTTATTAACGCAATTGGGGCAAACTCATATTGAGTATATACGACCTATTATGGCTGTTTACACGCTCTTCCTGGGCATAAGAATTTTAATAACCGCTTTCCGCAAGCAACAACAGCAGAAGAAGTTTAAGCGCTATGGTTTATTGGCTGGTGCAGGAGGTTTTCTCGATTCATTTGGCGGGGGGGGCTGGGGTCCCATTGTTACCACTACATTGATAACAAAAGGGAGAAGTCCAAAATATGTGATCGGCTCGGTTAGCCTTACAGAATTTTTTGTAACATTGGCCAGCGCCTTTACTTTTTTTACATTGCTGGGTGTAAGTCATTGGCAAGCCATCCTTGGCCTGATAATCGGAGGGCTCGTAGCAGCACCGCTGGCGGCAAAATTAGCCGGAAGATTACCACGGAAAACATCTTTTATATTACTGGGCGCCCTGGTAATTTTCTGGAGCATAAAAATATTAATTAAAATAATTTAAATTTTTTTAAAAAAATAGTCTATAAAATTTATGGACTATTAAGATGCCCTTATGTTTACAAAACAATTTAAAATGAAAAGGATGATTTCGTATTTACAGTCGTTAAGTTTTTTGCGATGTTGCCAGTATAAGCCATAACAATCGAAAATATTTTTTTGCTTATTTAGTCTACAAAAATAATAGACTTATAGATTCATTTTTCTGATCAATCAAAACTCAATACATGAAACGTGTTATTTTATTTTTAGGATTTTTATTTCCCGTGCTGGCCTTTGCTCAATTCACCGGTCGCGTGGTTAATGACAATAACGAAGGTGTTCCCTATGCCAGTGTAATAGTAAAGAGTACAGGCACCGGCACCACTACTGATTCTACGGGACGCTTTACTTTTCCTGCTACTCCTGAATTTCCTTTCACACTGATCGTTTCCTATGCAGGTTATGAACCGCTGGAGAGGGTTGTCCGGAATAGCAATGCGAATAATATATTGATACATTTGCAAGTGCTGTATCAGAGGGATACGATTATCGTTACCTCACGTCGCCGCAGGGAAGTGCTGCAGGATGTTCCCATTCCCATTTCAGTTATAACGGCATCCCAGGTAGAAGATGCCGGCGCTTTCAATGTCAACCGAGTGAAAGAGTTTGCTCCTTCTGTTCAACTATATTCTTCCAATCCCCGTAACACGGGAATCAATATCAGAGGCCTGGGCTCACCATTCGGTCTCACCAACGACGGTCTTGATCCGGGAGTAGGTTTCTATGTGGATGGCGTTTACTATGCCCGTCCGGCAGCAGCAACGTTCGATTTCATAGACATAGAGCGCCTTGAAGTATTGCGGGGTCCGCAGGGAACCCTGTTCGGGAAAAACACTACTTCAGGTGCTCTGAACATTTCAACACGTAAGCCAACCTTTAAGCCGGGTGTCAACTTTGAGGTGAGTTATGGTAATTATGGATACGTCCAGGCCAAAGCTTCCATAACAGGACCTTTAAGCAAGAAATTCGCAGCACGTCTTTCTTTTTCTGGGACGCAACGAGATGGTGTAGTGGAGAACGTACGTACAGGAAAATATACTAACGATATTAATAACCTGGGCTTTCGCGGCCAGTTATTGTACAAGCCATCAGATAATACCTCCATTACCTTGTCAGTAGATGATTCACGCCAACGGCCCGATGGCTATGCGCAGGTTGTCGCTGGTGTGGTGCAGACAAAACGTGCGGGATATCGCCAGTTTGATTCTATTATCGCCGCGCTAAATTATAAATTACCAAGCCTGAATGCTTTTGACAGGAAGATCGATCATGATACTCCTTGGCGATCAGGCAATGATCTCGGTGGCGTATCGCTTAACATTGACACCAAGGTTGGACCGGGCACGTTAACCGCTACGACCGCCTGGCGTTACTGGGATTGGGATCCATCCAACGACAGGGACTTTACCGGTTTGCAGGCACTGGCGAAATCGCAAAATCCTTCCAGGCACAAAAATTGGTCGCAGGAAGTTCGTTATGCCGGGCAATTCTCTTCCCGCCTAAGCGGTGTTGTAGGTCTCTTCTATATCGATCAGGAAGTAAAAATTAAGGGTACCGAAGAATCTGGCAATGCTCAGTGGCGCTTTTCGCAGAGTTCAACCAGTTCGTTGTGGAAAACACCCGGTCTTTTTGAAGGCTATGGTATCAGCACCAGGGCTTCGATCAAATCTCAAAGTGCGGCGGCATTCGCCAATGTTGACTGGGAGATTGCGAAAGGATTTCATGTTTTGCCAGGTCTTCGTTTCAACTATGACAATAAAGATGTAAGCTATAGTCGTGTTGCGTACGGTGGTCTGGATACTGCTACGTATAACGGCACAAGCGCCGAGAAGAAATCGCTGCAGGGCTTTAAAAATGGAGTTTACAGCAGTCAATTTTATGTTGCCGATGCTGATGAAACCAACCTAACTTACCAGGTCACATTAGCCTACAGAGCCAATAAGCGGATCAATTCATTCGTAACTTATTCTACCAGTTTTAAACCGGTAGGTGTGAATGTGGCTGGTTTGCCAACTAAATCTACTGGTGAAGCGGATGTTTCCTTGGCTGTAATAAAACCAGAGGACGTGAAAAATATCCAAGTTGGTATTAAAACCTCGCCAACCGATGATTTCACTTTTAATATTACATTCCATAACACGGATATCAAAAATTACCAGACCAATGTTCAATCACCTGAGTTGGGCGTCAATCGTGGCTATATCGCCAATGCCGAGAAAGTGAATGTAAAAGGTCTCGAACTCGATGCTAATATCAGGGCAAATAGTCATTTCTCATTTTATGGAAATGCCGCCTATACCGAAGCCACGTATATTCGTTTTACGAACGCACCGCTGCCGCTCGAAGAAACAGGTACATCAAAAGATGGCGTGCAGGTAGCTTTCAAGGATATTTCAGGAGGCAAACTTCCCGGTATTTCCAAATGGGCCGGGTCATTGGGCGGTGAGTTCAATACTCCGGCTGCTATTTTGGGTAAGGCAGGAAAATTCTTCATAGGATTAGATAGCTATTACCGTTCCTCTTTTTCTTCCAGTCCTTCTCCGTCTGCCTATCTGAATATTAAAGGCTATAATTTAGTCAATGGTAGGATTGGTTTTAAAACTGCTAATGGTCTTTCAGCCTTTATATGGGGACGCAATTTGCTGGATAAAGACTATTATGAACAATTATTACCAGCAGGCGGTAATGCCGGGCAGTATGCAGCTGTACTCGGAGATCCCGTAACATACGGTATAACCCTGCGGTGCTCTTTATAACAAAACCATTGACTCAATGAAGCCTCGAAATGGCTATAGTTGGGAATAAAGAAACGATGATGGTAAAAGCAAGTTGATTGTAGACTAATTAATGAACGCAGTTGTTTAATTTTTTCGATAGCAAATTTTAGGATAAAGGCGTCCGCCAGCTGGCAGATGCCTTTTATATTAGTTTGAGTGATCTTGTATAATTTAAAAGAATGATGAAAAGCCAGTATGCAGTAATACTATTACCTTCTGTCGCAATGTTGCGTTCAGGGTTCTGTTTGTTGTTCATTTTTTTTTGTATAAATCTTACCGCACAAACAAAGCAAACCGAATCTGTTCAGCAGGTATGGTTGGGTTATTTTAATCAAACCCGGTTTAATAATAAATGGGGTGTTTGGACTGATCTGCATTTACGAACCAAAGAGGATTTCTTTACCAAATTGTCGCAATCCATCGTTCGGGTGGGACTTACCTATTACCTGCAGGATGACGTGAAGCTTACTGCGGGCTATGCCTGGGTCAATCATTTCCCAGCGGATAATCATAAGAATATTTCGCAACCCGAACATCGCCCCTGGCAGCAAATACAGTGGCATACCCGCTATCCTAAATTGCGCTTGATGCAATGGTTCAGGCTGGAAGAACGCTGGCGTAGAAAAATACTGAATGAAGATGAACTAGCGGATGGCTATAGTTTTAATTTCAGAATGCGATATAATTTCTTTTCCCAATTCCCATTAAGTAAAAAAAGATTTCAGCCAAATACATTGTCGTTTGTAGTAAATAATGAAGTTCATGTAAATTTCGGAAAACAGATCGTCAATAATTACTTCGATCAGAACCGGTTTTTCCTGGGATTTAACTACCACGTTAATAAACATGATAACCTGCAGTTTGGTTACATGAATGTATTTCAGCAGTTAGCCGTCGGTAATCGGTATAGGAGTAATCATGTAGCAAGGCTATTTTATTTTCATAACCTGGATCTGAGAAGGTAAACATACTAAGATCAATTGCAGGTACATTTGCATTACAAGAGAAAGTAAATGATGTCTTTCAAAGTAATATCCGTTTGTTTCATCGCTGTTCTTTTTGCCTCATTCAGTAAAAAGCAGGAAAGTGCATTGTTTACTGTTGTACACGCTACCTTATGGAATAATGATACCGACAAACATATAATATGCAGGCCGCCATTCCGTTCAAGTACATTGAAGGGAGGTAGTAATAAAATGGTTTCAGCTTTTAAAAGCAATGCAGAGATGGTTTTCATTAGCGGTGGAATATTCGAAATGGGTTCAGAAGACTTTGCTGATAGTAAACCTGTGCATACTGTTACGGTAAATAATTTCTGGATGGATGAACATGAAGTAACTAATGCGCAGTTTTCCGCTTTTGTGAAAGCGACCGGTTATATTACTGTGGCAGAACGAAAGTTGAACCCAACTGATTTTCCAGGTGTGCCATTGGATAAATTAGTCCCGGGTTCCGCTGTTTTTACTCCGCCTGCGAAGCCAGTATCTCTTGACAATCCTTTACAGTGGTGGCAATATGTGCCCGGCGCAAGCTGGCAGCATCCGCTCGGGCCTTCAAGTTCTATTGTTGGAAAAGATACGGAACCAGTTGTGCAGGTATGTTACGAAGATGCTGCTACCTATGCGAAATGGGCGGGAAAGCGATTGCCGACAGAAGCGGAATGGGAGTACGCCGCAAGAGGCGGTAAAAAGAATTCCAAATATTACTGGGGCAATGAATTAAAACCGGGTGGAAAATGGGTCGCCAATATTTTCCAGGGAAATTTCCCTGACAAGAATTTATTAGAAGATGGATTCAGTACCACAGCGCCGGTAAAAACTTATCCCGCTAATCCTTTTGGACTGTATGACATGGAAGGAAATGTTTGGGAATGGTGCGGTGATCTGTATCGCCCGGATTATTATAAAAAAACTTCGGTAAACAATCCCAAAGGTCCGGCAGATAGCTACGATCCGGAAGAACCCGGTGTAGAAAAACATGTTCAGCGCGGTGGTTCATTTTTATGCGGTGATCAGTATTGTATCCGTTACAAAGCCGGTAGCCGGGGCAAAGGAGAAACAAGCAGCGCCAGTAATAATTTAGGGTTCCGATGTGTGAAAAACGAAAGATAGTTTTATATCGTATTAAAATGCATTCTATGAAAATTGTGTTTCTGTTTCTACCAGTTTTTATTCTTTTAAATTGTTCATTGCAGGCTCAAACGAATAAAGAGTATGTTACTATTGAAAATTATTATAGGGTAAAATGGGGCTATGCGGAAGAGTTTAGTGATCTGTGGAAAGCTAATCATTATCCGTTGCTGAAAAGGCAATTGAAAAAGGAGATATCATAACGGTGGAAGCTGAAAAACCAAAACTGCATAGCGGGGAAGATACCCGCTGGGATTTTAAGGTGATGATTGTTTTTAAGACACCAAAGCCGCATTTGACCCTGACCTCACTACGCCGTATAAAAAGCAGGTATATCTCAATCGTGATAAACTGGCCAAAGATGAGCAGCACCGGTTTGAATTATTGATAGCCCATTGGGATGTAATGACATAAAAAATTGTTTTAGGTAATCAATAAACCGGTTATTTTGCAGAACAATATTAATTTCAGGTATGAACAAAATATATCTCAGCGATTCAGGCCCCAAAGTATCTCCCGCTATCTATGGATTTTGGAGATGGGAAGATACCAGTGCTGCTGGTGCTGCAGCGATGGAAAAAATAATTAATCTCTGTCTTGAACTGGGCATTAACACATTTGACCATGCGGATATTTACGGTGGTTACCAGTGTGAGGAATTGTTTGGTAATGTAATGAAGCAAAGATCATTTAAACGGGAAGATGTTGTGCTATTTAGTAAATGCGGTGTGAATGTGCCGCATCCTAACCGGCCAGATGTAAGAGTCAAATACTATGATACTTCATCGGCGCATATTTTAAAAAGTGTTGACAATTCATTGCAAAAACTAAAAACGGATTATATTGATATTTTTTTGTTAGATCAATTGGACGCCTTGTCCAACCTGGAAGAGACGGCCCTTACCCTGGAGCGTTTGAGAACATCTGGTAAGATCAGGAATATTGGCGTAGCGAATTTCTCTGTTTTTCAGCACCAGTTGCTGGCTTCTTATTTGCGGGTACCGATTGTTACCAATCATATTGAATTAAATTTATTGAACACCACCTCGCTGGATAACGGTCAGTTGGACTATATCAAACAAAAATATATGCGTCCGTTAGCGGCTGCGCCATTGGCCGGTGGACGAATTGAAAATGGTACCGATCCCTTAGCGGTAAGAGTTCACTATAAGCTGAGTGAATTAAGTAAAAAGTATAATGCCAATGTGGAGTCAATGGCTGTTGCCTGGTTAATTAAGTTAGGAGCTCTACCTCTTATCGGGACACTTAAGGAACAGCGGATCCGCAATATTGTCAATGCCTTTGACATTAATCTTGATCAGCAGGATTGGTATGATTTGTATAATACCTCAAGAGGCGAAGTACACAAACTTGATACCAGCGAGTAATATTGGTTTGACCTGCTTTTGATATAATGAAACCTTCCTTCATCATAGCTGTGATATTGGCATTCTGCCCGTATCTTCGTGCCCCGAATTATTAAAAAGATATCACAGTATTATGTCACAGCATCCGGAAACAAAAGCCATTCGTCTTCAAACGCAGCAAACCAACCAGAAAGAACATGCTACGCCCATGTTTCTTACTAGCAGTTTTACGTATGATTCCGCTGAAGAAATGGGAGAAGCGTTCGCTGATGATACATTAGACGTAAATATTTATTCCCGTTTTTCCAATCCTACAGTAGATGAATTTATTGATAAAGTAGCGGCATTGGAAGGTGCGGAAGATGGAGTAGCTACCGGTACAGGAATGGCCGCTATTTTTTCCACTTTCATGACATTCCTGGGTAAGGGTGATCATATTATTTCGGCCTCCGCCGTATTTGGATCTACGCACACGATATTGACGAAGTATTTACCCAAATGGGGTATTGAGTTTTCGTATTTTGATATGAACAAGCCTGAAACTATTGCGGCACTCATTAAGCCCAATACGAAAGTGCTGTATGTAGAAACACCTTCCAATCCCGGACTTGATATAATAGATATACAAGCAGTATCTGACTTATGTAAGAAACATAATATCCTTTTTGTAGTGGATAATTGTTTTGCTACGCCTGCTGTTCAGCAGCCTGTAAAATATGGTGCTGATCTTGTATTGCATTCCGCTACCAAGTTCATCGATGGCCAGGGAAGAGTATTGGGTGGAGTAGTGGTAGGAAGAAAGGATTTGATCAAACAATTGTATTTGTTCATTCGCAATACAGGACCCTCCATGAGCCCCTTCAATGCATGGGTGCTGACCAAAAGCCTGGAGACATTATTTATTCGCATGGAGAAACATGCATCGAATGCATTGTATCTTGCGAAGGCATTACAAAAGAATTCAAAACTTCGTTGGGTAAAGTATCCTCTGCTTCCTGATCATCCACAGTATGAAATAGCGAAAAAGCAAATGGCCAATGGTGGTGGCATTCTGACGTTTGAATTAAAGGGGGGAGTAGAAGGCGGACGTAAATTTTTGAATGCACTGCAAATGCTTTCCATGACCAACAACCTGGGTGATACCAGGAGTATTGCATCACACCCTGCTTCCACTACGCATTCCAAATTGACTGATGATGAGAGAAAGGCAGTTGGAATTACACCCGGGCTTATTCGTATCTCTGTTGGCCTCGAACACCCGGATGATATCTTAAACGATATTTTACAAGCGTTGGATAAAAGTTAAGCTTGCAGAAGTAACAATTTATTTTTTCTTTTTCCATTTGTTCAATTGCTGAAGCGAGGCTTTCAGATCCTTGTGCAGATCAGCCTGTAATGTTATTTTTTCAGCATTAGGTTTGGTAAAACTAAGTTTAAACGCATGTAATGCCAGCCGGTTCAGTATGGGTCTTTCCTCCAATTCATTTTTGGAGAGCTTAAATTTACTCTTCAGCGATGAGAGCAACAAAGGTTTGCCATCTCCGTATAATTCATCGCAAACTATGGGGTGCCCCATATCTTTCATATGCACTCTTATCTGGTGGGTGCGGCCGGTATGAATACAGAATTGCATCCAGGAATACGAACCAAAATTTTCCAGCACTTCATAATCAGTGATGGATTCTTTACCGCGGCGGTTAATGAGCATGGTTCCTTTTGTTACGGTATTCTCTGCTATCGGTAAATTGATCGTGCCGGTTTGATTGGTTGGTGAACCTAATACCAGGCCCATATAGATCTTTTCTGTTTGTCTCTCTTCAAACTGCATGGAAAGATGCCGGTGTGCTATTTCATTTTTTGCAAAAACGATTAAGCCGCTGGTGTCTTTATCAAGCCGGTGCACGGTGAAAATCTGGCCATATTTTTCCTGTAGTAAACTTTTTAAAGAAACTTCTTTTCCTTCCCTGTCAGGAATAGATAATAACCCCGAAGGTTTATTCATTGCAACAAAATCATCATCTTCAAATATCAGGAGGTCTGCAAGTTTCATGTAAGTCAATTCGTGAGGATTCGCGTTAATTAGTGTATTACTTTCCTTTTCCAAAATGTTTTAAATCTCTTACTTCCTTCTCCGTCAGAAAACGCCATTTTCCCCTTTCGACGTTTTTCTTGGTAAGCCCGGCAAATATTACCCGGTCAAGATTTTTTACATCATAACCTAATGCTTCAAAAATGCGGCGGACAATACGATTGCGGCCACTATGAATTTCAATACCCAATATTGTTTTGTCCTGGATGTCGGCATAGGCTAAGGCGTCAACGCTGGCCATGCCATCTTCCAGCATCACTCCTTTCAATATTTTATCGAAATCCTTTTTCTCCAATGGCCGGTTTAGCGTTACAGCGTAGACCTTCTTAATATTGTTGCTCGGGTGAGTCAATTTTTGTGAAAGCTCTCCGTCATTGGTCAATAATAAAACACCGGATGTATTTCTGTCCAATCTTCCTACGGGGTAAATTCTTTCCGGTGTTGCTTTTCCAACAATATCCAATACCGTTTTTCTTCCCTGCGGATCATCGGTGGTGGTCAAAAAATCTTTGGGTTTGTTCAATAAAATATAAACAAGATTTTTTGCGAGAAAGATCTTCTTGCCATTCACTCTTATCTCATCTTTTGCAGAAACTTTATGCCCGGGTTCGGTAACTACCAGGTTGTTAACTTTTACTTTCCCCTGCTTCACTATATCAGCAGCTTCTCTTCTTCCGGAAATGCCACTATGTGCCAGGAATTTGTTCAGCGGCATGAGTTGCTGGTTCGAAGTTTCCTGTTTGGGATTTGCTGTTTGTTTCCCCTGCGACGAGATGAGATTCGGGGCTATGGGTTCCTGCTTCTGTCCTTTGACCTGGTTGCTGTCGGTATTCACTTTCGGGCCTCCGACTTCGGACTTCCGGCTTCTGGCTTCCGACCTCTGACCTCCTGCCTCTGGCCTCTGCTTCTTCGTCTCCGCTCTTTTATTTTCGAAAAATTCTTCTCTCTCTTTTTTGATTTTTCTCTTTTCCTGTTTAAACTGCTCTTTGATAGCAGCGTTACTTTTCTTTTTGGTAAACTTGTCGAAATGGGATGATTTCTTTTTCATGTAGAAGTTTGCTGTTTTACAACAGTAGATTGGTGAGGGCCAAAGGTAAACAAAAAAGCCCCCCGACAATTACCAGGGAGCTTTTCTTCACACCATCACTTGTTCTTAAACTATCTTTTTATGAGAACCTCTTTTTTGTTTTTGTTCATCTAATTTTTTTAATTGTTCTTCCGTAAGAGTAGAGCGCATATCCTCTTTCTGTTTTTTCAGCAGCTCTTTTACCTGTTCTTTTTTAGCCTCGTCATTAAGTGACTTATCCTCACGGATCGCTTTCATTTTTTCCTGCATAGCTGCATGGTTAGTTTGCAGTTTTGCTGACTGATCATCGCTGAGACCAAGACTGGTTTTCATTTTCTCCATTCTCGCTTTTGACCTTTCTTCCATTTTTGTCTTGCGTTCCAGTTTTGATTTTTCTAACTGCGTCTTTTGTTCTGGAGTCAGCAGGCTTTGCATTTTCTCCCGGTAATCTTTTCGCAGCGCATCTTTTTTACTGTTCAATTCTTTAACCGTAATATTATCATTCTTCTTGAGTTCCGCCATTTGTTTGCGGTTCTCTTCATTCAGCGCTTTGAATTGAGCTTTCTGATCTTCAGTCAGGTTTAAATTTTTAAAGGCTTCACCATGATGATGCCTTCTCTTCATTTCATGTTTCGGGGTTGCGCGGTCAGGAATCTCCTGCGCCATTGAAGTTGTAACAACTGCTACGGCCACCACCGCGCTAAGGATTATTCTTTTCATAATTATAACTTTTTTGATTTAGATGCCGGATGAGTCAGTAAACTTCCGGCATGTTTTGTTAAAAGATTTTGAACGTCTAATAGACAAATGCAGGAAGTAGAAGTTTAATTGAAAGGCTGAAATCCTTTGTAGTGGTTGTATGAAGTGATAGACGGTGAGAAATTATTAGTACCTAACTAAAGAAATATAGGTGACAAGTTTTTTTTAACGTTTAAAGCTATCCTTCTTTATTCGCCAACTGACCGCAGGCTGCATCAATATCTTTTCCCCGGCTGCGCCGGAGGCGGGCATTTACCCGGTTTTTCGCCAAATATTCCATAAAGGCTTCCACTTTTTCTTCATCCGGTTTTTCAAAACTAGCGGCGTCTATCGGGTTGTATTCAATAATATTGACGAGATCAGCGGGAACCTGCCGGTATATTTTTATGAGTTCGTCGGCATCTTTTAATGAATCATTCAGGTTCTTGAAAAGGATGTATTCAAAAGTGATCTCGTTTTTAGTTTGCTTATAAAAATAATTCAATGCTTCTATCAATGCATAAATATCGTTAGTATCATTAATAGGCATGATCTCATGACGCTTTTTATCAGTGGCCGCATGAAGAGATAAAGCCAGTTTGAATTTTACTTTATCGTCACCCAGTTGCTTTATCATTTTGGCAACGCCCGCGGTTGAGACTGTTATGCGTTTTGGACTCATCGCCAGTCCATCTGGAGACGTAATGTGTTCAATGGATCGTAAAACGTTTTTATAATTAAGCAGGGGCTCGCCCATTCCCATGAAAACGATATTGCTCAGTTTTTTTCCATATTCCTTTTCACAAAGATTATTAAGTAATACGACTTCGTCATATATCTCATCAAATTCCAGGTTGCGTTTGCGATCCATATAACCGGTGGCGCAAAATTTGCAACTGAGGCTGCACCCGATCTGCGAAGAAACGCAGGCGGTATATCTTCCTGATGCCGTAGGGATCAAAACACCTTCTACAAAATGGCCATCATGCGTTTTGAAGCGGGATTTGAAAGTGCCGTCTTCGGAATGTTGAGTATGATCGGTTTTTAAAGCCGGCAACGTAAAATCATCGGATAGTTTTTGGCGGATCTCTTTGGAAAGATTGGTCATTTCTTCAAAACTACCGACCGGCTTCAGCCATAGCCATTCATACACCTGTTTGGCCCTGAATTTCTTTTCGCCCATCGCTGTAAAATATTCTTCAATATCATTCAAATTTAAGTGGCGTATGTTCCCGGACGATTTCTTCATGATTTCGCAAAGATACAGCCACCTATTTTGATTCGCTAATTGCCGCTGTAGCGGAATTTTCACGTTCTTTGTTGCCCGGTTTTGAATTTGCAAAATAAAGAGCAGAACAATGATCCTGATAGCTATCGGGAGTGTGTCGCAACAGGTAATCACCCTTCGATAAACTCAGGACAGCACAAAAGCTGGCAACATAAATAACAGAAAATGAAAGCAGCGTACGTAATAGATGTAGTAAGAACTCCTATAGGAAAGTATGCCGGTTTGCTATCCGCTACCCGACCAGATGATCTTTTGGCCAATACCATGATTGCGTTATTACAAAGAAATGAATCGGTGGATGTGAATGCGATAGAGGAAGTGATTGCAGGCGCAGCTAACCAGGCGGGAGAAGATAATCGAAATGTAGCGAGAATGGCTGCTTTACTGGCAGGATTGCCGGTTTCTGTTGCAGGTAATACCGTCAATCGTTTATGTGCATCCGGTCTGCAGGCTATTATGGATGCTTCGAGACAAATTATGTGTGGTGATGCGGAACTGATTATAGCGGCCGGGGTGGAAAGTATGACAAGGGCGCCGTTTGTAATGCCCAAATCAGCTACACCCTTTTCAAGAGCCACGGATATGTATGATACAACGATGGGCTGGCGGTTCACGAATCAAAGACTGGCCATGATGTATCATCCTTTTAGCATGGGAGAAACAGCGGAAAATGTTGCGAGCCAATGGAGAATATCAAGAGAGGAACAGGACGCCTTCGCTTTGCAATCACAGGAAAAATATTTTGCGGCAAAGGAAGAAAACCGCTGGGACGACGAAATAGCGGCAGTGGAACTTTACGATAATGGATTGGTAAGCTGGATGGTGAATGATGAGCACCCGCGAAAAACATCTATGGAAAAATTGAGTGCATTAAAACCTGTTTTTGTAAAAGATGGGACAGTGACAGCCGGAAATTCTTCGGGTATTAATGATGGTGCTGCAGCTATGTTACTAGCCAGTGAAGACGCAATGAAAAAGTATAATTTGCAACCATTAGCTAAGGTTGTATCATTGGCGGTTGCGGGTGTTGATCCGGCCATCATGGGCATGGGGCCGGTTCCGGCTACAAAAAAGGCATTGCTGAGAGCAAGCCTGCAGGTCAATGATCTTGATCTTATAGAATTGAATGAAGCTTTTGCTTCACAATCCATTGCCTGCATCCGTGAGTTGGGATTGGATGATAAAAAAGTGAATGTAAATGGCGGAGCGATTGCTATTGGTCACCCGCTGGGCTGCAGCGGAGTTCGTATTTCCGCCACTTTATTGCATGAAATGAGAAGAAGAAAATCGAAATACGGATTAGCCACAATGTGTGTTGGAGTGGGGCAGGGAGCTGCTGTGATATTTGAAGGTGTTTAAGTTCCCGGCAAATTTTAATAGTCTTAAAAATAGACGCGCAGGTAATTAATGACTGGCGATAGAATTGTAACTTCCACTAACAATTATTTATGCAAACTTTTAAATATAGGCCATGAGAAAATTTCTTTTATTTTTTTTCGCAACAGGAAGCTCTTTTATTCTTTCAGCACAACAAACTCCACCGGCTGATTCATTAAAAGAGTATACGGGCAGTTATAAATTTCCCGAGGGAAGCGATGTGACGGAAATAAAAGTGGTTGCAGAAAACGGAGTGTTGTGGGCTAATTCAGTCAAAGGAAATTCTGAGTTAAAGAAAATTGAAAAAGATGTGTTTGAAGTGGTATCGTATACAGGAACCGCTACTTTTAAAAGAGATGAAAAGGGTAAAGTAAATGTCCTGCATATAGAAGTAGGCAGGCTGATAATGGATGGAACAAAATCAGAAGAACCCTCTCCCCAGCAAAGTGATAAATTGCAGCGATCACCAAACAGGTAAAAAGTTGGATGGTGATTTTTCACCCTTTTTTATAATCAACCAACATGTCTATTGATTTAAATGATAAAAAATGAGTACAGTAGTAACTGCATGGGAAAAAGCTGGTTTCTTTAAAGAGAAAATCAATATTGAATTGGCTTTAACCCGATTGGATAATCATATAAATGATATGGCTGGAATTTTCCAGGGTTATTCGATGGAAGAGCTTTTGCATAAACCGGCTCCGGCGAAATGGTCAAAGCAGCAAATATTGGGTCATTTGATTGATTCAGCTATTAACAACCTGAAACGATTTACCGAAATTCAATTTTTATCGCAACCCTATAAAGTGATCTCTTACCTGCAAAACGAATTGGTGGTTACTAATCATTACCAGGATCTGCCGCTTGCTCATTTACTTGATCTTTGGAAATTGTTGAATCAACAGATCAAATATGTCATACAAAACATTCCACCTGAAAAATTAGATTATCCTGTTGACCCGCAGTATGAAAATGGAGAAATTAAAAGCCTTGGCTGGATCATCTGTGATTATGTAGCCCATCTTGAACACCACCTAAGGCAGATAACGGGAAATGAAGAATAATTTATAGCGAACCTGCTAGTGTCATGTCAATGAAAAGTTGCCGGTAAACATTTGCCACGGATTCACGGAAAATACATTTCATGTCTGTGCATCCGTGGCTATAAAAATGCGACAAAATAAAGTTGAGTTGGCACTAGTGCTATGTTAAGTTTATTTTGCCGTAACAGCGTTTCCTGCTAAGCCGCCAAGAACACAAAGAAAAAGACTTTGTGGCCTCTGTGTCTTTGTGGGATATACGACAACTTACGATAACATAACACTAGTGTAGTTTGTACAAAAGTTTTTTTACCAACCTGTAATTAGTGGCCAGGGAAAGTAAAATAAGAAGGAGCGCAACCAGTACTACTATCCAATTTACCATGGTTGAAAGCTCCGGCCGGTCGTACATCACAAAATGATGGAAGGCCCATTGCATCAGTTGCGTAAATGCCAACGCTGTAAAAACGATCAGAATGTAAACAGGAATAAACCGCTGTGATACATTTTTACTCAGCCAACCCGGAGAATAACCCAGCATCAATAATAATCGAAGACTATCCTTGCTGCGGGCAATGACTAATTGAAGATAAAAGGAGAAAAGCATCAAGGCCAACACCACCACCAGTAATCCAAATACCGCCAGGCCACTGAAAATTCCCTGGAATACCTGTTTCATCCTGCCAAACTTTGTTTTATCCTTATTGACCTTATAATGTTTCTGATCTAAAAAATTAAGCAGCTCAGGGTTATTAGCATCTTTGGTTTTGATATATATACGGGATGATTGCTCTGATCTTTTTCCTTTAAAAGTTAAGTTGGCCCAGTCAAGGAAATTTTTAGGAACTAACACTGAATTGATCCTGTCGCTGAAGGCCACTATTTGTCCCTGGAATGTTTGTTCCATGTCACCATCGCCATGGCAGGTGATCAAGACAGGAATGCCGGAAGCCGTTTCCTGCGAAACCTGCGGCAGATTATAACTTGGACCAAATACATTGAATATCTCAAGAAAATCCGATGAAACGATGATAGGGATTCTTATTTGTCCAACTTCCCATTTAAACCCGGGCGGGATGGTATCTAAGAAATTACTTTCAATAGTTTCTAAAAAAAGATTTGTTCTGAAAGGAAGTATGCCCGCAGCACTCAATTCTACCTGGAACTGGTTAGCTTCCAGCGGTGCTACATCCTCTAAAAATGATTTTGATTTTAATTCGGCTACATCAGCGGCATTAAAGAGATTTTTTTCAACCTGTCCCATCGTTTCATTCGTAACGGTTTTGGTGATGGAAATAAAATCAAAGCCATCTTTGCGGATTGAACCGCCTTTTAGCATTTGTTGGATGTTAATATACATTTGAATGGAACAAAGCAATAATAAAACGCCAATGCCCAAGCCAATATAGGAGAACCAGCGGGAGAGCGAGTTGGTGCCCGTTTGCAATAATGGACGAATAGGTTTGAAAGATAAAGACACTGGCCAGAGTATTTATAAATGGAATAATCTAGTATAAGGGTAAAAATCAATCCGTTCAAGATCGGCGAAAATAATGGCTGCATTTCGTAGTCGTGTTTCTTCCAGCATTAGTTTCATAGCTTTCTCCGCATTGTTATCATCCAGGTGACTAAAAGGTTCATCCAATAATAAAAAATCGAAAGGTTGTAGCAATGAACGAATAATAGCAATGCGTTGCTGCTCGCCATAGGAACAGGTGCTGCAGGTCGAATTCAATTTATCCTCAATGCCCAATCTTGTTGCCATTTCTTTTATTTTTCCTGCAGGATGAAAAGGATTTAATTGTCTTTTTATCTCTAAGTTCTGTTCAACTGTTTGTTCAGGAAATAAACGAAGGTCCTGGAATACGATGCTGATATGATCCTTGCGATAACGGGCAAGCTCTTCCAACGAAAAATTACGGATCGCTTTTTCATCATAGCGGATTACACCGTTATAATCATTTCGCATACCATATAAAAAATTCATCAATGATGATTTACCACTGCCGGAGGGAGCAACGATCTTGATCAGTTCGCCTTTTTCAAAAAGCAGTTCTTTACCCCATACTCCAGAGGTTTGGGTGCGGCTTTGTTCAAAATAAGTGGGTAGAAGCTGTTGTATCCGTAGTCGCATAAGTAAAGGTCATTTAAAAACCACAGGACTCAATATTATTACATACTGTCTCCTGTGGTTTTTTAAAATATGAACGGTACTGTTAGTTTTATCGTTCGCTGTTACAGTTATTTAATTTACCGGTTTCTGATCAACACCGGGAGGAGCTGTTAAACTATCGGTTGTATTGTCATAGCCCATATTCTTTTTTTTCTTGTCCTCGTGGATCTTATATATCGTATTGATGTATTGGTTTAGCTGTTTCAGACTGTTAGTGTTTTTATCAACCAGGTTTATTTCAAATTGAAATTCTATCGACTTGTCTTTGTATGTGCCACCCGTTGCAATTACATCCTGCCACATGTTAACAGAAGCAGTCATCGCTGCTTTATCGTTGCTGTCAGTCACGGTAGACTCCGTAGATTTAATAATTTTTTGAATATCTATAAAAAACCCAAAAGGATGCCCGCTTATTTTATCAGCTACTGCATTCTTTGCAGAACCACCTGCTAAAAATTTATCTACATGCTCCTGCGAATTACTGGCGGCAAACCAGTTGTTGTCTAATTTGTAATGAATTTCTGGCGAATTAGAAGACATCATCCCTTTTGTTTGTTCCAATGCAATTCCCACCAACTTATCAAAAGCGGGCTTGTCATTGATGGATGCCGCGAAAAGAACTTTCATATCCGGTTCTGTGCTGGAATATTTGTGTGGCTCCTGGCCTTCTCCCATATCCATTACTTTTTCCTTTGTTTTCATTTCAAGATCTGAAACAGCTATTAATAGGTCCCCTTTATTCGCCTTTATAAATTCATCAATGCTATAACCAACCTGACCAAGAAAACCATTGGTCATTCCGTCGATACCGGTAGCTTTCAAAAATTCTTTTAATCCTGCCGGTGGGTAATTCATAGCGAAAACACCGACTACATTTTGGGAAGGAATACGGTTGATGACATCCTCACTCAAAGGCTTGGCAGGATAGTCAGACAGCAGCTTGCGCATTTCTTCCCCATAATATTGTTTTGATTTTACAGCTATTTTGCCATTGTCAAAATTCAGTGAGGTGGCGGAAACATTACCATCCAGCAGCATATTCAATTTCATCATCGAAAGCATGCCGCTACCCAATGAATTACCATAGAGACCGGAAACATTGGCCCAGATATGTACATCACTTCCATCTTGTATCAGGGAAGAAAAGCGGCTGTCTTTATCCAGGTTAACATCACTTTTCAGTGTCAACGCCGTTTTTCCAAACATCTTTAAACTATCTGTCGGAAATTTATAGGACTCGTGAGAGGCCTGCCTGTCAAAAGCTTGTTGCATATCCGGTAGCGGAGAGTCGCCGATATATACAAACCGCGAACTGTTCCATGCAAGTATTCCAGGCTTGTTGGAAGACATATAGCTGATATCGCCATCTTTGGTAACTGTTGCTTCTCCTTTACTGATCTCTTTGTTGAACGCTTCAAAAGCGGCTGCGTCTTTTACAGTTCCCGTAAGTGCGACATAACCGCCGCGTCCTTGTTTTTTTATGTAGAAAACAAGATCAGCCTTGGTATCGATGCCTGACTGACCTGGATCTTTAAGCAGCTTTTGGGCTGTACTGTCAGTAGCTTCTTTGGATAATTCCTGGAACCATTCTGTCTGGCTGATTTCTTCCCAACTAAGTTTGGAAGTAAGCGACGGACTGTTAATATGTACGACTAATCCGGCGTCTTCCGGAACAAGCAGTCCTGTTTTATCACCCTTTTTACAGGAGGCGACAAGAAGCGCTACGAATAAGGATAAGGTCAATAATACTGATACTCTTTTCATTGTTTTGATTTTTATTAGGAGGGTCAAATAAAGGCAAAATTTATAAGATCGCCAACAGGCAGGGTTTGTTGCCCGCCGCTGCCAAGGTTTTTAATAACACAGGTCTTTTCTTCCAGTTCTTTGCTACCCATGATGATAATATATGGTATGTTCTTTTTTTCAGCGTATTTAAACTGTTTATCAAATTTAGAATTTTCGTGGTATAACTCCGTTCTAATACCACGGTTTCGCAATTCCTGGGCTAATCCAAAGGCTTTTTTGCTTTCCATTTCGCCGAGATTAAAAAACAATACCTGGGTGCCCACATGCACATCCGACGGGAAAAGTTGTAACTCTTCCATTACATCATATATCCTGTCAACGCCAAAAGATATACCCACCCCGGGAATATTGGGAACACCGAACAACCCGGTAAGATCATCATAACGACCGCCGCCGCCGATGCTGCCCATCTGAACACCGATGGCTTTTACTTCGAAAATAATTCCGGTATAATAATTAAGACCCCTTGCCAGCGTAAAATCGATACTGATTAATGAATAGTGTGCCGGTAGAGGTGAGGATAGGATATATTCAATTTCTTCAATTCCCTTTTTAGCGGTTTCATTGCCCCTAAGTAAACTTTGTATGTCAGCTATTTTTTCTTCGTTGCTGCCGATGATCGTGAGATATTTTTCAATGATTGCTATTTGTTCATTATTCAATCCCCGTTGAGATAATTCTTCTTTTACTTTTTCCAAGCCGATCTTATCCAGCTTATCAATGGCGATAGTAATATCCATCATCTTATCCGCACCACCACATATTTCCGCCAGGGCGGTTAATATTTTGCGACTGTTGATTTTAATTTCAACAGCGATACCCAACTTATCAAAAACGGTTGCATAAATATTAGCCAGTTCTATTTCATTTAATAAAGAATTACTTCCCACTACATCCG
This sequence comes from Chitinophagaceae bacterium, assembly GCA_040007815.1. Taxonomy (GTDB): domain Bacteria; phylum Bacteroidota; class Bacteroidia; order Chitinophagales; family Chitinophagaceae; genus Terrimonas_B. The sequence continues at coordinate 146,081 of JBDTUH010000011.1, forward strand.
CATCGCATTGATAAAATTCACGGTAACGTCCTTTTTGGGGTCTGTCTGCTCTCCATACGGGTTGGATTTGGTAGCGTTTGAATGGGAAATTCAATAGGTTATAATTCATAGCGACATATCTCGCAAAAGGAATGGTGAGATCGTATTTTAGCGCCCGTTCAGTAAGATTCTTACTGTTTTTGCCCAGCAATACATTTTCAAAAGCAAGTTTTGCTTTTTCAATATTCTTAGTGTCATTCAATCCATTGTTTAGTATTTTGAAAATTAATTTATCTCCTTCTTCTCCATATTTCCCCATTAGTGTTTCGATGTTTTCCATTGCAGGAGTTTCCAGCGGTTGAAAACCGTACAATTCAAAAACAGAACGGATAGTATTGAAAATATAATTCCGCTTGCGAACAGTTTCCGGTCCGAAATCTCTTGTTCCCTGTGGCAGGCCAACGCTAACTTTTACCATGTATTAGTAGTCTGTTATTTAAAATCGAGATCTTTTTTAAAAGCAGTTTTGGAAGCTTTGGAATATTTATCTATGATCGCATCACAAGCTTTATCGATCATTTTATATACTTCATGATAACCAGGCTCCGCTCCGTAATAGGGGTCAGGAACATCCATGTCCATTCCCGGGTATAGTTCATTCATCAGCAGATCAACTTTTGTTTCGTCCATTTTTTTCTTCGTGATACGGTGCATATCATCTATCACGTCGCCGGCTAAAGCATAAATTTTATCATATATTTCAAAATCCTCCGCTACAAATCGCCTTGCCCGCTGATTTGAAATATCAATACCATTCAGTTTCGCTACTTTCTGAGAAAGAGGATGCGGGGCGTCGCCGGTATGATATTGATTGGTGCCTGCACTTTCAATACTCCAGTTTAATCCTGCTTTAAAAGCTTTGTCTTGTAAAATTCCTTCTGCCAAAGGGCTGCGGCAAATATTACCCAAGCAAACCATCAAAATTTTCATGGAGCAAATATAGCCCGCCGTTTCGACTTATGGATTTATGAACAGCAGGCATCTCATTGCCAAACTTATCACCATGACAAATAACGAACTGCTGCGTGCCAGCCTACTTGATATTATTTTCGATAAACGCAATAAAGAATACGGGGCTTATACGCTCAGGAAAGAATACAATCAACGGCTGCTGATTTCATTAGGCATAGGGATATCATTAATTATTTTTCTTGTATGGATGAATACGGTAAATAAAAATGAGTCATATAATCCCGGTAATCAGCCGGAGAACAACAAAGTTGTTATCAGTACAGTTGTAATGCCGGAAGAAAAGATTAAAAAGCTAGAACCACCTGTAGTGAAACCTGTACCTGAACCCGCACCACCAAAAACTCCCGGGCCTGTTGCAACTATTGACTATCCTCCCATAGTTATTGTTCCGGATGACAAACCGGATCCTAATGCTATGGCTTCACAGGCTGATATAGCCAATAAACAAATATCGACGGTAAATGGTGATGGAAAAGATTATACAGGTGAGGTTGTTCAGGAAAAAACTGTTGTGTCATCTGTTAGTCAGACCGAAGAAATTGTTCCTGCAAATCAATCCATAATACCTAATTCAAGTCCTGAATTTCCCGGTGGGCAAGAAGCTTTGATGAAATTCCTTTCCCGAAACCTCGATACACCCGATGAACTGCAAAGCGGCGAGAAAAAGATGGTAAGAGCCAGGTTCAAAGTAGATATTGATGGCTCGGTGTCATTGGTTGAAATCATAGAAACCGGGGGTAACCTGTTTGATAAAGAAGTAACCAGGGTATGTAAAAAAATGCCAAGGTGGAAGCCAGCCATTCAAAATGGGCAGGCGGTACCCATGAGTTATATATTACCGGTAACATTTATAGGCTTAGATCAATAAAAATGCAATAATTTGCCCGTATCGAAAACTATATACATGATCGAGGAATATGAAAAGCAGAAAAGAAAACGCCTGGCGCTGCGAAAATCAATAATGGATTACGCCATTGGTGTATTGATTATGTTGATGGGGTTTTTTTTTCTGCTGCGACAAAATTTTAAGCTGACGTTTAATGAAGATTACCCACCCAATAACATGGATAAAGTTTTCGGTGTTATTTGCCTGTTGTATGGCGGCTGGCGAATTTACCGGGGATACAAGAAAAATTATTTCAGGTAGGTAGCTATAATGAGTTTTCTATTGAGGAAGCTACTTAAAAATAAAGGAGAACGGATGAAAGTATTGGGTTATAAAAAGCAGTCTGGCATAGTTGTATTCTTTTCTTTACTGGCACTGCTGATAAATAGTTGTCAATCGTATAAAGAGAAAGAGGGAAAGTTGCTTGACACGCCTGAAAGAGGTACCATCTATATCAGTGCGGATGAATCTTTCAAACCGATTATTGACGAACAGGTAAAAGTATATGAAGCCAATAATCCAGGTACAACAGTTAATGTTTGGTATAAAGCCGAGGCGGAGTGTTTGAAAGATCTGTTGGTGGATAGTATCAGGATGATCATTGCGACAAGAGGATTTAGTGAAGAAGAAAGGATGTTCATAGTTGATTCAATGAAGATATCGCCGAGGAAATTGGTGGTAGCGAGGGATGCGGTGGCGGTTATTGTGAATCCTTTGGCGGAAGATTCACTGTTTACCCTGAAAGAATTGCGGGAAATACTCACCGGGAAGTTTAGGAAAAGTTTAATTCCCGTATTTGATGGGGTGCAGGCAACCAGTACAGTACGTTTTATCGTCGATTCTATATTGAAAAAAGATTCGCTGACACCCGGGTCAATGGCGGCAAGATCAAGCCAGGAAGTAATTGATTATGTGGCAAAGAATCCCCAGGCTATTGGATTTATTGGGGTCAGCTGGATAGGGAACCGGGAAGATACGGCACAACTTAGTTTTTTGAAAAAGGTTAAGATGGCCTGGTTGGAAGGTAATGATCTGCCCGGTAAGTATATACTTCCATACCAGGTCAATATCTCCAATGGCAGTTATCCTATGGTACGTGATTTGGTATATATATTAAAGGAGAAGCACCGGGGATTGGGGGTTGGGTTTGCTGATTTTATGAGTGGACAGATAGGCCAATTGATCTTTAAAAGAGCGTACCTTATGCCTGCCCAAAAAGATTTTATGGTGAGAGCGGTCAGGCTCAGGGAATAGAAACAACAAAGTAGTTATATTTACAACACTTAAAAAGTGAAAGAAAAATGAAGAAAATCTCAGTTACATTAATGATTGCCGGCCTCCTGGTTGCTCATGCGGTTCATGCTCAATCCATACAGGATGGTGTAAATGACATTTATGCTGAACGCTACAAAAGCGCCAAAGCAAATTTTGAAAAATTAATCGCAGCCAACCCGAATAATATTGATGCTATCTACTGGCTCGGTCAGACATTTATTGGAATGGGAGATATTCCAGGTGCGAGAAGTGTATATGATAAAGCATTGCTCGCAAGTGCTAATGCGCCGTTAGTGATCGTGGGAATGGGCCATGTAGAGCTGAATGAAAAAAAGGTTAGTGAAGCCCGCCAACGTTTTGAAGCGGCTATTACGATGACCCGTGGAAAAAAAGGTGATGATCCTGTTATTTTAAACGCGGTGGGTCGTGCTATTTCTAATACGTACAATACGAAAGATAAATCTGGTGGCGATATCAATTATGCTGTTGAAAAGTTGACAGCAGCGGCACTACGGGATCCTAAAAATGCGGATATTTTTTTGAATTTGGGTAACGCTGTTCGCAAAGCAAAGCCGGGAGAAGGTGGCGGTGAAGCTTTCACTAATTATCAAAAGGCGGCAGAGGTAAATCCTAATTTCCCGGTACCTTATTATCGTATGGCAAAGCTCTTCGAAAGCCAGCGCAACTGGGAGTTGTACGAGAAATACCTGAATGATGCCGTTACCAAAGATCCCCGTTTTGCACCGGCTTATTATGATCTTTATTATTTTAAACTTCTCAGGCTGGATTTTGTTTCGGCTGAAGATTATGCTAAGAAGTTTGTTGCTAATACAGATCAGGATCCCCAAAATGATTATTTAAGATGTCAGACTTTATGGGCAAAAAAAGATTTTGACGGGGCAATATCCTGCGCTAAAAACCTTGTTTCACAAGTCGGTACTAACACAAAAGCCAGGGTCTATAAATTAATTGCTGACAGTTATCTGCAAAAAAAGGATACGTCAGCAGCAAAAGAATTTGTTGATCAGTATTTTGTTAAAGCAAAGCCCGAAGAACTTACAGCTATTGATTATCAACTGAAGGCATCTGCGTATTCCGTTATTCCCGGTCAGGAAGAGGTGGTTTATAACTCCTACATGGAAGGAATAAAAGTGGATACTGTATTGGAGAATAAAATTGAACTATTAAAAAGAGGCGCGGAATTTTTCAAAAACAAAGGCCAGCGGGAAAAAGAAGGTGATCTATTATCTGCGTTGGTTGAGCTAAATCCAAAGCCAACTATTAACCAAATGTTTGATGTCGGTCGTGCATATTATTTTGGTGGGGCTAATGTAAAATCATATAATGCCTTTATCAAGTTTACAGAAAAGTATCCTGATGAAGTGTTTGGATGGGAATGGAAATTTAACAATGCAAAAATCCTTGATTCACTTAAACAGGATAGTATCGCTGTTCCAGATGCAATTAAACTACTTGTATTTAGTGAAAAGGATACTGCTAAGTTTAAAAAGCAATACTTGGCATCCGCTGGATTTCTGTTGGGTTATTATGCCAATATCGCTAAAGATGGGGCAAAGGCCCTTGAATATCTGAATAAGATGCTGTTGCTTGATCCAACAAATGAAGCCTTGAAAAACATTAAACCACAACTGGAAAAATCCGCCAAACCGGTCAAAAACTCTGGTTCGATCAAGCGAATAAAGCCAAGTTCACTGGCATTTGAATTTAAAAATAAAAAACGAATTAATACTGCTTAATAGTTGAGTAATCTTCTATATGCAGAACCCATGGCATTTAGCCATGGGTTCTGCTTTTTGCAAAGTTATCTCACTAGAAATTCTAAGGTAATTTGATGTTGCTACCTTATTTTTGCCTGCAGTGCGAAAACTATGATCCATTTACTCCAGATAAATCCATCTACCGCTTCCGCCGGATCCTATTTGCCGGTAGGCTTACAAGTCATTTTCACCGTTGGGCTTATTGTTTTTCTCGCTATTTTAACGCATTTGCTGGGACCTAAACGGAAAACCTCCGACAAATTGCAAAATTTCGCCAGTGGCATCGCGTCACATGGTGATGCACGACAGCCAATGGCTATTAAATATTTTCTCACGGCGATATTATTCGTGTTATTTGATGTGGAAGTGATCTTTTTTTATCCATATGCGGTAAATTTTAAAGAGTTGGGTTGGGGAGGCTTTTGGGCCGTTATGATGTTTGTCGGTTTTTTCCTTTGCGGGTTTATTTATATTATAAAGAAAGGTGCATTGAAGTGGGAAGACTAATTTTGAATTTGAAATTTGAAAATGGGCAAATGGAACTTTAAGTGGTGAACTTTGTTTAATAAGATAGAGGTATTTTAAATTTTCAGATTGCGTAATTTTCAAATTTGTATCTATGTCACGTCCTGTATCATATAACATTACACAAAAACCACTGGTATCAGATATCAGCATCGTTGGTATGCCCGAAGGTCACCAGGGTGAAGGTTTTTTTGCCACTTCGCTGAATAATGTCATTGGGTTAGCCAGGAAAAATTCTATCTGGCCATTGCCTTTCGCAACTTCCTGTTGTGGTATTGAGTTCATGGCTACTATGGGCTCGCACTACGACCTGGCCCGGTTTGGAAGTGAAAGAGTTGGTTTTTCGCCCCGCCAGTGCGACCTGTTGATGGTAATGGGAACGGTTGCTAAAAAAATGGGACCGGTGGTGAAGCAGGTTTACCTGCAAATGGCCGAACCAAGGTGGGTAATCGCAGTAGGTGCCTGCGCTTCCAGCGGTGGTATTTTTGATACATACAGTGTACTTCAGGGTATTGACCAAGTGGTACCGGTAGATGTATATGTACCGGGTTGCCCGCCGAGACCTGAAGCTATCATAGATGGAGTGATGAGAATCCAGGATCTCATAGGAAGAGAAAGTTTGAGGAGAAGAAATGGAGAGAAGTATAAGGCATTGTTGGAAAGTTACGGAATACAATAAATCTATCTCCGTCGCAGTGCAGAGCTTATGGCGAGGAATATTTTTATGTTGTAGAAAGGGTTATAAACTAAATTAAATAATAGAATACCTGTAATGTCTTTCCGGCATCCGGGTTTTAAAGCTCCGCCGGCTGGCGGATTTGAGGTATGGGATTGACCAACGAACAGATCAAACAAAAGCTGACAGAGAAATTTGCCGACCAGGTTACTGGCTTTGAGGAACCTTATGGCATGCTCACTTTTGAAGCACCGAAGGAGCTCAACCTGAAAGTGTTGAATTTTTTATATGATGATGATGATTTGAAATTCAGATTTCTTACTGATCTGTGCGGGGTGAACTATCCCGATCTCAAAGAAAAAGAACTGGCGGTGGTTTACCACCTGCATAACCTCGCAGACAATGTTCGCATACGCTTCAAGGTATTTACCAATATTAATAAGCCGGATGTATATACGGCAACAGGTTTATTTTCTTCCGCCAATTGGATGGAGCGGGAGACTTATGATTTCTATGGAATAAACTTCGTCGGTCATCCGAATTTGAAACGAATATTAAATGTAGATGAAATGGATTATTTCCCGATGCGGAAACAATATCCATTGGAAGACCAGACCCGGGTGGATAAAGACGATGAAATGTTTGGAAGAGGTGGAACCATTGGTTTTGGTACGGAAAAGACAGAACACGGTACAATGGCGGAAGCTGATAAAAGTAATATAGGAGAGGAGATTATTTAAGATATGCAAATCCGGGTATCAATCTTATGAAATTTATTTTTTTTATTAATGATATTGGGTGGTTGCGCTTTATTTGGACAGGGCGATTATTATTTCAAAACTGGTGGGGATACTGTTTATTGTGAATTCAAAAAGGTATTTCCGACAACAATAAAGGTAAAAACTAAAGGACAAAAAAATTTGTGGCTTACGGCAGAAGAAATAAGCGGATTTACAAAAGATGGAGTTTCATTTGTTTCAAAGAAAATTTTGAACCAGAAGAAAGATCCACATATCTTTCTGCCTGACGACAAAGCGGATAGAAAATATAAATTCAATGACCCGAATCTCAGTATGATATCGGGCAATGGGCTAGCGTTCTATGAACTTGTGGAATTTGGGAGTGTACCGGCATATGGAAGAAGCAGTTCTGTTTCTTTTTATATCGAAAATGATTCTCTTGGATTGTCGAAAGTTCCTCAAACAAAGCTTATCGGTGGAGCTGATGAAATTGAAGTGATAAGTTTTTTACTCAGTTACTTAAAGAGTAACAAAACAGTGGAAAAAAACTTAATTCAATGAAATCCTGGAATACTTTTAACATTAAAACTATCAGAAAATTGATAGAAGAATTTATAGGTAAAGAGCTTAATGATCTGCAGGAAATTTAATTTAGAAACTGGAAAGTAATGTCTGAACAGCATATAAAATTACCTGAAGGAAGTATTGAGAAAACCACCACCACGTTAAACCTGGGACCCACTCACCCGGCGACACATGGTGTAATGCAGAATATCCTGGAACTGGATGGCGAACGCATTGTATCTACTGAACAAACGATAGGCTATATTCACCGGGCTTTTGAAAAAATTGCGGAACGCCGCCCTTTATACCAGATCACTCCGCTTACGGACAGATTAAATTACTGTTCATCGCCTATCAATAATATGGGCTGGCATCTTACCTGTGAAAAATTATTGGGTGTCAAAACACCGAAGCGGGTTGACTATCTCCGTGTCATCATCATGGAACTGGCCCGCATCTCCGATCATCTTATTTGTAATTCTATTGTTGGCGTTGATAGCGGCGCTTATACTGGTTTCCTTTATGTAATGCAATACAGGGAACTGATCTACGAGATATATGAAGAGGTTTGTGGTTCAAGACTTACGACCAATATCGGACGTATCGGCGGGTTTGAAAGAAATTTCAATGATATCGCCTTTCAAAAATTGCAGAAGTTTCTCGACGAATATCCAAGGGTATTAAAAGAATTCGAAAACCTTTTTACCCGCAACAGGATATTTATGGAACGGACTATCGGTGCGGGCGCTATCAGTGCTGACAGGGCCTTGAATTATGGATTTACCGGTCCGAACCTTCGTGCTGCGGGTGTAGACTATGATGTTCGGGTGACAAGCCCGTACAGCAGTTATGAAGATTTTCAATTTGACATTCCGGTAGGAACTACCGGTGATTGTTATGATCGTTTTTTGGTTCGTAACCAGGAAATGTGGCAATCACTAAGTATTATAGAGCAGGCTTTCAAAAAAGTGCAGGAGTTCAAGGGTGCGGAGGCTGATGTGTATCATGCGGATGTACCCGAATATTATTTGCCGGAAAAGAAAGATGTATATACCAAGATGGAAGCATTGATCTGGCATTTCAAGATAATTATGGGCGAAATTGATATGCCTGCAGGTGAAGTATACAGCAGTGTAGAAGGTGGAAATGGCGAATTAGGTTTTTACTTTGTTAGCGATGGAGGCAGAACACCGTATCGCCTGCATTTCCGCAGACCCTGTTTTATTTATTACCAGGCATTCGAGGAATTGACCAAAGGATCAATGTTGAGTGATGCCATTATTGTAATGTCATCATTAAACCTGATCGCGGGAGAGATGGATGCTTAATGCCCCTGTCCCGTAAAGGGGAACTTAGATCGGAGCATTATTCGTGATTAGTGAGTTCTTTAATAGTTAGTCTTTATAGTTTAGCGTGATAGGACGGGGCTTTAAAAATAATTAATTAATAAACATTCTGACAATATCAGGCTGTTCAAAATTTCCCTTTAGGGGACGGGGGTATATGGTTCAGTTTTCAGACGATAAATTAAAGGAAGTACAACGCATCATTTCTTTCTACCCGGAGGGAAAACAGAAAAGTGCTGTCATCCCGGTATTACATCTGGCACAACAGGAATTTGGTGGCTGGCTGGATGTACCCGTAATGGATTATGTAGCTTCTTTGCTTAACCTGACATCAATAGAAGTGTATGAGGTCGCTACTTTTTACAGTATGTTCAACTTGAAACCTGTTGGACGATATATGTTTGAAGTTTGCCAGACCGGACCCTGCATGGTAAGTGGTTGCGATGATATCATTGATTATATAGGAGAAAAATTGGGTATCAAACCCGGACAAACAAGTGCGGATGGTATGTTTACTTTGAAAACAGTGGAATGTTTAGGGGCCTGTGGTTATGCGCCAATGATGCAGTTGGGTAAACATTTCAGGGAACATTTGACAAAGGAAAAAGTTGATGCCATTATAAATGAATGCAGAAATAATTTTGTTCAAAATAATTAAATGAAGAGTTGCCTCGCGATAATATGTTTTTTGGTCTGTGCAACTGTCCAGGCACAGTCAAAACAGGCGACTCAGGCGCTGACAAACACAAAATTTCTTGAGCAAACGGTGTTTGGTACAAAGGATAGTGTCACGCTGGAGATATTGTTTGGAAGCTCTCTTACTTATATTCACTCCAGCGGCAAAGTTGAGTCCAGGGAAGAAGCCATCCACGGCATCATTCATAATAAATCCGTATATACTAAAGCTGACACACTGATCAATTATGATGTAAAGACGTATGCCGATTCAACGGTGGTAAAACATTTATTTAAAGCAACAGAGAAGAAAGCTGATGGGACAGAATCTAAATTGAACCTATATATTGCACTGGTATGGATGAAAGACAATGGAAAATGGAAATTATTCCGAAGGGAAGCCACAAAAATTCAATGATATGCGTTTATCTTTTTTAGCGAGCCTGTTATTAGTAAGTGCGGTTCTGTTTGCTCAGACAGAGGAATCGAAACTCATTACCGCCATGAAAGAATTTCACCAGTCACTGGTGGAAAAAAATACGATTTCTTTAAACCAGCAAACTGAGAAGGCTTTGAGTTATGGTCACAGCAACGGTTGGGTTCAAACAAAGACGGATCTTATTAAAGATTTTGAAACAGGGTTAATCAGTTATCAGTCTTATAAAGAAGACAGTGTGCAGGTGTCGTTAAGTGATAAAGTAGCAAATATTCGTTTTATTGCGGATATACAAGCAACACTGAGAGGTATTGGCAACAGTAATCATTTGAAGGTATTAGAGGTGTGGGTGAAGAAGGGGAAGAGATGGTTGTTGTTTGCAAGGCAGGCGGTCAAATAAAAAATAAAATTTTCCTTCGGGGAATGGTTATATGGGAAGAAAATTATTATTAGATAAAGATCATATCGAAAACATCAGGCTCTATGATGTATATCGCCGTGAAGGAGGTTACCGCAGCGTGGAGAAAGCGCTGAAGATGGCGCCGAACGAAATTGTAGAGGAAGTAAAGAAAAGTGGTTTGCGGGGACGTGGCGGTGCCGGTTTTCCCACCGGGATGAAATGGAGTTTTTTGGCGAAGCCGGAAGGTATACCCCGTTACCTGGTGGTGAATGCGGATGAAAGCGAACCGGGGACTTTTAAAGACAGGTACCTGATGGAATTCATTCCGCACCTGTTGATCGAGGGGATGATCGTTTCTTCTTTTGCATTAGGATCTAATCGCTCCTATATCTATATCCGCGGAGAATATGCCTGGATCGTTGATATTTTGGAGCAGGCTATTACAGAAGCAAAGAATAATGGATTTCTCGGAAAAAATATTTTAGGAAGTGGTTTTGATTGTGAGATATACGTACAACGTGGTGCCGGCGCTTATATCTGCGGCGAGGAAACAGCATTGCTGGAATCACTGGAAGGTAAAAGAGGTAACCCAAGGATAAAACCACCATTCCCGGCTGTAAAAGGTTTGTGGGACAGCCCAACGGTGGTGAATAACGTAGAAACAATCGCTGCTGTAGTGCCGATCATCAATGAAGGTGGTGATGAGTACGCTAAGATCGGCATGGGAAAATCAACCGGAACAAAACTTATCTCAGCCTGCGGAAATATCAATAAGCCGGGAGTGTTTGAGATTGACATGACGATTTCCGTAGAGGAATTTATTTACAGCGATGAGTATTGTAGTGGCATCGCCAAGGGAAAAAGATTAAAAGCCTGTATCCCCGGTGGATCATCCGTTCCCATCCTGCCCGCTAATCTTTTATTGAAGACAGCGAAAGGTGATAAGAGAATGATGAATTACGAAAGCCTTAGTGATGGCGGATTTGCCACCGGCTCTATGATGGGTTCCGGAGGGTTTATTGTATTAGACGAAGGCCAATGTGTGGTCAAACATACCTATACATTAGCCAGGTTTTATCGTCATGAAAGTTGTGGTCAATGTTCTCCCTGCCGGGAAGGGACAGGCTGGATGGAAAAATTATTATTACGCCTGGATAAAGGACAAGGTAAGATCAGTGATATTGATTTGCTTTGGGATATTCAAAGAAAGATAGAAGGTAATACGATCTGTCCGTTGGGTGATGCGGCGGCATGGCCGGTAGCAGCAGCTATCAGGCATTTCAGGGATGAATTTGAATGGCATGTGCTGAACCCGGATGAGTGTACAAAAAGAAATTATGGTTTGGCGCATTATGCTGAACCTTTACAAGTAGTAGCATAAAATATGTCTGAAGCACCGAAACTATTTAAAGTAACCATTGACAACATCTCCATTGATGTACCCCCGGGCACAACCGTTTTAAATGCCGCCCGCCTGATCGGTGGTGAAGTGACGCCGCCTGCTATGTGCTACTACAGCAAATTACAGGGCAGTGGTGGTAAATGCCGCACCTGTTTGGTAGAAGTAGCTGCCGGTTCAACAGCAGACCCCCGACCGATGCCAAAACTGGTAGCCAGTTGCAGGACAACGGTAATGGATGGGATGGTGGTAAAGAATATTACCAGTGAAAGAGTAAAAGATGCGAGAGCGGGAGTGGTAGAATTTCTTTTATTGAACCATCCTTTGGATTGCCCGATCTGTGACCAGGCGGGAGAATGTCATTTGCAGGATCTCGGTTATGAGCATGGTAAGGCCGGTACACGTTATGAATTTTCAAGAAGAACATTTGATAAGGAAGACATCGGTCCTTATATACAGTTGCACATGACAAGGTGTATTCTTTGTTATCGTTGTACATACGTTGCCGATCAGTTGACCAATAGCCGGGTGCATGGTATATTGGATCGCGGTGACCATGCTGAAATATCCACCTACATATCTAAAGCTATTGACAATGATTTCAGTGGTAACATGATTGACGTTTGCCCTGTTGGAGCTTTAACCGATAAAACATTTCGTTTCAAAAACAGGGTATGGTTTACCAAGCCGGTGGATGCTCATCGTGATTGCCCAACCTGCTGTGGTAAGGTGACACTCTGGAACCGCGGCGATGAAGTGTTAAGAGTGACAGCCCGCAAAGATGAATGGGGCGAAGTACAAAGCTATGATGGCAAACCTGGTTGGATATGCAATACTTGCCGGTTTGATAAAAAGAAATCAGATGATTGGGTAATTGAAGGACCAACAAAAATCAGTCGGCATTCAGTGATTTCCGCCAACCATTATGTTGGAGCTAAAAAGCCGCAGGAAACCATTGCTGAAGTAATGGGTGGACGCCAACCTCAATTATTGATGGATATTCACAGTATCAGCAATGTAAATGATCCATCGGTGGATCTGAGTGAAATAGCGGGACCCGCAACAGGAGCAACGTTTAACAATACGAATCAATAACACCAAACATGTATTTACTGGTAATTGACTGGGGTTTCATTTTCGAAAAATTAATACTGATAGGGTTTGTTATTACTTTATCAATGCTGGTGGCCATGTATGCCACCTATGGTGAAAGAAAAGTGGCGGCTTTTTTACAGGATCGTATCGGTCCTAACCGGGCTGGTATTTTTGGTTTGCTGCAACCGCTGGCGGACGGAGGAAAGTTATTCTTTAAGGAGGAAATCATTCCGCTGGTATCTTCTAAATTTCTTTTTATCTTGGGACCCTGCCTGGCCATGGTTACAGCCTTGCTGACGAGTGCTGTTATTCCATGGGGAAAAACATTGTGGTTATTTAACAGGGATATCACCCTTCAAATTGCCGATATCAATATTGGCATTCTTTACATTTTTGGAGTGGTGAGTCTTGGAGTTTATGGGATCATGATCGGGGGCTGGGCTTCTAATAATAAATTTTCACTGCTGGCTGCTATCCGTGGCGCCTCGCAAATGGTGTCGTATGAATTGCCCATGGCCCTGGCTTTGATCGCTTTGCTGATGGTGGTGGGTGATCTGCGGATGAGCGTTATTGTAAACAGTCAAATCAATCATACCTGGCATATTTTTTATCAGCCATTAGGCTTTCTTATATTTTTTGTTTGTGCGCTGGCGGAAACTAACCGCACACCTTTTGACTTACCGGAAGCTGAAAATGAACTCAACTTCGGCTATCACCAGGAATATTCTTCTATGAAACTTGGATTTTATTTATTCGCCGAATACATCAACATGTTCATCAGCAGTGTGGTAATGGTAACCTTGTATTTTGGCGGGTATGATATTCCATTTGTAAATGAATGGAACTGGCATATACCTCACAACCTGATAACAGTGATCGGATTTTTTGTATTGCTGCTTAAAGCATTTTTCTTTGTTTTTGTATTTATGTGGATACGGTGGACTATTCCACGGTTCCGTTTTGATCAACTGATGAAACTGGGTTGGAGAACATTGATACCATTGGCATTATTGAATATGGTGATAACGGCGGCGGTGATGTTGTGGTTGAAGAAGTAAGACCCACTGTCTCCGGCGCGGCGGAGAATTTAGTTTGGAGATTATTTCTATATCAGAAGTATTCATCTTTGAGAAGATAAAAGACAATAGTGAGTCTTCGAAAAGCAAGGGCTGTGAGTTGGTGGTCCCGCTTCAAGCGGGATCGGGAGGGTTGAAAGTTGTTGCTGCTGGGAACATAAAATATATATTTGCGAAAATTTATAAATTCCTTCGGGGATATGCAATTAACACAAAGAGCTAAACAGGTTGACCGAAAGCCAATGACATGGCTGGAAAAGATATATCTGTGGAATATAGCCAAGGGTATGTGGATAACATTGTCACATTTATTCAAAAGAAAAGTAACGATCCAATACCCGGAGCAAAAGAGAACTTTTTCAAAAGTATTCAGGGGACTACAAATTCTGAACCGGGATGAAGAAGGACGTGAACGTTGTACAGCCTGTGGCCTTTGCGCCGTAGCATGCCCGGCGGAAGCGATTACGATGGAAGCCGCCGAACGTCAGCCCGGTGAAGAACATTTATATAAGGAAGAAAAATACGCAGCCAAATACGAGATCAATATGCTGCGCTGTATTTTCTGTGGTTATTGTGAAGAAGCCTGTCCGAAAGATGCGATCTATTTGTCGCAAACATTCGCGCCAGCCAATTACGGAAGACAAGGATTTATTTATAAAAAGGAAGACCTGTTGATCCCAAACCCGAAAGAAGATCCGGATGGATATAAAAAAGCGCTTGGGGACAGGGCTCCGGGGGTGTAAAGAGTAGTTAATAACCGTAAAGGCATAGAGCATATAGCTTCAGCCAATAGCTTAAGAGAAAATGAATATCACGCAAATATTATTCTGGTTGCTTTCCGTGATGGCTTTATTTGGAGCCCTGATGGTGGTTGTCAGCAAAAACCCGGTTTACAGTGTATTGTGGTTAATAGTAACCTTCTTCGCTATTTCAGGGCATTATATATTATTAAATGCCCAGTTCCTCGCTATCGTAAATATTATTGTATATGCAGGCGCCATCATGGTGCTGTTTCTTTTTGTGATTATGCTGATGAATCTTAATAAAGAAACGGAGCCACAAAAGAATCGCTGGCTGAAAATCGCCGGTGCTTTAGCAGGAGGTTGTTTGTTATTGGTGCTGGTAGCCGCTTTGCGCAATAGCGAAATGCAGGGACAGTCAGCTGAGGTGAATACGGGAGATATCGGTCTGATCAAAAACCTCGGTAAAGAGTTATTCAGCACTTATGTAGTGCCGTTTGAGATAAGCAGCATTTTGTTTATTAGTGCGATGGTAGGTGCGGTACTGATAGGAAAAAAAGAATAAGAAAGCCACGAGCTGATAGCTGTGAGCTGCGAGTCTTGGACTCAGGTTCGTAACTCTCGGCTCAGCGCTCAAAGCTTAGATACTATGCCAATTAATTATTACATATTTCTATCCATCGCGTTGTTCTGCATCGGTATTGTAGGCGTGCTGACACGCCGCAATGCGATTATTATTTTCATGTGCATTGAGCTGATGTTAAATGCCGTGAATTTATTACTGGTAGCATTTTCGAAAATGCATCATTTAAATGCTGCGGTTTCCGGTAATGTTACCGCCGGAACGGATGGCCAGTTATTTGTTTTCTTTATTATGGTAGTGGCTGCAGCGGAGGTAAGTGTGGGGCTCGCTATTATTGTGATGATGTACCGGAACATTCATTCGGTGGATGTAAACTTTTTGAACAGGTTAAAACATTAAGCTCCTTCAGCGTTTAAATATGAAGAACGTATTAAACATAGTGTATCTGATTCCGTTGCTGCCATTAATTGGTTTTCTTATTAACGGACTGGGCAGGAAACATTTGTCCAAAGGACTGATTGGAATTATTGGAAGCGGTACTGTACTGGCTTCTTTTCTTATCAGCGTTTGGGTATTCATGCAGGTGAAAGGTGGTAATACCTATGTGGCTGATTATTTCAATTTTATCAATGTCGGTGCGCTCAGTATTCCTTTTGCGTTTCAAATCGACCAGCTTTCTTCCATTTTTCTTTTAATAATAACCGGGGTTGGCTTTTTAATACATGTATACTCTACTTCGTACATGCATGAAGAGAAGACCGAGCACTTCGGAAGGTATTTCGCTTACCTCAACCTCTTTGTGTTCTCCATGTTGCTGTTGGTAATGGGCGCCAATTATGTCATCATGTTCATTGGCTGGGAAGGAGTTGGATTATGCTCTTATTTACTGATCGGTTATTGGTTTAAGAACACAGAATATAATAAGGCGGCGAATAAGGCATTCATCATGAACCGCATCGGCGATCTTGCATTTCTTATTGCTATTTTCTGGATCATTTCGAAAGCAGGTAATGTTAACTATGGAGATGTCTTTGCCTTCGCGCAAGGCAATAAATTTACCGCTACTGATATTACAACGATTACCATCTTGTTGTTTATCGGCGCTACCGGTAAAAGTGCGCAGATACCATTATATACCTGGTTGCCTGATGCAATGGCCGGCCCAACGCCTGTATCTGCCCTGATACATGCGGCTACAATGGTGACGGCGGGTATTTATATGATCGCCCGAAGTAACATTTTATATTCCTTATCTCCGGTTACGCTTAACATCATTGCGATCGTTGGACTCGCTACTGCATTGCTGGCGGCAACCATCGCGATGAAACAGAATGATATTAAAAAGGTATTGGCTTATTCTACGGTTAGTCAGCTAGGTTATATGTTTCTTGCGCTTGGGACCGGATCTTATGTAGCCGCTGTTTTCCATGTAATGACCCATGCATTCTTCAAGGCTTTATTATTCCTCGGTAGCGGCAGTGTAATTCATGCCATGGGTGGTCAACAGGATATAAGAAAAATGGGTGGGTTGAATAAGTACATGAAAATTACCAACGCCACTTTCTTGATTGGTTGTTTAGCTATTGCCGGTATACCGGGGCTTTCCGGTTTCTTTTCAAAAGATGAAATACTGGCTGGCGCATTTTCGCAGAAGCCCTTTGGTATCGTTTTATATATAATTGGGCTTGGCACTGCGTTGCTGACTGCATTTTATATGTTTCGCTTATATGCTACTACGTTCAGAGGAAATTTTAGGGGTACTCATGACCAGGAACACCATCTGCATGAAAGCCCTGCGGCTATTACCATCCCGCTTATTGTCCTGGCGATTCTTTCTATTATCGGTGGTTATGTAGGTGTGCCTGAGTTTATCCTGCACGGTGCTCATTCATTAAAAGATTTTTTAGCACCCGTGTTTGCTGGTTCGTATCAGGTTTTTGAGGCCCAGGGAATATCGCATGAAGTTGATCATTCTACTGAATGGATATTGACCGGTGTATCCACCGCTTTAATCCTTATCGTTGTCGTCTTTGCCTGGAATAAATTCAGCAAAAAACCGGATACGGAAGATGCGGCTGGTTTTGGAAAAGTATTGGCCAACAAATGGTATGTCGATGAATTGTATGAGAAGATAATTGTCAGGCCTATGAATGGTCTTGGAACTTTTTTAAATAATGTATTTGAAAAATCAGTTGTTGACGGAATAGTGAATGGGGTAGGACGGTTAGTGAACTATAGCAGCCGGCAGTTGCGGTTATTGCAAAGCGGCCAGGTAGGAAGTTATGTGTTGCTCATGGTAGTGAGTATGTTGTTGTTTTTTGTATTTCAATTTTTCCTGAGAAAGTAATTGATCGTTAGAAAATAATTTATGATCCCTGTTTTATTGATAGCAATTCCATTAGTAACCGGGCTGGCGGCTTTCTTCTCCAGGAATGAAAAGCTGGTTCGCTCATGGGCTTTGTTTTCTTCTATACTTACGCTGGCGATTTCAATATTGGGATTGACCATCTTCAGCGATGCGAAATACCTGGAGCATCATTCAGCCTGGATGTCAACCTTAGGCAGTAGTTTTTCGGTGAAACTGGATGGCATGGGGCAAATACTTTGTTTATTGACGGCTATTGCATTTCCACTGATCTTTATTTCTACCTGGCATTCCTCTTATAAAAAGGCGAACAATTTTTTTGCACTGATGCTCCTGTCACAGGCGGGATTGATGGGTGTATTCCTGGCGATGGATGCCTTGTTATTTTATTTCTTCTGGGAGCTGGCGCTAATACCTGTTTATTTTCTTTGCTCGCAGTGGGGTGGCGAAAAAAGGATCGCTGTTACTTTTAAATTCTTCATCTATACATTCGTTGGTTCATTGCTGATGCTGATTGGTATCTTGTATGTGTACGCACATTCCCAGGATCATTCATTTAGTATTGAATCATTTTATAAAGCGGGTGCGGCGCTGGGTCATAAAGAACAGACCTGGTTATTCTGGTTGTTCTTTGTTGCTTTCGCTATTAAAATGCCCATCTTTCCTTTTCATACCTGGCAGCCGGATACCTATGAGCAATCGCCTACCGCTACAACGATGGTGCTTAGCGGCGTAATGGTAAAGATGGGTTTGTTGGGACTCATTCGCTGGCTATTACCCGTTCTCCCGGTAGCGGCCTATTCATGGGGCAACATGGCTTCAGGTATGGCTGTCACGGGTATGATTTACGCCTCATTGATCGCTATAAGGCAAAATGACATTAAAAGATTGGTGGCGTATTCTTCCATCGCACATATCGGCTTAATGTGTATCGCTGTTTTCTCTGAAAACAAATTGGCTTTACAGGGAGTGATGATACAAATGTTCAATCACGGTATTAATATTATCGGTTTGTGGATAGTAATAGAACTAATCGAAAGACAATTCGGAACAAGAAAACTTTCAGAGCTGGGTGGGCTTGCTCAAAAAGCACCGGCAATGGCGATTTTATTTGTCATTATCGCATTAGCTAATATCGCATTACCGCTTACCAATGCATTTGTTGGCGAGTTCCTGATGTTCAGCGGGATTTTTGGTTCGAATGACATTACCGAGTACAATATTTTATTTACCGTACTGGCGGGTCTTTGTATTATCCTGGCGGCTATTTACACATTGAATATGATCCGCAAAATTTTTTATGGGGATACAGTCGCACTGACGGCTAATGTTCAGGATGTTAAACTGAGCGAAAAGCTGGCATTGGGAATTATTGTCGTCCTGATATTCTGGATGGGTGTTTATCCGCAGGCCGTATTAAATATCACGAATGATATTTCAGATAGTATTTTAAAATTATCAGATGTTCACCCTATGTTAAAGAAGTAATGAGACAGTCATGAATGTATTAATATTATCGGCTATCCTGGGAATTGTTATATTATTCAGTGGTATTTACCTGAAGCAAAAAAGTAATGTCCGTGCGATAGCCATCGTCGGAATGGCCGGGCTTTTGCTTTGTAATATCTGGGAAATGAGCAGCGCATCTTTTTTTCACGTCAATACGGAAGGAATGATGCGTTTCGACAGGTTCGCCTTATTGTTTATATCCATCATTCTTTTTTCAACACTTATTTATTTTGTTTTGTCGGCGAAGGATATGGAAAAAGTCGGTATTCATTATGCAGAATATTTTGCGCTTATCTTTTTTATCCTTTGCGGTGTTGTTTTGGTAGCTTCTTTCAAATCCCTGTTGATTCTTTTCCTCGGTATTGAGATCATTTCAATTCCTCTATATATTCTTACAGGTAGTGATAAAAGAAATTTGAAGAGCAACGAAGCTTCACTAAAGTATTTCCTGATGGGGGCTTTTTCCACCGGGCTGATGCTGATGGGGATTACTTTAATATATGGCGCTACAGGAACTTTTAATGTGGAGCAAATTCAATTTACTGCTGAAAAACCCGGAGTATTACCTATAGCCGGTATGATGTTGTTGCTTTTTTCGATGGCCTTTAAAGTATCCGCAGCGCCATTTCATTTCTGGACACCTGACGTATACGACGGGGCGCCGACGGTATTCACTTCCTTCATGGCTACCATTGTAAAGGCGGCCGTATTTATCGGGTTTATCCGTTTGTTTGATGAGACCTTTGGAACATTTAAAGAGCAATGGAGATTATGGATAGCTATTATTACCGTTGCTACTTTATTTATTGGAAATATAACAGCGGTATTTCAACAAAGCGTTAAGCGAATGCTGGCCTATTCCAGCATTGCACAAGCTGGTTTTATGTTGCTGGCGATATTTGCCATGAATTCAGACGCCAAAGAAGGTATATTGATTTATGCCGCCGCTTATTGTCTTGCAACTATTGGCATCTTTGCCGTTTTGACCAAAATGAGTGATTATACATTTGATGGTTTTAATGGTCTGGCCAGGCAACAACCGGTAGTTGCCGCTCTTACCACCATCTTCTTTTTATCGTTGGCCGGCATACCACTTACCGCCGGATTCCTCGCAAAATTTTATATGCTGAAAGCCGCATTGAGTGCCGGCAGTAATTTATGGCTGGTGATCTTCGCTGTTTTGATGGCAGCTGTCAGCGCCTATTATTATTTCCGGGTTATACAGGCGATGTATTTTAAAGATGGACAAGCTACCATACAGGCGTCTCCCTTTTTCAAAGGAACGCTGGTTATACTGGCAGCGGTTATTATATTGCTGGGTATGTTCCCCAACTTATTACTCTACTGGTATTATTTTTAATGAAAATTTTTGGTGTAGTATTCATTATTACCAGGTGCGAGGTTGCCATCCATAAACATTTCATTTCCTATCGTTATTCTTTCTTTAATTTCGGGTAGTTCTGATTCCTGAACAGATTGGTTTCTGCGTATTGTGATGCTGAATTTTTTTTACCGGGTTATATTTTTAAAAATAACTGAACGCGATATAACAATTATTAAATGAAATTTCTCGATGTACTTTCTTTGGCCTGGCGTACTATTCGCGGCAATAAGTTACGAACCGGGTTGACTGTTGCTATTATCGCTTTTGGTATTATGGCACTGGTAGGCATTATTACGGCCATCAAAGCCATGAATCAAAAATTTTCAGAAAGCTTTTCTTCCATGGGCGCCAATGCCTTTACTGTAAGGTATAAAGAAAGGGATATCCATTTTGGCGGTGGTAATAGCCGGGAAGTAAAACTTTCTAAAAAAGCAAAACGAAAAGCGAAGCAATCTAATCTTGATAAAAAGATCACTAAAGACGAAGCGGAATTATTTGTAAAAAATTACCATTATCCCGCCATCACCAGCATATCTGTTTTTGGCAACAGGAACACTGTTGTATCCCGGGAAGAAAAGAAAACAAGTCCTAACGTAACCTTGCTGGGAGGTGATGAAAATTATTTATTGTTAAACGGGTTTGCTGTTTCGGAGGGCCGCAACTTAAACAGAAGCGAGGTACAATCGGGAAGCAATATTTGTTTAATAGGTTATGATGTAGCACAAAAGCTATTTAAGGAAGGAATTGCAAAAGCGGCCAATGCTATGGTCAGGATCAATAACATTCCATATCGTGTGTCAGGTGTATTGGAAAGCCGTGGGTCTACCTTTGGGTTTAGCAGGGATAACCTGATCATAACAAGCTACGTTAATATGTACCGGAATTTTCCCTCCGGTGGCTCGTATGTGGTGGCAGTTCTAACGGACAATATTTTGCAGGTTGGGGAGGCGATGGGTGAAGCAGAGGCTGCTTTCCGGCCTATACGCAAGCTCAACACAACCGAAGACAATAATTTTGTACTGGACAGAAGTGACAGCATTGCTGAAAAGGCGATCAACAGTTTGGGTTTTCTTACTATTTCCGCTACTGTTATAGGACTCATTACGTTAATAGGCGCTGCTATTGGTCTTATGAATATCATGCTGGTGTCAGTTTCGGAACGTACCAAAGAAGTTGGCCTCGTAAAAGCTATTGGCGGAAAGAGTAAAATGGTAAGGCGACAATTTCTGCTGGAGGCGATGATCATCAGTGTGCTGGGGGCCATATTCGGCATATTCCTGGGGATATTGGTGGGTAATCTTTTCTCTCTGGTCTTGCATACCGGATTCGTTGTGCCATGGAACTGGGTATTTTATGGAATAGCGATTTGTAGTATTGTCGGATTGTTAGCCGGACTTTATCCCGCATTGAAAGCCGGTCGCCTCAATCCCATAGAAGCACTTCGTTACGAATAAATGCAAAGAAGGGTAGTTGTATAAAATTGTTATCAAATTATTTTTCAGAGAGTTGCTGCATTTAAAAAAATCCTTAACTTGAAGCCCCGTGGTAAAAAAAATACCGACGTAAGATTTTTGTATAAACTTTTTCATTAGAATTGTAGCCTCAAATAAGGCTCATTAACATTTTAAAAAAACTAAAAAATCAAGATCATGGCTGAGACTAAACCAACTGCGACCGCATCAGTTAAGGCTACCTCTGTTCAGGCAAAGAAAAGTAGTAACGCAATCTCGTGGATTGCTCCCATTGTATGTGTTCTTGCAGGGTATTGCATCTGGCGTTTTATCTTAGGTGCTGCAAGCGGATTTGAAGCTCCTTCCGCTGAAGGTGGCTTCTGGCCGGAGCATAAGACACCAAAAGACGCATTACACAGAATTTATGAAGGCGGCATTATCGTTCCATTATTGATCGGTATGTTACTGATGGTAATCGTGTTTTCTATTGAAAGATTTCTGACTATCCGTAAAGCATTAGGAAATGGTTCTATCTCTGATTTTATCCGCAAAGTACAGTATCATTTGGCCAACCGTAATGTTGATGCGGCTTTATCTGAGTGTGACAAACAACGCGGTTCTGTTGCCAACGTGATGAAAGCGGGTCTTCGTCGTTACAAAGAAATGATCACTGAAGCGGGAATGGATACCGAACAAAAAGTTATCGCTATTCAAAAGGAAGTTGAAGAAGCTACGGCATTAGAAATTCCGATGCTTCAAAAAAACCTGGTATTCCTTTCCACAATTACCTCAGTAGGTACGTTGGTAGCCCTGTTAGGTACGGTAATCGGGATGATCAAATCCTTTGCAGCTCTCGGTAGTACCGGCGGAGGCAGTGATTCAAGTGCTTTGGCGGTAGGTATTTCGGAGGCCTTATATAACACAGCGTTAGGTATTGGTACATCAGCCCTGGCCCTGATCATGTATAATATATTTACCACTAAGATCGATTCAATTACATACGGCATTGATGAATCAGGATTTACCCTGACTCAAAGTTTTGCTTCTCAGTATAAATAATTAGCGCTGATTGGCGTATGGAATTCGCAAAGTTTTTCATCTCATACTAAAAAGAAGTAAGATATGCCTCATATAAAAATGGCCCGGAAAAGTACGGATACGGATATGACTCCCTTCGTGGATATCGCCTTCCTGATCCTGTCCTTTTTCATTATGGCTACAAAATTCAAACCGGCAGAACCTGTTAAGGTAGAAACCCCCAATTCCGTTTCTTCCAAGATGCTTAAGGAAGAGAATGCGGTATTGATCACGATCGATCAGGACAGTAAGGTGTATTTGAACATATCTGCACCCAAAGACCTGACGAAATTAAAAGCGGTGATTGAGGGAATTAATAAAAGCCGGAATCTTGGGTTAACAGACGCGGAGATGGAGAAATTCAAAACAACTCCAATAATCGGTGTTCCTTTTACCGGTCTGAAACAGTTGTTGAACCTTCCTTTAAAGCAACAGGAAAAAGTTGGACAGCCTGGTGTTCCGGTTCTTGATACTCTGAATAATGAACTTGTTTGGTGGGTAGATGAGGCGAAAAAAGCTTTTGCCGGCGGTAAACTCAATTTTTTGATTAAAGGGGATAATAATTCCAAGTATCCAACTTTTGAAGCGGTGATTAATGCTATGAGACGTAATGAGGAATTTAAATACAATCTTATTACTTCCCAGGAAGGAGCACCCGAAGGCACTGAACTTTACAAGGAGTTGTTTCAGGGAGGGGGAAAAAAATAAAACTTAAAAATCACTTCTAAAATCATTTTATTATGGCTAGTATAGAAGGTGGTGGCGATACCGGCCACAAAAAGGGACCAGGTGTAAAAAAGGCCAAAAAATTATCTACCAGGGTGGACATGACTCCGATGGTGGATCTCGGTTTCCTGCTTATTACATTCTTTATTTTTACGGCAACCATGAGCTCGCCCAAGACAATGGACCTCAACATGCCTAAGGATACGGACAAAAAAGAAGATGAAACCAAGGTTAAACAATCCGGAGCCCTGACGATCATGTTGGGCAAAGGGGATAAAGTTTATTACTATGAAGGCGAGTTAGCTCCCGATGGTTCTAATTTTAAATCTTCTACGTTTAAAGATATCCGGAACGAAATCATCAGGAAGAAGCAGGAAGTAATAAAAAATTACGTACCGGATCCAAAGGACGAAGAAATAAAAGAGAAAGCGAAGAAAAATGGCGACCCTAACTGGGAAAAAGCCGCACTTGACAGGGACTTTGTAGTTGTGATCAAGCCGAATGAAGAAGCCACCTATAAGAACACTGTTGATATGCTGGATGAAATGACCATTAATAATGTAAAGAGGTTTGCTATGATCAAGATTGCAGATACAGAAAATCAATTGATTAAAGCGACTGAGGGCCAAAAATAAACTTCAGCTTTTATTTATTGCTTTATGGAAAAACAGCCAAAAAGCATCTAATTTTAAATAATTTTAATAATGGAAGCCAACAAAATACTATCGGCTGATATTCTTGACCTGGTCTTTGAGGGCAGGAATAAAGAATATGGGGCTTATGATTTGCGCAAGACCTATAATAAGCGTATTATCATGGCTTTAATTATCACCGGATCTGTTATGTTACTGGCGATTTTGGGTTCTGTTTTAGCCAGCACATTAAAGAGTAACGATGATAATAAATTAAATATTAAGGAGGTGACCATTCAGGACATCAAGCAGGAAGAGGATAAACCTGAGCCACCACCACCACCACCACCGAAGCCACCGGATCCCCCCAAGATCGAAATGGCGAAATTCACTCCCCCAAAGATTGTAAAAGATGAGGAAGTGCAGGAGCCACCTCCGGAACAAAAAGAGTTGGAGGAAGTAAAAATTGATGTGAAACAGCAAGAGGGTATCAAGGATGAAGGTATCGTAGCACCTGCCGTAATTGATGATGGGAAGGGAATTGTAGAGGAGAAAAAGGAAGACGAAAATAAAATCTTTGAGAAAGTTGAAATTGAAGCTTCTTTCAAAGGTGGAGAGAGTGCCTGGAGAAAATACCTGGAGAGAAACCTTAACCCCAGTGCCCCGGTTGACAATGGCGCTCCGGAAGGTTTATATACTGTATATGTTCAGTTTGTGGTAAGCAAGGATGGTAGTATAAGTGATGTAAAAGCTCTTACTAATCACGGATACGGAATGGAAGCCGAAGCGGTCCGGGTTATCAAAAAAGGCCCGTCCTGGACTCCCGCCATTCAAAACGGACGTAGTGTAAATGCTTACCGTAAGCAACCCATTACCTTCCAGGTTCAGTCAGAATAAATTATTTTTTATACTTTAATAAATCCTTCCGCCAACCGGCGGGAGGATTTATTGTTTTTATGGCTTCCCTAATCAAGTCTATTTTTGAAAGCAATTAATCGAGTTGAAAAGAGTTTGTCGATTTTTAGAATAAACAGTATGATGAATAGTTTAACAGGCTGGGATGATACGATAGTGGCGTTGGCTACACCACCGGGTATTGGCGCCATTGGTGTTATCCGGCTTAGTGGAAAGAATACTTTCAGCATCGTAAGCGATCTTTTTTCTTCAAAAAATCTTTTAAGCGAAGCGCCAAATACGTTGCATGTTGGTTATCTGAAACAGAAGGATAAGATATTAGACGAAGTGGTGCTTTCTCTGTTCAGGTCACCTAAATCTTATACCGGGGAGGATGTAATTGAAATAAGTTGTCACGGCTCACCTTTTATCCATCAGCAAATTATAGCAGCCTGTATTGCAGAAGGCGCCAGGTTAGCAAAGCCGGGAGAGTTTACACAACGTGCTTTCTTAAATGGTAAGCTGGATCTCGCCCAGGCGGAGGCGGTAGCGGATGTCATAGCGAGTAATACAGAGGCATCACATAAAGCAGCCTTGCATACGATGCGTGGCGGATTTTCATCAAAGCTGAAAGAATTAAGAGAGCGATTGATTCGCTTTTCAGCATTAATAGAATTAGAACTTGATTTTTCGCAGGAGGATGTGGAGTTTGCTGACAGAGCTGCTTTATATAATTTAATCAGGGAGCTAACTGAATCAACAACCCAATTGCTCGATTCTTTCCGGCTGGGGAATGTAATAAAGAATGGTGTTAGTGTTGCCATTATTGGTAAACCCAATGCCGGGAAATCTACGTTGCTGAATACATTACTGAATGAAAACAGGGCTATCGTCAGTGATATTCCCGGCACTACAAGAGATACGATAGAAGAGGTAATAAATATTGATGGTATTCTGTTCCGGTTAATTGACACCGCAGGCATACGACAACATACCGCGGATACTGTAGAAAGCGCCGGGGTAGAAAGAAGCCTGGAAAAAATGAAGCAGGCGAACCTGGTGATTTACCTTTTTGACTCGAAAGATGATGCAGCCGAAATAGATATGCGAAGATCGGAGATGCAAAAGCAGGGATTAAATTATTTAATGGTTGCCAATAAAATTGACGAAGTGCCGGAAGTGAAGAAAAAATTTTCAATGGCGGAAAAAATGATTTTTATCGCAGCCAAACAGAACCTGCACACAGAAGTATTGAAAGAACGGATGGTAGATATAGTTTTAGAGGGAAAGGTTCAGCCTGAGAGCACCATTATTACAAATGCGAGACATTATCATGCATTAAAAGAAGTGGAAAAATCATTGCAGGATATTAAGACAGGGCTCGATAATAAACTGCCCGGTGATTTATTAGCGTTAGACATTCGTCGTTGCCTGCATTATTTGGGCGAGATCACAGGGCAAGTTAGTAATGAGGATATGCTGGATCTTATATTCAGTAAATTCTGTATCGGAAAGTAATATTGCCTCGTTGCACTATTCGTCAATCAAAATTTTGATACTCCAGAATGTTTAATCCGGTAATGCAAAAGCCATTACATACCCGGCAGGTGCTTCTTTATTTCCGGCAACCGATACCGCTACATATTGTTTTCCATTGCTTTTGTACGTGCAGGGCGTGGAGGAAGCAAAACCCGGCAGTGTAGTTTCCCATAATAATTTACCAGTAGCTTTATCAAAAGCCTGGAATTTTCGATTTTGCGAACCTCCCAGGAAGACGAGTCCCCCAAGTGTTACAATAGGTCCTGGTGAACTGGTAGAGCCCGTAAGCGGTTCTCCTTTTTTTTGTAGCTCAGGAATATTTCCTACAGGTATTATCCATTCATATTCACCCGTGTTGAGATTGATGGCATTGAGTGTGCCCCAAGGTGGCTTAATAGCAGGACGGCCTTCGGGATCTTTTAACTGGTCGTATGCTTTTATATTCAGATAGGTGATGGATGTATCTGCATTTCCTTTTTCTTTTTTAACTTCTATATTGGATGACCTGTTATTCCTTATTTCCGACAGATCTCTTTCATTTTGCAATAGACTATAGTCAGTTTTTTCAAATAGAAAATCTATAATTCCGTCTTCATGCCCTTTTAAAATACTGGCAAAGGGTGCCATCTTTCCACCACCACTTTTTATTTTATTTAATGCGTCGGCTTCAGACATTCTTTTTTTAAGATCAACCAATGATGGATAAATGGGTTCATCACCTTTTCTATCCGCCTTATGGCAGGTTGCACAGTAAGCGAGATAGATATTTTTTCCATCATCATGAACAGACAAGTTAGCTGAAGTACCCGCCGGATCAATTTTTTGGAGCAAATCGATTTCAGGCGACTCACTTGCTTTCAGATAAATGATATTTGTTGACGGATCATAAGCCGCGCCTCCCCATTCTGATCCGCCGATTGTTCCGGGAAGATTCAATGTTCCTTTAACAGATGGAGGCGTAAACAGTCCGTCATATCTCAGGCTGTTAAATATTTTAATTAAGGAATCGTGAGATGCTGTTGAAAAATCAGAAAGATCACCGGCGGTCATGTACTGGCGTGAATAGGGTTTTGGTTTTAATGGAAAAGGTTGTGTAGGCCAGGCTTGCTCGCCGGGCACATCCGAAGCCGGTACCGGCCGCTCTTCGATTGGGAATAGAGACTCTCCCGTTTCGCGATTTAATACATATAGAAAGCCAACCTTCGATGTTTGCGCTACAGCATCAATTTTTTTTCCATCTCTTTCTACTGTAACAAGATTGGGAGGAGCGGGCAGATCATAATCCCACAAATCATGATGGACAGTTTGAAAATGCCAGATGTATTTGCCGGTACTTGCATCCAGGGCCACTATACAATTGCCAAACAAATTCTGACCGATACGATCATATCCATAAAAATCGTAGGACGGAGATCCTGTAGCGAGAAAAACCATTCCCCGTTTTTCATCCACACTCATGCCACCCCAACAATTGGCGCCTCCGGCATATTTCCAGGCATCTTTTGGCCAGGTATCATATCCAACTTCTCCGGGTTTCGGCACGGTATGAAAAGTCCATTCTAATTTACCGGTTCTTATATTATAAGCCCGGATATAACCCGGTTGCGCGCCATATAATTCTGACACTTCATTTCCAATTATCAATAAGTCTTTGTAAACAATACCGGGTGAAGTAGGTTTTATTGATATTTTTTCGGGATCATCTCTTATTCCCACATTCATACTTACTTTCCCTTTTTTCCCGAAGTCAGAAATTGGCTTTCCTGTTTCTGCATTCAATGCAAAAAGGTTATCTCCTCCTGTGAATAAAATTCTCTTATCATTTCCATCCTCCCAATAAGTGACGCCACGAAAAGATCCGCCACCCCGTCCTCCATCAAATGGATCGAATGACCAAATACGTTTTCCATTGCCTGCATCGACAGCATATATCCGGTGGCGGGCCGAAGCCACGTACATAATGCCATCAACGATAATAGGATTGCATTGACTGCCTCCAGGCCGTGAGCCATCCATCGTATCATCCGGATTGAATGTCCATGCCAACTTTAATTGATGCACATTCTCCTTGTTGATTTCTTTTAAAACCGAATAACAGCTGCTTCCCGCATCAGCTTTATAAACACTCCAGGTACTTTCCTCGTTATGACAACCCAGAAAAACTAAGAACGCAGGCCAAAGTAACAACACCGTGTATTTTTTCTTCCGCGGGATATTTATGGACAGACGAATATTAATCATAAAAACAATAATGAGATTTCTTTTCTGAAACTATGTCGCTTATGCTGGATTATTAGCATTAATATATTCCAAACTATGAGAATTATCCTGATTGCAACCATATTTTTTTCGAGACATAAACCCGTTGCACGATATTCCTGGCTTGTCATTTTCCCTTTCCCTGGATGAACAATTAATTTAAAACGATGAACAACTTATTGATTTTTTATAAATAATGCTTTTAGGAAAAAGGCAGGGATACTTGAAATTTGTTTGTACAGTCTACCGTTTGCCCTGGTATATGCAGGTTGCAAATAAATCAGGAATTTCACCTTGATGGCAAAACTACTCTTTTCACAATTTAGGGCAGTTCAAAGGGATGCTTCCATCTGCTGATCAGAATTCCGATGGGAATACACAGATAAAATAAGCAGGAGTCATTTTTTATATGGAAAATAACAATCAACCCTGTCAATAAAGTAATACGTGCTTTGTATTTCTAACGGACGGTGTTCAAATTGCCCGCATTCCTGAATAGCAGGCGGCTATGTTTCAGTATAAGTGTAACCAAAATCATAAAAGTAACCAGGAACAGCAGGGTTAGTTCCGCCCTCACAGATTGTAACAAATAAACTTCTATCAGGATAAAAGCATGTACAAAACAAATAACTCTTGTCGCAAATACATGGCTAAAGCCAGAATTGGTAAGCAGGTGATGGATATGAGTTTTATCGGCTACAAAAGGAGACTGACCTCTCCATATACGAACAGCAAATACCCGTAAAGTGTCAAATACAGGTATCATCACCAAACCTAAAACAAACATGGGTGCATGCGTCAATATAGCATTGGGCGCAGAAGCATTTACTTGCAATAGCCTGATACAAAGAACGGCGATAACAAAGCCTAATATTAGTGAACCGGTATCACCCATAAATATTTTAGCGGGATTAAAATTAAAATACAAAAAAGCTAATACGCCACCGGCTAATGCGAAAGCGACAAGAGCAGTATTGGCATCACCACTGATGGTCAGAAATAAACCTAATGTTATCAGGCTCATGAACGAGAGCCCTCCGGCTAGTCCGTCAATACCATCAATGAGGTTGAACGCGTTGGTAATACCCACAATAGCAAGGATAGTAAAACTATATTGGGCTGATAAAGGCAACTCTGTAATACCGAATAAACCATCAAAAGATGTGATGCGGATGCCTGACAACGCAATTAATGTCGCCAGCCCGATTTGAACTACAAATTTATATTTCGCCGAAAGGTCTTTCAGATCATCCATAATTCCGAGACCAAAAAGCGCGGCTATGGAAAAAAAGAAAGCGATCTGGCCAAGTTCAGTAGTGAAAGGGAACCATAATAACAGCGATGTGATCATACCACCCACTATCGCAATACCACCCATAGTAGGTATTGGCAATGAATGTTCTTTACGGCTATTCGGCATATCGTACAGCTTGTATTTTTTGATCACATTAATAATGGGAGGGATAGCCAAAAGCGTTACAACAAATGCCGTAACAAGACAAAGCAAGGCAAACTTATAGTCAAGAAAATGCAGTTGAATCTGCAGCAGGTAGGTGTGGCTTCTCATTGGTGGTGGTCGTGATTTCTTAGATCATTGATTCTCTGTATAAAAGTAGAACGAATTTCGAAAAGATGCAAACTGTTTTTTATTGCCTGATTTATATATCTTTTTTAAATCATTTGTTTAGTCATTTTTTTGTAAATGAACATGATTAATCAAAGTAGTGAAAAGGACACAGTGTTTCCACTTAGTTTAGTGTTTATGACGCAGGAAGGGGCTTTTGGATAAACAGATTTACCTGAGAGACTAACCAAAGGGATAGTCTCCGGTTCCTTTGACCGTTTCTGCTATTTTTGCCATAAACTATTCTATATTTCCCCCTTGTATACCATACTGACCAGTCCAATTGAATATTTAAAAGGGGTAGGCCCGCAGCGGGGGGAATTACTTAAAAAGGAATTGAACATTTTCGCTTTCCAGGACCTCCTGGAACATTTTCCCTTCCGGCATGTGGATAAAACAAAAGTCAGTTTCATTAGCGACATTACGCCGCAATCGGAATATATACAGGTTGCCGGAAAATTGTTGAATGTAGAATTGGTTGGGGATAAGAGAGCCAAAAGGTTGGTAGCACAGTTAAAAGACAAAACAGGGTTTCTGGAATTGGTATGGTTCCAGGGAATCAGTTGGGTACAAAAAATGCTTGAACCAGGTCAGTCTTATCTTGTTTATGGCCGGGTAGGTTTTTTTCAGAGCAGCGTCCAGATCGTTCATCCTGAGATTGAACTTTGGTCACCTGACAAAAAAGAGGGGAAAAGTTTTTTGGAGCCAGTATATCCGACTACTGAGAAACTTAAAGCCCGGGGATTAGGTGGCAGACAAATTGGTAAATTAACGCAGACGCTTTTGAGTCTGCTTCATGGAAAAGATCTTCCGGAAAATCTCCCGGATAGTGTTTTAAAAAGCCTCAAACTAGTAAACCGTATAGAGGCATACAGGCAGATACATTTTCCATCCGCACTAGATTTTTATGATGATGCGGTAAAGCGATTAAAATTTGAAGAACTGTTTATGGCGCAGTTGCGGATGAATTTGCTCAGGTCGAGCCGTCATCGTTTTTCAAAAGGA
Source organism: Chitinophagaceae bacterium (assembly GCA_040007815.1). GTDB lineage: Bacteria > Bacteroidota > Bacteroidia > Chitinophagales > Chitinophagaceae > Terrimonas_B. Next base: position 177,751 of record JBDTUH010000011.1, read on the forward strand.
GTTGTTTTTGACAAAGTAGGCGAACAGTTTAATACATTTTACAAAAAATTTCTTCCTTTTGAACTAACGGGAGCGCAGAAACGGGTGATCCGGGAAATAAGAGCTGATACAGCTACCGGTAAACAAATGAACCGGTTATTGCAGGGAGACGTTGGCAGTGGTAAAACGATTGTAGCCCTACTTACTATGCTATTAGCCATTGACAATGGATACCAGGCATGCCTGATGGCTCCTACCGAAATACTGGCGAGACAACATTTTACTAATTTAAAGGAATTGGTAACCGAGCTTCCTGTTTCCGTTGAGTTATTAACCGGGTCTACAAAAGCAAAGGATCGTAAAAAAATCATAAATCAACTTTCAGAGGGTTCAATACAAATCCTTATCGGCACGCATGCCGTAATTGAAAAGGTGGTACAGTTTCAAAACCTGGGAATAGTGATCATTGATGAGCAGCATAAGTTTGGCGTAGCTCAAAGGGCAAAACTTTGGGAAAAGGCGAAAATCCCTCCACATATATTAGTGATGACAGCTACACCCATTCCACGTACACTTGCGATGACGGCTTATGGTGATCTTGATTATAGTGTAATTGATGAATTGCCACCCGGCAGGCAACCTATTGTAACGGTTCATCGGTATGAATCACAGCGAAGTCGTGTGATGAGTTTTTTGCGGGCCGAAATTGACAAGGGACGCCAGGTTTATATAATCTTTCCGTTAATTGAAGAAAGTGATACGCTTGATTATGAAAACCTAATGAAAGGATATGAAGTAGTGAAGGGGTATTTTCCCGAGCCGAAATACTGGATCAGCATGGTTCATGGCCGTCAGCCCGCGGATCAGAAACAACAAAACATGAAAAGATTTGTTGATGGTGATACGCAGATTTTGGTATCAACCACCGTTATAGAAGTAGGTGTGAATGTACCCAATGCCAGTGTAATGGTGATTGAAAGCACGGAGAAATTCGGTCTTTCTCAACTGCACCAATTAAGAGGCCGGGTAGGAAGAGGTGCTGAAAAAAGCTATTGTATACTTATATCGGGTTCCAAATTAGGTAATGACGCCCGTGAAAGAATCAAAATACTAACTGCCACTAATAACGGGTTTGAAATTGCGGAGAAAGATATGGAGCTGCGTGGGCCCGGAGACATTGAAGGCACGAGGCAGAGCGGCATGCTAAACTTTAAATTGGCCAACATTGTACAGGACAGGCCACTATTGGAAATAGCCAAATCTATTGTGTCTGCTATTATTGAGAATGATCCCGACCTTCTTTCGGCAGAAAATTTGCGAATAAAAAATTTCTTAACGCAACAAAAAGGAAAGGTTGCCTGGAGTAAAATTTCCTAAACCATAACAATATTTGCTTATTAGAAACGCACGTTGTGACAAATAGGTATTTATAAAAAGCAAGGGCTTTGGATGGTTGCTCCCGGGTCATGTCGACTGCGGGCAAGGCGAAGCAGGAAGCAAGAGGGTAGGTGAGGTCCAAACGGAAAGGAAAGGTGGAACAGGTAACATATCGTAATGCTACGATAGCCATTTTTCAGACATTGACAATATTGTACACCTGGGAAATAACCCTAGCTAAAAAACTGTCAATAATTTGAAACTGTCTTATTCTTAACATAAGTTTTCAGGCTTTTTACCGAATATTTGAACTAATTTAATGGAAAGAATGGCTACCCTAAAGTCTCTTATAGTTTGTACAGCATTTGCTGCCTCTGGCTTCCCTGTATTTTCACAGGATTATAACAACATTGAGTTTATTGAAAATAAAGGACAGTGGGACAGCCATGTAAAATTTAAGGGGGAAGTTAACGCAGGTGCTGTTTTCGTTCGTTCCGGAGGCTTTACTATTTTACAGCATAATCAACAGGATTATGCGGCCCTCCAAACAATGACGCACAGTTTGAGCCACAATCCTGCCGGAATCGCCGCCAGGGCCAATGATAAAGTAGTCCTCCGGTCCCATGCATTCAATATTGATTTTGTAGGCGCTTCACCCACTATGCAGGTTGTTCCAGACAAGGTAATTCCCGCTTACAATAATTATTTTTTAGGTAACGATCGTTCTAAGTGGGCATCGGAATGCCGGATATACCAGGCTATAACATTGAAAGATGTTTATGAGAATGTAGATGTGCGGTACTACACGTATAACGGCATGCTGAAATATGATATCATAGCCAGGCCGGGTGCGGATATCAGCAAAATCGCCTTGAAATATGATGGGATAAACAAATTGCAGGTTAAAAATAAGGAGTTGGTACTGAGTACATCTCTTGGTGAACTCAGAGAATCTTATCCCTATACTTACCAGTCATCCGTAAAAGAAAAGGTTGAAGTCAATTGTAAATATATCGTAAGGGATAATATCGTACGCTTCCAGGTAAAGGACTATGACCCAACAGCTACACTGGTGATCGACCCGACTTTGATTTTTTGTTCTTTTGCCGGAAGCTCAGCTGACAACTGGGGTTACACGGCAACATATGGCCCTGACGGAAGTTTCTACGGTGGTGGGGTCGTCTATGAAGGTAGCACCTGGCCGGTTTCAACAGGAGCTTTCCAAACAACATTCCAGGGTGGCAACAATCTGGGCGGTTTAAGAAAGTGTGATATCGGCATTATTAAATTGTCTCCTAATGGAGGTACAAAAGTATATGCTACTTACGTTGGTGGCGGAGGAAATGAGCAGCCACATAGCCTTATTGTAGATCCGCAAGGTAATCTTATAATAGCAGGACGATCAAATTCCGGTGACAGCTATCCGGGAGGCCTAGCCCCCATTGGTTCAGGCGGCGGTTGGGATATAGTTGTTACTAAATTAAATGCAACCGGTACCGGAATAATTGGTTCGAAGAGAATTGGCGGATCAGGTGATGATGGTGTAAATATTAACGCCACCAGGAGTGGAACAATATCTCTTCAACAAAATTATGGCGATGATGGACGCAGCGAAGTGATATTGGATGGAGGAGGCAACATTTATGTAGCTTCAAGTACACAATCGCCAGGCAGTGACCCTGCTACTAAATTTCCAACTAGTGCGGGTGCCTTTCAACCCAATTTTGGAGGTGGTCCGCAGGATGCCGTTGTATTGAAATTTAATCCTAATCTATCGGCACTATTGTTTTCAAGCTACCTGGGTGGCAACGGGGCGGATGCAGCTTATGTTTTGTCTATTGCCCCTTCAGGTGATATATATGTTGCAGGAGGTACTCAAAGCAATGACAATAATGGCAATCAAACTAATACTTTCCCGGGTAATCATGCGGGGACTGTGGGGCCTGCCTTAAAAGGAGGTATTGACGGCTTTGTTGCACAGATCAGTAATAACGGCACAAACATTATAAGATCCGCTTTTATCGGCACTGCCGGAATTGACCAGGTGTATGGTATACAGTTTGACCGCAACGGATTTCCTTATATAATGGGACAAACTTCCGGTGCGTGGCCAATTGTAAACGCCGCTTATAGTAATCCGGGTTCGAAGCAATTTATTTGCAAATTACAACCTGATCTCTCCGCTTTCGTATACTCTACTGTATTTGGCAACGGATCGGCAAGACCCAATATTTCACCAACCGCTTTCTTAGTTGACAGGTGTGAGAATGTATATGTCTCCGGTTGGGGGAGTGGTGTGAATGAAGAACCTGGCACAGCTTATCCTAATGCCGGAACCCTCGGTTTGCCGATAACTCCCGATGCGCTTCCTAATACACCAGATGGAAGAGATTTTTATTTTTTTGTATTAAAGCGTGACGCAGCAGGACAGTTGTATGGAAGCTATTTTGGTCAAAATGGGGGTTATACCGATCACGTGGATGGAGGCACCAGCCGCTTCGATCAGAATGGAGTGATTTACCAGGCCGTCTGTGCAAACTGTGGCGGCGGCGCAATTTTCCCTACTACGCCCGGAGCTTGGGCTACAGCCAAGCCACGCAGTGCGAATTGCAATCTCGGCATGATCAAAATATCTTTTAATCTTGCAGGGGTTGGTTCGCATGTTTCATCAGCTATTGGTGGAGTGCCAAGTGATACAGCCGGATGTTTTCCTCTGAATGTTGTATTTACAGACCAGGTACGTAATGCAACGTACTATATCTGGAATTTTGGAGATGGAACTCCATCAACACCATTGCTTCCTGCCGGCACTGGCTATACGCAACCACATACTTTTAATACGGTAGGTAACTATCGTGTTATGCTGATAGCCATAGATTCTGCCAGTTGCAATATTCGTGATACGTCCTATATTAATATTAAAGTAGGGGATCTTAAGGCAAACTTGCGGCTGAGTTTTGCAAAAACTGGAGCCTGCACAGCTTTAGACTATCAGTTTAATAATCTTTCAACCACACTTCCTATACGACCTTTTACGAATTCATCCTTTATTTGGGACTTTGGTGATGGTAGTCCGCAGGTGGTAGCAGGTTTAAATAGCGTTGTCCATACGTTCCCGGCCGTGGGATCTTATAATGTCCAGCTTATTTTAAACGATACGGCTTATTGCAATAACCCTGAAATATTGGATACTGTTGTAAGCGTGGCTGCCAACGTAGATGCAAAGTTTGAAACACCTACTGCGGTTTGTGCTCCCTATACCGCGGTCTTTACTAATACATCCGTTGGTGGTCAGACCTTTCAATGGGATTTTGGCGATCCCGCATCAGGGGCTAACAATACATCCACCCTTGCGAATCCCACACATTTCTATGCAGTCCCCGGTGTCTATACAATAAGGATGGTTGCCAGCGATCCTAATACCTGTAATAAGACTGATAACACTTCACTTACCATTACGGTAACGGACAGGCCGACAGCCAACTTCAGTTATACCCCGACAACACCTGTTGAGAATACGCCGAATATCTTTAACAATTTATCTTCGGCTAATGCGGTACGTTTTAAATGGATTTTTGGTGATGGAGATACGTTGGCTACTGCTTCAAGAAGCAATATAGAACATCAGTATAACGCCTCGGGAACTTTCAATGCATGTCTTGTGGCATTTAACAGTGTTGATTGTTCAGATACACTATGCATGCCGGTTACTACTATTATTGTTCCGGGTCTTGATATTCCCAATGCCTTTACTCCAAACAGTGGTGATGTCAACAGCAAAATTCTTGTGCGCGGTTTTGGTATCGCTAAAATGCGGTTCACCATCTGGAACAGGTGGGGACAAAAAGTATTTGAAACAGGTAATCGCCTGGAAGGATGGGATGGAAAAGTAAAAGGTGTTGTTCAACCGATGGATGTATATGCTTATACATTGGATGTAGAATTCTTTGATGGAACAAGAACAACCAAAAAAGGCGATATAACGTTAATAAGATAGTAAAGAGAATATTCTTCGATAAGTTAAGAAGAGAAAAGGAGGAAAAAGCGATATGCAGTTATTTAGAAAAATTGTGTTAGTAGCAGCCTGGTCTGTTGGCCTTGTATCGTATTCTGATGCCCAGGATTTGCATTTTTCTCAATTCATGAATTCACCGCTCCTGACCAACCCGGCTAATACGGGATTTCTGCCGGAGGGTGATTACAGGTTGGGTATAAATTACAGGAACCAGTGGGCATCTGTCATGACGATTCCTTATAAAACCATGAGCGCCTTTGCTGATGCTCAGGTATTACAAAATGAAAACAATAATGGTTGGATGGGGGTTGGTGGGGTTATTCTAAGGGATGTGGCGGGTTCCGGAAATCTTACTTCAACCAAAGTCTATGGTTCGGTAGCCTATCACCAGATGCTTAACCTTGGAAGCCTGTTGAGTTTGGGATTCAATGTGGGCTGGGCCAATAAACGAATCAATACGGCTAATCTTACTTTTCCAAGTCAATGGAATGGTAAATTTTTTGACGTAAAGCAAACGGGTCTCGCTCCGCAATTGGACCGAAACAGTATCAGCTACCTCGATATACAAGCCGGCATGAATTACGCTTATTTTCCGGATGAGAATACTTATTTCAATATGGGATTTTCTACAGCCCACCTCAATCGTCCAAGAGAATCTTTCTTTGATCAAAAATCAGGCGTGGATAACCGCATACCGGTACGTCACACTGCATTTATCAATGGCAGTTTCAAATTGAATGACCAATGGATCGTCAATCCTAATTCTTATGTTTCATTGCAGGCCAAATCGTATGAGTGGCTCATAGGTGCGAATGCTCATTATAATTTGTCAGGAGATGGAAAGAACGTATTGATCGGTGGACTATATTACAGGAGCGGTGATGCGATTATACCCATGGTAGGTCTTGGATTCAAGGATTATAATTTCACTTTTACTTACGATGCTACCGTATCCACACTAAAAAATTATAATGGCTCCCGAGGGGCATTCGAATTTTCCCTGGTCAAACAAGGTGTATTTGATACCTACAATGGTAACCGCAGGCAATCTATGTGTCCCTCATTTAAGGGAGGGTATTAAAAAAATAAAGTAGCCTTCATTCGCTTTTAAACTCCGGGGAGATTAGTCCTTCTAATACAATAAATCGCAGTTCCATTCTTTTTCCGATTTTTACAGGGATTATGAATTCAAATACTACTGATATCCTTGCTGGCACTACGCTTACCACGGAGCATATTGAATTGTTTAAAAAAATAGTTGGACCTCCCTTTGTTTTTGTGGATGAGGAATCACTGATACATTATTCACATGATGAAACAGAAACGCTCAGTTATCTTCCTGATGTGGTCATTAAACCCAGAACCGTCGAAGAGATCAGCGCTATCATGAAAATTTGTAACGTTAATAAAATACCGGTTACGCCCCGCGGGGCCGGCACCGGCTTAAGTGGAGGTGCACTGCCCCAGTTAGGAGGCGTATTGTTGTCTACGGAAAGAATGAATTCCATTTTGAAAATTGATGAACGAAATCTACAGGTAATTACTGAACCCGGTGTGATTACCGAGACATTACAGGAAGCGGTAAAAGAAAAAGGATTGTTTTATCCCCCCGATCCAAGTAGCCGCGGATCCTGTTTTATCGGAGGCAATATCGCTGAAAACAGTGGCGGACCCAAGGCAGTGAAATATGGCGTTGTAAGGGACTATGTATTGAACCTGGAGATGGTTTTGCCTTCGGGCGAAATAATATGGACAGGATCAAATGTATTGAAAAACTCAACGGGTTATAATCTTACGCAATTGGTGGTAGGCAGCGAAGGAACATTGGGTATTGTTACGAAAATTGTACTGAAACTTATCCCTTTTCCTAAGTATGATCTCCTGATGCTGGTGCCTTTTGCTTCATTGGAAAAAGCAAGTGAAGCAGTAAGTGCTATTTTCCGGGCGGGGTTCACTCCAAGTGCACTTGAGCTGGTGGAAATAGATGCATTGAAAATCGTCAGCAAAATGGTAGATAGCTATGCTGTGCCTGTTACGGATGATATCGCTGCTCATCTTATCATCGAAGTGGATGGTAACAATTTGGATATCTTAATGGGGGAGATGGAACAGATAGCAGAACTGATGGGAGAATATGAAGGCGGTGAAGTTTTCTTTGCTGACGATGCACAGCAAAAAGCGGAATTATGGAAGCTAAGGCGTCGTACAGCGGAAGCAGTAAAAATAGCGGGCTACACAATTGAGGAGGATACGGTAGTGCCACGTGCCGAATTGCCGGCATTAGTAAGAGGGGTAAAAAAGTTGGGACTTCAGCATGGCTTTCATGCCGTATGTTATGGACATGCCGGTGATGGTAATCTACATATCCGTATTAAAAAAGAAGGAACGGCTAACAGTTATGGCGATCTGGAAATGACCAAAAGCCTGAGGGCATTATTTGAATTAACAAAAAGCTTAGGTGGTACCATCAGTGGTGAGCATGGTGTAGGTCTTATTCAAAAACCTTATATGGATATTATGTTCAATGAGGTCCAACTGCGTTTGATGCGGGGGATTAAAAAAATATTTGACCCCAATAATATTTTAAATGCCGGAAAAATTTTTGATGCATGAGTAGCTCAGCCACATCCTCTGCTTCTGCCAAAGAAAACCTGCGGGCTACACTGATTATTTTTTTCGGGATTGTAACCGGCGTTTTTGTGTTTATGCTCGTGGCTATTTTTATTGGTCAAAACAAAGACCCGCTGGTTCCGGATTTGAATAAATATCAAACCGTCATCACATGGGGAATCGGAATATTTTCGTTGATATGTTTAATTGTTGGGCGACAGATACTCAGTAAGGGAACAACAGCTGCTAAAAATTCTTTAAATCCGTTGCCGGAGAAACTAAGCCAATACCGTTCTTCGTTGGTCAGGTACCTGGTAATATGTGAGGTGCCGGCTTTGTCAGGCGTTATTTTATTTATGCTTACCGGTAATTTTGTATTCCAGGTGTTTGCTGCGGTTTTTTTGGGATTTATGCTGGGTGTAGCTCCAATCCGCCGGAGAGTTGTCGCAGCTTTGGAATTAACCGGATCCGAACAAAGTGAATTGGAATAGTATTCTTATTTAATCAAAAAGACAGAACTATGAAAAAAGCAGGAATTATTATTTTCTTTATTTGTTTAACGACAATATCATCATGGGCACAGGATAAAGAAGGGGAAGAAAATGAAAAAGGGTTTAAAAAAGAAAACTTGTTTACGGGAGGAAGTGTGACACTTTCATTCTTTAACGGCCAGACATTGTTAGGCGCTAATCCCGTATTTGGTTATAAACTGGCCGATTGGGCGGACGCCGGTCTTGCAATGAATTTTTTATACAATGGATCAAGGGACTACTATGAGTTCAATGATAAGATCAGGCAAACGGTGATAGGCCCCGGCGTATTTGCACGTTTATACCCGATAAAATTTCTTTTTGTACAGGGACAGTTTGAGCGCAACTTCACCACGTTAAAATATATTCCAAGTCCCGGTAGTGTGAGTTATACAAAAGATAAAGTAAAGGCAAATGCTAATTCATTGTTATTAGGTGCTGGCTTTGCCCAGGGCAGGGAAGCGGGATCTACTTCTTTTTATTACATCTCTCTGCTATTTGATGTATTGAAGAATGTTAATTCTCCATACGTAAATGTCAATTACGATCCCAGTAATCCCTCCACCCAGCGGATTACTATGGCGCCTATTATCAGGGCCGGTGTAAATATTGGATTGTTCCAGGGAAGATACAGATAGGAGTTATAAATGATCAGTAAGTTCAGCGGGGGTATTAATAATGATGATCCTTTTCCTGGCGGCTTCATATAGAAAATTCTCTTCCTGCATCTTGCCGATATGTGCGATCAGGTGATCATAAAAACCACCGGAGTTCAAAATAAAGATAAGCTTATCATGGATGGAAAGTTGGTTCCAGGTAACCATCTCAAACAATTCGTCAAGGGTGCCAAAGCCACCTGGAAGTATGACTGCGGCATCGCAGAGATCATACATTTTCTTTTTCCGGATATGCATGTCATCCACAATAAATAATTCTGAAATACCTGTATGCTGTCTTTCCCACTCCACCAATACCTGAGGAATAACACCAATTACTTTACCACCATTCGTCATAACTTCGTCGGCGATTTTCCCCATGATACCTACATTGCCGCCTCCGTATATTAGAGTAATATTTTTTTTAGCTAATAATTTTCCGAGTTGAATAGTATGTTCCGTATAGAGAGGATTGTTTCCATTTTTAGAACCGCAAAAAACAGCCAGTGAATGAATGGGCATAGAAGTATAAATTTTCACAAAGGGAATATAAATTTGGTTATCTTCAAAACATTGTAGCATTAAAACCCAATACTTAATAAAAGCATCACTATGTCTGCAGGTTTATTGTTCTCATTCGTCATAGGGTATTTTGTTCTTTTACTTGTGGTAGCCTGGTATACTTCCCGCAATTCAAACAACGATTCTTTTTTTATTGGTAACCGCAATAGCAACTGGATGCTGGTGGCTTTTGGTATGATCGGAACATCCTTGTCCGGTGTTACGTTTGTCAGTGTACCGGGTGGAGTAGGAACTGGTAATTTTTATTATTTCCAGGTGGTATTGGGATACCTGGTCGGGTATATGGTTATCGCCTTCGTATTAATTCCACTGTATTACCGGATGAACCTGACCAGCATCTATACTTATCTCGAAAGAAGATTTGGTATCAATGCGCATAAAGCGGGAGCTTTCTTTTTTATTCTTTCACGTACGGTGGGCGCCACGGCACGGTTATATTTGGTAATAAATATTCTTCAGCTTTTTATCCTTGACAGGTTGGGTATTCCATTTGTCATTACTGCGATGGTTATTTTATTGATGATCTTACTATACACTTTCGAGGGAGGAGTAAAAACAATTATCTATACTGATACTTTACAGACAACAGGTATGCTGGTTGGGCTGGTAGTTTGTATCATTGTTATCATAAAAGCATTGGGAACGGATTTTTCGGGCGCCTTCTCCCTGATGGCTGAGAAAGGATACACTAAGATTTTTAACTGGGATGTAAAAGCCGGTTCTTTTGCGTTGAAGCATATCATCGGAGGTATGTTTATAGCCATCGCTATGACTGGGCTTGACCAGGAAATGATGCAAAAAAATATCAGCGTCAGGACATTAAAAGATTCCCAGAAAAATATCATGACATTTACGGCCGTGCTCATGCTGGTAAATTTTCTTTTCCTGGTTTTAGGCGGCGTTCTTTATTTGTATGCCAGTACAAAAGGAATAACAACGGCGCCGGATGATCTTTTCCCTACGATTGCTCTTAGCGATACATTCACCGGTACAATAGGAGTTATATTTATTATTGCATTGATCTCGGCTTTGTTTCCGAGTGTTGACGGAGCTATCACTTCTCTTACCTCCTGTTTTTGTATTGATATTCTAGGACTGAACAAAACTCAAAGAACGGAGAAGGATAAAAAAAGGACAAGATTAAAAGTGCATTTTACGTTTGCCGTGGTATTTTTTATCATGGTGCTTGTTTTTAAATTCATCAACGACAAACTGATCATTGATTTCATCCTGAAATTCGCCGGAGTTACATACGGGCCTTTGCTTGGTTTGTTTGCTTTCGGAATATTAACTAAACGGAAACTGAACGATAAACTGATCTGGGCGGTTTGTATTACTGCACCGTTAGTTGCATTACTCCTGGATATATTGAGCAACCCTCAATGGTACGGCAACAAATTGCATTTTAGTGTCGGTTTGGGTCTCGAAAATCTGTCGGTGTCTATTTTTCATGGCTACATAATAGGCAACGAACTTATTCTCATAAATGGTATTCTTACTTTCCTTGGCTTATGGTTTATTTCAGGTAAGTCTGTTGCGGGTAGTACTGAACTGCGACCGGCCTGAGTATTATCTTTGAAAAAAAATCTAAAATGGAATTAATACATCCATTGGCGCAGCAATATGCAGAAGCTTTTTCCACGCCTGAGGACGAACTGCTACATGAAATAAACCTGTACACAGTACAACAGCACCCGGGCCATCACATGATCAGCGGCCACCTGCAGGGTAAACTGCTCGAAATGGTCAGCCGGATGATCCGGCCAAAGCGCATTTTGGAGATTGGCACTTTTACGGGTTACAGCGCCTTATGCCTGGCAAAAGGACTTACTACAGACGGTCAATTGCATACTATTGAGTTAAGGGAGGAAGATTCTTCGATAGCTAAAGGCTTCTTTAACAGATCCTCTTTTGCCAGCCAGATAATTTTACATACAGGAAATGCGTTAAATGTTCTTCCGGAACTCAGGGAAACATGGGATCTGGTGTTTGTAGATGCTGATAAAGTGTCATATATTGAATATTTTAAACTTGTTTTACCACAGTTGCGGCAAAACGGGTTTATATTAGCCGACAATATTTTCTTTCATGGTGAAGTTTTGGAGCCTGAAGTAAAAGGAAAGAGCGGTAAGGCGATAAAAGAATTCAATGAATTCATCCGCGAAAGAAACGATATTGATAAAATGATCATAACCCTCCGTGATGGCTTGTACCTGATACGGAAATTGTAAAACAGCTTTTCAAAGCCTTAAAATTTCCTCTTATCTAATGCAAACTGTGAGACTTTTTTTTCTTTACGTTTTACTAATCATTGGGTTTGCCGGCATAGCTCAGCAACCCGATGTCATCCGGGATTATATTGATACCTATCGGGATATTGCTATTGCTGAAATGAAGCGTACAGGAGTTCCTGCCTCTATCAAACTAGCACAGGGTATTCACGAAACCACGGCGGGCACCAGCGAGCTCGTAAGAAAATCAAACAACCATTTTGGTATTAAATGTAAATCGGGCTGGGAGGGTGAATCAGTTTCTCATACTGATGATGCCCCAAATGAGTGTTTCAGAAAATACGATGATCCTTCGCAATCTTATAAAGACCATTCCAATTTTTTAAGAGGAAGCAGCCGTTATGCTTCTTTGTTCAACCTGGATCCGCTTGATTACGAAGGTTGGGCTTACGGATTAAAAAAAGCCGGCTATGCTACTAATCCTAAATATCCCCAGATAATAATTAAACTTATCGAGACTTATCAGTTGCAGGATTACACCCTGATGGCGCTGGGAAAAATGCCTCCTAAAGAAGATATGCGTGCAAAGGCAGATAAAGAAAATGAGAATGAAGGAGCTAGTTCAACTTCAGCATCTGATGTAAATGAATCAAAGCCCGATTATCCTTCCGGCGAATTCAGAATTAATGACACAAAAGTTATCTATGCAAGGAGCGGCACCTCTGTGCTGTCAATAGCACAACAGTACGATATTCCTCTTGCAAGAGTGTTTGAGTTTAATGAATTGGTAGAAACAGAGACATTGTTGAAAGACCAGCTTATATACCTGCAGCGAAAAAGAAAAACAGGTAATAGCGAATTTCATATAGTGAAGCCCGGCGAAACCTTGCAGGACATAGCACAAGCAGAAGCCATCCGGATCGAATCCTTACTGGAATATAATCATTTGCAAAACTATATGCAGCCCGCAACCGGAGAACAATTATTTTTGCGCAGGAAAGCCCCTGCAACACCAAAGTTGGCGAAAAATGAAATAGTGAATGCCAATATCAACTGATGAAGCAAGGCGAAGAAAATAATTAATCTCTACAATTTCTATCAATGGCGGTTGTAAAAGTACATGACAAGTCTTTTGACACTTATTTGTCAGAAGAAACGATATTGAATCGTATAAAAGAAATGGCAGCGGTTATTAATAGCGATTATGCCGGTAAGCGGCCTTTTTTTATTGCCATTTTGAATGGATCATTCATGTTTGCTTCAGACCTGTTTAAACAATTGAACATTGATGCGGAGCTTTGTTTTATTAAACTGGCTTCTTACAAGGGCATGAAATCCTCCGGAAATGTGGTTACGTCGATCGGTCTTGATGACGATCTGTACGGCAAGGATGTAGTGATAGTAGAAGATATTGTTGATACAGGTAAAACATTGCATAATTTTCTCCCCAGGTTATTGCATCAGCAACCCCGTTCACTTAAAATCGCCACCTTACTGCATAAATCGGCAGCTACGCAGTATCATCTTACGCTTGATTATATCGGTTTCGACATCCCGGATAAATTTGTGGTAGGCTATGGATTAGACTATGACGGGTTGGGACGGAATTTTAAGGAGATTTACCAGTTAGTTTAGAATGTTGCGGGTAAAACCCCTCACCGGGATTACCCTTTCAAGGCATAGCTATATTTTTATAGACTGCTTTTTGCATAAATCCTCCAAACATTAAAACTTTTATCTGCTTTTTTATAACTTTCGCACATAATATGTCCAGTTGAAAATTGCTTGCTACATACTTTTAAATTTCCTGATCAGTTCGACCGCCTGGTGCCAGCAATTTTACCTGCGGGGTGAAGTGAAGGATGAATCCGGTAATCCTTTACAAAATGTTACTATACTGCATCAGAGAACGGGTTATATCTACAAAAGTGGCTCCGTGGGTACATTTGGTATTAATATCGACCACAGGATTGATACATTTAGTTTTTCGATGGATGGATACCGGCCGGAAAAAATAGTTGCCAATGCCGACAACTATCTTTCTGTTCAGTTGAAATTAGCTCCTGCCAACCGGACTACCACAAGAATAAATAAACTATTATCATTCACTAAAGGAATAGCAAGAGAAGAGCAAAAGAAATGGTTTGCCGGCGACGAAACATATGCCAGGATTATCGAGAATCAATTTATTAATGCGGGGGCTTATCCCAGTACGAACGTATCACTCAATATAGACAGGGCATCTTATAGCAATATACGGCGGTTTATTGTACAGGGTTCAATGGTACCACCTGATGCGGTCAGGATCGAAGAAATGCTGAACTATTTTAATCTTAACTATGATGAGCCAAAAGGTAAAGACCCTTTTGGCATAAAAACAAAGCTGACGTCCTGCCCCTGGAACTCAAATAACCGCTTGTTTTTTATTGATCTTTCAGCAAAAAAATTAACCCTCGAATCATTGCCTCCCAGCAACCTTGTTTTCTTGATTGATGTTTCCGGGTCTATGGATATGGCTAACAGGCTGCCCCTGTTGAAATCAGCTTTCAGACTATTAGTCAATAATCTCAGGGCTAAGGATTCTGTTTCGATTGTTGTATATGGTGGTATTACCGGAACCATGTTGAGTGCCACCAGTGGAACAGAAAAAGAAAAAATATTTACCGCTATTGACGAGCTTACTCCCGGAGGCAGCACACCGGGAGAATCGGGTATCAACCTGGCGTACGGGATGGCCAGAAGGCATTTTATTCCGGGAGGCAATAATCGGGTAATACTCGCCACTGACGGAGACTTTAATGTGGGCTTGAAAACAGAAGAAGAACTGGATGAACTGATCTCCCGCAACCGGGAGTCAGGTATCTATCTCACCTGCCTGGGTGTCGGCATGGGTAATTACAAAGATTCAAAGATCCAGACACTGGCACGCAAAGGCAATGGTAACTTTTCCTACTTAGATAATTTCAACGAAGCGCAAAAGGTATTGATGAAAGAATTTACACAAACGCTGTATGCCGTGGCGGACGATGCATACATGAATGTTGAATTTAATCCTAACTATGTAAAATCATACCGCTTGCTTGGTTTCGATAATAAAGTAGGCGCATTGAAAGATTCGCTGGCAATAGTGGAAGGAGGAGAAATAGGCTCCGGATATTCCATGATGGGAATGTTTGAAATAGAATCGGCTACTGCCGGTGATACTATTATGATAGAAAAGTACGCACAGATCAAACTTCACTACAGGCTACCCAATGATACAACTGATCGTGTATTCACTCATCGGAGTATATTTGACTTTGAAGATTTTTCGGATATTGAAAAAAGCTATCGCTTCGCATCGGCTGTAGCTATGTTTGGATCATTACTCCGTTCTTCATCTTTTGTAAAGGAAATTGACTGGAATAATATATTGCTCCTGGCAAATGCCTCCGCCGATCCTGCTGATCTTTTACAAAAAGAATTTATATCACTGGTGGAGCAAGCTAAGATTTTGTATTCGAAAGGCAAGAAGAAGAAAAAGAAGAATGAACAATAGTCGCTTCATTTATTTGTGATATCTATCACTATTTGTTTAACCCGCATCAGATTTTTATAAATTCCCGGCCGGTTATTCCGCATCTAATCGATAATTTATATTTTGTACACTCACAAAAGTACCGATGTATAAAAAACTGACTTTTTCTTTCAGCCTGGTGGTGAGTTTGGCGATCTGCGCCCAGAAACCACCGAAGATTGTTACATGGGGTGAAGTGGATAAAGAAGATCTTGAAATGAAGGAATGTGACTTTGATAAAAATGCCGAGGCGGTTGTGCTTTATGATGGCGGTGAACTTATAGAGTATGGCGATCGACCCATAGAATTGAGAAGACATGTTCGAATAAAAATATTATCTGACAAAGGACTCGATCGCCCTAACATCAAATTATCTTTTGTAAAATATGACTCTGAAGATGGCATTAAAGATATCGAAGCTCAGACATTCAATCTCGATCCCTCTGGCAATATTGTAGCGACCGGGGTAGACCCTAAACTCATCTATGAAAAGGCACTTAACAAGCGGTCTTCTCAAAAGGCTTTTGCATTTCCTCAAGTCAAAATTGGAAGTATCATTGAATACCGGTACAGCCGGGTGGGGGTAAACATCGGCGGTTGGTATTTCCAACGATCCATTCCGGTGCGATATAGTTTCTACAGGACACAGAGTATGAAGTGTATTCCCGTCTATTAATCACTTTGCCATATGACGTAAAGAAGGACAGCGTAAGAGGGAGGCGTCTTGAGAGTTTTATTATGCAAAATATACCTGCATTACGCGATGAACCTTTTATAAGTTGTGAAGAGGACTACTTGCAACGCATCGAATCCCGCCTGATTGCCTATCACAATCCCAACGGGAATACGACCAACTATGTTCGTACATGGGATCAAACCATACCCCGGGTAATGGAAGATGAAGACTTTGGTCAGCAATTAAAAATAGAAATTCAGCGGACGGCAGACCTGGATGAGCAGGTCAAAGGACTCAGTTTGCCATTTCACAAAATGGCAGCTATTCACAAGTATGTCAGGGACAACATGGTTTGGAACGGATATGATAATATCTGGGCGTTTGAGGGTGTAAAAGCGGCCTGGAAAATTAAAAAGGGAACAAGTGGCGAGATAAACCTGATACTTATCAATCTGCTGAAAGATGCAGGACTTAATGCGGAGCCCGTTTTAGTAAGCACCCGCGATAACGGCCAGGTTGATCAATCCGTGGCAAGTATCAGGCAATTCAATAAAGTGCTTGCCTACGTGACAATAAGGGAAAATGGAGCTGACCGAATTTATGTATTGGATGCAACAGATAAGCTTACACCACCGCATCTGATACCTGAAAATGTGATGTATACTGTCGGCCTCGTCATTAAAAAGCCAGGGAAAAATTTTTATCAATGGGAATGGAAACTTCTGTGGAAGGAAACACAGGGATTTAAGAATATCGTAATTCTAAATGCTGAAATTGATGAACAGGGGCAGATGAAAGGAATGGCTTCCGTTAATAGTTTCGATTATACACGTGTCAACCGCCTTGCCGACCTGAAAAAAGGAATTGAAAAGTTTATTGAAAAATATTATACTGCCGATAATCCCCCTATTAAAATTGACAGTTTCTTTACCGCCAATGAAAACATAGATTCGCTTCCTTTGGAACAGAAGTTTCGGTTTTCAGAATCCATCCCGGGCTCTGGTGACTACAAATATTTTTCAATGAATAAGTTTTCCGGTTTGGAGAAAAATCCTTTTATCGCTGATACCCGGTTTTCTGATGTATTCTTCGGATCTTTTCGTAAGTATACCATCATCGGCAATTTTACCATACCAGATGATTATTCTTTTGATGAATTGCCCAAAAACCTCCGCATGATTTTGCCCGATACCAGCATTAGCTTTACACGAATGTCTGCGGTTTCTGAAAACCAACTTTCCGTGAAAATAAATCTTGAATTCAAAAAACCCCTTTACAGGACTGATGAATATCCAGATTTCAAAGAGTTCTACAAAAAACTGTTTGACATTTTGAACGAGCAGTTTGTCTTTCGCAAAAACATCAAACGTTAAGTGCTTTTTAAAGTGTCTGGTTTGATGAAAACTTCGATACTGTTTGCGCTTTTTATCGCACGGGTAATCATTTCCGATTGTGGATTATAATGCCGTAAGAAAAATATTACATGATTGCGAATGTAACAACCAGGCGGAACCTGTAGTTATTATCAATGGTGATCGTGCTGATGAGCTTCCACCATCTTAGTAAATTCTTCCGCACTGATATCCTTATCGGTAGGATTTAATTTTGTTTCGGCCCAATCAAATATCTTTTGTGTCTGGATGCGATTGTAAGCATCTTCCACATATTTGCGATCTTTCATCATTTTTTCTACGTAGTCAGTAACCCATGGTTGGTCCTGTGCATCGGCTCCCATGCCGCCCATATAGCCGAATAGTTGTTGTTTGGCAAAACCACGGATCTCATCAGGATCTACTTTTATAGCATTTTCCTGTACGATTTTATCGGTGATCAGGGTCCACTTTAATTGATTAAGGAAAGTGGGAAATTCTTTTTCTACCTGATCATCGGATTTACCGGCATCAGGATTTTCTGCAGTCTCACCTTGTGTCTTCACCCATTTCTTTAAAAAATCTTCAGGGAATTGAATCGTTGTGTGATCAGTCAGTTCATGAAAGACCTGGTCATGTATCTGATTCCTGGCCTGGCTGTTCCAGTAGGCTTGTATCTCTTCCTTTATTTTATTGCGGAAGTCTGCTTCTGATTTTATTTCCTGCCCGGGATAAAGTTGATTGAAAAATTCTTCATTCAATTCCTTTTTTTCCAGCAAACCAATCTTGGTGATTTGTATTTTAAAATGCTTTTGAGCAGCCACAGGATCGGTTTTATCCAAACCAAGATCATTCAGAATAAATTCAAGCTCCTTTTCATCAAAAGCTTTATCTAATTGAACAATCACATAGTCATTGATAGTTTTACCTGTCAGGTTGCTCCGAAAATTTTCTTTGAAATATTTTACCAGTAGTGAGTTGTCTTTAGTAATTCCGTTTTCGACAGCATTACCATTTTCATCCACTTCAGTAAAAATGATATTTAGTACATTTTCTTCTGTAGCCACTTTATCCTGGTCCTGCATATTGCCATAACGATTTTGCAGGCGTTCGAGTTCGCTGTTGATCATTTCGTCTGTAACGGTAACAACATATCTTGTAATTTTTGCAGTCCCAAGGTCACTGAGTTGGAATTCAGGTTTCATGCCTACCTCAAAATGAAAAATATATTCGGCAGGATTATTTACATCCAATTGGCGGATATCTGCTTCAAGGGGTAGTGGCTGGGCGAAAATGTCTAATTTGTCATTTTGGAGATAACCGATCAGTTCACGGTCAACTGAACGTAGCACTTCATCCGTGAAAAGAGACGGGCCGTACATTTTCTTGATAAGACCAGCTGGTACCATGCCTTTGCGGAAGCCGGGTATATTGGCTTTTTTACTATAGTCTTTCAGCGCTTTTTCAAACGAAGGCAGATAATCTGTCTTTTCCAGCTTAACGGTTAATTTCTCGTGTAATAAACCTATATTTTCTTTGGTAACTGTTGCCATACTGATCAGTTGAATCCCCCATCCCCTGAAGGGGGGTTAAGAAAAGTCATTGTAATAAAATTGTGCAACCATAGTAAATGATTTTTCATCTTTATGACCGCATCTTGATTCCCCTTCAGGGGCAGGGGCTTATTGTGCGGGTGGAGGGACTCGAACCCCCATGCCTTGCGGCGCCAGATCCTAAGTCTGGTATGTCTACCAATTTCACCACACCCGCAAATTGGGCTGCAAATGTAGGGCATTTATTTTCACGAAAAACACAAATACCTTAGTATTATGAGAGGGTTATGAATATTTCTCAGGACAGCATTTACGCTACTGATTGTAATTCAGTAAATTCGTTTTGAAAGCATTAGTGCAATGGAAACCGTTGAAAAGACACCGAAATATAATCTTAATGACGAGCAGGAACGCAAGCTGATCCTGCGGGAGTACCGTTCCCTGATGCGATCCCTGAAGTCTAAGATCAAGCCGGGAGATAAGGACTTGCTGAGAAGCGCCTTTGAGATGTCGGTAGACGCTCATAAGACCATGCGCCGTAAAAGCGGGGAGCCTTATATTTTACATCCTTTGGCCGTAGCTAAAATATGCGTGGAAGAAATTGGCCTCGGGGTTCGATCCACTATATGTTCACTCCTTCATGACACCGTGGAGGACACGGACATTTCATTGGAGGATATAGAAAGAGAATTTGGTCAGGAAATAGCCCGTATTGTGGATGGGTTGACCAAAATATCCAATGTCATTGATATCAACGGTTCGCAGCAGGCTGAGAATTTTAAGAAGATATTGATGACCCTTACCGATGATCCCCGTGTGATATTGATAAAGCTGGCCGACCGGCTTCATAATATGCGGACCCTTGAGAGCATGAAGAGGGAAAAACAACTGAAGATATCCTCTGAAACCGTCTACGTCTATGCGCCATTGGCTCATAGGATGGGGTTATATAGCATAAAGACGGAAATGGAAGATCTGGCTATGAAGTATATGGAGCCGGAAATATACCGGGATATTGCTCAAAAACTTGCCGAAACAAAAAGAGAACGTTCTAAATATATTAATGAGTTTATACGACCAATCAAGGAAAAATTAGAGAAAAGTAATTTCAAATTTGAAATATATGGCCGGCCGAAGAGCATTCATTCAATTTCGAATAAGATAAAGAAAAAGGGAGTTGACTTTGAGGAAGTATATGATCTTTTTGCCATCCGTGTTATCCTTGATTCGCCACCAGAAAGGGAAAAAGAAGATTGCTGGAAAGTGTATTCCATGATCACGGATGAATATACCCCATCGCCTGAAAGGATGAGGGACTGGCTTAGTAATCCCAAATCGAATGGTTATGAAGCACTGCATACTACAGTGATGGGCCCGCAGGGTAAATGGGTGGAAGTGCAGATCAGGACGAAGCGAATGAATGAAATTGCTGAAAAGGGGCTCGCCGCTCACTGGAAATACAAGGAAGGCGCTAATGATGAAAGCCGGTTTGATAAATGGTTTCAGCAAATACGCGAAATGATTACGGGCCAGGAAACTGACAGCGTTGATTTCCTGCAGGATTTTAAAACCAGTTTCCTCGCGGAAGAGATATATGTGTATACGCCCAAGGGGGATGTAAAAATGCTGCCGGTAGGCTCCACCGCACTTGATTTTGCCTTCGCGATACATAGCGCCATTGGTGTAAAAACCATTGGAGCTAAGGTCAATCATAAACTAGTACCCATTAGCCATAAGCTTCGTAGCGGAGACCAGATAGAGATCATTACCAGTAATAAGCAAAAGCCTTCTGAGGATTGGCTGGGATTTGTAGTTACGGCCAAAGCAAGAGGAAGGATAAAAGATGCTTTAAAGGAAGAGAAAAAGAAGATTGGAGACGAAGGAAAATATACGGTGCAAAGGAAGTTGGAATCGGTAGGAGCTGCTTTGAATCAGCACAATATTGATGAATTGGTGCATTGGTACAAATTGACTTCGCATTTGGATCTTTTTTACCAGGTAGCCATCAAAAATATTGATCTGAAAGAGATCAAGGAATTCAAAGTGGTCGGTGATAAAATAGAAGCGCCAAGACCTGTAAAGACCGTCCAGGAGTTTAAACAGGATATTATACCTTACCAGCAATCAATCGGAAAAAAGGACGCAGAACTGATCATATTTGGAGAAAGTAGCGATAAGATCGTTTATAACCTCGCTAATTGCTGCAAACCCATACCCGGTGATGATGTTTTTGGTTTTATTACTACGGGAAAAGGTCTAACCATTCATCGAACTAATTGCCCCAATGCCGCTAAATTGCTGGCCAATTATGGTCACCGGGTTGTAAAGACAAAGTGGGCGAAGAATAAAGAAATTTCCTTCCTTACCGGTTTGAAGATTGTGGGAATGGATGATGTGGGGGTGGTAAATAAAATTACCAGCCTCATTTCTGGTGAACTGCGGATAAATATCGCCGCTCTTACGATTGAGGCTAACGAAGGGCTGTTCAGGGGAAATATCAAGCTATATGTGCATGATAAAGAAGAATTGGAAACGCTGGTCCAGAGTTTAAAAGCTCTTCCAGGTATTGAGTCGGTAGAGAGATATGATACCGAGGATATTAGTTTGTAAGGATGAATAAGATAATAATGATCTGTTAGTTTGCGCTTCTAAGGTTGTTAGCCTATCAACTTCTTAACTAATTCGTTAATAAATTATCATTATTTGGGAATAAAATTCAGGCGAAGCCACCGGAATAATTCGGTGGCTTCGTTGCTGACAACGTATTTTTGCGCCGGTTAAAAAAAGACCAATTGAAAAAATAACTAACCGAATTATGGTAGACGTAATACTCGGCCTCCAATGGGGTGACGAAGGAAAGGGAAAAATTGTTGATTATTTCGCGAAAGATTATGACGTGGTGGCCCGTTTTCAGGGCGGACCTAATGCAGGCCATACTTTGTATGTTGATGATAAGAAAGTTGTTTTGCATCAGATCCCTTCCGGTGTTTTTCATGCCGACAAACTAAATCTAATAGGAAATGGCGTAGTGTTGGACCCGGTCACATTGAAAAGAGAATGTCAAACAGTAGCATCTTTTGGAGTTGACTTACGTAAAAATCTTTTTATTTCAGAGAGGGCACACCTGATTTTACCTACCCATCGTGCATTGGATAAAGCTTCGGAGGTGTCAAAGGGAAATCAAAAGATTGGATCAACCCTGAAAGGAATAGGACCGACCTATATGGATAAGACAGGAAGAAATGGCCTTCGGGTAGGAGATCTTCTTGATAAAAATTTTACGACTGCTTATATCAAACTAAGGTTAAAACACCAGCGTTTATTGGATAATTATGCATTCGATGAAGATATATCTGCCTGGGAAGAAGAATTTTTTGAAGCCCTGGAGTTTTTAAAAGAACTCAATATTGTTAACGGGGAATACTTTATCAATAATCACATAAAGGCGGGTAAAAATATTTTGGCGGAAGGAGCACAAGGCAGTATGCTGGATATTGATTTTGGGACTTTTCCGTTTGTTACTTCTTCTAATACCATTTCTGCGGGTGTCAGCAATGGTTTGGGAGTAGCGCCCCAGCAAATCAGGGATGTGATTGGTATTACAAAAGCATATTGTACAAGAGTAGGTGGCGGTCCTTTTCCTACAGAGTTAGAAAATGAGATTGGCGAAGAATTAAGAAGGGCGGGTAGCGAATTTGGTGCAACAACGGGCCGTCCGCGGCGTTGTGGATGGATCGACCTGGTTGCTCTCCGGTTTGCCTGCATGATCAACGGAGTAACAAAAATCGTCATGACAAAGGCGGATGTATTGGATGAATTCAAAGACCTGGAAGTATGTACCAGCTATAAAATAAGCGGAAAAGAAACTACGGAAATGCCATTTCGCCTTGACCGGGTATCAGTGGAAGCTGTGTATAAAAAGTTTCCGGGCTGGAATGTTCCAAGCAGTGCAGCAAAGTCAGTAAAAGAATTGCCTGAAACAATGAGAACGTATGTAAGTTTTATTAATCAGTATCTTGGCGTAGATATACGGTATATTTCAAATGGCCCGGGACGTAACCAGATCATTTCTATTGAGTAAAAGGGCTAAGAAATTTTTATTTAAAAAAATTTGGACAATTAAAAACTTCGCTGAAATTTTACACTCATAACCCTACCAGACATGGCATCAAAATCCGATAAGGAAAAAAAAGTTACTGGAAAAGCTCCGGCTGATTCCGAAAAAGTATCAGCCAGGAAAGAGCCGTCTAAACCTAAAAAAAAGGAAGACGATGATGACGACGATTTTGACGATGAAGTAGAGGAAACTACTTCGAAGTCTAAACCGGGCAAAGCTGCCGCTACTTCCAAAAAGAAGAAAGGTGACGACGACGATGATGATGAAGTAGAAGATGAAAAGGCGGATGATTGGGAAAAAGTGGAAGAAGATGATAATTGGGACCCTGACTTTGCAGAATTCGATGTACCCAAATCAAAAGGGAAAAAGGCTGCTACACCTGGCAAGAAAAGTGCTGCCGCTGATGAGGATGATGAATTCAAAGTAGATGATGAGTTTAAAGATATGTTTAATGACAGCGATGATTTCGGTGACGAAGAAGATGATTATTAACTCTGTTTCATACGATCAAGTTATATTATTCTGAATAATTCCATATTTCCGGTATCTGATTTCCGGCTGATAAAGGAAAAAGTGTTGAACTGGGCGCAACAGTTCGACACTTTTTCTTTTTTGGATAATCATCAATATCATATCAGGCCGCATACACAGGAATGCCTGCTGGCCGCAGGAATAAAAGGAAATTGTTTTGAGGGTTACGAAATCTCCCGGTTGCAAGACTACATTAATCAAAAAAAAGAGCGATGGCTTTTCGGCCATCTTAACTATGACCTTAAAAACGGACTGGAAGCCCTTTCGTCCCATCATAATGACCATATTCAGTTTCCCGAAATTTTCTTTTTTGAGCCATCTGTCCTTATCAGTTTGAATGAAAGTGATATAAAAATTCAAGCTGATGATCCTGGGAAAGTATTCAATGAAATAAATAGAATTGTTCTCCCGGGTAATGTTAATGGAAAGAAGGGTAAAATTCTGATAAAAAGCAGGCTTCAAAAGGAAGAGTATCTTTCTATCATCAGTAAGCTGAAGCAGCATATATTAAGAGGTGATTGCTACGAGATCAATTTCTGCCAGGAATATTTTTCGGAATCAGAGAACATTGATCCGTTGACGACCTATAAAAAACTGAACGATATTTCACCCAATCCCTTCTCCGCATTATATAAGCTCCGGGACAAATGGCTGATTTGTGCAAGTCCTGAAAGGTTTTTAAAGAAGGAAGGAACAAAGATATTATCACAGCCCATCAAAGGAACTTCTAAAAGGATTCCCGGCGATGATATAAGTGATAAAAAAAGCAAAGACGAACTACTGCATAGCAATAAGGATCGCTCGGAAAATGTAATGGTGGTGGATTTGGTAAGGAATGATCTTTCAAAAGTTTGTAAGGAAGGCACTGTAAAAGTTGATGAATTGTTTGGGATTTATTCTTTTCCGCAGGTGCATCAAATGATATCTACCATTAGCGGCGAGCTAAAAAATAATATTTCTTTTTCAGATATTATCAAAGCTACTTTTCCAATGGGTTCTATGACCGGTGCTCCAAAGAAAAAGGTGATGGAATTGATAGAACAATATGAAAAGACAAAACGGGGAATTTTTTCGGGTGCGGTTGGGTATATTTCTCCCGATGGGGATTTCGATTTTAATGTTGTTATCCGAAGTATCATGTATAATAGTTCGTCAGGGTATCTTTCTTTTCAGACCGGATCTGCTATTACTTTCTACAGCGACCCGGAAAAAGAATGGGAAGAATGTTTACTAAAAGCAGGAGCGATGAAAAGCGTATTTCAGCATTAATAGGTGTATTCTTCGAAAGACTGCGATAAAAAAGCGGTATAAACCTGGATAAAATTTTCTTTTTTAAAAAAACATACGTAGTAAATGGACGTATACTTAACAGTATGTATGTCATGTTACATTGACAGCAATCAATTTTAAATAATTCCGTTTCAATTGCTTAAAAGCTTTCATGGCATAAATTCTAACTGCTGGTATGATGTTTGGTTAATGGGAGTTATTAAAAAATACTTATGAGGCAAATCAGGAAATTAGTTTTTGGATCGATAGCTATTGCTATTCTTACTACCAGTTGTAAGAACATGAATAAAACGCAAAAAGGCGCGGCAATCGGAACAGCAGGCGGAGCCGCAGTCGGTGCGGTAATAGGAAAAGCCGCCGGTAATACAGCATTAGGTGCAATACTTGGAGCGGCAGTGGGTGGTGTTACTGGTGCGGTGATCGGAAGAAAAATGGATAAACAGGCGGAAGAAATAAAAAAAGAGGTACCCGGAGCAAAAGTTGAAAGAGTAGGAGAAGGAATTGTAGTAGAGTTTAGCAGCGCTGTTTTATTTGGATTTGACCAGGCCGCCCTTACTTCAAAGTCGGAACCAACATTGGATGATCTGATCAAAATATTGAATAAATACCCCGATACAAATTTAGAGATACAGGGACATACAGATAATAAAGGCACTGATGAATATAACCAAGGATTATCTGAGAGAAGAGCAGCGGCAGTGGCTACCTATCTTAAAGACCACGGTATCAATTCAGGAAGAGTAAGAACTGTTGGGTTTGGAAAAAATAGCCCCAAATACAGCAACGAAACGGAAGGCGGCAGGGCTCAAAACCGGAGGGTGGAGTTCCTGATCACGGCTAATGAAAAAATGAAAAATGATGCAAAAAAAGAAGCTGGGAATTAATCAGAATAAATAGAAAGAAAATTTTAATCTAAAATAACACTAATGGAAACAAAAATTTGGTTCGCAGTAATTACAGCTGCTTTATTTACAACTACGACTATTGCTCAGTCAAAGACAACTTTTGGTATTCGTGCGGGTATAAATTTTCAAAACCTGAATGGTAAAAACAATGAAGGTGATAAATTGGATGCCAAACTAAAAACGGGAGTTAATTTAGGTGTAAATGCGGAAATTCCCGTTGGGGATGATTTTTATGTGCAACCGGGATTATTATTTAGTACAAAAGGCGCTAAATATGACATTACTGGTGTTGAAGTAAAAAGAAACCTCTCTTACATTGAAATTCCGGTTTACTTATTATACAAGCCCGCATTGGGCGATGGAAGAATGTTATTGGGATTCGGCCCTTACGCCGCATTCGCTGTTGATGGTACTATAAAAGGGGGAAATAATAACATAGACATTCAATTTGGAAATGATGTTGGCGAGAATAAGCGTTTTGATGCCGGAGCAAATTTATTGGCAGGATATGAATTTAGTAACAAGATATCTTTTCAGTTGAATGCCGGCTTAGGTCTTGTGAATATGTATAACCGGCCGGATAATGATAAGAAAACTTCATTAAAGAATACCGGTTTTGGTGTTTCTGTAGGATATAGATTTCACTAAAGCGGATTGATATAGACTTAATTGTTATTGACTAAAATGGCTGTTCGGTATGAACAGCCATTTTAATTGGCGCAAATCAGAATTATTATTTCTTAGAAAAAGAATAATTGATGTTGATTGTATTTCCTTCAAAAGCTACGGTGGAACGCAGGGACAGGTTGGCAGCTGTTGCGGATACAATATTGAATTTATAACCCTCTGCGATATCCTTCGCCTTTACACCGCCCGTAAGTCTTTTATACTGAAAAATCGTTTGGCCGCTTTCTAGCCGGTAAGACCATACAATATTTCTTTCACCAGGAGCACAGCCAGATTCATTCTGCGTGATGGTGTAAGATCCGTTTCCATTGTTGGGTAATACCCAGGTACTGCCTTTCAGGCAGCTTTCAGTGCCCTCATCCAATAAAGTCAATTTTAATTTTTGTCCCTGGGGCAAACCATCATAGGTGATATTTTCCAATATCCAGGTTCCTTTTATATCATCGCGGCTGGCTGTCGCTGTGGCCTTTTTCGAAGAAGAACAGGATGTAATGATTATACTTGCGCCAATTATGAAAGAAATTGTTTTGAAGGTCTTTAGTAGCATAAGATGAGTTGTTTTAATAAATATAGTTTTCATCGTAAGTATAGGAAATATTGTGCCTGTTTTAAAATCAAAAAATCGGTCTGCTTTCGGGCAGACCGATTTTTGATTTATAGACTATAATAATTTGACTAACGTGTACCTGCAGAAACTATTTCAGGATTCAGCAGTAATTGTATGGATTCGTTCAATATTTCAAATTTTTTGGTCAGGAAAACATCCATTTTGTCGGCCGGTAAACGCAATTCGTATTTACCATTGGAAGCGATTTCCCTGTCAAAATTGGGATTGATCTTATGAAAAACGGCAATATCCATTACTATGTATTTGACAATGACCGATGAATTATACCTGCCATTAATTGTTTGTGATATAGCGTCACTAAATTTATCTTTAGTGACATTATCAGGACTGCGAAGTAAAAAATTTCCGGCTTCTTTTTTAGTAAGCGTGGTTATACCACCTTCACCTTCCATGATATAATGAGTAGCGATAAATTTTTTTACATGTTTCCTGGATTCAGCCGGCAGATATTTTTGTAGGGTCCAGAAATCACGGCTGCCGCTTTTTCTAATCGCCGAATTCACTTTCCCGGGTCCCCCATTGTATGCGGCGATGACCAGTAGCCAGTCACCATAAATGGAGAAAAGATTAGTAAGATATCTTGATGCTGCATGAGTGCTTTTAAAAATATCCCTTCTCTCATCAACTTTATTGTTTACTCTAAGACCCAGAATCCTGGCGGTTGAAGGCATGAATTGCCAGGGGCCAACCGCACCCGCCCAGGACCTGGCATTAAATTTTAACTCCGATTCAATAACAGCCAGGTATTTTAGTTCTTTCGGTAAGCCATGTTTTGTGAGAATGTCATCCATCATATCAAAATAAGGCTTTCCCCAGCCTTTCATAGCTCCCATCGATTTCCCAAACTTACCTATGTAATCTTCCACAAAATTGACGGCAAGAGGATTCAATTGTTCTGCGCTGATGCCATTGGAGAGGGTGGAGGCTGTTACGAAAAGATCCTTAAACCCTTTTTTCGGGTCAACCGCAGCAACTGCTTCTTGTTTGGCCGCCTCTTTAGTCTGAATGTCAGAGGTATCAGTAAAAGGTAGCTGAATGATGCCGGTGTTAGCATTGGCTTGCCCGATAAAGACAATAGCAATTACAAATGAAATTCCAAGTTTTTTCAACATTTCAACGATTTTTTAAATACACAAATCAATCACTAAATCTTGCACACCGGTGGATAGAGTACTCGTTATTGTTTCATTAACTGGTTCGAGATGCGGAGCAAATCTAACTCATTAAACCGGTTCGACATCACCTGCAAGCCAAAAGGCATGCCATTTGTGTGTTTAAAAAGAGGGAGGGAAATAGCGGGGATACCCACTAAATTAGCCATAACTGTATATATATCAGCTAGATACATGGCAATTGGGTCATCCATTTTTTCGCCGATTTTAAAGGCCGTAGAAGGGGAAGTTGGGAGTATTATGAAGTCGAAGTCGTTGAAGATCAGCTGTGTTTTATCAAATAACAATTTTCTAACTTTTTGAGCTTTTGTGAAGTAAGCATCATAGTAACCTGAGCTCAATACGAAGGTTCCCAGCATGATCCTCCGCTTCACTTCTTTACCAAATCCTTTTGACCTGGTCTCCTTATATAATTCAGTAAGCTCAATATTGGTCTCAGGGACTCTCTGGCCGTATTTTACGCCGTCGTAACGGGAAAGGTTGGAAGATGCCTCCGCAGTGGTTAACACGTAATAAGCGGGAACGATATGGTCTAACAAGTCAAAAGCAACGGGCTGCACTTCATGTCCATCCTGTTTTAATTGTTTCAACAAACCTTTGATGGAAGCGGATATTTCAGCGTCAAGGCTGGGATGATCAAGGGCTTCGTTAAAATAAGCGATGCGGTATTTTTTTGTATCATCAAGAAGAGCTGAATAAGCCTGAACAGGTTGCTGTGAGACTGTGCTGTCATATTCATCCTCCCCGGACATTACTTCCAATGCTAATGCGACATCAGGGATATTGTTACCAAAAACACCGATCTGGTCAAAAGAAGATGCGTAAGCGATAAGCCCGTAACGGGAAATTCTTCCGTAAGTAGGTTTTAATCCCACAATCCCACATAGATCCGCCGGTTGGCGAACAGAGCCACCGGTGTCACTACCGAGGGAAACCATACAAAGTCCGGCCTGGACAGCTACGGCAGAGCCGCCGGATGATCCGCCCGGAATCCTTGTTTCATCTATTGCATTCAACACTTTACCATAGGCTGAATTTTCGTTGGTAGAGCCCATAGCGAATTCATCACAATTCAAATTGCCAATGATAATCGCTTCTTCCGCAAGTATTTTTTTTACCGCCGTAGCTGAATAAATAGAAGAAAAACCCTTTAAAATTGTAGAGGAAGCTGTAAGAGGGTGGTCCTGATAAGCGATAATATCCTTTATGCCGATAACAACGCCATGAAGTTTGCCAATAACAGCACCTTTCTTTCTTGTTTCGTCCAAATGTTTTGCTCTTGCAATAGCTTCATCAGCATAGACATTTACAAAAGCATTCAAATGCTGCCTGGTTTGTATTTGCTGAAGATAATGTTCAACAGCCTGCAAACAAGTAACCTTTCCTTCCTGTAATGAGGAATGATATTTTTTAATAGAAGAAAACCCGAACAAAAGTTTTTATTCTTTTTTCAATGAAAAAAAGCCGGACAAGAAAGAAATAAGCAGGAACGGAGAATACGCTTAAGGAGTTTTGATATCGTTGGCGCTTTCTTCGATTTCTTTCTTCACATTACTTTTTGCATCATTAAATTCACGAACACCTTTGCCGAGACCTTTCATCAACTCAGGTATTTTACGACCACCAAACATCAGCAATACGATGATCAGGATGATGATGATTTCGTTGGTGCCTAGCACGCCTAACAGATCTGCATGTATCATAGTAATAACAAATTAGAATTCAAAGATAATAAAAGTAAAATAGTATCTCCAAACATATACGGGGATCAATAACAACCGGATGGTGTAAAAAATAAAAAATCCCGCTGATGCGGGACTTTCAAAATATAATCGGTTAATACCTGGTTAATGCTATTTAGCGACCTCCAGAGTAGCCATACGCTTTTCACGAATCCTGGCGCTTTTACCGCTTCTTTTACGCTGGTAAAACAGTTTGGCACGGCGAACATTACCTGTTTTGTTGAGAATAATTGAATCTACATTAGGAGAAGAAAAAGGGAAAACCCTTTCTACACCTACGCCATCTGAAATTTTACGGACAGTAAATGTAGCCGTGAAGCCAGAACCTTGTCTCTTGATCACATCACCTTTAAAAGACTGGATACGTTCTTTATTACCTTCAATGATCTTGTAGTTTACGGTAATATTATCGCCAGCTTTGAAATTCGGGAATTCTTTCTTGCTGCTCAACTGCTCGTGTACGTATGCGATGGCGTTCATAACTCTTATTTTTAAGGATGGCAAAGGTAGGAGTCAAAAGGAGATTAACCAAATTTGAACTAATCTTATTTATCAGGTACAATGGACCAGGAGCAAGGTACACGGCCGTTTCCAGGTTTGAATCTTGTCTCCCTTGTGCCTTGTACCCTGTGCCTTACTCTTTTATCTCGCAATGTTCACTGCTCTTTTCTCCCGGATTACTGTCACTTTGATCTGGCCCGGAAAGGTCATTTCCGTCTGTATCTTCTGGGCTATTTCAAAAGAAAGTTTGTCTGAATCACCGTCTGAAACCTTTTCAGCCTCCACAATTACTCTCAATTCACGGCCGGCCTGGATGGCATAGGCTTTTTCAACACCTGTATAAGCCATAGCCAGATTTTCCAGGTCTTTGATACGCTGAATATATTGTTGCATGATCTCACGCCTTGCTCCGGGTCTGGCGCCGCTTATCGCATCGCAAGCTTGTACGATAGGAGAGATCACATATTGCATTTCCATTTCATCGTGGTGAGCGCCGATAGCGTTGACTATTGCTGGAATCTCACCATATTTTTCAGCCAGCTTTGCACCCAATAGTGCGTGGCTCAATTCACTTTCCTCATCAGGTACTTTACCAATATCATGTAAAAGACCGGCACGTTTAGCCAATTTTGGATTCAAGCCTAATTCGGCGGCCATCGTCGCACAAAGATTAGCCGTCTCACGACTATGCATCAACAGATTTTGGCCATAAGAAGAACGGAAACGCATACGACCTACCATTCTCACCAATTCTTTATGAAGGCCATGAATGCCCAGTTCGATGACGGTTCTTTCACCAATTTCCATCACCTGGTCTTCTATTTGTTTACGGGTTTTCTCCACTACTTCTTCGATACGGGCGGGGTGAATACGGCCATCTGTTACCAGCCTTTGCAAACTTAAACGGGCGATTTCGCGACGAAGTGGATCAAAACTGGAAAGCAGGATAGCTTCCGGTGTGTCATCAACAATAAGATCTACGCCTGTAGCAGCTTCCAAAGCACGGATATTACGACCTTCCCGACCAATGATCTGGCCTTTTATTTCATCACTTTCCAGGTTGAAAACAGTAATAGAATTTTCGATAGCCTGCTCCGCCGCCGTCCGCTGGATGGTTTGAATAATAATTTTCCGGGCTTCTTTAGTGGCTTTTTCTTTGGCTGTATCAATGATCTCCTGTTGGATAGCCAATGCCTGGGTATGTGCCTCGCTTTTCAGGCTTTCAATTAATTGAGATTTGGCTTCTTCAGCAGAAAGACCGGCGATTTTTTCCAGGCGGCGAATATGCTCTTCCTGGTGTTTTTCCAGTTCACTTCTTTTGATATTGACCAGGTCTATCTGGCGGTTCAGGTTTTCTTTAATGGCTTCATTCTCTTTCACCTGCTTATCAAGACTCGTTTCTTTTTGTGCGATGGATTGCTCCTTCTGGCGAATGCGGTTCTCGCTTTCGTTGATCTTCCGGTTGCGGTCATTTACTTCCTTGTCATGTGCGGATTTAAGCTGGATGAATTTTTCTTTTACTTCCAGCTCTTTTTCCTTCCGGATGGTTTCTGCTCGTAACTCAGCTTCTTTAAGAAAGCTCTTTGACTGGAGTTCGGCATCTTCTATTATTTTCTTCGTGTCCTTGGCAAAAATGAATTTACCCGCTATGATACCCACTAGTAGGGCGGCTACACCAATTATTATTGATAATATGTTGGGATCCATGAATCTGTTGTTTAATATGTTCCAAAATGATATGGTTTAGGCTGCAAATCATTGATAAGCAGATGCCCTTTTAACGAAGGGCAGCAGGCGAAGATACAAAAGGGAAACTAATGGATGAAAATTACGGACACATTTGGCAAATTGTACAGCCGGAGAGTATTCATTGAAATGATTTCAAATAAGGACACCGGTCAATAATGGGTGAGCTGAATGATAAGAAAATTCAGGAGACCACCACAACTGCCTACACCTGGCTATCAAGCAATCGCTCAATCGCCGAAAGTTTTTCAGTAAGGGTATCCTGTTCAATATCCGCTGATCCGGTCTTGGATTGCTGTTCGGTAGCCAGCCAGATAAGGACCATGGCGATATAATCCTGCATATCCTTACCTGCAAAATGAGTTTTGTACTCAATTGTTTTGTCATTAATGACTTTTACGGTCCGTCGCACCACCTCCTCGTCTTTCGGATTTAGTTTGATACGGTAACTCCTGTCACCAATGACCACTGTAGCTGCAATTAATTGATCCATAGCTTGCAAATTTCAAAAACTCTTTCTATTTTGTTGCATCTTCTTTAAGAGAACCTCACATCCTTACAAAAATCGAACACTCCAGTTCTGCGAATTCCACTAACTAAAACACCCAAAACAATTCGCCATGTTTGCCAAAATTAAGTCATCAAATTTTATTGATGCCCTCCAATTTGAACTAATCAATTTCACTGACAGTTACCTGAAAGGAATTTTAAAAGACGATAAAGGCAGTATTTGCAGTGTACTGGAAAGAGATGTTCCCAGCAGTCAAAAGCAAATTTACTGGCCCGGACTCAATGATCTTCCCTATGGCAGATATACATTAGAACTATCGCAGGGTAGCGAAGAAATGAGGCTGAACCTTGTAAAGAGAATCTAATTACTGGCTCAGCATGGTAATACAGCGATCAATTTCTTTCAAATAGCCGGTCAGCCTTTTCTCAAATTGTTTTTTTTCTTCCTCGTCCATCTCGCCGGTATTATATTTTAATACCTCAACCCGTTGCTTCAATGTTTCCGCGGAAGAATTAAATTCCTCAGCCTGTTTTTTTATATGGCCCAATTCCTCTTTCAACGATTGGTTCTCCTTTTGCAGAATAGTATGCTGCTTCAATAATTGCTGAAGCTTATCCTGTATCCTTTTCAGATGCTGTTCCGAGGTGCTCACTGCTGTTACTAATTTACCGGTTAACAAATCAACCCATTCATTACTTTCTTATTTCTGCCTGCAAATCTTTCTCCAAAGTTGACATGATCTTATTCATCCACCCATCGATCTCCTGGTCGGTCAGGGTTTTTTCTTCATCTAAAAAAATAAAGTTGACCGCCATTGATTTTTTCCCCGCACCTAATTTTTCACTTTCAAAGATGTCAAATAGTTTAATTCCATGTAGTTTGTTCAACCGTATTTTCTGCACACTTTTCTCTACTTCTTCATAGGCTAATTGTTTTGGAACAATCAGCGCCAGGTCACGTTGAACGGCAGGAAATTTTGGAATCGCGTTAAAGGCAGGTTTACTGGCCGCGGCTATTTTTGAGAAAATATCCCAGTTCAGGTCGGCGAAGAAAACAGGTTGTTTAATATCAAAACGGCCCAATGTTTTTTTATTGACGATACCTGTCTGCAAAACGATTTCCTCTTTGATTGTGCCCTGCAGGCCACTGTCAAATTTAGGATGTTGTAAGGCTTCAAAAGAATCAATTGTTACGCAGAGCAATTGTAAAATTTTCGCCACGATGCCTTTCAATACATAAAAATCAGAAGCCGTTGGTTTGTTTCTCCAGCCTTCTTCCAGGTTCTTGCCGGTAATATATAAACACAGGTGACCCGGTTCGCTATATTGAGCGGAGCCGGCAGTAGCGTATGTCTTTCCGAATTCAAAGAAGCGGAGATCATTGTTTCGCCTGTTCAGGTTATGCGCAATAGATTCCAGGCCGGTCTCCAGCATAGAGGGACGAAGTATATTCAGCTCGGCACTAAGGTTGTTCAGCATTTTTACCGATGTGCCCAATTCTTCGGCTGAGAAATAGTCGGAATTGGTAATGGAGTTCGTCATGATCTCATAAAAGCCAAGACCTACCAGGTAGTTGGCCGTTTTTTCTTTATAAACATCCAATGCATAGTTGTCTTCCACCGAAGGAGTAATAGTGATCGCATCAGGAATGGTTACATTGTCGAGCCCATCAATACGCAATATCTCTTCCACAAGGTCGGCAGGCAAACTGATATCGGGTTTATGATAAGGGACTGCCACACGCAATTCATCAATACCTTCTTTCTGCATTTCAAATCCCAGGCTGACCAAAATATCCTTTACCGTATCGGCATGATAGTTTTTACCACTCAGTTTTTTCAGGTAATGATGTTTCATCGTTACCTCTGTTTTTTCTTTGGGCTGAGGATAAATATCAACTACATCTGAAGCTATCTCACCGCCGCATATTTCTTTGATCAGCATCGCGGCTCTTTTTAATACATTCACCGTAGCGGAAATATCCGTTCCTTTTTCAAACCGGCTTGCCGCATCCGTTCTCAGGCCATGACGGAAAGAAGTTTTGCGAATGGTAACCGCATCGAAGCAGGCACTTTCCAGGAAAATATTTTTAGTGGATGGTGTAACGCCACTATGCAAACCCCCAAATACACCGGCGATGCACATTCCTTCATTTGCATTGCAGATCATCAGGTCTTCAGCACTGAGCTTTCTTTCCTTTTCATCCAGCGTTACAAACTTCGTTCCTTCCGGCAAATTTTTCACGATGACTTTCTTTCCGGTGATAGCGTCGGCATCAAAAGCATGAAGGGGTTGCCCGGTTTCATGCTGGATATAATTGGTAATGTCTACGATATTATTGATGGGTCTTAACCCAATAGCCTTTAATTTTTGTTGCAGCCATTGGGGAGATTCTTTGATGATTACATTGGCGATACTGACGCCTGAATATCTCGGACAAGCCGCTTCATTCTCAATTTTTACGTCAATGCTCAGCGAATGATTATCCACTTTAAAATTATTGCTTGTTGGGAGTTTGGGTTTGATGCCTTTCTTGTCATGATGACTTAAATAAGCGCATACATCTCTCGCCACACCCCAGTGACTCATCGCATCCATCCGGTTGGGAGTGAGACCGATCTCGTAGATCCAGTCTTCGTAAGGTTTGAAATACTCAACCGCCGTGGTACCCACCTTAGCTTCTAATGGTAAAACCAAAATACCAGCATGTGAGGTGCCCAACCCAATCTCATCCTCCGCGCAGATCATCCCATAGCTTTCTACGTTGCGGATCTTTGCTACTTTCATTGTCAATGGTTCGCCAGCAGTTGGGTAAATAGTAACACCCACCGGTGCCACTATTACTTTTTGTCCGGTTGCTACATTCGGTGCACCGCAAACTATTTGGAGGGGTTCGCCATTACCGATATTCACTTTTGTCAGTGTCAGCTTATCCGCGTTAGGATGTTTTTCTGTACTCAGCACTTCACCGATCAGCAGTCCTTTCAGGCCACCTTTAGCTTCTTCATATTTCGTCATACTCTCCACTTCCAGGCCTATTGACGTAAGGATGCGGCTTAATCTTTCTGGGTCCACTGTTACAGGTAAACATTCACTCAGCCATTTGTAAGAGATCGTCATATGTCTTGTTTAAGTACCAGATTATAGTGATCTGGCTTATAATAACGGCAAATATAACACGTTTAAATCTCTCAGGATATCCAGGCAAAGCGCTATGAATTTTTTCTTTGAAGATAATTTAATTGGATTGATGAATTTTATATCAGAAGTTTCGATTTTTTTAATCATGAGCATTTATCATTTCCCTAAACAAAAAATTTTAAACTTAGCATAACTAAAACTCTCTTTCTGAATTTTTTTTCTTTGCAGCAATAAACAACTATACCTGATCAGGTGAAATAAAATGAGCGGGAGTATCACAGTTGTTTAAGTTATCATCAGCTCATATTTGTTCATACTTACTAAGTTTTTTCTTCACCCATGTGCTTATCTTTTAACTTCCCTTACAGAAGTTTTTCATTAAATTCAATGTTGACGCTTAGTATCTCCAGCCAACCTGCTATGTGGATAACCGGCTTTAACGTGGTGAAAAATTAGTGCAGAAAGAAAAAGTTTTTGGAAATGATTTTTGATTGATTAGACGTTCTATATTCGCTTCCTGACTGACTGAAGGAAACATTCGGATAACGGAAAAATAAAATTTTCATAATATAAGGCTGGTGTATTTCTCCTAAGGTCATTGGTGTACAATCAATGGTTTAACCTTTTATCGCTATTACGGAACGATGGAATTGACAAACTTAAACAAAGACAGGAAGCAAAAAAGAAGATCCTCCCTAGACCTTGGTACCATGGTATATGGCAAAGTACCGCCGCAGGCTAAAGACCTGGAGGAAGCCGTACTGGGCGCCATCATGCTGGAAAAAACGGCCTTTGATACCGTAGTAGAAATCTTAAAACCTGAATGTTTTTATGTGGAAGCACATCAGCGGATCTTCAGCGCTATGCAAAACCTGGCCAATAAGAGCCAGCCCATCGATATATTAACGGTAGCGGAGGAATTGAGAAGCCGGGAAGAATTAGAAATGGTAGGCGGTCCTTATTATGTTACCAAACTTACCAATACTGTTGTATCATCAGCACATATCGGAGCTCACGCAAGAATCGTTTTACAAAAATTCATTCAGCGGGAGTTGATCAGGATCAGTGGTGAGATCATCGGCGATGCGTATGAGGATTCAACCGATGTATTTGAATTGCTGGATGATGCTGAAACCAAACTCTTCGAGATCACCAATAATCACCTGCGTAAAGATTATAATTCCATTGATACGGTTTTAGTCAATACGATCAAACGTATTGAAGATTTAAGACAACGTAACGAAGATGTAACGGGTGTACCCAGTGGTTTTTCCGGTTTGGATCGTGTGACCTATGGATGGCAGAATACGGATCTTATTATCCTCGCTGCCCGTCCCGCTGTTGGTAAAACGGCTTTTGCGCTGAACCTTGCCCGTAATGCTGTGATGCATCCCACCAAGCCGACACCTGTCGCTTTGTTCTCCTTAGAAATGAGTGCCGGTCAGTTGGTACAGCGTATCCTTTCGGCTGAAAGCGAGATATGGCTCGAAAAGATTGCCCGCGGCAAAATGGAAGAGCATGAAATGAAACAATTGTATGCAAGAGGTATACAGCGTTTGTCTCAGGCCCCTTTGTTTATTGACGATACACCGGCGCTAAACATTTTTGAGCTGCGTGCAAAATGCCGGAGACTAAAGAACAAGCATAATATCGGTATGGTCATCATTGATTATTTGCAATTGATGAGTGGTACCGGTGAAAACCGAAGTTCGAACCGTGAACAGGAGATCAGTAATATATCACGGAACCTAAAAGGACTGGCGAAGGAATTGAATGTACCTATCATTGCTTTGTCTCAATTGAGTCGTGCGGTAGAGCAGCGTGGGGCCAAAGAAGGGAGTCGTATCCCGCAGTTGAGTGACCTTCGTGAATCAGGAGCTATAGAGCAGGATGCGGATATGGTTATGTTCCTGTACAGACCGGAATATTATGACATCAATTCCAATGCTGAAGGAGAGAACACCAAAGGATTGACAGAGGTAAAAATCGCCAAGCATAGAAATGGTACATTGGAAACAGTTAAACTAAAAGCATTACTGCATATTCAAAAATTCACTAACTGGGATGAAGATCCGTACAGTGGTATTGGTTTACCGTCTGGTGGCTGGCGACCAGTAGAAGATGGAGGTGGCGGTGAAAAATTATATATCCAGGCAGGCAGTAAAATGAATGACCGGCCAACTGATGATGAAGATCCTTTTTAAGAACTACATTTCAAATTCAGCGAAAAACTA
Organism: Chitinophagaceae bacterium; assembly: GCA_040007815.1. Classification (GTDB taxonomy): domain Bacteria; phylum Bacteroidota; class Bacteroidia; order Chitinophagales; family Chitinophagaceae; genus Terrimonas_B. The sequence goes on from JBDTUH010000011.1 coordinate 216,090, forward strand.
AAGATTATTATTTCACCAGGCTGAAAAGATCTCTTCTAAATAATTGTACCGGGCATCGAGATAGTTTTTAAGTTGTGTAATTCCCTCTTTATAACTGGAAGGCGGAGTTCCTCCATGACCAAGGGTTTGTGTACGGATATCCCAGCGCATAAAATTCGCTTGTTGTGAAAGATTTATTTTTGTCTCCAATTGATCTACATAAGAAGTCAGGGCTTTTAACTCCGCTTTTTTCGCATTCCATCTTGTCTTTACATCCGCTTTAAAACCGGGATCCAGCATAAATTGTTGTATCCATTGTCGTGGATCGTGCGCATCCGTTGCCATTAATTTTCGTGTTGCATCACCGAGGCGCAGATCATTATTGAAAGCGATGTCGAAATCCCATACGGGGCCAAAGTATAATAATGGATCATTGCGGTATTTATAAACATTGGTACTCCACCATGCATCGGAGTTACCGGTAAACTCATTGATGATGTAATAATCTACCCATGTTTTACTATCAAAATAGCTGCGCCACCCCAGTGCCGGATCGGTAAAATTGCCGGCAAATAAAGCTCCTTCCGCCTTGTTGCCGAAATAATCTTTAATGTAATCAAATTGGGGAGCCGCGTAGTCATCATCTTTTGGATACTTTAACACCACCGTCAGATTTTTTTGTGGAGTATAAAAAAATAAAGGTTCGCTGGCTCCAAAACCGTCTATTTCTAAAAAATAACCACCGGTTATTTTTGCGGGGTCAGCTCCATCACTCGCTTTTAAAGATTCAACATTTACACGACCCGGCGCTACTTCCAGCTGATCGGTCAGCATATAGTTCCCTTCATAATTTCCATCAAGGTAAACATCTACAAAGGCGGTAGCGGGTGTAAACCTGGGTTGCGTCGCATTGTCATCCATGATCCGGCTTGCCTGGAAAGCAACTGCATTTCGTAAAAGTGTTTTATCGGCATCATTCGCCAGCAACACCCAACTTTTTTCTTTCGCATGGTTAAGACCCAATGGGCTAAACTTATCCGGGAATTTAATCCGGTATGGTTTTTTCGGTAAATAGGCGGTGGAATTTCCCCGCAGCCTGATCTCGATTTTCTTACCCGATGCGTAACTATCCCAGAGACCTTCAGTGACGCCATTTCCTATTGTTTTCAGCTCCGCCTTTACATAAATCTCTTTACTGTTAATCGGCCCATCCGCATCAATTTTCAAAACCGGTAGTGAAGCGTTTACCTGTGGGCAAATAAGGCTGATAGTATATTTTCTTTCAGCGCCGTTTTGGGCGATAACCGAATAAGTAAGCGGTTGTTTAAAATTGTTTTTAGTGACATGCGTGGTTTGATTCACGCCATCAACGGTTGCCGTTTTTCCATTTATTTCAAAATAAGGAACCAGGCTGGCCGGGTCTTCTGATGGTATCCACTGTAGTAAAGTGCCGGTAATTTTCCCATTGAATTCATCGATGATGAAATTGACATCTTGCGGCAGATTCAAGTTGTCCGCTTTTAACAGCTTAAATATTGTTATTGAGTTTTTATCACAATCCGTGCAGGAGTTTTTTTTACAATTCCACGATGCAGCGACAAAAAGAAAGAACAGGAAGCTTGATTTCAGGAAATTAGTACGGCTTTGTATAACCAGCATAGTTGTATTCGTATTATATGGCGTAAACAAATATAATCAAGGAAGATGGGCAATTTTTCTTTTTTTTGCAGGTAATATGACGCTTCCTTTTTTCTATACCGGCACGGCTTATACATCACAACAGGAAATTGTTTTGGATGAAGATACCTCCCGTCATGTTATACAAGTATTGCGGATGAAAAAAGAGGATCGTCTTAATCTTACTGATGGAAAAGGAAATGTATTGACGACTATTATTGAAGACGATCATAAAAAACATTGCCTCGTTAAAATTGAAAAGACAAGTTTTAAAGAGAAAACTTCACGGTCGGTTGCTATCGGTATTTCTTTATTAAAAAACGCCAACCGGTTTGAATGGTTTTTGGAAAAAGCTACCGAGATCGGGGTTAACGAGATCATCCCGTTGATCTGTGAAAGAACGGAGAAAGAAAAATTCAGGCATGACCGTTTGCAAGCGATATTGATCAGCGCTATGCTGCAATCGCAGCAATGCTGGTTGCCGGTATTGCATGAACCCATCGCCTATGAATTGTTGTTCCGTCAGGAAGAAGTCGCCCATACTTCTCAAAAATTTATTGCGCATTGCATAGAAGAAGAAAAAGCAGATCTCAGTGACATGGTCAATGAATCACTTCCTTCACAGATTATTTTGATAGGACCTGAAGGCGATTTTACCAAAGAAGAAGTTGATTTGGCACTCCGGCATCACTTTGTGCCTGTATCATTGGGAGATACAAGATTAAGGACTGAAACAGCAGGGATGGTGGCAGCTACTATTTTAAGATTAGGTTGATAGTCGACCAGGTTATCTTCAATTATTAACATACAACTCCGACCACTCTAAAGGAGAGGGAAGATTCTTATTGCTAAATTCAATGTGTACCACCCGTCTTTTTTGATTGTTGGTCGTTCGGCTTGATGCATGCAACAATAGTGGTCGCATGATCATAATGCCTGCTTTTAATACATCACAGGCTACTTCGGCTTCTGTTGTCCAATCGATATTTTCAGGTCTGAAAACTCCCTTTAAATGAGATTTAGGAATTACCCTTAATGCTCCATTTCCGGCAGTTGTATCATCTAAATGAATTCGTATCGTGAAATTGTTTTCTAAAATATCCAATGGAGGCTGTACGGCATATTGATTTTCTTTTACAGACCAGGGACCGAAACCGTTAACCTCCGACTTTTCTCTCACAGAAATGGTTAGATCCTGGTGATAGGCTACAAACCAGTTTGATTCTCCGGGTTTATCAAAATAGATAGACTTTATGACAAAAAAACCAGTGCCAAAGATTTGCTGAATGATGGATCGCAGTTTATCCGTAAAAATAAAAGGAATTGTTTCGGGAACCTCTTTTAAAAACCGGCGGATAGCAAATAGATTGCTGCTTTTTCGAAAAGTCGGTTTTGAAGTATCAGCCTTACTAATAATGGAAATTATCGAATCAACCTCTGAAGCTGAATAAACCTGGTTGATGAGGGTAAAGCCAATTTCTAAAATTTCTTGTTTATGTTTAGTTGCTATGGTCATTTACTTGTTGGTATTAATCCATTTTTCGAAAGCCTATAGATCCACCAGATGTTTACCAACTTAAAACTACTTCGCCTGGTCTGATAAATTTTCGTCTTCTTTTTTTAACCGGGGCTGATTTAGTTCTACAATCCTGTTCTTCGCCTGCCGCTTCCGCATCACCATGTTCAGGAGCTCTACTAAAAAAGAAAAAGCCATTCCGAAATAGATATAGTTTTTCAGGTTGAGCTCATGCGCCCTTTCGGCATCCCATCCTTCTATAATTAAGCTTAACCCGATCATAACAAGAAAAGACAGCGCCAGCATTTTCAATGTAGGATGCTTATGAATAAAAGCGGATATTTTTGGACTGAAGGCAAACATGATCGTCATGGCGATAATGACCGCGGCTATCATGATCTCCACATGTTTGGCGGTACCGCCGGCCGTGATAATACTGTCAAATGAAAAAACCGCATCAATAATCATGATCTGTGCGATAGCCTGGCCGAAAGATAAAGGTTTTTTATTTGCCGTATTCGCATTAGGATCTTCGCCTTCCAGTTTATGATGTATCTCCATCACTGATTTATAAATCAGAAAAATACCCCCGGCCAGCATGACCAGGCTGGCAAGATCAAATCCCTTGCCCGCAATGGTAAAGACGGCTTTTCCTTGCCTTGATAATAGCCAGCTTAGGCCCATCAGCATCAGGCTGCGGGAAATGATGCCGGTGATCATCCAGATACGGCGGGCTTTTTTTTGATCTTTTATTTCACGCAGCCTGTTCAGGATAATGCTTACGAAGATCACATTGTCGATACCCAATACTACTTCTAATACAACAAGAATAAAAAAACTGATAATACTTTCACTGGTGAATAAATGTTCCATAGATAATAAATGTGCTAATATGCTAATTTGCTGATGTGCTAATGAAAAAAAAGAGTGATTTTATTTTAATGCTTTGCAGATTTTTTTTACAATACCAGGTCCTTCATAAATAAATCCCGTCCATACCTGTATTAATGCAGCTCCGGAATTGAATTTTTCTTTGGCATCTTCGGGGGTAAAAATGCCACCGGAAGCAATGATAGGAATTTCGCCCCTGGTTTTTTTGGAAATATATTCCACTACTACGGTTGATCTTTCCTTTACCGGTTTACCACTTAGGCCACCCGCGCCAACCTTTTCTAATTCTTCCTTGCTGGTAACAAGGCCTGCGCGACTGATCGTGGTATTGCTGCAAACCAGGCCATCCAGTTTAATCTCTAAAGCAAGATCAACCACGTCGTCTATCTGGTCCTGTGTCAGGTCGGGGGCTATTTTTAAAAGAATAGGTTTTGACCGGGCTTTCCCATTGTTGATCATTTGAAGATGTCTTAATATTTTTCTCAACGATTCTTTTTCCTGCAACTCGCGAAGACCCGGGGTATTCGGGCTGCTGACATTAACCACAAAATAATCTACATAGGGATGCAATTCTTTAAAACATATCTCGTAGTCTTTCCAGGCATCTTCATTGGGGGTGACTTTGTTTTTACCGATGTTGCCGCCGATGATCAGTTTGCAGTTTGCAGTTTGCAATTTACCGCCGTTCGTCAACGGCTGACTGGCAACTGGCAACTGGTTTTCTTTCCATTTCTTCAACCTTTCTGCGACTGTTTTCACCCCGTCATTATTAAATCCCATTCTGTTGATCAATGCACTGTCTTTAGGAAGGCGGAATAATCGCGGCTTATCATTGCCTGGCTGCGGCAAGGGGGTAACCGTACCTATCTCAACAAATCCGAAGCCCAAAGCTTCCAGTTCCCGCAAGTATTTGGCATTTTTATCAAAACCAGCCCCAAGCCCAACGGGGTTCTTAAATTCAAGTTTAAAAGCCTCTTTGACTAATCCCTTGTTTTTAAAAGAGAAAGCCATAGATAATAAGCTTCTTGTAAAACCAACACTGCATATTATTTTCAGGCAATTCATGGAAAAATAATGAACCCATTCGGGAGGGAATAAGAACAGTATGCGCCTGATTACGTTATACATAATAGGTGCGAAGATAAATGAACTTTAAAGATGGCTTGGATGGTATGTGAATGGTGAGTAATTTTGAAATAGAAAGTTGCATAAACAACCTTTAAACTTTTTCTTATGCAGGAAGCATATATAATCGCCGGTTACAGAACGGCAGTAGGTAAATCAAAACGTGGTGGTTTTCGTTTTTATCGCCCTGATGATCTGGCGGTAGAAGTGATCAAAGGAGTGATGGCGACCGTGCCACAATTGGAAGCCAGCAGGGTGGATGATGTGATAGTAGGAAACGCGGTGCCGGAAGCCGAACAGGGCTTGCAGTTTGGTCGAATTATTTCTGCAAGAGCTCTGGGTTTTGATGTGCCGGGTGTTACCATTAATCGCTATTGTGCCTCCGGTTTGGAAACTATCGCCATTGCCTCGGCCAAGATCAGGACCGGTCAGGCGGATTGTATCATCGCTGGTGGTACTGAAAGCATGAGCCTGGTGCCTACAGCCGGATGGAAAACAGTTCCCTCATATAAAATCGCCAAAGACGATCCGGATTATTATCTCAGCATGGGGTTGACGGCTGAAGCAGTAGCGAAAGATTACAAGATCAGCCGCGAGGACCAGGATGAATTTTCTTATCATTCACATCAGAAAGCCATCGCCGCTATAAAAGAGGGTCATTTCAAAAGCGGTATCCTTCCTGTCAACGTGGAAGAAATTTACCTCGATGCAAAAGGCAAAAAGCAGAAAAGGAACTACACCATGGATACAGATGAAGGTCCCCGTGCTGATACTTCTATTGAAGTGTTAGCTAAATTAAAACCTGCTTTCGCGGCAGGTGGAATGGTAACAGCGGGTAACTCCTCACAAACATCAGACGGTGCCGCATTCGTCATCGTTATGGGAGAGAAGATGATGAATGAACTGGGATTGACACCAATCGGAAGACTGGTGGCTTGCGCCTCTGCGGGAGTTCCTCCACGGGTGATGGGTATCGGACCTGTTGCAGCTATTCCAAAAGCATTGAGGCAGGTTAACATGAATTTGAATGATATTGATCTCGTTGAATTGAATGAAGCATTCGCTTCGCAGGCATTAGCTGTTATCCGCGAAGTGGGATTGGATCCAGCAAGAGTAAATATCAATGGTGGAGCTATTGCGTTGGGTCACCCGTTAGGTTGTACCGGCGCTAAGCTGACCATACAGGTATTGAATGATATGAAACGGTTGAATAAAAAATATGGAATGGTGACTGCTTGTGTGGGTGGTGGACAGGGGATTGCGGGGGTGATTGAGAATCTTTAAAACAAATGGACACGTATTACTTCAGGGGAGACATTTTTAACGTCCCACCTGGTACCGTTGAAGATAGTAATACATAGTTGACGACTTTTATGTTCCGACCTAACTTGCATCTTTTGTTAGGGGTATGTTTTACTTTTCCGGGTATTTCCAGATCCAATTATTTTCAAATCTATCTATTCTTCCTAAGCCGGGGAAGTCAAAATGAAATGCATTTACCAGCATATTGTCTCTATAGGCTAATTCAAGCAATTTGATACGGGATTGTTTTGCTTTTTCGTGATCCCAATCATAATTGGTTTGCCAGTCTAAGCGTTCTATATGAAGAGGGTGAAGGAAGCTATCCGAAATGTATAGCAGATGCTCGTTATCGTTATGAATGTCCAATGCCATTTGCCCGGGGGTATGTCCGCCGGCTTTTATTGCTGTTATCCCTGGGAGGAGGTCAACAAAATCACCTTCACTTAAATGCAGGTTAAGGGTTTTCAGTAGCGTAATGTTCTTTTCAATAAAATATTTGAATAGGGCAGGCTGATTGTCTGACGGCGACGAGTGCCAGTAATTCCATTCGTCTTCATGCGTATGAAATTTTGCGTTAGGAAAATTTAATTTCCCATCTTCAGAAAAAATGCCCCCGATATGATCGGGATGAAAATGCGTAATAATCACATCAGTGATATCCTCTTTTTTTATATTTTCTTGCTGCAGCAACTGCTGTAACCTTCCTTTGAATACATATGAATTCCCTCTAAAGGCCAGGGGTTTTTCTAAAAAGCCCACACCCGTATCAACGAGTATTTTTTTATCATCATAGTGAAGTAGTAGGGCAATAAAAGGGGAAGGAATATTATCCGGAGTGATGTGATATTTATTTAACGATTGATTCAGGTCTTCCGGGCTTGCATTCAGGAAGAAATCCTTAGCCAGGTATTTAAACATCAGGTCCCGGAATATGGTACAATTAATTTTTCCAATTTTTATTTTAACAACTTCATCCTCTAAAAGAAAAGGGGAATTGAAGATATTAAATGGATTGCTTTGAATTAAGGGAAAACCAGCAATTAAAGCGGAACTACTTGTAAGGAATTTTCTTCTTTCCATTTGATGAATGGTTTGTGTTTTATAAAATTGACCTTAACGGTAGTACTACCGAATATACAAACATTGTATTTTGGATTTTGAATAATGTTGGGCCGGATAATAGCGCTATAGATCTTCCACGCTCAATTCACCTGCATTTGCTGTACAATCCTGATAATAATAAACTCAGCCGGACGAACAGGCGCCATTCCAATTTCTATGATCATTCTTCCTTCCTGAATATCCTGTATCGTCATAGTTTGCCCCAACCCTATTCTAACAAAAAATGCATGTTCAGGTTTTGCACCTGCCAGTGCACCTGCGCTCCATTGAAGTGTTAAAAAATTTTCAATCATTGTTCTTACTTTCACCCAGGTATTTGTATCGTTGGGTTCAAATACGAATGGATGGGTAGCTTTTTTTACCGATTCCTCTACCATATTAAAGAAACGTCGAACGGAAATGTAACGCCATTCATTATCGTTACCGGCCAGTGTTCTCGCACCCCATAGCATGGGGCCTTTTCCTGTAAAATATCTTATGGTATTTATGGATTTACCATCAGTTGTACCTGTTTTTAATACTTCCAGGTCAGCATCATTTAATGCAATGTCTGGTTCTTTGACATTTGATAAGGATACATTAGCCGGAGCTTTCCAAACACCCCTGTTGCTGTCTGTATTGGCATAAACACCCGCCACCGCCGATGATGGAGAAAGCGTAGCTGTGTCATTTGTTAACTCCGTTTTTATTAATGAGTACAACTCTGTTCCGGTTAATTTAGGATTATTCAGGAAAAGCCCATCAAACTCTCCTTTTTCTTTTATGTCTTCCTTTCCCGCTTCTTTGGTCGTAGTGTGATGGATTATTTTTACCGTGCTGTCAGCGTAATGATTCGGTATGGTTGTGTGTAAAAAAGGATAGTAAGCCGCACCATATTTTAATGAACCCGGATGATCGCCACCCGTGATACTATCCCTGAATATTTCAATAGCTGTTTTTCCCTGGAGATCATTTTTGCTGATGTCCATAATAACAAAACGATCCCCCAGCTCATACGCCTGCATCAGTGCATCATTGTATAACTGGTAAAGGTCCGTTGCCCTGGAAAGATTGACACCGTCCGGAAATAAAATCAGCGTAGGTTCAGCACACTGGTAAACTTCATCCAGGCCTTTTTTTAATTCCTTTTTATTTAAAGATGCCTTGGGCTTGCCTACCGATACAATATAGCAGGGGCCACCTCCATTCGCGAAATATAATTGCAAATGATAGTGCATATTATTTTTTAGAAATAAAGTTTTTGGTGTGAGCTTCCTGGCATCAAGAGAGATAGTATTTCCTGTTTTTGTTATTTCATCATCAATAGCGATGGTAACTGTTTCATAGATCTTCGCTCCAAAATATTGTTCATACTCTACTAACGATGTAATGCGTGCAGGTGTATTAAGGAGATCGCCAACCTGCAGTTTTTGGGCTTTTTGTGTATAGCCAATAAAGGCTGGGATGGCGGTTTCTACAGCGGCAACGGAGGAAGGAAGTTTTGAAATCTCATCCATAATTTCTCCCGGAGTTTTGTATAATTTCGACATAAGGATAAGATTTATCAGGATGAATACTAGTTGCTTTATTCTCAGGGTTGATGAAATTTATAGCCAAACTCGACTCTAAAGAAACACTACCTTAAAATAAGCCACCCGTTCAAGGTACAATTTATTTTGAAATCCTGTCACGCAGGGGACGCAGAATACGCGGAGAGTATTTTTATTCTTACTTCATCTTCGTCTATCAACGACGCCGTCATTGAGTTGTGTGGCTATGCGAACTCAGCGGTGTCTGCGTGAGTTCAGTTGGAAACACTACTGACCTTTTTTTATACCGGAATTTTTAATGATTTTTGAGTATGGAAATCACGTTTAACACGCCGGCATTATTGTTTCCTGCTATCAGTTTACTATTATTGGCCTATACCAATCGCTACCTCGCTTTGGCTAATCTTATCCGCAAATTGCATGATGAGTACATGCGGGGTGAGAAGAATCATCTTCTTCTGAAACAAATAAGAATATTACGGCAGCGGATCAACCTCGTAAGGTATATGCAGGGGCTGGGTGTATTTAGTTTTTTGTGTTGCGTCATAACCATGTATGGCGTTTACCAGCAATGGAAGGTTTTAACGGAATATATTTTTGCATTAAGTCTCTTGAGTTTGTTGGCTTCCCTTGCTATTTCATTAATCGAGATATCAAAAAGCACGAAAGCATTAGAACTGGAATTGAGTGATATGGAAGAACTGGAAAAATCAAATTTTTTTACCGATCTGTGGAAAGCAAAGGAGGAGAAAAGTGAATGAGGAGTTCAAAGGGTTTTAGACTGAGTATCCTGCCAGGCATAAAGCTTGTCCCGTTTCAGCGGAAGATTGCACGGATTTTCACTGCGATAAAATGAACGAACAAAAAATTTGCACAGCCTATGGAAATCTTGCTGGCAAATGGATAAAACAAGTTCAACGTAACCCAATCTGTATCTACTTCTTTGTTATCTCAATGATCTTATCGTTAACGCCATTACTGGTGCAGATATAAACTTTACCGGCGGGAGAAATGCAGATATCCCTCATCCTGCCATACTTATTCGTAAAATATTCATTGCTGGTGGTGATACTGCTGAAACTATTATCAAGCTTTAGCTGGTATAATCTTGAATTCTTCAGGGTGGCTAACAGCAAAGAGTTTTTCCATTGTGGTATCAGGTCATGGTTATAGTAATCAAGTCCGCTGGTTGCCGCGGTAGGTGTCCATGCTTTAATAGGTTCTTTTATGTTATTGGCGCTGCAAAACGCCTGCTCATCTGTTTGATCACAATAGCCCTGTACATTCAACCAACCATAGTTTCTTCCTTTCTCGATAATATTGACCTCATCGTCATTATTGGGTCCATGTTCCGAACTGTATAGTTTGCCATTGGCGAACACCAGGCCCTGCGGATTGCGATGACCCCATGACCAGTAAGGATTACCGGCAACTGGGTTGTCGGCAGGTATTGTTCCATCCAGGTTAATTCGTAAAACTTTTCCATTCTTCGACAAAACATTTTGCGAGTTAGCGGGGTCGGAAGCATCACCTGTCGTAATATACAATTTCAGGTCGGGGCTAATAGCTAACCTGCTTCCATTATGAATATTCGATGCGCTAATATTATCAATGAGAGTAACCGGTCCGGTTAAGGTCGTTCCATTATAGGTATAACGGACAACTTTTTCTTTATAACCACCGCCGTTATCATAATCGTACACAACAAATATCTGGGGTGTTGAAGAAAAATTCGGATGCAAAACCATACCTAACAATCCACCTTCTCCGTTCGATTGCACTTCGTTTATCGTTAATAAACTGCTTACTGCCCCGGTTGCGGGATTCACCCGGCTGATCTTGCCGCCTCTTTCCGTCATCCAGATAAAATTATCAGGGCCCCACAAAATCTCCCATGGAAAATTTAAGTTGCTGACAATCGCACTGTCTTTTATTTCCACAGCGCCGGCGGGTTCTTCATTCGTTTTTTCCGTCTTGTTGCAAAACAGCGAAGCTGATAAGGATAATGATACAAAAACTATCAAAGCCGTGTTTTTCATATAATGCATATCGGTCAATTGTATTACAATGTCGGCCAAAATCATGCCGCAGAGGCCGGGCCGCAATGGCTATCGGTGGATAGCGAGAATTTACCCGGGAGAAATACGAAAAGACTTAATTTTAGCCCCACATAAAAAACGATTAACCATGAAAGGAACTAAAAATTTAACCTTACTTATTATTCTCGCTGTTGTTGTTATACTGGGTGCAATGGGCTGTAGTGGTTATAATGGATTGGTAAAACAGGATGAAACAGTTAAAAATACCTGGAACAATGTGCAAAGTTCATATCAGCGCAGGGCCGACCTTATACCAAACTTAGTCAATACGGTAAAAGGCGAAGCCAATTTTGAACAGCAAACCCTTATCCAAACAGTAGAAGCAAGGTACAAAAATTTAAATAGTGTAAAAGTGGATCCCGCGAATCTTACGACAGAGAATATTGCCAAATTCCAGGCAGCACAAGGCGAAATGAGCAGTGCGCTGAGTCGTTTGATGGTCGTAGTGGAAAATTATCCCAACTTGAAAGCTAATGAAGGTTTTCGGGCTTTGCAGGCCGAACTGGCAGGAACAGAAAACCGGATCAATGTGGCAAGAAATGATTTCAATGGAGCTGTCAACACTTACAACACAAAAGTTCGTTCATTCCCGATGAACTTTTTTTCCGGTATGTTTGGATTTAAAGTAAAAGAAGGCTTTAAAGCAGATGAAGGTGCGCAAAAAGCGCCTGAAGTAAAATTCTGATTTACCTCTCAATCTATATTGTTGAAAATTTTTCCCTGGCAAAAAAGAAACAGCTTCTTCACGGTTGAAGAAAGGCAACTCATTGTGGACGCGGTACGCAATGCTGAAAGACGTACTAGTGGCGAGATAAGAGTTTTTGTCGAAAGCCGCTGTCCTTATATGGATGCCATCGACAGGGCGGGCCAGGTATTCTTTAAACTGCAGATGCAAAAAACGGATGACCGGAATGCTGTTATATTGTATGTAGCAATAAAAGATCGGCAATTGGCGGTTTTTGGTGATGAAGGCATACATGCTAAAGTGGGACAGGAATACTGGAACAGGGAAGTGCGGCAAATGATCAGTTCATTTAACAGGGAAAATTATGCGGAAGGGATCAGGCAATGCATTACCGCCATTGGCGAAGCCCTGCATACACATTTTCCATTTGATAACGAGACGGATAAAAATGAATTACCGGATGATATAGTTTTCGGTAACTAATATTCATGAAGAAACTTTTTCTTTTAGTATTACTGTTTGTCTCCGGTTTTGCTTTTGGGCAGATAGATAAATATGTACCCAAGAGACCTTCTCCGCCAAAGCTGGTAAATGATTTCACCCAAACACTCACAACAGAGCAGGTTCAAGCGCTGGAAAATAAATTAGTTGCTTATGATGACAGCACTTCCAGCCAGGTAGCGGTTGTCATCATATCTACCACGGGCGACTATCCTATAGAAGATGTTGCATTGCGTATTTTAAGAGATTGGGGTGTTGGCGGCCAGGGTAAGAATAACGGAATTGTCTTATTAATTGCGAAGGAAGATCACAAGATCCGGATCGAAGTAGGGTATGGATTGGAAGGAGCGATACCGGATATGATCGCGGCATCCATCATTGATCATGAAATAACACCCAATTTTAAAGAAGGAAATTATTATCGTGGGCTCGATGAAGGTACCAGTGCTATCATTAAAGCGGCTGCTGGTGAATATAAAGCCCCGGCTGATTATTCAAAAAGAAAGAAAAAGGGCCTCAATGTTGGTACGATCATTTTTATCGTCATCATTTTGATAATCGTATTTAGCGGGGCGGGTGGCGGTGGCGGCGGAGGATATGTTTCCCGGAGAGGTTACAGAGGTTGGTGGCTGCCAACCGGTGGTTGGACAGGCGGTGGCGGAGGAGGAGGTGGTGGTGGTGGTTGGTCAGGTGGTGGCGGAGGTTTTGGAGGATTTGGCGGCGGTGGTGGTGGTGGTGGTGGTGCAAGCGGCGGCTGGTAATATAAGACATAAATATGCAAAACCATCCCGGTTAAAGGATGGTTTTTTAAATTAGGAGCGGATCTGAAACCCTTTTGCCAAAATACAATGGAGCATACTGCGTTTAAGTAACGGGTTCAATTAGCTGTGTCAGCTCGCTGATGGCATTTAACGGCTCTTATAGCTTTATTTGAATTAATTTTGATCTATAACTAATTTTCAGGAATGAATCGATTTCTTTGTTGCTTATTCTTGTTGGGCTTAAATGTGGCGGCCTTTTCTCAAAAGCAATATTTTGTCTATCTGCAGATGGAAACCCAACAGCCTTTTTTTGTAAAGTTCAATGAAAAGGTCTATAGTTCCGATGCTTCCGGTTATTTGATCCTGTCAAAGTTGAAGGATAGCAGTTATACGTTGACGATAGGATTCCCTCAAAACAAATGGCCTGAGCAGCAATTTTCCGTCAGTATAAAATCAAAAGATCATGGTTTTTTGCTGAAAAATTTTGGAGACAAAGGATGGGGACTGTTTGATTTGCAGACATTGGTAATACTAATGGCAGATGATTTGACAAAAGATAAAGCCCTGAGATCAGGTTCAGGCGAAATATCTGCTTTTACAGAAATACTTTCCCGGGCGGCCAATGACCCTTCGTTAAGAGAGAAACCTGTTGCATTAGTCAAGTATGATGAAAAACCAGTTCTTGTTCAGGCGGCTGTTATAAAGGAAGAAGTTATGACGCCGGCAGAACAACCTCCGGTTAACACGGTGCTTGTTGAACAACCGCTAAAGAAAAAAGATTCTTCTTTATCAGTGAAAAAAGAATCTGTAAAAAAAGAAGACACTACGAAAATCGCTCAGCAGCAAAAGACAGCAGAGCAACCTCTTGCAAAAAATACAGACGAAATAAAAAAGAAAACAGATAGCTCGGCTACCGCCGGGCAATCCGATAAAAAAGAAGAAATTTCAGTAGCCTATAAAAACCCTGAAAAAAATAAAATAGCGGATAGGCCCGCTGACGCTGTTGCCCAATATAAAAGATCGTTAATTACTAAAAAGTCAGAAACTTCTACCTCAGAGGGCCTGGGTTTTATTTTTATTGATGAAATGGCGGCTGGCATCAGGGATACAGTACAAATCATTATACCCAATCAAACGAAATTGATTAGCAAAATCAACAATAGCGATCAACCAGCGGAGCCAAAAAAGTTTTTAAATGTAACAACCGATGAAAAAGATCTATCAGCAATAGGAGCCAATAAAAAAACCTGTTCATCGGTTGCGTCTGAGAATGATTTTCTGAAACTGAGGAAAAAAATGGCTTCACAGAAAACAGATGAACAGATGATAAATGAATGCAAAAAAATCTTCAGATCGAAATGCTTTACAACCGAGCAGGTGAAAAATCTTGGTAATTTGTTCCTCAATGAAGCGGGTAAGTTTCAATTTTATGAAACAGCTTACCCTTTTAATAGTGATCAAATTAACTTTGCTTCTTTGCAGACGGAATTAAAGGATGCGTATTTCATCCATCGCTTTAAAAAAATGGTAAACTGAGCAGTCCTGTCAGTTTTTTGCAAACCCTAATGACAAATCAATATGTCCCGCTATTTCATGGAGGTTTCCTACAAAGGCACTAATTACAGCGGATTTCAGGCACAAAAGAACGCGAATAGCATACAGGATGAAGTCGAAAAAGCATTTTTGATTTTGCAGAAGGAAAAAGTGACCCTGACCGGTTCTTCACGTACAGATACGGGCGTGCATGCCCTTCAAAACTTTTTTCATTTTGATCTTATAGGATCGGTACACCCCCAGTTTGTTTACAAGATGAATGCAATTCTGCCGGGCGACATCGTGGTAAAGAATGTGTACCCTGTTTCTCCGGACGCCCATTGCCGGTTTGATGCATTCAGCCGGGAATACAAATATTTTATTTATCGTAAAAAGAACCCTTTTCTGAATGACAGGGCTTTTTACTTCCCTTACAAGCTCAACATGAAAAACCTGCAAAAAGCCGCTGAGATATTAAAACGATATGATGATTTTACCTCCTTTTCAAAACGAAACACCCAGGTTAAAACATTTATATGTCAGTTATACACCAGCGAATGGCTTGTTGATAATGATTGTTTGGTGTATCATGTAAAAGGAAATCGGTTTTTAAGGGGTATGGTGAGGGCATTGACAGCAACCATGCTAAAAGTAGGGCGCGGTACAATCGGCATAGAAGAATTTACGGCAATCATCGATGCGAAAAATTGTACAAAAGCGAGTTTTGCAGTGCCTCCGCATGGATTGTTTCTTGTATCCGTTGGATTTAGTTCAGTGACAGAATAAAATCAGCCTCATTTTTTATCTTCTCAAACCCTTTACTGTAAAGCAGTTGAGGTAATTTAGCGAATAATTATTTCAAAAAAGATTTGGTAGAAAAAAATACAGCCCTATCTTCGCCGCCCGTTCACATAAAACGGGAAAAAATAGCTCTCTGAATCGGTGAAGGGTAATGGTTGGAAAATAAAGATTTGTATCAGAAAAGTTTGGTAGTAATACCGCATCCCTTATCTTTGCTGCCCGTTATTAAAAAACGGGTTAGCTCTTCACAAAACAAATTGAATATCACACCAAAAACATCGGAAAATCTTCGATAAAAATTTTGGTAGTAATAACTGGCCCCTTACCTTTGCACTCCGTTCAAAAAAACGGGTGGTTGGTAAAGCCAAAAGATCTTTGAAAGTTGGGAAACAATAGCACTTCTTTCTGTTTTTTAATAGAGAGAAACAAAACAAAAGGTAAGTCAAGCGAATAACATTTCGAATTGACACATTAATTTTTTTAAGATTAATACTGTCAGTATCAAACAAAACATTTACAATGGAGAGTTTGATCCTGGCTCAGGATGAACGCTAGC